>CAWJCH010000046.1:0-149974 GCA_963841205.1 uncultured Chloroflexia bacterium | reverse complement strand
GTAAGGAAAGCGGGACCCTGATTCTGCACGAAGAGCTGCACGCCGTTGGAGCCGGCGGGAACACGCGTCGGTCGCGCGGGAAGTACGTAGACCGCGTATTTGCCGTCCGGCGCGGTGGCGCGAAGGCCATTCGAGAACGGGGCGGCGTTGAAGCACGAGGCTGACCACCCTCTAGGGGATTGTCACGCGATAGGTGCCGTCAGGACTGGTGAATGCGGTCTTGCCATCGTTGGGTACGGCGCAGGTGACCGCCCTCGCGGTCGGAGCCGTGCTGGCCGCCTTCGACGCGCCCCCACAAGCGACGAGCAAAAGGCTTGCAGTCAGCACAAGTGCGGCGAGCGGGGAATGCATGATACCGCGCGTCGTGCGCGAAACGCTTCGCATCGTAGTCCCTTCTTGGGAGGTTCATGGAGTGCCACGCCCTATTCTATTCTATACCGCCGGATTCGCTGTGCATGAGCGCCGTACGAGGCGTATGGCCTCAGTGAGCCTCTGTCGTGCTGTTCTCCAATCAGACTCGTGTGCCGATTGGCGAAGATGCGGCGACCAGCATAGCCTTGCGAACGCTGTTCGAGGACGAAGGGTACGATGTCTACGAGGGGCTCGACGCTCGTGAGGCGCTTGACGAGCTGCGTGGCGCGCGGTGGACGTTTGTGGCCGTTGGTCGATTCCTTCCTGCCGAACACGATGGGGGAACGTCATGCTGCACGAGCCCGACGGCGACTGGACGCTCGGACGGCGGTACGCTTACGTCGCGACCGGCACATCACTGCCGAGGCTGTCGCCAGACGTGAACGAGGCGCTGGAACGACTGCAGCTGCCTTTCATCGTGAAACCGTGCGACCTGGCGTCGCTGTGCGAGGTCGTCGCGCACGCGTGGGCGGCGCAGGTGGCATGGTCATGTTTCATCCGGAGTCTTTGGTGCATCAGTGAGGGCGGTGCCTCTTGATGGAAGCACGGCAAAGCTCGGGGCGACGTCAGCTTCCGCCAGATAGCTCCAGCACCCTCAACTCTCGACGCGTAGAGTCGTTCGCCGAGATGGCGCAGGATTTCGGAGGCATTCTCCCATTGTGACGACGCTGAGTCGACATCACCGCTTGCACGGCAGAGCAGGCCGAGGGCGTAACGCGCCTTTGCTTCGGCATATGGATAGGGCATCGCGCTGCTGAGCTCGATGGCGCGCTGCAGATCCCGCTTCGCTTCGGCGCGGTGTGCGTGGACGCCGTCGAGCGCGAGAAGGGCCCTCACGCGTAGCGCATCCACGAGGGCGAGGTGTATCTGTTCGGCTTCGGCCCGTTCCACGCACATGTGGAGATACTTTTGCGCCGCGTCGTCATCGTCCGTGCGAGCGCAGGCCCAGGCGAGGTACGGCAGGAGATACGTCACGAGCCCTTCTTGCTGGCCGGGGCGATCGAGCAACGGTTCGAGGCGGTGACGGGCGGAGCCGGGGCGATCTTCCAGGATATCCAACTCGGCAAGGGCGGTCTGGGCCCAGCGCATGGCCTGGAGGTCGCCGCTGTGGTTGGAGAGATCGACCGCGCCTTCGAGGAGGCGCGAGCCTGATGCGGCCTCGCCGCGCGCCAGGTGGAGTTGCCCGAGGCCGATCATGGTGTAAGCCGAGACCCAGGCTACGCCGAGCTCGCGCATTCGCGCCTCGGCGCTCTCATAGTCCACCATGGCGGCGTCCCACGAGCCGAGCGCGTAGGCGGTCATGCCGCGGCGTAGGGTCATCAAGGCAAGCACGATGGGGTCGCCGAGGCGCTGCGAAAGCTCCAGCGCGCGCTGAACATAGGCGCTGGACTGATGGAGCTTGCCTTGCAACAGGAAGACGACGCTGACGTTTTCGAGGGCGAAGGCGAGATTTTGGTCATCGCTCGCGGCGGCGGAGAGCTGTATCGCCTCTTCAAGGATTGCCGTGGCCTCGCCCATTCTGCCTAGCATGCGTAATGCATTGCCGTGGCGTATCTGAATCTGCGCTCGGAGGCGAGAGTCGCCGGTTTCGCGGGCGAGATTGGCCGCGCGCACCGTCGCTGTCAATTGATCGGCATATCGGCCGCCGACGTTGTAGAGCTGCGCGAGGGCGTCCCACAACTCGGCATGCTCTTTTGGCGCGACTGGTGTGGCGCGTTCGGAGGTGGCCAGCGCTTCCAACCGATCGATGCCGGTGACGGCTTCGCCGCTCGCGGCATAGGCGAGGCCGATCAACGCGGCGACCCGGTCTACATCGGCTGGCTCGCCCGCGACGTTGAAACCACGAGCCGCCGACTCCAAGGCGTCAACCGCGTCGCGGTACTGGCCGGCGACGGTGAGGACCTCGCCGAGCCGCTCGCGGGCCGCCGCCGCCTCGCGTGGGCGTGCGAAGTTGTCCAGTGACTCGGCAAGCTCGCCGTAGCGCGAGGCCGCGGCGGCGTACGCCTGCATAGCACGGGCCCGAGCGGCCGCCTGGGCAAGGTAGGGGATCGCGCGTTTCGCGTCGCCGCCGCGCGCGAAGTGGTAGGCGAGCTGTTCGGCAAGCCGCTCGCCGGCAGCCGTCTCTAACGCCTCCGCGATGCGGAGGTGGAGAAGGGCACGTCGGGCGGGCCCAATCTCGTGGAGGACGACGTCGCGGGCCAGCTCGTGACTGAAGGCGTAGTGGTCGTCGCTCCGTTCGGTGAGCAGGCGCGCATGACAGGCGGCATCGAGGGCGATGGCCGACGCGTCTTCGTCCGCGATCTCGCGGCTGGCCGAGTGCAGCACCCCGCGCGACGCCTCGCTCCCGCAGACCGCGGCGATCTCGAGCAGTTCATGCGACTCGACTGGGAGCGCGGAGACGCGGTGCCGGATGGTCTGGACGATATCCCACGGCACATCGTGCACGGTTGCGCTCGCGTTTGGTTCACTGCTTGTGAGGGATTGGGCGAAGCTGACGAGGAAGAAGGGAACGCCTGCGCCGCGGGCGACGATCCGTTCGATTGTCGCGCCATCCGCGTGCTCGGTGGGTAGCGTATCGCGGATGAGCGCGCTGGCCTCATCGGGCACCAGCGGACCGAGCGAGAGATGTGTGACGAGTCCTGCTGCCGCCATGTCGGCGAGGAAACCTCCAAGCGGGGTCGAGGGATCGGATTCGCTTTCGCGATAGGCGCCGATCACGCGGAGGTGGGCGGACGAGGGCGAGCGAACCAGGGAGGCTAGCAGATCAAGTGCATCGGCCCCCGCCCATTGGAGATCGTCAAGGATGAGGAGCGTGCCTGCGTGCGTGCCGATGTGGGCGAGGTAGCGCGCCACGGCGGTGAAGATCAGGCGACGCTCCTGCTCGGGCGGGAGGATCCACGACGTTTGGGGTGGCGCATCGGCCAGCTCGGGCAGCAGACGCGTGAGCCAGGGCGCGTCCGCCAGCACTCGGCGAAGCGCCTCGCTTGGCAACGCCGACACGTGTTGCTCGATGGCCTCAAGCAGTGGCGTATAAGGCTGGCGGGAGCTGCCACGCTGGGCGGTGCCGGACAGGGTGGTCCACGCGGACGCGTCGGCGCGCCTCTTCGCCTCTGCGAGCAGGCGCGACTTGCCGATGCCGGGCTCGCCGGAGAGGAGGAGGAGCGGGGGTCCGTCGCCGGCGAGGTGACGGTCTAGCCGGGCGAGCTCGGCGACTCGGCCAGCTAGCGGTGGCGAGGCCGCGACGAGGCGAGAGAAACGGGGAGGGTCGGGCACGGAGTTGAGGAGGTCGCGCTCGCGCGCAGCGAGCTCGAATGCCGATTGCTCGCCGGCGGTGAGGCCGAGGGCGTCGGCGAGCAGCTCGACGGTCGCGTGCACGGGGACGCGCTCGCCACGCTCGAGCATGCTGATGTAGCTGACGCTGTAGCCCGCTTGCTCGGCAAGCTGCTCTTGCGTCAGGTTGGCGTTGCGGCGGTGACGCTTTAGCGCGGCGCCGAAGCTGAGGGGGGCTCGCTGCTCCACGCGTGCCGCCTCCCTTCCAGAAGCGCGACGGGGATGCTTCGGACCGTGGGAGCGGTCCATGTGCATATGCTGAGCGGACGGAAGTGCGCGGGCACGAGGTCGCGCTGCTATTGTATCACCGGGCAAGGAGCCAGAGACGACGCACGATGTAGCGAGACTTGATGTGCTACGAGGTTTCCCTCTCGCGAGCGCGGCGAGAGGGACGACGGGCGTGTCCTGGCGCTACGATTTAGGCGCCGTTGACGCGGGCAAGTACCTGTTTGGTGAGGTCAGGGATGTCGAAGATAGTGTCGGCGACGGGGACGCCAGCGGCGAGCAGGGCGTCCACTTTGCCTTGGGCGGTGCCGGTCTTGCCGGAGATGATGGCGCCGGCGTGGCCCATGCGCTTGCCGGCGGGGGCGGTGCGACCTGAGATGAAGCCGACGACCGGCTTGGACATCGTCGCGGCGTAGGCCGCCGCGTCCTCCTCGTCGCTGCCGCCGATCTCGCCGCACATGACAACGGCGTCGGTCTGTGGGTCGGCCTCGAACTGACGCAGGCAGTCGATGAATGTGGTGCCGATGATAGGGTCACCGCCGATGCCAATGATGCTAGACTGGCCGAGTCCGGCGGCGGTGAGCAGGGCGACGACCTCATAGGTGAGAGTGCCGGAGCGCGAGATAAAGCCGACCCGCCCCTCGCGCATGATCTGATACGGCATGATGCCGATCTTGCCGGCGCCGGGGGTCGCCAGCCCGGGACAGTTGGGGCCGATGAGGCGCGTGGGATGCTCCTTGAGGAAGGCGGCGACGCGGGTCATGTCATTGACGGGGATGTTCTCGGTGATGCAAACGACGAGCTGCATGCCGGCCTCGGCGGCCTCCATGATGGCGTCGGCGGCGCCGGCGGGCGGCACGAAGATGCAGGAGATGGCAGCGCCGCTCTGGTCGACTGCCTCGCGCACCGTGTCGAAGATCGGCACGTCGAAGAGCGACTGGCCGCCTTTGCCGGGCGTGACGCCGCCGACGACTCGCACGCCGGATTCGATCATGCGCGGGGTGTGGTATTTGCCCTCGTTGCCGGTCATGCCTTGGACGAGCACTCGGTCGCCCTTGTGATAGAGGATGCTCACGTTCGGATACCTCGTGCATCGCGGCCTTTGGGTGGGCCACGGCTTATCCCGTCCGGTGGGTGGTTGACAGTAGGAGAATGTGGCCAGAACGCCACAACGAATCCTGAATGCCTGAATGCGCCAACGCTCACAACCCGGGTGAAGATTGGCCCCAGCATTTATGCCGGGGGGCATCATGCGCTCTTGGCGCGTATCTCGGCGACGATCTTCTCGGCGGCGTCGCGCATGTCGACGCCCCAGGTGAGGCCGGCGTCGGCGAGTAGCGCGCGGCCCTCGGCCTCGCCGGTGCCGGAGAGGCGTGCGACGATCGGCATGCCTGGAGGCAACTCAGGCTGGGCGAGGATGATGCCGCCGGCGACCTCTTCGCCGCGCGTGATGCCGCCAAAGATGTTGACGAGGATGCCTTTGACCTGGGGGTCGCGGGCGACGAAGAGCAGCGCCTTCTTCATCACCTCGGCCTTGGCGCCACCGCCGATGTCGAGGAAATTGGCGGGATTGCCGCCGGCGCGCGCGACCATGTCGAGCGTGGTCATGACGAGCCCGGCGCCGTTGCCGATGATGCCGACGTCGCCGTCGAGCTTGACGTAGGTGAGGCCCTCGGCCTTAGCCTGGAACTCCAGCGGGTTCGCCTCCTCGGGCTCGGCCCAGCTGGCGTACTCTTTCTGGCGGGGCAGGGCGTTGTCGTCTATGAGGATCTTGGCGTCGGCGGCCAGCACCTGGCCGTCCTTAGTGAGCGCGAGGGGGTTGATCTCGGCCAGGGTAGCATCGGAGTCGAGGTAGGCCTTGGCGAGGGTGGCGAGGATGGCACCGCCCTTGGCGACGACGGTGGAGGGCATGCCGGCGCGGGCGAGGAGGTCGCGCGCCTGTTCGGGCAGCAGGCCCCAGCGCACGTCCATCGGCAGTTTGATGATCTTCTCGGGCGATTCTTCAGCCACCTGCTCGATGTCCACGCCGCCGGCTGCGCTGACCATCACGACGGGGGCCTGGCTGGCGCGGTCGAGGACGATGCCGATGTAATATTCCTCGGCAATGTCAATTGCGGGGGTGACAAGCACCTTCTCGACGGTGAGGCCCTTGATGTCCATGCCGAGGATCTTGCCCGCCACCTCGCGCGTCTGCTCCGGGGTCTCGCCGAACTTCACGCCACCGGCCTTGCCGCGCCCGCCGACGTAGACCTGAGCCTTGACGACGACGGGGACGCCGAACTCGCGGGCGGCCGCCTCGGCCTCGCCGGGCGTAGTGGCGACGACGCCCGGCTGGACGGGCACGCCATAACGGCGCAGGATCTCCTTCGCTTGGTACTCGTGAATCTTCATCGACTCGACTCCTGATTTCTTCAGGCTTTGTAGCTGGCGAGCGGTAGATTGGACTGGTATTCGGTGAACCTCGACGCCGCCGCTACGGAGTTCTTCTACTCGAAGGACTTTACACCAGACTCTGGTAGATTCTACCGCCGAACTCTTGCAGCCTTCCAGGCATGGGCTGCGAAGCAGGAGATTTGCGAGGTTGAGCAGGTGACGACGCCACTCTTGCGCCGCTATGCCGTTGACCTCAAGAAGCGCATCAGCCCCAGGACAAGGCAGCCCATAACTGGTGTCTCGGTCTATGGGTACGTGAACGCCCTGCGCACCTTCCTCAACTTCTGCGTGCGCGAAGACTGGCTCGATGAGCGGGTTACGTCAAGGTTGGAGATGCCGAAAAAGGAGAAGAAGGTCATTCAGGTCCTCAGCACGCACCAGATACAGCTGCTATTCAGGGGGCTTGAGTTCTCCGAGACGCCAGACCGAGACAGGGCAATGCTGTGCGTCCTGCTGGACACGGGTCTTCGGGTGAGTGAACTCTGCAAGCTCACCGTCGGCGACGTACATTTTCACGCACACGACGCATGGCTGACCGTCCACGGAAAAGGACGAAAAGAACGCGAAGTGCCGCTGGGGAAGAAGTCGCGCCTGGCGCTGCATCGCTACATGTTCTCGTTCCGCGAAGCACCGTCAACAGAGCAGCATGCACTCCTTGGCAGGCGTGGGCAACTGACGCAGGCTGGCGTAGACAAGACGCTCTATGCCTTGCGGGACCGTGCGGGAGCACACCAGTTCAGCGGCGTCAGGGTATCCGCGCACACGCTCAGGCACACGTTCGCCGTGCGGTATCTAGCAGCCGGTGGCGATGTCTACAAGCTGAGTCGGCTGATGGGCCATGGAAGTGTTGCTATCACGGAACACTACCTAGAAGCCCTCACCAGCCGACAGGCTAGAGAGAACAACGTAAGTATTCTCGACAACCTGTGAGACGCGAGTGGGCGCGACAGGAGCGTTCTGGACAACCTGAACGAATGGAACTGACTGACAACGAGCAAGGACGCTCGAACTGCCGTCTACCGTTCAACCCGTTATTCCGTCTGGTCATACCCAACCGTCCTGCCTTGGTTGCCATGATTGCTTTCGCACTGCTCCCATGCTACAGTTCGCCTATTCAACTCACAGTACGGCAGCTAGGCGGTGAAGGGGAGGGGCATAGCAGCGACAACAGACGTGTCGACTAAGTCCAAACTTGAACAACTCTTCCTTCATCCATCCAGGGACGGGATGCTGGCACTTGAGTGGCCTGAGTTCGAGGATTTCGTCCTATACGTGTTCAACTGTGCGGGTTATCACGTCACCAAGGTGTCGCCTTATCACCAAAAGTATCACGTTGACCTTGAACTACGTCTCAAGCCCGACGCGAAGGTCATCGCGCAAGTCGAAGTACGACGGTATAGCACGGCTAACATCATCAAGGCCCGTGTCCTCCAGTTCCTTGGTGCTCTGACCGCGCAGAAGGTGCCGCAGGGCTTCCTCATCACTACCAGCGACTTCACCCAACCAGCCTATGCCGTGGCCGAGTCGAGCGGGGGCAAGGTTCGGCTGCTGAACAGCGCAAAGCTCTTGCGCTATATCCGCTATCTCAGCGGTTCACGGGTGACCGACGAAGACGCCAATACATTGAGTGTGCAGCAACCCCTCGTCTCGCCCAACCTGCTGTTCGAGGCTGCGAGTATTCCGCGCCTCCCTGCTGAACAGACCACCGTACTTGCCATCGTCAACAACAAGGGCGGAGTTGCGAAAACCACCACGGCGCTCAACCTAGCCTTCGCGTTCAGTGAGAAGCAGCAGCAGAACGTCTTACTGGTGGACATGGATGCTCAGGCGAGCCTCACCGCCGCGCTCGCTGACGACGCCCCGCCCTCGACTACGCTACTCGATTACTTCATGCGCCAGACGCCGCTCTCGAAGCTCATCCTCAAGACGCGCTTCGACCGGCTCTGGCTCATCTCCGCTGACGAGCGCTTGTTTCGGCTGAATCTCAGCGGGGAGCAGTGGCAGGCGTTCGAGTTGTCGTTCGCGCGGGCGGTCCACGACAGTACGCTCAAGACTCCAGAGGGAAAACCATTCGACTGGATAATCCTCGACACACCGCCCGCGCAGGCTCATTTCACGCGAGTGGCGCTCGCTGCTTCTCACCGCGTGTTATTCCCCGCGACTCCGGAGACGCAGGCGGTCATCGGCCTCAACCGGGCGTTCGGTACAGCCAAGACCATGCATGCGCTGATGGAAGACAGCGCGCAGGTCTTGGGCGCTGTGGTCACCCGCGCGAAGAGGGGCGTTCCCGCCGAGCAAGCGCTGTTGGGCATGAGCCAAATCATGCAAGCCAACGGGAGCAAGGTCTACTCTACCGATATCCCTGAGGATGCCCAGATTGAACGGGCGCATCAGAAGACGTTCGACCACAAGCGAATCAACATTTTCAACATCCAGCGCCGTCAGGGCGCAGCCGCCGAAGCATACGAGAAGCTGATGAAGGAGGTACTAACAGATGTCAACCGCAGTTAAGAGCAAACCTCTCACCGTCGCGCAACGCGCTGCGGCTGCGGCCCAGCAAGCCGCCGAGATGCTGGGTGCCGATGACGTAAAGCGCGTTGGGGCTGCGCTAGCGGAAGCCGCCCTTGAAGGTATGCGCCGCAACCCATCGTTCCTTGCCCATGTACGCCAACTCTACGAGTCAATGGCCCCACGTCGTACCGCCGCAGAGCCACGGCGGAACAGTCAGCGTGTTCAGCTGGTGCCGATTCGCCAACTTGATGTGGAGATAAATCCGGCTGCCGCTCCCGACCCGTACCTACTTTTGGACCTATACGGCCCTGAGCAACTACCGCTTGCCTTGCAACCGTACACGCTTTCGCGGCTCAAGGACAGCGTAGGCCATGTGCAGAAGCGCCATCCTGGCACTAAGCCAGATGGGACTTCTAAGCAGGCTGTCATCGCTTATCTCATTCGGTACGCCGTAAACCAGTAGGCGAGAGGGGAAGGGCACAGTATCTCTTCCCTCCCGTATGCTAGCTATGGCTGGTAGAGCGGGCGCAGGTTGCCCAGTTTGTCCGACGGGGCGTGTCATCAGAGGTTCTGGCACCTACTCCGGGTGATGCCTGACGAGCTTGAGCAGGCATTCTACCGACTCGACCGAACGTATGCGTCGCTGGGGATGGATGCCGTACTTGTTCTGGAGGTCGTCTGCTGGCACGAGACCGCATTCCGCTGCCACGCGTGGGTACGGGATGCCGGGGCGCAGGGCTTGCGTGTCGTCGGGGTCGCCAACGACATAGGGAATGTTGATGCGGTGCTCCCAGTCCTGGTGGTGGTCCCAGCAGGCGTGCATGTACTGCCCGCGCGGCAGTTGTACCGTCTTGCCCTGTACGCCAGGCGGTGCGGGTTCGATGACGACGTTGCCTTTGCGCTGCCCGAAGCGCTCGAACGCCTCGTCATGCCCGATAAGTTCGCCTACCTTGAGGTGGGCGGTGAGGTAGTACCGGATACCTGTTGGGTCGGCCTTGATGTGGCCGACGAAGAAGAGATGGTCGCCAACGCTGAGCACCCTGCGGACGTTCGTTCGGCAGATGCCCCACGTCATCGGCAAGCCGTGGCGTGTCTCCGGGTCGTTAACCCGGTCAAGCATGGTCGGCCCTGGCAAGTTGGGATGCGTCTTGTGCACGAGCAACCATGCGCTCGCAGGCAACGCTGTAGTCGTGTGCATGTCAGGCGCATATCTTCCCGGTGCCCGCGGCAAGCAGCCGTGATGTGCATTACGAGCCAAAAAGAGCCGTAGCACTGTACAGTGCTACACCCCCTTATCCTAACACTTTACCACTTCAATAGTAGTGTTGCTGCCAGGACAGTCGAAGCGAAAACGAGGCGAAGTGTGCAGCCGCGCATAAATGTCGTATTGTGATATGTCACAATAGTTTAGTCATAAACTATCAGTCACCACTCCCGAAATCAACGGGACTTCATCCTTTGACTCCTGCCGCAACCTAACTCAGAAACCCCTCGATAACCCCAACGAAACTGCCGTAAAACCATCAGAAAATGTCCCGAAATGGAGGGCTGCTCGCGTCAGGTGAGCACCTGTCTGCCTCATGCTGGTGCGCAACATGCAGAACTGGTAATCCTGCCACGGTTGTGACCCTTACCTCGTCATTGGTGGAGGAACTATGACTCAGTATGTCTTGAGTAACATGAGCGAGATGGACAGGGATAGTTGCCCCGCGCGCAGGTTGCACCTGGTGAGCGCGGCAATCGCGACCGGCATGGCCCAGCCGAGCAGAGAGGTGTCCGCAGTAACGCTCGCTGGCATGCAGGCAGAAGGAGACACGTTCAAAGCGGACAATCGGGATGCGCGTATCGTTCCGTGCGCATGTGGCGCGGTGAACGAGTACGTCCTGGAAGTGTAGCAGCTCACGGCACCCTGGAGCGGAGTCCGGCCCGATTGTCGCTATCTCCGCTCGCTCGGTCATGTCTCCAATCAGGGTCAGTTATTTTTTCTCGGTTTTTGCGGTGTGTCAGACCAGTTTCAAACTGACTGTTGCTTTGAGAGGCAAGTACCGACCTACTCTCCCCCTTCACGTCAGGGCCGAAGCATGAGGACTCTCCGCACTGCCAAGCGTACAGGCATGCCATTCACCTACGCTTGCTTCATACCCCGTCTGTCCAGATGTTAGGCACAACGATGCCCTGGCAACGCCTCGTCAGCATCACCAGGGCATGAACAACGACAAGAACGTCAATCGATACCGAACATGGACGCTACTGCTTCACCGTGACGATTCTCCGCGCTCCGCAACGCTGCCAGATACCTGCCGGTGGTTGCCAGCGAGGAATGTCTCAACCGTGACTCAATCTCGCTGACCTTCGCCCTAGGGGCTTCCTCCATCGCATGCTCGAACTTGTGCCGCAGGGTGTGCACCTTCAAGGTTCCCAGGTACTTCACACAGACGTTGGCGAGGCAGCGGGTGCTCAATGCTTCTCTGCTGTCGTTGCGCGAGAGGGATGCCCGCAGGTGCTGCTCGTTGGGAATGCGGGATTCTCTCGAAAACTAGGCATGCATGTTAGACTTGTGCGACTCGTAGCGCAGACTCCTCTCAAATAAATACACCGACACCTGGCTAAACCCGGTCGAATGGAGGCTCAGCATGGCGCAACTTCGCTGTCTCAATCCGCAGTGTGGTGAGTATCAGGTGAGCAATGAGGTCACAAAGGTCAACCCGGTAGGATTGCGGTTCCTCTTGGACCACCCCGAGATGTGGATATTTGTCGTGTTATTGCCGATTTGCTGGGCAATAGCGGTAGTCATCGCCGTCCAAAACAACAGCAACGGTATTGTTGACCCCACTTGGTTTATCGTCTGGTGGTGCCTTGGGGCAGCCGCGTGGGCCGCACTGCCCATCTATGCAGCGGCGAGACACATTCCCCTCGTCGCAAAGAAGGTGCGGCTTCACTCCTACAGGTGCCAAACTTGCGGTTATCAGTGGACCTGGCGCGAAGACCAGCCTACGCCACAGGAACCGGGTGCATACAACCCGTCTGGCCTTCTTCGGAGCGGGGTAGAACAACTCGACCGTCAAAATGCTGCTGGCGCCAACTACGGGGAGTAAGGTCGCCAGCACCACAAGCTATAAAGACGCAACAAAGACGCAACATGCGCCGAAGTCTAACCTTAACTAATGGAGATTAGAAGGGGTCTACAAGTCATCTCATGCACCTCGGGGCGGTGGCAGGCGGCGTTGACGGCAACATCCGCGCGGGCGTATGCTGACCGCACGGTTGCTGCACGGCAGACGTAGCTGGAGGTAAACGGTGCAAATCTTTTTCTATTGGCTCCCCCTCGTTTTCGTTGTCGAGTGGGTTGTTTTGTTGCTAGCGGTCGTCCTCGTATTCCGCGCAATTGCTGCCCGGGCCCGCAGAGGGACGCTGACAACGGCAGAATCCATGAATCGTCTCCTATTTGCCATCGTCATCATGCTGTTCGCAATCGTCTTCAAGCTTGCATTTGTATCGAGTGGGACGGACTTCGTCGTGCTGGTCATCGGGTTAGCGGGTCTGGGCGTCGGCTGGTACGGAATCAGCGCTGGGCCACGAGAATAATCGCAGTCTGACTTGAGGATGTGAGACTATGTGCCATTTATGAGATGGCTTGTAGCTGCTTCTGACGCCCACATCACCGAACCAGGGTTGCCATAACGTCTACTTGGCACCTAATATGCTGCAACTCCTCTCGTCTGGTGTGCCTACCGCGACGGCGCGGTGGACGGGCTTTGAGGAGGCGTGATAGATGAATACTGACTCTGGTTCACGACCGTCTTGGGTACTGCTCGCGCTCGCTATCCTCGCCTTCGTCGGGATGGGCTATGCCTTGGCTTCGCACGCATCCGTGCCGCCAGTCCCGCAGAACATCGACACGACCACGGCAGCAGTTATCGTTGGGCTAACCCTCATCAGCCTCGTTTGCTTCCTCGCCTTCGTATGGGGAGCCTTGGGCAACGACCCTAGCTCCAGAGCCTGACTCACTACCACGATATGAGCCTTGCGCTTGCCTGCCTCCCGTCATACCATCAACCGACGACCTTCACCGCCCGGTATGAATCACTGGAGGCAGGCACAGACATGGACGCACCACAACTTGGACATCGCGGAGCTTCGTTCCGGGCATTCACCCCGGACGGCGCCTCTCTCGCTTCGGGCGAGCTGGCGTTGGAGTCGAATCGCGGTGGCAAGTACGGGATGTTCACCACGGACATCAATGAAGCGCGCGTTGCGAAGTCGCAAGAGGCGTTCGAGTTGGTAAAGAGCGGCAAGCCGGATGAGGCTGTTGCCTGCTTGCGCGAGGTCTACCAAGAAGTCGAAGACCACTGGATACCAGCTGAGGAGAGCATGCTGAATAGCTCGATGCGGCCCACACCGTTCGACATGTAACCCATGTCGGGGCAAAGTTCCTCCCTCGCAAGAAGTCATCTCTGCCGTGTCCGTTACCGCTTCTAGCAAGCTCGCGCGGAATGACCTTATAGCTCGGTGTTCTCAGCAAAGACAGGTGACAAAGCGAGCAGGGACACCAATACCTGTACTTTGGTACAGTATTCTGTAACTGCAGCCCTAGGACCGGGGTATTTCGGCACAAAATGTGCTATAATGTGCGTAGAGAGTAAAATCGTGCTCTCAAAACAGGTGCCAGGGCGTGTTGCGTCACTGGCTATTCTTGTTTTCCTAACGGGAGGAGGTGTTGGTTGGCAGATGAGTTGATTCCATTGTTCGAGGCTGCGAAGGAGGTTGGCGTTCCGTATCAGACGGCATGGGGGAGATGGCGGAGGGGCTGCATCCCGTACGAGAGGCGTCACGGCTTAATCTGGGTGCGGCTGGCGGATGTGCGGGCAGCGTTCGAGAGCTACCGACCTCGTGGACACGCTGAGCCTAGCCTAGTTACTCAGGAATCGCACTGAGAGGACGAAAAAAGCCCGATTCTGACACGGCTGTGTCTACACACCTCCTAGCCAGGCGGCATTCACCCATGAAGCCCCTTCGTGCCTGTATATTTCAGGGTTTATGCCTTGCGAGCGGTGATAGGCGCTATTCTCACTTTTGCCCGCATGAATCCCGGCTTTGTAGCAAGCAAGCATGTATTGCAGTGTAGAACCACGGTGCCGCTTTTATGGGCGATGATATTGTTGAGTTTCTGGAGCCGCGTGAGGGTCATTACTGAGGCGTAGATTCCAATCTACGGCCCAAGAAGTGCCACAAAGCCTGAAAAGTAGGGCAAAAAAGTGCGGGATAATGGGAGGGGGGTATGGATGTACCTATTTCTCCGTCCGACACCCGCCAGCCTCAGACATAGAAGCAATCTCAACGCACTCCGAACTTGTGACTCTGGCCCTCACCTGGCCGTCTTAGCATAGAGACCAATCGGCCTTCCGGGCATTTCTGTTGTCTGCGAGCAGGAGAGGAGCGACGAATGAAGTAAGAACAACACGACAACCGAATAACAAATCACCCTCGGAACCAGCAAGTGCAGTACGACTTGGCTGGTTTTATTTATGCCTTGAATGAGCTACAAGGGCTACAGATGGACACACTTGAGATTCGAGACATTTACGCCGCCAGCTATCTTCATGCCTGCGGAGTGCGACTGCTCCGTCCTCTGGTATCATAACAACTCGGCTGGTGGTGTCGTAGAATGAGGCATGAGACGAATACACCTTGCTTCCACGCTGACGACGGGCGAGTTGGAGAAGCGCTACCGGGCGGCCAAAGAGCCGGTCGAACGCAGCTGGTGGCAGATCCTCTGGCTGCTCTCGCAGGGACAGACGGCGATCGCGATCGCCAAAAGCACGGGATACAGCGCGGCATGGATTGGCCAACTGGCCAAGCGCTACAACGCCGAGGGACCTGCGGGAATGGTCAACCGCCAACAGACGCGGGTACGGGCGACGCCGACGTTGCTCTCGAGCGCGCAGCTGGAGGAGCTGCGCGTCGCGCTGGCGGGGCCGGCCCCCGACGGCGCACGGTGGAGCGGGCGGGTGGTCGGCGAGTGGATGGCCCAGCGTGTGGGCCGCGCGGTGTCCTTCCAGACGGGGTGGGACTACCTGCAGCGGCTGAAGGCGCGGCAGCGGCAGCCGCGTCCACGGCACGTGGCGGCGAGCGCCGAGGAGCAAGATGCATATTCCGAGAAGTCACGACCACTGATTCCAGAAAGTCGCGACCACTGATTGCGAAAAGTGCCGACCACCGTTTGCGAAAAGTCGCGACCACGGTGAGCGCCCCGTCGCTGGATAGACCATGACCAGGGGATGGTTCGTCTGCGTACCCGAATGCGTGCCGCAAGCACGCCCACGGGAGGAGACAACCATCCATGGCCAATCGGAGGCTATCCATGCGTACCCTCAAAGAGGTGCTCCGCCTGCACGGGGAGGCGGGCCTGGGCGTGCGGGCGATTGCCCGCAGCTGCGGGCTGTCCCATAGTACGGTGAGCGCGTTGCTGACGCGTGCCGAGCAGGTTGGACTCGCGTGGCCAATGGCGGCCGACGTGGACGAAGCGGTCCTGGTGGCACGCTTGTATCCCGACAAGCAAGGTCGTCCGCGTATCCAGCCCGAGCCCGACCTGGCGACGATCCACCAGGAACTGCGGCGCAAAGGCGTCACGCTGCAATTGCTCTGGCTCGAATACAAGGCTGCCCACCCAACGGGCTACCAATACAGTCAGTTCTGTGCGCGCTATCGCACCTGGCGGCGTACGGTCGATGTCTCGCTCCGGCAGACCCACGTGGCCGGCGAGAAACTCTTTGTCGACTACGCCGGCCAGACCGTGCCAGTGACCGACCCCGCGACCGGCCAGGTACGCGCGGCGCAGATCTTCGTCGCCGTGCTGGGGGCCAGTTCGTATACCTATGTCGAAGCCAGCTTCGCCCAGGATCTGCCGTCCTGGATTGGAGCGCACACGCACGCGCTGACCTTCTTTGGCGGGGTGCCCGCGCTCGTCATCCCCGACAACCTCAAGGCCGGTGTCTCGCGCGCTGACCGCTATGAGCCTGACGTCACCCCGACCTATCATGAGTGGGCCGAACACTACGGCACAGCCATCCTGCCCGCCCGACCACATAAACCCAAAGACAAGGCGAAAGCCGAGAACGCGGTGCTGGTGGTCGAACGCTGGATCCTGGCGGTCCTGCGTCACCGCACCTTCTTCAGTCTGACCGAACTCAACGCCGCCATCCGCGCGTTACTCGAGCACCTCAACGACAAGCCCTTTCAGAAACTCCCGGGTTCGCGGCGCGCGCTGTTCACCCAACTCGACCGCCCAGCGCTCCGCCCGTTACCCGCACAGCCCTACGAGTATGCGCAGTGGCGACGCGTGCGGGTCGGGCTAGACTACCATCTCGAGGTCGACCACAACTACTACAGCGTGCCTGCGGCCCTGGTGCGCCAGGACGTGGAGGTGCGGCTGACCGCAGGTGTCGTCGAAGTGCTGCACCGGGGCCGCCGAGTGGCCAGCCATCCCCGTAGTGACCGAGTTGGCCAGTGTGTCACGGATCCACACCACCGGCCCCTGGCCCACCAAAAGCATCTGGAGTGGACACTAGGGCGCCTGGTGGACTGGGCCATAGCGGTCGGCCCGTCCACTGGCGCCCTGGTCCGCGCCATCCTGGATAAACGCCCGCACCCTGAACATGGCTATCGGTCTTGTTTGGGGCTGCAACGTCTCAGCCAGCACTATCCCCACGAGCGGCTCGAAGCCGCCAGTGCCCGCGCCCTGGCCATTGGGGCCAGCTCCTACCGCAGTGTCAAATCCATCCTCGAGCACGGCTTGGACCACTGCACGCTGCCCGCGGACGCCGTGCCCGGCGCCGCCCTCCCGCAGAGCCTACCAGCCCACGCGCATGTCCGTGGGGCCGCCTATTATCGTCAGGAGGAACTCGTCCATGCTCGCGCAGCAAACCCTTGAGAACTTGCGACAGATGCGCTTACCGGGGATGGCCGACGCCTACTACGCGCAACTGCAGCAGCCCGACACCAGCGCCTTGTCCTTCGACGAGCGTTTTGGGTTGCTCGTCGACCGCGAATGGACGGCGCGCCAGGATCGTCGGCTGGCCCGCCTCCTCACCGCCGCTCACCTCAAGCTGCCCGCGTGTCCAGAGGACATTGATTTCGCGGCACCGCGTGGCCTCGACCGGGCGCTGCTCCGCGAGTTGGCCGGCGTCCGCTGGGTGCGTGAGCACCATAACGTGCTCATCTCCGGTCCCACCGGATCGGGCAAGACCTATCTCGCCTGTGCCTTGGCCCAAGCGGCCTGCCGGCAAGGCTTGAGTGCCCGCTATTACCGCCTCTCGCGCCTGCTCACCGCTTGTACCCTCGCACAGGGCGACGGCTCCTATCCGCGCCTGCTGCGCCAACTGGCGCAGTTCGACCTGCTGGTCCTCGACGACTGGGGACTGGCGCCGCTCACGCCGGCGCAAAGTCGCGATCTCCTCGAAATCCTCGACGATCGCTGCCAGACCCACGCGACCTTGGTGGCCAGCCAGGTGCCGCCCGACCACTGGCATGCGCTCTTGGCCGATCCCACGGTCGCCGATGCCATCCTCGACCGGCTCATTCACACGGCCCACACCCTCTTACTGAAAGGAGACTCGCTGCGCAAACTCAACGCCCCCTTGCGTTCCCCTGATCCATCTGCTACATGAAGTACACAGCGACGGGTCGTGCCTTCACGTGGTCGTGACTTTCCGGACTGCGTGGTCGGGATTTATCAGAATCAGTGGTCGATTTCGCCGGAATACGCAGACAAGTCGCAACGGGTGAGCTCCAGTAACCAAAACAGCGACTTTTATCTGCCGCGTTCAGCGACGTTCGCCACTCTCCATCAGTGCCCAATTTCAGGGCATTCGATGGACGGATTCGTGCCGCTGTGTGTTCTTCTACATCCGCCCGCGTTGGGGTCAACGATGAGTACACAACGCTCACTTGGTCAGGAAGCGATTGCTGAAGATGGCGTTGAGGATCAGTTCTAGCTGATCGCCAAAGTTTAATCGTGCACTCCGCTGTCTCCAGGCATCGGCGGAGAACCGTTGGCCTAGTCCGCGACTGCCACGAAGTAAGGCGTGCCTATCAACACACGCACCTTGGTGTCATAGAACTTCGAGTAGAGGCGCAATTTCATTTGCCGTTCCACCAAGTACTTGGCAAAGAAGTCGCATCTCTGTTCGATCCCTCTCATGTCCAGCGCGATTTGGGCAACTTTTCGTACATTACGGTGCAGCTCGTAATCCGGTGAATCCGTGAGCATGGCTTCGAAGCGGTATGAGTCGGTATCTTGATACCGCGACGCGTCTTCCCGCAGAGCATACGCTTCATCGGCGGCGGCAAAGATGGCTCTAATGGACGATTTTGACATAGGGTCCCCGCGGTTCGGGATACCGACAGGTGGATATTCAAGTCGCTCAAGCCGCCGGGGATGCCATGACTCGACGTTCCACGACGAGCCGCCCAACACCACCATCTCCGCTTCGTCATCTGCCGCGTACTGTGGGATACGCCGTACTGAGCAGAAGAAGACCATGTCTCCGAATTCGAAGGGGACAATGTCCCAGCGCATGGGCAAGGATCCAGCGAAGAACTTACGTGGGTCGTTGGTAGTCCCCACTCGGCCTTCCTGCTCGTAGCAGGCCATGACCGCGCGCAGCTTATCATTCCTAGTCACTGCACCTTGTTTGGCCCCCCAGCGCACCTCTACTGGACCGACGCGTAACTTCAGTCTCCTGTCGAGGAGCCTCGCGATGGCGCTCGATGGGATCGCCTCAAAGTCCTTGTCAACCTTGTCGGTCGAGAAATAGACGTCATCTCGAGGGCCGGACAAGCTGCTCATCCTGGGCACTTCGGCCTCATCGGCCTCATAAGCGTCTGTGCTAGGCACCCGGAACCCGCTTGCTTTAGATGCATTGGAGTCGTGCATGTGGGCCGTCACTGAAGTCCTCGCCTTCCCGCCGGGATCCCGCTTCCCTTGTTGACATTTTCACACACTGTTGAGATGGAAAGAAGGCCGGTAGTACAAACAGACGGCAATGGGGTACATGGGCTAGGAAGGATGACCGGCTCGGCAATGTTGCCACAATCCAGGCGGTAACACGCTACACTCGTTCTGTTAGGTACGCACTGCGGAGCAGGCTGTATTTTCGGTAGTACTGCTGCCTACCTAGCAGGGTTCTGTCTCCCGGTCTCAACACATCGGCTCCGCCGCTATGTCGCGCGAGTCTACAATGCAGGGGCCGCCACTGAATAAGAATGAACGTGCAGTGCGGAGGTAGAACCGCGGTTTAGGAAACCGGCCCGGGCCGTCTGGCGGGGTCCGCCCTCGTCCGCGGAGCCCCTCAATTCCCGGATTCAGCCTCCGTGCCGGTCGCCCTTGTCCGTTGCCGTTCGCCCCGATTGGCATCACCATTGGCATCAAGACGGTCCCGCGTGCTGCCCGCACGTGGGCACTCCATGCGATAGGTGTGGCCGCGCTGTCGAGACGATCGATGCTCGTTGAGCGACGCGGCGTCGGAAGGTCAGGACGAACGCCCAAGCGAGCAGGCATTGGGTGAGCCAGACGTGCCGGACGTCGTCGCTTCTAGCCCGACCTTTCCGACACCTGCGAAGAGATCGGGCCGAGCGCAACGCCCCGTGGAGTGTCCCTCGCGCCATGAGTTGCGACCGACACGTGGCACCCGGAGGCGATGACGGGCGTTCCAGCCCCAGGGCGGAACCTCCAAAAGGGCTGTCAAATGGTGCCGACGGAGCAAGCGATCCTGCAGGTCAGTCTACCGCAGTTTTCATGCGCTCCTCCATCGAGCGGGGGCAGCGCAATTTGAGCGAGCAGGATACGCGCTGGTCGCGCGATTATGAGCGGTGTATCGACTGTAGCACCATCGAGCGGCCACACCAGGCGCACGGGAGGTGCAAGAGATGCGATGATCGCTATCGTTATGCAGTAGCAAGTGCTTGCACGACGCGCCAGTCAAAATCCAGGGTGTGGCAACGATCTCTGCGGAGTAGCGGACCTACGTGTACGGCGTCAAGTATGTTCACCGGCTCGTTACCAATACCGGATTGGGCTGTTGCTAATGACCACCCTTGCTCTCTTGGATGGTCGGTGCAGTTGATTTTGGCCACATCTCTATACCTTCTGCGAGCACCTCGGCCGCGTCAGGACCGAACTGGCTTGAAAAGAGTGCCCTTACTCTCGCCCTTGCTTCACGCCTTCTGTCCAGGTGCGCCCAGATCCCCGCCGCAACAAGCAATGCTAACCCTATGGTCGCAAGCACAGCCAATAGCGGACTATGGAGCAGATACGTGATTCGATCGACCTCCATTGCCCGAAGGATATTGGCGGTGGAGAAACCAGAAGTGAAACCGTTTTGCTCCACATCACCAAAGAAATTGAACGTCACATCACCAACGTACGCAACGAAGGCCAGCCACCACATGGACAAAATCCAGCGTACCGCGCGGACTCCCCTTGATCGCGGATACCGGCCAGCACTTTTCGTCTGACTGGTGGACATGCCTCACCCCCAGCATAGACAACTTGATGATAGATACCCATTGGATACCCATTGGTAAGGGCGCTACTGGCCGCCCGGTATGAGTCTGGAGCGGTTAGCGAGCGCCACAGTCTCGACTAGCAAAGGCTCACATTTTCTGCTTCCTAACTGGCACATGACGTGGCGGCCACTGTAAGGAAGAAGACGTAAATGCGCACTTGGTCACTTTCGAGTTCCCCGTCCCACAGCGGCCTGAAGAACACGGTTCTCGAGTAAAAAAGGAAACTACCGTTGGAATGGGCGCTAAGCGACTTGATGGCTCCCGCCGCGAAAGTGATTCCATCTCCTACATCAGGGCTGCCGCCAAAGACCTCAGCGACACCTACCAAGCGTCCCTGATACTTCTGCAAGTCGCTGTGCTGAACGTCTGCGAAAAAGCTATTCATCGCATCGGGGGTTTGGTTACGTACACCGTCCGGATCTCGCGAAGTGACAATCGCCGATTCATACTTTGGATCGACGCCGCATATGACCGGCGTAGGGGTTACCTTGGGAGATGGTAGCGGTTTAGCTACTCCCGTGACAGACGTGACGAGAAAGAGCAGCGTTAGGGCCAGAAGTAGATCAGTGAAAAGCCACCCCGCAAGGGGAAAGATGCCCCAGGTAGTTGTCCGGCGGCTCCGTCTCATATTGACCTCAATTTCGATCTCGATTGAACAGCATCCCACCTAACCGGCGAAGCACGCCCCGCTGTGGCCGCACATCGGCTTCCTCCACGTCGGCATACGTCGACTGAGGGACGTAAGCCTGCTGTTCCTCCTGAGGCGGTATCCTCTCGTCGGGAGCGCTTGCTCGTACCGCTCGCCGTGGTGCGGCAACACTCCCCAAGCCCGGATCCAATCGCCTGGAGCTCGAGGGAGCGCGATACGGCGTATCCCCCCCGCCCCGTTGTCGCCAGAACTGCCAAGCTGGCTGCTGCTGATAAGGTTGCCGTAACTCATCCATAATCTGTCGATAGCGGCGCAGGGCACTTTCCGGATCGGCCTCACCTGCTGCTCGAGCGAGATATACCGTCACCCGCGCTAGCATCTCTCCCAACTGTTGCATTGCCTCAGTGGAGCGGACCTGCGCGTTCGTCATTGTTGCGAAATCGTTTGCCGCGGAAGGGATGTAGCGTTGATAGATGCGCGCAGCTTCGGCCCCACCTTGGAAAAGGTCTCTTAGCAGTACTACCGAGTCATGAACCCTATTCGTATCCTCTACGAGATCCGCCACGGCTTCCCGCTGCTGGGTCAGCGCCTCAGTGTAACTTCCTAGGCTCTCGTCAAGCCCGACATTCATCTTCTGGATGACCTCTCCCAAGTGCCCCAAATCTGTGCGAAGCTCCCGCAACCAGGGCGGCAGTTTTTCATCCGGGGCAATCTCGGGTTGAAAGAGGACCTGCCGGTTGAGATCGTACAAATACCGCTCGAGATAGTTGGTCAGGCGTATGCCACGCTGATACCCCCAGACTTCCTGCGTCTGCGCGACGATCGTGAGCAGTAGTAACAGAAGAAGAATACTAGCGTCTGTAAGGGCAAAGTTTTCGAATGTGAACCAGCGCTCATGGTTGAGCAGTAGGGATATGTGCCAGTTGCCTATCGGGATCGCGGAAATCGCGGGGAAGCCTTCTTGCCATTGCTGCAAGAACGGCTCCGAATTTGGCTTAGGCGCGGTTAGGCTTTTCTGGTAGGCTGCGGCCGCCAGGCCAAGTGACAGCCAAGTGAGCGTGAGAGGCAGGATGACGAGCATATTGCGCGCTGACTCGATTACCCTGGCGACGCGCGTGATGCCTGACTCGATTGCCGCGCCTGTGTTCTCCGGATTGAGTAGAAGGCTCATCTCGAATGGCGTGTACGTATACCGGTTCTTGGAGAGATCATCCAATGCGCCTTGTTTGCCGACAGACTTTAGGCGCCGCTCCGCCCAGCGTTTGTCACGCTCCGCTCGCCGCTTTTCACGCTCCGCTCGAAGCTCGGCAGCGGTCTTCCCGCTAGGCACCGACTTGACAGGTTTCGTTTGCGTTGACGTCATTCTTTGGTCTCCGAATTCGGAATCTGGTTGAGCGGCGTAAGCGGCGTCTTTTGCGGAGTGCGCCGGTGGTTCCTGACACACCTGACTAGCGTTGTCTTGCGGCAACGTTGGGCACTACGAGCACTGAACAGGGACGCTGGCTTAGGGTGTTGTGGATGGTATATCTGCATAGGCTACAAGGACTGCCGTGCCACGTAGATAAGTGATCTTTACTGGCCTATCGCCGGCGTTCAACTCATTCAGCAATCGCGCCAGTTCGGGCAGTTCCGGGACAGGCCGATCGGCAATCTCGAAGAGGAAGTCGCCCTTCTTTAACTTTTGCTCGCCCTTCCAATCAGGAATGACATCCTCGATGAAATATGCGAGGCCGCTCTTCGCCCCGCTCCATCCCATCTCCTCGTCCGAGAATTTGTGGCGCGACACTCTGATGCCCAGGTGAGAGATCGTGGAAAGGTCGTCAGGTCGTGATTCACTGGAGACTCCATATACCTCAGCGGGGGACGTAGTACCCGGTTGCAGCGTCACGGCCGTGGCCGGCCCCGCGATTCTCGGCTGACTTTCCGGCTCCATTAGTTGACCAGTGAGAATGTCACGGCGCTCGAAAAGATAGGCCAGTTCTGGATATTCTCGCAGGATGCGATCTCTGGGCCATTCATCGTCGCGCAGCCTGCGCAGCAAATCTCGATCTTGCTGTGCCTGCTCTTGGGCCGACTCGATACGCAGTTTCACTGCTGCAGCATGCAATACGTCCTGTTCCTGCTGGACGCGCGCGTGATCTCTGCGTGCTGAATCGTCATCGAGTTGGTTTTCGCGGGTGCGGATATCATGCTTGCGCTGCTCCTCGCCGACTACCCACTGTTGTGACAGGCGGGCGAGTTCGATCTGTTCGTCCTTCCTTAACCGTTCTGTTTCGCGTTTGACCCGCTCGTCCTCCTCCTTGTCTACCTTACGCTGCGGATCGGGGCGCGGGATCAAGGTTTGGGCGTCAAGGATCAGCATCCCATACTCTGCGATAATAGTGACTTCCCGGAGTCCTCCTGGAGTGGGGAACGTGCCGTGCTGACCGCTGTAGTATTCCACAATATGACGCAGGTATTCGCCTGTGGCGTCATCATGCTGTGTTCGTGCAATCTCCCTAGTGAGCGCTCCGCGGATCGAGTCTATTGCTTTTTGGAGTGGATCAATAGCCTGCTGATAGCAGGTAGCGAAGAGGCGCGGATCTCCCACCTGCAGCCGCACGGTGCCATCGTAGCCCAATTGATAGCCGTCTCGCGTAGGGAGCTTGTCGGTGAAGGGGACCGTCACGATACCCATATTGACAGAAAGTATGGTATCACCACGCTTCGCAGATGCTGTATCCGCATCTGATCGTATCGAACCGATGTGTCGCCCGTCGCGGAAGAGCTCGCGGCAGAAGCCGTCATTGTAGTTGATGGGCTTGCCTAGCAGGTTCTGCCAGAACCCGGCGTCTACCGTGGTGATGCGCACCAGTTGGTATTGGTCGGTCAGCGTGTTTGACATAGGTTGCCTCCTGAGATGGCTAGTCTCGCAACTCTCGAAGCGCATCCTGAGCAAATTGACCCAATGGCAGAAGATCCCGACGGCTAGCCAGCGACCATGACCTTAGCCTCTGCTCCATTACGGCCCTCGAAGCGCGCAAGCCGGACTTGTCCAGTTCACGGTCCCACTGGGAGAGTTGCGCGGCTAGCACCCGAACAAAGCGTAACAGTGCGGCGCGTGCCTCTGCGCCTGGTTCATACAAGACGATAGTAATCCAACTCCGGAGTGCGTTAAACGCCAGCGCGCCCCGGCTCTCGGAGATGGCGGCGGAGAACAATGTCTGGAGGCTGGAGTGCCATCTCGTTTCATCCTGTGTAAGCACACCCGCCAACAACACGTCTTGGCCACGGGTGCCAGGCATTTCAGGGCGCTCCAACAAGTGCCCTTGCGTCATATAGCGGGCGTGTCCCTCATGCTTAGCGCCAGAGTGCGAGAAAGCCAGCAAAAACACAACGTGAAAAAACAGCATGTCAAGACTGCGCTCGCGCCAGGCACGTTTCTTGTCATTCTCGAGCAGCCCCGTCGAATCGTGTCGGACATCGTGAGCGAATCGCTGCGCGTGGGATGCGAATCGCTCAAGCATGGGACGAATCTGCCCAGCGCTCGCAAGCTCTAGAGAGCTGAACATGGAGAATAACACCACGATGTCAGGCGGTGACCGAAATGACTGCGCTTGGCTAGCTGACGTGTCAAAACCGAGGAGGTGATCGAGCCCATCGAGTGCAATCTCCGGCCAATCGTTGCCAAGCAGCCCATAAGCGTAACAGGCGACGCAGGCGAGCTTGACGTTGCTCTTCCAATCGGACCAATTGCGCAGGTGCTGCAAGACAACGGATTGCGATGAGGCTTGATCTGGCTTCTCCTTCTGCTCGGCCGCGCACGCGCCGTATAATAGAGTAGCCCCACTCTGCCAGGTCTGAACGTCATCGCTCTTGGCCCATTCATTAGCGAGCCTGAATACCTGCGCCTGATCTTGCCGCCACCAGAGCTGTGCAAGAGACCAAGCGGCCCGCCAGGCACGCTCCTCGTTCTCGCTTTTTGCCCATCCCTGGAGGATATCGAGGAGGTTTCTCCCACCATAGGTGAGGCCAACGGTTGTCGCCTGCCGTGCGATTAACTCCTGGACGCGCGGGCCAAAGGCCTCGTCTGACCAGATGACGCGCTCCGCGCCCTCAACCTTCACTACCCGTGTATGGGTGCTCGCCAAGAGATCCTCAATCGTCACCTCGGCAGAGCTCGGTGCAACCCCAGCGATCTCATTAGCGCCCTGCGCCTGGCCTGTCCGCGCTTGGGCCCGCAATTCAAGCGTATTGAGCTCATGCGCAGCGCGTGAGATTTCGCTTGACGGCGCTCCCTCTAGCAACGCCACTGCGACTACGAAGCAGCGCTCAAAGGGTCCCAGCTCTGATCCGAACCACTTTCCGATGCTTAGCTGATCAGTAGGAGACTTTGAAGGCCCACCAGCCGGAGCGCCTGAGCTTTCGTCTACCTGACAGAGCGCAGGGTAAAAGTACACATGAAAGATCTCGTCAGTGTAGCTGTTGAGAACCTCGATGATTTCGCCGCGCTCTGACCTGAGTTGCTCCCTATCGCCAGACCAGCCTGCGCGAATGATGTTCTCGCGCAGTCTGCTGCAAACGACCATCATTTCCCCATACTTCGGGTGGGTCGAAGCGCGTTCCTCTACAGTGGCCAGACCTTGCATATATTGAGCAAGATAGACCGGGACACGCAGGAAGGTCTTCCGCCCCCAGCCCCCGAAGCTTTTCTGTGCCTGCTTGAGATCGGCATCAAATGTCCCCCCTCGAGGCTCGCTCTCGCCCCGAATGAGGCGGCCCGCGTTATCCACGGGACTGTCCCCTTCGATCACGCTATTGATAGTAGGGGACTCAGGTCTCGGTAGTTCGGGAGTGGGAGCACCATTTAAGGGCGCTTGGGCCGGAGCCGCGTTCGGGGTCTCTGAAGCGTGCTGGGGTGCCTGCCCATCGTCGGGTGAGATCGCGCGCGCCGACGCTCCATCGTTCGGTGATCCTCCCTGCTGGGGCGCCTGCCCTGGCGTCGCCTTTCGTTCGGGGTCTGGCACAGGTCCATCAGCTGGCGACTGGTCGTCATTTGCCACTGCACCTTCTCCTGCTCCACTACTTGTCCGACCGCTCTAGTTCTAGGCAGATATTGATGAAGAAGTGGATGATCTCAGCCCGTCGAGCCATCCGTCCCGGATCTTGTCCGAACACCATAAGCTGTCTCTCAAGCCGGGTGAACTCAGCGTGCTGCAATTCAACAATGGCTGGGTCGATCTTCGCTGTTTCGAGCACTTCCAACGGGAGGGCGAGTAGCGCCTCGGAGGCCGCGGTGATTCCGGCGGCCGCATCATGAACGATTTGCACGCGCAAGGTTGTCCCAAGGTTACCACCACCTGGTTGTTGTGTACCACCATCGCTCTCTTGCATACCGCCCTTGTTTCCACCGAGGTAGAGCGCGACTGGATAATTCATGGAGACATCTTGCGCTGCCAGCAACGGTTCCTGCGAGCGCTTCTTGCTGCGGACCATGTTGCTCACGTAGTCAAAGAGGTCAAAGACGCGAATGAGACCGTCGCCATGCGACTGCGCTCGACCATTGAGGCCTTCTAGCAAGTAGTAGGTAAAGAGGCTCATGCGGCCAGATGGATAAGTCCAGGATCGTTGCTCCCGTCTCGAAGAAGCGAAGATGATACGTCCGGATCCCTGTCTGAGTTGACTCAGTGCGAATCCCTTCCCAACTTCGCCTACCCACTGGAGTGGCGTCTCAGCGCCCTTGAAACTCGCTGCTCCGCTGGCGTGGCAAGCGTCAAGAATGACGACTAGCCGCGGCGTCTGGATGGTCGCAAGTGCTGCACTGAATGCCTCGTTGGAGATGGCCGTGCCGGCGAGATCATGCGGATCCGCTTCGTTTGGGCAAAGATATATGGTCTGCGGATAACCGGAAATATATCCTCCATGCCCTGAGAAATAGACGAGTGTTGTTGCGTCGTAGGACGCCTGTTCGGCGAGCGCGTTTAGCCCTTCGAGGATGTTGCCGCGTGACGCCGCCTCACCTGTAAGTAGGCGCACGTGTGACCGTGGATAACCGCACCGTGCAGGATCAACCAACACGTGCGTGAGGTTCTCTGCATCTCGGATCGTCTCAGGTAGATCCTCGTAGTTAGCGTAATTGCCGACACCGACGACGAGTGCCTGGAAGTCAGCTAAATCATACATGCACTCGCCCCTTCCTAGTGGTTGCGTTTGCATTCAGACGTCATTGGCACTCGGCACGTTAGTCTGCCTGAGAGCAGAACCAATCCTACTCCCGCATACCACACTTGACAAGCATACGCTTACAATTTGATGAGCTCGCGGAAGCATATATTGCGTGATGAATGTTGGAGTGCCCACCGCTTGCTAACCGGCCGATTATTTTTGTTTTTCTCCGAACTCCTGTTTGGCGAGACTGCGTTCCGCTGCCGCAAGTCCGCTATGCGCCTCAGCATGCCAAATTATCCAAGCCTGATCCGATCGGAGATCGTGAGGAAGCTGGTCAAGTTTGCTGAGTGCCGAGATAAATCCCTGTCGCGCTTGATGCAAATAGTCAGTTCGCTTGTCCACTCGACCGGCTAGGCTTAGGTGAAGGGCGAGAAGAGCAGAGTCAATCTCATCGAGCGCCTCATCTATGCCATCGAGTCGGTCGAATTCGACCTGCTTTTCCGCTGGCATTCCCTTGATCGCCCCTATACCTTGGGTGTCATCTGTAGCGGCCTTGAGCGCCTGGAAGAGCAATGGGAAAATCTGATCCGCCGCCGCAAATGCATCTTCCGGGTGAATCCGATCCATAAGCATGTCCTCCATGGCCGTGGCTAGAACTGCGGCGCGGAGGCGCAGTTGTTCATCGTCCGTGAATCCGAAGACTACGCTGACATGCTCCAGCTCTTCTGGCGGCAACACATGGAATCTAGGCTTGATCAAGGACTGCTGTAAGCGGCGAACTTTTTCAGGATGAATGTGTGCGCGGTCGTTGAGATGGCCAAGACGGAATCCGTGGACGAGCAAGACAGATTCGAGCTCACGCGCAAAGATGTTCCATCCCCTCGGCCTTAATTGACTGTCCATGGTACACACATCCTCCATCTCTGTCGGTTGTTCGCACGCTAATTATATCATATCAGATCCCAACATGTGACACCGAGAGTAGCGCGAGTGTCCAGTTCGCAATTCGATCTATATAAGTGGTACAGCGAACGAGCGATACCTCTCGTGAAGCAGCAAGCAGAGCACACCATTTGCGGCGATCACACCTCAGTGACTGTCGGGCAATGAGGTTCTCGCGCATCATGTGGATGCGACCGGCCGCAAGCATAACGCCCACTCCTCTTTGTGAGGTTCCCCGAACAGGAGCATCAACCATGCGTAGCATCGTGCGTGCGGCCATTGCAGCGTCAGTGTTTGCCCTATTGCTGGTTAGCGCATACTCGCCGGTCTCCAGCGAGTATGCGAGGCTTTCGCGCACAAGCGTCCAACTAACTAGTGTTCATCCATCAGCAGAGTGCGGAGGTGTATTAGCAGGCTGTTAGAGCGCTTGAAGAGCGCTATCGCTCGGGGTTATCTGGGTCCGCGGAGGTCTTGTCCACTTCTGCGGGCCCTGTTCGTACTACAATGAGAGATACTTCCTGCTTGCGCGACGATGCGTATTTCTGCCGCTGTTTCTCTGCATTCGGGCTTGGAGGGCGCCATGGCGGACTCGTCGAACTCCTTGATGATCCCCGATCATGATGCATGGCACGAAGACGCAGGGTACTCAAGCACCGTCGCGCAGGCTTTGCGGAGTGCATATGCTGCCATTAAGTGCCGCAGCGGCGACACCTCATCCTATGAGACAGCATGGGAGCACGTGTACCCTCGCCGCCACATGGCGATGTGTGGCCAACAGCGATTGCACGTATATTTCGTGCTTGCCCTCGCAAGCGCAGCGTTCAGGGAGTATGGAGACGCGCTAGACCTCGGCGATAATGCATTATTGCTCGCCATTGATCTCGGAAACGAGCCCGCTCAAATCGAATTGCTCCTACAACGCGCTCGACTTGACCGGGCAGTGCTTGACTTCAACAACGCGTCGGACGATCTTCACACCTGTATTGACATCATGAACGAAGGGAATCATGGCGCTGAGAACTGGAGTGGAATATCGCGGACGACAATCCTATCTCAATTGGCTACCAGCCAGTTCTTTCTTGGGCAGTTCACCGAAGCTCAGACCCTCGTGAATCAATCTAGAGAAGTGGCATTGCGCGAACCGCATGACGATCTTGACCTCGCGTCGGCAGAATGGGTACAGGCCTACATCTACTTGCTTCAACGCCAACCTGCGAGAGCGCTCCACCATGCACTTGGCGTTTGGGAAGTATTTTCACAAGCTGCTACGCCGGTCTCGCAAGATCGAATCGAAACGTTTGTCGCGCTTGCTGCTTTGGCTGAGGCCGAGAGTCATCATGCTGGAACCGATCGCAATGCATTCATCACCCTTGCACGGCCCCATCTCAAGTGCGCGGAAAAACTGGCGCAAGCTAACTATGATTCTCCGGGTGTTGGACTGGCACATCTCGCGCGCGCATATTATGCGCGGCTTGCTGATAGTTCTATAGATAGGATCGCTCTCATAGAATCGGTCATCCGTCTTGCGCGCCGCGTAGACGATCCTGCTCTGTTAGGTCAGGCGCTGACTTGCCTGGGTGATGAACTTGAAGCACGTGAACAGACAGATGCAGCCATCAACTGCTACGCAAACGCGCTCACAGTCTTGACCCAATGTAATATTTCTGCTCTTGGGATCCCTGCACGACGCGCAATTATGCTGCAACACGAAATGAGACCAGATCCGTGAGCTGGCTTCTAGACTTTCTCAGGCTCCAGCACGACGGTGAGGCGGAAGACGCGAACTGGCCTGGAGTACGACCATGGTCAACTGTTGCATCACGACATCCCAACGAATCTGCTGAGTCCAGTAGGTGTGTCGCTTCTCACCTGCTATGTGGATTCCGCATCGTCTGAACAGGTGCACGCTCTTGATGAAGGCTGGCTGTTTTGCCAGTTCCGGCTTCAAAAAAGGGAACCGTGACCTGCACCCTCGGCGTGGGCTCTTACGCGCTTTTGGTGAACAGGAGACGTCGTCCCCCTGAAGCATCTCCGTCAGGCTGCAGCGTGGAAGAGCACGCGCTGGCGGAGGAGATCGAACTTGGCGCGGCCGTACATCTGCCGCTTGAGCAGCTTGAGGCGATTGACCTGCCCCTCAATCGGCCCTTGGCTCCAGTCAGAGTGCAGGGCCGCGCGTACCGCGGGCTCGTCGCGGCGCAGGCCACGCGCGAAGCCGACCAGTTCGGAGATGCCCGACTGCTCGCACTGCTGCAACCAGGGCTGCAGCTGCTCACTGCACCGCTGTGTGAGGATGGCGCGAAAGGTGGTCAGGAGCCGCTGCGCCTCGGCGATCGGGGGACAGAGCTCCTTGAGCGCCGCCACATAGGCCCCTTCGCGCTCTGACAGTGCCGCTTCCGCCTTCCACAGGAGCCACCGCGTCTTGCGCGTTGAGTAGTAGAGGATCTCTTCCTTGGCCGGTAACGGCGTACCGGGCACGCCCCGCTGCGGCGCGGGCTCGCGCCAGGTGCTCACGATGCGCCGGACGGCGATATCGCTGCAGGGGTAGCCCTGCGCCCGGATTTCGCGCCACAACTGCCGCACGTTGTGTTCGCCGGCATCCCAGCGCTCACGCAGATACGGCAGGTAGCGGTCAATCCGTCGGGGACGGGGATGGAGCGCGATCTCGGGGAAGGCCGCCACCCGCAGGTACTTCGCGACGGTCTCGCGGGCGATGCCGAGGCGTCGGGCGATCGGGTGGGCTGAGACCCCGTGTTGCGTGAGGGCTACCACCTGTTGAAAGTGCTGCTCACGGGCTGCATGCCGCTCCTGTTTGCGGCGCGCGTCCGCCGCCGCGCCCTTCGGCGCACGAGGCACCGCCTCCGCTGGGGCACTGCGCAGCGCCGCCTCGCGCAGGCGCGCATGGTGCCTCGTGAGACAACGCTCCAGGACCTCACCGGCATTGACGAGCAGGTGAAAGCGGTCAGCGATCGGTTCGGCTTGCGGCGCGCCCAGAGCCGCTCCGAGAGCGTAGTCACCGCCGCGATCCCGGCTCACGACCTGCACCTCAGGATGCTGGCGCACCCACAACGCAAAGGCTACCTCTGAGCGTTCTGGCAGCAGGTCGACCACGCGACGCCGCTCGAGGTCGACGAGCATCGTTCCATAGGTGACGCCACGCCGAAAAGCGAAATCGTCGACGCTCAGCGCGTGCAGCGCCTGCGGCAGAAGAAATGTGGCTCGGCGGATGGTCCGCAGCACGCTGTCCCGGCTGCCCAACAGCGCTCCTGGCGCGAGGTGCTGCAGGAGCCGACTGCCCGCACTGCCCCCAAGCAGGAAGCCCACCAGCTCGACCAGCTGGCTCAGGCGCCCCGTGCGCCGTGCGTACGGGGCGACGACTCCTGGGAGGCGCTCGGTGAAGATGGCGCGCGGACAGGTCGACTGGTCACAGAAGAACCGGCGGACGTGCAACTGGAGGCGGACGGCGACGCCACCCCAGGGCAGGTCTGCCACCTGGCGAGTGTACGGCGAATGCACCCGCTCCGACTGAGTACCACAGACCGGACAAGCCGTACTGCTGGCGCGTGCTCGGACCACCGCCGTGATTCCTGATGTAGTGCCGCTCACCGCCACAAGCTCCACCTGCTCGGGATCGGGGAGCATGGTCGCCTGCGCCATACGCTTGCTCCAGTCCTGAAGAGACGGAGCAAACCATAGCGCACGCCCCGGAATCACTACTCTCTTGATTCACCAAAAGTGCGTAAGAGCCTCGGCGTGTGTCCAGGGATGGTGAGGACGTGTTCCAGCAAAGCACTTGGTTGCTTAGCGCCCCCAAGGAAGCACCTTCAATTGGGCTATCAAGCGACGTCGGCGCGGCAGCGAACTCTGCACAACAATCTATCCCAGGCTCCATGCGGCCCGCCATCTCTCGCGGGCGGCGTAAATCGGCCGAGGACGACGCAGGCTGGTCGTGCTGCTCCATCCCCATTCTTTTGGTCCACCCATTAGGTGAGAATGTGGAGCAAGCGAGGGGAGGACCAGATGCGGAAAACGGCATTCACGGAAGAGCAGGTGGCGCACGCGCTGCGCGAGCGGCTACGGCGCCAACTCGGCCGGCAGCCGACGCCCAGCGCGGCGATCCTGGACAGTCAGTCGGTCAAGACCACCGAGCGCGGCGGCCCGCACGGCTACGACGGGGCCAAGAAGCTCTCGGGGCGCAAACGGCACCTGCTCGTCGATACCCTCGGCTTGGTCCTGCGCGTCGTGGTCCATCCCGCCGACCTGCAGGACCGTGCGGGCGCCCCGCGCCTCCTGCTGCCGCGCGCGGACGCCCTGCCGCGCCTGGAGCTGATCTGGGCCGATAGCGCCTACCTCGGGCCCCTGCAGACCTGGGTCTGGGCGACGTTCGGCTGGCGTCTGGCGATCGTGGCGCACCCTGGCGGACGGGGGCAGTGGCTGCGCGCGGACCAGGAGCCGCCCGTCAGGCTGCCGGGTTTCCGGCCCTTACCCCACCGCTGGATTGTGGAGCGCACCATCGCCTGGATCGGGCGCAACCGGAGGATGAGCAAGGACTATGAATTTCTGCCCGCCACCAGCGAGGCGTGGGTGTATCTGAGCATGGTGCGGCTGACGCTCAAACGCCTAGCCCGTGAGCAGATCCAGCCGGCTTTCCATTACCGTCGTGTTGCCTGAAACCCCTAGTGTCGGTTCAAAGTGGGTAAGCGAGAATGTGGTATCCTCGCCGGTATGAGACCTCCTATTTTTGTGCGTCCCCTCACGGACGCCGAGCGTACGGGCGTGACCGCGGGGCTGCGCTCGAAGGACACCTTTGTCTTGCGGCGCTGCCAGATCCTGCTGGCCAGCGCCCGCGGCGAGCGCGCTCCCCGCATCGCCGAGCAGGTGGGCTGCGACGACCAAACGGTGCTCGACGCGCTGCACGCCTTCAACGCGCGTGGGCTCGACGCGTTGCGCCAGGGCTCCTCGCGGGCCCACCACCCCCGTCCGCAAGCCTTCCCCGGCGAACGCGCCGAGCAGTTGCGCGCGCTGCTGCACCGCAGTCCGCGCGAGTTCGGCCATGCCACCAGTCTGTGGACCTTGGACTTGGCCGCCGAGGTGAGCTGCGCCGAGGGCCTGACGCCGACGCGGGTCAGCGGCGAGACGATTCGCCTCACCCTGCAGCGCCTGGGGCCTGAGCTGGCTGCGTGCCAAGCAGTGGATCACCAGTCCCGACCCGGAGTACGCCCGAAAAAAAGGCGCCGCGACCGTCTGATCGCGCTGGCCACAGCGCACCCGGACTGGGCGCTGGGCTTTGCCGATGAGGTGTGGTGGAGCCGGCTGGCCCAGCCATTCCTGCACGCCTGGGCCGAGGCGGACCAGCCGCTGCGCCTGGTGGAACAGACGGTCGCCAAACACGATCCCGACCCCAAAGCCTTGGCCTGCTACGGCGTGTTGCTGCGGCGCGCCGGCCAGGAGGAAGCGGTCTGGCTGCGCTTCGTCGACGGCCACCCCGTCAGCGCCCTGACGACGCCGTTCCTGGACTGGTGTTGCGGCCAAACTCGCGGCGCTGGGCGTGCCGGTCTGGGTGCTGATCTGGGACAACGCCTCCTGGCATGTCAGCAAGGCGGTGCGCGCCTGGATCCGTGCCCACAACCATCAGGTCAAGCACCTCGGCCAGGGCGTCCGCATCCTCGCCTGCTACCTGCCCGTCAAGAGTCCCTGGCTCAACCCGATTGAGCCCAAGTGGGTCCACAGCAAACGCGCCATCGTCGAGCCGACCCGTTTGCTCAGTGCTCACGAGGTGGCCGAGCGCGTCTGCGCCTATCACGGGTGTGCCCACGAGCCGCACCTCACGCTACCTGATCCTATTCTCGACAAGGCCAGTTGATCACGCACTAGGGATGCCTTCTCATACAGCCTTTAGGGAATTGGGAAGGGCTGTTTGGCAGCTTGGAAGACAAAGGTAGGATGGCTCCTGAACCGCAACTAACTCTGCATCCGGGAGCCATCCCATGCCACCTACCGAAGCAACGGACTAGGCGACAGTGCTCTCATCCGACGACCAATCTGCGGCAACTGATTGCCCACTGATGGACGTCGAGGTCTAGCACTGTGTGATCATCGCCAGATCATGTCGATCTGGCGCTCGAAGGTGACATAGCCAGCCAAGGCGAAGGCCGCAGCCATTGGTGTGTTTCCGACGTCAGTGGAAGCCCGGATCAATGGTACGTTCTGCGCGGCGAGGATGCCTGTACCCGCGGCCAACACATCGTGAATAAAGCCATGGCCGCGATGTGCTGGCACCACGCCGATGTACGCGATGGTCGGGTTGTATCCGTTATGCGCGGGGATCACAAATCCCACCGGTTCTCCGTCCTGCAACGTCGCGATCCGCCACCACTCATGCGGGCTGGGGTAGCGCTCAAGTTCATATTGGTACTGCTCCTGCGCAGCCTGACTGGGGGTCATGCGGGTTAGGTCGTCGCGACTGTGCGCGTCGAGCGTGCCATCCAGCACGAGCGTCATGAGTTCGATGAGTTCACCTGGGTTGTCAACTTGACGGAAGGTGAGTCGCCCGCTGAGTTCGGCGATAGGCGTACCGGGTCTCCACTCCAGGCGCAGCCGTTCGACGAGAAGCTTTGCTCCGACGCGTTCAAGTGCCCCCATCCGATCGCTGACCGCCTCCCGGATGTGTTGTTGGTCGCGCCAATCCGCAGGGAGGAACCGGCCGTACTCTGGGGGTATCGTGCCCGCAGGGACCACCGCGGGCAGTGCAGCCTTCAGCAACTGCACGCCGTCGTCGGTGTCGCCGTCGATATCGAAGATGTCCATCAGCAGCGGGTGCTGATCTCCAGGCAGCGACCACCATCCGGCCCGGGCCACAACGCGATCACCGCGTAGGGCGAGCCACAGCCATTCCGGGCGGCGGCGACCAGCTGCCAAGTCGCCAGAGACCTCATCGTTGAGTACATACGGCAAACTGTTGAATAGGTCCAGCTCATCATGCCCGGTGATCGGGCGCAAAGTTAAATCGTGCTGATGCAGAGTCAAGGCATTCTCCCTCTGGAAGTGCCCTGCCCGCTCCGGGATCAGCTCAAATAGCTATCACGGGAGGACAAGAGCTTAGCGTGTATGGTGCACATGGCTCAGTCCTCCTTCCCGCTAGCTCCTAGAAACCAATACTATTCATCGCCGCCCATAAATTGGGGGCAGAATTGGGGGCAAACCGACTTTCGTTGCCCCTAGTAAGGAGCACGAATCCGCTTGAATTCAGGGCAGGTGGGACAGGAATCGAACCTGCAACCTGCGGTTTTGGAGACCGCTGCTCTGCCTAATTGAGCTACCCACCTAGGCGCGCTTTAGCATACGTTATCGCCCAGGTGGCGTCAAGATAACAGTTGGGCGCACGCCGACCAGTTGGCCAACTTCCACGCTGTTCGGGGGAAGCGCATGCCTTCGTCCGCAGCCGCAGCCATGCACTCACTCGGACGCTTGGCTTGACGGGTCCCCACGAAGTGCGGTACACTAGGCCTCGGCGTGAAAGCGGCCAGCGCCGGTGTAGCTCAGTGGCAGAGCAGCTGTTTCGTAAACAGCAGGTCATCGGTTCAAATCCGATCACCGGCTCCCCCAAAAGCCTGAATTCAAGCGACATCTCACGAGCTACATCCCAAGCAGGATGTGGCTCGTTTGGTTTTGACAGCCAAACGCACGCGGTAAGTGTTGTGCCGAAAGCGGGACCCGATATGCGACTTGAAGACTACTTCGAGTTCCTTGAGCCGGATGAAATCCGCATCAAAGGCCACCGCGTTGGCATCGAATCCATCCTGCACAAGTATCTCGCAGGTCAACCCGTCGAAGAGATCGCCCGCCAATACGATTCGCTACGGGCCGTCGATGTCTACGCCACGATCACGTATTACCTTGAGAACAAGGACGAGGTGGATGCGTACTTGCGGCGAATTGACGCCCGTATCGCCGAGGACATGGCCCGTAGCGACGCCAACCCAGCGCCCGTGGTCGAGCGACTCCGCAAGCTCAAGGCGCAACGACAGGTGCAGCAAGAGTCTCGCGCGTGAAGGTACGCTTCCTGGTCGACGAGGACCTATCGCCGGAGTACGTCTTGGCCCTGCGTCGGCATGACTCCGACACTGATGTGCTACGCGTTGGCATGCCGGGAGCGCCTCGTTTTGGGACGTTAGACCCCGACATCCTGCTCTACTGCGAGCGCGAACAACGCGTGCTCGTTACGGAGAATCGTTCGACGATGCCAGGCCATGAGCGCGACCATTTCTCGGCTGGGCGCCACCATTGGGGTTTGTTCAAGTTGCGGCCAGGATACGGTATAGGCGTCAATCTTGCCGAACGTGAGCTCGTGTGGGAGGCGAGCGAGGCGGAGGAATGGCGCGACCTCAGCCGATGGATCCCGCTATAGGACTCTCCGAATCACCTCCGTCTCCGCGTTGCCGACCACCAGTGAGCAGGTCATCCATGCGCCCTGCGGCTTCTTTCTGCAGCGTCGGCACGACATGTCTGTACGTATTCATCGTCAGACTGATTTGGCTGTGTCCCAAGATTTCCATCACGACGCGCGGATGACTCCCTGTACGAGCAGGAGCGTTGCGCACGTGTGTCGCAAATCGTAGAAACGCTTGTGCGGCAGACCCGCCTTGTTCAGCAGCCCGTTGAAATGTCGCACCACATTGCGCGGCTCGAGTGGTGTTCCTTTGGTGGACGTGAACACTAATCCAAGTCAGTTCGGGATAAGGGAAGCGAGCGAAAGCGGCTGTTGCCCTAGATCCAAGGAGGGTTTCTTGGGTTGGTGGCAGGAGGCGATGAGGCCGGCAAGCAAGTTGACCAGGAAGTTGCGGGGGTGCGGTGGCTGGAGTGCTCGATGTGGCAGATGTTCTTGAGCTGGTCGTCGATGGTCTCGATGATGGCCTGCTTGCGCAGCTTGGTGATCAGGGAGAGGCCCTGGCGGATGAACAGGGCTTCGGCCAAGGCTTGGGAGATGTGCCCCCGATCGCCGAAGCGTTTGCCGAAGAGGCGCCGGACCAGGCGCGGGACCGGACGGCGGTCGTCGAGGTTGCCGCGGCTCAGGCAGGAGGCGAGCAGCTCGCCGCGGTCGTCGACGACCACATGCAATTTGCGCCCGTAGAACGGGCCGACGGAGGTCTTCCCACGGCGCGCGTCGAGCGCGAAGACGCGATGCTGCCGGATGCGGGCGGTGCGGCAGACGGCGAGCGCCGTCGAGTCGATGAAGCGGATGCCGCTGCACTCGCCCAACCGTGTGTGCCGGTAGACGGCGAGGGGCACGAGCACGCTCTGCATGAGTTCGACGAAGCGGCTGTAGCTCACCACCTGTGGGAACTCGTTACGCAGATGCCGCTGCACCTGCTCGCTGTAGGACGCCTTGAACGTCCGGTGGTGCGACTGCTGGAACAGGATCACGATCGTCATAAGCTCGCTGGGACACCTCCGTCCGCGCCGCCGCCGTTGGCGGCGGCGCCTTGGCGCCGTCCCGACACCAGCAACTCGCGCTGCCACGCGGGGGCAAAACGCTGCCAGGACTCGTCCACCGAGCAGAACAGCTCAAGTCTACTCACCGACGGACCCCCTGGCGCTAGTGCGTCGTTCCTCTATCACGCTTGCTGTCGCAAAGACGTGACGCATTCTCTGTCAGCGCCGGGACCTTCTGGGGAGAAGACGTCCATCGTTGGGGAACGACGCACTAGCGCTGGTTGGTCAAGTGGGGGCTTCAAGCGGGCGAGACTGGGCGACGTGGGCGAGGAGCGCGGCCAGCTCGGGCGGTGGGGCGGCGCTCGACCAGCGTTGCCAATAGCGCTGCAGCTGTGCCCAGGGGCAGAGCCAGCTCCGCACCCGGCGCAGCGTCGCGGCCCACACGACCCGCCCGCTGCCCCCGCGGGCGTCTGCTGACGGTGATTTTTCCCCCGCCCGCCGGCTCCGGTGGGCGCGACGAGGAGGCTGCGGATGGGGAGGTGGCGGACGGGGGGGTGGGGACGGCCCCAACCAGCAAGCTGAAGGTGAAGGCCAGCATCACCAGCTGCCAATGGCGCACAATCGCCCGCTCCGGGCGCATCTGGTAGTCGGCCCAGCCCAACTCATGCTTGACCGGCTTGTAGTAGTGCTCGATCCAGTCGCGCAGGCGGTAGATCTCGTAGACCTGCGCGGCGCTGACCTGGGCGAGCGGCAAGGAGGTGGCCAGATACCAGGTCGACTCGGGCTTGCAGGTGCGCCGGGTCCAGGGTCGCGGCGATCAGGCGCACGCTCGTGGTCGGGCCATAGGCCGGCCCCAGCTCCAGCTCGGCGACGTAGCGGACGAGCTCCTTGCCGTGGCTGTCGCAGCGCACGGTGCGCTGCCAGGCGGACCGCGGGAGGCGCTGCGCCGCCTCGGCGGGGGTGAAGGCGGGCGGGTGACGCGCGGTCCGTCGACCACTTGCCAGGTCCCATGCGACGGGCGCAGGCCCATGACGTAGGGGATCTGGGCGGCGAAGAGGCTGCGCCTCCAGCGTCGGCGTTCTCGCCGTAGACCGAGTCGGCCACCACCAGGCGGAAGGGGATGCCCGCCGCACGCGCCTCCTCGATCAGCTGCCAGGCCAGCGCCGGCTTGGTGTGAAAGGCGGGGTCCTTCCTGCCCTTGGGCAGCCGGCTGGCTGGGCGGTAGGGTTTGACGCCGAGCGGCACATGGCGACTGCCGTCGGTCCAGTGGCTGGTCACCGCCACCACCCCGTTGGCCACATGGCCCAGCTTGCCCAGATACTGCTGGGCCGCCAGGACGATGCGGTGCCCACGCTTGGGATCGCCCGTCTCGTCGACGATGAGCACGCCGCCCGCATGCGGGCCGAGCACGCGGATGCGCCTGCCACTGCTGCAGCCGGCGCTGGTTGAGCGCCTCGGCGTCCCAGGGCGCATCGTGCAGGAAGTGGTGCAGCGCCTGCCGGTCGGCGCCCGGCACGATCGCCGCCAGCTCCACCAGCGTCTTGTTGTGCTCGCGCGGCAGCAACAGCCCGATCAGGTAGTGGCGGAGGCGCGCGCTCCTCGCGCGGCAGAACAGCTCGTCAAAGGCGCACAGAACTGGTCGATCGCCTCGGTCGTGGGTGGGATGGACTGGCGTGGGGTGGGCATGGGAGCACCTCCTGGCGTGACGCACCGAGCCCCGTTCAGGCTCCTCCTCCACCTCCCGCACCCTTCGTGCCACTGTTGACCAACCAGCGACTAGGCACACTTGGTCGTGGGCCCTAGCCTACCAGGTGGGTTTCCTTATCCCGCACTGGATACTGTTGGCGAACTCGAAACCGAGGCATTCTAGGAGAGACCGAAGGAGATTGACCGCCATGGAGGGATGACCCATGAGTTTACCGCGCGATGGCTTGCACCCTGTTCCGGTTGAAACCGCCCGTGTCGCCCACTCAGCCTTCCCAGACGGCAACGTCTCCCTCCGGCTGCGCGATGAATTGGGCACGCGCTTTGACGATGAGATGTTCACTGCGGTCTATTCCGTCGAAGGGCAACCGGCGCTGCATCCTTGGCAATTGGCTCTGGTCAGCGTGATGCAGTTCCTGGAGAATCTGAGCGATCGACAAGCGGCACAAGCCGTACGTGCCCGGATTGACTGGAAGTACGCCCTGAGCCTGGAGCTGACCGACGAGGGGTTCCATTACTCCGTGCTCAGCGAGTTTCGCGCCCGACTGCTCCGGGGCAGTCTCGAACAAACGCTGTTGGATATCTGGCTCAATCGGTGCCAAGAACGGGGCTGGCTCACAGCACGCGGGCGCCAGCGCACCGACTCAACGCAGGTGCTGGGAGCCGTCAAGGCCCTCAACCAGCTCGAACTCGTGGGTGAGACCCTGCGGCATGCGCTCAACGTGCTGGCGATCGTCGCCCCCGAGTGGCGCAAGGCACAGGTGCAGCCGGAGTGGTTTGAGCGTTATGCCGAACGTATCGAAGACTACCGCTTACCGAAAGAGCCGACCGAACGCGACGCGCTCAGTACGACCATTGGCGAGGACGGCTACTCCTTGCTCGCGCGCCTTGAACTGGCCGCGACGCAGCCGGAATGGGCCTGGCTCACGGAGTTGCCCGCCGTGCGCATCCTCCAGCAGATCTGGACGCAGCAATATCGGCAAGTTGAGGGTCATGCCCAGCGGCTTGCACCTCAAGAGATGGTGCCAGTCAGCGAGTGGCATCGCTCACCGTATGACGAGGAGGTCCGTTACGGGCGCAAGCGAGACTTCGACTGGATCGGGTACAAGGTCCATCTGACCGAGTGTTGTGACGACGACTTTCCCCATCTCATGACCCAGGTCGAGACGACTCCTGCGACCCAGCAGGATCACCATGCCCTCAAAGCGATTCACGCGGAGTTGGCGGACAAGCACCTCCTGCCGAAGCAGCACCTCGTCGATGCGGGCTATAGCAGCGCCAAACGCATCCTTGCGCGTCGTGATCAGCATGCCATTGAACTCATTGGGCCCGTGCACGTCGACCCAAGTTGGCAGGCGCATACACGAGGCGCTTTCGATGTCTCCCAATTCCACATCGACTGGGACCGCCACGTCGTGACCTGTCCACGGGGTGAGCAGAGCAGCGCCTGGCATCCCGGCAAGGATGCCAAAGGCGAGTCCGTCGTCAGTATCCGGTTTACCTTAGATCAGGGCTGAAGGCCCCTGCCGTTAGGCGTGGGGATGCAAGCCCTGTCGCTCGCAGGCGCAACACACGTGCTCATTGACAGCACGCACGCTTTAAGCCCCTACTGCCAACAGGCGTAAGACGTTCAAGTACAGCATGGACCCGAACCAACCACAGACGCGGCTCCTGGTCCAGCAGTGGGAAGAGTGCCGCTGGCGCTCTCACCACCTGCTGGAAGAACGCACGACCGCGTGGGACCAGCGCCAGGAGTCGTTGCGCCGCTAGGACCAGCCGGCGACGCTGCCCGTGCTGAAGGCGGAACGCCCCGCGTTGGCGGTGGTCCCGTCGCCGGTGTGGCAGGACGTTGCCGTGCGCATTGCCCGGGCGTTTCAGGCGTTCTTTCGCCGTGTGACGAGAGGCGAGACGCCAGGCTCTCCACGCTTTCGCGGCGCGCAGCGCTAGGACAGCCTCACCTTCCCGCAGGTTCCAGCAGGCTGCACCCTGGACTAGGCTGCACCCTGGACTAGGCTGCACCCTGGACGCGGAAACGAAGCGGCGGCGCATCGCCAATGTCGGACAGGTGAAGGTTGTCCTGCATCGTCCAAGCGAAGGCGTGCCCAAGACGGCCACAATGAGCCGCAGTAGCACGGGCACGTGGTAGGTCGGCTGCTCGTGTGCGTGCGCCGAGCCCGTGCCACTGCCCACGACGGGCTTGCCGGTTGGTATTGATGTTGGACGGCAGACGTTCGCCACCCGCGCGACGGGAACTGAAAGCGCCAATCCGCGTTTCTTGCGGGTTGAAGAGACAGCGATTGCCAAGGCGCCGCGCCGTCTCTCGCAAGAAGAGCAGGGAACGCCGGAGCGCGCCAGCAGGCGTCGCGTGGTAGCCCGCGTCCCTGCGCGCATCACCTGGCGACGCGGTGACTTGGCCCACCACCATGGCCGTCGCCTCGCCACCACCTTTGATCTCATCGCGGTTGAGGATTTGTCGGTCAATCGGATGACGCCTAGCCATGGTCTCGCCACGAGCCTGCATGACGCGGCGTGGAGCCAGTTCACGCGCCTCCTTTCGTCCACGGCAGCCTGGGCCGGTCGAACGTAGGTGGCGGTAAACCCCGCGTACACGAGTCAAGAGGGTTCTCGTTGTGGACACCGGCACGCGCGCTCCCTCTCGGACCGCCCCGACACCTGCCCTTGCGGCGGGGGAGTACTCGACCGCGACCTCAACGCAAGGAAGAACATTTTGAGAGTGGGGCCACACGCGCTGGCTTCGGCCGAGAAGCCCCCGGCTTTCGCCGCGGGGAGTTGTCACGCGTCTGTGATGTCCACGATCACGACACCCGTAGAGCATGCTACGCGATTGCCGTGAGCCGCGCGTGCTGCGCCGTGTAGCGTTCGCCCTCTCCCGTCTGAATCACCCGTACCCATTCGACGTACACTTCCAGAAGCTCGCGGAGTGCGCTCCGCGTGTCCGCATCTACGAGACGGCCCTCAGCATCAAACACGGCATCCGCGCGCGACACAGAAAGCTCAGGCTGCGAGAGGGTGCATGATCCTGTGTAGACCAGCGCCTCGCGGAGCTGGGCCTGTGCTTCAAACGTCGAGCCTCTCCCCGCGATTGCCCCCATTACGGCCACCGACTTACAATCAAGCGACGAAAAGCGATGCGGGCGCGAGGCCCAGTCGAGCGCGTTCTTGAGCACGCCCGGCACGCCGTGATTGTACTCGGGCGTCGCGATTAGCAGCGCCGACGCGTCCCGAATCGCCTCCTTGAAGGCACGCACCGGCTCAGGATCGCCCGCCGCCTCGACATCGGCGTTGTAGAACGGCAAGGGGGCAATATCGTAAAGGGAGATATCGACCCCCGACGGCGACCCCTCCTGCGCGGCCCGCAGGAGCGCGCGATTGTACGAACCTCTGCGCAGGCTTCCGGCGATGCCCAGGATCCGCAGCGGCGCGGTCGTCGGCGGTCGGCTCGTTGCAGTCTTCGACATTTCGCGGGCGCCCTCCTGTTGATATGCGGCCTGCTGCGATACGCAACGCTCACTCTGTCAGGTGCGCCACCGCTACGGAGTGTGACGCCACAGGCGAAGGAGGCGCTTCTTGCCGTTAACCGCTCGAACTATAGATTGCATGCATCAGTGTTCCAGCGCAGCGCGATCCCATCGCGCAAGGTCGGCGCCGGCCTCGTAGGTGCTGTGGGCGAAGTCGAGCAGCGCGGCCTCCGGATCGGGTGCGGAGCGCACGGCGTCATACGGAAGGATGAACTCGCCCAGCTCGTGCACGTAGCGGGCGGCAGCCGGTCCCCCGGCGGCCTCGGCGAAACCGGTGGGCGTTGGGGACATGTAGGCATAGTATGCGGGCTCCCGGACCGCGCCGCCCGGAGTCCCCGGCCAGAAGCCGCAACTGCTCAGCTCGTGCGAATACGCCTCGCGAGTCACGCGGTCCGCGCCCGGGCGCTCTGGGGCACGGCGACCGGAGAAACGCGTCACGGCGAGATCGAAGCTGCCCCAGAAGAAGTGCACTGGGCTCGACTTGCCGAGGAACTGCGCACGGAACCGTTGGAGCACGCGATCCGACGCCACCATGATGCTCCACCAGCGCGCGACGGCATCGGCATCGTAGGCAGCGTGCTCGTAGTCCTCGTTGAAACGGATCGGGTCGGCGACCTCCTGCGGGAGCGTATTGATGCCGACGTCGATGCCGAGCGCGTGCAGGTTGCCCATGAACTCGCGGTAGAAGTCCGCGACGGGGCGAGGGCGTAGCGGCATGTCGCGGCCCTCGTCCGCGCCGGTGTGAATGCTCACGGCGTGGTGGTGGAAGTCGAAGAGGACCTCGAAGGAGATCGCGCCGTAGGGAATGGACGAGGTCGTCAGCCCGCGCGGGCTGACGTAGAGAGTCGCCGACCACCAGTGGTTGACCGGCGGGCAGAGCGCGAGCCGTACCTTGCCGACGATCTGCGTCCACAGGTGCAGCGTCGAATAAGTGTCCCGCCATTGCTCCAGCGGAAGCTCTGGCCAGATCGCGCGTTGGGCAGCCTCCAGCGATCCCTCCGCGGGACCTGCGTCACCGCGCAGGTTGTGTGCGGGTCTCTTCGTGTTAGCCATAGGATTATCTCCGTTGAGTCGAGGGTCAGCAGTTAGGCGGCGGCTGGAGTGTCACAGTGTGGTTATCAGCCCGCCGTCGACGACGAAGTCTGCCCCGGTGACGTTGCTAGCGCGTTCGCTCGCCAGTAGCAGGACGAGGTCGGCTACTTCTTGCGGGCGGGTGAAGCGCCCCGTCACGCTCTCCCCCACAGCCTGTTTGGCGACGGTGTCCGCACTCCCCACGCCGGCATGCTCAAGCGTCGCAGCGACGCCGTCTTTGCCGAGCCAGAGGTCCGTGGCCACCGGCCCCGGGCTGACGGTGTTGACGCGGACGCCGCGCGGGCCAACCTCTTTGGAGAGCGATTTCGAGAAATTCGCCAGGGAGGCCTTGGCGGCGCTGTAGTCGATCACCAGCGGATCGGGGAGGAAAGAGTTGACCGAGGAGATGGTGATGATGGCCCCGGAGCCGCACGCGAGCAGTTGGGGCAGCGCCGCGCGGGTGGTGCGCACTGCGGCGAGGAAGTTGATGGTCAGGCTCGCCGTCCAGTCATCGTCGCTGACGGTGAGGAATCCGCCCGTTCGCGGATGGGCAGCGCCGACGTTGTTGATGAGGATGTCGAGACCATCCAGGGCCTCCACGGCCTCGTCCATCATCCTCTTTGGGCCCTCGGGCGTGGTAAGGTCCACGGAGATGAAGCGGGTCTGATAGCGGTCAGCGAGCTCGGTGAGGGCGTCGGTGCGCTCACGGGCTGCGGCGACCACACGCACGCCCTCCTCGGCGAACGCCCGTGCAATGGCGAGGCCGATCCCTTTGCTCGCGCCGGTGACGACGGCGGCCTTCCCAGTCAGGTGCAGATCCATGGTACGCTCCTTCAAACGCTTCTTCGGCGAAGGTACGAAAGCCCTACTGGCCGCCTGGAAGCCAGCGATTCCTGACGGCCGGACGCCAAACGCTGGCCGCGCGCGATGCTTGCTGGCTTGTCGCTTGATACAACTGTTCCTTCGCGTAGTGGGCCGGCACCCGGTTGACCGCGTGACTTCTGTGGGTGCCACCTCGCGCTGACACACTGAGAGTCGCTGAGGAAGCCTAATACCAGCCGATGAGCAAGTATAAAATCCCCACCGTCATCTCCGCATCGTGCGTGCCGTAGGCGCTTAAGCGGCAGCGTAGGTGGCTGCGATGAGGCCGCCAGCCGCGATAACGCGCAGAAGTGAGTCGGTTGCCGCTCGCAGCATGTCTGGCACCGGAGGCGGAACCGCCTGCGCGAACCGCTCATCATTTGTCATGCTCGTCGCTCCCTCGCACGGCAGTGTGCCCAGCCCCATACATGCGGCTGCCAGTGTGTACTATCCGCGTCCGTCAAGTTGTGCCTGCCCTTTATCAACGGATGGCGGCGCCGACATACGCCTTCTCGTTCTTTCAATGCCGTGAGGAGGGGCAAGTGTTCGCTGGGCGACACGCCTGGATGCTGTCGCGCGTTTGACCGTCCCTCGCCCCGTGACAGGTCTAAGCTTCAGTGCGCCCGGTGATGCCCGGCGACGACCCCAACGGGGAGAGATGGCGGGAGTGCCGACTTGGGCGGCACCCCGCACCCGTCCGAGGATGTGAGCGCGCTACGTGTTCAGCGCAAGTATGCATACCTCGTGTCGTCAGAGGAGCGCATGATAGGATGGGCGAGGCGACATCGGCAGCCAGGATGGATGGTGCGACGCGCACCACAAGGCGGGCGGCCATGGAGTGACGGAGGCGTGCCCATGGGATCCTTTTACACCAATGTCGCGCTGAAGGGGCCGACGCAGGCGGCGGTGGTGGAGCATCTACACGCGCAGGGCCGAGACGCGTATGTCGCGCCGACGATCGGCGGCGTAACATTGGTCTACGACGCGGCTTGCGAGTCGCAGGACCAGCGAATCCTCGCCTCGTTGGCCGCCGAGCTCTCGCGCGCCTTCGCATGCCCGGCGCTGGCGGCGTTGGTCCACGACGATGATTTCCTCGTCTACCTGCTATTTCAGGGCGGCGCCCAGGTGGACAAGTACAACTCCGATCCCACGTACTTCGAGAATGTTGAGCATGTGGCGCCGGGAGGCGGCGATGCGGACGCGCTTTGCGCTGCATTCGGGACGACGGCGGCGGTCGCGCGGGTAGACGCGATCCTTCGCGCGTGGGCCGGGCCAAACGGAGACCCCGGCGCGTCGCCCTACCTTTTCGCGCAGTTTCGGCACCGGGATCTGGCCCGCGCGCTCGGCCTGCCCGAGCGCCTCTGCGCCCTGGGCTACCTGTACGTCGCGCAGGGCGAGGCGGAGACGCCGGGGATTATCCAGACCCTTCGCTGAACGCGACGCCGCTCGCGCGCACGGGGACGTCGACACAGCCCAACCTTGCGTGAGGATGGCGCGGAGATAGTCGGCGGGTGAGTCAGACACGAGTGAGGCCGTGGAATCTGCCCTCGGCGTAAAGTCGCTCCCCTGATCTCGCTCGTAGCCTCTGAGTGGGGCGTTTCGACACACCTCCGAACGACCAAGGCGACACGTCCCACGACGACAAGCGCAGCGCGAGGTGCTACTCGCGTCGGATAGGTCCATGACTTGTGTGTTGGAGCGAACCACGAAGCGCGAGCAGTTGCTGGGATTGCGCTGGGGGTCTTCGGCGCGGCGGGCGTCGTGCGGCTGCGACTCAATCGCGAGGCGGACGTGTTCAGGTTGAACGACCTCCTCGCATTTGTCCTGAAGGGACTAGAGCAAGTAGCCGAGGCCGAAGGCGGACTCCGCTGACTCCCCGCCGAGGAGTGGGCCAAGGTGCACAAGGTGCAGTCTCCGCGTGGACTATGAGTGAGAGACCGTGCGGCATGAGAAATTGTGACACGCTGGTCCATCAGATGGTCTGACTAAGTTCCCGCGGGGAACGAGCATGTACCGGGCAGCGTCTTGACAATAGGAGGACGATTGCCTGTATAACTCCCTCCGGGAGGAACGCACCCAATAGGGTGCTTCGCCGTTGGTTACGCCCGCGCTCTGCAGCACATGCCCGCTCATACAGTGGCTTAGCGGGGCATCTCGCGCGCGCCGAGACGCATATCGCGTTTACGCGTGCCTGCCTCGCCGCCGCGAAGGGCATCTGTTGGCAGCAGGAGATGACCGCTTACTCGTCTTGCCGAGTCATTGGCAGGTGCATTGCAACGGTCGCGGTGGCCGGAAGTAAGCCCCCCGCGGCAGAGGAGATTCCCGCTGCGCCCTCGCGGCGACTCGCGGCCCCCAGCCCCTCGCGTTCCTGACCACTCTGGGCGATCGAGTCACCCTGAGGCCCCAGGAGGTCGCCCCGTGGATCATGGCTTCACCCGCAGCCAGATGCTCGATGCCTGGAAGAAGGGGTGGCGTTCGCTCCGCACACGCGTGGAGCGCCATACGGCCACGCCCATCCTGGTGTTCGCCGCCGCGTACATAGCGGCCTCCCTCCCTCTAGGAGGCATGCCGCCCCGGGCAGCCTTCAATCCCGCCGAGACGTTGCTCCTTGTCTACTTGCTACTGCTGCCCCCTGGCCGGTGGGGACCCTATTTGCTGCTCGCTACGGTCATCCCGGCCTGGGCCTCCTGGTTCGACCATAGTCCGCTCGGGGTGGAGCTGCTCGTGTGGGCAGCGAGCATCGTCGGGCCCATCACGACCGCGCGCCTCGCGCGCCTCGCTCAACGCCTTGACCCGTACTCCCCACCCCTCGCCAGCATACGATCGCTAAGCGCTTTCGCGGCCAGCGTCCTCATCGGGGCCGCGACCGCCGCATGCTTGGCGGCAAGCGGGCTTGCCGTCGCGGGTAGCCCGTTCTGGGCGGCGTGGTGGGAGTGGTTCCTCAGGGACTGCGTCACCGATCTGGTCCTGGTCCCGGCGCTGGTGTTGTGGTTCCTCACGAGCCTCGACGAGCTCCTATCAAGTTCGCGGCGTCGCGGGATCGAGGCGATGCTGTTGTACGGCGGGCTCCTGCTCAGCGGAGCGATCGGGTTCGCCAGTGGGGAACCGGCGGAAGATGCGCCCCACTTGCCCCAGGTGATCATCTATCTGCCGGTGCCATTGCTGTTGTGGGCGGCCGTTCGCTTCGGCCCGCGCGGCATCGCCCTCGCCCTCTCGCTGATCGGCGCGATCAACGTCGCTGGCATCGCTCGCGGGCCGGACACGCTAATTTCCCGCGCGACAATGGCGAATCTTCTCACACTCCAGATGGATATGCTGGTCATCGGCGTGCCGCTCCTCTTCGTAGCGGCGCTGGTCGAGGAGCACAGGCGGGATGTGGATGTGCAGGTGAAGCTCGTGCACGAGCGCGATAAGGCGCTGGCGATCGCCACGGAGAGCGAGAGGCGTTACCGCGCATACTTCGAGCTCAATGCGGTCGGGGCCGTCCTGGCCGACCGGCGCGAGGGGGGGCGCCTCCAGGTGAACGACGCGTTCTGCCGCATGCTCGGTTACCCGCGGGAGGAGCTGCTCGCCATGCCGCTCAGCGTATACACGCATCCCGGCGATCGCGAGGGCGAGGTGGAGCTGCATCGACGCCTGGCCCGCGGCGAGTTCCCCATGCTCAGCTACGAGAAGCGCTACCTGCGCGCGGATGGCCAAGTCATCTGGGCACAGGCGGACGTGACGCTGCTGCGCGACGGCGAGGGCGTGCCCCTTTATGCCCTCGCGCTGATCCAGGACATCACGGGACGAAAACGCGCCGCTGACGAACTGCGGGCCAGCGAGGAGCGGTTCCGCGCCATGGCCGACACGGCGCCGGTCCTGATCTGGGTCGCTGGACCCGACGGGCAGGTGACGTTTCTCAGCACCCCCTGGTTGCGCTTCACCGGACGTGATCACGCCCAGGAGGAAGGAGACGGTTGGGCAGACGGGGTCCATCCCGACGATCGCACCCGCTGCCTCGAGATATATATGACAGCCTTGCGAGCACGCCAACCGTTCACGATGGAATACCGGCTGCGGCGGCATGACGGCCAGTATCGCTGGATCATCGATTCCGGCGTCCCGCGCGTCGAGGCTGACGGGGAATTCATCGGGTACATCGGTTCGGCCATCGACATCACCGAGCACAAGCAGATGGCGGACGAGCTCGAACGGCTCGGCGGAAAGTTGCTGCGGGCACAGGACGATGAGCGACGGCGCATCGCCCGCGAGCTGCACGACGGCACGGGGCAAGCCCTCACCGCCGTCAACCTGAACCTGACGGCATTACACCACATGCTCACCCCCGCCGGCTCGGATAGGGGGACGATTGCGCGCATGCTGGACGACAGTTCTGCCCTGCTGCGTCAAGCGACGAACGAGATGCGCACGCTCTCCTACCTGCTCCACCCGCCGCAACTCGACGCGTATGGGCTGGCCGTGGCGCTCGAGGGGTACGTCGAGGGGTTCGCCCAGCGCAGTGGCGTGCGCACCGGCCTGCAAGTACAAAAGGACTTTGGGCGCCTGCCAACGCCGGTGGAGACGGCGCTCTATCGGGTGGCGCAGGAAGCACTGTCCAACGTCTTCCGCCACTCCGGCAGCTCGAACGCGCGCATCTGGCTCAGCATGCGCGCGGGCGTGGTACGCCTCCGGGTCCAGGATTATGGCAAGGGAATCACCGCTGCGGATCTCGAGCACGCGGTGGGTGGCTCGACAAGCGGCCTCCATGGCCATGCCGAGCTGGGCGTGGGCATCGCCGGCATGCGTCAACGGTTGCAACAGCTGGGTGGACGGCTAGAGGTTCATTCGTCTCCTCGGGGCACACTGGTATCCGCCATCCTACCGCTCAACAGGGTGCGGCCACGCCCGTCAGGAAAGCGCTAACTCCAAGCTACGGTGGGCTCGGCGCCCTCGTACTACAATGCGGGCCTCTCCGGCTTTGGCGACCTGTTGGGGTACAACCTCGACGAGCTGGAGGCCGTCGCCGAGGCGAAGGGCGGCATCAGGCGGTTGCTCGGCGAGAGGTGGGCGCAGACCTATAAGGCAGCTTCGCCACGGGGGCTGTTCGGCAAGGTCGAGAAGCGTGCGGTCGCCCGATGCTGTGCGATCACTTAGGCCCTCTCGTCAAGCAACTCGAGCGCTGGCGAGGTCGTCGCCTGGGAGGCGGTGCACTTCTCGCTCCTCACGCAGACAGGACCTCGTTCACCCACATTCACGTCGGCCAGGTCTCGAACGTCATTACGCGCCCCGTGCGGCTTTCCCGAACCGCACGGGGCGCGTAATGACGTTCGAGACCGGATAGTGACATCTCCCCACGGCGCAAGCCGGGGGCTTCTAGGAGTCGCACCCCACGCCATGATGCCCCAGGGCGAGAGCCAAAGCTCGCAAACAGCATAGCAACATGGCGCGGCGATGACAAGAGGCCATTCATCCCCAGCCAAGAGGCCATTCATCCCCAGCTCTGAAGGGCGGAGCCTCCTGGCGCAGAACGGTAAGAGTATAGTAACTCTTTGCTTCGTTTGCCCTCACGCCGGTGTGGCACACTGGCGTGGAGTGGCTCGTGACAATCCACGTTTTAGGTCGCGTGGGATGTCGAGCGACACGCAGCGGCACATGACGCTTGGCCATCGCGAGGTGAACTGGTTTCGGCTCGGCCGATTTCGGCTTCGATCCAATCTCGCCTCGGGTCGAGAGGGTCCAGAGAACGAGACCGAGACGTGTCAATGAAAGGGAGGACACCGCATGGAGTCTACGCCTCCCAATACTTCGCCCACCTGGAATCCCTTCGATACCCGCCGGGCGACTCTCCGTGGGGGCTTACTCACGCGGCGAAACGCCGCATCGGCGAGTTGGCAGTGGTTGCACAGCCACAGCTTCACCCCGTCTTGGCTGCCCCCTCGCTGGCGGCAACCAATCGTCGGTTATGTCTTCTCGGTGCTTCTGCAGGTGCTGGCCGCCCTCCTGACGCTCGCTCTCGCTGTCGCCCTTCCGCGGTTCGCTTATCCTGGCACGCTCGTGTTGTTGGTCGTCGTGTTCGTTGCGCTGAACTGGGGTGCGTTGACCGGCCTGGTGGCGGCCGTCATCGGCGTGGCATTGGTGGATTACCTGCTCTTCAGGCCCGCGTATGGTTCGGCGGTTAGCAGCATCGAGGGCCTAGTGGCGCTCGTGCTCTTCGTGGGCGTGGCCCTCGTGATGAGCATGTTGGCCAGCTCATCGGGGCGATCTAAACGACGGGCACTTGAGGAGCGCGCGGAGGCGCAAGCACACGAGCTCACCGCTCGACGGGCGCAAGACGAGCTAGATGAATTCATGGCCATCGCAAGCCATGACCTGCGCTCGCCGCTCACCGTGCTGATCGGCTACATTGAGCTTGCGAAGCAGTCGTACAATGCGCTGATCTCATCGGTGAAGGATGTGACGCCGGAGCTACAGGCTCACAGCGAGAAGACACACCGTAACCTCGATGGGGCGGGCGAAGCCGCCGAGCGCCTAACTCGGCTCATCGAGCTCCTGTTTGATCGTGCGCGGGCGCAGGCGGGCAAACTCGACTTCGCTTTCGAGTGCTGCGATCTCAGGGACGTGGTGCGTGACGAGGTGGAGGATTTTCGAGTCTCCGAGCCGCAGCGAGCGGTGCATCTCACAGAGGCATGTGACGGTCAGATACAGGTGATGGCCGACCCCGATGCCATCAGCCAGGTACTCACGAACTACTTGAGCAACGCACGAAAATACTCCCCGGAAGACCAGCCGATCGACGTCTGGGTTGGCGTCAAATCTGGGCGTGCGCGGGTGGCGGTTGCGGATCACGGTCCGGGCTTGCCTGCGAGTGAGCAAGAGCGCATCTGGCAGCGATTCTATCGGGCCGCAGGGGTCCATGCGCAACGCAGATCGGGCGGCAGTCTCGGCCTCGGCTTGCACATCTGCAAGCGCATCGCTGAGGGCCACGGCGGCACAGTCGGAGTTGACAGTGAGGTGGGGCGCGGCTCGACCTTCTGGTTTGAACTGCCGCTGGCCGATGACGCCGCACGGTCCTGCCCATTAGCACACCCCGCCGGGGCAGGCAAGGCTGCAGACGCTCTCGCCGGCGGGGCATCGTCTGGGGCATCATCCACGTGACGCCTCAACCCTCACCTCGAGATGTCGGCGAGATGTCGGCGCGTTCGTGCCGGACTGGGCGAACCATCTCGCTGGGCGTGATGCGACCGCGGAGAGACTCGCGGATCGTGCCTCCGCCGGCTGCTCCGACGCGCTTTCTCTCTCGTGTCGAATCTCCGTGGCTCGCTCCCGGCGCACACCACCTCAGGGGCTGAGCTCTGTGATGGACCAGCGGCCGCAGTAGCGCAGGGAATGTGCCCCATGTGCCAGCAGAATCCTTTCCGCCTGGGCCGCCTGCGCGCCGCCGGGCGCAAAGACCATCACGATCGCGTGTTCCTGGCTCAAGGCATCCAGCGCTCCCTGGCGGGCGTCCGTGTCGTCCGACAGGTAGGTGGTGAGCCGCTCCCACGCACGCGTCAGCGGGTTCGCTGCACGTTCCTCAGACTCAATGACCACTCGGCCGGCCCAACCTTCTAGGACATCGATGTCGGTGTAGCCGGCGTCATACAGGTTTTGAACTGCCTGCTCCGCCTCGTCTCCGGTGCGCAACACCGCTATGAGATGGTCGACTGGACAGTGGTTGCCAAAGTGGAGTCGCCTGTCGTGGTTTTGAGATTTCGTCATCGCGCGCCTCCTCTCGAGGAGAACCGCACTAGCTCTGTGGTGCGCGCCTGAGTCAGACACGCCGCCCTCGTGCCTCCATCCCCATGTTATCCGCCCAACCTTACCCCTGCGCTTACGCGCAGGTTACATCTCCGTCGCCTGTTGAGGAAACTTCTGCCGCTTGAGCGCGCGCGCGTCGAGACGCTCCGACTCGCTCCTTTCTCTCCTCCGCGCCGCGGGTCGAGCACACATTGATTCTTGCGCCGCGTCGTGGCGCCGAAGTGCCGGCGAATTGCGGACGTGAGCTTCAGTTTGCCGCTCGGCTGCCATGGGTTTCGGATCAGGGCTTGCCGAGGGTGTAGGGGACGTCTTGGACGGCGACGCCAGAGCCGCGGCGGCGCAGGCGGTTCCTGAGGCGGTGCGCGATGCCGAGGCGCAGCAGCCACTCCCACCAGGCGGCATGCTCTTCGCGCGGGAGCAGCACCACCACGGATTTGCCGGAGAGGTCGGTGCGGGCGCGCCACCGGATGAAGCTCGCCAACGGGCGCGAGGTGGTGCGATAGGGCGAGATCAGGGCTTCGGCGGTGACGCGCCGCCCTTGCGCATCGGGCTGCGGGCCGAGGATCTGCTGCCAGACGGCGCGGAAAGCCTCGGCCTCGGCGGCGTCATGCACGACGCGTACGAGCTCGACGGTGGGCGCGACGGTGGCGGCGAAGCCTATCTCGCGCTCGACAATGGCGAGCCACGCCCGATGGCGCGCCAGTTCGGCAGCCGCGCCCTTCTTGTCCGTCGCGGGCGGGGGCCGGTCGGTGGAGTCGTCCGCGGAGTCGTCACCTTGCCGTTGCTCAGCAAGCTGGCGCAACTGCTCCTCGTCGGGCAGATCCTGATGGGAGAGGATCGGCAGGAAGGCCACGTCGGCGGTCTGGGGCGGCGTAGCGGGCAATTGCAGGAGCTTGGGGCGCGCGTAGTAGCGATGGATGGCGAGGAAGCAGAGCACCAGCACGGGGATCAGCAGGACGATGACCCAGGCGCCGCGCTCGAATTTGGTGGCGGCGATTACCAGCGTGACGACGCCGGTGGCGAAGGCGCCGAGTGCGTTGACGACGAGCCGGGGTAGCCAGCCGCGCTCCGTGCGACGGAGGCGCAGCCAGTGGACCACCATGCCGGATTGCGAGAGGGTGAAGGCGGTGAAGACCCCGACGGCGTAGAGGTTGATCAGGGCGACGACGTTGCCGCGAAAGATCCAGACGATCAGGGCGCTGAGGCCGCCGAGGGAGAGGATGCCGGTGGAGAAGGCCAGGCGCTCGCCGCGAAAGGCGAAGAACGCGGGGAGGTAGCCGTCGCGCGAGAGGATCGCCGCCAGCCGGGGGAAGCCCGCGAACGAGGTATTCGCCGCGAAGACGAGGATCAGCAGCGTGGCGACCTGCACGACGTAGAAGAGCCAGCCGAAGGCGCCGGTGTAGGCGAAGTGCGCGATCTGCGAGGTGACGGTGGGAGTGCCGGAGGTGGTGGGCGCGGCGCCGGAGCGCCAGGCGAGATAGGTGGTGCCCAGGAAGAAGGACACCAGCAGGGCGATCATGACGGTGAGGGTCTGGCCAGCATGCTTCGCGCGGGCCTTCGGCGAGCCGCCGGCGAAGATCGGGACGCCGTTGGAGATGGCCTCGACGCCGGTCATGGCAGAGGCGCCGGAGGCGAAGGCTGTCAGCACGAGCAGGAGGGTCAAGGGTTGGAGCGAGGCGGGGAAGGCGCTTGGGGCCGGAGGGATCGGCGTGGTGAGGCCGCCGCTCGTCGCGGCGTGGACGATGCCGAGGACGATCATGAGGCCGTAGCTGGCGAGGAAGAGGTAGGTCGGCAGGGCGAAGACGCTGCCCGCCTCGCGCAGGCCGCGGAGGTTGATGAGCATGATCAGCAGGATGGCGGCGAGGTCGAGCTCCAGGCGGATCGGGATGAGGGAGGGCACGGCGGAAGCGATGGCGTCTATGCCGGAGGAGACGCTGACGGAGACGGTGAGCAGGTAATCGACCAGCAGGGCAGCGCCGGCGACGAGGCCGGGAACGATGCCGAGGTTGCTGCGGGCGACGATGTAGCTGCCGCCGCCGCTGGGATAGGCATGGATCGTCTGGCGATACGAGGCACCGACCATCAGCATGAGTACGGCGGTGACGAGGCCGATGATGAGGTTCTGCGAGAGGGCGGCGGCGCCCGCCGCGACGAGGATGGCGAGCGAGGCTTCGGTACCATACGCCACGGATGAGAGCGCGTCGGAGGAGAGGATGGCCAGGGCGCGCACGCGGTTGAGCCGCTCTTGCCGGGCGAGACGCTCGGGGATCGGCAGGCCGAAGACCACGCGCCGCAACCCTTCGACGATGTTGTTCGGCTCGGAGACGGCGAGGTCAGCCTCGTAGGTGTCCGGCGCGGTGGGGCGGAAATCGGCGAGCGGGCGTGCGCTGCGGCTGGGGCGTGGTGGGGCCTGGTGCAGGTGCACGGGTCCGGTGGGCTGGTCGTCCACGCATGCCTCCTTTGCTGTCTGCCGATAGTATACCGGCGAGGGCTACTACTCGCGACCCGTGTTGGTGCGGGCACACTTTCGGGGCGATGGGTCAGGGGCGATCTCTTTCCGTTTCCTTCCGCTTTTGCGTTTTTGATCGGGCCTTCGGGCGGAAATCAAGGGACTTGGAGTGCGGAGGATCGGAAAGCGGAAATGACAACGATGTGACGGTGTAACACGGGGTTTCGCGAGGGTTTCGCGGGGCTTCGCGGAGGGCAGAGTGATTGGTAAGCATGGGATGATCCTGGTGCAGAGAGGCGGGGGAAGTGGAGGTTGGTGGTGGGGGAGGAGGTGAGGTGGAGGGGGTTGTGAATGTGTGAACAAATGTTCTGGCGGAAGAGTATAACACGCGGACGACGGGGGCGCAAGTCGCCCAGGCCGGCGCGGTGCGGAGGGCGCCACCCCTACGGTCTGCGGCGCGTATGCCTGGACGGTCGAGGGAGCGATGGTAGGGGCGTGCGCGGAGTGGTGCGCCGCGTACCCTCGCGGGGGTATTCCCGCGGCGTCTCGAATCGCGGTGGGATGTGTGTGGCGCATATATCGCCTGCTTTTCCGCGCGCTGGGGCGGGGCCTCGGTGGGGCAGTGTAGCATGGGCCGGCACACGCCGGGGACGCGCAACGAGCGAACAGCGCAATCGCCGTGCCGATCCGCCGCGGGCGCGAGTCCACAGGGCAGCAGAGGGCGAACCTGATGTTCGCTGGCCTGAGGCTGGTGGGCCGCCCAACCGGGTATGCGGGTCGCGTTAGTGGCGCACACACGTCGTGTTGCGTATCGCGGCGTAGTTGAGCCGTCGTGTAGTGGAATCGGCGCCGTGAATGCGGCGCCGTGCCGATGTTGGACGGCGGGATGTGCGGCGATGCCGAGCGTGAAGGGGTCTAGCGCAGGGGCGAGCGCGGGCGGCATGATGCGCTTCAGCGCTGGTTGGCGTTCGAGTGACGGCTTACCGCGGCGAGCACTAGCCCGCGAGCGGGAAGACCTGCGCGGTGCGGTAGGTGGCCGAGCCTTGCGTGGCGGCGTTCTGATGGTCCACGCAGAGGCCGAAGCCACCGGTTGTGTACGTCGCATCGGTCGCGTTGCCGACGTCAACGCCGTTGACGTAGAAGGTGAACGAGTCGCCCTGGTAGAGGACGCCGAGCACGAAGTGCGCCGCCAAGGGACCTTGCAGGCTGTGAAGGGTTCCGGTTCCCGGCTGGCCACTGCTGTCGATCTTGTAGAAGAGGTACTGGCCAGCTTGCGGATCGACCTTGAAGTAGTAGCCGGTGACGATGAAGCCGTTGTTGCCTTGGGCAACTTGCGCCTGCCGGATACCGATCACGGGGTCGCCCGTGCCGTTGCCGACGTAGACGCTGGCGTAGCCATCGCCGCTCGATACGCCGAAGTCTTCGATGCAGGCGAGGCTCGCGGATGAGCTCGTCGTGAGCGTCACGCTGGCCTGGCCGTCGCAGGTCTTGGTGGTGTCGGAGCTTGCGGTCCACGAGGTGCCGCTGGCGTCGCAGGTCGGCGCGGTGGCATTGAGCAGCGGCGAGCCGACGGAGACGGGCGGCGGTGGGACGCAGGTGGCATCTTCGGTCTCTTGCAGCGTCGTGCCGGGCGCGCACTGCGGCAGCGTGGCGATCTGCGTCGCGGTCGGCGTGACGTTTGCGGTGGCGGTCAGCGCGGCCTGCGCGGTCTGCGTCGCCAGAGCGTTCTGCTGATCCTGTTGCTGATGCACAAGGAAGGTACCACCGCCGGCGGCGGCGACGAGCAGCACGGCGGTCAGCGCGGTGATCAGCAGGCGCAGTTGGCCGCGACCTTGCCCGCGGCTCCCCGCGGCGGCCGAGGCCGGCATCCGCGCCGTAGAGCGGTCGCCCGCGAAGCCAGCCGCCGCGCCGGTGACGGGGCGTGTCGCCATCGCGTCGCCGTTCGCCGCCGCCCGCAGCGCGTCCACGAATGCGGCGACGGAGGGCCAGCGGTCGGCCGGATCCTTCGCCATTGCCCGCGCGACCACCGACTCAATCTCGACCGGCACGGCCAGGTTGAGCTTGTGCAGCGAGGGCGGCGCGTCGAACATGTGCGCCTTGGTCAGCGCGGCGAGGTCGCCCTCGAACGGGGTGCGCCCGCCGAGCAGCAGGAAAGTGAGGACGCCGAGCGCGTATTGGTCGCTCGCCGCGGAGAACGAGCCGCTGAACTGCTCCGGCGCCATGAAGGCGAAGGTGCCCGTCACCTGCGTGCGCGCGGAGGAGGTTTCGAGGTCGCGCGCGACGCCAAAGTCCGCCAGCAGCACCTTCCATGAGCCGTCGGGCTGCACGCGCACGAGCACGTTGCCGGGCTTGACGTCGCGGTGCACGACGCCGTGATCGTGGACGAACTGCAGCGCGTCGCCGAGCTGGCCGATTACGCTGACGGTGAATGGAGTGGACGCAGGGAGTTTGAGAGGATGCTTGGCGGTGCCGCGGATGGCATCGGCCATCGAACCGTCGGGCACGTACTCCATGACGAGGTAGAGCATGTCGTCTTGGACGCCGCTGTCGTGCACGGGGAGGATGTTGGGGTGCGAGAGGCGACCGAGCAGCGCGGCCTCGCGCTCGAAGCGCCGTTTGAGGTCGTCGGCGATCTCCGTGTCGAAGGTGTGATCCTCGGGATTGACGATCTTGACGGCCACCAGCCGGTTGCCAACGCGCAGCTGCTCGGCGAGGTAGACCTCGCCCATACCGCCCGCGCCGATCTTGCGCAGTATTCGGCAGCCGCCGATCTCATAGCCTTCTACGAGCGCCATGCCACCCTCCGGCAGACAGAGATTTCACCACAGAGGTCACGGACTACACGGAATACACAGAGATGAATGCAGCAAGGGACTTAAATGTCCTACGGCGGCGATCAGCGACCGCTCACGGGACCGGCCGGTCTGGCGCGCGCAAAGCTGGTTGCCTTGACACCGGACCGAGTATAACAGAGCGGGGCGCATCAGCAAACAGCGGGCATGTCAGAGTGTTATCAGCTCGCGCGGCGTGAAGACCCCTGGCTTGAGCCATGGGGATGCAACGCCGCGCGCCGTCAGGCGCTCCCGACCACCGGACACCAAACGACCAGGTGTGCGATACGTACGCTCTACCGCAGGGCCTGCGGGAAGGTACGCGTGTGGAGGTGGCTTCGGGCCACGACAGGACCGTGTACGACGCTCCTAGCTCGCTAGGTGAGCGGTGGTCAGCCCAAGAATCCCCCGGCTTCAGCCGTGGGGAGTGGTCAAGGAGCCACCGGCTACCTCGTCGCGGGCGAGCCAGAGGCCGAGGATGGTCTTGCCGTCTGCGATCTCGCCGCTGCGGCAGCGTGCCATGGCCTCGTCGAGCGGGAGCCATTCCACGGCGAGCTCTTCGCCGGGATCGAGCTGCTGGCCGCCGTCTGCTGGGTGAAGATCGGTCGCGATGTAGAGGTGGATGATCTCGCTGCTGTAGCCCGGTGAGGGATATTCGGCGGCGAGCTTGCGAATCTCACGCGCGTCGAAGCCGGTCTCTTCGCGCAGCTCGCGCGCCGCCGTTCGTTCGGGCGCGTCGCGCTCGTCGGCCTCGATGAGGCCCGCCGGGATCTCCAGAAGCTCGCGATCCACCGCCGGACGCTGCTGACGTACGAGCGCGACCTCCGGCGAACCGTCCGCGCCGTTGCGCAGCGCGACCACGGCCACGGCGTCGGGGCGCACCACGATCTCGTAGTCCGTCACGTGGCCGCTGGCGTGCGTCACCGGCTTGATGCGCACCGTCGTGCGCCGGCCCTGGAAGGCGATCCGCTCACCGCGCTCTACCTCGCCTGTCTCGGGCCTGGCGATGCGAGGCTTGTTCTTCTCTGCTTGTTTGCCGTCCTGCTTTGTGCCCTGCGGCTTGGTCTTTGCCGTACGCCGCGTGCCGCCCGCCATCTTCTTCGCCATGCCGCCTCCCACTGCTCCAACATGTCCGCTCGCTGACAGAGGCTTCAAGCAACGAGAAAGCGCCGTGGAACGCGCTTGGCATCCCACGGCGCTTCTCAGCACCTACCTTACGCCAGCGCGGCCTCCGGCGTTGCGAGCTCGACCACGCGGCGCGGCGCTGAGCGGCGATAGCCGGGAACGCGCTGGGCGAGTCCCGTGATCAGGAGCGGGAGGGCTAGGGAGGCATCCGCAGTGACGGCGACGTGCCCGTCGCCGGGCGCGAGAGGGCGCGACGCATCCACGGTGACGCTGCCAACCAGGGTGGTCGCGGAGAGATCGACGAGGCTGGCGCTCGCGCGGGCCTGCGCGATCAATGCGTCCGCCGCGCCCTCGCCGACGCGCACGACGCCGAGTCGCGGCGCCTCGGCCAGTAGCCGCGCGAGCGCCAGTACGTCGCGCGAGGGATCGAGCGGCGCCGGAAGGCCCTTGGCGCACGCGGAGAGCAGCGCGTTGGCGAGCGGACCCGTGGTCAGCCCGGTGGCGAAGACGCGGACGCTCGCGGCTGCGGCGGCCTGGAGCAGTCCCTTGCGCGGCGCGGTGGCGGGCAGCGCCTCGCCTAGCGCGCGCCAGAGATCAGAGCCGTCGGCCAGGGTCTGCGTCTCAAGCGAGGCGAGGAAGTCGGTGAAGTAGGCGAGCGCGGCGTCGCGGCCCTCGTCCGTCATCGCGGGGTCGCTGGCGGTCTCGACGTGCGCGTGGCCGAGCGACTCGTAGAGATCGGCGAAGAGATCGGCGCCGGTCGCCACGACGACATCGACGTAGCGATGCTCGACGGCGTAGACCATCTGCTCGCGCAGCCCCTCGGCAAGGACGGGCGTGGAGAGCGCCAGCGCGATCGTCGCGTCGCCGTCGCGGGCGAGCTTCTCCCACTGCGCCAGGGCACGGCCCAGCGCGCGGCCCTGCCCGCCGGAGGAGGCGAGCTTGTCGAGCAGGCCGCTGATCGAGGCGGTGGGGTTCACCTGCGTCGCCTCGACGGCGCGCGCATCCCCCACATGGAGCGGCGTGACCGTCGCGCCTTCGCGGGCGCCCGGCTCGGCGCCGTAGGTGCCCGCGTCGGGCGTGACGCCGTACTGTGGCCAGATCATGCGGCCAGCGGCGTGCTCGTCGGCGGCGGATTCGGCGTGGCGCGCGATGGCGGCGGCGCGGCCATCCTCGACGGCGGGCGGCCCGAACTCACCCGGCACGGCGGTCTCTTTGCTGACGATGCCGGCGGCTAGGCGCGCGTCGGCGGCGGCAATCAATTCATCGGTGGCGCCGAGCTTGCCGTGGTGGGGGCCGCGGAAGGAGAGGCCGCGCTGCACGAGCATGCGGTCCATCTCTTTGACGTCAAACGCCTTGCGGATGTACTCAATGGCGAGCTCGTGGTCGAAGTTCTTGCACGAGAAGATGTCCATCGTGAAGTAGTCAAGCTCGGGGAAGGTGTGGATGGCGATGTGGCTCTCGGCGATGACCACAATGCCTGAGACGCCAGAGTACGCGGGGTCGGGGGCCTGGTACTCGAACATGTACGGACCGCCGATTTTCGTCATGCCGATGGCGGCGGGGTAGTCATTCATCACTTGCTCGACGAGGATGCGGTCGGCAAGCTTGCTCGTGTCGCAACGGGTTCCGTCGATGATCAGGTGGGGTCCGAACAATAGAGTCTCCTTTAGTGCGGCGTGGCGCCGCTAGCTGTCTCCCGCTCTGGAAACAGCCGATGTACCAGCTCAAATAGGTGCCGGCCAGCGTCCCGCGGGTCACGCGGATGGCGATGGCACTCCCATCGGTACTCATACGGCCCTTTCTCTTCGTCCAGTTCCCTACCCAAACGGAACGCCGCGCTATCCGCGGCTACCGCGAGCTGCCCAACGGCGGCCCGAGGAGGCGACTCGACGTGTGGACGGCGCTGCGCCGGCACGTTGCCGACACGACCCCAAGATTGTATACGTTCCACAAGCGGAAATGTCAAGGAGGCGGGCTACGCCGCTTCTCAGCCATAAGCGCCCATGCCACAAGCATTCGCAGCTTGCGTAGCGGCGTTATTCTATTCCACCCGCGGGCGAGGAATAACGGTCATTTAACGTGCCCGCTCAGGCTACCCGCTCGACACGCCAGCAGCGCCTCGGCGCGGGGCAGATCGTCGGGCGTTGTGACCTTGAAATTGTCCGCACTACCCCGCACGACGTGGACGTGGTGGCCCAGCCGCTCATATGAAGCGGCGGTGTCGGTGCCGTCGAAGCCGTCCGCGCGGGCGAGATCGTAGGCGCGCAGCAGCTCGGCGGCGGCGAAGCCCTGCGGCGTCTGCGCCCGCCACAGTTCCTCCGTTGCGGCGATCTCGGTCACGTCGCGATCCGCGTCCACCACGGCGACGATCTCACTCGACTCAAGGGGGGTCGCCAGCAGCGCGCCGCCATGTTCGCGCGACGCACATACCACGCCGTCGATCTCCGCTGGCGTGACGAAGGGGCGCGCACCGTCGTGGATCAGCACGACGCCCACGGCGCCGGAGGCGATGCGCTCTCGCAGCCAGGCGAGGGCGGCATCCTCGGATTGGTGGCGCGTCGTCCCGCCGGAGATCACGTCCGCGACCTTGCGCGCCCCGCAGGCGGCGGCGGCGGCGCGGCAATCCGCCAGTTCGTCGGGGTGCGCAACGAGCAACGCCTCATCCACCTCAGCGGCGGACTCGAAGGCGGCCAGCGTGTGCGCGAGCAGCGGCTTGCCTGCCAGCGGCACGAAGACTTTGTTTGTCGGCGCGCCCATGCGCTTGCCCTGCCCCGCGCAGAGCACAACCGCGACGGTCAAGGACTTCGTCATCCCCTCCCCCAAAAGCCTTTTAGTGCATTAGTAGTCCGGTTCGGGCTCGTCGAGTACCCACGGCACAACGGTCGTCTCGAATTCGAGGGCGACGACAGGGCGCCCGTTGAAAACTTTCCACAATGGCAAGGGGCTCGTGGTGAAGAACATCTTGAAGTGTTCGCCAGAGCGGCTCGAATGCCCTAACCCAATTGCCATGTTCGTCCAGTCGAATGAAGCCCTTTTCAGGCTTTGCTTGTCCTTCGAGGATTTCACCCACGAAGTGAAACCATCCGCCGTAATAATGCTCCTCTGGCTGATTCTCGCTACGGCGATAGTAGACCACCTCCGACGGATAGCGAGCCCCGATGCCGAGCTGCTCGAAGAGCACCAGCGCTTCGGTCGGAAACGGCGCGGGGAACGACGCGGCGAAGTTGCGGCAGTTGCCACAGTTGCAGCAGGTCTGGGGCACGCCGCTGGCGACCAGCTCGGCGAATGCTTGCCGCGTGGCGGCGAGATCGACGCCCAGCACCCACCGCGAGACGCGAATCCTAGTCAACTCAGCCATGGGCTGCTCCAGGCCGTACTCCCGCATGCGGTACAATGCGCTACTCAGGAGTAGTGTACGCATGTCCGCGCCGGCGGCGCGCGAGGGGAGATAGAACAAGCATGGCGAACACGAAATCCACGGCGAAGCCCTACGGCCAGCAGGCCATCGAGGAGAACCAGTTGGAGCCGTGGCCGAATCCGCGCCCTGAGCGGGATTATGTGATCCACTTCGAGATCCCGGAGTTCACGTGCCTCTGCCCGCGGTCGGGCTATCCGGACTTCGCGACGATCGTGGTGGACTACGTGCCCGACGCGTCGATCGTGGAGCTGAAGAGCCTCAAGCTCTACATCAATGGCTTTCGCGACAAGGGCATCAGCCACGAGGGCGCGGCGAACGACATCCTCGACGACCTAATCGCAGCGCTCTCCCCGCGCTGGATGCGCGTCGTCGCCGAGTTCAACGTCCGCGGCAACATCAAGACGACGGTCACCGCGGAGCAGGCGCAGCCGGAGTACGTGGGGCCGCGTCCGGCGTATGTGAAGCCGACCTTCACGGGGATTTAATGGACGGGAGCTGTGTTGCGGGTTTGGTGAACCTCACCCCTGCACGCCCCCCCGCGCGGCGGACCCCGCCTTCCCCACGGAGAGGGGGGCTGTGGGGCGACGGGATCGCGGTGGGTGATGGGCGCGGCGTCGGGTGGCGTTGGTGAGCGTTAGCTCGTGGCGCGGGTGGGGTTGTCGCCTTTGAGCAGGGCGACGGTGAAGCGCGCAACGCCGGCCAGCACGAGCGCCGCGGAGGCCGCGAGCGCCGCCACTGTCGTCTTCTCCCGTGGGCTCATCGGTGTCTCGATCGAAGGGCGCCGCACGCGCGGTGTCTGGGGATAGGTCACCGGTTGCGGCTCGCTCCGGTCGGGGTGCTTGCCGAGCAGATTGCCGAACTGTACGCCGGCGATCTCACCCGCGTCCGCGTCGTCTCGCGTGTTGTCGTCGGCCTCGGTGTCCTTGTCAGTCAAGAGATAGCCCGATCCCGTCACGCCGGACTCCGCATACTTCGGCGGCTGCGCGTCTGCGCTGTGATCGTGGCGTTCGTGATGGATCGCGTCGCGTGTGTCGTCCATCGCCGCGGCTCCCTTAGCATCGTGCAGATCCTCCTGGGGCTGGCCCGCCGTCGGACCCGCCGCGCCGCGCGTGGTGTTGTGCGCCTGCAGCTCATGAAGGATCGCGTCGATGGGAGCCGCCGTCTCGCGCTGCCCCGCCGCCCAGGAGTTCACCTCCGCGCCGGCGAGCAGGATGAACGCTAGGTAGTAGAAGAAGATGACGATCACTACCGCGAAGCCGACGATCGAGCCGTAGCTCCCTGGCTTGATGAAGTAGCTCTCGTAGATGGGGAAGAGGGTCTGATAGAGCACGAGCAGCACCGCCGCCGCGAGCGTGCCCTTCCATACCTCGCGCAATATCACGGGCTTGTTCGGCACGACGATGTAGATCGCGGCGAAGAAAACCGCGGCGGCGAGGAATGCCACCGCCAGTCCGCTGACCTGGATGAGGAAAGCCGCGAATGGATCTCTCGAGCCGAGGTCTAGCGCACTCAGCACAATCGGCGGCACGGATGAGGCGACCAGGATGATCGGCGCCAGCACGACGAAAATCAACAGCATGCCGATCGCCATGATGCGCTGACGGATGGGCTTGCGCCCGCGCAGGCGGAAGACGACACCAAACGCGTTTTCCATCGTCACGAAAAGTCCCGAGCCGCCGATCAGCGCCACCACAATACCGAAGGCCAGTATGAGTGGCGCGCTGGAATTGAGGCTATGCGTCGCCGCGCGGACGATCTGGCCGCCGTAGCCGCCCGCGCCGCCGGGTAGCGCGTTGGCGATGCCGTTTTCGAGCTCCGCGCGGCTACTGATGGAGATCGTGCCGAGGATCAAGCCGCCGATGGCAATGATCACCAGCACGATCGAGAAGATCGAGGTCAAGAAGCCATAGGCGAGCGTGCCGGAGAAGTTGAAAACCCAGTCGTTGTTGAGCTTCGTCCAGAAGCGGCCCAGCGTGCTCGCCCCCTTCTTGACTTCCTGCGCGCCGCGCTTCGCCGTCTGCCTGGAGTCGTTCGCGCGGCGCGAGGAAGGCTCGCGCGAATAGTCGGGTGCATTCGAGGTCGCCGACGCCATCGTTGTCCTCCCTCATCCCTGCGCGAGTCCGCGCGACTGCACAAACGACTTTGATCTCTGGCATACCTGCATGGCGTGTGCCGCACACTCACAATATCCGTGCCAGATACCCGTGCCAGACGGCGCCCTCACTCGTCCCCCGCCACTTGCGGCTCACCGCCCGCGCCCACGACGTAGCGCGCCGGCGGCCCAGGCTCTGGTATCATGAGCGGACCGGCCTGCGTGGGCCTTGGGTCGCGTCGCCAGGCCGAGCGTGGCCGAGCCTGCCGGGCCGCCCGCGCACCAGAGAAAGTGTCCGCCGCATGCCGCGACCGCAACTCAGCGACGATGGCCCGCACGAGGCAGCGTCCGCGTCCGCAGAAAATCCGGGCATCGCCGAGCCGCCGCCCAGCGGCTGGACCGCGCCGCGCGCCGTCGCCTATACGTCGCCGTTGAGCCTGCCGGAGCCGCTCTACGACCCGCTCCTGCCCTATTGGCTGGCCGTCAGCCGCGTTAAGGGCATCGGCCCCGCGCGCTTCAAGCTGCTGCTGGACGCCTTCGGCACCGCGGAGGCCGCCTGGAGCGCCAGCCCCACCGAGTGGCATCGCGCCGGAGTGGACGCTCGTGCTGCGGCTGCCTTTGAGCAGCAGCGGCGGCGCATCGTGCCCGAGGCGGAGGTCGAGCGGCGCGGCGCGCTGCGCGTCGGCGCCGTGCGCATCACCGATCCGCAGTATCCACGGCCGCTACGCGAGATACCGCTGCCGCCGCCCATCCTCTACGTGCGCGGCGTCCTCACGGCGGAGGACGACTGGGCCGTGGCGATCGTCGGCACGCGGCGGGCCACCACGTACGGCAAGCAAGTTACCGAGCGATTGGCGGGCGAGCTGGCGCGGCAGCGCGTCATCATCGTCAGCGGGCTGGCGCGCGGCATCGACACGCACGCCCACCTCGCGGCGCTGGAGGCTGGGGGCCGCACGATCGCCGTCCTGGGGTGCGGACCCGACCTGGTCTACCCGCCGGAGAACGCTAAGCTGGCCGCGCGGATCATCGAGCAGGGCGCCGTCGTCACGGAGTTCGCCCCCGGCACGCAGCCTGATCCCGGCAACTTCCCCGCGCGCAACCGGCTGATCAGCGGGCTCTCGCTCGGCGTGCTCGTCACCGCGCGCTTCGCCGGTGAGCATGGGCGCGACGTCTTCGCCGTGCCCGGCAACATCACCAGCCGCAGCAGCGCCGGCGCCAACCGGCTGATCCAGGATGGCGCCAAGCTGATCCAGGAGGTCAACGACGTGCTCGGCGAGCTCAACCTGCACCTTGTCCCCCAGCAGATGGAACTGCGCGAGGAGATGCCCGCGAATGACGATGAGGCGCGCCTGCTCGCCCTGCTCGATCCCCTCGGCGAGCCGCGCCACATCGACGATCTCTGCCGCGCCTCGGGCCTGCCCGTCGCCGCCGTCTCCGGCGCGCTGGTGATGATGGAACTGAAGGGACTCGCACAGCTCGTTGGCCCGATGACCTACGCCCGCGCCCGCTAGCACCACGTGCGCATCTTCCCCTGCCTCAGCAACGACTAGGGCCGATCGCTATCCCGGGCGACGAGACTCCGTGCGCGTTGCAGCCCGTCACGGCGAACTCGTGATATTCCACTCCCTTGTGTCTTCATCTCAGCAGGAGCCAGTACGTGTCTGGACTTCGACACGGTGTGGCCCTGCCACCACACGAAAGGGAGCAATCATGCGTTCCTCAGCCCTTGCGCGGTCGATTCCACGCGTCCGCGCGCCTAGCACCCGCTATCCTCCTTCTCGCGCTCGTCGTCTTGGTCAGTGCCTGCGACAGCACCGCCACCGTCACCGTCAGTGGCAATGGCCAACCCACCGCGACCGCCACCACCGCGCCGGGCCAGCCCACCGCGACCAGTACCAGCGGCTCCGGCCTCCAGCCGACGGCCACGCCCGGCTCCGGCGGCCCAACCGCCACGCCCACGCACACCTCCGTCCTTGGCCCGCCGCCCGCGCCGAGCTATTTTGTATGGACGGCATCCGCGAGCAACAGCGTCGGATTACCAAGATGGGTCATGCATCCCCCCGGTCTTTAGCTGGGGGATGCATGACCTTTCCGACTTGCGCACACTTTTGAAGAATAGCAAACTATCTACATGGACGATACGCATGATACCGTGTCGCAGCATACCGTTGTAGAACGCTCGCTGCGGGAGCGGCGAGCACGCGGCTTGGTGGTGCGGCAAACTACAACGGTATGTTGCAACGGCGTATGAGGGACACAACGTCCACCTGGTGGTGTACCACAGTATCTGGTATCCCACGCGGCGCCGGACGGCGCTGGTCGGGCCGGTGCGCAACCGACTGGAGCCGATCAGTGGGGAGGTAGTAGGGGAGAACAGATGGAGATCTTTCGGTTGGCGATCCAACCGGACCACGTACACCTGTTCATCCGTGCCAACCCGCATGCCCTGCCATCGGCTATCCCGCGCCGCAGCAAGGGGCGTCGCTTGCACCTCGTGCGCGAGGAGTTCGCGCATCTCCTCACGTTGCCCTTTCGCTGGACGCGCCCGTTCTTTCTCAGCACGGCGGGCAACGTCAGCCAGGACATCAGCCAGCGATACCCATCGCTACATCGAAAGGCAATCCAGGACGTGAGGTCCACGTGAGCGACTACACGACCACGGTACCCGTCCGGCACTACCCGACGCCGGAGCAGGTCGTTATTCTGCGAGCGCACGGCCAGGAGTACATCGACACCGTCAATGTGCTGGTACAGGCCCTGGACAGCGACGTGCTGCCCGAGGACGCCAGCACCAAGGACTTCACCGCCGCACTGCCCAGCGCCGTCAAGAACCAGGTGCTCCGCGATGCCCGCTCCGTGTGGAAGCGCTCGTTTACACTGGGCATCATCCCCGTGCTGCGCAGGCCCATTTGCCAGTGGAACAACCAGAACTGGCGCATCGAGGGTGAGACGCTGGTTATCCCGGTCTACCAGACCGGGCAGGTAGGGCAGATCACCGTCCGTTGCAGCGCCGTGGAACCACGTGGCAAGCCGGGCATCGCTTCGCATCCAGCACAAACGCGGCAAGTGGGTGGCCGACGTCGCCTACACCCTCACCTCGCCGGAGCCCACTACCGATCAGGGCATCATGGGGGTAGACCTGGGCGTGAAGATGCCCGCCGTCGCGCACGTCATCAATAAGGGCACTCGCTTCTGCGGCAACGGGCGCTCTCAGCGGGCCACGCGCCGCCGGTTCTACGCTAGGCGCAAAGACCTTCAGACGCACAAGAAGGTCCGCGCCGTGCGCAAGAGCGAGGGCAAAGAGCGGCGCTGGATGCGCGACGTGAACCACAAGCTCTCCCGCGCTATGGTCTCCCATGCCCAACAGCAGGGCGTGGGGATCATTCGTCTGGAACGACTCGCCGGCATCCGAGCGCGGACAGTCCGGCACGCCGCATGCACAAGCGGCGGGGCCAAGCAGCACAAGGCCCGCAAAAACAACCGCATGATCGCGAGCTGGACCTTCCACCAACTCGCGATGTTCATCGCCTACAAGGCGGAACGGGCAGGCATCGCCGTGGAATGGGTAGACCCCGCCTATACCAGCCAGACCTGTCCGGCATGCTCCCACCGCAACAAAGCGACAGATCGCCGCTACGTCTGCGCGGCGTGTGGCTGGGCAGGACATCGGGACGCGGTGGGGGCAATCAATATCAGTCGCAGGACTGGCCGGCGTGGTAAGAGCGCCGGTGCCGCCGTAGCCTAGGCTCTGATGGCGGACGGGCTGCCTGGGACAGCCCTTAGCTGTGAAGCGCTGATCCCGAAGGCGAAAGCAACCGAGGGGGAGCGGATCAGAACCTCCCGCATTAATGCGGGAGAGTCTCAGACCATCATCGACAACCCCAACGCGATCCTCATCGTCACGCCGCGCTGGCCCCCCAACGACGTCTATGACAACCATGCCATCGGCGTCTGGTATGCCAGCGGCAAGTGGACCATCTTCCACCAGGACCAGACCGGCATTCCGGCTGGCGCCGCCTACGACGTGAAGGTCTACTCCGCGGGTAGCGGCGTCTTCCGGTGGTCCGCCGCCGCTTCGACGCTTAATGGCAACCTGACCTACATCACCAACTCGCTCATCCCCGCCGGCGCCTCGGCGCGATTGCTCGTCACGCCTGTCTACGACCAGCACGACGTCTACGACAACTATCCCATCGGGACATGGTGGAGCGGCAGCAGCTGGACGGTCTTCAATCAGAAGACGTCTACCTCCGCCTCTGCGCCCATGCCCGTCAACGCCGCTTTCAATGTTGTCTACGTTGCTGGCTCTGGCGGCACCGTCTTCACGCAGGTGGCGACTGGCGCGAACAGTGGCGGCGACTTCACCATCATCTCCGGTAACTCCGCCACCGACGGACATCCCAACGCCGTGCTCGAATGCTCGTCGCGCTGGGACTCGTCCACGAGCGTCTATGACGACCACAATATCGGCGTCTTCTATACGAGTGGGCACTGGGCGATCTTCAACCAGGATCAATCCAGCATACCGACCAATGCCACGTTCAACTGCGCCGTCTACGGAGGTTGAGCAACTCCTGACCGCGAACCGAGGGGTGGGCTTCGTGCCTGCCCCTCTTTGCGCGCCCCCTCTCCACCCCAGTGTCGCCCGCCCTGTCCGCCGCCATTGACATAGGAACACTGTCAACTGGGTGACAGAAAAAGCCCGCCGCAAGCTATGGGGATTTAGCCCCGGTAGTTAGGCGGGCGCATCTGCTGGTTTCAACCTGCCGTTTGGGCGAGTATGTGTTGATTTCAGTGTCGTTGCAGTACTATGATTTCGACATGGAATATCAACGAGACGAACATCGCGTCCACTTGATTGTCTACCACCTCGTCTGGTGTCCCAAGCGCCGCAAGCCGGTGCTTGTGGGGCCGGTGGCGGCACGGTGCCAGGAGTTGATCGCGGCCAAGTGCGCGGCGAAGGGATGGGAGATTTTGGCGCTGGCGATCCAGCCCGATCACATCCACCTGTTCGTGCGGGTCTGGCCGAGCGACAGCGCAGCCGAGGTGGTGAAGGCGTGCAAGGGCATCACGTCCTTTGCGCTCCGCAAAGAGCATCCGCAACTCCGCAGGCTACCGTCCACGTGGACGCGCAGCTACTTCGCGTCCACGGCGGGCGAGGCGCGCCGCGAGACCATTCAGCGCTCCATCGATGCGCAGACGGGACGGTAGAGCACGTGGAGGCGGTGGCGAGGGTGCGCAAGACCTACAAGGAGAAACTCAGGCCGACGCCCGCGCAGGAGCGCCAACTTGAGGAGGTCCTGTGGCGCTGTCGCGTGCTCTACAACACCGCCCTGGAACAGCGCATCGCCGCCTGGGAGCGATGTCGCGTCTCGGTCACGCGCTACCAGCAGGAAGCCGAGTTGAAGGCGATCCGCGCCGACATTCCCGGACTACGCCGCCCATCCACCGCCACGTGCTGCAAGACGTGCTGGCCCGGCTGGACAAGACCTATCAGGCCTTCTTCCGCCGCCTGGCGAACGGCGAGAAGCCGGGGTTTCCCCGCTTCCAGGGGCGCACCCGCTGGCACTCCTTCACCTTCAAGGAGTACGGCAACGGCGCCCAGCTGGATAACGGCTGCCTGGTCTGGCGCAAGATCGGGCGCATCGCCGTCCGGTGGAGTCGCCCGATCGAGGGCACGCCCAAGACCGTCACCGTCTCCAAGGAGGCGGACGGCTGGTACGTCTGCTGCTCCTGTGCGGACGTGGCCACCCACCCCCTGCCGCGCAGCGGGCGTGAGACCGGCATCGATGTCGGGCTGAAGGTGTTCCTCATCACGGCGGACGGCGACGCCGTCGAGAACCCGCGCCACCACCGCAAGGCCGAGCGCGAGCTGCAGAAGGCGCAGCGGCGCGTGTCCCGCCGCACGAAGGGGAGCCACCGCCGTAAGCAAGGCCGCGCACCAGTGCGCCAAGCAGCACCAGCACGTCCGCCGGCAGCGCGGCGACTTCCACCACAAGACGGCGCTCGCCCTCGTGCGGCGGTACGACACGCTCGACGTGGAGGCGCTCCAGGTCGCCAACCTGAGCCGCCGTCCAGCACCGAAGCCGGACGGCGCCGGGGGCTACGGGCACAACGGGGCCAGCCGCAAGGCCGGCCTCAACAAGAGCATTCAGGACGCCGGATGGCGCCACTTCCTGTCGCTCCTCGCGTACAAGGCAGCATGCGCCGGGAAGCGAGTGGAAGCGGTGAACCCGGCGTACACCGTCGCAGGACTGTTCAGGCTGTGGCGAGCGTATCCAGAAATCGCTGAGCGTGCGCACCCATGTCTGCCCGTCCTGCGGCCTGGTCCTGGACCGCGACGAGAACGCGGCCAGGAACATCCAATGGCGCGGGCAGCGCCTTCGGGGAGTCCCGGCGTTGGCGGGGGCGATGAACCGAGAACCCGTCGGGCTTTAGCCCGTGCGGAGTGTCAGTTGGCCCAGCGCGTTTGACAGCGGGGCGGCGCGTGCGTACAATCGCGTGGCGTGTACGCCGTCTTCCATCTATCCGCATGTCCGCCTGCTTCTCGCGCGGCACGTGCGGACGATCCGCTTTCGACGCGCCACGCCTCACCTGCACCGCGGACGTTGCAGGCACGTATCGAGAGCCCAAGCCTGGAGGAGCGATATGCCGAGGGGACACAGGGACGACCGTCACCGCGCGCCATTTGGGGCCTTGCGCGGAAGCATGCTTCGCGCTGGCGCACCTCGCCGGGTCTCGGCCCTGCGCGTCGGCGGGGGCCTTCTGATACTGCTCACGCTCACCCTTGCTGCCTGCGCCAGCGACAATGGCGGCCAGGCCACGCTCGACAAGAGCCAGGTCTTCGTCTTCCCCTACACCCTCGGAGGCGCGGGCAGCATCGGCGGTGCCGCGGGTAAGAGCCACGACGCCACACTCGACCCGGCGGCGCTCTCCCTCGCGGCGGATAGCAACACCGCAAATATGCTCTACAGCGGGCTCGTCACCTACGGCCCCAACCTCAAAGTCGTGCCCGACGCCGCGACCTCGTGGGACATCTCATCGGGTGGCACGGTGTATACCTTCCACCTGCGCCCGAACCTGCATTTCAGCGACGGCACGCCCCTCACCGCCGCCGATTTCGCCTACAGCATCAATCGTGCGCTTGACCCCACGCTCTGCAGCGCGCTGGACGCCCAGACGTACGGCACAGCCCGCGCGTCTAACGGCAACGCGGCGGGCACTGGCACATGCATCCCCGTCGCCCAGAACTACCTCAACTACATCCTCGGCGCGGACGCCCGCATCAGCGGCACGGGCGGCAACGATCACTCGCTGATCGGCCAGGGCGACGATCCAAACCATGGGCTTGACGTCATCGATGCCCAGACCCTCAGGATCCGCCTGAGACAGCCGATCTCCTACTTCATCGAGGCACTCACCTACCCGACCTCCTATCCCGTTGAACAGGCACTTGTCAACAAATATCCCGGCGGCCTGTGGGTCGACCACCTCGACGAAGGTGGCTGCTCCGGCCCCTTCCAGGTGAAATCCTACGGCGGCGGCCAGCAGCTCGTGCTCGTCCCCAACCACTACTGGGAGCAGGCATGGGGCAAAAATCTTACGCTCACCGAAGTGGACCGGCCGATGGTCGACGACCAGGATACGGAGTACAAGACCTATCGCTCGCAGGCCCCAGACAGCGCCAGCGCCTACGGTTACACGGAGATTCCGACCACCGACTACGGCGCCGCGCAGAGCCAGGACGGCTTCAACGAGGTGCCCGTACTCTCGCTAGAGTATATCGGCTTGAACGTCCGCGCCGCGCCCTTCGACAACCTCCAGGTACGCCAGGCCTTCGATTTGGCGATCAACAAACAGATCCTCGTAGACACCTACACCCACGGCGGCGCCTATCCCACCAACCACATCGTGCCGCGCGGCATGCCTGGTTTCGACGCAAACCTGCTGAGCCCGGGCGATCCTGCGACCCAGTCGCTCACCGGCGACCAAACGCAAGCGGCCAAGCTCATTAAAGGGGTCCAGAGCGCCTGCACCGCCGACGATAACGCCGATGACTGGTGTGCGTACATCAACGGATCATCGACGAACCCGGATGCTGAGATCGATATCTGGTACAACGCAGGCAACGCCACCCGAGCCGCTATCATCCCTGCAGCCGTGGATAACTGGAATAGAGCGCTCAACCTCAACGTCAAGGCGAAGGGCTTCTCTGGCGCCGGAAGCGATTACTACGGCAACATCGAGAAACAAGCTCTATCAGGCATTCGCCGCCGGCTGGCTCGCCGACTACCCCGACCCGCAAGACTGGCTTTCCCTCCAGTTCCACACTGGTTCGCCCGACAACTTCTCAAACGTCTCCGATAGTGATCTCGACAAGCTCATGGATCAAGCTGATGTGAACACAGACTTGAACGCCCGTATTCAGCAGTACAACACCATCGAGCAAGACGTCATCAACCTCAGCCTGTGGATCCCGATACGACCAGGGCAAGTGGTTCTGGCTCCAGCGATCGTGGGTCCGCGGCTTCAGCCTCAACGCGCTCGAGATCATGCCGGACATCAACTGGCCGAGCGTCTACATCGTCGCGCACGGCAGCTAGGACGTCGTTCGAGGGGGGCTATGCCTCGACGGCCCCCTCGCCGCGACTGAACTGTAAAATTCTCGAGCGCCGGCGCGGTTGCTCATCGTCGTGCATGCCGGCTCTGCTCCGCGGCCGGCATGGACTCCCACGCGCACCGGTTGACGTCGCTGCCTCCGCGCGCCTACCATTCTTTCCCGCGGGACGCTCGGCGCCGCCCGTCCCGCGCCTCCCCCGTCTGAGCGCGCAGACATTGCCGCTCTCCGCTTTCAACGCGTGAGCGCAGCCACAACAGAACCGCCTCCGCGCGCGTACCAGCGATAGCGCCGTGGAGCGCATAAGCCGAGGATCGTACCGCGAGAGGCCCGCCAGCATGACACCCTTTGATGATGCAACACCGTCCGATGCGAACGCTTTCCGCCCCGAAACGCCCCCGCCCCCGCGCTCAGCGCAGGTCGAGCAAGCTACCCAGGGCGTCGCCCAGGTCGTGATCACCGCGCTGCTCGTCGCCCTGTCGTTCGCGGCGGGCTGGTTCGGCAATAGCTACGTCAACCGCGACGCCTACGCCTCCAACAGCAACGAGAAGCTGATCCTCGAGGCGTGGAGCGACATCGACAGCTATTACGTTGTCACCGGCTCCATCGACCACCAGAAGATGGCCTACGCCGCCATCAACGCGATGGTGCAGACCCTCGGCGACACCGGCCATAGCCGCTTCGACACGCCCGAGCAGATCGCCGCCGAGAACAACTCGCTCAACAACACACCCAGCGTCGGCATCGGCGTGCTGATCTCGGGTGGCGGCAGCCAGCCCTTCAAGATTGTCGAGATCTTCCCCGACTCGCCCGCCGCGAGGAGCGGCCTCCGCGCAGGCGACACCATCGTGGCCGTGGACGGCACCGCAGTGCAGGGCAAGACCTTCGACCAACTGCACAATCTGATCAGCGGCAAGGCCGGCACGACCGTCACGCTGACGGTGATCCACCAGGGCGAGACGGCGCCGGTGAACGTTTCGATGAAGCGCGCGAACTTCACCCCGCCGACCGTCGAATCCTATCTGCTGCCCAGCACACACATCGCCGACATCCACCTCCTCGAGTTCACCGATACTGCCGACGCCGACCTGCAGAAGGCGATCAAGGCGATGCTCGGCCAGGGCGCCACCAGCATCATCTTCGATCTGCGCGGCAACGGCGGTGGCTTGCTCGACGAGGCCGTCAGTGTCTCCAGCGAGTTCATCCCCGCCGGCAGCGGCAAAAACGTGCTGATCCAGAAGACGCGCGACAACCAGAGCAGCGTCCCCGTCAAGGCCGGCGGCCTCGCGACGAAGATACCGCTCGTCGTGTTGGTGGATAACAACACGGCCAGCGCCGCCGAAATCACCACTGGGGCCATCAAGGTCAACAGGCCTGACGTCCACGTCGTCGGCGCGACCACGGCCGGCACGGGCACCGTCCTGCAAACGATCCTGCTCTCCGACGGCTCGGCGCTCGTCCTCGGCACCGGTGAATGGCTGCTGCCGAACGGAGAGTCGATCTATCACAAGGGCTTCGTCCCCGATCAGCCCGTCGCCCTGCCCGACTCGCAGACGCCGATCGACCCGCTCCAGATGCAGCAGACTCACTACACGCTGCCGCAACTCGAAGCGAACGACGCCCAGCTCGCCCGGGCCATCGCCGACCTGTCGTAGCGCGAGGGGCTCTCGCGTTTCCTCGGAACACGACAAGCCTGACGCGGATTTGAGTTGGGCATGTCGTGGATTACCTCTCTATGCCAGAAGGCCCCGCCCTTGAGGGCTGGGGATGCATGGCCCCTGGCAATCTCCGTGCCGGGATGCTACACTGCTTGCGTGCTTTCGCTCTCGCCCTGGGGCATCATGGCGTGGAGTTCAACTCCGAGAAGCCCCCGGCTGAAAGCCGTGGGGAGATCTCACTAGCCTCCCTGCCTGATGGATTTTTCGCATGACATGCGGCTACCCCGCTGGCGCGGTTCCCCTCGCCCCGCGGGGAGCGGGGGCTGGGTGGTGAGGCCCCCGCCCGCCGTCAAGAGGAAAAATCCATCAGTCTGGGGCGAATCCCTGGCACGCGGCGGGCACGGCGTGAGCTGCGAGGGGGCGCATGGCGGTTCCCCCCTTTCGCGTCGCGGCGGCAAGGCGGGATCGCCCGCTGGGGGCTTGGGCAGGGGGTTAGGGGCCGCTATATCCCGACCCACTCGTCGATCGCCCGCGCGACGGCCTCCGGCGCCTCCGCCGGCAGGTAGTGGCCCGCGCCGGAGATCGTCACCAGCGTCGCCTGCTCCAGGTGGTCGGCGAGGTAGTGGGCGTACTTGGGGGGCGTCAGGCGGTCCTCCGAGCCCATGAGGATCAGCGCCGGCTGCGCGATGCGCCCCAGGTCGGCCATCATGTCGAAGCCATCGCAGGCCGCCAGGTCGCGGTAGAGCATGCCTTGCGCCGTCGGCGCCAAGCGCGAGGCATACGTAAAGGCCTCGCGCTCATGCCCCGGCGCGAATCCAGCGGCCACGAGCTGCTCCATCGTTTCCGCGGTCGCATGCTTGGCGCCCGCCAGCAATGCCGGGAGCACGCGCAGCCGCGCGCCTCCGCCGACCAGCACGATCCGGCGCACCAGCGCGGGCTGCTCGAGCGCCAGCCGCAGCGTGATCGCGCTGCCCAGCGAGTGGCCGATCAATGTCACCGGCCCCAGCGCTTCGCGCGTGATCGCCGAGCGCACGGCATCGGCGTAGTCGTCCAGGGTCATGTCTGTGGGGCCTGGCCGCGCGACCAGCGCCCCGTGCCCGGGAAGATCGAGCGCCACGCAGCGCAGATCTTCCCGCGCACCGAGCAGCGCGATCACCCTACTCCACGACTGCGCGCTCTCGCCCGAGCCATGGAGGAACACCAGCGTCCGCCCCCCACGGTTTCCGCGCACCTCGCCCTGCTGCTCCGTCATCGCTGCAACATCGCCTTTCTCTCGCACATCTCTATCTCACGCCGCGTATGCACACTCGGTGTGCATACGCGGCGTAGCGTCGCCCGCACACCGACGGCGCCCCGCTCCCGATCACGCCTGCGCCGGCAGGTCAGTGTCGCGACCCGCAGACCACGCCGCAGGAGGCAGGCCGCACGCACAATGACGCACATCCGCGCGGGCAGTAACCGCAGCGCCGCCAACCAGGCCATCCGCAGGTCCGGGTATCGCCTGCGCTATCTGACACGCCGCACGGGCTAAAGCCCGGCGGGTTCTCGGTTCATCGCCCCCGCCAACGCCGGGACTCCCCGAAGGCGCTGCCCGCGCCATTGGATGTTCCTGGCCGCGTTCTCGTCGCGGTCCAGGACGAGGCCGCAGGACGGGCAGACATGGGTGCGCACGCTCAGCGATTTCTGGACGCGCTGCCCGCAGCCGCTACAATCCTGCGTGGTATACGCCGGAGGGACCGCTTCCACTCGCTTGCCGGCGCATGCTGCCTTGCAGGCGAGGATCGACAGGAAGTGGCCCCAGCCGGCGTCGTAGATGCTCTTGTTGAGGCCGGCCTTGCGGCCGGCCCCGTTCGGGAGATAGCCCCCGGCGCCGTCCGGCTGCGGTGCTGGGCGGCGGCTCAAGTTGGCGGCCTGGATCGCCTCCACGTAGATCGTGTCGTACTGGCGCACGAGCGCCAGCGCCGTCTTGTGGTGGAAGTCGGTGCGCTGCCGGCGGACGTGCTGGTGCTGCTTGGCGCACTGGACCACCGCCTTCTTGCGGCGGTGGCTCACCTTCTTCCGGCGGGAGACCCGCCGCTGCGCCTTCTGCAACTCGCGCTCGGCCTTCCGGTAGTGCCGCGGGTTCTCGACGATCTGCCCGTCCGCCGTGCTGAGGAACACCTTCAGCCCGACGTCGATGCCGGTCTCCTCCCCGGTGGGGGGCAGCGGCTTGGACGGCACCTCGGCACACGAGAAGCAGACGTACCACCCATCGGCCTCGCGCGAGACCGTGACGGTCTTGACGGTCCCCGCAATCGGGCGGGACCAGCGCACCGCGATACGGCCAATTTTCGACAGGACAAGATACCCGTTATCAACTCGAGCGCCGTTGCCATACTCTTTGTAGGTGAAGGAGTGCCAGCGGGTGCGCCCCTGGAAGCGGGGGAACCCCGGCCGCTCGCCAGTCGCCACCCGCCGGAAGAACGCCTGATAGGTCCTGTCCAGCCGGGCCAGCACGTCTTGCAGGACGTGGCTGTGGAGGGCGGCATACTCCGGGAACGCCTCGCGGAGCGCTTTCAACTCGGCTTCCTGCTGGTAGCGCGTGACCGAGACGTGGCAGCGGTGCCAGGCGGTGATGCGCTGCTCCAGGGCGGCGTTGTAGAGCACGCGACACCGCCAGAGCACCTCGCCTAACGCCCGCTCTTGCGCGGGCGTCGGGCGCAGCTTCTCTTTGTAGGTCTTGCGCCCCGTTGGCTGCTGCATAGGGTTCTATTCTGCCTGATTGGCACGGAACCGGCAAGGGCCGAGGCCGAGAGCGCCTCACCACCGCCGTTCAAATGGTGCGGCTTGTGGCGGGCCATTCCCATTTATGTCAACCAACCACACCTGCCACTTCGGGACGCCCTCGCGCGTACGTGTAAGCATATGGTGCGCGATGCAGTCGGGGTTAGACGTGAGCCATCCCCAGCGCGAGGTGCAGCGGGTTTCGTCCGCTCCTAGCGCCGTACACTGGCGCTGCAGAGCAGCGATCCCTCGCAAGCAACGGCGCTCTCGACCACGGCGCACCGCTAACATCCAAGGAGTACGCGACATGGCGCGAACCCCCGACGAGCGAGACGGCGCGCGCAAGCGGCTGGGCGCGAGTGGCGAGCGCGTCGCGGCGAGCTGGCTGGAGGCGCGCGGCTATCGCATCGTAGCGCGCAACTGGCGCTGCCCCTACGGGGAGATCGATCTCATCGCCGAGCAGGACGGCGAATTGGTCTTCGTCGAGGTGAAGACGCGGCGCGGCCCGTCGCACGGCGCGCCGGAGGAGGCGATCACGGCCGCCAAGCGCGCCCGCCTCATCGCCGCCATGCAGACCTATCTTGCCGAGAGCGCCGCGCCAGACGATCGGCCGTTCCGCATCGACGTACTCGCCGTGGACGTTGCCGCGTCGGGCGCTTTCCAAGGAGTCCGCCATTTTCCGCGCGCCGTCGGCGCGGAGGAGTGAGGGAGAGCCATGCAAGACATGTTCGAGAATGCACGCAGGATGGCGAGTAGCGCCGTCGAGCGCGCCGCCTGGGAGGCCGACAAGCTGCGCCGCGCCTCGGCCCGCCAGCGCGAAATCGAGCTCGCCGAGCGCGAGCGAACTTCGCTGCTCGACCAGATCGCCCACGTCGTCGTCGAGCTGGAGAGCCGCGGTCAGTTGAACAACGCCACGCTTTCGGCGCTGGCGCAGCGGCTTCGCGCGACTGACGACGAGATCGCCAACGGTCGTACCCAGGTCAACGACATCCGCTCGGAGACATTCGCGTCGGGGACCGTCTCCGTCGCCGTGGTGCGCCGCTCCGACGACGTGACCTGCCCAAAATGCGGGCGCTCGAGCCATCGGGGCGCTGCCTTCTGTTCAGCCTGCGGCACCCGCCTGCCCGCGTAGCCGCCGCCAGCGCCCGCCGTTGTATAATTCGGCACAGCGCCGCTTCCCCCTCTCCTCGCGGGAGAGGAGGGCAGGGGGTGAGGTTTTCCGCAAGCAAGGCAAACGACACGTCTATGACCGCATCCCGATCGAGCGCAGCCGAGGACTCGCCGCCGGGCGACCCGTGGACCGTGGAGTTACACAGCGAGAGCCCAGCGCAGACGCGACGGCTCGGCGAGCGGCTGGGCGAGATACTCCAGGTGGGCGACGTCGTATTGCTGCACGGCACGCTCGGTGCGGGCAAGACGGCGCTCACGCAGGGCATCGGGCGCGGCCTGGGCGTCGCCGAGGCGGTGAACAGCCCCACCTTCACGCTGCTGAAGGAGTACGCGGGCCGGCTGCCGCTCTACCATTTCGATCTGTACCGCCTGGACGACCCCGGCGAGGTCGAGACGCTGGGCTTCGAGCAATACTTCGAGGGCGACGGCGTCAGCGTCGTGGAGTGGGCGGAGCACGGCGAGGCGGCGGATGACGCCGATCCCTGGCCCGCCAATTACCTGCGTATCCTGCTTTTGACGACTGGCGAGGCGTCGCGGCTCCTACGCTGCGCCGCGCACGGCCCGCGCGGCCATGAGCTGCTCGCCGCCTTCGCCGCCGCCTCGACGAACGATCAAGGATAGTCCTCTCATGCTGTTGCTCGCGCTCGACTCCTCCACCAGCTACGCATGCATCGCCCTGACTCGCGATGGCCGGCTGCTTGCCGATCTGACGTGGGAGGTCGGCCAGCGCCACAGCGCGGAGCTCTTCGATCGCGTGGCGCAGGTGCTCAACGGCGCGCATGTGGCACCCAACATGCTGAACGGCATCGCGGTGGCGCTCGGCCCTGGCTCGTTCAACGGCACACGCGTCGCCGTCACCGCCGCCAAGACGCTGGCCTTCGCGCTCGGCGTGCCGATCTACGGCCACTCCACGCTCGACGTGATCGCGTGGCCGTACTCAGCTACGACACTGCCGATTTGGGCGGTGCTCGACGCCGGGCGCGGCCAAGTCTACGCAGCACTCTACGGCCCACGATGGGCACCTCCGCTGGCTCCAGCCGCCTGGACTCCGACGGAAGCTCCCACCATCATGACGCCGATGGAGCTGGCCAACCACATCCACATCGCCGATCCTGATGTCCCTGGGCTTTCGGTCCTTATCGTCGGCGAGTGGCGTTCTGAGACGCGCGAGGCGTTGGAGAGTGTGCTTGGCGGGCAGGCACGATTTGCCCCAGAAGGAAACGTCCGGCGGGCAAGCAGCCTGGCGGAGCTGGCCTTCGCGCGGGCTGAGGCGGGCGACGCCGACGATCCGCTGGCGCTGGAGCCGCTCTACCTGCGCAAGCCCGCCATCACGCAGAGCGCCAAGGTTGCGCTCCCGCCGTATATCGAGCCCGTAACACCACCGACTGGTGGAGAGGATACAGCCCATGCGCTACCTCGTTGAGCGCATGACGATGGCGGACATCCCGCGCATCGTCGAGATCGAGCGCCTCGCCTACGCCGCGCCCTGGCCGTCGAGCGCGTATCGCAAGGAGCTGCAAGAGAACCAGTACGCGCACTACATCGTCGCCCGCGACACCTCGGCGCCCGCGACCACCGTGCCCGCCAAATCCGCGCCGCCGCGTCGGTTCCCGCTCTCACTGTGGCAGGGCCGACCATCCGCGCCACCCTCCGAGGATCACGGGCTGATCGTGGGGTTCGCCGGTCTCTGGCTGATGATGGATGAGGCACACATCACCACCATCGCCGACCACCCCGGCTATCGCGGGCGCGGCATCGGCGAGCTGATGCTCAACACGCTCGTCGGCATCGCATACGAGATCGGCGCGCGGCGCGTGACGCTGGAGTGCCGCGTCTCCAACACCCTCGCGCAGAACCTCTATCACAAGTATGGCTTCGTCGTCGAGGGCCGCCGCCGCCGCTATTACAGCGACAACCACGAGGACGCCTTCGTGATGGGCACGCCCCTGATCATCAGCGCGGACTACCGCGAGCGCTTCGCCGAGCTTCGCCACGCCCTGCTCACCCGCCTCGATGCTGACGAGCGCGCCACCAACGTCGCCAGCCCCGCGGGCGGCGCCAGCGGCGGTCCGTTGCCGCCGGTGCAACAATTTCAGACGATCACGCCGCGAAGAGGAACGAACAGCAACATGCGCGTATTGGGCATCGAAAGCTCGTGCGACGAGACGGGCGCCGCCGTCGTCGTGGATGGGCGCTTCATGCGCTCGAACGTCGTTGCCACGCAAATCGCCATCCACCAGCGCTACGGCGGCGTTGTGCCGGAAGTCGCCTCGCGGCAGCAGCTCAGCGCGATCATCCCCGTCCTCGAATCCGCACTGGAGCAGGCGAACGTCACCTGGGGCGACATCGACGGCCTCGCCGTGACGAACGGGCCTGGCCTCGCCGGATCGCTGCTGGTCGGCCTCACCGCCGCCAAGGCGCTGGCGCTGGCGCACGACCTACCGCTGCTGGGCGTCAACCACCTCGAAGCGCACATCTACGCCAACTGGCTCCGCGCCGACGCCTCCGCCAAAGACGAGGAAGTACCTCCTGCACGTGCGGACGACGAGCGCCCCAGCGATCCCGCCTTCCCGCTGCTGGCGCTCGTGATCTCCGGCGCGCACAGCGAACTGGTCTACATCCCGCGCCACGGACGCTACGAGTTGCTGGGCCAGACGCGCGACGACGCTGCCGGCGAGGCCTTCGACAAGGTAGCCCGCGTCCTCGGCCTGGGCTACCCTGGTGGACCGGCCATTGAGCGCGTCGCCGCCGCTCGCGATGCCGCCGCGCCGAACCCATACACGCTGCCGCGCGCCTGGCTTCCCGGCACGCACGACTTCAGCTTCAGCGGCCTGAAGACCGCCGTGTTGCAGGTCGTCGAGGGCTCGCAGTCCGGCGAGGCGGGCGAGGGTGCCAGCCGCTACGCGCGCGAGGCCGCTGCGGTGGCCGCATCGGGCGCCGCGCTCTCCGTGCCCGACGTCGCCACCGCCTTCCAGGACGCTGTGGTGGACGTGCTGGCGACGAAGACGGTCCGCGCCGCGCGCGAACTCGGCGTGCGCCAGGTGCTGCTCGCGGGGGGTGTCGCCGCCAACGTCGCGCTGCGCGCCCGCCTCGGCGCCGATCTTGCGCCGCTGGGCATCGCCCTGCGCTATCCGCCCGTAGCGCTTTGCACCGACAACGCCGCCATGATCGCCGCCGCCGGCTACTTCCACCTGCGCCTCGGCGAGCGCTCCGGCTACGACCTCGACGTGCGCCCCGGCCTCCAGTTACCCTTCGCGGCACGCGCTTAAGACGTCCGCGCAACCTGCTTCTTCCCGCCTCCGCGCCCGCCGCGGGGGACCCTGGGCCGCGCCTTTACTCCCGATGCTGCCAGCGCTATACTGGTGGCGCGGTGCGAGCGAAGGCGCGGGAGGATCTGGCGTGACGACGGGTATTGCCATAGTTGACCACTCCCCATAGCTAAAGCTAGGGGATTCCTGGGCCGAGCACTGCCGTCCAGATGCCCTGAGGCGGTCTCACACGCTCGTTGGGACCATGGTTCTCGGCCCCGCTCCACAGGCGTAAATTCCCGCAGGCCCTGCGGTACACAAAACAGGATACCACGTGAAAGGAGACGGCGCTTCCTCCCTGCAGCTAAAGCTGGGGGTATCCGCGCCGAAGATTTGAGATGAGGCCGCGCGTAGCACGGCGGGCGAAGCCTCCCGACGCCGCGCGTTGGGCATCGCGGGATCGCTCGCATTGCTGATCGGCTCGCTTGCCGTCGGCGGCTGGCAGATATGGCAATCGTTCCGCCTGCACGCCGGCCAGTTCGACTTTTCGGCCTACTATGCCGCCGCGCGGGCCCTCAACCTCGACCATACCGCGAACATCTACTCACCGCAGGTCATCGCGGCGAATGCCATCGCCAGCCACGTGCTCGCCCCGCCGACGCTACAGTACGCCTACCCCCATTGCTGGCGATTCTTCTGATCCCGCTCGCGCATTTCTCCTTCGCGAACGCCGCCAACATCTTCCTCATCATCAACGCTGCGCTCTGGCTCTGCTGCACGCTGTTCATCACCAACGAGGTCCGGCTGCTATTCGGCAGCTCGCTCGCCTTCGCACAGGCCCCCGCAGCGCGCGGCTGGCGTGGCCGAGCGATCCGGCTCTATCGCGACCCGGCGCCGCTCGTGGCTCTCGCCGTCACCTGCGCGATCTTCTTCATCTCTCGCCCCGCCTTGTGGACGCTAGGAAACGGCCAGATCAATTTTCTCGTACTGCTGCCGCTCGCGGCGATTCCCTGGCTGACGCGCCACGGACACGAGCGCTGGGTGGGCATCGCCGTCGCCCTTGCTATCATGCTCAAGCTCACGCCCATCGTGCTGCTCGCCTATCTCATCCTCAGGCGGCGCTGGCAGGCCGCCGCGACCGCCGTGCTGACCCTGCTGGCGCTCGCCGCCCTCTGCGCCTTCTTCATCGGCCCCACGGTCTTCGCCCAGTTCCCAGCCGCGTCGTTGCGCATCGGCAGCAGCGACGCGTTCGAAGCGCATAACGAGGCGCTCTTCGCCGGCTTCATCAGCGTCATCGTCGCCGCTGCGCCGTCGCTCGCGTCCGTCGTGCGAGCCGCCGAGTACTTTTTGCTGGCGGCCCTCGCCTCCGCAGGTGCCGTCATTCTGTGGCGCGCCGCTCCCCGCGCGAGCCGGGTCGACCACGCCGGCGAGATGGCCGCCTTTTCCCTGGCACTCTGCGGCATCGTCTTGCTCTCGCCGACGGCGTGGGCGCATCACTACGTCTGGCTCTCGCCGGGCAGTGCCATCGTCCTCGCCCTGACGATCCGCGCGATCGCTGCCGGTCGCCTTGGCAGCGCCGGTTCGCGTCAGCGGCTCGTCCTCCTCGTCCTGTCGGTTGTGGCCGCCGTCTTCCTCAATCTGCCGCTGCCCTTCGGTTGGGATACCAATCCTGCGATCCACCACACGCTCTTCCGACTTGAGTTGCGCCCCTGGCTGCAGGAGCTGCGGCCGCTCGGTGGACTCCTGCTCGCCTGCGTCGCGGCGTGGCTGGCGCTCAGTATGCGTCGCGGCGGTCCGGACCGAGATGTGGCCGTGTCCTAGTCACATTCCATCGCCTTGCCTTTTCACCGCCCGGCGTGCATACTTTTCAGGGAGATACGATGACCTCGTGCGCAGTCACCTCGGCGGCGCACCCCAATCCGCCACCCTTGTACGCCGTCGCTGCGAGTGCCGCGATATCGAGTCTCCCACTGCGGCATACTCAGTGCCGCGACCCACGACGGCTTCCGCAGACAGCGCCCAAGCGGCGAAAGGTTCGCGACATGTATACTCTCCGGCGCGGCGGCTTTGCCCTCATCGCGAGCGGCGGCCTCTTGCTCGCCCTGCTCCTCTGGTCGCTCTTCCTCAACACCAACACCAACCCCAAGGCCGCCGCGCCCGCGCTTGCCCTCCTCGTCAACGCGCTCGCCTACGTCCTGCTACTGTTCGGTCTCCCCGCCATCTACGCCATGCAGCCGCCGAAGGATCGCGTGGGGCAGGCGGGATTCCTCTGCATCGCGATCGCCGTCGCGCTCAACGCGATCGACCTACTCCTGGCGATCTTCAACGTCACTCTTCCGGGATTCGTCTTCTATGCCTATCTCATACTTGAGATGTTTGGCTACCTCTTGCTTGGCTGGATAACGTCGCGGGCGCGCGTGTTCCCCACCTGGGTTGGGTGGACGCTGCTCGCGGCGGGCGCGGTCACGCTGCTGCTCGGCCCGGGATACACGCTAATCCTGCTACTTTTCCCCCTGGTAGGGTTCGGCGTGACGATCGTACGCGCGACGCAATCGACCGCCGCGGTCTCCGCCGGCGATGCCTCCCTGGCTGAGACGTCGGTCGAGTCGCAGGCCTGAGATCACTCGCATCCGCAGGATTCGAAGGACGCCCCCATGTCCGATACACAGATGCCGCCGCATCCCGCGGAGCTGCACGTCCTCTTTACCGGCTACGTCGGGCCGCACACCGCCTCCACGATCACCTACGTCCACGACGGTGAGGTCCACGCCGTTATCGATCCCGGCATGGCGCCGAACCGCGGCTCCATCCTCGAACCGCTGGCTGCGCTCGGGGTCGCGCCAGAGGCGATCACCGATGTAATCTTCTCGCATCACCACCCCGACCACACGCTCAACGCTGCGCTCTTCCCCGACGCGCGCTTCCACGATCACTGGGCGATCTACCAGGGCGACCTCTGGACGGATCGCCCCGCCGAGGGCTTCGCCGTCTCCCCCGCGATTCGGCTGATTGAGACGCCTGGGCACACGCCGCAAGACGTCACCACGCTGGTTACCACCGCCTCCGGCGTCGTCGCCTGTACGCACCTGTGGTGGTCGGCCAAAGGTCCCGCCGAGGATCCCTTCGCCACGGACCTCGCCTCGCTCCACAACGGTCGCGCCCGCGTCCTCGCCATCGCCGACCTCGCGCTGATCGTTCCCGGCCACGGGGCTCCCTTCGCTCCCTCGCCCGAGACGCCCCGCTGATCTCGGCCCACGCGCCCTCAATCGACAATGCAGGGCTGAAATTGTTGTGCTCGCCCCGCACGTCCAGGGGACTTCAGTCCGCGTCCCCGGTGTGCCGGCACTGCAGCGCCGCGATCCGCTCCACCCGCCTCGCGCACGGGGGCTTGCGAGGGGTGAGGATCCCTCCGCTCGGTCAGAAGGCAAGCATCACTACGGCCTCGTCACATCTCGCGCGCCGCCCGCCGCCTTCACTCGCCCGTCGCGCGACCCATTGTGGCCGTTGCGACTGCTCACGGCGTCGCCATGGGCCCGATCCGCCAGCCGCGCCAGCGCGGCTGGGACCTCCGCCAACTGCGTCACCCGCTCGTCCGCCGCGCGTGCGTCGAGGATCGGCGGCGCCCCCGGTGCATACGGATCTTCGCGCTCGATCCAGATTGTGCGCATGCCCAAGTGTTTCGCCGGTAGGATGTCGTTGAGATAGTCGTTGCCCACCATCACCGCGTCCACGGCCGCTACCCGCGCCTGCCCAAGCGCGAACTGGAAGATCTCCGGGCGCGGCTTGCTGATCGCAACCTCGTCCGAGATCACCACGCTGTCGGACTCGAAGAACTCGAGTAGGCCCCAATCGCGCATGCTCGAGCGGATCCATGTCGGCTGATTGGCGATGATGCCGAGCCGTGCGTGCGGTGCGCCGCCGTTCGTCGGATGCTCCAGCGCCAGCAGCGTTGCGCGAGCGTCGGGGAATGGCATGAAGCGGTGCGGCGCCTCGGGCGCGACATGGAGGATGTAGTCGCGAAAAACGGCCATCGCCAGCAGGGTATCGCCGCCGTTGCGCTGCGCCAGCCAGAGCAGTTGATCGAAAAGCGTCATGCGGCCCTGCATCGAGAGGTTATTCAGGTCGCTCTGATACTGCTCCTCGGAGATCGAGCAGCCGCGCCGCATCAAGAATTCGAAGATGCTCGCATGGCGGAAACGCGCGAAGTCCGCCTCGTCCACCAGCGTATCGCCAATATCGAAAAACACAAACATCGCCCCAGCTCCTCGGACTCCGCACACGCCGCCCATCGTCGCGCGGCTCCCCTCCCTCTCACGCACGCACCGCTCCAGTGGGTAGACATAGTACGCGCGAATGCCCCGCCGAGTAACATGCAAGTAGGCAAGCGAGCCGATACGTGGCCAACCTCGCTCAACGTCGCCGATATCTGGTCCTCCCCGCCGAACATGAAGGGCCATGGCGTCTCGCGTCACTGCCACGCTCTTCGCGCATTCCTCTCCGCCCGCGCGTTGACGGAGGGATTCATACACAGCGGCGGTAACGAAGCATCCTGGGCAGCTCGCGGCAGGCACCGACGAGCACGAGCGAGAGGAAATGGTACGCGAGAATGCCCCATCACGTACGACGCGCTCCGCACTGCGGCGTGCCCGTGTACGTTCAATCGCTCGCGCGCACCAGACTTCATTCCCACAGCGTGAGCGCGACGCCGCGACATCGTGCTACAGTGGGGTGCCGAGCCTCTTGCCGTGCGTCAGTGCCGAGAATCTCTGCCATGCGTCGACTTACACCCCTGCTTATACTCACCTGCCTCGCCGGATGCGCCTCCGCGACGTCTGGTACCGTCGTGCGCCCGTCAACTCCCATGCAAACCTCCACGGCTTCGCGCCCCGGCGATCAGACTCCGACGCTCCTGGCGACCCCGCGCCCTCCGACCCCCACCGCCACCACCGCCACGTCGTCGACCTTCGCCGCCCGTGCGCTCGCGCGAACGAATACGTATCGCGCCCAATCCGGCTGCCCACCGCTCCGTGAGAACGCGCCGCTCGACCAGGCCGCCCTGCAGCACAGCCAGGATATGGCCCTCAACGGCTACTTCGACCACACCAGCCCCTCTGGCCAGACGCCGTGGGACCGCATACATGCCGCGGGCTACCAATACTCCGCCGCCGCAGAGAACATCGCCGCCGGCTACTCCACGCCGGAGGCCGTTATCGACGCCTTCTTCAACGAGACGCCGCCCAATGACGGCCACCGGCGTAACCTGCTCAACTGTTCACTGCGCGATGTCGGCTTCGGCTACGCCTACCGCGGCGGAAGCCCCTACGGCTCCTACTGGACCCAAGACTTCGCCACACCCCTTTAGCTCTCACGCCCTCGGTTTTGGATCGCTCCGCTCACGCCATGAAGATCGCCTTGGCATCAGCGATGCTGGCAGTAGTACATCCAAACTCTTGGTGCAACGCAGAGTGACCGACGGCAGACTGACTCTGGGGATCAGCGATGACGGCGTGGATATCTTCCATCCTCCGACGGCTATCTCTGCCCGCAGATCCGGGGTTGACGAGTCTGCGGCGGGGGGCGCGCGCGATGCTCGTCGTCTCCGCCGCGTTCGCTCTCGCCAAGCTCGTGGTCGGCAACGTCCAATTCATGACTTTCATCGCATTCGGCAGTTTCGCCCTGCTGGTCTTCGCGGACTTCGGCGGCACGAGGCGCTCGCGAGCGCGGGCGTACGCGATCGCCACGCTCGTCGGTGCGCTGCTGGTGATCCTCGGCACACTCGCGTCCGCCGACGTCTGGGCAGCTGTCCTGATTGCGCTGCTCATCGGCTTCTCGATCCAGTTCGTGGGCGTATTCGGAGGCTACATCGCGGCGTCCCAATTCGCGCTGTTGCTAGCGTTCGTGCTCTCCGTGTCCATCGCCGCACCGCCCGACGCGATAGGCGCCCGACTCGCGGGTTGGTGCGCCGCAGGCGCGTTGGCCACGTTGGCGAGCGTGCTCCTCTGGTCACGGTTCGAGAGACGCACCCTGTTCAATCAAGCGGGTGCCGCCTGCCGCTCGCTCGCCGCGGAGATTCGCGCGCAACGCCACCCGGCACAGGACGCTGAGCTCGCTCGCGACCGCGAAGCGGCGCGTACGGCGGTTGATACAGTGCGGTCGGCGTATGCGGCCACGCCGTGGCGCCCGGCTGGCTCTTCCCGCGGCGATCGCGCCTTCGTCGAGCTGCTCGGAGAGCTCGAGACGACCCTGCGCTTCGTGACGCGCCCCTTCCAGCACCGCCTGTCCGCCGGCCATCCTCGCCTCGTCGAAGGGGACGCGCTCGCGGATGCCGTCGGGCGCACCCTCGAGGCGAGCGACACCGTCCTCAATGGAGGCGTGGCCCCAGACCTCGCCGCCCTGCCTGAGGCGCGGAACGCCCATCGCAGGGCTTTAGATCGCTGGGCTGAAGATGCCTTGCGGGCCGGCAGTCCGCCGGAAGAGGTCCTCGAAGGCTTGGAGGTGGACGACACGCTGCGGGTGGTGTCCTGTTTGGCGCAGGCGATCGGCACCAACGCCGTCACGGCGGCCGGCGGTACGGTGGATGCGGCACGAGACCTCCCGATCGGCACGCCGCCAACGCCGGGGCTTGCCGCGCTCGCGGCGCAGGCCGCTCATACGGTTCGCACATACCTCTCACCGTCGTCCAGCGTCCTGCATCACAGCCTCCGCGTCGCATTGGGACTCGCATTGGCGGTGCTTCTCGCTCGAGTGCTGCAGCTCGAGCACGCCTTCTGGGTTGTGCTCGCCACGCTCTCCGTCTTACGCTCCAACGCGCTCGCAACCGGGCGCACCACGCTGCAGGCCGTGACCGGCGCCATCGCCGGCTTCGTCGTCGGCGCGCTTTTCATCGTCGTGGTCGGTGGGGCCTCGACGATCTTGTGGATCGCCTTCCCCGTCACCGTCTTCCTTGCCGCGTATGCGCCCAGCGCGATCGGCTTCATCGTCGGTCAGGCGGCCTTTACTATCTACGTGATCGTGCTATTCAACCTGATCTCGCCCGCCGGGTGGCAGGTCGGCCTGGCGCGCATCGAGGACGTGGCCATTGGCACGGGGATCAGCGTGATCGTCGGCCTGCTGCTCTGGCCCGCCGGCGCGCGCCACGAGCTGCGGCGCTCGCTCGCGGAGCTGTATCGAGATGTCGCCGCCGACCTCGGCGCCGCGCTCGGCCAAGTCCTGGAGTCTGCAACGCCCAGCAACATCGACGCGGTGCGCAGACGCACCGTGCGAGCGCGCGATCGTGCCGGCCAAGCCTTCGACGCCTTCCTCCGGGAACGCGGCGCCAAGCCATGGGACCCGCGGACCGCCGCGCTCCTCGTCGCCACGGCGTCCCACGCCATCATGATGGGCGACCTGATCGGCCTGACCGGTGAACTGGGCTATCGGGCGCAGGGGTGCAACGCTGGGGTCAGGGTGCTCCAGACGCAGGCGCGCGCGATGGTCGCCTCGTTCCTGCTCCTCGCCGACACACTGGCTGGCGCGACCGACGCCGCGGAACCGAACGTACGCGTCTCCGACGACGCATTGCACGGCGCCGCACTCACTTGCCTGCGCCGATGGAATGAAGATGCCTCGGGCGGCATATCCGCGATCGCGGTCGTGGCGGCCAGCGAGTGGATCGAGCAGTTAGACGCGCTCGCAGCCAACCTGGTGGAGCCCGTCGCCGCGACGGTGCAAGCGACGCGAGCGGCCCGATGGCGTTAGGCCCCGCGGCCCGTCGTGCGGAGCGCGCAGTGCGGACGCAGAGTCGCTGGCCGCCCACCAACGCCGCGATGTATCTCCCAAACCGGTAGGTTGCGCGCCGCGAGATCCTAACCCTGGTGCCATGGGTGGCCGCACCCCCAAACTCTGCAGTATACTCCTAAGCTGGTGAGTTGTGTGTGCGCCGGGCGATGCCGCACGCCGCGCCGCCACCATTCCAATGCACCGCGATTCCCTGGCCTTCAGGCGGGGAGCAGCCAGCAAGAAAGCACCGCGCGCAGCATGGCACGGCGAGACTCTACCGCGATACCCCCGGCATCCGTGCGGCTCGAAGCGGGCCGCAAAGTCCTGCGCGTTGGCGGCGTGATCCAGTCCGTCGGCGTGGACGCGGCGCACGTGCCCGACGTGTGGGACGCCATGCTTTCCGCCGAGCATCCCTCCAGCGCGCTGATACTCGGCCTCGGCGGCGGCACCATCGCCACCCTGCTTACCCGCCGCTGGGGTCCGCTGCCCATCGTCGGCGTCGAGCGCGACCCCGCGGTCGCCTGGCTCGCGCGGACCGAGTTCGGCCTCGGGGCGCTGCCCAACGTCGAGATCGTCACTGAAGATGCGTTCGCCTACGCGCGTCGCTGCGCGCGCCGCTTCGACCTGATCTGCGTCGATCTCTACGTCGCCGGCAAGATGGCGCATGGCGTCCTCGCCGCGGGTTTCCTGCGCGACGTCGCGCGCCTCCTTACCCCCGACGGCGTCGCCACCTTCAACCTCTGGCGGGGACCCGCCCTCGCCGACGCCACCCGTCGCATCGCCCGCGAGTTAACCCTCCAAGGCGCCCTCGACGTCGACGACAACGTCGTGCTACGCTGCCGCCGAACCCAGGCCCATAGCTGAGTTAACAGTACTTCCGCGTCACCCCCTCGAAATTGACCCCCTTACGGACTAACATGGGCGCATCGCGTGTGATACCGTGAGGCTAACGAGTGCGCACCCTCGCCCACCCCGGCGGGGCGCCGTAGAAGACTTCAGCGCGCAAGGGCAAGGAGAACGCCCGAAAACCGCACCGGCAGTGTTGGCCCGGCATGTGCCGTATGTGACAATGTTCGTTCCCGAGGGCAGTGAAGTTTAGGACTGGATGTAAGGAGCCCTGGCGTCATGCAGGAAGTTCGCTCACCGGGTATGCAGAACGTCGTACTCGCCAACAAAACGCTCGCGGACTATGCCCCGGTCGTCGGCGATGAGGTCATCGCCGACCTTGAACGCCTAGCGAGACCGCTACAGGGCGCACGCGTCCTCCATATCAACGCGACGGCGTACGGCGGTGGCGTCGCCGAGATGCTACACACCCTCGTCCCGTTGATGCGCAGCGTCGGCCTCGACGCCCATTGGCGCATCATCTCCGGCCACGACGAGTTCTTCAATGTTACCAAGGCCATGCACAACGCCTTGCAGGGCATGGACCTTCCCCTAACGCCCGCCATGCAGGCCGCCTACCTGCACGCCAACGTCGACAACGCCGTCTACTTCGAGGACGAGTTCGACTACGTCATCGTCCACGATCCGCAGCCCGCGCCCCTGCGCATGCTCCGCGCCGCCGACCCCGGCAAGTGGATCTGGCGCTGCCACATCGATCTCACCGCCGCCAACGCGCGCTACTGGAACTTCCTGCGCCCGTATGTCCAGATGTATGACGCCTCCATCTTCACCATGCCCGACTATGTCAAGAAAGACCTTAAGATCGGCAAAGTCGCCATCATCCCGCCCGCCATCGATCCGCTCAGCCCGAAGAACATGCCGATGTCCGACGACGAGGTGCGCCGTGTCGTCCAGCTCTATGGCCTCGATCCCAACCGGCCCGCGCTCGTGCAGGTCTCGCGATTCGATCCCTGGAAAGACCCGCTCGGCGTCATCGACGTCTACCACGCCGTCAAGGACGAGTATCCCGAGATGCAGCTCGTCATGGTCGGCTCGATGGCGAACGACGACCCCGAAGGCATGGAGTATTACCAGCGCACCAAGGACTACGCCGGCGACGATCCCGACGTGAAGCTGCTTTCCAACCTGGACGGCGTCGGCAACGTCGAGGTCAACGCATTCCAGCGCTTCGCCTCCGTCGTCTTGCAGAAGTCGTTGCGCGAGGGCTTCGGCCTCACCATCTCCGAGGGCTTGTTGAAGTCGCGTCCCACCATCGGCGGCAACGTCGGCGGCATCCCGTTGCAGATCCAGGACAGCGTCACCGGCTTCCTCGTCGACAGCGTGGAGCAGTGCGTCGAGCGCACACTCTGGATACTGCGCCACACCGACGAGGCGCAGGCGATGGCCGAGCGCGGACGCGTGGAAATTATCCACAAATTCCTTTCCACCGCCAACCTGCGCAACTACCTCACCCTCTTCAACCAACTCGCCGGCAACGAAGTCGAGGACTCCAAAGACAATTCGACCTCTCGCGGTCGCTCCCCCGTTGCCGTCCGCTAACCCGTCTCTGACCGGCGTGCCCCGCTGCGCTCCAAGGGTTCGCTTGGAGACGCGCCTCCTCCCCTCTCCCGCGAGGAGAGGGGGCAGGGGGTGAGGTCTCTCCCATCCCCAGGTTGCCCAGCGGGCTCCAATGCGTGGTGTGATCTGAGAAGGGGTGCCCTGGCGCCAGACTGGGGGGCAATAGCCCGAGACGAACGGCGCTCTGCGGCAGGGTCGACGTGGCCACCTGCCTGACGGCACCGTACGGAAGGGTTCCTCACCCCCCTCTCCCGGCGGGGGAGAGGGGGACAGAAAGTGCCCGAGAGGCGCGCGATGGTTTGGCTATGAGCGGCGGGGCGCCGGTTGGGCGGCGGGGGCGCGCCGCTCGACGATGTAGGCGGATTCGCCGTGGAGGGCTTCGTCGAGGCCGGTGAATTCGACCTCTTTGGGGACGCGGAGGGGGGTGATCAGGTTGATCGCCTTGAGGACCAACGGCCTATGATGCTGCGCCTGTTCGAAGGCGTGGCAAGGGTGTGGCGTGCCCGTCGCGGCTCCGGCAGTCGTCCCGGGCGGCGGCAGACCAGCCTGCCCCAAAGCAATGCCGGCGAACAGGACCCAGTAGAGCGCAAACGCTCCGACGATCAATTCCCATCCTCGATGTCGCATCGTCCGTGCTCCTTGTGCGATTGCCGCTCATGCTCGGTACGTCCTGACCTGCTCCACCGCGCGTTCGTTGCCGAACCGGACGGCGTGTGGGCCAACCCGGTGGTACTTGGTGGTATCTGGCGGTACCTTGGCTCCATTCGGCGTGCATCACTCGCCGGCGACGCATACCCAGCACTCGGGAGGGAGTGCAGGGCCATTCCCTCGTCCCGCGAGTTCCAGTTGGCGCACGGGCAACTCACGGGGACTTACAAACGCGCTCGATTGCTCACAGACGCGTCACCGATGGCGCTCCGGCACGCCGTACCAAGGCCGCCGCAGGGCAACGTCGGGGACCAGGGTAGGCTGCTGCCAGCGGCGTTGGTAGTGGCGACCGGTCCTCGCGCGTGTGGATCTGTGAGAGGAGGTGCAGGTTGGCGCGCCACGAAGTGCGCATCCGTCGTCGGGCCATACGCCAGTTGGGACTGCCTAACGACGTGCGGCCCTGCCTCGACGACCCGTGGGAGTGCCTGACCCATCAGAAGAACCTGTTTAACGCCGTGGTCGGCCGGTCGGACGACTGTCCTGACGCCATTGACGTGGCGTGGATCCGCCGCGTGATCCCCCGATAAGCAGGACACGACTCAGTCGTGCTGGCCGACCGACCTCGCCTGACGCAGCTGCCTCACTCTTGCGGCAACCGGCAGAACGCCTCAAGCGCGCCTCGCGCGAATTCCTGGCCCGCCGTACGGTGCCTCCCTGCCAAAGGCAGAAGGACTGGGCAGGCATCAGCCGTGCTGTTGCTGTGTCCCGTCGCCACCTCGATGCAACTCCTCGAGGAGCCGGTCGATGGCGAAGAGATAGACATCGCCAAACGCGGGGAACTGTTGCAGCATGTCGCGCGCCACGTCCAGAGGGATTGCCGCGCGGATCGCGATCGCCGCGAATTGGATCCAATTCGCGGCGTCTGGCGCGACCACCCACGCCCCGACCAGTACGCCACGCGCCCGGTCCGCATGGAGTGTCAGGAGCCCACTAGGAAGCGCGTGGGCTGCCGCCGAGGCCTCCCAATGCTCGCTTTGCTCGGGCAAATCCACGGTGATCGTCAGGAGATCGACGCCCTGCTCGCGCAGCTGCGCACGGGTGAACCCCGTAACGGCGACCTGCGGGTTGGTGAAGAGGACGCGCGGCGCCGCCACATAATCGGCTGGATGCGGGTGGCCCAGGATGGCGTCGGCCGCGATGCGCGCCTGATATTGCGCGAGGTGCGAGAGCGGCGCGACGCCCGTGACGTCGCCGATCGCCCAGACGCCCTCCGCGGCTCGGCAGTACTCGTCCACCACGATGCCGCGCGGTCCCAGCTGCACGCCCACGCGATCAAGCCCAAGCTCGGCGGTGCACGGCGCGCGCCCGCCCGCCACGACCACCTGACGCCCGCGAACGCGCGTATCGCCATCGAGCGTGAGCACGCATTCTTCCTCTCCTGCGCGCTCAGCCCCCAGCACAGTCCGACCCAGCAGGACGCGAATGCCTTGTTGGTGGAGATGCCGTGCCATGACTCTGACCGATGTCGGGATCCTCGCGGTGCACCAGCTCGTCGTGACGGGAGATCAGCGTGACCTCCGTGCCGAACTGACGGAACATTTGCCCGAGCTCGATCGCCTGCGCCTCACCGCCGAGGAGAACGACGCTCTGCGGCACGGCACCATCCCGCGTGGCATCCCGATTCGTCCAGAATCCAACGGTGTCGAGGCCGGGAATGTCAGGAATACGCGGCGTGCTTCCCGTCGCGATGACGATATGCGTTGCCTCGAGCTGCTGTGGCCCGACATCGACACACCCGAGTCCCCTGAGGTGCGCCTCTGCCCGGAAGAACGTCTCACCTTTCCGCGCCATGACGTCGATCTGAGCGGCTGCTTGCACATACATCTGCATCGCCACGCGCGTCAGCAGGCTGCGTGGCCATCCGAGTTCGGAGGAATCAGTACCACTCGCCTGTTGCGTGCGCCAGAGCGTGGACGCCGTGGACGCCCCAGACGTCGAGCGCGTCGTCCCAGCCGCGTTGGGTGCGGAGGTGGACGGCGAAGTAGCAGATCGCTCCGGCGAGCAGTCCAATGACCAGTGCGGCCCAGGGCGGGACGAATCCCGCGGCGGGCGTGACGGTGGCGAGGCCGGTGACGGCTCCGGTCATGCCGCCGCTGATGCTGGGCTTGTGGCCGCGCAGGCCCGCGACGAGCAGCCAGGAGAGCATGCCAACGGCGGCGGCTGTGTTGGTGTTTACCAACGCATAACAGCAGGCCAGTACCGGGCGTGGCGGTGGAGGTTTATCTCACCGCGTAGCGCGTCCCGGTAGTGCACCCCCCTAGCGCGAGACCCCTTGCCCGCATGGCAGGGGGTCTTTGATGTGCCCAAAATCATTGGAGGAATGAGAAATGGCGACCGAAGTAGAGGACCTTGAGACAGTGGCGACAGAGGCCAGCAACGCCCAACGGAGCACGGAGGAACTGAAGCGGGCGCTATGGCGCATGCAGGTTGCGGCGTGTGACCTTGCCTGGACGGCGTACCGCATGTTCTACCCGGCGGCAGGAGGCGCCGCCAACGGGTGGGAGACCATCGAGGCGGCCGACGAGGAGGCGTGGCGGCACATCGGGGAGGTAGTGGTCGCCGAGCCGTCGTACCGTCGTTGGTGGGACGCTATGAGTGCCTTAGGGTGTACCCCATTCTTCGACAGTGAACAGCCGAAAATAGGTTAGAGAAGCGAAGGGTGTTGTGGAGGTCTACGCCACGCCGTAGACCTGTGCCGGTGTCCGATACCCCAGCGCTTGATGGAGTCGCTCGTGGTTGTAGAAGCGGAAATACCGCCCCAAGCCACTGAGGGCATCGGCCACCGTTTCGTACTCGGTCAAGGAGACCTCTTCCTACTTGACCGAGCGCCAGAGCCGTTCCACAAAGACATGGTCCAGGGCTCTCCCACGCCCATCCCAACTGATGCGAATGCCCGCTGCCGCTAACCGCCCGGTAAAGGCCAGGCTGGTACACTGGGCTCCCTGATCGGTGTTGAAGATCTCGGGCTGTGCCTGGGCCAGGGCCTGCTCCAGAGCCAGCAGACAAAATGCCCCATCGAGCGTGTTGGAGAGTTCCCAACTCACCACGTAGCGACTACACCAGTCCAAGATCGCGACGAGAGAGAGAAAGCCGCGCCGCATCCGCACGAACGTGATGTCCGTGGACCAGACCTGGTTGGCTTGATCGATCGCCAGGTTCCGCAAGAGAGAGGGATAGCGCTGGAGCGTCGCTCCTGGCCGACTCAGGCGCGGCTTGGGGTAGATCGCCTCCAGGCCCATGAGGCGCAGCAACCGACGCACTCGCTTGTGGTTGACCGCGTGGCCCTGCTGCCGAAGCCACGCCGTCATCCGGCGAATCCCATAGAAGGGCGTCTTGGTGTAGTGCTCATCCAACAGCCGCATGAGGTCCAGGTTCTCCGCGTCTTCCCCCGTGGGGTGCTAGTGGCGTCACACGGGAATCTGAGGCGCCATTGGGCAGCGCCGCGCCTGAGCCACCCAAGCGCCGCAGCCGGGCGCGCTGCCGCCGTGCTTGGCGCATGCCGCCCCAGACGAAGGGGGTGGCGGTGCTGGTTCCAGCTCGCCACGGTTTCCTCCAACCAGGTGATGATCTCTTGCAGGGGTCTGGGGGTGCTGGCCAGCGAGAGCCCGGCGCACGAGGATGCGTTGGACCGACTCGGCCATGTTCAGCCAACTGCCCGAGAGCGGGGTGTACAGCGGCAAGACGCCGTGGGCGAACAGCCAGCGGACCAACTCCGCGCTCAGGTGCCCCGCCAGGTTGTCCCATACCAGGATCAGCCGCAGCGGCGGCATCGGCAGCAGGCCGGAGCGAGACGGGCCCAGCCAGGTCTCCCAGCGCGCCAGGGCAGGGCGCTCCGCCTCGGGGATCGTGACGGCAGGCAGCGTGGCCAGGAGCTGCTCCACTTCGGCCGTGAGCCAGGGGTGGAGCACGGCATTAGGAGCCCGTGTCACGCCGTGGGCCCGCACCTGGCCAGTGGCCGGGCGGAACAGGGTCAGCAACTTGGCGGTGCCGTTGCGTTCATACTCGTGGGGCTGGCGGGCGGGATGGCCGTCGGGCTCCCAGCTCGCCCCGGGATACGGCACGGTCTGGTACGGGCCAGCCTCATCCTGGCAGCAGAGGGCTACCCCCGCCGCCTCCGCTCCGGCGTACGCTTGTTCGATCTGCCCCTTTCCGCTCGGCCTCGGGGTCCACCACGGTGACGACCCCGCGCGCGCGTCGGCGTCGCGCCGTGCCGGTCGGACACCAACTCGGGTCCCTTGGAAGGTGTAGCCCGCGGCACGCAGCACCTCGCGGATGGTCGTCGCACTCAGCTGCTCCAACCCCGCCGCCTCCTGGCGCAGCGCGCGCTCCAGCAGCACCAGTGACCACGTCGCCGTCCCGTCTGCCCGCCGCTGCGGCGGGCGCTGGAGCATCGCCAGGATGCGCGCCCGCTCCGCGGGTCCATAGGTGGGGGGATGCCCGCGCCCGTGGGCAATGTCCAGCGCGGCCAGACCCTGCTGGTTGAACCGCGCCACCACCGCGCTCACCGTCCCGCTGCGTCGGTAGCCCACCTGCTGCGCTGCCGCCTGGAAGGACGCGCCGCTGGCCACGGCGACGAGCGCCTGAGCGCGCTGCCGGCGGTCATGGCGTTCACTGCTGGCGCGCGCGCTGCGCTGGAGCTGGGCGGCTTCCGCCGCGCTCAGGGGACGGAGCGGTTCTTTCTGGGGGCGTGCCATCGGGGAGACCTCCCGACTCGATCCTGCGGCTCTGCAGCGTCACACTGTTCCCCCGACCTTCGCATTCTGCGGGCCACTTCCCGCGTGACCCACTAGTACCAAGTACTGCGGGGCACACCGAGCAGCTCACACTGCCGAGCCACGCTGATCGGCTCAGAGGTCGGCTCAATTAAGGCCCGCGCCGCTCCGCCAGGATCTGCCCTTTTTTTCGCAGCCAGTCGAGTTCGACTTTGAGTTGGCCGATCTCTTGGTAGAGTTGCGCCAGCAGCGCGTCGTCGGCCTTGTGCCGTTGACTGGCGGCCCCCTCGAAGAGGGAGGGCAAGCCAGTCAACGCCTGCTTCTTCCACTGGGTGATCTGGACGGGATGCACCCCGAACTCGCTGGCGAGCTCGCTGAGCGTTTTCTGCCCTTTGCAGGCTTCTAGGGCCACTTGCGCCTTGAAGGCTGCGCTGTAGCGCTTGCGTACGGTTCCCATGGTCGCTGCCTACTCCTCGGTGCATTCCCTCCCTACTCTAACATAGGCAGCTGTCCAACTTCCGGGGTACACCTCAGTCTTACGCCTGCTTGTTCTCACGCACGTGCAGCGATGCTCGTTAGTGTGTGGTCTCGTTCTTTGTCGACTTGGTACTCGACACAGACATCTCGCCGTTCGCGCCAGCGCGTACAAGTTGATACGCTGGCTCACCATGCAGGTATTCATCGAGGCCCTGCGCTTCGACTTCCTCAGAGACGCGCACTGGGATGATCACGTTGATGGCTTTGAGGATGAGGAATGTCACCACAAAGGCATACACTGCCGCGATGGCGACTCCCGCCGCTTGAACGGCCAACTGATGTGCATTCCCCGCGAACAGCCCGTTCACCCGATTGATCGCAGCAAACGCGAAAACACCCGTCAAGAGAGTGCCAAGGGCACCACCAACGCCATGCACCCCCCAGACATCAAGGGCGTCGTCCCAGTCGCGACGTACTCGGAATTGCACCGCGATATAGCAGATGGCGCCGGCGAGCAGACCGATGACAAGGGCGGCCCACGGCGGGACGAAGCCGGCGGCGGGTGTGACGGTGGCGAGGCCGGCGACAGCGCCCGTCAACGCTCCAGTGACGCTGGGCTTGCCCTCTCGCCACCAGGCTAGAATCAGCCACGTCACCATTCCGGCAGCAGCCGCGCTATTGGTGTTCACGAAAGCCACCGAGGCGACACCAGTCGCTGCTAGCGCACTGCCTCCGTTGAAACCGAACCAGCCGAACCAGAGCAATCCAGCACCGAGCGCGACGAATGGGATGTTGTGCGGGAGAAACCTCTCGTCCGCAGTCACCCTACGTTTGCCGACTACGAACACCGAGGCAAGCGCAGCCATGCCCGCGCTCAGGTGCACTACGATGCCACCTGCAAAATCCTTGACGCCCCACTGCGCGAGGAAGCCGCCACCCCAGACCCAATGCACGAATGGGATATAGACCAGCAGGCTCCACAGCACGAGAAACACGAGATAGGCACGAAAGCTCACGCGGTCGGCGAACGCGCCGCTGATCAGCGCGGGGGTGATGATGGCGAACATCAGCTGGAAGAGGAAGAAGGCGAGGAAGGGAATCGTCGGGGCGAGAGGGTTGGGGGCCACCCCGACATTGGCGAGTCCGGCAAACTTGAAGTCGCCGATGATGCCGCCATGATCGCCGCTGTAGGCGAGACTGAACCCTACAACTACCCAGAGAATGGTGACAACACCCATCGAAATGAAGCTTTGCATCATGATGGTGAGGACGTTCTTATGGCGCACCAATCCACCATAGAAGAACGCGAGTCCAGGGGTCATGAGTAGTACAAGCGCCGCACTGATGAGAACGAACGCGGTATCGCCAGCGTTGATAGATCCCACGACTTCTCTCCTCATTGAGATGTAGGCGACATTGCCCCATGGTGCAAGCAAGCGTAGCATGGCACCCGTCAAGAGTCAAGCCAGTCGATGCGGGAATGTTCAGCAAAAGCAGCGAAGATGCTATGCGATGCTGAGATAGACTTCAACAGCGACCAAATTAGGGCGTGCCCCTTAAAAGGGCTAACCAATTTGGTTAGCCTGGGGTGTACGGCGTTTGGCTGCTGCGCCCCCCGGGATTATTCCGTGATCACCCAGTTCGACGCAAACCGACTGGTGAGGACGAAAAGTAGCAATCGATGGGCTTGTACGTTAAGGTAAGCCGGTCAGCCCGGCAGTGAGGTGTCTCAGCTATGCCCCGGCTCTGCACCGTTTGCCCGCATCCACAGCCCATGCAGGGCCTAGTGCGTGATCAACTGGCCTTGTCGAGAATAGGATCAGGTAGCGTGAGGTGAGGCTCGTGGGCACAGCCGTGATAGGCGCAGACGCGCTCGGCCACCTCGTGAGCACTGAGCAAACGGGTGGGCTCGACGATCGCGCGTTTGCTGTGGACCCACTTGGGCTCAATCGGGTTGAGCCAGGGACTCTTGACCGGCAGGTAGCAGGCGAGGATGCGGACACCCTGGCCTTGGCGCGTGACCTGACGGTTGTGGGCACGGATCCAGGCGCGCACCGCCTTGCTGACATGCCAGGAGGCGTTGTCCCAGATCAGCACCCAGACCGGCACGCCTTGCGCCGCGAGTTTGCCGCAACACCAGTCCAGGAACGGGGTCGTCAGCGCGCTGACGGGGCGGCCGTCCACGAAGCGCAGCCAGACCGCTTCGTCCTGCTGGGCGCGCCGCAGCAAGACGCCGTAGCAGGCCATGGCTTTGGGGTCGGGATCGTGTTTGGCGACCGTCTGTTCCACCAGGCGCAGCGGGTGGTCCGCTTCGGCCCAGGCGTGCAGGAATGGCTGGGCCAACCGGCTCCACCACACCTCATCGGCAAAGCCCAGCGCCCAGTCGGGGTGCGCTGTGGCCAGCGCGATCAGACGGTCGCGGCGCCTTTTTTTCGGGCGTACTCCGGGTCGGGGCTGGTGATCCCTTGCTTGGCGCGCATCCAGCTCAGGCCCAGGCGCTTCAGCGTGAGGCGAATCGTCTCGCCGCTGACCTGGGTCGCCGTCAGCCCCTGGGCGCAGCTCACCGCGGCGGCGAGCTCCAAGGTCCACACGCTGGTGGGGTGGCCGAACTCGCGCGGGCTGCGGTGCAAGAGCGCGCGCAACTGCTCGGCGCGTTCGCCGGGGAAGGCTTGCGGACGGGGATGGTGGGCCCGCGAGGAGCCCTGGCGCAACGCGTCGAGCCCACGCGCGTTGAAGGCGTGCAGCGCTGCAAGCACCGTTTGGTCGTCGCAGCCCACCTGCTCGGCGATGCGGGGCGCGCGCTCGCCGCGGGCGCTGGCCAGCAGGATCTGGCAGCGCCGCAAGACAACGGTGTCCTTCGAGCGCCGCCCCGCGGTCACGCCCGTACGCTCGGCGTCCGTGAGGGGACGCACAAAAATAGGAGGTCTCATACCGGCGAGGATACCACATTCTCGCTTACCCACTTTGAACCGACACTAGTGGGTCACGCGGGAAGTGGCCCGCAGAATGCGAAGGTCGGGGGGAACAGTGTGACGCTGCAGAGCCGCAGGATCGAGTCGGGAGGTCTCCCCGATGGCACGCCCCCAGAAAGAACCGCTCCGTCCCCTGAGCGCGGCGGAAGCCGCCCAGCTCCAGCGCAGCGCGCGCGCCAGCAGTGAACGCCATGACCGCCGGCAGCGCGCTCAGGCGCTCGTCGCCGTGGCCAGCGGCGCGTCCTTCCAGGCGGCAGCGCAGCAGGTGGGCTACCGACGCAGCGGGACGGTGAGCGCGGTGGTCGCGCGGTTCAACCAGCAGGGTCTGGCCGCGCTGGACATTGCCCACGGGCGCGGGCATCCCCCCACCTATGGACCCGCGGAGCGGGCGCGCATCCTGGCGATGCTCCAGCGCCCGCCGCAGCGGCGGGCAGACGGGACGGCGACGTGGTCACTGGTGCTGCTGGAGCGCGCGCTGCGCCAGGAGGCGGCGGGGTTGGAGCAGCTGAGTGCGACGACCATCCGCGAGGTGCTGCGTGCCGCGGGCTACACCTTCCAAGGGACCCGCAGTTGGTGTCCGACCGGCACGGCGCGACGCCGACGCGCGCGCGGGGTCGTCACCGTGGTGGACCCCGAGGCCGAGCGGAAAGGGGCAGATCGAACAAGCGTACGCCGGAGCGGAGGCGGCGGGGGTAGCCCTCTGCTGCCAGGATGAGGCTGGCCCGTACCAGACCGTGCCGTATCCCGGGGCGAGCTGGGAGCCCGACGGCCATCCCGCCCGCCAGCCCCACGAGTATGAACGCAACGGCACCGCCAAGCTGCTGACCCTGTTCCGCCCGGCCACTGGCCAGGTGCGGGCCCACGGCGTGACACGGGCTCCTAATGCCGTGCTCCACCCCTGGCTGTACGGCGTTTTGACTGCTGCGCCCCTCGGGATCGCTCCGTGATCACCCACTTCGACGCTAACCGACTGGTGTGGACGAAAAGTGGCAATCGATGGGCTTGTTCGCCCACGGTCTGCCGGTCAGCCCGGCAGTGAGGTGGCTGAGCTATGGCCGAGCTCGCACCGCCTGCCCGCATCCCCAGCCCTGCAGGGCCTAGGCGGCGGGATCGTCGATGCGTGCGGCGGCGTCGCCCACCGCGCGCACGAACACATCCAGGTTGAAGGGTTTGACCATCACCTGCACGTCTAGGGCGGGCGGCAACGGCGGCAGCCGCCTCGCCGGCGAGACAGCCGCCGTCAGCAGGATGAACGCGCGACGGCGGGCCAGCGTGTCGTCCCCGGCCACCGCGTGCAGCACCTGGATGCCGTCGAGGCCGGGCAGCTTCCAATCCAGCACGACGACCAACGGGCCGGGGTGCGCGCGCAGGTAGGCGAGCGCGGCTTCGCCGTCGGGGGCTACCGCGACCGCATACTGCTCGTCCTCGAGGACCTCCCGGAGCATCGCGCGGGTGTCGGCGTCGTCGTCGACGACCAAGATGTGCGCCATTGGCGTGATCCTCAGCACCCTACGGACGCGACCTCCATGCCACCCCGCTCTGTATCTCCGGCGGGTGCCAGAGCGGGAAGTCGCAGAGAGGATGCCAGGACACTGCGCCGTTTACAGCGCACCCGCGCCAGTTTATGCGAGGGGGTCCAGGCGATGGCAAGGCCGGTAATGCTCACGGGTCTCGTGCTCGACCTCATAGTCAGCGCGGTGCGCGAGGGATGCTTCCTGCGGGTGGCGGCAGCCCGTGCGGGCAAGCGCGAGAGCAAGAACCGCGCAGAGCATGAGGCGCTCGGCAAGCCGCTCGACACGCCGCTGACGCGGTTTGAGTACGTGTACCTGTCGCTAGAGGGTGACTGAGAAGGGCACGGATCGTGCGGGGACAGGAGGTGGCGAGCCGGCGGGAGGAGCCACGGGCGCCAGCGAAAGAGGTGCCGTATGGCCCGTCGTCGGTATCCGAGCGATCTGCATGATGCGGAATGGGCGCTGCTCGCGCCGTTGTTGCCCGCGGCCCAGCCGGGCGGGCGGCCGCGCAGCGTGGACCTGCGCGAGGTGGTCGATGCCGTCAGCTACTGGCTGCGTGGGGGGGTCGCCTGGCGGGCGCTGCCGCACGACGTCCCGCCGTGCAAGACGGTCTACCACTACTGGCGCGCCTGGCGGTTGAGCGGCGACTGGGAGCGGATCCACACGATCCTGCGCGAGCGCCTGCGGGTGCACGCGGGCCGAGCCACGACCCCCAGCGCCGGGATTGTCGACAGCCAGAGTGTGAAGACCACGGAAAAGGGGCCCGCCCAGCTCATCGGGGTTTGACGGCGGCAAGAAAGTGAAGGGGCGCAAACGCCACCTGTTGGTCGAGACGACCGGCCTGGTCGTCAAAGCCCTGGTCCACCCGGCCAACGTGCCCGATGGCGTGGGCGGGCAGCGGTTGCTCGAAGCGATTGCCGACCGGGCGCACGCCCTGCCCCGCCTGCGGCATCTGTGGGTCGATACCGCCTACCAAGGCAGCTTCAAGGAGTGGGTGGAGCAGACGCTGGGCTGGACGGTGGCGGTCGTGCGCAAGCCACGCCGCTGGCGTTGGGTGGGACCGGGGCAGGAGCCGCCGGAAATGCCGCGGGGCTTCCAGGTGCTGCCGCGGCGCTGGGTCGTCGAACGCACGTTCGGCTGGATCGGGCGCTGGCGTCGCACCAGCAAGGACTATGAGTTCCTGCCCACGACCTCGGAGTGCGTCCTCTATGCCATCATGACCCGCGTCATGCTGCGACGCCTCGCGACCAGCGAAGGCTAATCGGTACTTTGTTAGAGTAACAGATACCGAGAGAGGGGACGACCGCTGGCGACGGCGTCCAGCACGGCCTGCAGCGCCGCGGGAGGCGGGGCGTGCGACCAACTCTGCCAGTAGCGCTGCAGGACATGCCACGGGTCAAGCCAGCTCTGGACCTGCCGCAGGGCTTTCGGCCAGGAGCGCGGCGCGAAGGAGCTGTCGGACTCGGCGCGTGGGTCCGTCGGCAGGCTCGGCGGCGTCGAGCTGGCCCCATTTTCCCCCCACTCCCACGTCGGACGCGACGGGGAGGGAGGCAGACGTGGCGGTGGCCGCCGCAGGGGTGGGCGCCGGGTCCGACGGGCGTTCGGCCCACCAGCAGAAGGCGAAGGCACAGCAAACCAGCGCCCAGTGTCGGCGGATAGCGCGGTCGGCGCGCACCTGGAAGTCAGCCCAGCCCAACTCCTGTTTGACCTGTTTGTAGCCCTGCTCGACCCACTGACGCAGCCCGTACAGGCGCACGACCTCCGGCAGATTGGCCGTAGGCAGCGCGGGATGCTCAAAGGCGCGGGCCGTTGCGGGCAGCGGCAGATTGGTGACGAGATACCAGGTGCTCGCCTGGGGCAGGGCGCGCGGATTGCTGGTGGCCACCACCAACCGATGCGTGCGCGCGGGTCCGTAGCTGCCGCCCAGCTGCAGGTCGACCGCCCACCAGGTCTCCTCGTGGCCATCGTGGAAGCGCCGCACCACCGCCGTCCACGCTCCGGGATGCTCCGCGTCGTTGCGCGCGCCCCAGCGCAGCCGGTCCGCCGCCTCCCAGGGCGACTCGGGCTCGGGCGGCAGCGTCCAGACGATCTGCGACGGCTTGACGGCCAGCACAAACGGGAGGTCCGCCTGCCACAGCGTCCGTGTGAACTCCGGATGCTCTCCGTAGAGGCTATCGGCGACCACGGCACGGAAGGGGATGCCCGCGGCGCGCGCCGCGGCGACGAGGTCGAGGGCCAGCTGGGGCTTGGTGCGGAACGCGGGGTGCTGCTTGCCGCCCGCCAGCCGCGCCGCGGGCGTGTAGGGGCGCACGTGCAGCGGGTAGTAGACGTGGTCGTCGGCCCACAGGCTGGTCACCGCCACGATGCCGTTGGCCACCTTGCCGATCGAGCCGAGGTACTGGTAGCCCACGTGCGCCGTCTTCGTCCCGTCTTTGCGGTCGCCGGTCTCGTCGATCACCAACGCCCCCTCGCCGTGGGCCCGCGTCCGTGGGTCGGCCTGCAGCAGCGCAATCCGCCGGCTGGTCACCGCCTCCGCGTCCCAGGTGGACTCCGAGAGGAACCACTGCAACTGCTGCACCGGCCCTGTCTGCGCCTGCACGATTGGCTCGGCGCCGGCCAGGGCGGTCAGCGTCTTGGTGCGGTCGCGCGGCAACAAGACGCCGGCCACGTACGCGCGAAAGCGCTGGCGCTGAATGTGCGTCCGGAAGAGGGGATCGAACGCCCGGCTGTACTGCTCCAAAGGGGCCGGGACCGCCGCAGTTTCACGCAGAGCCGCCATGCGTCGCCTCCTTTCGCTCCTCTCTGGATCCTACCAGATTCTAACAAAGTACCGATGATCCCTTCTCAGACACGCTCTAGTACTGCAGCGACACTTAGTCGTAGGTCGGTTGCCATGAGGCCGGGAACTACGTGGCACGGATGGCTTCGGTAGTGCACGCATCTCGCTTGCTGCCAATCGTGATTTCATGGGCCTTCTCACTATAAGTGTCACTGTAGTACTAGTACTGCAGCGACACTTAGTCGTAGGTCGGTTGCCATGAGGCCGGGAACTACGTGGCACGGATGGCTTCGGTAGTGCACGCATCTCGCTTGCTGCCAATCGTGATTTCATGGGCCTTCTCACTATAAGTGTCACTGTAGTACTAGAGCAACTTTCAGGTAGCTGGAGCAGGCAGGGCGTAGCCAGCGTGGGCGAACCACGCCGCCGCATCATGGGGCGTGATCGCCTCGATGGCGAGGCGGACCGCCTCTTGGAGCGCCTCCTTGGTGCGAGCACCGCGGCCGCGCAGGATCGCCTTGACCTCCGAGAACGCCTGCTCGATCGGCGTCAAGTCCGGCGAGTAGGGCGGCAGGAAGAGCAGCTGGCAGCCCTGCGCCTCGACGGCTAGGCGGATGCTGGCCGCCTTGTGGGCGCTCAAATTATCGAGCACGACGACCTGCCCGGGCCGGAGCCGAGGCGCCAGCTCGTTGCGCATGTACCATTCGAAGGTCTCGGTCGTCATGGCCCCCTCAATCAGCCACGGTTCGCACAAACCCTCCGGCATGAGCGCCGCCACGGGTGCGCGGCTGCGCCGGGTGCCATTCACCCCGGAGCGGGTGCGCGCGGCCCTGGCGGCGCTCATGCCGGAAAACTTGAGTGGTCTGGGGGTGCCGTGCTGCCTGCTTCAGCTACCGTGCTCAGGTCCACCAGTATGCATTGTTCGTTCGCGGTGGCCATAACCTCGGGCTACTTTCGCGCCTGTTTGGGGACGAAACCTGCGCCCAAAACATGCGGAAAGGTGCTGGATCGCAGGGCCACATAATTTCCTCACCGATCGCGAGAAGCCCGGAATACAAGCGAGTCGAGCGAACACCACTGACTACGTGTAGACACCGCTGACCCAGCTTTGGTACACTGGTTTGATGGAGCACCAGCGCACGGCACATCGCGCTCTACCACAATGAAGTGAGGCAGGGGCAATCATGGGACGATCGAAGCATGAGCAATCCGCCGGGTTCGCGACCCGCGCGATCCACGTCGGGCAGGACGCCGATCCCTCGACAGGGGCGACGATCACGCCGGTCTTCCAGACCTCGACGTATACGCAGCAGGGGCTGGGCGAGAATAAGGGCTATGAGTACTCGCGGACGGGCAACCCGACACGCGCGGCGCTGGAAGCGTGCCTGGCCTCGCTGGAGAACGCGCGATACGGGCTGGCGTTCAGCAGCGGATTGGCGGCGACGGCGGCGACGCTCAGCGTGCTAAAGCCGGGGCAGCACGTCATCGCGGGCGACGATCTTTATGGCGGGACGTATCGCTACTTCGAGCGCATCCTGAAGCCGACGGGCGTCGAGATCACCTATGTGCCGGCGGGCGATGCCGCGGCCTATGCCGAGGTTGTGCGGCCTGAGACGGCGCTGATCTGGGCCGAGACGCCGACGAATCCGCTGCTCGCGCTGGTCGATATTCGCGCGCTGGGCGAGCTGGCACGGGCGCGCGGGCTGATCCTGGCGGTGGACAACACGTTCGCGACGCCGTACCTGCAGCAGCCGCTCGATCTCGGCGCGCACGTCGTCATTCACAGCACGACGAAGTACATCAACGGGCACAGCGACGTGGTCGGCGGGACGGTGCTGACCTCGGACGAGCGGCTATATACAGAGATCAAGTTCTACCAGAACGCCGCCGGTGGTGTGCCGTCGCCGTTCGACTCGTGGCTGGTGCTGCGCGGCGCGAAGACGTTGGCCGTGCGGATGCGCCAGCACTGCGAGAATGCCAAGATCGTCGCGGACTTCCTCTCGAGGCATCCGCTGGTGCGGAAGGTCTACTATCCGGGGCTGGCCTCGCATCCTGATCACGAGTTGGCGAAGCGGCAGATGCGCGACTTCGGCGGTATGGTCTCGTTCGACTTCGACGGCACGCGCGACGACGTGGATACCTTTGTGCGTCACCTGCGGGTCTTCGCGCTGGCGGAGAGCCTCGGCGGCGTGGAGTCGCTCTGCTGCCACCCGGCGAGCATGACGCACGGGTCGATCCCCGCGGAGATCCGCGAGGCACGCGGCGTGACGGATACGCTGCTGCGGCTCTCGGTCGGCATCGAGGACGCGGGCGACCTCGTGGCGGACCTCGATCAGGCGCTGGCGGCGGTGGATGGCCGTCACGCGGGGACAGGGGCGACGAAGGAGACGCGCAATGCGGCGCCGGTAGGGTAGTCGCAAGAGGCCCAGAGCGCCGTATGGCGTAGACGGCTCAGAGATCGAGCGCGAGCCTGCGGCGCTTGAGGCGCATGCCCATCTCAGCGTAAAACTGGACCGCCTCGCGGTTCGCCTCCCAACACTCTAGCTCCAACTGGATGGCGCCGCGCGCTTTCGCCGCCGCCGCACACGCCGCGAAGAGTCGCCGTCCGACGCCAGCCCTGCGGTGTGTCTCGGTGACGCCGAGGTTATCTATGAAGGCAAAGGTGCGCGGCACGAGGAAGTTGTACGCAGCCCGCCGGTGGAACAAGACCGCATAGCCAGCGATTGCGCCGCCGCGCTCAGCAAGAAAGACGTCGCAGTCGGCGTCCGCGAGCAGTGCAGCATACGTTTCCTCAGGGACGGCGAGCTCGACGCGGCTGAAGACATCGGGGACCGCTGCGACGTGGTGCTCATGCACCTCCTACGCGACGCGCGCGAAGCCCGGATAATCCACTGGCGTCGCTTTCCTCATGTCCACGGCCATTGGCTCTCTCTCCAACGCGACCCCGCGCTCATGTCGCGCGCAAGACAATTGTACTCTGATTCGGCGTTGACATGTGGTGAGGGCGCTGCTCGCTCAGGCATCGGGGAGGTCGCGGCGGAGGAGCTTGCCTGCAGCGTTGCGTGGCAGGGGGCCGGTGAGGCGGATCGCGCGCGGGAGCTTGTATTTGGCGAGGCGTTGATCGAGGAAGGTGAACAGTTCGGCCTCGCTGGCTGTGGCGCCTTCGCGCAGGTGGACGAAGGCGAGCGGCGCCTGGCCCCAGCGCGCGTCTGACACGCCGCGCACTCCGGCCTCGAGCACGGCGGGATGGGCCGTCAGCGCGGCCTCGATCTCGGCGGGGTAGACGTTCTCGCCGCCGGAGACGATCAGGTCGCTGCGCCGGTCGAGGACGTAGAGGTAGCCGTCGGCGTCGAGGTAGCCGGCGTCGCCGGTGCGGAGCCAGCCGTCGTGCAGCGCGGCGGCGGTGGCGTCGGGGCGGGCGTCGTAGCCTGGGGTGATGGTGGGGCCACGCAGCTCGATCTCGCCGACGGTGCCGGCGCGGGTGGGTTCGTCGTCTTCGGCGACGATCCGGAGTTGGACGGGCAGCAGGGGCTTGCCGGCTGAGCCGAGCTTGCGCAGGGCATCGGCAGGAGCGAGGGTGGCCGCCTGCGAGCAGGATTCGGTGAGACCGTAGGTCTGCGAGACGAGGATGCCGCGCCGGGCGCAATCTTCGAGGAGAGGCTGCGGCGCGGGGCCGCCGCCGAGCAGGACGCAGCGTAGGGCGTCGGGGTAACGACCCGGCCCGCTCGATGGCTGCCGAGCCTCATCAAGTGCGTCGAGCATACGGCGGAGCATGACCGCGACGACGGAGATCATGGTGACGCGGTCGCGCACGATGGAGTCGTTGATCGCCTGCCCGTCGAAGCGCTCGAAGACGATGAGGGGCATGCTGTAGATGACGCTCTTCATCAGCAGCGAGAGGCCGCCGACGTGGAAGAACGGCAGGCAGGCGAGCCAGCGGTCGTCGTTGCACAGGCCGAGGGTGAGCGCGGAGGCGGTGGCGCTCCACCACTGCATGCCATGCGTGATGACGGCGCCTTTGGGCCTGCCGGTGGTGCCGGAGGTGTAGACGATGGCCTGGGTCGCGGATAGGTCGATCTCGTGGCGAAGCGGCACCTGCTGAAGAGCACTCGTTGGTGTCGCGGCGTCTAACAGCTCCGCAAGCGAGAGGCGTGGCAGGCCAGGCAGGCTTGCGGCGATGTGGGCAAGCTGCTCTGGCGCGTCGTGGAGCAGGAGGCTGGCGCGCACGTCCCCGATCTGCCAGACAAGCTCGGAGGCCGTCAGGCGGGTGTTGAGCGGCACGAGGATGGCGCCGAGGCGGCGCAACGCGTGCACGACCGCCGCGTAGGCGAAGCTGTTTCTCGCGAGGAGCGCGACGCGCATGCCGTTGTGGACATCACTCGCGGCGAGTGTCTGCGCGGCCATGGTGGCGCGGCGGTCAAGCTCGGCGAAGGTCCATACCTCGTCGTTGGCGATGAGGGCGGGACGATTGGGGACGTTCTCAGCCGCGCGCTGGAGCCAGTCGGGCAATAGGGTCGGTGTTTGCGCGCTCGACGGGTCCGTCATAGGGCATACCTGACCAGCGCTTCGTAGTCGAGCATGCCCCAGCGAGGTGGGGTCGCAAGAGCGCCATCTACGAGTTCCGGCGGTGTCAGGATCAGGTCATCTTCGAGCAGGTCGAGCGTGAAGAAGCCGCTCTCGGGATATTTCTGGTTGGGCCGCGCCACGGAGATGCTTGCGCAGACGCCGATGCCGGCCTCCATGCTTGACGTCCATACCCATGCGACGTCCCTAATCGCTGCTTCCTGCATCGGGCGCAGGCGATCCCAGATGTCCCCGAGGCATTGGGGCTTGAGTATCAGGACGTCGGCCGCCTTCGCTTCGAGGACGCGATGCACGCTCGCGATGTCCGTCGCGGCTTCGTCGGCGGCGATGGGGATTGATTGTTCGCGGCGCAGGCAGTACATGTCGGGCAGGTTGTCTCGTTCCACTGGTTGCTCGCAGTACTGGATGTCGTACTGCGCGAATGCCTGGAGCATGGCGAGCGCCTGCTTGTAGTCCCACGCCTCGTTGGCGTCGAGCCGGAGATGGATGTCAGGGCCGATTGCCGCACGAACGGCTGCCACGCGCGCCGCCTCTTCGTCCACCGTCGAGAGCACGCCGACCTTCAGCTTGACGCAGCCGATCCCCTTGCTGACCGCCTCGCGCGCGGCCTGGACCGCCTCGTCTACGTCCACCACTGCGATGGTGGCATTGACGCTAACGCGTGCAGACTCTTCTGGCGCCTCATCTGCCTCATCCGTCGTTTGCGCGTCGAGGTCTCGCTTCGCGGTATCGAGGCCGAAGCGGGCTGCGGGCGGAAGTGCGTTCCGCTCGCCATAGGGCCACATGTCCCCAAGCAAACCGGGACTCTCGTATCGCCCATTATTGCCGAGCGCGATGAGGGGAGCGAGCGCGTCATCGAGCGTGACGCCGAAGCCGAGTGGTGGCGCGATCTCGCCGACGCCCGTGCTGCCACTGCCGTCCGTAACCTCCAGAATGGCGCCCTCGCGATAGGGGAAGGTGCCGTGCGCCGTCACCAGCGGGCGCTTGAATGGGATGCGATAGCGGGTCCAGCGGTACCCGATGGCGTACCTCGCGGACATGGTGACGGCGCCTTTCGGTTAGGGCAGGCGGGGGAACTTGGAGAAGTCGGGCTTGCGCTTCTCGATGTAGGCGTTCTTGCCCTCTTTGCCTTCCTCGGTCATGTAGTAGAGCATGGTGGCGTCGCCGGCAAGCTGCTGGATGCCGGCGAGGCCGTCGGTGTCGGCGTTGAAGGCGGCTTTGAGGAAGCGGATAGCGATGGGGCTCTTCTCCAGGATCTCGCGCGCCCACTGCACCGTCTCGTCCTCAAGGCGCTCCAGCGGGACGACGGTGTTGACGAGGCCCATGTCGAGCGCCTCTTGCGCGTCGTACTGGCGGCAGAGATACCAGATCTCGCGGGCCTTCTTGTGGCCGACGACGCGCGCCATGTACGTCGCGCCCCACCCGGCGTCGAAGCTGCCGACCTTGGGGCCGGTCTGGCCGAAGCGGGCGTTGTCGGCGGCGATGGTGAGGTCGCAGAGCAGGTGGAGCACGTGGCCGCCGCCGATGGCGTAGCCCGCCACCATCGCGATCACCGGTTTGGGCAGGTACTTGATCGAGCGCTGGAGATCGAGTGCGTTGAGGCGCGGCACGCCGTCCTTGCCGACGTAGCCGCCGTGGCCGCGCACGCGCTGATCGCCGCCGGAGCAGAAAGCCTTGTCGCCCGCGCCGGTGAGGATCACCACGCCGATCTCGGAGTCGCGGCGGCAGAGCTCGAAGGCGTCGATCAACTCGTCAAGCGTGTCGGGCCGGAAGGCGTTGCGCACCTCCGGGCGGTTGATGGTGATCTTGCCGATGCCCTCGGCCTTCTCGAAGATGATGTCGGTGTAGTCTTTGATCTTCTGCCATTCGAGCGTCATGGTGGCCTCCTTCGTCGTGAGCGGCGAACGCTAAGTGGATCGATCTAACCCCCTGGCCCCTTTTCCTCACGGGAAGGGGTGAGGCGGCTCGTCGGGCCACGCGGCCCTTCCAGGCTACATTGGCTGCCGACTTAGACGGACAAACTGGTAGTGAATGCGATCACGAGGGCGTCGAAGACGTCGGGCTGCTCTACGTGAACGATGTGGCCCGCGTCGAGGACGATGCGCGCCTCGGCGTTGGGAAGCTGCTCGGCCATCTGCCAGGTGATCCGCGAGAACTTCTCATCGTGCTCGCCGGCCAGCAGCAGGGTCGGCGTAGTGAGGGTGGCGAGCGTGTCGTGCAGCGGTGGCTGTGCGCCGGTTCCCGCCCCGCGCAGGCTGTTCGCGAGGCCGAGCGGCGTGTTGCTCAGGCGCTCCCGGCGCAGCGCTTGGCGGGCCTCGTCCGGCAGCGCGGATTGGGAGGCGAAGAGCGGCTGTCGCTCCCACTCGTCCACGAACGGCGCGATGCCGTCGCGCTCGATTCGCTCGGCCAGCGCCTCATCGCTCGCCCTGCGGTCGGCGCGCTCCGCTTCGGTGGCTAAGCCTGGGGACGCCGATTCCAGGATTAGCCCGCGGAAGGGTGCGCCGTGCGCGGTGTAGAGCGCCATGCGCCCGCCCATTGAGTAGCCGAGCAAGACGGTGCGTTCCGGGCTAGCGCCGAGCGCGGGCAAGGCAGTGAGCAGATCATCGCGTACGTGCTCGAAGCGGTAACGCGCGGGGTCGGCGGGGGCGTCGGAGCCGCCGTGGCCGAGCAGATCCAGCGCGATCACGCGGAGGCCAGAGTCGGCGAAGGTGTCCAGATGGTCGCCCCAGCCGGCGCCGCTGCCGGTGAAGCCGTGGAGCAGCGCGAGCGTGAGGCCGTTCGGCTCCTCCGGCTCGCGTAGCTCGGCGTTGAGGGTGATGCCCTTGACCGGCACGCGCTGGGTGCTCATCGGACCGGCTCCTCTACGGCTGCAGTGCCGGAGACCACGTCCGCGATGGCCAACTCGACGGCGCGCCAGAGCTGGCGGTGCATCGTGACGTTGCTCTCGCGCTCGGTGCGTAGCTCGACGACGCGCAGGCCGCGCTCGCTGAGGGTGTGGCGCATTGTGGCGCTGAAGTCGTCCCAGTCGGAGGTGCTGGCGAAGTCGCCGCCATACATGCCGACGACGGGCGCGAAGTTGAGTCCGGTCGGCGTGCCGAAAAGCTGCTCGAAGTGGTCGGCATAGCTGGCCTGCGAGAGGAAGGAGAAGATGCCACCGCCGTCGTTGTTGACCAACACGACCGTGAGGTTGAGGCCGTGCAGCCGGGCGGCGAGGAGGCCGTTGAGGTCGTGGAAGAATGAGAGGTCACCGATGACCAGGGCCGTTGGCGCATCGGGGTTGGCCGCCGCGATGCCGAGCGCGGTGGAGACGACGCCGTCGATGCCATTAGCGCCACGATTGCCGAGGATCACGACGCGGCGACCGGCGGCGGGCCAGAAGAAGGTGTCGCAGTCGCGCACGGGCATGCTGTTGCCGACGACGAGCGCCGCCCCATCCGGCATGATCGCGGCCAGCTCGTGAAAGACGCGCCCCTCGAACGGCGCCGCGAAGTCGCGCATGGTCGCGTCGATGGCGCGCTGGGCGGCCTCGTCGGTGGCGTGCCAGAAGTGGCGCCAGTGGCCGTCACGCTCGGCGGGGGCGTCGGCGAGCGCGGAGAGCAGCGCCGTGGCGAGCTGGCGCGCGTTCACACGCAGGAGGTCGCTGGCGAGCAAGGTCGGCTCCTCCCACATGCCCGCCTCGTCCACGACGATCTGCGGGACTTGTGTGAACCGCTGGAGGTATTGAAGCAGCGGCTTGGCGGTCGGCAACGCGCCGAAGCGCAGCACGAGATCCGGCGCCGCCTCGCGGGCGAAAGACTCCGAGCGCAGGAAGGCGTCGTAGGAGTTGATGGTGCCCTGGCTGGCGCGCACGCCGGAAAGCGGATCGGCCAGCAACGGTACGCGCAGCCGCTCGGCCAAGCGCGAAAGCGGCTCGGCGAGTCCGGGGGCGCCGCCAGGGCCGGCGATGATGATAGCGCGACTGGAAGCGGCGAGCTGCGCGGCGACGCGGGCGACCTCTTCGGGCCGCGGCGCGCTTGGGGTGATTGGGACGGTCTGGACGTAGGGTGCGTCGTGCGGCCTGCCGTTCCAGGCGATGAGGTCGCGCGTCGCTTCGGCGGGCAGATCAGCGGCTACGGGCACCAGTGGCTCGCGGAAGGGAAAGTTGAGATGGACGGGACCTTCCGGCACGCCGCGCGCGGTGGCGACAGCGCGGCAGGCGAGCGTGCGCACGTAGCGCAAGGCATCGTTGCTCGCCTCGGGCAGCGCGACATCCATGAACCATTTGGCGAAAACGCCGTAGAGCCGCGTCTGGTCGATGGCCTGCGGGGCGCCGTTGTCGCGCAGCTCGTGCGGGCGATCCGCCGTCAGCACCAGCAGCGGCACGCGGCTGAGATGCGCCTCGACGACGGCGGGGTAGAAGTTCGCGGCAGCGGTGCCCGAGGTGCAGACCAGCGCCACCGGCTCGCGCAGCCGCTTCGCCAACCCCAGGCCGAAGTAGGCCGCAGAGCGCTCGTCCACGTGCATCCATACGTGGGGGCCACCCTCCCCTTCGAGCGCGGCGAAGGCCATCGCCAGCGGGGTGGAGCGCGAACCGGGGCAGATCACGACATGACGCAGCCCCGAGCGGCGCAGTTCGTCCACGAAAGCGCTGAGGTAGACGTAGAGCGGGCTGGATGCACTGTGAGGTGAGGTCTGCCGGGTCACCATCGCGGTTACTCCTCGCCGCCGAGGGCTTCGAGCATCACGCGCAACTTCAGCCTCGACTCGGTATATTCGGAGGCGGGCTGCGAGTCGGCGACGATGCCACAGCCGGCGAAGAGCGTGGCCTGCGCGCCGTCCACCAGCGCCGAGCGCAGCGCCACCATGTATTCGCCGTCGCCGCGCGCGTCGAGCCAGCCGAGCGCGCCGGCGTACCAGCCACGGTCCAGTTGCTCGTGATGGCGGAGATAGGCGAGGGCGTCCGTTCGCGGGAAGCCGGCCACGGCGGGCGTCGGGTGCATCGCCGCGACGACGTCCAGCAGTGATTTGTCGGGGAGCAGTTCGCCGGCGATGGTGGTTTCAAGGTGGAGCACGTTGGGCATTGTGCGCACGTGCGGCGCACGCTCGATTTCGAGCGAGGCGCAGAGCGGCGCAAGCGCGTCGCGAATCGTGCTGCCGACGACGGCATGCTCGCCCGCGTTCTTCGCGCTGTGGCGAAGCTCGTCGGCGGCCAGTCAATCGTCCTTGGGCGTGGCGCCGCGCGGGGCCGTGCCGGCCAGCGCGATCGTCTCGACGCGCCCTTGGCGCACGCGAGCCAGCCGCTCGGGCGTCGCGCCGATGAAGGTCTGCGTGCCGCGCCGCACCGCGAAGATCGTCGCCGTCGGGTATGCAGCACGCAGATGGCGTAGTGCGGCGACCACATCCAGTGGCCGCTCGGCGACCAGCTCAACGGCGCGTGCCAGCACCACTTTATGGAGCGCGCCGTCGCGAATCGTGGAGGTGAGGTCCGCGACCCTACGCCGCCACTCGCTCGCGGGGAGCACCTCGTGGAGGGTGTCGGCGGGGCGCGCGGAGTGGGTGGCAGCGCGTGGGGCATCCGGAAGGCGAGAGGCGTACATGTGCCACTGGGCGGCAAGCGGCGCGATGTCGTCCCCTGGCCGCACCTGCGCGGCGAGCGTCAGCGTCGCGTGGGCGTCGTCGCGAGTGACGAGCGCCTGCGGCACGGTGAGCGCGGCGGCGGGAAAGCGCTGCCAGAGCGCGGTCTTCTCGGCGAGAGGATCGAAGGCGAATCCACCGAAGCCGAGGGGCCGTGAGGATGCATCGACCTGGGACGGCTCGTCGCCCACAATCACCGCATCGGCGAGCAGCGTGCGCCAGGCGGCGCTCGACGCGGCAAGGCCATCGGGCTCGGCCCGCCACTCCGCGGCGACGCCGAATGCGGCGAAGGCCAGCGCGCGTGACGGCTGCTCCCAGTACCACGCTTGCGTCGCTACCGAGGCTTCGGCGCTGGCGTAGAGGTCCAGCGGATCGATCTCCGGCAGTGCCTGCGTGTAGCTGGCAAGGATGGGGCGTCGCAGGCGATTGGCGCGCCGTTCCGCCTCCGAGAGCGTGCGGAGCATGGCCGCACGTTGCCCTTCGCTCGTTCCGCGATCGCTATGCATCGGCGCAGGTGCCGCCTCGGCAACGATATCGGGCATGGGAGTGCCTATGCCTCCTGGGACAGAAGCTCTGGACGGATCGGCGCGCCAATCGAGCGCAGTAGCATTATGCGTAAGCCCGGCGCGACGGTCTCTAGCTGCTCTGGCTGCTTGGTGACGAGCCAGCGCACGACGATCTCATTGATGGCGCCGAACCAGACCCACGAGGCCAGATCGGTGTCGAACGGCGGCAGCGCGCCGGAAGCGACCGCGCGGTCCAGGTAGCCGCGGATCATGGTGGCGAAGTGTCCCTTGGCGTGCATCAGCGCCTCGTCGAAGCCGTGGCCCAGGCCGACCGCCTCTACCAGCAGGATTTTGCTCAGGTGGCGGTGGCGCGAGAAGGTGGTCAGCACGGTGCGCAACGCGGCGTCCATCTGATCGATGGGGTCGGACTCCTCGGCGATGGCCCGCTCGACGGCTTTCTGAAGCTTGGGTACCAACGCATCGACGAGGGAGAGGAAGATGGCCTGCTTATTGGGGAAATGGAAATAGAAGCCGCCCTTGGAGCTATCCGAGGCGCGCACGATGTCGTCCACCACGGCGCCGTGATAGCCCTTCTCGGCGAAGACCTCTTCGGCGGCGTCGAGGAGGCGCTGGCGGGTCGCCTCTTTGTCGCGCGTGGCGACGGGCGCGTCATCGAGGCTGCGCGTCCGCTTCTCATCTGTCCGTGCCATACTAGGCCCGCGATTCTGCTTCGTCGCTCGCGTACAAACCGACGCGACGGTCTGTTAGCAATTGTAGGCGCGGGAGCCTTGTGGATCAAGGTGCGGCGCGTGCGCGTTGGGGAACAGATCAGTCAAAGAGGACGGTCAGGTCCTCAGGGGGGCGATGCGGGCGACGCTTGGGATCGCGCGCGGCATAGCCGACCGGGATCAGCGCGTGCGGGATCAGCGTTGCGTCGAGATCGAGGGCGGCGCGCACGGTGTCCGGCGCGAAGAGCGGCGCGCACATCCAGCCACAGTCCAGCCCCATACTGTAGGCAGCGAGCAAAATATTCTCAACCGCCGCGCCGAGGCTCTGGATCGCCATGATCTCTTCGGCGCGCTGCCGCTCGGCGTCGGGATACTGGTCGAGGTCTGCGAGATAAAGGCAGGCGAGGATCAGCGCCGGTGCGGTGCGGATGCGCTCGTGCGACTTCTCCAGCCGCGTCTGGATGATCTCCGGCGCCTGCTGATCGAGTTCGAGCGTGCGCTGCCACTCGGCGCCCATCGCGGCGGCCAGCGCGTCTTTGCGTTCCTGCCGGGTGATCACGGCGAAGCGCCAGGGCTGGCGTCCATGCGGCGAGGGCGCCCAGCGCGCCGCCTCAAGCATCGCCTCCAACGCCGCGCGCGGCACGGGCCGCGACTCGAACGCGCGGACCGAGCGACGGCCACGCGCCAGCGGCAGGAAGTCTAGCCCGCGTCCCGGCTGGAGCCACCGTGACGGCTCGCCGGCGGCATCCTCGGCGAGCGCCGGTCCCCAGGAGGTCACACGGTCGGGGTCGAGGGCGATGATGAGCTGATCTTCGAGGCGCATGCCGACATACTGGGGGTAGCGCGCACGCAGCAGTTCGATAGCGCGGTGATGGTCGGGCGCGTCGGGCGCGAGCAGCGCGGCGTGGCCGGAGATGAGTAGGTAGCCCAGGCGCGACCAGTCGTCGTCGTAGATGTCGATGACGAGCGAGGCTTCGCCGCGCGCCTCGATGTTCTGCACGCGGCGAAGGTGCGTCGCCTCGACCGATTTAGGCTTCTCGTCGAGTGGGGTGTAGAAGCGTTGGCCGTCAAAGGCGTAGCAGACCGGCACGACGCTGGGATGCCCCTCCGCGTCGCTCGTCGCCAGGTGTGCCACGCGCTGGCGCTGGGCGAAGGTTGCTTCACGGTCTGTAAGGCTGCGACGTTGGCTCATGATTCAGCTTCCGGACTAGGATCGCTAGAGAGGCAGCTCGATGAATCTATCTGCGCGCTCTTGCCAAACATAAAGGTGGATGAGCCTATGCGTAACGGAGTACATTGTGGAGCAAGCTGATCCGGTGGCATGGTTTGCTCGCCAATTTCAGGCGAGTCTCGACGGCTTCTGCTGGGCAATCGAGCAGATGCCCGCTGAGCACCGCAGTGTCACGGCCGGCCCGCGCCAGCCGTGGACGGCGGCGCGTCACGTGTTTCACATGCTGCTCTACGAACGCGCCGTCGCCCTGCCGAGCATGCGGCAATGGCTCGGCGCGGCGAAGCCGGACGACTCTGCATTCCTTGCTGAAGATGCAGAGTGGGCGACGGGATGGCCGATAGAATCGACGTTGCCGCAGTTGCGGGCTGTGCGTGCCGAGCAGATTGCCCTCCTGCCTCTGTTCCCGCGAGCGGCCTGGGGCGAGACTCGTGATGCCGTGTGGGGCGCGGTAACGCTCCTCTGGGTGGCGACGAAGACGTATCAGCACACCTGCGAACATACGCACGACGTGCTGAGCATGCACTTGTTCGGGCACTATGAAGCGGGCCGCTAACCAAGCCCCTACCATCGCGGGGAGGCGGCCCGCCGTGCGGTCCCGCGTTGAACGCTATGCCATGGCTTGCCGCCAGCGCAGGGCGGGCAGCACCTCGCGCGCATAGGCCTGGATAAAGGTCTCTTGGTTGCGCCCGACGTTGTGGACGTAGATCTCGTCGAAGCCGAGATCGATGAAGTGCTGGATCTGCGCCGTGTGCTCGCCGAGGTCGGGCGAGATCAGCACGCGCCCCTGGAAATGCTCCGGGCGTACGAGCTTCGCCATGCCGAGGAAATCTTCGGGGCTGCGAATGTCCGCCTTGCCGAAATTCATGCCGCCGTTGGGCCACTCGCGCACCGCTTGCTCTGTTGCGGCCTCGCGGCTGTCGGCCCACGACACGTGGAGTTGGAGGATGCGCGGCATCGTGGCGGGATCTTTGCCCGCGTCGCGCGCCCCCTTCTCGAAGCGTGCCAGCAAGTTCTGGATCTTCTCGTCCGCCGCGCCGACGGTGATGATGCCGTCCGCGACGCGCCCGGTGCGCTCGCTATTGACGGGACCCGAGGTGGCAACGTAAATCGGCGCGGGGGACTCCGGCAGCGTGTAGAGCCGGGTGGTCTCCAACGTGAAGTGCGTGCCCTTGTGCTTGACCGACTTGCCGGTGAAAAGCTTCTGGATGACCTCGATGCCCTCCAGCAGGATCTCGCTGCGGGTCGCCGCCTCGGGCCAGTACTTGCCGACGATGTGTTCGTTGAGCGCCTCGCCCGCACCGATGCCCAGGTAGAAGCGACCGGGATACATCGCCGCCAGCGTCGCCGAGGCCTGCGCCAGGATCGCCGGGTGATAGCGGAAGCCGGGCGCCGTCACGCCGGTGCCGAAGCGGACGCGGCTCGTCGTCGCGCCGAGGGCGCCCATCCATGCCCAGGCGAAAGCGGCCTGTCCCTGCTGATCGGTCCACGGCTGGAAGTGGTCGGAGGCCATGATGCCGCCGAAGCCGCGGTCCTCCGCCTGGCGCGACCAGCGCAGCAGGTCCGTCGGGTGGAACTGCTCGAACATCGCGGCGTAGCCAACAAAGCCCATCTGGATGCTCCATTTCTGCCGATCTTGCCGGCATCTGAAAGTCGGGCTAGCGGAAGAGATCCATTTTCGGGTCCATGACCATCTCAGCGGCGGAACCCGCTTTCTGATCGAAAGGATAGCCGCGCACGACGACGAACGGACAGCGATTCACCTTCCCCGAAAGCAGCTCGGCGGCGGATGCGATCTCGTCGGCGATTGCCATGATGCTCGCGCTCATCGTACGCCCGTAGTCGTCCACCTGGCCGCGATAGTCCGCGAACGGGGAGATGCCCGCGACGCCGATGGCGACGTTGACGATGCCGTTGCGCCACGGGCGTCCGAATGAGTCGGTGATGATCACCGCAACGTCCGCGCCAGTGCGCGCGCACAGCTCGGCCCGCAGCGCCAGCGCGGAGGCGTCGGCATCGAGCGGCAACAGGCAGACCTCGTCGCCGCCAGAGACATTGGAGGCGTCTACCCCGGCGTTGGCGCAGACAAAGCCGTGCGCCGTCTCCGAGATGATCAGCCCGCGCGCCATGCGGACGATCCGCACACTCTCGCGCAGCACGACCTCGATGTAGCGGGCGTCTTTGCCCCAGTCGCGCTCGGTGCGCAGCGCCAGCTCCGACGGCTCGACGGTGCGGAGATCGACGAGGCGTCCCTCGGCCTTGGAGACGACTTTGTGCGTCACCACCAGCACGTCGCCGTCGGTCAGCGCGACGCCCGCGGCGGCGGCGCTGTCGGTCACGAGCCGCGCCACGTCCGCGCCGGGCCGCACGTCGGGCACGTCGCGCAGCGCCAACAGCTCTATCCGCGGACCGGACTCGGGCGTGTTCTCAGCCACGGATAACCTCCTCAAGGGACGACTTCGGGCCGTCGAGCGGGGGGATAGGGCGCATCCACAATCCGCGCGCCTCCATCTCAGCCAGATCAGGCGGGCTATCCACGTCGAAGGCCGTGCCCAGCGAGCGGAAGATCAGCGGCTCGCCGGCGAAGGCGCGCGCGATGGCGCCGTGCCGCGCGAAGCTGCCCTCGCCGAAGGCGAATGGCATCAGCGACGACGGGTGCATCAAGAGCACGTTGGTGCCGTGTTCGTCGCGATCCGGCGCCAGCACGACGTGTGAACTGGCCAGTGCGCCCAAGCCGAGGTCGACCAGCGCGCGCACCTCGCCGTCGGCGAGCAGAGGGAGGTCGCCGAGTGCGACGAGCAGCGCGGCCGCCCGCTCTTCCAGCGCCCAGCCGCGCGCGTGCTCTAATCCGCGATTGAGGCCGTGGTTGGGCTGCGCCAGCGCATCCACCTCGCGCGAACGTGCCCACTCCAGCACGCGCGCATCGGGCGAGACGACGGCGATGCGCGCGAAGCAGCCCGACGCGCGCAGGCTCTCGACGACGCGACCGGCCATCGCCAGCGCCAGCGCGCCGCGCTCCTCGGCGGAGAGCACGCCACTCAGGCGCGTTTTTGCCGCGTCAAGTCCCTTGACCGGCACGACGGCGACCAGCCTATCATTCGCTCCATGATCGCTCAAAGTGCCGTATCCTCTCGCCGGTTGCCCGCCTGCAGCAGCTCCGCGAAGCGCAGCACCTCGCGCGCCAGCCGCTCGCGCCCCGATTCGTCGCGCATGATGGTGTCCGTGACCGAAACCTCCAGCGACAACGACGCGATGTGCGCGCGCTGCGCCGCATCCTCCTGGTCGATCACCATGCCGTCCAACACGTCACGATACAACTGAGAGACCGCGTAGGGCGACGTTTCGTGACACAACGCTTGCAGCATGGCGTCGGCGGGACCTTTGAGCGCCTTGCCGCCGACGATGGGGCTGACGGCGAGCCTCGGCGCCCGCGTCGCCCGCAGTTGCTCTCGCAAGCCGGGCACCGCCAGGATCGGACCGATGCTGACGATGGGATTCGAGGGACAGAAGACTATCACATCCGCCTCGGCGATGGCGCGCGAGACGCCCACGGGGACTCGCGCCGCCTCGATCCCGGCGAAGCGCACACCGCGGATCGCGTCGCCATGATGCCGCCGCACGAAGTAATCTTGGAAGGCCTGCTCGCCAGCCTCGGTCTGGAGCATCGTCGCCACCGGCTCGTCGCACATCGGCAGCAGCCGCGCCCGCACGCCGGTCGCCTCGGTGAAATGGGCCAAGACCTCGCTCGGCGTGCGCCCCACGCGCAGCATCTCCGTCCGCAGGATGTGCGTGGCGAGGTCGCGGTCGCCCACGCGGAACCACGTCTCGCCGCCGTAGCGGTCGATCATGCCCAGCGTCTCGAAGGTGTCACCGGCGACGCCCCAACCCGTCTCGGTGTTGGCAAGGCCGGCGAGGGTGTAGAGCACCGTGTCGGCGTCCGGCATGATGCGCAGGCCATAGAGATCGAAATCGTCGCCGGTGTTGACGACGACGGTGAGCTCGTTTGGGCCGAGCGCACGATAGAGTCCATGCGCCAACTTCGCGCCACCGACGCCGCCCGCCAGTGCGACGACCTTCATGCGTCAAATCCTCGCTCAAGCACGCGCTCAGGCGTCAGGTAGAGCGAGACGCGCTGCTGTTTGCTGAACTCCTCGCGCGCCTCTCGGTTGCCCTCGTCTTCACCATCATAGCGCACGGCGAGGCGGCGAATGTCTTCCTGCGCCGTCGCCTCGTCCTCCACGAAGCGGATCGGGCCGGCGACGGTGACGAACCGCTCGCCGTCTTCGACGCAGATCGACGCGCGTGGGTCGCGCCGTAACAGCCGATCTTTCACGCGCCCGACCTTTGTATTCATCACGATGCCGTCCCCACGAAGCTCGAACCACATGACGGTCTGCTGCGGCAGGCCGTCTTCGCCGATCGTGGCAAGCACCGCGAATCGCTTTTCGCGCAGATAGGCGCGGGCGCTCTCGCTCAATGGCATCTAGTGGACCTCCTCAGGCTGCTTTGTGGCTTAGCGCCCTGCGACCGCGATCTTGCTGACCTCGGGGATGATCTCGTTCCCCAGGATGTCGAAGAAGTCGGGATCGGTGACGTTCGGCGAGTTGAAGATCGCCTGATCGATGCCGAAGCTCGCCAGCTTGGCGCAGAACTCGATCGTCGCCGCGGGGGTGATCGTGTCGCCACCGCCGTCGCGAGAGAGGCGCAGCGTATCGAGCGTCGTCTTCTCGATCGCATCGTAGGGCCGGCCAAGCCGTTCGCAATGGCCGCGCAGCACGTCCAACTTGCGCTTCAACTCGTCGTCGCCCAGCCGCGCGAAGAGGTTGCAGCCGTCGGCGTACTGCGCCACCATGCGTAGCGTCTTCTGCTCGCCGGTGCCGCCGATCAGGATCGGGGGGTGCGGCAGTTGGACGCTGTGCGGCGAGTTCAGCGGGCGCTCCAATTGATAGTGTTTGCCTTCGAAGGGTGTCTCGTCGCCGTTCCACATCTGGAGCGCGATCTGCAGCGTCTCCTCCAGCCGCTCGAAGCGCTCGCTCGTGGAGGGGAACGGCACGCCAAGGCCCTTGTGCTCCTGCTCGTTCCACGCCGCGCCGATGCCGAAGTAGGCGCGTCCGTGCGAGAGGACGTCCAGCGTCGTCGCCGTCTTGACCAGCAGGCCGGGATAGCGATACGTCACGCCGGTGACCATCGTGCCCAGGCGGATGCGGTTGGTGACGCCGGCGGCGAAGGCGAGCGCGCTCCACCCCTCAAGCATCTCGTGGTCGACGGGGCCAATGTTGGGGAGCTGGAAGAAGTGATCCATCACCCACAGGCTGTAGAAGCCCGCGCGCTCGGCCTGGCGCGCAATCTGCGCAAACGTATCTCCGAGGCGAGCTTGGCCGTTGGGGTAGGTGAAATTCGGAACTTGCAATCCGACGCGCATGAAGTCTGCTCCTCGTGTTTGCGACACCACGTACCGCTTCTTGCGGCCACATGCTATACAAAATATAGTCAGCGCGACAAGGGCGCGTGGATGCGGAGGATCGCGGCACTGAAGTGGCGGTCTACGGTACGCAGAGCGAACTTCAGTCTGCTTAGCGCTTGGCGGCTTGTGTAGGTCGCGTGGTGCAACCCCTTGGGGTGAGGAATGGAGGAACGCGCTCGCTGTTCGCGACGCGCGGAACGCTATGGACGACGCCGCAAAGAAAGAGGCGCTGCGCCTCTTCACGTATGGACTCTACGCGGTCGCCACGGGCGACGAAGCCGAGTGGGACGCCTTCACCGCCAACTGGGTGACGCAGGTGTCATTCGATCCGCCGCTGCTGGCCGTCTCGGTGGAGAACACCTCGACCTCGCTGACGATCCTGCGTCGCACCGGCCTCTTCTCGGTCAACGTCTTCGACGCGACGCAGCGCGACCTCGCCGGCAAGCTTGGCAAGCCCTTCGCGCGCAGCCCGGAGAAGCTGGAGGGCCTGAGCCGGGGCGCGGGCGAGCGCGGCACGCCGGTGCTGCTAGACGGCCTCGCCTGGGTCGAATGCGAGTACATCAGCGAGCAGCCCGCGGGGGACTCGACGCTGGTAGTGGCGCGCGTGGTCGGCGCGCGGGTATTGCGCCGCGAAGAGCCGCTGACCATGCTCGCCGCGGGCTTCAAACACGCCGGCTGACGTCTCTCACGCGGGAAAATAAACGAGCGGCTGTCGGAGATGACAGCCGCTTCTTCATGCGCACCAGCGCGCCGAACCAGGGGTTATGCCGTAGGTCCGTCCTCAGCGCTGGTCGCGCCTGGCGCCTCGCTCGCCGCGTTTGCCACCGCGGCGGAGGTCACGGCGTCGGATGCGGTATCCCGTGCGCCCTCGTCGGGCGAATCGTCGAACTCGGCCTCGTCGTCTGCCTCCTGGCCGTCGTGCTTGCGCACGCGCGGCGTCGGCGCTTCCTTCTTCGGCGGCTCCCAGCCGGGGGCACGCATGACGATCATCGAGATCATGCGCCCTTCCATCAGCGGCGGGCGCTCGACCGCGGCGATGCCCTTCAACTCGCCCGTGATCTTATCGAGCACGACGCGGCCCAGCTCGGGGTGCGCCATCTCGCGGCCACGGAAGACGACGCTGACCTTGACCTTATCGCCTTCGCCGAGGAACTCTTCGATCTTGCGCACCTTCACATCGAGGTCGGCCTTGTCGGTGCGCGGCTTCATGCGGATCTCTTTGAGCTCGATGATCTTCTGATGCTTTCGAGCTTCGTTTTCTTTCTTGGCCTGCTCATACTTGAACCGGCCCCAGTCCATCAGCTTACAGACGGGCGGCACGGCCATGGGTGAGACTTCGACCAGATCCACATCGCGCTCACGCGCAATCGCGAGCGCTTGCATGGGCGTCATCACGCCCAACATCTGTCCGTCTTCGTCGATCACACGAATCTCGCGGGCGCGAATGCGGTCGTTAACCCGCGTTTCCCGAGGGCGATTGTCCCCTCGAAAGTCTCTGTTGATAGGTATACCTCCACTGGGCATAAACGGAACCATTGTGCGGCATCCATCGTTGCTCGCACGCGCGGACGGGCCGACCAAACACACCGAGGAATCGAAAGGTGCCAAACGGTGCGCGCAAGCCCTTCGACCGCGCACATCATCTTACCACATGGGGGCGCGAGCTTCAAGTGCGCTTAGTTGGTCGCCGCGCCGCTCACGGCGGCCGCTCGCGCTTCGTCCGCGCCCGGATTTCGCGACGGGTCGAAGGTCTCCATCCGCGCGATCGCCTCGTCGAGGCGAGCGTCCGGCACGGTCAGCGACACGCGCAGGTAGCCCTCACCGTGCGCGCCGAAGTTGGTGCCTGGCGTCACGGCGACGCCCGTCTGTTCGAGCAGCGCCATGGCGAAGCGCGACGAGGTCCACCCCGCCGGGATGCGGGGCCAGAGATAGAGGCTGGCCTTCGGCGTCTCGACCGCCAGCCCCAGCGCGCGCAGGGCCGCCAGCATGCGGTCGCGCCTGCGTTGGTAGATCGCGTTGCGCTCGTCGGTCCACGCGTCGGGCAGCTCAAGCGCACGCGCCGCCGCCACCTGCACGGGACGGAAGATGCCCGTGTCGAGGTTGCTCTTCAATCGGTTCAGCGCCTGCACGATCTCGGCGTTGCCGACCAGCATTCCGACGCGGAAGCCGGCCATGTTGTGCGACTTCGAGAGCGAATGGAACTCGACGGCAACCTCCTTGGCCCCCTCGATCTCCAGGATGCTCGCCGGACGATAACCGTCGTAGCGCACCTCGACGTAGGCGGCGTCGTGGACCAGCAGGATGTCGTGCACGCGCGCGTAGGCCACCGCCTCCTCGAAGAATGCGCGCGGCGCGCAGGCGCCGACCGGGTTATTCGGATAGTTCAGCCAGAGCGTCTTCGCTCGCCGTAGCACCTCGGTCGGGATCGCGGCGAGGTCGGGCAGCCAGTCGCGCTCCGGCAGCAGCGGCATGGCGTAGTTCTCGCCGCCGGCCAGCGTCACCGCCGTGGGATAGACCGGGTACTGCGGATCGGGCATCAGGGCCACGTCGCCCTCGTCCATCACGGCCAGCGGCAGGTGCGCCAGCCCTTCCTTCGAGCCGATCAGCGGCAGGATCTCGCGACGCGGGTCCAGCTCGACGTCGAAGCGCCGCGCGAACCAGTCCGCTGTCGCCTCGCGGAGCAGTGGCATCCCATCGTACTCGGGATAGCGCTGGTTGACCGGCTCGTGGGCGGCGCGCTCAAGCGCTTCGAGCACCACCTCCGGCGTCGGCAGGTCGGGGTCGCCCATCGAGAGGCTGATCACGTCGATCCCTGCCGCGCGCTTCTCCGCGATTATGCGGGCATACTCCGCGAAGTGATACGGCGGCAACGATGCGAGGCGACGTGATGCGCGCATGGTGTACACTCCCTACCAACAGGCCGGTGACGCATAAAGCTCGTCGCAGGCAGTATAGCAACTTCTGTGCAACGCTTCCGGCCAGCCCACATGCCCTGTTTTCCTTGACAGTGCTGACCTCGCGTTCCATACTCCCTCGGAAGTGCGGCGAGGGTGTGGGCTGCCCCCAACGGCGGGAGGTACTTGTGGCGGGACGTGAGGGCACGCATTTTGGGCCCTATCTGCTGACGCGCCGCCTGGGTGGTGGCGCCGCTGGTGAGGTCTATCTGGGAGAAGGCGGTCCGGGTTCGCCGGGTGACAGCGCCTCCCGCGCGGGGCAGGTCGCCGTTAAGGTGCTTGCCGGCTCCGACGCCGATGCCGCCGCGCGGGAGATCGCCCGTCAAGCAGAGCTGGCCGGCACTCTGAAGCAACCGCACATCATCCCCTTCCACGGCATCCTCGCGCAAGATGGCGCGCTCGGCGTTGCGATGGCCTTCGCTCCCGCCGGGTCGCTCGGCGACGCGCTAGCCGGGCGCGGATCTACCCGCGTCGCGCTGCCGCTGCCGATACCCGTCGCGGCACGGGTGACCGTCCAGATCGCGCAGGCGCTCGATGCTGCCCACGCCGCCGGCCTCGTCCACGGCGACCTCAAGCCGAGCAACGTCTTCGTGCGTACGTCGCCGTCGGGCAAGCCGCTCACGGTGTTGAGCGACTTCGGCCAGGGCGTGTTGATGCAGTCCGCGGTCACGCTCGCCGCCCAGGGCGACGCCACCGACCCGCGCCCTCAGTCGTGGGCCGACGCGCAGTTGCTCTCCGCGGCGCCCGAGGTGGCGCAGGGCGGAGCGGCGTACCCCGCCTCGGATCAGTATGCGCTGGCGACGCTGGCCTATCTACTGCTGGTCGGCGAGCCGCCGATCACCGGCTCCGGCGCGGCGCTGTTGAGCGCCATCGTTTCGCAACCCGTGGCGGCGCCGTCGCGGCGCTACACGAGCCTTCCCGCGTCGCTCGACGCGATCCTGCTGCGGGCGCTCGCCAAAGATCCTGCGCAGCGCTACCCGTCGGTCGGCACCTTCGCCGCGGCGCTCGACGATGCGCTGGCGGTCCCGACGTCGGCCACAGTGCAACGGAGCGGGGTGACGGCGGGCATGGCGCGGCTCTCGGGCGCGCATCCCACCGTGCTCACCTCGTCGCCCGCCGCATCGTCACCCGGCGTAAGCAGCTCGCGGTCGCGGTCGCCTGCCTCTGTGTCCGGCGCATCGTTGGCCGTGGGCGCTGACCTCCCCATACCGGCAGTCGACACCTCGCCGGGCGTTAACCGGCGGCTGGCGATCATCACCGGCTCGGCGATCCTACTGGTCGTGCTGTCGTGCGCGCTCGTCCTGCGCGCGTTCACCGGCGGCGTGATCCTGCCGCAGATCCAGCTCGGCGGCGGCTTCGTCTCCGCCCGCGCGACCTCGACCCCGCGCTCCAACGCCACGGCGACCGCGGCGGCGAACGACGCCCAGAGTCACCTGCGAGCCGCCACCAACGGCGCGCCACAGTTCTCTGATGCGCTCAGCTCGAACGGGAACCACTGGCAGACCAGCGCCAACGCGCTCTTCTTCGGAAAAGACGGCTATCATCTTGCGAACTCGAAACCCACCGTCGCGTTAACGGTGGATATGCCGGGCGCCATGCCGTCCTATTCGACCCTGGCGGTGCGGTGCGATATCGTGGTCGCGAAGGGTGCGCTGAATGACTTCGTCGGCCTGCGCGCGTACATTGATTCTGCTGGCGACTATTACGCCTTCACGATCTCGGCGGAGGGCAAGTATGAGGCCTGGGAGTACGTCCGCGGCTCGTGGACGCTGCTGCTGGACGGCTTCATCGGCAACTATAATGTTGGCATCGGCCAGAAAAACACGGTCGACGTCCTCATCGATTCGCAGGATCTGGCGAGCCCGCAGGCCTGGTTTTTCGTGAACGGCGCGTTCGTGAACACCATTGCGCTCGACCCTCAGGGTCCCTTCTCCGGCGGGGCGGGCCTGATCGTCAAGGACGCCGGCGTCGAGGCCGTCTATAGCAACTTTGCGGTCTACGGCTCGGGCAGCTGACGCCGGCCGAGCCGCGCGTTCGGTGACGAGCGTCGAGCGCTCGTAGACGAAACTCCTGCTCACACTCGAACTCCTGCTCACACTCGAAGGAACGCCCATGTTGAGCGTCGAAGAAGCGCGCGAACGCATCCTGGCGCACTTTCAGCGCCTCCCCGCCGAAGATGTGCCGCTGCCGGAGGCGCTGGGCCGCATCCTCGCCGAAGCCGTCGTCGCCCCGGACGATCTGCCGCCCTTCGCCAACTCCGCGATGGACGGCTACGCGATCCGCGCCGCCGACTCCGCCGGGGCGTCGCAGGCCGCTCCGGCTTCGCTGCGACTCGTCGGCGCGGTGCCCGCCGGTCGCGTTTACGAGGGCGTGGTCGGTCCCGGCGAAGCAGTGCGCATCCTGACCGGCGCGCCGCTGCCCCTCGGCGCCGATGCCGTCCTCCAGCAAGAACTGACCGAGGCGGACGGCGACGTGGTGAAGCTGTTGACCGAGGTGGCGGTAGGGCTGAGTGTGCGTCCCGCCGGCGACGACGTGCGCGCGGGCCAGCGTGTAGCCGAGGCAGGCAGCGAGATCGGCCCGGCGGAGATCGCCCTCCTGGCCGCCGTCGGCGTGCATCCCGTCCGCGCGACGCGACGCCCGCGCGTGGCGATCTTCTCCACTGGCGACGAACTCGCGCGCCTGGGCGAAACGCCGCGTCCCGGCCAGATCCGCGAGAGCAACTCGGCCTACCTCGCCGCCGCGGTGACGCGCGCCGGTGGCGAGCCGCTCCTGCTTGGCATCGCCCGCGACAACACCGACGAGATTCGCCAGCGGCTGCAACAGGCGCAGGGCGCCGATCTCGTGCTCTCGTCGGGCGGCGTCTCCGTCGGCGACTACGACCTCGTCAAGCAGGTGCTCTCCGAAGCGGGCAACATCGACTTCTGGCGCGTTCGCATGCGACCGGGCAAGCCTCTGGCCTTCGGGCTCCTCGGGAAGATGCCGCTGCTCGGCCTGCCGGGGAATCCCGTCTCCGCCGCCGTCACCTTCGAGCTGTTTGGCCGCCCGGCGCTGCGCCTGATGCTCGGCGCGCGCGGGATCGAACGCCCCACCATCGAGGTCGTCTACGAGGGTGAAGATCTCGCGCGGTCGGATCGGCGCCACTTCGTGCGGGCGCGGCTCGATTCGCGCGGGGGGAGCCTCGTCGCGTCGCCTACCGGCGATCAGGGCTCACACCGCCTGAGCTCGCTGATGGACGCCACGGCGCTGCTCGTGATCATGGAGGGCGAAGGCGTCGTACGGGCTGGCGAGATCGTCAGCGCACTGCTACTCAACGACGCGCTACCGTGGGGCGGCGAATAGCTAGCTCGGCGACTCACCCGATCGGCGCGGCGCGGGCCACGCCGATCATCACCAGCAGCCCCGCCGCAACGAGATCGTTCGCCAACCGCAGCATCACGACGCTGGGCGCGCCCAGGTTTTCGGCGATGGCCCAGAGCGGCGTCTGGCCGTCGAGCGCCGTCAGCAGCCGCCACTGGTCGCGCGTGACCTCGATCGATCCGTTGCTCGTCGGGTCCACCTCGGCGAAGTCGAGCACGCTATCGAGCGAAATCGAAGCGGACTCCCGCGGGAGATCGCTGCCGGGGCGCGCGAGGCGTTGCGCCTGCGCCACCAGCGGCCCTACGGCGAGCGGCAGGGCAACGTGGCCCGGCGGGAAGGTGACGCCCTCCTCGAAGATAAAGTCACCGTCGGGCCAGGTCAGCATCACCGTCAGCAGCGAGATAGCGTCGTTCATGGCGAAGGAACGCAACTGCTCTTGCGTCAACACGCGCGAGGCGATGAGGCCGCGCACTGCCTCGGCGTCGGGCACGGCGCCCGCCTCGTTGAAGAGCACGCCGAAGACGCTCTCGAACGCTTCCGGCGCGATGATGCCCGCGCGTGCCAACTGCTGCACGAGCACCTGTGCCGAGCCGACGCGCTCCGCGCCGAGCCACTGGCCGCCGGAGAAATAGATATTGGCCTGCAGCCGCGCGAAGGCCACCACCAGGACGCCGGATCGCTGCCCGCTCTCGACCACGCGCAGCACGTCGGCCAGCGCTACCTGACGGAGATTGCCCGCGAGCGGCATCCGACACCCCTTTGGACTTAACGCCCACGATGAAGCGATGTGTTTCGTATGGGCGCCAGTGTACATCCGCTCGCGAGGGCGTGTCCACCCTCGCGGCGTGCTCTGATGCCCACGATCACGCTTCCGTTGCCGCCTCCGCCGCGTCGGGCGTGGACGCATCCTCGGCCTTCACGATCGCGCCGAAGATCTCGCGCATGTGCGTGTTCAGCAGCCAATGGCCCTCGTTGGGATAGAAGGTCGCATGGCAGTTGGGGATGGTCTGCGCGAAGAACCGCCCCGCGATCGGTGGCGCCTGTCTGTCCCGTTCGCCGTGCCATACGTACGTCGGGACCGCGATATCCTTCACAATAAATGCCCACGGGCGCAAAAAGAGGTGAGAATCCCACGCCTGCCCCAGGCCGTTCTGCCGAAACGGCTCTACGGCGGTCTCCTGCTCCAGCTGTGTGTAAATCCGAGGTGGTTGTAGGCTTGCTGGGCCGTTCACGATCCGTTCCTCCAAGCGCAATACCCGATCGGGGTTGCTCCGCACGGCGTCCGATATGAACGTGGCGAGTGTGCGCCGGATTGGCCACGGTATGATGCGTTGCGCGATACCGGCAAATCTCGCTTGTAACCCCAATCCGTGCCAGAGCTTACGCAGCGGGAGGCGTGCCGGCGAGCTGATGAGCGTCAAACTCGTGACGCGCGTCGGCAGTTTGTATGCGTACGCAGCCGCGTAGGGACCTCCGCCGGAGATGCCTAGGACGGCGAAGCATGCGACTCCGAGCGTGTCGACCAGTTCCGTCGCATCGTCCACCCGTCCCAAGAGCGTCGCTGTACGATTGGGGTCAGAGCGGCCGTAGCTCGGACGATCCGGCACGATGAGGCGCAATCCGATCTGTTTCGCGATGGCATCGTCACCCCAAAAATCGATTCTAGAGCCGGGGGAGCCGTGACAACACAGGACCGGAAATCCCTCCGTTGCGCCATCATCGGCGTATTCCATCCGGCGGCCATCGCGCAGGGTAATATGGCCGTCTCTGCCCGGCCTATGAAACGCGCGATCCGCGATCTCGGCCCAGGTCGTGACGTTGGCGTCGTCGGGCACGAGCCGCAACGCCGCGATGCCCGCAGCTTGTGCCTCCTCGAACTGGCCGAGGCTGTAGTACGCATGAATCCGTCCGGCCCATGCCATGCTGTCTCGCTCGTCGCGCGCGAGCAGGCGATTGGTCGGCAGGAACATGTCACCGTAGCGCTTCTGCCATTCGTAGACGGAAAGCATGTTCCTCAGCGTCATCGCCTCGTCTGGGTTGAGTTCAAGCACACGCGCCCATGCGCCGAGCGCATCATCGTAGCGCTCCAAAGCGGTAAGAGTAGAGCCTTTGAGTTTCAACAGGGCAATATCATCCGGAAGCCGCGACAGCCCTTCATCTAGGATCTCCAGGGCGTCTCCATAGCGTTTGAGTTCGTAGAGTAGGTGAGCCTTATCGTGTACCGGTGTCCCATCATTTGGGGTACGTTCGATTACCTCATCGAGCGTGCTAACAGCCTCGCTTGCCCGCTTAGCCAGCTTGAGTATCGAAACTTTCAGATTCCAGTATTCGAGATTGTCATCGAGACTCAGCGCACGATCACACGCTTCTAGTGCTTTCTCATATCGGCCAAGCTGCGCCAGCGTCCCCGAGAGCATGCGCCAACCATATCTATAGTTGGGGGACAGCGCTACCGTCCGCTCATATGCGGCCAATGCTTCTTCGTGCCGCCCAAGAGCCGAAAGCGACCGTCCTCTCCAATACACCGGCGTAGCCTTCTCGAGGTCCAGCGCTGCTGCATGCTCGTACAGTGGAACGGCCTCTTCGTAGCGTTTTAGCCGATAGAGCGCACCGGCGTGCTCCAGGACCGCCTGGTAATCCTCTGGCTCCAATTCGGCTACGCGTCGGGCTGCCGCGAGGGCCGCCTCGGGATGGCCGAGATAGCGCTCGATATAGCACTTGGTGAGGAGGGCATAGGGGTGGTCTGGCTCAAGGTGAAGCGTGGATTCTATGGCCTCTTGGGCTGCGTCGAAGCGCTTACTGACCTCGGCATCGTTTGCTAAACCGAGTAGCCACAGTGGACCGAACTCAACCTGGATGAGGTCGCGCCTGTAGCGCAAGCGCTCTTTGGCGCGGCGCAGCTCCAGGTTGAGTTCGGCCAGGTCGCGGCAGCAGCGGTTCTTGAGCTCGACGCGCTTGAGCAAGTTCCAGATCCCCTCGTCCGGATTGAGGTCGGGCGCGTAGCCGGGCAAGCGTTCCAGGTGGAGGCGCTTCGCCGCGCCGCGCGTGAGGAAATCCTTGATCGGCTGCCCCTTGTGGATCGGCGATCCGTCCCAGATGACCAGGACCTTGCCGCGCAGCTTGCGCGTGCCGCACGCGCAGGAAGCCCACGACCCCTTCGGCGTTGAAGGCGTCTTTCCGCGTCTGCAGGTCGAGGCGCCCGTCCAGCGTGATGCCACTGATCGCTGCCAGATGGTCATGGGGCAGGGGGACGTGTAGGATCGGCGTCTGCCCCCGCGGCGCCCACGTGCGCACCGCCAAGGGCAACAGGTAGAAACCGGCTTCGTCTCCCCAGACGATGGTGGAACCTTCCTCAGCTGCTTTTTTTGGAGCGCTGGCCAGCGCTCGGCATACCACTGCGCAATGGCCTGCTCGTCGCGCTGCGTGGCTCGCTCGATAGGCTGCTGGCGACTCCAGCCCGCCTGGCGCAACAAGCGGCTGACCTGATCGCGGTGATAGCGGACACCAAAGGTGCGCCAGATCACCACCGCGACGCGGCTGGCCGTCCACACGTCGCCGCGGAATCCATACGTCTCGGCCCCGCGCGCCAACAACGCCGGGATCTGGGCGCGCTGCTCGACCGTCAACTTGGCGGGGCCACCGGGGCGGGGCTGCGTGCGCAGCGCCTCCACGCCCTTCTCGTGCGCCCGCTTGATCCACTGGCAGACGGCGGCGCAACTGACGCCCAACGCTGCCGCGATGTCCTTCTGCCACCAACCTTGGTGGTGCAACTCCCAGGCGCGCTGACGCTGCCATTCCCAGGAGTCCGCGAGTCTCTTGGATGTACTCATACCCCCAGTGCTCGCAAGATTCATGCTCTCACGCCGAGGTCAGTAAGTTGCCAGAGCACACGAGATTTATCAGCTCGCGCGGCGTGAAGACCCCTGGCTTGAGCCATGGGGAGGAAGCGCCGCGCGCCGTCAGGCGCTCCCGACCACCGGACACCAAACGACCAGGTGTGCGATACGTACGCTCTACCGCAGGGCCTGCGGGAAGGTACGCGTGTGGAGGTGGCTTCGGGCCACGACAGGACCGTGTACGACGCTCCTAGCTCGCTAGGTGAGCGGTGGTCAGCCCAAGAATCCCCCGGCTTCAGCCGTGGGGAGTGGTCAAGTCGGAGTAACCACGCGGTTGTCGAGTCGTCACACCCTGTCGCGAGGATTATGTCAATAGCTACTATCGCCTCTTCGTTGCGCCCTAGGCAGACAAGCACATGGGCTTTGCGCTCCAGCGCGTTCTGGTCAGTGGGCGCCGCCTGCAAGAGGCGCTCATAGAGCGCGAGTGCCTCTTCATAGCGCTCATCATCTTCGGCTTCCTGCGCTTCTTCGCGGAGCGTGGGTAGGTCAGATAGGGCCACCAGCGTCTCGATTCTGCTTGGCACATGTCGCAACCACCTCAATGTGTACATGCTGCGCATATTGCACTCAGCCTCTCCCTGTTTAGTACGGATGAGTGCGTGCGTTGTAAGCACACCGCTAGCCGAGTGAGCGAAACGAGCACCGCCGCGCGTTTGACCCCTCGCCCCGGCGTGCGGCATACTTCCTCCAAGAGAACCGCAGCTCTTGACGGCGCCTGCGCACACGGGCAGCGCGCCTCTCGCGCGGCGGAGTAGCCGCGATGGGGCGGCGTGGCGGTTTCGCGGCGCGAGGAGGCGCCACAGCGATGAGCGACGACATCTTCACGTCATCGGGTGATCTGGGTGACGCCTACCTGCACCTGCGCGTCGAGCGACGCGGCTTCGCGGCGTATGTGACGCTGAACCGGCCCGAAGTGCATAACGCCTTCAACGCGCGCATGATTGCCGAGCTGCAGGACGCCTTCGAGCAGATCGGCGACGATGACGACGTGCGCGCGGTGGTGCTGCGGGGCGAGGGACCCAACTTCTGCGCCGGTGCCGATCTGAACTGGATGCGCTCCAGCCTTGACTTCTCGCACGACGACAACGTCGCCGACGCGCTGAAGATGTCCGACATGTTCCGCACGGTGGACGCGTGCCGGCATCCGGTGATCGCGCGGTTGCACGGCGCGGCGCTCGGTGGCGGCTCCGGCCTCACCGCCGTCTGCGACATCGCCATCGCCGCCGAGGGGACGCTCTTCGGCTTCACCGAGGCGCGGCTGGGCATCGCGCCAGCGGTGATCTCGCCCTTCGTCCTGCGCAAGATCGGCGAGTCGCATGCACGGGCGCTCTTCGTGACGGCGGAGCGCTTCGACGCCGTACGCGCGCAGGCGATCGGCCTCGTCCACCGCGTCGTGCCCCTCGACGAGCTCGACGACGCGGTGACGAGCATCCTGCGCAGCATCGGCCAATGCAGCCCGGCTGGCGCGCGCGCGGCCAAGCTGATGGCGCGCACCGTGCCGCAGCTCTCGCAGGACGAGGCCCGCGAGACCACGGCGGCGACGATCGCCGGCCTGCGCGCCAGTTCGGAGGGACAAGAGGGCATCCGAGCGTTCCTGGAGAAGCGCAAGGCATCCTGGGTGAGCGCCGATGTTTCGTAGCATCCTCGTCGCGAACCGTGGCGAGATCGCTGTCCGCGTGATGGCCGCCTGCCAGGAGATGGGCATCCGCACGATCGCCGTCTATTCCGAGGCGGATGCCAACGCGGCGCACGTCCGCGCGGCGAGCGAGGCGTACTGCATCGGGCCCGCCCCCGCCCGCGAGAGTTATCTGAACATCGCGGCGATCCTGCGAGCGGCGAAGGCAGCGGGCGCGGAGGCGATCCACCCCGGCTACGGCTTCCTCTCCGAAAATGCCGAATTCGCGGACGCCTGCGCGCGGGCAGGCGTCGTCTTCGTCGGGCCGCCAGCCGAGGCGATCCGCCTGATGGGATCGAAGACGGCGGCCAAAGCGGCGGTCGAGCGCGCGGGCGTGCCGACGGTCCCCGGCTACTCGGGCGAGGCGCGCGACCTCAAGACGATGCAGCGCGAGGCGGCGCGCCTCGGCTACCCCGTCATGCTCAAGGCGGCGGCGGGCGGCGGCGGCAAGGGCATGCGCGCGGTGGCGGCCAAAGACGAGCTGCCCGATGCCTTGGCGGGTGCGCAGCGCGAGGCGCTGGCCGCGTTCGGCGATGACGCTGTTTTCCTGGAGAAACTGCTGGTCGCCCCGCGCCACATCGAATTTCAGATCCTCGGCGACGCGCACGGCCACGTGATCCACCTCGGCGAGCGCGAATGCTCGATCCAGCGCCGCCACCAGAAGGTGATCGAGGAGAGTCCCTCCGTCGCGCTGACGCCGGACCTGCGCGCGGCGATGGGCGAGGCGGCGGTGCGCGCGGCGCGGGCGGTGGGCTACGTCAACGCCGGCACCTGCGAGTTCCTGCTCGATGGGACGAGCACCTTCTACTTTCTGGAGATGAACACGCGCCTCCAGGTCGAGCATCCCGTCACCGAGGTGGTGATGGGCGTCGACCTGGTGCGGCTACAGTTGCGCATCGCGGCGGGCGAGCGGCTGCCGCTGACGCAGGAGCAGATCGCGCCGCGCGGCCACGCCATCGAGGCACGTCTCTACGCCGAGGACCCCGCCAACGGGTACCTGCCTTCAACCGGTCGCATCGCCGTCTTCGCGCCGCCGCGTGCGCCGGGCGTGCGGGTGGATGCGGGCGTCGCGGCGGGCGACGAGGTCAGTGTCCACTACGACCCCCTGTTGGCAAAGCTGATCGTCTCCGCCCCCGAGCGAGAGTCCGCCGTCGAGCGGCTGGCCTGGGCGCTGGATCGCTTCGCCGTGCTCGGCGTCGCCACCAACATCCCCCTGCTGCGCGGCATCGCCGTCGAGGAGGACTACCGCGCGGGCCGCACGACGACCGCCTACCTCGACACGCACGACTTCGCCGAGGCGATCGAAACACCCCAGCCAGCGCCGCTAGTCCTCGCCGCCGCCGCGCTCTGGGAAGCCGCCTCCACCGGCGAAGACGCACCGCGAGGTATGGCTTTCAATCCGTGGACGAGCCGCGCCGCGTTGGGCGCCGGAGCCGTCCGCCGCTTCCGCTACACGACGGGCGATCAGGAGCACGTGGTCATCCTTACGCCGGATGCCGCCGGGCATGGCTACGTCGTCTCGCTCGACGGTGCAGAGTACGACGGGGGTCGGACACTCACGATCAGGACCCAGCCCGACGGCGCAACGACACTCTATGCCGGCGACCTGCGCGCCACGCTCCACTTCGCGCGGAGAGAGTTGGGCGTGCTGGCCTTTTGGCGCGGGACGACCTATGCCTTGCACAAGCCGGGCGTGTTGACCGTCGAGGCGGCGGCGCACGCGGGCGAGGTCACCGCGGATCGGCAGTTGCTCACCGCGCCGATGGCGGGCACCGTCCTCGCCGTCAACGTCGCGGAGGGCGACGCCGTCGAGCCGCACCAGCCGCTGGCCGTGCTCGGCGCCATGAAGATGGAGCACGCCATCACCTCGTCGTTTCCCGCGCGGGTCGTGCGCGTCCACCACCAGGCGGGCGACGTGGTCCCCGGCGGCGAGCTGCTTCTGGAGTTGGAGATCGGCGCGAGCGGCGGCGAACCAGAGCCGATGCCCGGTGCATAGGGCCTAACGGAACGGCCAAGTCGCGTGTAGAGAGGCTCCTGGCGAATTGTAGCCGTATCGCTCGCGCGAGGTGATCTCTATGAAGTTGGATTCGCCCCGGCCTGAAGGCCGGGGAGCGCCGACACTCCTAGCGAACGCGAAATCAGACCCAGAGAGGCAGGTGGTAGTCATGGCTGAATCGCTCTTCGCGAGCCTGCCGAAGCGCGTAGCAGTGGTCGAGGTCGGCCCACGCGACGGCCTCCAGAACGAGGCGGCGATCGTCTCCACGGCGGACAAGATCCGCTTCATCGATCTGCTCAGCGACGCGGGCTTCGGCGTGGTCGAGGCGACCTCCTTCGTCAGCCCCAGGGCGATCCCGCAGCTCGGCGACGCCGGCGACGTGATGGCGGGCATCGCACGGCGCGAGGGGACGCGCTACGCCGCGCTGGTGCCCAACCGCAAGGGCATGGAGCGCGCGCTGGCGGCGGGCGTGGATGAGGTCGCCGTCTTCACCGGCGCCTCGGAGTCCTTCGTCCAGCACAACATCAACACCTCCATCGCCGGCAGCATCGAGCAGTTCACCCCGGTCGTCGAGATGGCGCGCGAGGCGGGGCTGCGTGTGCGCGGCTACATCTCCACCGCCTTCGGATGCCCCTACGAGGGCTACGTCGCGCCGTACGCGGTGGCGCGCGTGGCCGAATTGCTGCTAGGACTCGGCGTCGAGGAGCTTTCGATCGGCGATACCATCGGCGTGGCGACGCCCGCCTCCGTCGTTGCGGTGACGGAGCGGGTGCTTGAGATCGCGCCGGTCACGAAGCTGGCGATGCACTTCCACGACACGCGCGGCACCGCGTTGGCGAACGTCCTGGCGGCGCTGCAGCTAGGCATCGCGACCTTCGACAGCTCGGCGGGCGGCCTGGGCGGCTGCCCCTATGCCCCTGGCGCCTCCGGTAACCTCGCCACCGAAGACCTGCTCTACATGCTGGATGGCATGGGCATCGAGACGGGCGTAGATCTGGCGCGCGTGGTCGAGGCGAGCACCTTCCTCGCGGGGGTGATCGGCAAGGAGCCGGCCAGCCGCTACTACGCCGCAGCCACCGCCGTGTGACGCCTCGCGTGTAGCCCGTTGCTGACACTCCGATCGAGCCGAGGCCCGAGGGGTTCTCAGGCGACGCACAGCCCAACGGCTCACGTTAACGCCTGAAGGCGGTATCCCCGCCCGCTTCGCCTACCTACTTCGGGGCGGCTGCTGCGTCGTCCCGTCGCGCTTGGCCCAGTCGCACGATGTCCAATGCGCTGTTGTGATCGCGATGGAGGCTCAAGCCACAACTGGGGCACTCGTGCCACCGCACGGAGAGGCCCTTCGCCACCATCGTCCCGCAGCCGGAACACCGCTGGCTGGTATAGGCGGGATCAACCGCCATCACTCGCTTTCCGGCGCTCGCAGCCTTGAAAGTGAGGATGGTGCGGAACGCACTCCACCCAGCATCCCTGAAGCTTTTGGCGAGGGTGTGATTCCGCACCATGTTGGCAACCCGCAAATCTTCATGGTAGATGCAGTCATACTGACGGACCAGTTTGCATGCCTCCTTATGATGGAAGTCACGCCGCTGATTGGCGACGTGCTGGTACGCCTTCGCAAGCAGCTTTACGGCTTTTGCGCGACGCTTGTTTCCCTTCTTCCGACGAGAGACGCGCCGGTGCGCGATCTTCAGCTTCCGCTCGGCCTTTCGGGAATAGCGCGGGTTTCCGATGCGCTCACCGTCGGCTCGCGTGGCGAAAGATTCCAGCCCCAGGTCGATCCCCGTCTCCTGCCCGGTTCGGGGCAAGGGCTGGACTGGTACCTCGGCGCAGGAGAAGGCGACGTACCAGCCGTCCGCCTCCCTGGAAATCGTCACCGTCTTGATGGTGCTCCCTATCGGGCGGGACCAATGGACACTGATGCGTCCGATCTTCGAGAGCACCAGGAAGCCGTTATCGAGGCGCACCCCGTTGCCGTACTCCTTGAAGGTGAAGCGGCGATAGCGATTGCGCCCTTTGAAGCGAGGAAAGCCGGCCTTTTCGTCGGCATGGACCCGCCGGAAGAAGGCTTGATAGGAGCGATCGAGGCGCGCCAGCACGTCTTGCAGGATGTGGGAATGGATGGCCGCATACTCAGGGAAGGCGTCGCGCACATTCTTGAGTTCCGCCTCTTGTCGGAAACGCGTGACGCTCCGGCCTTGCTCCCGGTGCCACCACGTAATGCGTTGTTCGAGGGCGGTATTGTATAAGTTGCGGCAGCGCCAGAGCACCTCATCCAACGCTCGCTCTTGGCTAGGCATTGGCCTGAGTTTCCCCTTAAAGGTTTTGCGCACCGCGATAAGAGTGGTACGATCCTGCTCCATAAGCGCAATTCTGGCTGATCGGTCGTCGAAAAGTAAGGATGCTGGGACGTGTGGCCCGTTCGGCTGAAGCCGCCACTCGCCTGACAGAAAAGGGCTTTAGCCCGCCGCACGCCGCGCCGTTTCAACGGCGGGGGGACGGCGCTTTCGGCCTCGGCTCTTGCCGGTTCCGTGCCAATCAGACAGAATAGAACCCTATGCAGCAGCCAACAGTGCGCAAGACCTACAAGGAGAAGTTGCGCCCGACGCCTAACCAAGAACGGGCGCTGGACGAGGTGCTCTGGCGTTGCCGCACGCTCTACAACACCGCCCTGGAACAGCGCAGCACGACCTGGCAACGCTGCCAGGTCTCGGTCACGCGCTACCAGCAGGAAGGCGAGCTGAAGGCTATCCGTGCCGCGTTCCCGGAGTACGCCGCCCTCCACAGCCACGTGCTGCAGGACGTGCTGGCCCGGCTGGACAGGACCTATCAGGCGTTCTTTCGCCGCGTCGCGACCGGCGAGAAGCCTGGGTTCCCCCGCTTCCAGGGGCGCACCCGCTGGCACTCCTTCACTTACAAGGAGTACGGCAACGGCGCTCGGTTGGATAATGGGCATCTGGTGCTCTCCAAAATTGGGCGCATCGCGGTGCGCTGGTCCCGCCCGGTGGAGGGCCGGATCAAGACTGTCACGGTCTCGCGCGAGGCTGATGGGTGGTACGCCTGTTTCTCGTGTGCGGAGGTGTCTGTCGAGCCACTGCCGCTCACCGGCAAAGCGACCGGCATCGACGTAGGACCCGCGGTGTTTCTCATCACGGCGGACGGCGACGCCGTCGAGAACCCGCGCCACTATCGCAAGGCCGAGCGCGAGCTGAAGAACGTGCAGAGGCGGGTGTCCCGCCGCAAGAAGGGGGGCAATCGCCGGAAGAAAGCCGCCCAGCAGTGCGCCAGGAAGCACCAGCACGTCCGCCGGCAGCGCAGTGACTTTCATCACAAGACGGCGCTCGCCCTCGTGCGCCGGTACGACACGCTCTACGTGGAGGCGATCCAGGCCGCTCACCTGAGCAGTCGCCCTACGCCCGTCTCCGATGGGAACGGCGGCTACCTCCCGAACGGGGCCAGCCGCAAAACTGGCCTGAACAAGAGCATTCTCGACGCCGGATGGGGCCAATTCATGTCGATCCTCGTTTTCAAGGCAGCGTGCGCCGGGAAGCGAGTGGAAGAGGTGAACCCGGCGTACACGTCGCAGGACTGTTCCGGCTGCGGGGAGCGCATCCAGAAAAGCCTCTCGGTGCGTACCCACGTCTGCACGAACTGCGGCCTGGTGCTGGACCGCGACGAGAACGCGGCGAGCAACATCTTATGGCGCGGGCAGCGCCTTCGGGGACTCGCGGGGATGCCTGCGGGGACGAACCGAGAACCCGCCGCGCTTGGGCGCGTGCGGAGTGTCAGTACTGGGGCTGAGGCTCCGTGGTGAGCGGAGGGCGAATGCCCCCCATTGGTCACCCATTTTCCCTGGCGACATTGCTGATGGGCATGGGGCGGGCTATGCTGCCAATACCAATATGTGAGCGCGCTTCGACCGGGTGGGGAGCAAGCGGAGATGGGCGAGTGGGGCTCGGACCACGGCGGACCTGAGCAATCGCAGAAGCGAACCGTGATTACGGCGTCGCAACGCGCGGTGGCCGGCGCCAAACGGGGCTCGAAGCGGGCTACTGCTACCACCGACGTTGCCGACTCGAACGCCACGAGGACGCCGCCGACGATGCCCGCCGGCTCCGCGCCGGGGTCAAGTTATGCGGGCCGCGATGGCTGGTTACCCCCCGCGTGGGACGAGCCGTCCGACGGGCAGACGGCGACCTGGGAGCTGGCGCGCGAGGATACGCTCGTCACCCCCGCGCTGACGCTTCCGCCGGTCACGCGCCGCCGCGCGGATACCGAGGCGCGTTCCCTAGCGATCCACCTCGCCGACACCGCATCGACTGCCATCGTGGTGCGACCGCCCGCGACGCTGGGCGTCCGCGACCGCAAAGCGCGCGTGCGCAGCCTCCAGGCGGAGGGCGTGGACTTTATCCCGGGGCGCGAGCTCTCACCGAGGTTCGTCTCGCGCCGCCGTGGGGAGGCGCGCACCGCCCAGACGGCCGGTTTCATCCGCCGCCACAAGACGCTGATCTTCGTGCTGGCGATGATCACGATCGTCTCCATCACCGTCGGCACCGCGTCGGGCACCTTCTCGGCGATCAACACGTGGGCCAATCCCGACTGGTCCGCGGCGAACCGGAGCCAGCCCGCCCCAACGGCGACGCCCATCTCCGCACCCGACATCACCAGTGCCGCGCACTATGTGGCGAAGTACGGCTTCGACTACCCGAGCAGTCCCCAGCCCATCGGCTCGGCGGAGTTCCAGCGGCTCGCCTTCATGCTGCCGTTCGCCTACAGCGCCACATCGGCGTATGATCGTCGCTACAACGCCACCATCGAGCCCGAGATGTTGCTGTGGTGGACGCATGCGGAGGGCATCGCGGGTCACATCAATTACAGCAACTGCGCCAACCAGGGGCCGATCGCCGGCCAGAGCTACTTCAGCAACATCCAGAACTGTTCAGCGTCGAATTTCTGGCAGTTGGGCTTCGGCAACCAATTCTCGGTTATCTACGTGCTGAAGAACGCCTTCCGCGACACCCACGGCGACCCCAACGACACGAAACTGGTGCAGCAGGTCGGCCAGTGGGTGCTGGATTACGACAACAGCCAGGGCACCGTGCCGAAATGCGGCGGCTACTCCTGCACCTTCCCAGCTATGACGATCGACCAGATCATGAGCGGCATCAACGAGACGACCGGCGTCGAGACCGCCGACAATTGGTGGGCCTCGGTCCTCTCGCGCGACCCCGCGATCAACGTCTACATGATCGCGCACGCGCTGACCTTCTTCAATCACGAGGCCACGCGCAACTGGGTCGGCTGCTACTACTACGAGCCCTGCTGGGGCTACGAGTCGAACAACCTCGGCGACATCCTGTCGGCGTGGGCGAGCCTGAAGCAAGCCGCCCACTACTCCTAAAGCATCCGAACGTACTCCGACGCCGCGAGCCTAGTGCAGCGGCACATCATCCCGCGCGAGGTCGCCAAACCCGGCGAGCAGCTCGGTCGGAATATCGAGCGTATCGGAGCGCCCCATGCGCCGAACGTCGAGCGCCGTGAGGAGATAGTCGCTCCCCTCGCGGCGTGGGGCAACCTTCTCTTCGGCAATCGCCTCGCAGAGATCCGCCAGGGTCAGTTGCTGCTTCGGTTGTTGGGTGTCCGTAGCCATCGAGCCATTCCCCATTCTGGTTCAGACTTCTTCGCTCTTCACGGCGGCCCATGCGTGCCTACGGGCCGACTCTCACCTAGCAAATCGCGTACCGAAAACGAGGCGGCGCGTCTTATTCGGCCACATTCTCAGCGGCGTCGACCGTCTCGTCCCCCGCCCCCGACCCGAACGCGTCCACCGCCTCGCGCATCCTTCGCACGCTCACGCCGCGCCCCTTGCTGAGCGCCTCGATGCGCAGCGCACGGTCGTCTATCGTTCGCGTCAGCTCGTCGCGCCCCATGCCGAGGATGCCGGCCAGCTCGTCCAACGCCGGCCCCGTCGCCGGGATGAACGCGTCCGTCTGCGCGTCCCACGTCGAAAGTGGCAGCAGCGAGACGCCATATTTCGCGCCTTCGCCGTCCGCGGGCGCCTCGGGGCGCACGAAGTTGACCGAGAGAAAGCGCCTACTCGGCGGCCAGACCCTGCCCACCAGCCCGATGTTGACGATCACCCCCAGGCGGCGGATCGCCTCTGCCGGCAGCCTGAGATCCTCCGCCAGCATCGAGAGTACGTCGGAGATCGTGTCCGCGTGGCACGAGGTTGCCACCGCGAAGCCGTCGGCGGGCAGGCGCAGCAGCTTGCGCGCGTGGCCGTCCCACATGTAGATCGGCAAGTGACTGCTGACCTCGTTGGCGAGCACGCAGGTCGTCTCCGGCGTCACGACATCGGTGAAGTCGAAATCCTCGTACATCCCAGCGGTGTAGACCAGCGTGGAGCCGGCGGGCAGGAAGCCGAGCAGCGCGTTGAGTGTCGTCGTCTTGCCGACCCCCGGCGTCGGATCGGTCGGACCAGACACGATCAGCGACTGGTGCTGATCGACCAGCAGCCAGAGCAGCGCGGCGGTGCGCACGTCGAGGCTGCCCAGCGCAACGAGCTGCGCCACCGAGAGCGGATTGTTGGACTCGTAGTGCCACATACGGCGGTGATACGGACTGCGCGGATCGAACATGGAAGTCGCTCGCTCTCGTCGAGAGGTTGGTGAGACCAGATGGATAGCCGCTGGAGGGATTCTCGAAGTATACGCCAACGGGCGCCCGACGGTTTATCGCACGCCCATCGCATCGGCGCCCTACGCGGCGTGACGATCCCTCGTCTGGCGCAGGCTCCGTCCCACCGCCGGGCGTCTGTTCCTGCGGCTCCGGCAGCTTAAACGGCGCCAGCCAGCCGGGAAACGGCACCCAATTGACCGCCAGGATCTGCGGCTTGGCCTCGTCACCGAAGAGCATCGCGCTGATCGACGCATTGGCGATCACCGTGAAGCGCGCCACATCCACTGGAGTCTCGGTGTAATGCGCCAGGATCAGCTTCACGATGTCGGCGTGGGCGACAACCGCGACGTAGTTGCCCAGCGAATCGTTGCCAAGCACGTCCTTGATGGCGGCGACGGCGCGCTCCTGCACGCTGAGGAACCCCTCGACCCCTTCCGGCGGCTCGCTCGGCTTCCCGACGAACGCCTTCCACCTCGGCTCCGTCTTGTCCAGGTCGGCGATCAGCTTGCCGGCCCAGGGCCCGATATCCGTGTCCATCAGGCGCGGATCGAGCGTCAGCGGCGCGGACCAGCCGCGCGCCAAGATCGCGCCCGTCTCGCGCGCCCGCTCCAGCGGGCTCGCCACTACGGCGGAGAGCGGCAGGTTCGAGAGCGCGACGGCGGCCCGCTGCGCCTGGCGTCGCCCCTCATCCGTGAGCGCCACGCCTTCGAGCTGCCCTGGCAGCCGCCCTTCGACGTTGTAGGTAGTTTGGCCGTGGCGCACCAATAAGAGCATGCGCGGCGGCTTGCTTTGGGGAGTGGAGGTCTCCGCCTGCGCGCTCTTCGCGTTGTCGAGAGTATCCATGAGTCGTTTCGTGAATCGCCGTGGGGCGCGAGGCGTCGCCAACTGCAGACGCCAGCCGCGTAGTGTGAGGCGTAGTAGCCACGGCACGTCGTTCCAGCGCATACGCATCGCCGCGTCTCAGCCTCGCATCCCGCGCGTGGGCCGTTTCGTGCCCCGGCGAAGCGCGCCGAGCACCCGCCTATTGTAGCAAAGCTTCCGCGCGTGACGCACCCCCGCCGGCGCCTCCGCGCCCTACGACGCGAGCGCTTGCCCCGCGAAGAGCACCGGCTGCAACAGCTCGGCGGCCAGCGGAGTCTGGCCCTGCTTCAGCGCGAGCAGGGCGAAGAGGCTGCGCAGCACCTGCTTCGAATTCTGCGACACGTCCAGCCGCCGCTCGATCTGCCCCGCGTCGAGCCAGTCCGTGATCGTCGCCGCCTCCACCACGCGGGCCAGCCAGTCGCGCAGCGCCTGCACCGTCAGGAGATCGCGCTCGATGACGGCGACCACCACGCGGGCGATGCGGTCGTCCTCGCCGCAGACGTAAAACGACCCGCCGGCGGCAAGCTTTTGCGCGAGGGCGTCAAGGACGCGACTCAGCTCCGTGGCGCCGAGGTGGCGGCTCTGCGCGAGCACGAAGAGGAGGTCCGCCGTGTGCGCCACCGAGTGCGCCCAGCCTTCACCCGGTACCCAGCCGCGCAGATCGCGCTCGGCATCGAGGTAGACCAGCCCCAGCTCCAGCATCTGCCGAATCTCGTCCACGTCCAGGATCTGATGTGCGTTGTCGTGGTGCACGATCTCCGCCAGCATCAGCACCGAGAACGTCCGCAGGAAGACGCCGTCTGCGTCGCGCTCGCCCAGCCCGCGCGGGATATTGGCGGCCAGCTCGCCGACAAGGAGGCGGATGTCGTCCGGCGAATACTGCTCCGCATGCAGCCAGTGCTCGAGGATCGGGTAGGCATAGCGGTCGCGCAATGCCGCGTCCGTCGAGCCAAGCCAGCCCAGCAGCGTCTGCGTCATCGCGTCGAGCGGCCGGTCGTCCGGCACGGCGTAGTCGCTCTCGACGATCGACTGCCAGTACGCCGTTTCCGTCGAGCTCGACGTGCCCATGCTCGCCCTCCGTCTATCCACGCCCCCTATCCCGCTCAGCAAGCTCATCCTACGCCGCGCATACGATGCCTCGCAACGCACGGTCCGCCGAAGTACCCGTCTTGTGCTAGCCCAAAGCGGCAAATTGTGCCGTTGCTCCCGGCCGTTCGTTACCGAGAATCGTCTCAGGTCGTTGCACAGGTAACACCGTTTTACGGTAGAGTTTGCCTCGCCTTGGCGGTGTACGGCGCGCAATCCTCACTGCGGACGTCTACGGTCAGAAACGAGAGTGGTTCAGATGCGGGTGCCTCAGCGTGGGCGAGCGATCCTCCGGCAGCTCTCTGCGCGCGATTCGGAGCGCGGCTTTCGCCCGGGCGACTTTCTCCTGACCATCAGCGACGGAGCCCTGGCGAAGCTCCAAGGCTGGGCCACCGGCTGCGAGCTCAACCACGCCGCCCTGATCATCGACCAGCTCGGCACCGTCGTCGAGGCCAATCCCTCGCTGCTGCGCGACGCGCGCCCCTTCCGCCTCGCGAACGTCAAGGACTATCTCGGCGCGGGTAAGCCGTGCTGGATCGGCTACGTCGAGTTGCGCGAGGGCTCGCGCCAGGACGTCGCGGCCTACGCGCAACACCTGTTGCGCGGGCAGAACGGCGGCAGCGCCACCGGTCGCGTCTGGCTCGCTCTGCACACGGCCTTCGGCATCGCCCCGCGCGCGCTGACAGGCCGCGTCCCTTGGCTCAATGGGCTCTTCCGCCTGCTCAACGATCACGCCGTCGTCGTCCGCGAAGAGCACTGTTACCTTGCTGCCGAGCTGGTGGCCCGCGCCCTCGAGCGCGGCGGCTTCATTTGGGAGTGCGACCCGGCCTACGTCACGCCCGCGGATCTCTTGACGAGCTTCCACCAGCTCGACGCCGTGCTGGAGCCGCTGCAATTCACGCGCGGTCGGGCGATGTCGCGCGTCGGAACCTCCGACGAGTCGCGCCGTAGTCCTGCCGCGTCGGCCCTCGCCGTCGAGTGGCCGCGGCGCGCGGGACTGGTCCCCGCGGCATTCGCCGATGTGGACGCGTCGCAGGCAGGCATCCAGGCCCTGGCGCGCGTCGGCGTCCTGATGGCCGCGAGCCTCGCGGTCATCGGCCTCGTTGAAGAGACGATACGGCTCGTGGCGCGCGACGCATGACCCGCCGCGATGACCTGCCCCGGTCTACGCGGCAGGCGTGCTGATAGGCGCAAGTGACGAGGCGCGCAGCTCCGCCAGCAGCGCATCGATGGCGTGCCAGGCATGGGCGATCCGCGGCACCGGCAGCGCCGCTGCGGCTGGCGTCGGCGGTTGCGGCTCGTCGTCGCGCACCCGGCGCATCAGCCACTCGCGCGCGGCCTCAGCCCAGATCTCGCTCTCCGTGCGACCCTCGCTCCACGCCGCCTCGCGCATCGTCCGCAAGACGCTTTCGGGGATGCGCACCGCCGAAGCGGAAGTTGCGACCCGTCGCGGCTGCGACCGTTCACCCGTCGCCGTCGTACTCTGTGGCCGCAGCTCCACGCGGACCGGTGCCCAGCGCCAGCGATCGCCCGCCCGCGCCGTGCCGAGTCCGCCCGCGCTCATCGGGCCGCCGAGCGGGCGCGCCGACAGCAAATGCTCGCCGCCCGGCCATGCAAGTTGGATGATCTGCTCACCGTTCATCGTGGTCTCCTGATCGTCTTCCGCCGGTCCGGATCGAGTAGCGAACTTTTGTTCTAGTATACACGCAGCACCGCCCGATGTCCAATCTTCGCCACCGAAAAGTCACATGAGGCTCATGCGAGCCTCATCACGCCACACAACGTCCATCGCACTCGACAGCGAACCTCATTCCGCGTCCCGGTAGGCGGGCACTGCAGCACACTGATCCCAGTGATCCCGACGGCGCGCCGCACCGAGCGCGTTCCAAGAGTACCCCTGACCTCCAGGCCGGGGGGCCGCCTCACGACTCCGATGCCCGATACCGTAGGGGCGAGGCCTCACTCACCCTCCGCCATCCCTACGCATGTTCCCAGGTAACGTCCACACCCCAACCTCTATCCCCTGCCGCCCGCGCCGCCTGTTGCGCTCTGCTCGCGGTTGGCGCATACTCTAGTACGATAGTCAACAATCCCGCCGCGAGCGCACGTGCGACGCTGCATGTGCGGAACAAGATCTGAGGTGTGCCGATGCGTGTGACGATGAAGAGCGACTACGGCCTGCGCGCGATGATCGACCTCGCCGCGCACTACGGCGCCGGCCCGATCCCCAGCGGCGCCATCGCCGCCCGTCAGCGCATCCCCGAGCACTTCCTCGACCAACTGCTCGTCACCCTACGCCGCGCGGGACTGCTCAAGAGTCTGCGCGGACCCCAAGGCGGGCACCTGCTCGCCCGCCCGCCCGTCCAGATCACCATGAGCGACGTGATCCACGCGTTGGACGGCACCACGGCGCCAATGGAGTGTCTCCCCACTCCCTCCGCCTGCGAGCTCACCCCCGGCTGCGCCATCCGCGACGTCTGGCGCCAGGTCGAAGACTACGCCCAGCACCTGCTCGAGATGACCACCTTGCAGCAGCTTGCCGAAAAGCACCGCATTCCCCAGCAGGCCCAGGCTGCCGAAGCCATGTATTACATCTAGGCCTGCATCTCCCGCAAATGGCTGTAATTTCGCATGGATTCAGCCTCTCTCGTCGTAGGGTGAGCGCGAGTACTGCGATGTTTACTGCAAAAGACGCGCGAAGGGGTTGCAGAGCTAGCTACCAAACAGGCGATCGAATGCCGACGCAACGGCGTCCTGCATGCTCGGCAAAACGTGCGAGTAGAGATCCAGGGTGATCGCCACCGAGGCGTGCCCGAGCATCTCCGAGACGACCTTCGCGGGGATGTTTTGCAGGAGCATCAGCGTCGCCGCGGTGTGGCGCAGGTCGTGGAAGCGGATGTCGGGCAGCTGCGCCCGCTGGAGCGCGGGCTTGAAGTGCGTGTCTGTGAGCGTCGTGACGCTCGCCAGGCCGCCGTGGCGGTTCGGGAACACGAGATCGTGGTCATCCCACCTCGCCGCTTTCAAGCGCTCTTCGTCTGCGCTATGCGGTGTCTGCGCAGCGCCGCCACGGCGATCCCTGAGAGCGCGATGCGCCGTCGGCCCGACGTTGTCTTCGGCTCTTTGATGCGCTTCACGCCGAGCGTGTATTGCAGCGACGCGTGCGCCTGCAGCGTCGCGCGCTCGAGATCCACGTCGCGCCACTTGAGCGCCAGCAGCTCGCCCTGGCGCATGCCCGTGTGGATCGCCAGCACGAAGAGCGCGGAGACCCTATCGGCCTCCAGCGCGCGCAAGAAGCGCCGTGACCTGCTCCACGTCAAGGGGTGGATCTCGGCCGCCGGTTGCGCGGTGCGTCCACCGCTCGAGCACGTTGCGCTGCACCAGCCCTTCGTGACGCGTCGCGAAGCGCCGAGCGTAGCGCCGTATGGACCTGCGCCGACCGTATTCGCCGAGAGCCCCCCGCCGAGCTGCTGCGCGTAGAGCTGAGTCACCTGGTGCGGAATAAGCCACGAGAGACGACACGCCCGAGTGTGGGCGCGACGTGCAGGCGGAAGAGCGATGTCGTAGCCTGGCGGGTAGCGACGTCGACGTGTTGGCGCCCACCTCGAGCCACTCGGCGAGGTAGCGCCCCACGGTCATGCGCTCGCCGACGATCGGCAGCCCTTTGTCACGATCGCGCAGCGCCTCGGCGAGTCGGCGCGCGACGTCGGCGCGCGTCTTGCCCATGAACGAGTTGCGCTTGCCGCCAGCGAGCGAGAACTGCGCGCACCAGCGCCCATCGTTCGCCCGCTGATAGATGGTCCCCTCGCCGTGCCCACGTCTCGCCATGCGCCCTCCATTCCTGTAGACTACGCTGGGCATGCCGACGGTGCTCTTCTCACCCCGGCTGCCTTACGGTGGCCTGGCTAGCTCAGGCCGCCTCTTTTCCCCTCGACGATGAGCGCGCCACAAGCGCCTCCACGTCCGTACGCAGAATGAGCTTATGTCGCTTGAGCAATACATGG
>CAWJCH010000045.1:0-92497 GCA_963841205.1 uncultured Chloroflexia bacterium | reverse complement strand
CCCACGTCGATCAGCGCCGCGCCCGCTGGGCCGGTGAGCAGGTAGCTCGCGATGATGCCGGGCTGGCCCTGATAGAACGTGTCGAGGAGCCACAGATCGTTCGCCAATTGCCGAGCGGCGCGCTCGACCATGTTTCACCAATCCTTCGCCACGGTCGAGTCGCCCTAGAGCAGCATCAACGGAAGCGCGTCAGAGGGCCGGTTTCGCGTCCTCGCTCCGGCGATTCGCCCTCAACGAGGAGGTCGTTGACCACCACGCGAACGCCGGGCACCGCCACCGCCGTGCGCTCGAGCGTGGCACGCTCGGAAGTGCCCACGACCTTCCCCTCGAGATACACGATACCATGTTCCGAGAACACCCGCACGGCGGCGGTCACGGACGTATCCGGAAACGCCGCGTCTATCGCCGCTTCTACCGCCGTCGCCATCGTTTCCGTGATGACGATGTCATTCACCACCCCGCGTACGCCGGCGATCGATCCCGCGGCTCGCGCCGCGCTCTCGCGCTGCTCCGGCGTGTCCACTTGGCCGGCGAGTGTCACTTCGGCGTCGTCGACGCGAAGCTTGATCGCGCGACGCGCGTGCGGATCGGGAAGCGCAGACTGGAAGATTAAACGCACGTCTGCGAGGATATCCGCGTCCGATCGGTGCGGCGGGAGCGCGGCAAAGCCGCCGGCCGGCGTCAGCAGCGTCACTTTCCCTTCCGTCAGCGACTTCACGAACCGGACCTCGACGATGCGCTCGGCAGATCGAAAAAGGAGCGAGTGGCGCGTCCGCACCAGCACGTGCGTCAACTCGCGCGAGCTGCGGTCGCACCAGAGGCGCGAGACCCACCCCACTGGCACGCCGTCGGCCTCCACGCGCGTCCGCGACGTGATGCGCACGAAATCCGGCGCCAATTGCGTCCGCGCATTGCCAACCGAGTGCGTGATCGCCTGATGGCGCTTCGCCCCGCGGCGCGGCTGCACGAGAGTGAATTCGATCTGCCGACTCGTCGCCTCGATTGCGACCCCCCGTACGTCGCCTTCGACCGCTCCCTCCAGCAACTGACCACCGGTCCAGCCACGCGACATGAAGCGCAGTTCGAGGCGGTTGAAATACATGAACTGAGTACTCCCCCTCAGACGTTTCACGCCGCCCATCCTAGCATGCTCGGTTGTCCCTGACAAGAGAGAGCTTTCGCCCGCCGTGAGCCACGCCGCTTCAACGGCAGTGGGAAGGCGCTCTCGGCTTGAGCTGTTGTGCTTGCTCGCTCATGGTGCTACAACGTCGCCATGCGCCCGACAGGGGATGCGACGCGCATCACCATTCGTTTCCCGCGCCAAGGAGCGGCTACCATCAAGCAACTGGCAACGGAGCACGACCGCTCGATCAAGAGCGAGGTCGTGCGCGCGGTACGGGACTACAGTGCCCGTCAGCGAGCTGTAGAGCCATCTGACACTCCGCACGGGCTAAAGCCCGACGGGTTCTCGGTTCGTCCCCGCAGGCATCCCCGCGAGTCCCCGAAGGCGCTGCCCGCGCCATTGAATGTTCCTGGCCGCGTGCTCGTCGCGGTCCAGGATCAGCCCGCAGTGCGTACACACGTGGGTGCGCACGGAGAGGCTCTTCTAGATCCGCGCCCCGCAGCCGGAACAGTCCTGTGAGGTGTATGCCGGGGTGACCGCTCCCACTCGCTTGCCGGCGCATGCTGCCTTGCAAGCGAGGATGAGAGGAAACTGGCCCACCCGGCGTCGTGCATGCTCTTGTTGAGACCGGCTTTCCGCGCGGCCCCATTGCGGAGATAGCCGCCGTTCTCATCCGACTTCGGCGCGGGACGGCGGCTCAGGTTGGCGGCCTGGATCGCCTCCACGTAGATGGCATCGTATTGGCGCACCAGCGCCAGCGCCGTCTTGTGGTGGAAGTCCTGGCGCTGCCGCCGGACGTGCTGATGCTGCTTGGCGCATTGGTGCGCGGCCTTCGCGCGTCTCTTGCCCCCCTTCGTACGGCGGGCGACGCGCTGCTGTGCCTACCGCAACGCGCGTTCGGCCTTGCGGTAGTACCGGGGGTTCTCCACCCGGTCGCCGTCCGCCGTGCTGAGGAACACCTTCAACCCCACGTCGATGCCGGTCTCCTTGCCGGTGAGGGGCAGCGGCTCAACCGGCCCCTCGGCGCAGGAAAACGAGACATACCAGCCGTCCGCCTCTTTGCTGAGCGTGACCGTCTTGGGCATGCCCCGAAGAGGGCGGGACCAGCGCACCGCGATGCGCCCGAGCTTGGCGAGGACGAGGAACCCGTTCTCGAGGCGGGCGCCGTTGCCATACTCTTTGTAGGTGAACGAGTGCCAGCGGGTGCGCCCCTGGAAGCGTGGGAATCCCGGCTTGTCGCCGTTCGCCAGGCGACGGAAGAACCCCCGATAGGCCTTGTCGAGCCGGGCCAGCACATCCTGCAAGACATGGCTGTGGATGGCGGCGTACTCCGGGAAGGCCGCACGGATGGCCTTCAGTTCCGCTTCCTGTTGGGAACGCGTGACCGAGACGTGGCACCGCGTCCAGGCGGTGATGCGCTGCTCCAGGGCCGTATTGTAGAGCGTGCGGCAGCGCCACAGCACCTCGTCCAACGCCCGCTCTTGCGCGGACGTCGGGCGCAGCTTCTCTTTGTAGGTCTTGCGCACGTGTGTCTCATGCATGGGTTCCTATTCCAACCAGGCGCCGCGAAAGCGGTAGGCGGCCAGGACTCCTGGGTAAAGTCCCGGACGCCTCACCGCTTGGGTTGAAACCCAGCGGCTTGCGGCGGGCTAAAGCCCTTCCCTGTCTGCCCAAAAGACGAATTGGCCCATCACCGTCTGGACCGTTGCCGCCTCCCGATCTGTGATGTATGTACGACTGGTACCGGTCAACCATGCGCTGCTGGCGTTCTTGCCTGGCGTTCTTGCGCGCGCGCCAAGACGGGTGGTATGCTCAGGCCCGTGTGCTCAGTTCGAAGCTCTCATTTCGGAAGTGGCGAAAGTGCGCACGTCACCCGCATTCGTGCAGTGGCCGACCTCCGGTTGGCCACAGGGAGGAAAGGTATCGCCGTGATTCAGGCATCCGACACGCCAACGTCGCAGTCCGCCGCCGCGCGGTGGACGTTCTACCGCCGGCTCGGGCTACTACTGCGCACGCGGCTCGACGATGAGGGCGCCACGCTCTCGCTCCATGACGTCGCCGCTCGCACGCGTGGGCGCGTTTCGGCAGATGATCTGGTAGCGCTCCTCCGGCAGGGAGCACAGGCAGCGCCGGACGCGGTGACGTGCGTGATCCTGGCGCAAGCCTTCGACATCGATCCCGACTTCTTCATGAGCGATCAGCCGGTACAAGACTACATCAGCGCCATTCGCACGGCCCAGGCCTCGCCGACGGAATCGTCACTTCAGAAGCAGGCGCTGGCGGCACTGATCGGCACTCGCCTGACCCCCGTCACCAACTAACGATGCTCCTCAGTTCCTGTCCCCTGCTCGGTGGAGCAGGGGATGGCGGTCGCGCACCCGACCTTCACAAATAGCGGCCCGCGGCATGCTCAGGAAGTGCCCCGGCGCCCCCAGGTTGCGCGTCGAGCCAGCCATGCTCGTGGTGGATCACAAATCGTCTCGTGCGCGCATCCGTCTCGGTGAGATACGGCAGCACATGACCCGCCAGCGGCACGCCTCGGCGAATGCGTTCCGCGTTTTCACGCGCTGCTTCGTCGAGCCGTGCCAGGCCGCCCAGCGGATCATCCAAAGCGCCAAGCAGCTCCGGAGTTGGTTGAAGGTGCTCAGACCAGAGCTCCAGCCGCAGGCGCCGGGCCGCCGCTCGGTCAAGAACGGCCACATTGATCTCGGCATCCGATCGCATGCCGCGGCTGTTGAGATTCGCCGATCCGGCAGTCCACCATTCGTCGTCCACGATCGCGACCTTCGCATGGATGTAGACGGGCCGGTATACCACTCCAATCGCACTGCCAGTTGACGCCGCAGTCGAATTGCCGAGGGTGAAGATGTGCAGGCGGTCAGCCGCACCCGCACGCTCCGCAGCCGCGCGCAGATCGGCAATACCGCCATCGGTGAAGCGCCTGCCACAGTTGGGATGATCGGGCAGCGTCAGCGCGACGTGGACACCGCGGCGAAGCACATCCTCCAAGGCCTGTAGGATTTCCATGCTGTCGAGGCTCCGCTCGCCCCAACGTAGCGTGTCAAACCCAACGTAAATCTCGGGCCAGAGGTACTGATTCTCCACATACACATAGGTCTGTGCCCGGCGAAAGGCGCGCAGGTACATCTCCTTGATCGTCGCGATGCCGTCTGGCGCGAACGCATAGGTCTTCGCCGGGATAGTGCGTACGATCTGCGCGGGCATGCCGCCTGGCAACGGCACGGGCGGATCACTCGGCACGCGAGACGGCCAGCTCGCTCCGGCATGATGGTGCGCCACCTCGGACCACCGCTGGACGATATTCGCCAGCACATCTGCCACCGCGGGACCGTAGATGCGCGTATGCACGTCGTGCCAAGGGTGGGCCGCAGCTGACTGCGACGAAGCCCGTTCCTCGGACTGCGTTGGATGGAGGTGAGTATCCCAACGGTCGTAGTCGCCACCGGACTGCACGGTCAGATCGATGCCGCCGACGAAGGCGACGCGTCCATCAACCACGGCGCATTTCTGATGCAGCGACTGAACGATGTGCGAGATCTGCCGGCTCGAATCGTCCAGCAAGCAGTCCACCCCCACCGCCCTCAGGCGGTCGCGCTGCCGGGCGGGATCGTTCGTTAAGTGGCTGCCGAAGTGGTACGCGTCCCAAAGCAACACGCCCACGCGCACGCCTCGGCTTGCCGCCAGTCCCAGTACGTCGACGACGCGCAGGCGACCTGCCGACCAGAGCGAGAGTGCGCCGTCGTCCAAACCTTCGCGCCGCAGTCGCGCAATCAGCGCCCGCTGTTGGGGCGTCTCATCGCCGCCCAATCGGGCGTCCTCGCCACGCACGAGGGGCAGATCCGCGTCCAGATCCCACCCGGCCAGGAGTACGTAGGAGCGCGCGCTCAGGAAGGCCACGCACATCGCCAGCATCGCCGTGCGCCCATCCACGAGCGGTTGGATGAGGCAACCATCACGCCGTGGGAAATCTCCCGAGGCCCACCACTCGTCGACAGGCGGCATAATCGGCTCCATAGCAAGATTCACAACAGGTTCTACGATGTCCGCCAGCAGTTCGGCTTGTCCTCGCAGATGGCGATACGCGCCATGCCAAGGTGAGCGAAGCCTACAAGCGCGACCGGAAGATCAAGCCTACGTTTCGCGCACATGGGGCCATGACCTATGACCAACGCATCTGCTCGTTCCCCACGCCTGATCGCGTCTCGCTGTTGACCCTGGATGGGCGGGTCGTCGTGCCCTTCCGCTTCGGCACCTATGCCGAAGGGATGCTGCAACGCACACGCGGCCAGTGCGACCTGCTCTACCGCAAGCGCAGCGATACCTTCTTCGTGGCGATCACGGTGGACGCGCCGGAACCCACGCCCGACGAATCGAGCGACTATTTGGGCGTAGACCTGGGTGTGATTACCCTGGCGGCTACCTCGGACGGCGAATTCCTGAACCACTCGACGGGCCCGAAGCATGCCCACATTAATCGGCCCGCGCTCGGTATAGCCGCTCCGGCAGAAGTTGCAGACGCTCAACTCCCCACCGGGCGCAAGGGCGAGCGGGCACTCTCGCCCCCGTTTTCACAGAGTGACGTAATTCGCACCCAGAACGTCGCGCGTGCTCAGCGATGCGGTGGGCGTCTGGCTCGGCGACGGAGTCGTTGCGGGCGAGGTATCCAACAACTGATGCAGCGTCGAGCCCGGCTGCAGCAATTCAAATACTACCAACTGAAAAAGCAACACAAGTGCCAGCACGAGTATGAAGCCCCGCATCCGCGTGGAAAAGAGACGCTTCGCCGGCCGGACGCGATCCAGCTTTCGGATGATCCGCCTTTGCTCGGTGACGGCGTGCCCCAACCCCTGCTTCTTGCAGATCTCGCACGAGCGGATGTGCTGCTCGACGGCGCTGCTGCGCCGCGCAGACAAACGACCCAACTCGAAGTCCACCAGCATTTCAGATGCCTGCTCGTGGGACAGACCCGCCGAGGCTCCTCGTTCCGCGCGTGGGCCTGCTGGCCGCGACGAGCTCAGGCCGACCGACCGGCCGCTTCGCTGACCCGTGGTCCCCGAGGACCTCCGTTCGACCTGACGACTCACGTCTCCCCACCCCTCCGAACGCCCAGCAAATCCCCATAATCCCGCCCAAGCGTAACGGTTGGTCGTCATCTCGTCAATAGCCGTGGCACATCCGCTCGGGCTGTGGCCGCCCACTGCACACCACGGCAGGCTAACGTCTTGAACACGCGCGTTTTCAGCGGGCGGCCAATCGTCCAGGGCAAGCCCTCTGCGGCGCAGTTCAGAAGTACCGCTTCGTTGAAGACCGCCTGGCAACTCCGTATAATGCGCTCAATCCTTGAGGCATTTCGAGGTGACATGATGGCACGAGATCAATTGCCGCGCGTAGTGAGCGTGCCGGTGCGGTCGGGCACGGGCTCGATGTCTTCACCGCTTCAAGACGTGCAGGTGTATCGCCCAGGACCGTACGTCGCGCTCGCCATCCTGTTGCTCCCCGCACTCATCGCGCTCGCCGGCGCTGCGGTGTACCTCAACACGGGTGCACAAATACCGGGCTGGCTGCCGTTCATCCTGGTGCTCTGGGTGCCGGGATTTCCGGTTCTCTGGTTGGGGATGCTTAGTGTCCGCACGAACGCCGCGGGCATCGCCTCAGGCAGGCCATGGAGCAGATGGGTCGAGATCGCCTGGCAGGACGTCGAACATGCGCAACAGCGTGGGCCGCTTGTCCGCATCGAGGGCGCGCAAGGCGGACGCATCACTTTCGCGCCGCAACTATTGCGCGACGGCACGCGGCTGGAGCGACACCTTCTCCTGCGCCTCCCGACCCACGTGCTGACCGGCGCGCTGGCGCGCAAGGCCCAGGGACTACTTACGAACGATATCCGCTCGACGGCCGACGGAGGCTACTCCGGTACGTTGACTATTCGTGTCCGCGCGAGCATCCGCTGGAGCTTTGCGTTGCTCGCGCTCCTTATCCTCGCGGGGGCCGCACTTCTATTCATCCGCGCTACCTTTACCGCTGCCGCGCCGGTCGGCGTCGCGCTGGGGATCTGCGGTGTCGCGGCGTTTGTTCTGCTTGTTTGGTCGCTGCAACGGGTCCGCGTCACCGAAACGGGCATTTCGTTGGAGCGTGCGCCGTTCCGGTTCGTCCGGCGCATAGAGTGGTCTGAGGTGGAGTTGATAGAGCGCTCGCCCAGCGATGGCTTCCTGCGCTTTCGCGGAACCAAGAGGCTGTTCTGCGTCGGACCAGGCTTCCTCTCGCCCGCGCAAGCGAACCTGATGCGCGGTTTTCTCGCCGAGTACGCGGGTAAGCGCCGCATCCCGATGTTCACACGCCGGTGGCTGCTCCCCTGGTGACACACCCCACGGCTGAAGCCGGGGGCTTCTCGGCTCACGCCGAGCGACGTGCGGGGTGTCCGCCCGGACTACTGCGCGGCTGGCGGGGCCAGGGGCGCAGATACGTGACCTGCCGGGGCAGGGGACGATCAGGGAGCATCGCACCGTGCTGACCGAGGCTCAGGATAGTGACCGCGCCGACCGCGTCGCGCGGGCCGGTGACCCCGCACGACGGGCAGCGGTAGATCCTGCGCTGCTTGCTCCGCTCCCCGCATACGGGACACGTCTGCGAGGAATAGGCTTCGTTGATGACAATCGCGCCAGCCGTCTTGTCATCGAGCTGCTCGATGATCGTGCGGGTACCGGCGGTGCTCACCTGTTGGGCTTGCACCCGTCCGGTACGCCGCGCGGCAGCATTGAACGGCTCGCCCACCTAGCAGGTCGTGCCGGGGAACGCCTCGACTAGCGCGTGCGTGGCCTGGTGCGTGGCATCGCGCACCTGGCGCTTGGTCTTGCCGAGTACCCGATATTTGCGGCGTTGCAACCGCTTCCAGCGCCGCGAACCCTTGACTTTGGTGGATTGCGCCTGCTGGAGGCCTGCTAGGGTCTTGTTGCGCCACCGGATGACGGCCTTCACGCCGCGCCCACGCACCAGGAACACTTTGATGCCATCGGGCGCAGCGATCAGCGTGTTCACGCCCAGGTCCACCCCGATGACGGCCTGCTGCGGACGCGGCGCGTCAGGTACTGCACAGACGAGCCGCACCGTCCCGAACGACAGCCGGGCCTCCAGCAGCCGCCCCGGCAACGTGACGGGTTCCGGCAGGCGGATGCGCAGCGTGCCGCTCGCGCCGTGGGGCAGGACCAGCCGCCCGTCGCGTATCCGCGCGTCCTGGTTGGTGTAGACCACCTCTCGATCGCGCCGCAGCCGCCAGGGATAGCGCGCCTCCTCGTGGCCGTCCTTGCGCTGCCGGCGGCACGAGTCCACCGCCGCGCAGAACTCGCCGATGATCTGCTGCGTGCTCTGCGCGGAGAGGCCGGGGTAGCGACCCTTCGCCCAGCGTTGCCAGCCGGCCTTGGTCGGCCAGCGCCATGCCAACCGTCGCATCCGACTGGTGGCGCACGACGAGGTCGCCCCACAACCGCGCCGCCTCTTGGCGACTGGCCGTGACGGTGGCCCATCCTGCAGGGGTGCGGGGACGCCACGCAATCTCTCACGCAATCTCTCTCGTACGGTACCTCACACGAACAATCTAGAGAACGAGCGTTCCAGTGTAACGAGCGTTCCAGTGTCAAGCGCCGCCTTGCGGCGGCCCGGCTTGCACCCCCATGCCGCAAGGCAGGGGCCCTCGGCCGGAATGTTTGGTAGACGTGCGATGTACAGCGCCTAGCAAAGAAACCGGCTGAGGCCCCTTTGCCTTGCGGTAGGGGGTGCAAGCCGGGTCGCCCGCAGGCGACGAGTGGTACGCTCGATTGCCGGTTTTGCCCGCTTGCGCGCGAATACCGGTGTCGGCACTGTGCACCTTGCCCAACGGCATGCTGTGTTCGGCGGTTCCGTGGGAAATGAGTTCCCACGGGGAAAAGCATCGACGTACGTCGGACGTGGTGCGCTGCGCTTGCGTCGGGTTTCGTTTGAGGTCACACTCGCCCGGCGATGCAGTCAACACCTTGCGGGGCCGGGCAGGCCCTTCGGGGGCTCACGTGATGGGTTACCATGTGCGTTCTCCGAGAATCCCCTGGCTTTCGCCATGGGGAGTGTCAAATATCGTCGTCCTGTTCGATCGCTATCGCACGGCGGCGTAGGCGAGCTCCTTCACGGGTTGCGCCATGGATTGCGCGATGGCGGCAGTCCTGCTGCGACGCAACCGCGAAGGCAGAATGCCTTCCTCTTCGCGGTACTTGGCGATGGTGCGGCGGGCGATCTCGAATCCTCGCCTCGACCAACGCCTGGGCGAGCTGCTCGTCGCTCAACGGGCGCCGTGGGTTCTCTGCGGCGATCAGTTCGCGCAACGCCTTCTTCACCGGCAACGACGAGTCGAAGAAATCATCGAACGGCACCGTCCGGCCGTTCGGCAGCAGCACGAACTTGCCGTCGGTCGCTCGGCTCACCGTCGACTCGTGCAGCAGCACGCGCCTCGCCACGTCGGCACGCGTCAACGGCCTGAGCGCGCTCTGTCCGCGTTCGAGGAAGTCACGCTGCAGCTCGATCAGAGCGTCCGAGACGCGCTGCATCGTGTCCCATCGCTGCCGCAGCGCCGAGATAAATGAATGCGCCTGCTCGACATAGCCGCGAATATGCGCCTTGTCCGAGTCGTTGACGCCGAACTCGGCGATATTCTTGCGCGCCCAGAGGTATTCTCGATTGACCTGGAGGTCGTAGCGTTGCCGCTCGACAACCTCCGCCTCGAATCCGGCGCCAGCCCGTCGAATTATGACGTCTGGCCGGACGTGCGGAGCCGCCTCGGCGAGATCGCCAGAGTCCGGATCGAAACCGTGCGTCGGGTACGGATGCAGTTGATCGTGGATGAACTGCCACTCTGCTTCGACGATCCTCGGTGTCTCATTTACTTCGCGCGCCACTTCGCGGAAGTGACGGAATGCGAGGGCGTGCAGATGTTTGTCCACGAGCTTCTCGGCGAGCGGGCGCACGTGGCCCAACTCGCGGAGGCGGCGCAATTGCAAGAGCAAGCACTCTCGCGGACCGCGCGCGCCGATACCCGGCGGATCCATGCGGTGCAGCGTATCGAGTACGTGCTCGACCCGCTCGGTCGGGCAAGAAAGCGCTTCCGCGGTATCCTCCACGATGTTCTCCGCGAGGTAGCCGTGGTGGTCAAGGCTGCCGATGAGGTACTCGGCAATCTCAGCATCGCCATCCAAGAGCGCGCTGCAGAGCATCTGCAGCAATCCCTCAGCCCTACCCATCGTTGAGGCGACCCGCAGCATTGGATCGGTCCCATCGTCTTCGAACTGACCGCCCACCTGGGATCCGCCGTAGTAGTCGCTGATGGACTCATACGCGCCGTCCGTGCCGCCCGCCGAGCCCAAGGCCGCGCCGCAGACCGGGCACGACATCGAGCCGCGGTCCAGCGCGCCGCCGCACCGATGACAGCTCTCGCGCTCCTCGGCCTCGAACGCGGGATTAATCTCACGCTCGGCCGCGATGACGGCGGTAAGTTCCTGGCTGGGCAATTGAAGGACACGCACGGCAACGATCTGTCGGTGCGAGATCACCGTCTGTTGCTGCGGAGCGAGCGACTGATCGAAGCGTAGATCCATGCCGTCCATGTCCAACCCCTCCCTCTGCCGAAGCGGTCCCACGCGCTAGCGGGGCCTCTCGCAGTTCCCGCGTGCCAGCCAGGCGCCGGCTCCCGCAGCACTAAAAGCAAATCGCGTGCCGGATTCGCGAGATCGATTGCGCGATACGCTGCAACGTGACAAAATATCCCCGGAAATTCACCAAATCGACATCGATGAGCCGGCGAGAGGATGAGGCGCTCCCATGCAGTTGGTCGTCGTCCTCTTGGTCGCCTCGATCTTCTTCTTCACGTCGGCCCTTTTGGCGGCGGCGATTTTCATGCGCGGCCAGTGGGATAAGATCGGCGCTCAGTCAGATTCGCCTCGGCGGCCGGGCGGCAAACGGCGCTAATTGCGCGACTTCACGCGCTCCACTGCCAGCGCGAGCGCCGCAGGTCCCTCGGAGGCGAGGCTTGCTCGTACCAACCGGCGTACTTCTGCCCCCACCGCATCGGGCCGAATCGCCTCAGATACCAGTACCCGCACCGACGGCCACGGCCCCGGGATCGCCGCCGAATGACGCGCCAGCTCCGCGACCCAGCGCGAGCGCCAGAGATACGCATCTTCATCCTCGGTTGCCGGCTCCGCAAAGGGAGCGTCCGTGGTCGCCAGGGCGAATCCCTCGGGCGTCAACAGGGAACGCAACCGCCGAATCGCCGAAACATCGGGCGAGCGCCCGGCCAGCGCACGCGCCTCGGTCGATGACTCCGTCCGAACGTCGGCGGGCGTATCGAGTGACGTCACACGGCTCGCGAAAGCCACATTCTCCGCCCGCGCAAGCAGGCGGTGCAGATCTTCCTCGCTGTCGCCGTCCCGTGGAGCGACCAGCAGCCGGGCCACCGAGAACAACTCAGCCAGGGCCTCGTCTCGATCCGTGTAGTAGCGCGGATCGAAGATCTGCACCGCCTTATCGAAGCCGACGACGACCGCGAGGTCCGCGCCCTTGGCGACGAGCCTGGCGATCAACTCTGCTTGATCGACGTACAACCCTCGGTTCATCAGCGCAACGGCTGAATCCCGCCCGCGCCTCGCGTACCTGCGCAATTGCACGAGCCGGTCGGCTAGCATCGCCCGCTTGACGCCCTCCTTATCGATCGATGCCGCAGCACAACACCACACGAGCAAGTCAATTCCGCCCGAAAGCGCCGCCGCAGCGCCAAGCTCCGCATGCGCGCTGGTGAGCGGGTTGAATGTACCCGAGAGGATTCCGACGCGCGACGCGGCACGAATTCTCGCCTCGCCAGTTAGAAGCGCCACCTCCGGCGAATCCAACGCAACGAGGCCGCGTCCCATCTGAGCCACCTCGACGACCAGTTCGGTGTCATCGAGGTCGACGCGCGCGGCCATCACATGGGCTTCCCACTCGGCATGAGATAGTTCAGGCATATCCTGCCTCATTCGCGTACAATCTCCCTGATCCGCAGTAGACGCGACATGCGACGGTAATGCAATCGCCGCTACTGTTTCGTAAGGCTTGGAGCACCACTCAAATGGAGCGCCCGCCGTCGTATACCTTCGCCATCGCAGCCATCGTCCTCGCCGCCGGCACCTCCTCGCGCATGGGCGCCCAAAAACTGCTGTTGCCGCTGGGCGACCGTCCGATCATCACACGCACACTGGAAGCGATCGTCGGCCGCGCCGTGTCACCTGTTGTCGTCGTCTTGGGCCGCGATGCGGAGCTCGTCGCGCCGCACTTGCCCGTGCGAGGTATCAGCGCCATCGTCAACCCAGACTTCGCGAGCGGAATGGCATCCTCCCTCCGCGTCGGCGTGAGCGCGCTTCCGCCCGCCCATCTCGGCACGATCGTGCTGCTCGGCGACCAGCCATTGATATCTGCCGAACTGATCGATGCCGTTCTCGCCGAGGCAATGACGCACCCAGAGGCGATCGTCTCCGCCAGTTTCGCCGGCAACCGCGGACATCCGGTCTACTTCCCGCGCCGTCTCTTCGGGGAGCTAACCGCCGTCAAAGGAGACGAAGGCGGCAGGAGCATCATCGCGCGACACAAGGAATCGCTGCGGCTAGTCGCGTGGCCCGACCTCTACGCCGGACAAGATGTAGATACCCCGGAAGAGTATGAGCGTCTCAAATCCGCGTGGGCCGCTCAAGACAGGCGCGGGTCGCGTTGAGCATCCTGCCAGCGTGATACGATCGCGTCGTCCGCGGTGGGAACGTACGAACGCACGACCCGGGTGCCTCGCCCCTCGAGGAGGTAGCCATTCACCGAGGCGGGGATCACCGCCGTGTCACCGTGCTCCAGTGCCATGCGCGAGTCGCCCGCCGAGAGCCAAGCCGACCCTTCCAGTACGGTGACGATCTCGCAGCTCGACGCCCGCGCCGGAGCGTCGAGCCCCCCGGCGAGTCGAAGCTCTTCCAGCACGAAGTAGACACATGCCGCGAGCGCATGACGTTCGGCGAGGCCCTCAGACGCGGGAAGGGCAACCGGCGAAAACCGCACGGACACCGGCGGCGAGTAGTCCATCACGTCCAGTGCCCGCTCGATGTGCAACTCGCGCTGATGGCCGTCCGCATCCACACGACCATAGTCGTAGAGGCGATACGTTACGTCGGAATATTCCTGCAGTTCGTAGACGACGATGCCGGCGCCGATGGCATGGACGGTCCCGGCTGGGACGAATAGCACATCGCCGGCGTGCGCCTCCATCGTGCACAGCAAGTCCTCGAGACGCGTCTCGGCAATCGCCGCCCGCACCTCCTCGCGCGTGACGGGCCGCCGCAGTCCATAGACGAGCTGCGCGCCTGGTTCCGCGTGGAGCACGTACCAACACTCGGTCTTGCCCAACTTGCCGCCTTCGCGCGCGGCGGCGTACGCGTCATCTGGATGGACCTGGACCGAGAGCCATTGCCGCGCATCGATAAACTTGGTGAGGAGCGGAAACCGCCGGCCAAATACATCGACCGCTCGCCAGCCGAGCAGGCTTTCGCCGTAGCGGTCGACGAGCACGCCCAACGTCTCGCCAGTCAGCGGGGGATTGCGGACACGGCTCCCTACCTCGGTTTCCCACGACTCGCCGACCATGGCGCCCACAGGCACCGGCTTTCCGGCCACCATGGCGAGATGGCGTCCGCCCCAGATCGTCTCGTGCAGCTTGCCTTCGAGGAGGAGCGGCGTCTGCAGCGCCGAGTCGGTCGTCATGGTCACTTCCCTACTAGGTGCTCGCAGCTCCCGGAAGTCGTGCCTCCGAAGGAAAAAGAAGATGCCGTGGCACGACCCAGTATCGCATGCCACGGCAACCCCAGTGATCCGTCCCAGGCGTCAGACTTTCGCGAGCAGCGTAATGGCGCGTTCAACCGCCTCGCGGGCCTCGCTCGGCGATTTTCCGCTCATCGCCTCGGCCACGTGGCACTTGAGCACCTCGGTAGTGACGCGATCCATCGCGGCGCGGGCGGCCAGCAGCTGCGTCACCACCTCTTCACAGGTCTTGCCCTGGTCGAGCATCGAGATGATGCCGCGTATCTGCCCTTCGACGCGCCGAAGACGCATCTGAACGTCGGATTGACCTTGTTCGCTCGCCATCATATGCCTCCGGCCGACCACCTGTTCGGAACCTTCGTGCGCGGCGTTGGAGGACTCGTCACCGCGCACGCTCCACGATGCTAGACAGCCGCCGCGAGCGCACCCACGATGTGGCGGCGCAGCGGCTCGCGCGGCTCGAAGCCGATCACGCGCTTCACTTCGCGTCCCTTGTGGAAGAAGATCAGCGTCGGGATGCCCTGAATGCCCAACTTACCCGCGGTGTTGTAGTTGTCGTCGGTGTTCAGCTTCGCGAACGTCAGCTGATCCTTAAACTCCGTCGCAAACTCCTCGAACAGCGGAGCCATCATGAGGCAGGGCTTGCACCACGGGGCCCAGAAGTCAACCGCGATCGGCTTCTCCGACTTCAATACCAGATCATCGAAGGTCTGGTCCGTTACCTCGATTATGTTCGCCGCCATCGTACTCTCCTCGGTGCTAAACGCCGCTCAGCTTGCGCACAGGTACCCTACCGGGGTACCGTATATACCGTACCACCACCTGGCGGCCCACGTCAACAACGCGCCGGCCTCACTCACCCACAACCCTCCGCCAGCACGGCGAGATCCACGTCCCCACGTGCTACAATCTCCGGAGACTATCAATCGCACGCGTGGGTAGTCGTGGCGCGCCATCCCTTGCGATCTCGTACACGCCAACTACCCATGACTGAGGATACTCGAATGCCCCTTCCAGATGGCACGCGCTATTTCGACCACGCCGCCACAACGCCTCTCGACCCCGCCGTACTGGAGAAGATGCTGCCATATTTCAGCGAATCCTTCGGCAACCCCAGCAGTATCTACGCACTGGGGCGGCGCGCCATGGCCGCAGTCGACGACGCGCACGAGGTCGTCGCGGAGCTGCTGAACTGCCGTCCCACGGAGATCGTCTTCACCGGCGGCGGCTCCGAAACGGACAACCTGGCGATCAAGGGCATCGCCTATTCGCCCCGGCGTCGCGGCAAACACATCATCACGAGCGCCATCGAGCATCACGCGGTGCTCAACACCTGCCAACAATTGGAGCGAGAGGGCTTCATCGTCACCTATCTACCGGTCGATGGCGACGGCCTTATTGATCCGCTTGCCGTCGACGCCGCCATCACCGACGAGACCGCGCTTGTTACCCTCATGTACGCGAATAACGAGGTCGGCACCGTACAGCCCATCGCCGAGATTGGGGCGATCTGCCGCGCGAAACGGGTACCATTTCACACCGATGCCGTCCAAGCAGGTGGGCTGCTACGCCTCGACGTGCGGGCGCTCCAAGTGGACCTGCTTACGCTCTCGGCGCACAAGTTCTACGGTCCGAAGGGCGTCGGCATGCTGTACGTGCGGCAGGGCAGCCGCCTACAGCCACAGGTGCTCGGCGGCTCGCAAGAGCGCAACCGCCGCGCCGGCACCGAAAACGTGCCCGGCATCATTGGTGCGGCCGAGGCCTTGCGGCAGGCGCAAGCCGCGCTGGACGAAGAAACCCCGCGCCTCTCGGCACTGCGCGACCGTCTCATCGAGGGCATCCTGACCTTCCCGCACACGCGTCTCACTGGGCATCCGGTGCAACGGCTGCCCAACAACGCCAGCTTTGCCTTTGCCGGCGTCGAGGGCGAGTCGCTCCTGTTGAATCTGGACCTTCTCGGGGTCGCCGCCTCCAGCGGCAGCGCCTGCACCACCGGCTCCGTCGAACCATCGCACGTGCTCACGGCGATGGGCCTCACCGCTTCTGAGGCACGCGGCCACCTCAGGCTCACCCTCGGGCGAAGCAGCACGGACGATGACGTAGACTACGTTATCGAGCAGCTTCCGACGATCGTCGCCCGCCTCCGCGCGCTCTCGACACGTCCCGCGCCAATGGGCGAACAATCACTGGCCGCCTCGTATTGAGTCCGACCCGCGTCTGCATTTTCGGCCGCACATTGGAGGGGTCACTGCATGCGACTTCAGGGGAAGGTAGCCATCGTCACTGGTGGCTCGCTTGGCATCGGGGCGGGCATCGTGCGTCGCCTCGCGCACGAGGGCGCGGCCGTCACCTTGGACTATCACGTCCATCGTGATGCGGCCGACGCTATCGCGCACGAGATTCAGGCAGCCGGAGGAACGGTTCTCGTCGCCGAGGCAGACGTCTCGGACGTGGTCGGCGTCCAGGGACTGGTGGCGCAGACCGTGCGCGCGTTTGGGCGACTCGACATCCTTATCAATAACGCCGGCATCGAGAAGCCACAGCCCTTCCTCGAGGTCGCACAAGATGCGTTCGACCGCCAACTGGCGACCGATCTCAAGGGACCATACTTCGCGGCGCAAGCTGCAGCGCGCCAGATGGTCGCCCAGGGTAGCGGTGGCGTTATCATCAACATCTCGTCGGTGCACGAGGACGTTCCGATGGTCGGCAACGCCGTCTACTGCGCCGCGAAGGGCGGCCTTCGCATGTTGACGCGCACGCTGGCGAACGAGCTCGCACCGCACGGCATTCGCATCGTCAACGTCGGACCCGGCGCGATCGAGACGCCCATCAACAAGGCCACCCTGGCCGACCCGCAGAAGCACGCCGCGCTCTTGGCCGAGATCCCGCTGGGCAGGCTTGGCCAGCCGGACGATGTCGCGAACGCCGTCCTCTGGCTGGCGTCCGACGAGGCGAGCTACGTCACCGGCACGACTCTCTTCATCGACGGCGGCCTCGCGATCTACGCCGGCAGCCTCTAGCCCCCCGAGGTCTCGCCCCGCGAGGCGACGATCCAAGACCACGTCGCTGCCGCTCCATCCGCATCCCTTACGCCTTGGCATCAAGAGCCAACGGCTATAAGAAAGGGGCCTTCGCTCATAGGACGAAGGCCCCGGAAACTCCGCCGCACTGGGGCAGAATCCGGGGCCTTCGTCCGTTGCCACGTCACTCGCTGAGAGCCTATACGTCGAGATTCTTGACGTTCTTGGCATGCGCCTCGATGAACCGTTTGCGCGGCATCACTTCGTCGCCCATCAGCATCGAGAACGTCTCGTCTGCTTTTATGGCATCGTCCACGGTGACCTGCAAGATCGTCCGCGTCGCCGGATTCATCGTGGTCTCCCACAACTCCTCTGGGTCCATCTCGCCGAGACCCTTGTACCGATTCACAGCTGGGTGCTTGTTCTCGCCGAGCCGCGCGAGGAATTCTTCGAGCTCCTGATCGCTAAAGACATACTGCCGGCTCTTCCCCACCTGGATGCGGTAGAGTGGCGGCTGCGCGATGAATAACTGCCCGTTCGTGATCAGATGCTCCATGTGGCGATAGAAGAAGGTCAGCAGCAGCGTACGGATGTGGCTGCCGTCAACGTCCGCATCGCTCATCAGGATCACCCGACCGTAGCGCAGGCGTGCGAAGTCGATCGTGTCGCCGATGCCCGTGCCAAGCGCGGTGATGATGTCCTTGATCGTCTCGCTGGCCAGCATGCGATCCAGCCGCGCGCGTTCTACGTTCAGGATCTTTCCGCGCAACGGCAGGATTGCCTGGAAGTGCCGATCGCGCCCCTGCTTCGCGCTGCCGCCTGCGCTGTCGCCCTCGACGAGGTACAGCTCGCAGCGGTCGGACCGTCGCTCCGAGCAGTCCGCCAGCTTGCCCGGCAGCGTCGAGTCGAGCGAATCTTTGCGGCGCACCAGCTCACGCGCCTTGCGGGCGGCGTCACGTGCGCGCGCCGAGTTGATGCACTTCTCGATGATCTTGCGACCCTCACCTGGCGTCTCTTCCAAGTACCGTGCGAGCTCGTCGGAGACGACGTTTTCGACCTGGGTCCGCACATCGGCGTTGTTTAGCTTGCCCTTCGTCTGCCCCTCGAACTGCGCCTCGGGCAACTTCACGCTGATCGCGGCGGTCAACCCCTCGCGTACATCGTCACCCGTGAGGTTGGCGTCGGCCTCTTTGATCTGGCCCGTCTTGCGGCCATACTCGTTCAGTGTCCGCGTCAATGCCGCACGAAAGCCCGTGACGTGCGAGCCGCCGTCTACGGTATTGATGCCGTTGGCAAACGAGAAGAGCGTCTCGCTATACCCATCGTTGTACTGTAAAGCCACCTCGACGAGCGTCTTCTCCACGCGGCGCTCGACGTGAACCGGCCTCGCCATCACGACGTTGCGATTCTTATTGAGGTGTCGCACGAAGGATTTTAAGCCGCCGTCGAAGTAAAAGGTGGCTTCTTCCTCACGGCCCGCTCGCTCGTCGGCCAGCTTAATGGTCAGCCCGCGGTTGAGGTAGGCCATCTCGCGGAAGCGCTGCGCCAGCGTCTCGAACTGGAAGTCCGCCGTCTCCATGATGGTCAGGTCTGGCTTGAAAATCGTCTTCGTGCCGGTGCCCACGGACGAGCCAATCACGGTGACAGGGCCCTGCGGGACGCCCTTGCGGTACTCCTGCATGTAGGTCTTGCCGCCGCGCTTGACCTCGACGCGGCAATATTCCGAGAGCGCATTTACCGCCGACACGCCGACGCCGTGCAAGCCGCTAGACCCTTGCTTGTAGCCTTCGCCGCCGAATTTGCCACCGGCATGAAGGGTCGTCATGATGATCTCAAGTGTGGATTTCTTTGGCATCTTTGGGTGCGGCTCAACCGGTATGCCTCGCCCATTGTCGTCAACTGAGACCGAGCCGTCTGGCGCGATGACGACGAGGACGTGGTCACAAACACCCGCCATCGCCTCGTCGATGCTGTTATCCACAACCTCCTGGACGAGGTGGTGCAGCCCGCGAATATCCGTGCTGCCGATGTACATGCCAGGGCGCTTTCGTACCGGCTCGAGCCCTTCAAGAATCTCGATCTGCGCGGCGCCATACGAATTGTCCTGGACCTTGGCCGTTGCCATGAATGTCTATCCCCTCCGATGCGGTTGCCGGCACCCATACGAAACGGTCGACAACAGCCATAACGACGCTTTGCGCGTTGACAAATACACCCTCAGCCACGCCACGCGACTGCACGCGCGCCGCGACCAATTATGTGCAGGTCCCTCAGGGACCAAAGGATGCGGGTGAGATGGCTCGCTGTGCTACTGTGGAGGTCACGAGAGGGGAATGCTCAGCCGAGGAGGTTAAATTCAATTCACGGCTCCCAACACACATCCTGCTGGCCTCTACAACGCGCGGAACGCCTGATCACGCCTACTTATAATACCACATTTTGGCATATTTCGTCGCCGCACCAGGACCCTTTGGACCGCATGGCATGAGACTTCGTGGCCCCAGGCAAGCAGGCGTTACCGAAAGTGGTTCCAGCGTGGTAGTGTCGTCGTCATTCCTGCCGTTTTGCCGTAAAGCGGAAGCCCAGGAGGCGGAATGCATTGCCCAATTCACCGCCCGTCCAAAAGTGCCAAAAGGTCCTCGGCCTCGGTGACGGGGCGCTTGCACACAAATCCGTGGCACACGTACGCGGCAGCGAGGCCTCCCACCGGCGCGCGACCGACCAGTAACGGCACCTGTTGGATCAGCTCTTGCCCGTTGGCATCTGCCTCGCCCCGCGCCAGCACCATCCGCGGCAAGTAGCGCCCCGCCACGGCCCGCTCCAGCGCGCGTCGGTCCTTCTGGGTGCCCACGATGGCCACCTCATCCATCGGTCCCACGCTATCGTCCGCCGCGCAGAGCAGGTGCCCGAATGCCGACGGTTGGCGGATCGCCGGCCCACCGAGCGTCGCGAGGACCCGGGCCGCGACATCCACCCAACGCCCCTCGCCCGTGAACGCGCTCAGGCGAAGCAGCGCCTCGACGGCGAGACTCGTCCCCGAGGGCGTCGCATTGTCGGTCAGCTCGCGCGGACGACCGATCAGCTCCTCCGCATCGCGAGCCGTGTCGAAGAAAACCCCTGCTTCGACGTCCCAGAAGCGGTCAAGCATCATCGCCGCAAGTTCGGTCGCCGCCGCGAAGAAGCGCGGCTCGGCGCTCGCTTCATACGTCGTCAACAGCGCGTTGACAACCGAGCCGTAATCTTCAAGGAACGCGTCGATCTTCGCACGACCGTCGCGCCACGTACGCAGCAGCCGTCCGCCGCTCGCCATCTCGGACAGCATAAACTCGGCGTTCGCCACCGCCGCACGGCAATAGTCATCCCGATCCAGCACGCGCCCTGCCTCGGCGAGCGCTCGCTGCATGTATCCATTCCATGCGGCGATCACCTTATCGTCGCGGCCCGGCCGCACTCGCTTCGATCGCGCATCGTAGAGCCGCACGCGCGACGACTCGACCACCGCATCGATCGCCGCCTCCGTCATCCCGAGCTCGGCGGCGACCTCACCCTCTGGACGCACACGGTGGAGAATGCTGCGTCCGTCAAAATTGCCACGCTCCGTAACGCCCCAGATCTGCTCGACGATGCGGGCGTCTTCCTCGCCTAGGGCGTCTCTCAGCTCGGCGGACGTCCAGACGTAGAATTTGCCTTCCTCGCCCTCGCTGTCGGCGTCCTCCGTCGAGTAGAAACCGCCGGACGCGTCGGTCATCTCGCGCAACACATAGTCCAGCGTCTCCTCGCAGATCCGGCGATAATGCGCCTCGCCGGTGAGCTGCCAGGCGTGCAGGTACACCGGCGCCAGCAGCGCATTGTCGTAGAGCATTTTCTCGAAGTGTGGCACCAGCCAGTGAGCGTCGGTCGAATACCGATGAAAGCCGCCGCCCACCTGATCGTAGATGCCGCCGTCGGCCATGCGATCCAGCGAAAGGCGCACCAATCGCATCCCTGCATCCGCTTCGATCTCCGTTGGACGAGGACGGCGCGACGTCATCCGCAGCAGGAATTCGAGGGCCATCGGATGCGGAAATTTGGGGGCACCATCGAATCCCCCGTTCGTCGTGTCCATCTGATCGAGCAGCGCCTGTTCCGCCTCCACGAGCGACCGCTCGCTTAGTCCAGACACGTCCTCAGCAACATCGCCACTGGGCCGCAACCGCGTCGTCGAGCGCTGCTGAAAATACTCGCGGAACTCCGCCGCCTGGCGCTCGATCTCGTCTCGTTGCGAGCTCCACAATTCACCGAGGCGGCGCAGCAATCGTGGAAACCCGGGCATGCCGTAGCGGTCCACCGGAGGGAAGTACGTGCCGCCGTAGAATGGCGCGCCGTCCGCCGTCAAAAAGACCGTCATCGGCCAGCCGCCGTTGCCCGTGAGCGCCATCACCGCGTCCATATACAGACCGTCAACATCTGGTCGCTCCTCGCGATCGACCTTGATGCTCACGAAGTACGCGTTGATAAGCCGCGCCGTTGCGGGGTTCTCGAAGCTTTCGTGCGCCATGACGTGGCACCAATGACATGCCGCGTACCCGATGCTGAGGAGGATCGGCAGGTCCTCTTGCTTCGCTTTCTCGAAAGCTTCCGGCCCCCAAGGATACCAATCGACAGGATTGTGCGCGTGCTGTAGCAGATACGGGCTCGTCTCGTCAATCAACCGATTCGTGTACGTGTACGTCGGCATCTCCGCGCCCTGCGGAGGCTCACCTCTGGCGGAATCGTCGCGCATGCGCTCACCTGCTCCTTCGCGGCGAACGAACGGTAAAGGAATTGATGCGCCGCTACGGTCTAGCGTACCCCGCCGCATCACGCCCGGCAATCACAGGCATCCCCTTCCCCTGCTCCCCACGCCGCCTAGGGTGTCCGCCCTGACTCCCCAACAATACGTCCGTCGCGCATGTGAACAATGCGCCCTGCCTTTGCGCCGATCTCAGCAGAGTGCGTCACCATGACCACCGTCTGGGTCAGCGTCGCGTTCAATTCGCGCAACAAATCGAGCACATCATTCGCGGCCTCGCTATCGAGATTGCCCGTCGGCTCGTCGGCCCACACAATCGCCGGTTGCGCGATCAGCGCGCGCGCGATCGCCACGCGCTGGCGCTGCCCGCCAGAGAGCTCTGCGGGCCGGTGCCGCTCGCGCGACGACAACCCGACTGCCGCAAGCAGGTCGCGCGCGCGCTCACGCGCCTTGGTTGGCGGATAACGCAGCACCAGCAGCGGCAGCTCGACATTCTCTATCGCGCTCAGCACGGGCAGGAGGTTGAAGTTCTGAAAGATGAATCCCATCGTCCGCGCGCGAAAGTCCGTCCGCTCGCCGTCGCTGAGCCGCGCCAGGTCGGTGCCAAGTATCTCGATCGAGCCGCAATCAACCGTGTCGAGGCCGGCGAGACAGTTCAGCAGCGTGGTCTTGCCACTGCCGCTCGGCCCCATAATGGCAACCATTTCGCCCCGCGCGACACGCAACTCGATGTCGCTCAGCGCGGCCACTTCGACTCCATAGGCGCGGTAGGTCTTGCACACCCCGCTCGCCAGCACAATCGGCGCATGCGACGCTCCGTCAGCGCCCTCGTGCGGCACGTCCTTGCCCTCCAGCGTCGGTATCCGCATCCTGAATGCACCTTCCTGATAATTGCAGACGGACGTGGACGTCACTCGTAGCGCAGCGCATCCGCGGGCGTCACACGGCTCGCCTGTTGTGCGGGAATCAGCGCCGAAAGCAGAGCAGCGGCAAGTGCAGCGGCCAGGATTCCCGCCAGCGCTCCCCACGGGATGACGAGCGCTATGCCCGACTGAAATTGCTCGAAAAAGCTCACGGCAAACACATTTCGGCACAGGACGATGCCGAGTAGCAATCCCAACGCCGCGCCGAGTCCCGCGACGAACAGCGCCTCCAACACGAACATCCGCCGTACGTCTCCCCGTCGATAGCCTAGCGCACGCAACATGCCTATCTGCTGTCGTCGCTCCACCACCGCTCGCGTGCCCGAGACGGCGAGCGCCGCCGTCCCAACCAACAACGTCAGCCCGACGAGGCCTATCAACAAGCGACTGGCGAATACCGCAGGTCCATTGACGCTGAGCAACGCATCCTGGATCACGGTCGTTTCGAAGCCGACCTCCAGCAGCGCCGACCCGATCGCAGCGGCATCCGTGCGCGCATCCGCGCCCGCCTTCAACTTGAAAAGATAGAACTCGCCGCCGTACTGATCGAGTCCCGTCTCCAGCGGGCCAAACGTGGCAGAGGAAGCCAGCAAGCCATAATTCTGGTCGGTCGTATTGTCTACCACGCCAATGATCTGCACCTGCTCCGGCGCGTTCCCTCGCGGGTCGACCACCCAGATTGACGTCTGCTTGATGGTGCCAGGAGCAGTGGCGATTCCGTCGAGCTTCAGCGCATACGTCGCAAGCTTCTTGGGATCGGTCAGGATGTCGCGCACCTCAGTCGGCACACGATTGCTGGCATCCAGCTGTGCCGTGCGTCCTTCAAGCGATTCCAGTGCCGAATAGCCCAGCAGGCCCGAAGCGATCGGCGGCGCCACGAAGTGCTCAATGCTGACCGGCGCAGGAGGATCGAGGCCCAACGTCGCCAGATCGCTGGCGCTCAACGCACCCGCGTCGATCACGGCATAGCCCGGTTGGTCAGACACCGCGCGCCATACGTCAGCATCCGAAGCATACTCCGTCGACCGTGCGACGAGCGGCAGTCCCGTGCCCTGCAGAAACGCGCCGCCAATCGTCGCGGCGGGGTAGACAGCCCATCGCGCAGCCCGCGCGGAGGGCTGAATCATGATGAGCGGCAGGGTCTGCGCTTCGGAGATCGCTCGGACGTCATGAGCTACTCCTGGCGCGTTGGAACGCAGTGTCTCCTCGACGCGGTCGACGCTGCCAGCCGGGGCGAACAGCGGTTGTCCGACGACATCGTAGCCCCCCGACTGCGCGCCGAAGTTGGCGTAGCGCTGCGCGGTCGAGGCCGCGATGCATGCCATCACCACCATCGTGAAGCAGACTAGCGAGAACATTGCCAGTCCGATGGACGTGCGGTAGCGCTGCTGAGCAGGGTAGACCATCGCGATGTAGGCCACGTGCCGCGGTCGACCCAGCCGCCGCGAGAGCCACTGAACGGGCGCCACGAGCAGATCCAGATTTGGTGCCAGCGCCAGCACCGCCCCGAACACCATCATCATACCCGCGGCAAAAATCACGTCTATTCCGCCACCATAGTGCGGTAGCCCGAGGCGTTGGAGTGTGTCGAACGGCAATGACCAGTACAGCGCGAGGCAAACCCCGATGAGCAGCGAGGTGATGCGATCCAAGCGTCGCGTCACTCGGGCTGCGCGCCCGACGTTGTCCCTGGGAGATCGCAGCCTGATCACCGTCCGCGCGAGGTGCAGAACGCCTGCGCGCACCAACAGGCCCAGCCCCGCGAGGAACAGCGAGATTGACAGCGAGATCGCGATCGCGCCCTGCAGCGCCCACCGCGCCGCGCAACAACACGATGCCGAGCACGAGCAAGATCGGCCCGCGAACGACCAGGGCCCACCCGACCGAGAGCCAGGCCGCGGCGACCTCACGTCGGGCGCCCATCCGTCGCATCGTACCAGCGGCATTTCGCACGAGCTGCCAGAACGAGGGTGCAGTTGGCGACGGCTCAGGCAAACCGCGCAACGCCGCGGCGACAGTGAAACGACTCACCGCGGCCACGGCCAGCACAACCGTTCCCAATGTGAACAGCAACCCGAGGCACAGTGCCTCGACGATGCTGCTCGGCTCGACATCGAGCTGTAGCGGCAGACCGAATTGTGCGATGCTCGGGCTGACTGCCACAATCGTCAGGATGCCAAGGCCGAGGCCGAGCAGCAGGCCCGGCCCGGTGGCGACGACGTCATACGCCGCACCCTCGAACAGCAACATCCACACTACGTCCGAGCGGTGCATGCCGACCGCGCGCGACATGCCCAACTCACTCCTGCGCTCGGCGGCGAGCAGCGCGAAGATGAGGAAGATGAGCAGCAATCCGATCGACAGCGCGAAGAGCGCATAGAGCGTGAGGATGCGCCCGAAAATGTCCTGAGCGCTCAGCGCGTATGCCACGCCATCCGCCTTGACCGAACTGATGTGCAGGCCCCCCGGCAGAATCGCGCGCAGTTCACGCGCTATCGATGCGCTATACCCCACCCCAGATACGCCGTCGCCCGCGTTCGCCACGTAGACTCGATTGATCTGATTGGGCGCCGAAAGCAACCCCTGCAAGGTTGACAGTCCTACGAGCAGCGATGACCGTACCGCCAGGGGGCCGCCCGTGACGATCGCCGCCACCGAGAACTCATAGCGCTGACCCGGCCAAGCGCTGGAGAACAAGGCGACCAAGTCGCCGACCCTCGCGTGCAGCAGGCTGGCCGTCTCGCCATTGAGATACAGGTCGCCGCTCGATAAATTGACCACCGGGCGCGGAGCGTTCGTCGCGGCGTCGCGAACGTCGGAGAGCGGGCCAGCGGCGGAGCCGTCGATCCCGATGCCAAGCACGTCCCCGCGCACCTGACGCGTCGTCTCGTCCTCCACGAGCACACTCGGCAGCTCCAGCGCCGCCGCCACGCCCGCCACGTGCTGATCTTTCGCCAGCGCATTGCGCGCAACGGTCCCCGTCTCCTGCGTAAAGAGCCCAAGCGGTCCGCTGCCGCCGGACACCTCCTCGTCTACCCTGCCGAGGCTGAACACCGCCACGTTCTGCACCGCCCGCACCATCGTGTCGTTCAGCGTTAAGGCCGTCGAGACGAACATCGTCGCCAGCATCAGCCCCAACACGATCAGCGCAGTGCGCAACCGGCGCCGCCCGACATTCCGAAACCCGATACGAGCCAAATACGGCGCACGCCAGGCCCGCACCGCGAAAATCCCGAATGCGACGACGACCGCTGTTACCAACGGCAGCGCGAGCGACTGCGGCGAGAGACCTATCGGCGAGCTAGCGAGTGAAAAACCATGATCATAGGTCATGGCGCAGTGCCTTGAATCGCGGTGAAAAACGCTTCGGCAATCCGTTGCGCCCCCACCGCCGACGGATGCAAACCATCCGAGCTGACGTATTCCGGATGTTGCGAGAGCTCACTCCAAGCGGAGAAAAGGTCAACGAGCGTCGCACCATCGCTCGCGCAGATCGCGGCGATGTCGGCATTCCAATTCGTCACTTCCGTCGAGAGCCCGATGGGGTCGTCCTTGGCAAAATAGGGCAGCAGCGCAAGGTCGGGCAAGTTGGCGATATAGATAGCTGCGGTCGTCTCATTCCGAAGCATGCTCACCAATGCGCGAAGCTGCTGATCGAAGGTCGCGAGCGTGACTCCATCGTCGATATCGTTGATGCCCAGCAGAATCGCGATCTCGTCAGGTGTGGCGGCCGCCGCGACGGGGACCTCATCGCGCGCCGCCATCTCCACCGTTGCGCTCGGTATGCCGAGGTCGAGGAGATGCGCCTTCGAGCTGATGTCGTGCGCCAGCACCGCTGGCCAGCTTTCCGTCTCCGGCTGATCGGTGCCGATGCCGAACGCGTCCGATGCGCCGATCACCACAAGGGAGAACGCCTTATCGCTCGCGGAGGGTAGCGCGGTTGCGCTCGCCGTCACCGTCGGCGTCGCAATCACACCGTTTGAGTTCCGCGCGAGATGCGCCGTCCCGAACGCTGCGGTCGCTATAAGCGCCAGCGCGAGCACACTGTACACGAGCATCCGGCGAAGGTGTCTCGATCTGCGACTTCCAACCACGCCCGTGCCTCGATTCCGCCACGCCAGTTGCCAGACGCGGTAACCCAAGCACATCAGATGCCAGGGTGCGAGGTATGTGGCGTGCTTTTTGCGCTTCGCATACGTCGGCTGCTATTCGACTCCGTTCGACTGCCACCCGTTCGCGGCGAATATGTCGAGCGTCTGCTGATCGCCAGGTACATACGTCACGATCGAATGGTCCGACGCTCCACTGAAGACCGTCACCGTCGTGCGCAGCGTCAGCGTACCCAACAGCGAATGGCGCATGTGAAAGACGAAAGTCGCCGCGACGCCAGACGCGGGATCAGACGAGTCCGCGATGCGCCGAAAGTCAGGCAGTGTGCGCAGCGAACGCCAGAGGTCGCGATACTCGGGAAGGTATGTCACCGTGCGCGAGTAATACTTGAAGTCCGTCAGCAGGCGCCGCGCCAGCGTCTCCCAGGGTCGGAACCGCGAGCGGTAGGCGGGATCGAAGACGAACGCTAGCAGATGGCGATTGTGGAGACTCAGCACATTCGTATCGGCCTCGAAGAGCTGCGTTGCTGGATCGTTCCACGAGCGAATGTACCAGAGCCGGTCGAGGCTGTGCGCCGGGAATGCCGAGTTGCGCACCAGCAGGGCGGCCAAATCGCGCTGGTCGAAGAGGTCCGCGCCCTCTAAATCGTCTTCCAGTTGCTGACCTGTGAGCCGCGCGAAGGCCGCCAGGAACCGCCGCCGCTCCTCGCCGCGCAGCTCCAGGGCGCGCATCAGCGCCCGGACCACGCGGACGGAAGGCGCCTGCCGCTGCCCCGTCTCCAAATGATAGACGTAGGTGCGCGAAAGCAGCGCCGCGTGCGCCAACTGCCCCTGCGAGAGGCCCCGTTGCTGCCGAAAACGGGCCACCTGCACTCCGAAGGTCTCGGATGCCCCCGTGTCTCCGCCCTCGCGCTCCGCAGCCGCGGCTGCTATGGTCGTCATGGCGATGCCTCTTCATCGGACATGTAGAAATGTTAGCTGAGAGCAAGTATAGCGCGGGAATCACGTTAGCTAGCTACGACGCAACACAAGCGGCGCGAACGTATACTGTTACTAGCGCATATCTCCGTGCGCGGCAGAGTCTTCGCGCTCGATGAGGAGTTCGATGGACGCGATCCCCTTGGGTACAACCTCCCCGTCTCCCGCGCCGCCTCAGCCGTACGACGGCGCTCGCCCGTGGCTCAGGCACTACTCGCCAGGCGTGCCCAAGTCGATCCAGCCCCCCGAGCACCCGCTCACGTGGCTCCTGGACGAAGCCGCTCGCAATCACGCCACCGCGACCGCCACCCAATATTACGGCGCAACGCTCACCTATGGGCAGCTCTCGACGTTGGCAAGCCGTTTCGCGCGCGCGCTGCTCGCGCTCGGCGTCCAGCGCGGAGACCGCGTGGCGCTCTCGCTACCGAATATCCCCCAATACCCGATCGCCTTCTACGGCATCCTCAGAGCCGGCGGGATCGTGGTTCCCTGCAATCCGCTCTACACCGCGCCCGAGCTCGAGCATCAACTCAACGATTCCGGCGCACGCGTCATTGTTACGCTCGGCATGTTCTACGCCACGCTCGCCAGCGTACGCGACCGCACGCCCATCGAGCACGTCATTATCGGCAGCGCGGCCGAATACCTGCCGCCAACCCTGAGCCTGCTCTATCGACTCCGCGAGCGCATGCAGCAGCGCGGTAAGCCCAACCCCGCCGCGGATGCCCTGCGTTCCGACAGCACCGTCCGTCGATTCCGCGATGTTGTCCGCGACAACGCAGCCCAGTCCGACTCCTCCGCGCCTCAACTGCCCGAGCCTGCCGCGCCACACGATGTCGCCGTGTTGCAATACACCGGGGGCACCACCGGCGTTGCGAAGGGTGCGATGCTCACCCATCGCAACCTGCTCGTCAACGCCATGCAGGCGTGGTCGTGGAACGAGCAGCCGCCCGACTCGCATCATGTCTGCCTCTGCGTCGCGCCGTTCTTCCACTCCTACGGCCTCACCGTCGGCATGAACCTGACCATGCTCAACGCCTCCACCATGGTGCTGCTGCCGCGATTCGATGTGAAGGACACCCTCCGCGCGATCAAGCGCTACAAGCCCGATCTCTTCCCCGGCATCCCGACCATCTATCTTGCCCTCTCGCGCGAGGCGGAGCGCACCCACGCAGACCTCAGCTCGATCAAGATCTGCATCAGCGGCTCCGCGCCCTTGCCGCTCGAAGTCCAGCGTCGCTTCGAGCAGGACTCCGGCGCGAAGGTCGTCGAGGGTTACGGCCTGACGGAAACCTCGCCCGTCTCCCATTGCAATCCCGTCTTCGGCGAGCGGCGCCTCGGCACCATCGGCCTGCCGCTCCCCGGCACCGACTCGGCCATCGTCGATCCCGATACCTGGGATTTCTTACCTCCTGGCCAGCAAGGCGAGATCGTCATCCGCGGGCCGCAGGTGATGGCGGGCTATTGGAACCGCCCAGATGAGACGGCAAAAGTGCTGCACGACGGCTGGCTGCGCACCGGCGATATCGGCATCATGGACACTGACGGCTATTTCTCCATCGTAGACCGCATTAAGGACATCATCATCGCCGGCGGCCTCAAAATCTTCCCGCGCGAGGTGGATGAAGCGATGTTCGAGAACCCCAAAGTGCTCGAAGCCGCCGCCGTCGGCGTGCCGGACGAATATCGCGGCGAAACCGTTCGCGCGTACGTCGTCGTTAAGCCGGGCGAGACGCTCACCGAAGACGAGCTGCAGTCGTTTCTGAAAGAGCGCCTCGCCCCGTACAAGGTGCCCAAGCAATACGAATTCCGCGGCTCTCTGCCGAAAAGCCTCGTCGGCAAGGTGCTGCGGCGCACCCTGCGCGACGAATACCTGGCGCGCGCCCAATCGTCACCTTCTGTGACCCCGACCCCGCCTTCGCCCACTACCTAACTGCACATTGCTGGTCTAGCGAAACATCGTCGCGGCAGTCACTGACAAGTCTACGATCCAGCACAGGAGGAAACCTCGCATGGCAACCGGCATCAAACTTGAGAAGGGCGCGGCCTTTCTCACCCAGCCCGTCACCGAGGCGCATTTCCTGACCCCCGAGAAGTTCGACGACGAGCAGAGGCTCATGCAAGAAGCCGCCGCCACCTTCGTCCAACGCGAAGTGCTGCCTCGTTCCGAAGCGATCGAGGCCCAAGAGCCTGGCGTGATGCCGTCGCTGCTCAAGCAGGCGGGCGAGCAGGGACTGCTGATGATCGACATCCCCGAGGAGTACGGCGGTGCCGACCTGGGCCTCGTCGTCAGCTCACTCGTCGCGCACGAGATGCGCCAGGCGTCGTTCGCAGTCGCCCACGGCGCCCACACCACCATCGGCACGCTGCCAATCGTCTTCTACGGCACGGACGAGCAGAAGCGAAAATATCTACCGCGCCTCGCCACCGGCGAGCTGATCGGTGCCTACGCCCTCACCGAGCCGGGCGTCGGCTCGGACGCCATGTCGATTAAGACCCGCGCCTCGCTCTCGCCCGACGCAACCCACTACATCCTCAACGGCGCCAAGCAGTGGATCTCGAACGCTGGCTTCGCCGATCTCTTCATCGTCTTCGCCAAGGTCGACGACACCAAACACACTGGCTTCATCGTTGAGGCCGCCACGCCTGGCATCTCCACTGGTGCCGAAGAGAAGAAGATGGGCATCAAGGGCTCGTCCACCCGCACCGTCTACTTCGATAACGTGCAGGTGCCCGTCGAGAATGTCCTCGGCGAGATCGGCAAGGGCTACAAGATCGCCTTCAACATCCTCAACATCGGTCGCCTGAAGCTGGGCGCTGGCGCCGCGGGAGGCGCACGCTCCGCTCTCGATCTCGCCGCCAAGTACTCCGACGAGCGCAAGGCCTTCGGTCGTCCGCTCCACGGCTTCGGCATGATCAAGAAGAAGCTCGCTTACATGTCGGCGGATGTATACGCTGCCGAGGCGCTCGCCTTCCGCACCATCGGCATGGTGGAGGAGGCGCGCGTTGCCGCCGGCGAGGATCGCATGGCGCAGCTCGCCGCCATCGAGGAGTACGCCATCGAGTGCTCCATAGCCAAGGTCTACGGATCCGAAGCGCTCGGCCGCAGCGTGGACGAGGGCGTCCAGGTCTTCGGCGGCTACGGCTTCATGGAAGAGTATCCAATCGCACACGCCTACCGCGACGCTCGCATCAATCGCATCTTTGAAGGCACCAACGAGGTTAATCGCCTGGTTGCCGCCGGTACGCTCCTCCAGCGCACGCTGGAGGGCCGCGTCAACGTCATGGCCGCTATGCCGCAGATCCAGTCCGAAGTGACCGGCGGCAAGGTGAGCGACTTCGCCACCGGCGACACCAGTGTCGCCCTACGCGAGAGCGTCAACCTTGTCGAGCGCGCCAAGCGTGCCGCCCTCTTCTCCATCATGGCGGCTGCGCCCAAGTTCGCCGCCAACATCCGCGAGGAGCAAGAGTTCTTGGAGGCCGCCGCCAACCAGATCATCACCCTCTTCGCTGCCGACAGCGCCGTCGCCCGCGCGCTCGACGCCGCCCGTGACGGCAATGCGGACGTACACACTCACGAGCTACTGGCGCAGATCGCCGTGCTGCGACTGTTGCCGGAGACCCGCGCGGCCATCGAGGGTGTCCTGACGATGGGCTTCGACGGCGACGAGCGCCGCCAGCACATCGCCACCGTCCGTGCCTACCTCGGCGACGCCGAGACCAACATTGTGCCGCTCCAGCGCGAGCTGGCCGGCATCGTCGCCGACCGCGGCGGCTTTCCCATCAAGTGACATCTCCCCACGGCTTTCAGCCGGGGGCTTCTAGGAGTTGAACTCCACGCCATGATGCCCCAGGGCGAGAGCGAAAGCTCGCAAGCAGTGTAGCATCCCGGCACGGAGATTGCCAGGGGCCATGCATCCCCAGCCCTCAAGGGCGGGGCCTTCTGGCATAGAGAGGTAAGGGTCACGATGCGTCGCTCCGGGGAAAGAGAATTCACCCTCGCCGCCCCGGAATCGAGACACCTGAACAGTCGAAAGGCGCTGACCGTGCCGGATCTCGAAGCTATCAAGGCCATCATGGTCAACGCCATCCCATTCAACCAATTCCTGGACGTACGAATCGTCGCCGTCGCGGATGAAGAGGCAACGGTGGTTCTGCCCGACGCGCCCGAGCATCTCAACCACGTCGGCACCGTCCATGCCGCAGCGCAGTTCGGCCTAGGAGAGGCTGCCTCCGGCACGATGCTGCTCACCGCATTCGCCGATCTCCAAGCCAACGGCGTGATCCCGCTGGCCGCCGACGCGCTGATCCGGTATCGCAAGGCCGCCAGAGGCGAGCTTCGCGCCGTCGCCACGCTGGCCATCGAGGGTCGCGATCGCATCCGCGAGGAGGTGCGCGACACAGGCCGCGCCCGCTTCACCATCCCCGTGAAGATCTTTGACGCCGCAGGTGTCGAGACGACCGAGCTTGAGGTCAGTTGGGCGCTGACCAGCCCAACTCGCTAGTCCATTTCCCTGGTGAGGAGGTAGACAGCCGTGCCCAATTCTCTGCCTGGCAGAGTGCGCGCCCTGGCCTTCAGCCTCTTCCCCGCCTACTTCGGTACCGGTGCGCGGCTTACCCGCGTCTCGCCGGACTGGCGCGAGGTACACGTCGAACTGCCACTCTCGTGGCGCTCGCGCAACTACGTCGGCACCATCTTCGGCGGCAGCAGGTACGGCGCCGTCGATCCGATCGACATGGTCATGTTGATTAAGAATCTCGGCGCCGAGTACACCATCTGGGATAGGTCCGCGACGATCCGCTTCCGCCGCCCAGGCACCGGCACGCTCACCGCGACCTTCACTCTCGACGCCGCCGAGCTCGACACGATCCGCGATCTGACCGCCACCGGCACGTCCATCGACCGCGTCTACACGGTAGATCTGCTCGACCGCCAGTGCCAGATCTGCGCGACCATCGAGAAGACCATCTATATTCGTCGCCGCGCCTCAGACCAGGCTGCACGCCAGCAAACCGACCGCCGCCAGGCCACTGGAACGCCCTAGCACATCGCCGTTCTCACCAAAGGAGCCTCCCACATGCCAGAAGCCGTCATCGTCAGTGCGGTGCGCACGCCGATCGGGCGCGCCAACAAAGGTGCGCTACGCACCGTGCGCGGCGACGATCTCGCCGCCGTCGCCATACGTGCCGCCGTCGAACGCGTCCCCAACCTCGATCCTAACCTGATCGAAGACGTCATCCTCGGCTGCGCCTTCCCCGAGGGAGAACAAGGCATGAACCTCGCCCGCATCGTCACCGGCCTTGCGGGCCTCCCGGTCGGCGCCGGCGGCGTCACCGTCAACCGCTTCTGCGCCAGCAGCCTTCAGGCCGTGAACATGGCGGCACAATCGATCATGCTGGGCCAGGGCGATGTCTTCGTCGCTGGCGGCGTCGAGAGCATGTCCCGCGTGCCGATGGGCGGCTTCAACCCCAGCTTCAACCCCAAGCTGATCAACAACCCCGAGGGCATCGAGGTCTGCGGCGTCCCCGGCAAGAAGAGCCTGGACTTCACGCAGTCCTACATCCCGATGGGCATGACGGCAGAAAATCTCGCCCGCGAGCACAACATCAGTCGCGAGGATCAGGATAAGTTCGCCTTGCGCAGCCACCAGCGGGCCATCGCCGCTATCGACTCCGGCATCTTCGCAAAAGAGATAGCCCCCGTCGAACTGCCGAACGGCGAGCTCTTCACCACCGATGAAGGCCCGCGCCGCGACACCTCGCTTGAGCGCCTCGCCACGCTTGAGCCCGCCTTCATCGCCGGGGGTAGCGTCACCGCCGGCAACAGCAGCCCGCTCAATGATGGCGCGTCCGGCGCCGTCCTCATGTCCGCCGAGAAGGCCAACGAGCTTGGCATCAAGCCGCGCGCCCGTATCCTCTCGATGGCCGTCACCGGCGTCCGCCCCGACATCATGGGCATCGGACCCGTCGATGCCGTGCGCAAGGCACTTCAGCGCGCCAACCTCCAGCTCTCCGACATCGACATCATCGAGCTGAACGAGGCCTTCGCCGCACAGTCGCTCGCCGTCGTCCGCACCCTCGGCATCGACGAGGCGAAACTGAACCCGCACGGCGGCGCCATCGCCCTCGGTCATCCGCTCGGCTCCTCCGGCTGCCGCATCGTCGCCACCCTGCTCAACGACCTCGAAACGCTCGACAAGCGCCTCGGCATCGCCACCCTGTGCGTCGGCGGCGGCCAGGGCGTAGCCACCGTCATCGAGCGCCTCTAGTCACAAGACGCGTGACAGCGGAGGAGTGGCGCACAGCACCTCCTCCGCCTCTTTCTGAACGCCGTGTCCTCTGTCGTCAACTCTCTGCTCTCCCCCGTCTGATGGAGGCGCCACATGCCTTACAACATCTCACGCGCGGCGGTCATCGGCGCCGGCATCATGGGCGCTGGCATCGCCGCGCACCTCGCCAACGTCGGCATCCCCGTCACTCTCCTCGATGTCGTCCCACCCGAAGCCAAAGATTCATCCGACCGCGTCGCGCGCAACCGCTTCGCCCAGACCGGCGTAGACCGCGCGCTCAAGGCCAAGCCTGCCCCGGCCTTCTACGTCCCACAATCCGCCCGACTCATCACGGTCGGCAACATCGAAGACGACTTCGCCAAAGTTGGCGAGGCTGACCTGATCGTCGAGGCCGTCTTCGAGCAGCTCGACGTCAAGCACGACATCTACCACAAGATCGAGGCTGTGCGCCGCCCCGGCTCAATCGTCAGCTCCAACACCTCCGGCCTCCCCGCCCACATGCTCGTGCAGGGCCACGGCGAAGACTTCCGCCGCCACTTCTTGATCTCCCACTTCTTCAACCCCGTCCGCTTCCTCAAACTGCTCGAACTCGTCCCTGGCCCCGATGGCGATCCGGCGATGATGTCGTATATGGGCGAATTTGGCACTGAGCGGCTCGGCAAGGGTGTCGTCTACTGCAAAGACACTCCCAACTTCATCGGCAACCGCGTCGGCACCTACGGCTTCATGGCGACGCTCCACCGCGCCCTCGACGAAGGCTACAAATTCGAGGAGGTAGACGCCATCTTCGGACCCGTCCTTGGTCGTGCCAAATCCGCCGCCTTCCGCACCGCCGACATCGCCGGCATCGATACCCTGCTCCATGTCGCCGACAACCTCTACGAGAACCTGCCAAACGACCCACAGCGCGAGCTCTTCCGCATGCCCGACTTCGTCCGCGAGATGGTCAAGCGCGGCTGGACCGGCGACAAGGGCGGCCAGGGCTTCTACAAGAAGGTGCGCGGCGCCGGCGGCTCCAGCGATATCCTCGTCATCGACCCCGACACGTTGGAATACCGCCCCCAGGAAAAGGTGCGCTTCCCCTCCATCGGCGCCGCTCGCGCCAGGTCAGACGTCAATGAGCGGACGCGCATCATCCTCGCCGGTGACGACCGCGCCAGCAAGCTCGCCTGGGAGATCACAGCGGATTCGCTGCTCTACAGCGCCGCGGTCGCCGAAGAGATCGCCGACGACATCGTCAACATCGACCGCGCCATGCGCTGGGGCTTCAACTGGGAATCCGGCCCCTTCGAGAATTGGGACGGCCTCGGCGTCCGCACCCTCGCCGACCGCATGACCGCCGAAGGCCGCCAGCTTCCACCACTGGTCGAGCGCGTCCTCAGCAACGGCACCGGCAGCTTCTACACCAGCGCGCCCACCCCCAGCTACTTCGACTTCACCACCAACGCCTACGCTCTGCTGAAGCCCACCACGGCCTCAGTCCCGCTGACCCTGCTGAAGAAGGCCGGTAAAACGGTGAAGGAGAACGAAGCCGCCTCCCTCATCGACTATGGCGACGGCGTGCTGCTCGTCGAGTTCCACACCAAGATGAACGCCATCGACGACAGCCTCACCGCAATGCTTGCCGCCGCTCTCGAAGAAGCGAAGCAGAACTGGCGTGCCATCCTCGTCGGCAATGATGCGCCCGACTTCTCGGTCGGCGCCAACCTGCTCGCCGTCCTCTTCGGCGCCAAAGCCGGCATGTGGGACGAGATCGGCAAGGCCGTCAACGGGCTCCAGCAGGCCAACCTCGCCCTCAAATACAGCCCCGTCCCCGTCGTCGTCGCTCCCGTGGGACGCACCTTGGGCGGCGGTGCCGAGATCGTCCTCCACGGCCAACACGTCCGCGCCGCGGCAGAAACCTATCTCGGCCTCGTCGAAGTTGGTGCTGGCGTCATCCCTGCCGGTGGCGGCTGCAAAGAGATGCTCGCTCGCTGGCAGTCCCTCGCCAGGGAACACGGGCCCTTCGCGGCGTCGCGTCACGCCTTCGAACTGATCGCCGTCGCCACCGTCTCCACCAGCGCCGCCGAGGCCAAGCAGTATGGCTTCCTCAAGTCGTCGGATGCCATCACCCTCGACCGCGAGCGCCTGCTCACCGACGCCAAGGCCGACGTTACCGCGCTGGCCGACGCCAAGGAGCGCGGCGAATGGCGCCCGCCCACGCCGCCAACATTCCAGTTGCCCGGCGAAGGAGGTCGCCTCGTCCTTGAGCAACAGGTTGATAATCTCAAGCTTCAGGGCAAGGCCAGCGAGCACGACGCGATCATCGCAGGCAAGCTCGCCTACGTCCTCACCGGCGGCAACTGCTCGCCGCTGGACACGCTCACCGAGCAAAACATCCTCGATCTGGAGCGCGAAGCCTTCCTCAGCCTCTGCGGCATGGAGAAGTCACAGCAGCGCATGGAGGCCCTGCTCACCACAGGCAAGCCCCTCCGCAACTAACGCAACGCCCAAGTCGATTGATTGAGCCGACCGTCGCCCTTCAGAGGTTCGCTCAGCTCACGAATACTCGTGGCCTTCTGGCCTACCCTTCTCGCCAAGAAGCGCGAGCCAAAGGCGGCGGTGCCCAGAGCGGGTACCGCCGCCTCGTATTCGCCGTGCTACTCGCCCGCGTCAAGCTCCTTGTGCTGCGCTGCAATCCGCGCCCGCACCTCGTCGAGCGACTTGACGCCGAGTTCGGTCATCTCCTCCTCCAAGCTCTCCAGCCGCTCCAACTGCACCATCGCGTCGTATTCGGCGGGATCGAAATCCTCCCCGTCGAGATCCAGCTCATCGTCCAGATCCGCCTCGTCTCGCCCGTTCTGCGACATCGCCATACCCTCCTCAACGCTTCCAGCAGACTTCAGCCCGCGTCCCAGATCGTCGGCATTTCAGTGCCGCGATCCCACGCATCCCCCGCATCCCCCGCGATCTCTCGTAACGTTCACGTCCTCACGAATCGCCAGCTAGAAACTCCGTCGCGGGATCACCATAGCCCGAACTCGGCGCCGATCCGTTCGAGTCGGCGATACGCATTGGAACGCCCGCGGTGCCGCTACCTAGCGTCACCGTGAAGATCCCCCCGTCGGTGCCGCCAAGCTTTTTGCCCTGCCACGTCGCGCCTCCCGCCGCCGCGAAGACGATGCGCCCTCCGTCAGGACTGAACGGATCGCCTGCCGCGACGTGCCAAAACTGCGGCAGTTCCGTCCGCGGCGGAGTCTGCGCCTCGCTCAATAACGCATTCACCGCATGCGACGCGACATTGATCCGCACGAGGTTCCCATCCCGCTCTACCACGATGAGCTTGCCGTCCGGCGACCACCACGGCAGCGCGTAAGGATCGCTCTCGGACCAGCTAAACATCGGCGTCGCATCGCCTTTCGTGCTCCAAACCTCGAACTCGGTTGGCGTGCGCACGAGCAGCAACGTCCCATCCGGCGAGAACGCTGCGTCGAGCAGTTGGCCCACGCTGGCAACCGTGCGCGTTGCGCCCCCGTTCGCGTGCAGCACAAGGCTCACACCGTTCGTCGAGGCCACAGCGTACAGTACTGCATCATGTTTCGGCTGCCACCACACGCGTCCAGGGTGCCCCGACTGCGGGAGCACGTGCAGCGCGCCGTTGCCCTCCACCGTCGCCGCACCGCCTGGGCTTCCCACAAGCACTTGCCCCGACGCATCGATCACCGCGACATGCTGCCCATCCGCCGCCAGCACCGGAATTGTCGCCGCGTTCGCCACGATCTTGCGCGCGATCCCCAACGGCTGGTCCGTCTGCGAGACGATGAAGAGCGGCGCGTCAAGCGAGCCGAGGTTGGCCTCGCGATAGAGCACGCGATTGCCGTTGGCATCCCACGACGGATCACCCAGCGCCACTCCCGCATTGTCTGGCGATATCTGCAACGGATAGCCGCCATTGATGCTGATCACGAACATGTTGCCGGTGGCATCAGCGATGCCGTGCGCATCCGCGCCCACCGCGACACGGTAGACGATCGAGTGGTGATCGGGCGACCAGGCAAAACTCACGATCCCACCGCTCGCCAGCATGCGGGCGCCTGAGCCGTCGCTCTGCGACACCCAAAGTTGGTCACCGCGCAGATAGGCTACCTCGCTACCGCCCGTGTGCACGCCGCAGCCCGTCGCGAAGAGTCCACACAGGACCACGGCCACGCAGAGCAGCCATGACGATGCCCAGCGAGTCTCGCGTGAGGGATCGGAGCGGAACCAGCACCGCAACGAGCTACGCCGCATCAATCGACCTCCACCGCGAGCCTGCCGCACCTGGTGCGTATCGGATCCGACACACCCGCGAGTCGGCACCCGCACGGGAGTATAGCATGGAGACCCGCCGCTTCCCGCAACCTATGTAGCCCATGCCTCCCCGCGAGACGTATCCCAAAGCACTTCGCGAATGCTACAATCTGCGTTAGCCGCGACCACGCGACAACTATCAACTCAACCATCCAAGCCTGCAGCGTCCTCCGAGGTGTGTAATGGCAGATACGTCCACCATGTCAACGTTCTCCGCGTTCTGGATCTTCCGGCTCGATCCAGCTTTCCATCGCATCTCAGACGACGCGCAAAGGCTCGGCAAAGCAGAGTTTCTCTCGGCGATAGAGCATAAGCCAGAGGAGATCGAACTCCGTGGCTGCTACTCGCTGGTGGGCCTGCGCGACGATGCCGACCTCATGTTCTGGGTGGTCGGCAACAACCTCGACACCATCCAGCAGTTCGCAGTCTCCCTCCGTCACACCGGACTCGGCGCTTACCTCACCTCCACCGCGACGTACATTGGTGTCGTCTCGCCCGCGCGCTACGATCCCGGGCACCTGCCGGCGTTCATGCTCGGCGCGACGCCCAAGACCTTCATCAGCGTGTACCCATTCATCAAGACCACTGAGTGGTACCTACTGCCCTACGAGAGCCGGCGCGAGCTTATGGGCGAGCACGGCCTCGTCGGACGCAAGTTCGCCGTGCCGCGCGATCTGCTCACCGAGCCGAAGCCGGAGACGCGTGCATCCTCGCGCTCGCGAGCCGCGGTGGCCGAGAAAGTGTCCGTTGCCGGCGGAGTCCTCGCCAACACCGTGGATGCCTTCGGCCTCGGCGACTACGAGTTCATCCTCGCCAACGAGTCGGATGATCCCGCCGAGATAAGCCGCATGATGGAAGCGCTCAGAGCCACCGAAGTCCGCCGCTATACGCAACGCGACACCCCGATCTTCCTCGGCCGCAGGCGTGATCCCGCCGACGCACTCGCCGATCTCTAGGGGTCCGCTCCAAATGCTCGCCACAGGGTGCCCGCGGTCATCTTCCAGCGAGGTGTCTCGCGACAGTTAATCTCCAGAGTCGGTCGCGCACTACTTTCGGGTAATGCGCGACCCTGCCAACCAGCGAAACGTTGATCCCTACCTACTGCAGGTCTGGTCTCATGATCAATGCCGCGCTGCGCGCGGCCCCAAGCACGATAACTGCTCTAACACCTTGTGGCACGCCAGCGGGATTCCGTCCGCTACCTGTCGCGTTCGTCGGCCCTTCAGTGCCACGTCCCAGGCGACACCGCACCAGTCCAATTCAGTGCAACCCTCGCTGCCCACTTCGGAGAGCGTAGTCACCGCCCCTACCAATCCGCGGCGGGACCTCATGTACGTGAGGTGCCAGGGGTTGCCGGCCGCAGCTCGCGGACAATGCCATCATGCGGCGCTTCGTAGGTGGCAGGCACCCTCAACGGTACTTCGAACCAGAACAGGCTGCCACCGCCGCGCCGCGCTCGCATACCTATCCGTCCACCATGGCGCTTCACGATCTCCCGCGCGACGTACAGCCCCAGACCTAATCCGGCGTTCTCCACATTGCCACCGGTCATGTACGGGCCGAAAATGCCCCGCCGCTCGGCAGGTAGAACGCCAATGCCCCGATCTTCAACTTCGAGGCGCACCCCGCCGCTCGTGGCCAAGAGGCGTAATACCGAGTCGCGGCCCAATCCATACTTCGCGGCGTTGGAGAGCAGAACGCTTAGCGCGAGCTGCATCCTCTTGCGGTCCCATTCCCCGATCAACTCCTCGTCCGCGGCCTCAAACCGCAACACGTCCTCCGCGGCGCCCTTGCTTTGGAGCTCGACCATACGTCGCGCCAGGCCGACGAGGTCCACCTGTTCCAACTGAAGCCGGAACCGACCGTGGAAAAGCCGCGCCGCCTCGACATACACATCGAGCTCATGCTCCAGCCGAGAGATCTGGTAGAGCATCTTATTCAGTTCGACGGTGTCCGAGTCGCGGTCCGGCTGTTTCGCAAGTCTTCGCTGCAGGATCTGGGCGTGGCCTTTGAGGGAGGTTAGCGGCGAGCGCAGCTCATGCCCCGCGACGCCGAGCAGGTCGGCGATCTCCAAAGCGCCCGCGCGATGCTTGCCCATCCTCCGTCGAGCCGTGTTCGCCCGTTCCACCGGCCGCATCCTCCCCGCATAGCCACGCTCGTCGCGCACAAGACTCTATCGAACGAGTATATCGGTCCCCGCACCCATCGTCAAATTGATCCGCGCGCGGCGCCTGTCTTGACGCCCCCCCACACGTTGAGTATACTGGCAGTGCCACGCGGGAGTGGCGCAGTGGTAGCGCAATTGCTTCCCAAGCAATGGGTCGCGGGTTCGAATCCCGTCTCCCGCTCCAAGTGGGTTCCTGCCAGGGGTGCAGGGCCTCCGACGAAATGGGTCCAGGTAATCAGTACGCCCGACTCGGAATTCGCGCGAAATTGGTCCGAAATGCGGCCAAATTCGCGCGAATTCTTTTTGTATGAAGTGCCTCACTTTTCCCCTTCGAATTAGGCGATTCGGCGCGCCGCAGACGCGGCCATGTCACCGTGCCGGAACGCTGTGGAGGACGTTGGACGCCTCGCGAGGGCAAGAAAGCGATCCGTGACGAGCTGGATCGCCTGGCGTGCGACGGTACGAGACACGCATTCCCGGCCGAGTCCCCATTTTTCAGCCACCTGGGCGACCGTCTGACCCTTCCGGCGCGCTTCGATATAGCGTGCGATACGCTGGGCCCTCCTGTTTGCGGGGCTCGTTCGTACGCCGTATCTTATGTCGTGCTATGATGTCGACTGAGCGGTGCGTGTGCCGGGCCGTGTACGATAGTCGCGCCCATGTACACGGCGAAGACCGGCCGCTGAACACGTATCGAGACGTCGCGACTCGACGGCCAACGATTGCCGCCGTGGGGTAACATGTCGCCTCGATCGCCGCTGGTCCGATGAGGCCCTCGCAGGGTAACTGCCAGCGCCCTGCGTCTTGCCCCATCGTCCCAGAGCGTTCCAGCTTCGCTGGCAAGACCTGCGACCTGTGACGCGTGACCTATGACGCGTGACCCGTAGGGACAAGGCTCCCGAGCCGCAGTAGGCGGAGTCGTCCCCGGGCCGTTCGATGTGCGGCCCAGGGTCCTGTCACCATCGCCTTACGCGGCCCTAACGAGAGCCACCGCGCCCGAAGAGGCGCATGACGCCTCTCCTGACGCCCCGGACTAACGGTCAACCATGCCCCTTATCTCGTGGAGCGCCTGACCGCCCGGGACGGCGCGATCCGCCGGGGACACGCCTAGGTTCCAGGAGAAGAGGCACGAACCATGGAGACACTCGCGGAACTCCATTGCATGCCCATGCAGATCGGGGAGGGCAGGGTGGCGGGGAATCAGCTCCCCTATTTGCATCGCCAGGTACCGTACTGGCACGTCGTCGAGAGCGGCGGCAACACGCGACTGCAGCGAGCCTTCGCCTTCGGCACGTTCACCGAGGCGCTCGCCTTCACGGAGCGTGTCGGGCGAGTCGCCCAGCTCGAGGGGCACTATCCGGCCCTCCTGACGGAATGGGGGCGGGCCCAGGTCTGGTGGTGGACGCCCGAGCTCAAGGGCCTCATGCGCAACGATTTCATCATGGCGGCGAAGACGGATCGGGAGTACCTCGCCATGATGGGAGGCAGCGTCGCGAGCGGCTACGCAACGTGGTCCTCAGACACGCAGCAAGCCCTGGGGCCCGACTAGCGCACCGCAACTCGACGGCAGGCAGCGGGGTACCTCGCCAGCGATAAATCTCCTCGGCGTCAAGCGTCCTACGCTAGGGGCGCATCGTCTCCGCCGCTGCACGGCGGCTGGCGATGGCCGAGGAGAGGCAAGGCACATGGAACGATCGGGCGAACTCCGGTATGACGAAACCCTGGACGGCTACCTCGGGCAGGATGACGATTGGCAGATCACGGTCACCGCGGCGGCATGGGGCGCGGCCTGCCGCATCATGACCGAGCGCGGCGTCGACCGTCGGAGCTGGATGGCCCAGCTCCGCGAGGTGGCCAACTGGCGCACCGATGCGACGCTGTGCAGCCTGCCTGGCGTCGAAGTCACCCTGCGACACCGAGGCGCGGGCCAGCACGATACAGACGGCACTTGACCACTCCCCACGGCTGAAGCCGGGGGATTCTTGGGCTGACCACCGCTCACCTAGCGAGCTAGGAGCGTCGTACACGGTCATGTCGTGGCCCGAAGCCACCTCCACACGCGTCGATTCCCGCAGGCCCTGCGGTAGGGGGGCGAGTAGGGCACACCTGGTCGGTGGTTGTCCGGTTGTCGGGAGCGCCTGACGGCGCGCGGCGCTTCCTCCCCGTGGGTGCACCGCGGGGTCTTCGCGCCACTTTCTTTGATCGATCCACGCGGCCACTGCGACAGACGCCTTCGCGGAGCAGTGCCGCCGATCAGCCCGCGCTGAGGGTGCGGGATGGTCAAAGCCTCGAAGACGAGGACCGCGTTGCCCGGTGCCCACTGTACGAGCCGCGTGGCGGCCGTTTGCGCGAAGGCGCGTGGACGATTTGGAACGCTTGCGGCCAAGCCGTTTGCTAGCACGTCGGACACCGCGCGTGTCCTCGTGCTCTGCCTTATGGGCCGCACGTTCCTCCTGGAGGCGCTTTCGTGTCTTGTTCGTGTCGTGAAGGAGCGTTGATGCGCCACCTTCACCGAGCGCCCACTGACAAACAGCGTCGCACCATCGGGGTTGACGGCAACCAGCGCCTTCGTCTCGTTCAGATCGAGGCCAAGAGGCACGATGCCCCGCGGCTCCGGCACTTCGAGCGTGAGGGTGACGCGGCCCAGGAGGTGTCCGGTGCGCTCGATCACGGTGACGCCCTCGATCTGCTTCGCCGCCACCAGCGTGCGCTTGAACGCCTCGGGCACCCGGTAGGAGATGCGCTTGCGCCCGGCAACGGTCCAGATCGAGAGCGTGCCATCCTGGCGAAAATCCGCATCCCGGCCGCGCGTGCCGACCAGGAACAGCGCCCGAGCGCGCCGGAAGGCAAACGGTTTCCGGGCACTCTGCCGATTGCGCTTGGCACTCGCGTACGCGCCCGCCGTCAACCGAATCGCCGAGCAGGTCATCTGGCTGTTCAGGGGGCCCACCACCCCTGCGTACATCGCCCGATGCAGGGCGAGCGCGTTCAGTGGCCGCCCGTCATTGCAACCCGTTTCCGTGAGGTCCCGTTGCACACGCTGACATGCGGCCACCGTTGCACGCAGGTCGCAGTCATCGCGCAGCAAGATCGTCACAGAGCGCTTGATATCCCCACCGAGCGTGTGCCACTAACAGGTGCGACATATCAATTTTCGTGGTAGCAAAGAAAGGGGACCGCGCTTCCGCCCCGGGCCTGAAGGCAGGGGTACCCGCGCGGACTATTTGATGGGTCTCCATGCCCGCAGCCTACGCAGCTGCCATGAATCCTCACTTTTCCCGCGTTTCAGACGGTTCCTGACCGGCCTTGTAACGCCACACTCACATCGAAAGGTACACGTTAGTACGGAGGTGACGAGAACTGCCGCAGCGGCTCAAAGGACATCGCTCCGATGCCGGCGCCAATCCGCCGCCCCGAAGACCTATTCGATGGGTCGACGGAGGGATAGCTAAGCGAATGGACTGTGCCATCATGACGGCCCTACTCGGCGCACATTATGGCCGGTTCCCTGCCACAGGCAATTGAGTAGTACCTCGTCATCATCACAATCCACCGAGCGCAGCATCCTCGATCGTGCCGATAGCCACACGCCCTGCCTGATCGGCGGGTATATTCTACAAAGCAGCGCGCTTACCTAGCGTCGGCACTCTCGAGCCGGAGACAAGTGGCCCGCGGAGGTTCCGTGGGCAGAGATTAGGGGAGTCCAGGGCAAGCGCTCACGCACCGTCCGAGGAGGACGCAATGTGCTACTGGGAGGCAATCAACTATGGGAGATCCCTACAGACCGACGGCTCCTCCGCATGGTTGGCAGATGCCAGCCGCTGTCATGGCAGGCCCTGCGCAGAAACGACCCTTGACGACTGATGTCGGAGTGCCCGCGCCCAACTGGTGGCTGCGGCACACGAGCAGTGGCTGGGACCGGCCATACTCCGGCACACTGAGCGAACGCGAGCGCGACCGCCGCAGCCGACTGGTCTCTTGGTTGATACTAGGTCTGCTCGCCGGCGTGGCGATCCTGCTACCGCTCGCCATCGATGATGCGCGCGCGCGGATCACACTCCTCATCGTGGCGCTTGGGCTGGCGGGCGCGGCTGTGCTGAACCGGAGGGGACTCGTCACGGCCTCAGGCGTCGTCCTCGTCGTGGTGATTAGCGGCGGCATCCTCTTTGCGAACTTGGCGAGCCCGATCGGGCTGACGATGGGCGAACTGCCCAACTTCGATCTCTACGCCCTCTCGGTGGTCGTCGCGGCTACGGTGCTTCCGCGGGCCTCCTCCTTCCTGGTGGCGGCGATCAACTCACTCCTCATCGTCGCCAACTTCGCTTTCCAGCCACACAACGCCAACATCACCAGCGATGTAGCGCTGTATTCGAGTGCGACGGTGCAGGCGATCTCCTTCCTCGTCCGCCCGATCGCGCTCCAGTTCGTGTTAGCCGTGATCGCCTCCCTCTGGGTTCGTGGCACCAGCCAGGCGATCCGTCGCGCCGATCGCGCCGAGGAGATCGCCACGCTCGAGCAACTCGTGATAGAGCGCTCTCGCGCCGAGGCCGATCGCACCTTCGCCCTGGAGGAGGGCGTGCGCTATCTGCAGCAGACCCTCGCTCAGTGGGCGCGCGGGGACATCCGCCATCGCGTCCCGGAGATGCCAGTCGTTATCCTCGAACGTATCCGCACGGACCTCAATGCGTTCATCGCCCAGCTAGAGGGGGCGCCGCAGGCGGACTTTACCCTGCGCCGCGTGCAGGAGGAGTCCACGCGATTGGCTGCGGCCGTTCGCGGCTGGCGCGCTGGGCGCCCTGTCACGTGGCCCGCGCCCACGGGCACGCCGCTTGACCCTGTCCTCATCGCCCTCATCGGTACCGCCCCGGACCAACGTGGCCAGCCCACCGACTCGCGTCCCTCGGATGGCAGCGAATCCCCCTATTCTTGACACTCCCCAGGCGTAAACGCCGGGGATGCTCAGGCTACGTAGTGGGGTACCCCATGGGGTACCCCACTGCGTTAGCGCCTGACGGGCCTGCCCGGCCCGATTGTACGGTGTGGCGTCCGAAGAGGCCACGTTGCTCGGCCGGACAGGGCACTCGTCTACCGAACGGGTAGAGCAACGGCCATTGGACCGGACTGGCTTTCATCCCCCTGCCTCAAGGCAGGGGGATGAAAGCCAGGATTTTGCTAGGCCACGACGGCGCAGGCCTTATACGTTGGAGGCACGATAGGCGGCCAGTTCTGCGACAGTGGCTGCTTCCAGGCAGTCTAGCACACGGCGCGATTCGCTCGCGTATTCCGCCGCTGCCAGTCTCGCCCAGGCATCTGCGACCCGCGCTTCGGCGTGAGACACTGGACCTTGGAGCACGGCACTCGACGGCTCTTGGTCACCAGAGCCCACGGCGTGTGCACCACCAAGCCGGCTGGATTCGCTCCGTGCCGTGACGCGGACCGGGAGCACTTTCTCGGCGACGGGCGGCGGCAATCCGCGCCAGCGCCGCAGCCTAGCGCGTTCGGAACGCTCTCCAAATGGTCCTCAATCCCTCTGACTGAGCAGATTATCCATTACGCCCGCCGCTTCGCGTTTCAGCTCGATCCTCATGTGCGTGTTGGTATTCATGGTGAGGACAATTGTGGAGTGGCAGGCAACTACATTCCAAAGTGTGGACGTAGACCGACACGTGACCAGCGTTCACACATGTGACGGCGCGCGTCTACTTCTCCATGAGCCACACCGAGGCGAACCACTGGCACGCAGTTGCCCAGATTAGCGGGAGACTCGTCCGCGATTACCGGGCCAGCTGCTGCGCGTACCGCCAGTCAGCGCGGCGCAACCAAGCGCGCCAATCCTTCGATATGGACCGCCGCTTGGCGAGTCGACACGCACCCAGTGAGTGCCAAGCACACAGAAACGGGAAGAGAGTTGTCGCACGGCGTAGCTCTCTCGCAAGGCCCTTCACGTATACCGTAGTCATGGGACGCTGTAGCCCCACACTCGCCGACGCACCCTGCCTGTGGGCCGGCACTTGTGGGCCTACGGCAGCACACTACGGATACGGCAACAGCCGGCCCACGGGCTTCCAGCCTAATCGCCCGCCGCTCGACGCGCGAGCGACGCCTACGCTGCACACCCGGCTGAAAAGCGATGCACATCGTTCACCCACCTGGAAAAGGATGAGGAGGCACCTCGTGACAACGGCCACTAAGGGCGGCCAAGGGTCAAGTCCGAGAGTTTCTGTACTTTGCTGAGATCAGGTAGACGGATTGCTTTAAGCGGTGTGGGGGAGGGCTACCTCCGTTTCCCGAGGGGTTTGGTTGGCACGCCCCTGCCAATAGGCCGTCATGTCGAAGTAGCGGAGGCCGGTGGTCCAGGCCTGATCGTGCTCGAGGAGGAGCGCGCCCAATAAACGAATGGCCGAGTCGCGGTTGGGGAAGATGCGGATGACACGCTCGCGGCGACGGATCTCCTCGTTGAGCCGCTCGACGCCGTTGGTGGTGCGCAGGCGGGTGCGGTAGTGGAGCGGCAAGGCGAGGACGGCGGTGGCGTCGTCGAAGCCGCGCTCGAGGATGGCGATGGCGCCGGGGGCGCGTGCCTCGAAGTCGGCGATGAACTTCGCCAGCAGGGTGCGGGCGGTCTCGAGGTCGGGCGCGTCGAAGATCGCCCGCAGCCGGCCATGCACCTCCTCCTGCAGCGCCTTGGGGGTCGCGTCGGCGACGTTGGCGGACAGATGCGTCTGGCAGCGCTGCCAGGTCGCACCCTGGAATTGGAGGCGGACGGCGGTCACCAGGCCGCCGTGGTGGTCGGAGACGACCAGGTCGACGCCCGTCAAGCCACGTCCTTTGAGCCAGATGAAGAAGTTCAACCAGCTGCGCTCCGATTCGCTATCGCCCAGCTGCAGCCCGAGGATCTCGCGATACCCCGCGTCGTTGACGCCCACGGCGAGCAGCGCGCTCACCGCCCGCACGCGGCCGCCTTCGCGCACCTTCAAGACGAGCGCGTCGACCAGCACGAAGGGGTAGTGCTGCCCGCTCAAATCGCGCTCATTCCAGGCCGTCACCAGCGGATCCAGGCCTTTGCAGAGGTCGGAGACGGTCGATTTGGCGAAGCTCGTGCCGCAGAGCTCCTCGGTGATGCGCGCCACTTTGCGGGTCGAGACGCCGTTGACCACCATCTCCATGAGCGTGAGGACGAGGGCCTGCTCGCTGCGTTGGTAGCGGGAGAAGAGGTCCGTCGAGAACGTCCCCTCGCGCACTTGCGGCACCCGCAACGCGAGCCGCCCCACGCGGGTCGTGAGCTGCCGCGGCTTATACCCATTGCGATAGCCCTGCCGCTCCTCGGTCCGCTCATAGGGGCAGCCTGCAGCTGCTCGCTGAGTTGGGCTTCCAGCACCGGATTCACCACCGCCTCCAGCAGCTGCCCCAGGGAGTTTTCCCCGCTGAACAGCCGTTGCCAGGTCTGCGAATCGAGCGTAATCTGCCCCACGGCTGAAGCCGGGGGATTCTTGGGCTGACCACCGCTCACCTAGCGAGCTAGGAGCGTCGTACACGGTCATGTCGTGGCCCGAAGCCACCTCCACACGCGTACCTTCCCGCAGGCCCTGCGGTAGAGCGTACGTATCGCACACCTGGTCGTTTGGTGTCCGGTGGTCGGGAGCGCCTGACGGCGCGCGGCGTTGCATCCCCATGGCTCAAGCCAGGGGTCTTCACGCCGCGCGAGCTGATAATGTTCGCTGGGCTCGACCCCCTGCGCCCCACCGTGCTCAAGGTTGGCGCGGCGGCGGCCTCCATCGCGATGGCCGGCGCCATCGCTTCAGCCATCCTGTGGCGGCACAGAGGGGGATGAGGAACAAGACATCCATCTCGATCTGCGCAAGGCATAAGTCTACCAGAGCCCCTGGCAGGCTGTACTCCGCGAGTGCCCGCGCATAAATGGTACCTCCGTCATGGTGCTGCCTAGCTATGACCCTGGCATCTTCTTTTTGCCGACGCGGGACAACCGCTTCGTGGTCGTTTTGGCCACCTATCCCTCCCAGATGGTGAAGGCGTCCGAGCTCTTCCGCTGTGGTCTGGTTTACGACCAGATGGCGCGGGTGGCACGCCAATGGGATGCCGCGGACCTCGAGGCGGCGGGCCAGGATACGGCCCTGCCCATCTCGATGGTGCGCACGCAGGAGGAGTTTGCGGCCTCCGACCATTGGAGATACCACGCGGCTACCCCACTCATCCGGATCGAGAAGATTGGCGAGAGCGACCCCGAGCCGCTGCCGCCAAGTTCTCGGCCGTTGGCGGGCGTGCGCACCCTCGGGATGACCCATGTCGTGGCGGACCCCGTGGTCCTGCGCCAATTGGCGGCTGCGGGTGTGGATTGTCTCAACCTGAACATGCCCGACTATACCGAGGTTCGGATGTTCTACATGCAGTCGGATGCCGGGGTCCGCCAGGCGATCCTCGATGCCCGCCAGCCGGACAACCGCAAGCGCGAATACCCACTCGTGCGCGACGCCGACATCTTCGTCGAGAACCTCAGGCCGCAATTGGCCGCGCGGGAGGGCTACACTGCCGAAGATCTCGCAGTGGTGCGCCCCGGCATCATCTCCGCACGCATCAAGCTGAATACGGTGGAGGGACCGTGGGCCAATTGGGTCGGATTCGATTCGAGCGCTGGCGCATTCACCGGCCTCTACGCGGCCGAAGGCAGCCTGGAGCAGCCACGGCTGCCAGGTGGCGTCAACGTCGTGGTCGACTTCCTGTGCGGCATGCTCACTGCGGCCGCCGTGCAGGCCGCGCTCATCCGGCGGGCGAAGGAGGGCGGAAGCTACCGCATCACCGTCACGCTGGCCCAGGTGACGACGTTCGAGATGAGCCTGGGACTCAACGACAAGGCACAATTGCTGGACCTGGAGGCTTTGGGGCCCCGAGCACCAAGTCCAGCCACCGAACCTCGTGACCCGATTGACCCCGTTCGGCGAATTCACCCGGCTCGGCTCGCAGGTCGAACTGTCCAAGACCCCCCAAGTCCTGGGCCGACCCGATCCTCGTGCCAATGGGCTCGTCCCGCCCCGAGTGGCTCCCCAAGCCCGAGCCCGCTTCGAGCCGTGACCGGTCGATCCAGCGGCACGAGACGCGATGATGAATCATGCCAGGCGCTAGAGCGCGGCGCAACTACGAGCATCTCGACCGCGGCACCGCGTGATACTGATGTCGCATCGTACCGTTGAAGTATGAGAGAACAGCTGTCAGCGCTGGCGGGCTCCCGGACGTCTCCCGTCTCCACTCGCCCACTTTCATCGACGCGAGGCTACTCGACATGACACCCTGCTGATCCCCGCGCAGGACCCGGTCCTCCACGACACGTGGATTCGTGGACACGCGCTCACCGCAGACCGGGAGCATGTGAGCAGTCGACCGCGCGCGCCGTAGTTCATATGGTGGTCGCTCGCCAGCGACGGGCCAAGCGACGTCCACGCCATGCCTCGCCTCGCCTCGTTGGCAGGGGTCGACGTCAATACTGTTTGGCTGGTTTGCCTTGCGCAGGAGGAGCGGGATGACGGATGCTCGGAGGACCCCTGGGCGCGTGTCGGGCTGCCAGAGGCGAACCGGCGTGGGCCTGCTGCTCGCGTTGGTCGCGCTGCTGTTCGGCTTCTTGCTGGTGACGCGAGGTGGGGGTGCGCTGGGCCAGGGTGGGTCGTCGGGGAAACCTATCGGCGCATGGCAAACTATCCACATGCTCGATCCGCAGCATGGGTGGGCCTCGACCTATCTCGCCATTCTGCGGACGAGCGACGGCGGGGCACACTGGCACGACGTAACACCCTGGCAGGAGCGTAGTCCTTGGGGGCATGGCGCCACGTTCCTGACGCCGTTGATTGCCTGGGTCGTGCAGCAGGGCAATAAAGATGACAAGACGCCGGCGCAAGTCTTTCGCACGGCCGATGGGGGCAAGACGTGGCAGCAGGCCGATCTGCCGGATAGTGTCAGCACGTTCACCCCCACCTCGAGCCCCTATCAGGGCGACAGGAGCGATGTGGCCGTCAGCGACGTGTCCGCTCTTGACGCCCAGCGCGCCTGGGTGCTCTCCACGCGGACCTTTACGCCGTCGCACGACCCGGACAATTTCCAGATCACCTACACACATGTGCTCCAGACGAGCGATGGCGGCACGACCTGGTCGGTGCTCGTGCCACAGTTGCCCGGCCTCCCAGGACGCCCAGGGCAGCACCAGCGCATCGGCGCCGCGGATTCAATGGGCCGTGCTGGTCAACGCAACGACCGGCTGGCTGAACGGCCCAACGCCGGACACCCTCCTGGTGACGCAGGATAACGGCCAGACGTGGCAGCGGCGCAACCTCCCGGCGCTGCAGGTGACAAGCCTCGCTGGCGACGCGGCGACACAACTCGTTGTGCCCACCGTTCTCAACGCGCACAACGCCATCCTGCCAGCGGTTACCTTCGGGCGCGATGGGAACGACGTGCAGTCCTTCTACGCCACGCGAGACGGCGGTGAAACGTGGAGCGTCACTCCACCGCTGATGCTACCGGGGGTTCCGGAAGGCGACTATCTGGACATGACGCATTGGACCTTCCTGACCGAGAGCACCATCCTCTATACGACGTCCGATGGCGGCCAGCACTGGACCACCAGCCAACCGAAGACCGCTTTCCGGCGCATCCTGGGTGCCTCCTTCCTGACGAGCTCAATCGGCTGGGCCATAGGCGATAACACCCCTGCCAATGGCCCATTCATGGGCGACTCGGAGACGGTGACCTCACCGGTCAAGACCGTTGACGGCGGCAACACCTGGACGCCTGTGACCTATGGCCTGTCGTGAAATCTGGTCGCGCCACATCGTCGGAGCTTGCCCGACGCGCTCGCCGACGACGCCAGGCTCAGCGGTGCCGCCATTCTATATCGGGGTGAGGCGACGCGGTATGAATGCCCTGGTGTCCCAATGCCCCAGGAGGCTTCTCATGGCAACCGTCCGCGTAACGACCTACGGACTGTTCCGTTCCCTTGGCATGAGCAGCGTGTTTGGCAATCCCGGCTCCACCGACGAACCCTTTCTCTCAGGCTTCCCGCCTGACTTCACCTGAGTGCTGGGGTTGTAGGAGGCGCCGGCGCTCGCCTCGGCCAACGGCGGGCTGGGCTTCGGACTGCCGGCGGCGGTGGACGTTGCCCTGGGCGAACGACACACCGGACACGGGCGACACGTGATCGCGCTGATCGGCGACGGTTCGTACCACTTTGCAGTGTAGGCGTTCTGCACGGCCGCGCGCGAGCATCTGCCCGTGTGTTCGTGGTGCGAGCGCATAATGAACATGCGATCCTGATATCCGTTGCCTGATTGTGCTCTCAGCCTTGGTCAGACCGAACCCGATGGATGGATGGAGGTCACGCTCGAAGACCAGCAAACGCGCCACGTCTGCTCCGCGCGCTGTGCACTGGCTTTCGTCGAAGTCTATGAAACCGCCCGCGAGTCGTGCCTCGACGCTAGTGTTGAGCGCGGGCGATCGACCATCGAATATGTCGTCCATCCCCCAACGAGAGAGCCGGCGCGTGAAGGGTAGCGCGCGTCGGCTCTACCACCGTGCTTACGGTGCTCTCGCGCGACTAGCAGAACTCCCGGCTGAGGCCCCCTTGCTTTAGCTCTGGGGATGAAAGCCGGGCCGCCAATAGGCGGCGATAGTCCTGACCATTACCGGATTTCCGCCAAGCGGGTAGAATAGACCTCTATGGAAGAGCAGACCATCCGTAAAACCGATAAATACAGGCTCAACCCCACTCCTTCGCAGGCACAGGTGTTGGGGCGAACGCTGATGCTCTGCCGTCACGTCTATCACGCCGCCGTTGGAGAGCGCCGCTACGCCTGGCAGAAGTGCGGCGTCTCCGTGACCTACTCCCAACAAAAAGCGGAACTACCTGAGATGAAATCCGAGATGCCAGAATACGGCGAGGTTAACGCGCAGGTGTTGCCGGACGTGGTGCTGCGGGTAGACCGGGCGTTCCAAGCCTTTTTCCGTCGGATCCAGGCGGGCGAGACACCAGGTTATCCTCGGTTCCATGGCCGCGACCGTTACAACTCCTTTACCTACCCACAAGTGGGAGAGCATGGCGGTGCCCGGCTGGACAATGGCTTCCTAGTCGTGTCCAAGCTCGGCAGGATTGCTGTGCGTTGGAGTCGCCCCGTTGAGGGCACGCCCAAGACAGTCACCATCTCTCGCGAGGCCGATGGCTGGTACGTCTGCATCTCGTGTGCCGATGTGCCCTTGCAGTTGTTACCAGAGACAGGACAGGAAACCGGCATTGATCTTGGCCTTGAATCGTTTGCCACCCTCTCCGACGGCACCATGATCCACAATCCGCGCTGCTACCGTCGTGCCGAACGCCGTCTCAAAACGGCCCAACGCAGCGTGTCGCGTCGCAAGAAGGGGAGCAACCGCCGCAGGAAGGCCGTCAAGTTGCTGGCGAAGGCGCATCAGGCGGTCAAACGCCAGCGAACCGATCTCCAGCACAAAACCGCGTTGCAGTTAGTTCAGCAGTACGACGCAATCTATCACGAAGACGTGCAGACGGCCAATATGCTCAAGAATCACCACTTGGCCAAGAGCATCAGCGATGCGGGTTGGTCTCAGTTCTTGCGCATCCTCAACGCCAAGGCAGCATGGGCCGGGCGTCGAGTCGTCGCCGTGCCGCCTGCCGACACCAGCCAGACCGGCTCTGGCTGCGGCGTCATCGTCTCGAAGGGATTGTCGGTCCGCTGGCATGCGTGCCCAGACTGCGGAACCAGCCTCCATCGGGACCATAACGCCGCCAGGAATAGAGAGAGGCTCGGGCAGCGCCTTCGGGGAGGCGCGGCGTTGGCCGCGTCGTAGAACCGAGCATCCCCCGGCTTCAGCCGTGGGGAGCGTCAATTCACGCCGCGCATGCTGAGTTGGACGCGCCCTCTGGCAGCGTCTACCCCAAGCACTCTCACCTGCACCACCTGGCCCACAGCGACCAACGCGTGCGGATTCCGGACGAAGGTATCCGAGAGCTCGGAGACATGCACGAGCCCATCCTGCTTGACGCCGATATCCACGAACGCGCCGAAGTCCACGACGTTGCGCACCGTGCCCTGCAGCGTCATGCCCTCGTGCAGGTCCTCCAACTTCAGCACGTCGTGCCGTAGGATCGGCGCGGGCAGGTCGTCGCGCGGATCGAGCCCCGGCTTCTCAAGATTGACGAGGATGTCGGCGAGCGTCGGCACGCCGACCTCAAGCTCCTTCGCCAGGGTCGCCACCGCCGCGTCTTTGCCGCCGCCGCGCGAATTCATGCCGGCTAGGAGCCGCCAGTTACGCACCCGCTCGGAAACGCGCGTCCCGTCATCTCCGCCCGGGAGCCGCTCCAGCAGCCGTCGCGCGACGGGATAGCTCTCGGGATGGATGAACGTGTTGTCAAGCGGCTCCGGCCCGCCTGCGATCTTGAGGAATCCGGCCGCCTGGACGAACGTCGCGGGGCCGAGGCCTGCCACCTTCAGCAACTGTTCGCGCGTCTTGAATGCCCCGTGCTTCTGGCGATACGCGATGACGTTGACAGCGATGCGATTCGTGATGCCCGAGACGGAGCGGAGTATCTGCGCCGACGCGACGTTGAGATCGACGCCGGCGAAGTTGACGCACGAGACGACCACGCGCTCGAGCGCCTCGGCCAGAGCGCGCTGATCGACGTCGTGCTGGTAGAGGCCGACGCCGACGGCCTTCGGGTCGATCTTCACCAGCTCGGCGAGCGGGTCTTGCATGCGGCGGGCGATGGAGATCGTGCCGCGCTGCGTCGCGTCGAGATCCGGGAACTCCTGCCGGGCGACCTCCGACGCGGAGTAGACCGAGGCGCCCGCCTCGTTGACGATGACGTAGCCCAGCGATCCTGCTGGACGCCCCATCTTCTCAAGGTCGCGGATCACCTCCGCTGCGAGCTGTTCGGTCTCGCGCGAAGCGGTGCCGTTGCCCATCGCGATTACGGCAATGTCATGCTTGGCGATCAACGCCTTCAGCGTCGCCTTCGCCTCGCCCCACCGCTCGCTCGGCGCGTGCGGGAAAATCGTCGTCGATTCGACATACTGGCCGTTCTCGTCGACGATCGCCACCTTACAGCCCGTGCGATAGCCGGGATCGAGCCCCAAGACGCGCTTGCCGCGCAACGGCGGCTGCAGCAGTAGATTGCGCAGGTTCGTCGCGAAGACGCCGATGGCGTGCTCTTCCGCCTGCCGAGTCAGTTCGGCGCGCACTTCACGCTCAAGCGTCGGCGCGAGCAGGCGACGGTAGCCATCGGCGATCGCCGTGCGCAGCTCGCCCTCGAATGGCGAGCGGGCATCCGGCGTATACTGCGCCGTGATCGACGGCGCCGCGCGGTCGAACGGCAGCTCGACGCTCACCCGCACGATCTCCTCGCGCTCCGCGCGATTCAGCGCGAGCGTGCGGTGCGGCACCATGCGCGCGACGGGCTCCGCGAAGTCGTAGTAGAGCCGGTACACGCCCTTCGGATCCTTCTCGGCCGCCTTCTCGATCTCGACCGTGAGCCGAGCGGCGACTACGCCGTCCCTGAGGAACAGCGCGCGCACGGCTCCGCGCACCGCCGCATCTTCCATGATCGTCTCGGCGCAGATGTCGCGCGCGCCCGCCAGCGCCGCCGCGACCGAATCCACGCCCTTCTCCGCGTCGACGAAGGGGATCGCCGCCGCCTCCAGCGCCGCGTCCGTCGGGCCGGAGATCCGCTCTTGTCGGAGGATCACATCGGCCAGCGCCTGAAGGCCGCGCTCGCGAGCCACGCTCGCCCGTGTCTTGCGCTTCTGGCGATAGGGCAGGTACAGATCCTCGACCGCCTGCAGGGTGGACGACCCGACGATAGCGGCAGCCAGCTCGTGCGTCAGTTTCCCCTGCTCGGCGATCAGCCGCAGCACATCGCGTTTCCGCGCGTGCAACGCCCGGAGCGCCGCGGCGCGATCCTCCACCGCCTGGATCTTCACCTCATCGAGGTCGCCCGTCGCTTCTTTGCGGTAGCGCGCGATGAAGGGAACGGTGTTGCCGTCGTCCAGCAGTTCGAGTGTGCGAAGTGCCTGGGTCGGCCTGATGCCGACATCTACCGCGAGCGTACGGGCGACGGCCTCGGTGTCGAGGTCCGAAGGAAAATTCACTGCTTCGAGCGCGATCGTGGCGGCAGGGGCGGCGTTCAAGCTCGATGACGGTTCTGGGCTGGTCGGCAAGCGGTAATCCTCCTTGGGGCGCGGCGTGCGGTGCGGCTGAATCGCGGATTAGCGTGAGGCATAGTATAGCCCGCGCGGTCCCAGCGCGCTTGCAAACAACCGCGCAATGGCCCATACTGCCCATGACTTGGACCTACCGGTCCGCCTCGCTTATGTCTGCTGTGTGGAGCATGCGGGCAGAGCGCAGATCGCGGCGGCTCGGTGGCGGAGCGACACGAGGAACCAGCATGTCTCACGCGCGACACGAGCCCGCGGAATACGTCGAGCAGCCGAGTCTCTTCTTCCCGATCGCGCAGCTCGATGACGACGCGAGCAGCCAGCGAACCGTCGAACCAGTCGCCAGGCCACCCGAATTGACGCCCGCCTCGACCCTCGGCGCCTGCGCAATGCCCTACGAGCAGCATCTGCGCCGCACCGATCACTCCAAGAACACCGTCACCTGCTTTCTCTCGGACCTCCATATGCTCACGAGCTACCTCGGTCGCGACACGTCGCTGCGCGACATCGAGAAGGCGCAGTTGGTGGAATGGCTCACCTATCTGCGGCACGATCGCGGCGAACAGCCCGCGCCGAAGACAATGGCGCGGCGCGTCACCTTCCTAAAGAACCTTTTCGGCTGGCTGACCTCCGAGGGACTCCTCGCCGCCGACCCGACTGCGCAAATCGCGCTGACGCGACCCTCGCCCCCGCTGCCGGAGCTGCTCTTCGACGTCGAAGTAGCACGTCTTGAGGCCGCCGCCGCCGAGGATGCGCGTTGTGCCGTGCTGGTTGGCGTATTGCTCGGCGCGGGACTGAAGAAGGAAGAAGTGATGCGCCTGCGCCCGCAGGATGTGGACCTCTCGGACGAGGAGCACCCTGCGATCGAAGTGCACTTCCCCGGCGCGGCCAAGCGCCGCCGCGAGCGCAGGATGGAACTGCCCGCTGAGTGGGCGCAGGCCTATCAACGCTACGCAGCGCGCTACCAGCCGCGCGAGCGCGTCTTCGACTGCACCGACCGCAACCTCAACTACGTGCTCGATGCCGCCGTGCGCCGTGCCGGCCTCGGCCGCCGTGTGACGCTGCAGCTGCTTCGCGACGTGTACGCCGTGCGACAGCTCCGCGCCGGCGTCTCGCCCGAGGCACTGCGCGAAAAGCTGGGTCTCTCGGAGGAGGCCTGGTACGAGACCGCCGAGAAATATCGAAAGCTCGCGTTTCCTGCGTGAAAACGCGTGGATGGTAGCAGGAGTGCTCGCGCATGCCCCTCTCGCCTTCGCCGCTACTCCCTGGCATCTCGCCGCTCCCCGCGCCCGGTGCGCAGCCGCCAAGTCGGGGCGCGCGCCGTCTCGCCGTCGCCGTGTCGCTGCCGCTACTCGTCGTTCTCCTGGTGGTCGGCCAAGTCTTTCAGGCGCAGATCCTCTTTCTCGCGCCCGGCCTCCAGCAGCAGGCGCAGATCAGCGGTCAAGGGCAGGCCGACACCTCCTTTCAGGGATTCCAATACCCGTGGGATGCCGTGCACCAGAAGGAGGGGACCGGCGGTTACTCCACCGACATGTCGCTGCAGAACATGAAGTCCCAGGCGCACGATTTCCACATGAACGCCGTGATCATCCCGATCTACGCTGACATGCCCGACGCTAACGACGGATACATCGCCTGGCATCCGACCGACAAGAGCGATGTGCATACCTTGCCGGACGCCGACTACATCAAGGCGATAAAGGACGCAAAGACGGCGGGCTTGCAGCCGATCCTGGAGCTTGAAGTTTTGCAGGAATCGAACGCTACCTCCGAGTCACCGGCCTACATTGGCACGGAGTGGTCCGGGAGCAAATCGGAAGCGGCGCTTTCGGTCGCGACTGGCCAGAAACCGATCGGTGAGCTCGAAAAGGAATGGTTCGACAACTACAGCGCGTTCGCGACGCACTGGGCCGAGATCTCGCAAGCTAATGACCTGCCCTACTTCATCATCGGCGATGGCTTGACCAACGTTAGCTACGACACGAACTATACTAGCTACAAAACCGACCCGCAGGGCCATGATCGAACCACCGCGGGCGAGCCGCCCTGCACCAAAGGACGCCGCGAGTGCTCATGGCTCCACGTCATCCATGCGCTACGCCAAGCGAGCTATCTCACGCTCGCGAACCATCAGGTTGAGATAGGCGCGAGCTACACCGGAAAATTAATCTATGCAGCGAGCTGGGGACCGGGTCCCAGCGGTGGCGGAGCGACCACGCCCGAGTACTCCAGCATCACCTGGTGGAGCGCCGTCGATCTGATCGGCGTGGATGCCGACTTCCCGCTCATCTCGCCGCAAGGCTCCCCGACGAACGAGACGTTGATGGGCGCGTGGCACGGCCAGGGCCAGAATCTCGGCGGCCAGGGCGACATTTACGGCACGCTGAACAAACTCGCGTCCACCAACGACCGCCCCGTCGTCTTCACCTCCGTCGAATACGACAGCGTCTCCGGCGCGAGCACGGGCGTCGTCGACTCCGCGCAGGAAGAAGACGACATCGAGCAGCTAGATGACATGCAAGCACTGTTGTTGACCTTCACGGGGACGTCGTGGTGGGCGGGCGTATTCTGGTACGCCGATGAACCATTCTATCCGCGCTCGAAACAGCCGTATTGGAGCGTTCTTGGCAACTGGGCCGGAGACGACCTCGCCCATGCCAAGCAAGCCGGTCAGTGGCTCTCGACCTACTACAAGCCGACCCCGATCAAGTGAGCCCGAGGGACGCGCGCGCGACGCCGTGAGGGAACGCGGGCTACTTCACCGAGAGCGCACCGAGCGCTTTCGCCATGGCGACGCTGCCGACTTCGCCAGTCCAGGCATCGCGCACGATGCCGGCGCCATCGACGAGAAAAGTGGCCGGATACCCCGCGATCCCATACGTCGACGATACTCTCCCGCCCGAATCCAGCAGAATCGGTGCTTCGATGCCGAGGCGTAGCGCGTATCCCTCCGCGATAGTTGTCGTCTCTGCGGGCGAATCCACGAGCAGCACGCGCGCATGAGCCCCGCCCGCGGTGAGGTCAATCGCCGCTTGTGCGGTCCCGCCGCAGTGGACGCAGAGCGAGTTGACGAAGACGAGCAGAACCGTCTGACCGCGAAGACCATCGAGCGAGAGAGAAGTGGAGAGCAGCGTGCCGTTCTGCAGAGCGGCGAGGGAGAAGTCCGGCGCACGGCGACCAACCAATCGTGCCGTCCCACTTGGATCCAGCGCACCGGCACGTACGACGATCGTGAGACACGCGGCGGTGACGGCGCACACGTAGACCGCCAGCACGGCGCGCGACGGCAACCGCCTTGACGCGGTTCGGATGCCACGGCTATACTGCATCTGCTTTCTCCACGGAAGCGCACCAGCCGGTGTGGCGGAACGGTATACGCGGCAGTCTCAAAAACTGCTCCCTACCAAGGGTTGGGGGTTCGAATCCCCCCGCCGGCACCCCTCTCGAACCCGCTTGAATTCAGCTTTTTTGACGCATTCCTCCCTTTCGTTTGCTCCTCCAGATTTGACGCCAAATTGGATTTGACGCCAACGTTGACGCCAGCCGGCGCAGGCATGCATGTCTGACATCGCCGAGCGATTTGGTCGCGCATTCCGCCATCCAAATCCGCCATGTGTGGCGGAAATTCGTGGCGGTAATGCGTCGTTGTGCTATGGCAGGAAGTAGCGGCTGCCCGCTTCTTGCCGCGCGACACCAGGAGACCTTTCGCGACAAGGTCCTGGAGATCGCGCAACGCCGTCCGTTCGGCAACGCTGGTCGCTGAACCATACTCCCCAGTGCTTATGCTACCCCGTTCGCGGACGATGCGCAGCCCCAGCTGCTGCCGCTCGTTGAGGCCGGTACTCGCGCTCTGGGGAGTCCCATTGCGAAACGTCACGGTGAAGTCCTGATGCTCGATGAACTCCGGGTCGGGAAGTCCCAGCGCGCGCATCTCGCTCAGCATGAAGCGAATGCCGGAGCCGATGCGCTCCATGTAGCCGGGCACGTCGCGCAGGAACCCGGCGAGCACCGGATTGCGCGGGATGGACGTCACGCGCAGCTGGAGGAGGTCGTCGACGGTGATGCCCGGCATCAGCCCGCCTGGGCTGCGCACCTCGACGCGATCCGCATACATGAAGACGCGCACCGTCTCCCCCCACGCGACCGTAGTCGCGGTGTACGATGGCGTTCACCACCGCCTCACGCAGCGCCTCGTACGGATACTCCGGCTCGTCCTCGCGCTTAAATCCACGAATGGTCGCTCCGACGCGGATGTACTGGCGCAGGAAGGCCGCGGCCTGGTCGATTAGCTGGGGGAGTGGACCGCGAAAGTTCTTGCGATCGATGTAGCTGCGAACGCCGAGCGTATCGGCATATTTGACGCAGACCACCTCGCTGTGGGGGAGCGGCAACTGTGGGTCGAAGCCGAACATGAGGATGCCCGCGTTCGTCGGCTGCGCAGTTTCGCGTTGGTCAACCCGCGTCGCGGCGTGCAAGCCGACCAGCAAGTCAGCAGGGGCCACGTAGCGCCGACGCTGGCGGCTCTGCTCGGCGCGATAGGCGAGGAAGCGTTCGACGACATCGACGTCGATGTCGTCGAGAGTTGTTCCCTCGCAGATGCCGAGCTCCCAGCGGGTGGTCCCAGTTGCGTTCAGGTAGGACCAGATCTCGTCGATGGAAAGCGGTATCGTGAAAGTCCCACGCCGGATGAGACAGGCGCCGTTGTACTGGTAGAGTTTGCCGTCGTTGGCAGGGATCTCCACCGTGACGACCGCACGTCCACCGAGTGACCACGTCTTAATGCTCTCGTCGGCAAGCGGGATCGATGGCTTGACCATGCGCGCGGCGCGCAGAATGGTGTCGATAGTATCGCTCGCCTGGTTCACACCGACGAGCGCGTGATCGACATCCCCCACTCCGAAGATGATGACGCCGCCAGTTCGGGTGTTCACCTTGAACTCGACGGTGCCCGACTCGCCGCCCGCGATCAACTGCCGAATGGTCTTCTCGTTCATCGACTCGATATTATGCCTTCCTGCAGCGCGAAGACTCGTCGCGAGTGCTACGCTCGTCGGATACTCTGTCTTCTTGTTACCTGCGCCAACATGTCTACACAGGCCCCTACAGCCTTAACTTGCTGCGGTGTACGTTCCATCGTACTACAGCTCGGTCTCCTCGGGTTCGCCTCGCAGGTACTCTTGATGGACCTCTTCGGCCATCTCATCGAGCATGTCCAAGCTGTCCGGATCGGAGAGTAGCGCATCCCAATGGGTGTCTGCTTCGATCATCTCTTGGATACGGGCGGCTATCGCAGCTTGCTCCTGCTCTGACTGCTGCGCGGCAAGTGCAAATGCCTTTTGCAGTTCATCTATCATCGGTAGGCCTCTCGTCTCAAAGCGCGATTAACCGTCGGACGCCAGCCATTGTACCGCTTTCCTCAGTCACTCGCTCTTGTCAGAGGGTCGTCCTTTGTCCGCATCATTGAGCAGTTGGTCCAACGTATTCGCCGCCTCGCGCTGCATCTCCGGCAAGACATGCGAATAGATGTCTAAGGTGATCCCGATAGTCGTATGCCCAAGCATCTCGGACACGACCTTGGGGTGGACGCCTTGCGCCAGCATGAGTGTCGCCGTCGTGTGTCGCAGATCGTGGAAGCGAATCGGTGGTAATCCCGCTTTCTTGAGCAATGGCCTGAAGTAATGGCGGAGCACATAGCGTCCTTCCATCGGTCTGCCAATTGGATCGGGGAAGACGAGATCGTTGTCCTGCCATGCTGGCCCGAGCGCCCGCTGATCGTGAGCTTGCCTCGCACGATGGCGCCTGAGCGCCTCAACAGTAGAAGCGATGAGGGCCACTCTGCGCCTGCTCCGCTGCGTTTTCGGCGCGGCGAAGACGAACTTTCCGCCGACCTTCTGGAGGGTTGCGCGTACTTGCAACCAGCCTTCCGCAAGGTCAACTTCTCGCCACTTGAGTCCGACGATTTCCGCCTGTCGCATGCCAGAGGTGATTCGTGGCGATCGTTGACGAAGCAGTTTGATTCGGCTGGATGGTCTGACAGCCAATTTGACAGCCAACACGGCGAAAAATGGCGGACACAGACGGACAAACTCGGCAGGCACATCCGCATGAATTCAACGTTGGCGGACGCTGGCGGACAACTACGGACACCCTATCCTCGGACTTCGGATCAGAGGCTCAACGTTCCCAAACACTCCTATAACAAGGATGCCATGCGACACTACATCTCCTGACAGTGCTGAGACTCGGCAGGCAGCGAAGTACGTGGGCTGGAAGACGTTGCGTACCCGCATCAGCGATTTGCAAGCAGGCGTATAATGCCCCTGGTCGTGGACGCTCCGGTCCGCAGAGGAGATTTCTCTCGGCGCGACGGAAGTCGGTAGCGCTTGAAGGGATGGCGGATGAAAACCTGTCGAAGCAGGTTGGCTCCGATATGCTTGCTGTGTCTGTCGGGCATTCTTCTACTAACCGCTTGCACGGGGCAAACTGCTACCGTGACCATCGAGAGCCTCACTCCTACGGTGAGCAGCGGTAGTCCAACGCCTACCGCGACGACCGTGTTGACCACGTTTGTTGGTCACTGGGTCAGCCACGACGACGCGCTCACCATCGCGGCAGATGGCACGGGTGTAGAGAACTGGAACGCAGGACCTTGCACCGGCCCGGGGACTTCGGGGTTATGTACTGGCATCGGCAACCTCGCGTTTACGGCGAATGCCGACGGGAGCCTCACAGGCACTTACCAGTCTGTCTCCTACGAATCGAGCGGCGGACCGCTTCCGTCTGGGTATTCACCCCCGTCTGGCTACCCGGTGGTTGGCAATACCCTTTCCGTGAAGCATGACGGGACCCACTTGCTGGCCGCGATGGTGAACGGGAATAATTTCAACTACTGCGACCCGACCGCGCTAAGTCAGGGGCAGTGTGGCGCGTAACCTGGCGACCACTCGACCGTACGTCGACGTGTGCTGTTTATGGCGTGGCGTTGACCACAATTCTGACCGTAACCCCGGCGGACGACTACGAGACCAGGCAAACGCGCGTGGACGGTGGCACTCACGAGCGACGACACTCGGAGACAAGTGGCAAACAAGAGGGAAGGTTGTCGCCCCCCCTTCGTGACAGCAAGCGACGTGGCAGTGCCTGCCGCAGATACCAGTGAAAATGAGGCATACGGCGGGAAGGAGCCGTGGGAGCGAGATCGCGGTCAGACTGGTGCGGTACGGAAGCCCGCCAGCAAGCGGATCGGGGCGTGTCCAGCGGAGATGACTGTGGCCCTGCCCCCAGTGGGCCGAGAGCACGCGGAGGAAACGTGGTGTTGTTCCATGCCCCTCCCCGGTTCTCGGTACGGCCACGCCGTGGAAGGCGAGGGGAGCGACCCTGCACAGTCGTGCATGCGCGGTGCTGCGGGTTGGATGTGCATCAACGGTCGGTGGGAGCGTGTGACCCTCATCACCGCGGAAGATGGCACGGTGCGACGGGAAGTGCGCACCGTTTGGGGCCATGACGGGGGACCGGTGAGGGCTGAATGACGGGCTCAACGGGCTGGGCATCGCGCAGGAGGGGGCGAGGGAATCGACTGGCGTGTACTGGCGACCGGTGTATGAACGTGCTGGAGGCCGATCATGCGATCATCCTCGTCAACGCGCAGCACCTGCAAGGCGGTCCCGGGACGCAAGACGGATGTGAAAGAGAGCGAGTGGCTCGCCGATCTGCTGCGGCATGGCTTACTCCGCGCGAGCTTCATCCCACCGCAGCCCATCCGAGAGCTGCGCGAATTGACCCGCTATCGCAAGAACTCCTGCTACGCAGCGGACGCAAGAGGTCAACCGCCTGCAGAAGGTCTTGGAGAGCGCCACCCGCAAGCTCGGCGCCGTCGCGACCGACATCCTGGGCACGAGTGGACGGGACATGCTCGAAGCCATCTTGGCGGGGGGGGGAGAGGCCGACACGCTCGCCGAGTTGGCGCGCGGGCGATTACGCGCGAAGCTGCCCCTCCTGCGGCAGGCGCTCGACGGACGGGTCCAGGCGCCCCATCGTCTGCTCCTCCAGCACGCGCTTGCCCACATCGATTTCCTCGAGGAACCCCTCGCCCGTCTCGCCGCCGAGATCGAGGAGACCTTGGCGTCGGTGCAGACGGCGGTGGCGCTCCTGGAGACCCTTCCCGGCATCGGCCACACCACGGCGACGGGTATCATCGCCGAGATCGGGGTCGATATGGGCCGGTTCCCGTCGGCGGGCCACCTGGCCTCGTGGGCTGGCGTCTGCCCCGGCAACCGGCAAAGCGCCGGCAAACGACTGGGCGGGAAGACGCGGCACGGCAACACGCGGCACGGCAACACCTGGCTGCGCGCCCTCCTGGGCGAGGTCGCCTGGGCGGGTCGCCTTCCATTGCCCATACCGCCAACACGTATCTGGCCGCCCACTCCCATCGCCTCGCCCGTCGCTGCGGCAAGCGCAAGGCGATCGTGGCGGTGTCCCACACGTTGCTCGTCGTGATCTACCACGTGCTGAAAGATCACCGTCCCTATCAGGACCTCGGACGCCGACTCCTTCGACCAGCTCGACACGCACCGCTTACAACGGCACTATGTCCACCGCTTGGAGCAGCTCGGGTACACCGTCTCGCTCGCTCCCGCCGCAGTCGCCTGAACGGACGCTCCCCAGACGGATTTTCGGAGGAAACCTGACAGCAAAGGGGACGGACAACTGTGGGCGGAGACGGACGAAAGACCGAGTAGAGACGCCTGCAATTCAGCGTCCGTGGACGAAAGTGGACGTTGGCGAACGGGCAGTAATGAATCCCGTATGCGCTTCAGGGGCAGCAACTTACTGTCCCACGTGCTCACGATCGCTGGTTGCTCGTGCTTGGCTTGGATTCGCGAGCCAAAGCGAGATGCTGCTCGGCTGCATAGTCTCCCTCACCACGTCGACCAGACGCACCATTAAGTCTTCCAACTCCGTTTGCGCACGTAGCAACTCACCGAACGCGGCCACCGTCCGCTCTGCATCGTATTTCCGTCGGTAGAATCGCCGATCGATTGCCCCTTGCACACGACGGCGAAGGGGCTGGAAGAGCGCTACGATCAGGAGCGTAGACACGACGATCGCCGGTGGCCATCCCGTCGCGGGGCCGCCCATCCAGCCCACAACAGTCTGCAAGGCGATCACGCTCGCGGCGTAGACGAGCGCCAGCGTCATGGACAGCGTGCCATAGACCAGCGCACGGTTGATGATGACGTCGATGTCGAAGAGGTGGTAGCGCAGGATGGCGAACGCCAGGGCAAGCGGGATCGGCAGCAGAACGAGTCCGAGCACGTTGGTGCTGATGATGGCGTGACCGAAGACGTCGCCCGGCAGGATCGAGAGGAGCAGGCCGGTGCCGCCGGAGAGCACGCCCGCGAAGACCACCCAACGTATCTGGCGACTCGTGATCGGGTCTCGGCTCGTCCGCAATGCATCGAACGCGAGCAGTAGAGTAGCCGCGAAATAGATGATGCCCGTGATGCCCTGCCCTGGCGTCCAGGTTCCAATCCAAGCAAGGGTGGTGGCCGAGATGGCGCGCGTCGCGATCAGGAAGACCACCCAATAGATCGCAGGGCCGATATAGATCGCCGGGATCAACCAGCGCCAGCGCACGACCAGCCGATGTGGACGCGGGAACAGCAGGGTGAAGTGCAGCAGCGCAGCCCAGAATAGCGTGTAGGCGCCGAGTGCGGTGAACTGATACAACCAGAAGCCGAGCCCGCCGACCACATCCGAAATTTGCAGCCCGAAGGACCAACTCTGCGCGCTGAGCAGGCAACACGTCGAGACGAAGAGGGCGCGGGCTGATCTGTCTTGCGGGCGACGCAGGAAGACGAAGCCTGCGATAAGCGCGAATGCGAGTGCGAAGACGAGACTGCCCCATTCCTCGCGAACATTGGCTCCAATGTCGAATGGCACGAGGATTACCGGGACTTGGGTCACGTGCCCATGGCGGAGCACCGTGTACGTGACGACATCGCCCACGTGCCAGGTCGGGCGTGAGATACCAGGATCGACGAGGAGGTTCGACCAGCCATCCAACGTGCGACCAGCGACGGCCACGACGAGATCGCCCGGCTGGAGCCCGCCAGAGGCCTGCGGACCGAGCGGGGTCACCACGATGCCGCTGGAGGTCCATGACGGCGCGTCAGGTTCCAGGTGCGTACCGTCGCTCGGACCGACGATGTGCAGCGCGAGGAAAGCGATTCCCAGGCCCAAGACGCAGGCACACAGTGCCAACACGCCGCGATTCCCGCGATGTTCCGCGCTCATGACGTCCCTCGCTCGCAGCGCAACGAGCGCTGCGACACTGGATCACCAGTCGTCTGTGTTCACGCGGAAGGATAGCACGCGCCCGTGACGAGAGCGTTACGATATTCCTCGTTGGCTTGATTATCCTGTGACAGTGCCTATTCCGGTTGATCTGCTTGACGCCAACCTTGACGCCAACCCAGGCAAACATCAGCGGACAGTGACGGACAAGCGAACGCGAGAATCCCGGAAAATTAGGACGTTGGCGAACGTCAGTGGACTCAGATGGACGCCAGCAGGCAGTCTCAAAAACTGCTCCCGACCACGGGTTGGGGGTTCGAATCCCCCCGCCCGCACCAATACAGCGTCATGCACGCACGACACACGGATGAGTATAGCGCGAGAGCGCGCCCTCCGCGGCCTCAGCCTTCTCCCAGACGTTCACCGCGGGACCTCGAACGTGTACGTCTCGCCGCGATGCAGATAATGCACGCGATCCGGAGATATGCCCGCGAGGCTTCGCTGCGCGAAATCGGTCACCGGCGACTGGAAGGCCGTATTGTCGTCGAAATGGATCGGGATCGCCCTGCGCGGTCGTACAATGCGCAGCGCCTCAACGCCCAGCTCGCCGTCCATCGTGCGCGCGACGCCGGCGATGTGCTGGTATTCGAGATGCAGTAGCCCCAGATCGATGTCAGGGTAGCGTCGCGGGATCTCGTGCAGCGCCTCATGCACGGAGCGTGTCGCCCGAGATGTAGATGCGCAGCAACGGCGCGCTCTCAGGGCCCTTGTCGGACGCGTGGAACTCGAGCATCGTACCCATCACCTTGGAAATCAGCGCCGCCGCCGGACCCTTCCCGTGGACGCCGGGTAGCGACGTCAGCGTGACGTTGAAGTCACCCTTCCCGAATTTCACCGATTGCCAGTGGTCGAGTCCCTGCAGTTGGTAGAACTCCATATCGCGCAGCTTCTTCTCCGCTTGCCAGGTCGTCACGATCGGCACCGCCTTGTCCATCCGTTCGCCACCGTGCGGTCGAAATGGTCCTCGTGGAGGTGCGAGAGCCCCACGAAGATGATCGTCGGGAATTCATCGATCACAAACACCGGCTCGGTCCTGCGCCTCGACCGCAATCCGTGTCCGTGAGGGACCTGTTCGCCTGGTGCAGGAAGTTCGGGTCGGTCAATATCGTGAATCCCCCGTAGCGGAGAATCACCGAAGTCTTGCCGACGAAGAATACGCTGCCCACGCGGGCGGATGCATTTGTCCCAATGCCGTCGATTGTTGGGGTCGCCAGCGCGCCCGTGTTGTCCGTCTCGTTCACGTTCCTCGCATCCTTCCTCGGAGCGCGGCTCGGTCGAGCGTCTTTGTGTTGTTGAGCGACTGCACGCACCGTGCCACGCTCGTCTCGCGCGCCCAACTCCTCCCTCGCGGCGATCACCGCTGTCCTATCCTGACACGCCACCGTACGTGGGCCACGGTACACCCTGGTCTCGCATACCCACCTGGGGGCCCGCTCCATTGCCAAATAGCCGCGCAGCCGTGCGAAGGCATCCGCGCCGAATCGCCGCGGAAGCAGCCGGAGACTTTCTGCTGGGTCTTGAGCGTCCGCAGGTCGCGCTCGGCTTGATCGTCGTCGAAGGGGATGGCGAAGTCGTCGAGGAAAGCGAGCACTTCGTCCTGACCCAGCCACTGCCGTTCGAGCAGGTTGCGGGCGGGCGACCGCTTCACGCGTCCGCGCTGGCGGGGACGCCGCTCGGGCGGCGGATTGGCCGCATGGCCCAGGGCAAACAGCGCGCGGTAGCGGGTAACCAATGCCTCGCGGATCGCGCTGGGGAGGGACTGGAGCCCGGCAGCACGGGCCTGTTCGACCGAGGCCTTCATCTCGAGCAGCAGGCCTTTCAGCTCCTTGGCCCACGCCTGTGCTATTTTCGCCCGTCGTCTCCCGGTTTCCTGCGGCGTAGCCACTTCTAGCGTGCACTCGGTGTGCACGCCCTGTGTGTTTAGCTCGCCTGCTTGAACGAGTGACGCGTCGAGAGGTACCGGCGCCACAGCGCTTGCGCTTCGCGCTCGCACCAAGCCACAAACGCTTCCAGCGGCATCGCTGCCCCGACGAGCCCGCGCAGCGGCTTGACGGTGAGTACGGTATGTTGGTTGGCGAGTAAGCGCACCTGTCGCGTTGGCGCATCCAGGTGCGCCACCACCTCCCATCCCGCATACTGCCTGCCTACGTAGTAGAGCTGATCATCCAGGAGCACAGAGCCATTCGCTTTGACATGCCGAGCCAAACACCGCGCATGATACGCCTCGAGCCAGCGATCCGGATCGACCTGCGTCGGCAAGCGCGGCCGGAGTGGGAGTTGCGGGTGGGCACTGGTAGGTGGACGATTGCCGCAGGTCACGCCCTGATGAGGGCGCTGCGTGTTGTAGTGCTGCCGGAAGAGCGGTAAGCTCTCCCGTGTCGCCGCCAGCGAGTCTGGCAGGGAGCTCTGGCGATATTCGCGCTCTATGGTTGCGTGCAGCCGTTCGACGAAGGCGTTGAGGTCTGGGCGCCGGGGCGGGTTGACCACCGGCTGCACGCTCAGGGCGTACCAGAACCGTAGGAAGGGCGTCGGAAGGTCCGCATGCTGGTGCTGCCCAGGAAGCGCGGATCGCGGTCAAAGCGCACCCGCTGCGGCAGGCCGACCTGCTCCAGGAGGTGGAGCAAGGGCGAAAAGACCGTGGCCGCCGTAACACTGGCAGTGGGCTCGCCCATGAGCCAGAGCGACGTGCCCACATCGACCGCATCGAGGACTTCTCCTGCATGCGCCCGTTTCGTGGATGCGAGCGGATCGATCTGCACCACATCTCTGCACCACATCCTTGAAATCGAGCTGGAGCTCAGCCAGCGGCTCGGGGCGCGCCTGCGCACGGTGCGGGCGTGGTCGCTGCTGCACGATCCGGTCATTGGCGCGCAGGATCTTCCAACAGGATCTTCCAAATGGTGCGGGTGGAACGCGGGAGCCGCTCGCCTTGCACTTCCGGGGAACGGGGCAGGAAGGAGAGGATCGCACGCGGGCCCGGCGTGCGCTGCAGCTGCTCGGGTGGGGTGTCACGGATGACCAGGATCTGCGCGATGACGCGGAGCAAAGGTCGAGGCCGTCGCGGGGGTGCTGGTGCGGCCCAGATCACATCCGGATCGTCTGGGTGCGCGCGAAAGCGGGCTTTCCATTTCTTCACCCAGGCAACAGAGCGCCCGGTGGCCTGCGCCAGTGTAGGATTGGTCCAATCAGGGTGCTGGCGCCAAAGGGCGAGCAAAAAGGCTCCGGTCAGCGACGTAGTGCGCATCCATGAGATCGCTCCGCTGTGTAGAGAATCACCAGGCCACGGGGTTCACGGTGGGGTTCACGGTGGTGTTCACGGTGGGGTTCACGGTGGGGTTCACAGTCACGTTCGTGGATACCACAAAATGCAAGCGGCGCCATCGCCGTCAACTCATCGGCAGCTGGCGACGCCGCAGGAAACCGGGAGACGACGGGTGAAAATAGCACATATGGCATTCGCGGCCCGGTCTGGATCTGCCGACGGCGCCGCAGCGGGCGCCGACTGTTCCATACGCCCGTGGACGCGGCCGCCGCGACGGTGCTGGCCACTGTCGAGAGCAGCTGCGCAGGCTGGCCGAGACCCTCGCGACGTCATGCGCGAGGGTGCAGCGCGCAATCGCGGCGGGCCTTTTCCGGTGCTGCGGCTAGGGAAAAGGCGAGGAGGTTTCCGCAGCCTCTCGCTCGTCGCCTCGTGCTAGGATACGCAGGGAGGCGTAGCATTCATGCCCATCGAGGCGAGCAAGGCAGAGCGAACGGCGATCGACCGGAGCTATCGACGGCTCTTCTACCTGGAGGGATTCCCCCAGCTCGCTGGGGCGACCGTGCTGGCGCGCACGGCCGGGCAGCTCTGGCAGGTCGCGCTGGTGCTGTTCGTGCTCCAGCGATTTCACTCGCCCGTCCTCGCCGGTATCGCCACCTTCCTCGCGATTGCACCCGGTCTCGCCGTCAGCCCAATTGCTGGTGCGCTGCTTGACCGTTACGGACGCCTGCGCTTGATCCTGGTGGATTTCGGCGTCGCCGCGACGGCGCTCGTGCTCGTGGCGGCGCTCTCGCTACTGCACATGCTCGGTCCGGCGGACCTGTTGGCGATTGTGACGCTCAGCTCGCTGACGGCACCGTTGAGCAACAGCGGGACACGCACGCTCTTCCCGTTGGCGGTGCCGCGCGAGCTGTGGGATCGCGCGAACGGCGTGGATAGCGGGAGCATGGCGCTGGCCACGGTGCTGGGGCCGGCGCTCGCGGGCTTCCTCGTCGCGTGGTTCGGCGGGGAGGGCGCCTTCCTGCTGACCGCCGGCATCTTCGTCGCGGCCGGGCTTGCCTTGTTCGGCGTGCGGGAGCCGCAGAGGGAGCCGAGCTCGCAGGAGCCGCTGCTGCGCTCGGCATGGCAGGCGCTGGTCTACGTGGTGCGCCATCCCACGCTGCGCGGCGTGATCTTCACGCTCTGGATGACGAACATCCCCTACGGCGTCCTCGTCGTGGCGCTTCCCGTCCTGGCCTTGCGCACCTTCCACTGGGGCGCGGACGGTGTGGGCCTGCTGTGGTCGGTGGCGGGTGTGGCGACGGTGGTTGCCGGCCTCGTCTCGGGGCGCATCAACACTGAGGGGCGCGAGCGCCCGATCATCGTCGGTGGGCTGGCGGTCGCTGCATTGGGATGCGTGCTCTTTCTGGTGCAGATGCCGGTTGCTCTGTTGTTGGGGATGGTGCTCTTCGGCCTCGCCGCCGGGCCCATCGACATCGGCTTGTTCGCGCTGCGCCAGCGGCGGACGGATCAACGCTGGTTCAGCCGTGTCTTCGCCGTCTCCATGGGCCTGAACTTCGCGGGGATGCCGGTCGGATCAGCATTGGCCGGCCCCATCGTCGAGCGGTCGATTCCGTTGGCGCTGCTGACGGCGGCCATCATCGCAGCCGTCGGATGCGTCGTCCCGTTCTTCGTCATTCCCCAAAAGGGGTGATACGGGGGCGCTCGTGGCGGAGCTCGCAGCGCATGGCGCCGTGATCCCGCTGACGATCCCAGAGGTCCGTTGACTCGGATACCGGCCGGTCATGCACATCCTGGCTCCGCCGGAGGCGGTGCTACGCTGAGCAGATCTGTAACGCTGCCGAAACAGGTGTACGAAGAGATGTGCATGAACCCTTCGTGCGTAGTGACGGGATAGAAGCAAGACCTGCATTCACGACGTACTGGTTGGAAGGCAGATACGTACTTTTTCACCGCTCGCCAGCAGCAAAGCCTGATAAATTCGGCACTTCTCGCGTGACGCAATTATACGGCGGGTTCGGGGCAGATGCCAACGGTTCGGGACCTCCTGCCCGATAGACTTTTGCCCACTTCTCATCGAGCAGCCGCCTGATGCCGCCCTTACGCTCGGTGACCCGCTCCAGCTCATCCGAGCCTCAGACGTGCCGATCGCCGACTGGGGAGACGTCGGCCTCGCGGTGCAGTCTGAGGGGGTACAACCCGCAGTGTGACGCCCGTCACACAACTACCATCCGGACCGAGCGTCCTACATATATAGGCGCACCCTCGGCGCGATCGGGTGGTGTCGGGTGCCTCGGCCACCGATGCGACCGCCGCGGGCGCGTAGGAGCAGCGAAAGGAGTGGACCGGCATGCGCTTAACCTCCCTGGGACGCCTCGTGGCCCTGGCCGCCGCGCTCGTGCTCGTGCTCGTGCTCGCCGCGTGCAGCGGGTCGGCGAGCACGAGCATCGGCGTCCCGACGGCCACGGCGCCCTCCAGCACGTGGGCACGCTATACCGATCCGTCATTTGGCTTCTCCCTCGACGTGCCGACCGGGTGGGTCATTCACCGCAGCACCTCCGGCTACTACCTGCTGCAGATCCAGGACGAGGACCCGCACTCTACCCTCAGCACCCTCATCTGGTCGCATTCGACATTACCGCACTGGAGGCGCTCCCGGGGCGCATCTCCAACACCGAGACGATGTACTGCTCGGGGGCGAAGACCGCGACCGTCGGCAGCTACCCGGCGGTAGCCGACGACCAGGATATACCCATCGGGAGGGTTTCCGGTGGCGCCCTGCTGCAGCGCTATTTCGTCGCCAACGGCCTGTTCTACGCGATCCAGCTCCACGGCGAGGCTTCGCTCGACCTCGACCAGCTCCGGGCGCTGTGGGGTGCGTCGTACGCCTACATGCTCGCCTCCTTCCAAGCGGGGCCGGGCGAGCCGGGGAACGTCATCTGCCCGACGGCGTAATCGAAAGCGGAGCAAGGTGCACGCCGGGGTCTCCGCCACGCTGCAACCCTCGGGTCGCCTATGCCGCGCGTCGCAGTGCGTCACGCACGACCAGCCCGCGCGGGCTGGTCGTCTTGTAGACCTTGGCCCATTCCACGTCCAGCAGCCGGCGGATGCCGCCATGGCGCACGGCCATGGCCTCCAGTACGTCCTGGTCCGCCGCTTACGCCACGGCGCTGGCGGTGGCGTAGCGGTAGGTGAAGAGTCCGTCGGGGTACGAGCCGTCGTAAGAGCGCATGCACCGGTCGAAGACGACTACACCGCTGGCCGGCAGCCCGGCCATTGCGCAGATTCCGCCGCCACCCGCGGGAAAGCGGACCAGCACGCTCTGCCGGCCGCTGCCGACGTCGATCCCCGCGAGCTGTCCGGCGTCGGCGGCGTCGGCGTCGTCCCCGCCGACCGCCGCGATCGTCGTGGGCGACAGCCAAACGGGCCGCGCGTATCGGAAGAGCGCGCCGATGCGCGCGCTCGCCAGATCCCTCGCCGACGTGGTGATCGGCCCCGGTGGGCCGCCGCGCGGTGCGGCGTAGGCGGCAGGCGGCACCGCGAATACCTCCAACCGGCCGTGGCCGGCGATCACGGCGAGGCTGGTGCCGTCGGGCGACCACGCGGGCAGCGCCAGCTCGCAGTCGGTTGGGGTGGGCGAGAAGCTGCGCGAGGTGAGCGACGCCGTCTCGCGCAGCTCGCGGCGCGCCGCATCCCAGGCGAAGAAGGCGAGCACGCAGTCGGCCCTGTCGACGACGACCAGCACCCGCCCGTCGGGTGACCACATGGGCGTATCGTGCGGGCCGGCGAGCAATGTCGGATCCTCCTGCAGCGGCGCGGGGTCCGCCGAGGCGCCGGCGGCGAGCGACAGGCGTAGGAGCGGGAAGGTGGACGACGTGGAATTGTCCAACGGATACGGTGACGGCAATCGAGCCACTGACCGTCGGGTGTCGCCGTCATCGCGCTGTCGGCGTCGCAGGAATACTTCGGCGCCGCCAGTCGGCGCGGCGCGCTCCCGTCCAGGCCGATGTCGTAGAGGAATGGCTGCTGGAATACCAGCCGCTCCGCGTGCGGCGGCGTAGCCGAGCGATACACGGCGAAGGGACCGATGCCGTAGAAGGGTTCGGCCGCGCGTAAGGCGGCGAACCCGGGGATGGCCGCGACGCCGGCGGCCACGAGCGGCGGCTGGGGCGGCAGCGGCCTGACATCGTCCCCGCCATCTTTGCCGGCGGAGGGCACGTCGCAGCCGGCGAGGAGGAGCACCAGCACGACGATCGTGATCGCGCGAAGCACGGCTTCCCCCGCACCGCTCGCCTGCCGACGGCTCGGCTGCAGCCACGGCGCTTCTATTCGGGCTCTCTCCAGTGGCGGAACGGCCACGTCCGCAGCGCCCCGCTGAGGCCGCGGATGCTTAGCCAGGCGACGGCGTGCAGCGCCCTGTGGGTAACTACGCGGGAAACGCATGCGGACTGACGGCGCCGATGGGTGCGCCGGCGATGACGCGCGTCACGCGCGAGCGCTCCTCAGCCTCACGCTCCTGCCGCCATCAACTCCCCGGCGTCGGCGTCGGTCCTGTGGCGACGTACGAGTGTGATCGCGGTATCCGGCGTGATCGACGACCCGGCGGTGGGATCGGTCTTGAAGACCACTCCGGCCGGCACGCTGGAATTTAGTTGGAACACCGGGACAACGGTGGTGAAGCCCGCGCTGGCCAGATCGCTCTCCGCGATGTTGAGCTGCTTGCCAGTCTCGTCGGGCATGGTCTGCTTCGCCGGGCCATTGCTTACCGTCACGGTGACGACATAGCCCCACGGTTCCTGCTGGCCGGCCGCGGGGTTCTGAGCGAAGATCACGCCCTTGGCGACGGTCGGGTTCGGTTGCAGAGTTTCTTGCAGGTACAGATGTGCCGTCAGCGCCTGCGACTGCGCGATGGCGAACTGCATGTCGGTGAAATCGGGCACCGTCGTGAGCACAGTCGTCGGCGTGGCGCCCGGTCCGAGAATGCCGCCAGGTCGCGGCAGTCCCCCGGGATGCACGAATGTGAGCGTGGCGGCCAGGAGTGCCACCACCAACACGGCGACGATGGCCGGCGCATTCAGCGGGACGACGATGCCGAACAGCCGACGGCGATGTGGGGGACTCATGAGCGTCTGGCGGACGCGGGCAGAGATGTCGACATCCGGCGGAATCGCCTCTGCACCGCGTGCGAGCAGGGTCCGCAGGCGATCCTCAAACTCGGGGGGATGCTGTTCTAACATGATCCGATGGTTCCTTTATTGAGGACGCGCGAGCGTCGTCACATCCAGCCAGGCGAAGCGTTGCGTGATGATCTGCCTGAGGGCGACGAGGCCATCGTGGAGCCGCTGCCGGGCGGTGCCCTCGCTGCACCCGAGGATCGCCGCCAACTCGCGATCCGAGCAGCCCAGGTAGTAGCGCAGCACCACGGCCTCGCGCTGTTTCCGCGTCAGTCCCGCCAGCGCGCGCAGGATGTCCTCGCGCTCCTCCTGGTGCTCCGCCTGGAGCGCCGGGTCGGCTAGCGGATCACGGTCGCGCAGCTCGGTGCGCAGGGGCGAGACCTCAGATCCGCCCTCTGGCTCGTCGTCACTCGCGAGCCAGCTGACGGTGATTTCTCGCCGGGCGATCGTTCGTCGTTGCTGCCGTGCGGTGTTCGTCACGATGCGGTAGAACCAGGGCGTGAACGGGCTGTCCGCACGGAAGCGCGCGATGCCTCGGTACGCGTGCAAGAAACTGTCTTGCACGACGTCCTCGGCAGCCAAGCGCTCGCCGACCAGCAGATAGGCCAGGCGCATACCCGCGACCTGGTAGCGGGCGATAAGCGGCTCGAGCCCGCCGATGTCACCCCGCTGGCAGCGACGAATGGCCTCGGCGTCGTCCTCCACGTACACACCCATCCCCTTCTGTTGTCGAGCACCGGCTGAGGCGCCTCAGCCGGCCGCTCACGCGACCTCGAGCATACCCTCTCTACCTATCTATGCTTGAGACGACCGTGGCGTTAGGTGGTGCCGAGAACTCCACAATCGGCGCAGGCCGCCGCACCTCCGAGATCGAGGACGTGATTATTTTTGGGGCGCGCTAAGCGGCCCGTATCTCACCTCGGCTGAACAATCCGTGAGGCGCGTTCGCCCGATATACAAGGCGCCATTTGTCATCGAGCAGGCGGCGGATGCCGCCCTTGCGCTCGGCCACCGTCTCCCACTCGTCCAAGCTGTAGACCAGCAGGTCGCCCACCGACGAGACGTCCGCCTCGCGGTGCAGCCGCAGGCGCACGACCCCTGCCGCATCGAAGACACCCAGCGCCATCTCCAGCGGCCGCTCGCGCTTGTGTATGTGCCCGAGCGCATCTCAAACGCATCTCATAAGTCCTATGAGGTAACCGAGGGTGAGCACATGCTCACGCATCACTGACGGCGACTCCATGAGCCGGTGGCGAGGAAGCAGGCCGGTAGGCATCCAGCTCGGCGAGGGAGGCCTCCTCCAGCTCGCTCAACACCCACCGCGACCGTCCCACCTGCTCGGCGGTTTGCAAGGCTATCCCCGTCTCGGTGACCTGCTCCTCACTCGCCTCCAGGGATGACGGTCGACCCGCGGTGGGACGGAACGGCAGCACTTTCTCAGCGACCAAGCGCAATGTCTCGGCGCGGGCTACTGGGCGTTCCTTGCGCACGCAGCAGACGCAAGCCCTCTTGCTCGGTATTGCCTTCACTCTCTACCGCCTCCGTTTGCGCCCGCCCGCTCGCTTGCCCCACGCAATGCGGAGGTCAACAAGGCCAGAGGCCTTGTAATAAGGAAAGGACTCGGTTGGCCTACTTTCGTTGCACACTCCTGACCCGCTGTGAGACCGGCGTAATGCCCCAATGTGAGGCTACCCGGGCGATGACTGGTGACGACGTGCGCCATGTGTCGCCCCGCTTAGGCCGCTCGCCCAGGTACTAGGTATCAGTTTGCAAAACGCCATCATCGTGTTGTGGCGAGGCGCTGGCCGGACCCAGGCCCACCCACCCGACCAACCTTTGAGAAAACGAGGCAATAATGCCTACCGATGCACACGGCGGGCAGAAGCCAACCCCCACATCTGCGCGAGAGCCGCTGTATGCCGCGACGCGCCATGACAACGGGACGGTCGAAGACTACTACCGGATTCTCATCGACGTGGCCCCCGATGCCACGGTGGTGGTTGGTCGCAACGGACTCATCAGGCTCGTGAACCGCCAGACGGAGCTCCTGTTCGGGTATCCCCGCGCGGAGCTGATCGGCCGACCTGTGGAGCTACTTATCCCCGAGCGATTCGTGGCGGCCCATACGCGCCACCGTGCGACCTACACGTCTGCACCAAGAGTCCGTCCCATGGGCGTTGACCTCACGCTGTTCGGCCGGCGTCGCGATGGCAGTGAATTCCCCGTCGAGGTGAGCCTCAGTCCCCTTGAACTCTCCGGTGACTTTGTCGTCGTCAGCAGCATCCGCGACATCTCCGCACGTAAGCGGTTGGAGCAACGCACGCAGACGGCGCTCGATGCACTGGTGGACATGGCGCAGGCGCTCACCGGTCCACTGGGCGCAGCCGACCGCGCGGCCGACAGCTCGATTCTCGGCACCTTCGACGTCGTGGCCGATGCCGAAAGGGTGCCAGACACCAACGTGGTTACTCGCCGGCTGGCTGAAGCGGCGCTGCGAGTGCTTGGTGGTGACCGCGTCCAGTTCACCTCAATCGACCCGGAGACAGACCATCTGCGGCCGCTGGTGCGCGTTGGGGAGCCCGTGGAGGACGAGCCGCGATGGGCCGCGGCGATGGGTCAATGCCGCCTGACGGACTACTTGTTGCCGGACCAAATCGCTCGGCTGTGTGCGGGCGAGGTCCTCATGTTCGACCTCACAACGCCCACGAGGGCGAGGTGGCCGACTTCCAAGGCGTATCCAACGCTTGTCGCCCCTATGCGCCTCGGCACGGAGCTGGTGGGTGTGCTCTCGGTCGACTTCGGGGCGAGCCAGCCCAATTTTTCTGCTGCTGACCGCGGGCTAGCGAGGGCGACCGCAGATATGGCGACGTTGGTGCTACAGCGGGACCGCCTCCTCTGGGAGCGGGAGGCGGCCCTCGTGCGTGAGTTGGCTTGGCAGGAATCGACCCAACGTATGGACGAGTTCATGGCCACCGCAAGCCACGACGTGCGCTCGCCTTTGACCGTGACCATGGGTGAGATCGCACTTGCGACGCGATGGTTCGAGCGCCTGGCGGCGGCAGTGTTGGAACAGTCTCCAGACTTGGCGGACCGAGTCGCGGGGGTCCGACGCTGCTTGGACGAGACCAGCCAGAGCGTCGATCGTCTGGCGGGACTCGTTGGGGTGCTCTTCGACACCGCGCTCGTGCGCAGTGGCAAGCTAGAAATTCACCGCACGCTCTGTGACCTAGTGGCATTGGTACGCGAGGCAGTCGAGGCGCAGCGCGTGGCGCATCCGAGTCGCACAATCGATCTGCAGATGGCAGTCGCCTCGCCGCTGCCCGTCGAGGCCGACGCAGTTCGCATCGGACAGGTACTGACGAACTACCTCACGAACGCGCTGAAGTACTCGGGCGCAGACCAGTCCGTCGTCGTACAGCTAGTGCAAGAGGAGACGGAAGCGCGCGTCAGTGTGACGGACCATGGCCCCGGCCTTTCGCTGCAGGAACAGAGCCGCGTTTGGCAGGCATTCTACCGGGCGGCGGGAGTGCCCGTACAGTATGGATCAAGCGCCGGGCTCGGGCTGGGACTGCACATCTGCAAGACCATCGTCGAGCGTCACAGCGGGCACGTTGGCCTCGACAGCACAGTTGGCAAGGGCTCGACGTTCTGGTTCACGCTGCCACTGGCGAGCGAGCGGTAGGGGAAGCACGACAGTCCGCCGAGAACAGCTGCGATCAATAAGGTCTGACTACAAGCCAACCGGCCTTGTTGATATCCTGGCACACCCTCTGCACGGAGGGAGCGTGAGGCGTTCACATGGCCGAGAGTGGCATCGTCCGCTGCGCCCACGTGCCGCGGGTAGTCGCTGAGGCGGCTCCGCACCGCTAGCGCAGCCCGTAGTCTACACACACCGTCACCCAACCGACGCTGCTGGCGATTCTGGTCTGATGCGCTACGAGGACTGGACCTACCGCGAGGCGGAAGTACGGCCGTGCGAACCTGCCGAGCTGCGCGCCGCGCTGGCCGCACCAGCCGCACCACCTCCTTGCGCAGGCGCTCGATGGGGCGCGTGTCGTCCCGCTTGGGGTTGCCCATCAGCTGGCGGCAGTGCTCGTCGCCGGATGTGGCGCACTCCTTCTCGTCGAATGCGTAGGCCGCGACGGCCTCCAGCGTGTTCTGCAGCACCGTCAACGCGTCGTCACGCGGGTTACTCATGGCTATGGTCGTCTCTCGTTGTGCCCACCGATTGTGTACTCGTGACCTTCCGTGGGTTGGCTCCCGTGCTGGGCCCGCGTTGCGCCGGTCGGCGTTCGACCCACGAGACTCACGACAAGGGCGACACGATCAACTCATTCTCCACCTCGGCGATGTTGGGGGCTGAGAGCGCCAATCGCTCGGCCGCCACGCGTTCGGCGTACGAACGGACGCTCCCGCGCAGGATCACCTTCTGCCCCTCGACATCGACCTGGATGCGTTGGGCATCGGTCTGGGCGTTGCGCAGCAACGCCCGCTCGATGCGGTGTTGTACGTCGTTCGGCACGGGCCGGGGCGCACGGACCATCAACACGTCCGTCACGCCCTTGACGCCCGCCAAGCGATGGACAGCGCGCACGGCCTGCTGGCGCTGGAACGCCGTGTCGACCGTGCCCTTCAGTGTCACCCAGCCCTGCGACACCGTGACCTTCACTCCTGCCGTCGGTACCTCGGCATCCCAGGTCAGTGCCGTGGTGGCCGCCTCAGCGAGCTCGCCGTCCGTACGCTCCGCACTGCTGGGCAGGTGGATCTCGATGTCGTTGGCGACTGCCTTGACGCCTACCACGCGCAGGACTGCCTCCTGCGCCGCCCATCGCTTCGGGAACGAATCCACCGTGCCCGTGAGCGTGACGATCCCGTCCTTCACGGAGACGCCGATCGCGTTGGGCCGCACGCGAGTGTCCCAGTCCAACTCTTCGAGCACATCGTCCCTGACGTCGATATCCGATCGGTGCGCACTATCCGTCTCGCCCATCGTGTTCTTCCTTTCCGGCACCCGCCGGAACTCGCCTGCCACTTCGCTGTCCGTCGCGACGCGTGCCTGGTCATCCCTGTAGCGTCGTTCCTCCCGTGGTCAAGCCGCTCCCTGCCCTCGAAGATGATCGGCGTTCGGCGCGGTATCCCGCCGACCATGCGAGGGTGAACACCTCGCGGAACTTGCGCTCGTCCAGCGCCACGTAGACTCACAGCGCCTCGTCGCACGCGGCCTCTGCACGGCAGAAGACGGCATCGGTGTCAACACGCACGCCGCTGGCGTCCTGCCGCGCCCGCTCACTCCCGCGAGAAAGTGCCTCGTCAAGCACGTCCACCAGATCCTCGCGGGTGCAGGCTAGGTGACACGATCTCGGCGCACTCGGGGAGGCCTCCCGCGATCGGAGGGGATCGCGCTCGCGCACCGCGCGCTGCATCGCACGCATGCGATCCTCCCCTCACGTCGCTCTGCTCGAAGGTGCGCTTGGCACGCGTTCCCACGCCGGGCCCGCCCCTCTCACGCCACCCGCTGTAGCTCCTTCGCCTTACCTTCGCCTTACCCATGCGTGCACTGACGAGTCCGAGACGCATCGGGCGCATCGCCAACCAGCGATGACGGGTCGAGGGGGCGGGCGCGCGCCGCCTTCGACCGTCATCGCTCCCTAGACCCTGTTATGGACGTGACCTCGAATCTCGGAGCATGCCGTAGAATCGGAGACGAATCCGGGGTCGAGAGGCCGATCTCCTCGCAGCCGAGCGGCAAAGATCGGGGGCCCAAGCGTCCTCCGTCGACGCTATCGCTACCTGAGGGCATCTGAGACAGTCGAGGTTGAGTCCATAGAGTCCATAACAGGCACTAGCCTGAGCGATTGCGGCCGGCATCCTGGGACAGATCCTTGATGGGGATGGCCCTGGCTTGCGCCTGGGCGACCTTGGGCACCTGCAGCGTCAGCACGCCGTGTTGGTAGGTCGCCTGTACCCCATCGGCTTGCATGCCTGGCAGCGTCACCGACCGGCGTACCTCGCCCTCGTAGCGCTCGTGCCGCACGTAGGCGCCCGCCTTCTCCTCCTTCTGCTCCGATTTCCGCTCAGCGCGGATCGTCAGCGTGTCGCCGCTGGCGATGACCTGAACGTCCTCCGGCTTGAATCCAGGCAGCGAAGCTTCGACGACGTACTTGCCGTCCGCCTCCCGGATATCCATCGGGAGGATGCGCTGGATGCTCTGGATGCCATCGAAGCGGTTCAGGCCGACGACGCTGTCCTCCAACAACCGTGCAAAAGCCTCGCGCAGCGGCGTGAACTCCGCCGATGGCTCCCACCTCTCGATCGCCATCGTCTCTTCCTCCTTGACGCTCAGTCTTGACGCTCAGTCTTGACGCTCGGTCCGGGATGTCCCGTCGACATCCCACCACATGAGAATCAGACTCCCGTCACGGCTGGGTACGCCAGAGGTCGATTTCCTCTCGGTTTCAGCACAAAAGCTCTTCAACTTTGAAATGTTGTGCCAGCCCCCATCATGCGTGACTGCGGAATCGCCTTCACACCCCCGCAATAGTTGTTCCAATGGCCCATAAGAAGCCGCTCGTGCATGATCGTGCTCGACGTCCAAGGCCCGCCTATCGCGCCGGTACCCTGGCTGCTCCAGCGACGGTGATGCGGCACATCACTTCTCAAGCATGTGTGAGATGACCGTGAGGAAGAGCCGGCCCATTTCGAACGCGCTGTGACACGCTTGTACAGCAACTGCGATACTGTGTGATGGTCAGGTGATGGCCAGCTACGGTTATCCCCACGTGACTCTCGTGGCCTGGTCGTGGCGTCACCGATTCGCTCGGCTACGGTACGGGACTGGAGAGGAGGCGTCGCGGTGAGGCACGCAAGATGGACGATTCTGGCAGGGACGGCCCACCCCACCTTAGCCAAATCGGTGGCACGAGAGCTCGGGGAGTCGCTCGTCCGCTGCACCGTCGAACGTTTTCCGGACGGCGAGGTCTCGACCGAACTCCAAGAAAGCGTGCGGGGACGCGAGGTGTTCGTCGTGCAGCCAACATCCCCGCCAGTCAACGACAACCTCGTGGAACTCCTGCAGTTCGGTGACGCGTGCCGGCGTTCGGCGGCCGCACGGGTAACGGCCGTCGTTCCCTATTTCGGCTATGCGCGAGCCGACAAACGCCGAGGTCGGCGCGTGCCTATCACCGCGAGCATGGTTGCTCGACTCATGCAAGCCGTCGGCATCCGGCAGGTCGTCACGGTGGACCTGCACGCGGCCCAGATCGAGGGCTTCTTCTTCATCCCAGTAGGAAACCTGACCGCCCGCAGTCCGCTCGTAGAGGCCCTGCGGCCCAAGCTTGGCCGAGACACGGTCGTCGTCTCGCCAGATACGGGTCGCGTATCGATGGCAACCGAGTATGCGCATGCGCTCGGGCTGCCCGTGGTGGTGCTACACAAACACCGAGAGAGCGCCACCGAAACCGATGTCACTCGCGTGGTCGGCGAAGTGCGCGGCAAGTCGTGCCTGATCGTCGACGACATGATTTCGACCGGTGGCACGATCGCGCGGAGCGTCGAGGCTCTCATAAGAGCGGGCGCCCGGCCCGATGTCGTCGTCGCCGCCACCCACGGCCTATTTGTCGGCGAGGCTCGGCGGCGGCTTCGCGACGCCAACATTCGCGGCCTCTACGTGACGGACTCGGTCCCCGTCGAAGCGGATGGGTGGCCTGAACTGCATGTAGTCTCCGTCGCGCCGCTCTTGGCCGAAGCAATTCGGCAGCTCTCGAGTGGCGGCTCGCTCACGTCGCTCACCTAATGACTTCCCTACGTGTGCGCAGTTCACATTAGCTATAGACAGTTCCGAAACCCCAGGGGAAAGGGCAGTTCGGCTGTACGCGCAGGGTGCGCTTGGCTGCGCCCCGTAGGCTTTCAACCGATCGCCACGCCCATCGCGTGTCGCGCACTCTTCGCCCTCCCTCACGACGTGAGGACATAGCGGCGCCGCGCCGCCAATGCGTGACCACGTCGTGAAGCAGCGCATACCTATACGATGGGACGAAGGGGTGCGCATGTGCGTGACGGCGTGCGCTTGCGCGTCGCCTCCCCAGCCGAGGGCACATCGACATCTACGGACGCCAGTGGCAACTGCCGAGCAGAATATTGTCAGCGCCGGTCTCGCATGCCAGCACGAAGGAAACGCACATGATCGAGGTGCTGCCCGACTTTCCCGGTGGCGTTGTGGGTTTCAGATGCGCGGACCACGTCACGCGCCAGGACTACGAAACGGTGCTGATCCCGGCACTGGAGGCAGCCTCCAAGCGGCACAAGGCTCTGTGTGCGTACTGCGAGATCGTCAGCTTGAGTGGGATGAGCCCCGGCGCGCTGTGGGATGACGTCAAGGTCAGCATGGCGCATCGCGGCCAGGTGGAGCGGGTCGCCGTCGTCACCGACATTGACTGGATCAGCCACTCGACCAGGCTCGTCGCCTTCCTCTTCCCCGGCGACGTGCACGTCTTCCCCCTCGCCGACGCCGCGAAGGCGCGTGCGTGGATCGCGGGCCCCGACGCACCAACCAGCTAGCCGGCGAGCTAGCAAGTCAACGAGCCGACCAGCCCAACTCGCGCTCGCCGGTGTGCGCCGCGTCGCTGTCACCCGGTCCCCCTCCTGCGCCCTGCGGTGTGCCATGCAACTGTGGACCCGGCCTGCTCGACGCTCACACGTGGTGGCAGAGAGCCGACCCGACGGAGGCAGATCAGGAGGACAGCCACGGGAAAGCACCCTTGGTAGACCCTGCTCAGGTGTTCCCAGCGGATGAGCAAACGCCGGAAGCTGCCCAGCCACGCGAAGTTGCGCTCCCGCATATAGTGGGACCGATATTCCTCCTTGCGGGCGACGATCCGCCGTCCCCGTTTCGCTCGCCCGCGTCGCCGGACGGCGCTTGGGCGGTATGCACATGCGGCCAGACAACAACTGCATCGCCCGGGCGCCGAGTGCCCCAATAGGCGGAGTCCACGTCGACCGGAAGGGCACGAGTCCTGCCGCCGACACCTCAACCATGAGCGCGCCGTGACGGATCCGTAACATAACATACGACTACCTAGATTAAATCGCTGTAAGAACTTCGTGACACACGTTACGGTCTATGGTCTGAGGTCGGCGAGCCGCGTGCCGCAAGGAAACGAGCGCTCAACACGGGCAAACCATGCCTCATCGGTCGGCGAGGACCGGCGCAACGGTGGCCGCGCGGATCGAGGGAGGAGGCGGAGAAAGAGGAGGCGGAGGACGAGGAGCGACGCCAACAGGGCAGACCTACCAACGCTCGTTTGTAGGGGCGCGGCGCACGTGTGGCGTGATGGGAGCAGTCGGCGCGTAATTCGCTCCGAAGCGCTCGACGCGCCCTCGAGCGAAGTCGCAGAGGTGTTGTCCTGCGAAGGTCTCGACCTTCAAGCGCACTACGCCGCGGTGGCGCGGCGACCATGGAGGAGTGTCATGCACGTGCCTCACCCGGATCACCGGCATCAGCTTGCGACGCCGCTCCTCGCGCCGCTCCTCGCAGCCCTGCTGACCCTCGGCGCCGTCACCCCCGCCTGGGCCGCCGCTGGCCAGCACGTGAAGGCGTCCGCCGCCTCCGCACGGATGCTGCGAGCGGCGACCGTGAACAACAGGGTCACGCTGCCCGATACCAGCATCGACGGCCCCGCGCTCGACAGCACCGGCAATGAGACGGTGCTGGCCTGGACCGGCACCGATCCCCTACACCACCTCAACGTCGAAACTAGCTCGGATGGGCTGCATTACGGCCACAAGCTCACCCTCCACGAGACCTCGCCCTTCCGTCCGGACGTCATCGTGACCCCGGTCCAGGCCAGCTTCGTCGTCGCGCTCGCCTGGACCGGTGCCGATCCCGGCCACTCGCTCAACGTGCTCTTTGATGCGTATGGCAGCAGCCCCAAGAAGCTGACGCTGAGCAACGAGAATAGCTTCACCGCGCCGGCGCTCCTCTTCGGCCCCTGCTTCTGCCTGGCCTGGACCGGCACCGATCCCAACCACTCGCTCAACGTCCTCCAGCTCAGCGTCACCACCACGGCGATCGTGCCGGGCACCAAGACCGTGCTGACCCAGGACAGCAGCGACGCCGGACCGCACCTGCGGCGTGGCTCGGCGACCGTCATGGACCTCTTGTGGTCGGCGCGTGGCTCGCGGCAGCTGCGCATAGCCGCCGCCACCCATGCGGACGCGCTGCAGCCGGGCACCGCCGTCGATGGGCAGACCAGCGCCGCCGCCCCCGACGCCTATCTCCTCGGTCCCTTCCTCGGCCAGGGGAGTCAGCAATGGATCGGCTGGACCGGGACCGACGCGGCCCACCACCTGAACCTCTTCCCGATCGCGGGCAATCCAGCCCCCACCACGACCACCCTGGACGACACGGCCATCGGGGGACCGGCGCTGTCGCTCAATACCGCGCTGAACGAGAACCTGCTCGCCTGGACGGACACGGATGCGGCCCATCACTTGCACATCGCCGGCTTCTTCTAGGTGCGGGCTCGGATGCGCGTGCGGAGCGCCGGCTGAGTCTCAGGTGGCGGACTTGGGGGGCACCACGAGTACCGCGCAGGGGGCATGCGTCATGATCTTGGTCGACACGGACCCCACCAGGAAGCGCTGCACCGCGTTCAACCCCCGACGGCCCACGACGATGAGATCCGCAGCGGCCTGGGCGGCGTAGGCCAAGATCTGGTCCGCAGGGTCACCAGCCAACAGCTGTTCCTCCAGAGCGGGGCCAACTCCCCCGTCCTTCAGGTGCTGGGCGCTGTCGGCGAGGAGCCTCTTGGCCGCCGCTCGCGCGGCCGGCATGTCGTCGAAGGGCTCTGTCACCACGACGCCGCCCTCGTGCCACATGATGTGTTGCGGGATGACGTGGAGAAGCGTTACCGCAGTCTCTTTTCCGACGAGGAGATCCCGCGCGAAATCGACCGCGCTCTGGGCGCCGAGGGACCCGTCGATGGCGATGATCACCTTGAACATGCAACGCCTCCTCTCGCGAGCGCTTCCGATATCGGTCATTCATCACTAGATCGTACAGGTCACAACGACATCTCGATACGAATAGGAACATCGCCAGGGCGGTCACAATGCGGAAGGTGGCGCGGCAAGGGCACGGCAAGAGCACGGCAAAGAGATCCCTCCAGCGTACCGACGGCTACGAGGCGCACCCGCCTGCTGCACCGCTCGCGGGTTGTTGCACTCCAGCCCACGCGTCCGGTACATTGACCGGCGCGCTGGTGAGGGGCGGGGAGTGCCGTGAGGAAGCTGTGAGCCTACGACGCGCTTCTGTGACGGCCTGTTGAAACCAACCTTCTACTAGAGCAACTTTCAGGTAGCTGGAGCGGGCAGGGTGTAGCCGGCGTGGGCGAACCAGGCAATGGCATCCGCGGGGGTGATCGCTGCTATCGCCACCCGCATGGCCTGCCCAGAGAGCTTCAAGGGTGCGGGCGCCGAGTCCGCGCAGGATGGCTTTGACCTTCGAGAAGGCCTGCTCGATCGGCGTGCAGTCGGGCGAGTAGGGCGGCAGGAAGAGCAGCTGGCAGTGCTGCGCGGCAATCGCTTGGCGAATGCTGGCAGCTTTGTGGACACTCAAGTTATCCAGCACCACGATCTGCCCGGGCCGCAACGTCGGTGCGAGTGGTTCGGTGATGTACCACTCGAAGGTCGCCGTCTCCATCGCTCCCTCGATCAGCCAGGGCTCGCGCAGGCCGTCGGGCGTCAGCGCCGCCACCAGGGTGGTGTTCTTGCCGTAATTGCGTGGCACCTTGCCGGTAGCTCGCCGGTCATGCGGGGCCCAACCGTAGAGGCGCGTCAAGGCGATGGTGGTGCCGCTCTCGTCGACGAAGACGAACCGCTGGGGGGCAAGTTGCGCGACCGCTACGCGCCAGGCGGTGCGGGCCGCCTCGTCGCGCTCGCTGGCTGCCAGTGCTTTTTTTATGGGTCCACCCCAGGCGGCGGATCGCCCGCCACATGGTCGCCTCGCTCAGCTGCTGGCCGTGGTGCTCGGCCCACCAGGCACCGTGCTCCAAGACCGTGGCGTTGGGCGCCGCCTCCAGGCGCGCCAACAAGCCAGCTTCCCGCTCTGGCCCAATCTGGCGTGGACCGCCGGGAATGGGCTGGCGCTCCAGCGAACCGGTCGTGCGCTCTTGCACGACGGCCGTTTGACGGTGTTCACGGCGACGGTGAAACGGCGAGCGGCTTCTCGCCTGGGCGGACCGTCGGCCACCGCTCACACCAAGCGCTCTTTCAGGTCGGTCGAATAGGCACGCATACCCGCGCATCTCTGCACAACCTGTGCCTGCCCCTACTTCTCGCAAGTTGCTCTAATGCTCAGTCCAGTGGGATTGTGGTGGTATGGCTTATGCGGGGAGCAGGGAGCAGAAGGAGGTGTCCCAATGCGGACCGCGGAGGCGATTCAACTGACGGATGACGAGCGTGCACTGGTGCAGACCTGGGTCCATCGCGGCCACGCGGCCGCCCGCATCCAGACGCGGGCGCGTATCTTGGTGAAACTGGCGGAGGGCTGGCGCGATGTCGAGGTGGCCCAGGCCTTGGAGGTCGGAGTGGGCACGGTCTATAACACGCGCCAGCGCTTCCTGGCGGGCGGGCTGGAGGCGGTGCTGCACGACCAGCGCCAGGCGCGCTACCGCCAGGCGCTCACGGGCGAGCAGCAGGCCCACCTCATCGCCATCGCCTGCAGCCCAGCCCCCACAGGGCACGACCACTGGACGCTGCGGCTGTTGGCCGGCAAGGCGGTCGAGCTGGGCTTTGTGGAGAAGCATCTCGCCCGAGACCATTCGGCAAGCGCTCAAAAAAACGAGCGCAAGCCCTGGCAGCACGAGCAGTGGTGTCTCCCGTCCGTGGGCGCCCCGTTCGTCGCGGCGATGGAAGAGGTCCTCGACCTCTACGCCGAGCCACCTGATCCGCAGCAGCCGCTAGTCTGTTTCGACGAGAAGCCCGTCGTCTTGCATGCGCCCACCCGTCCCTCCTTGCCGCCCAGTCCTGGTCATCCGGCACGCATCGACTACGCCTATGAGCGCGTGGGCACCGCCAACGCCTTCGTGCTGGTCGCTCCACACGTGGGCTGGCGCCATGCCGAAATCACCGAGCGGCGCACCCACACCGAGTATGCTCACTGCCTCCGCTGGCTGGTCGATGAGGCTTTCCCCGACGCCCCACGCATCCGCCTCGTGCAGGATCATCTCTCGACCCATGACCCCGCCTCGCTCTACGCCACCTTCCCGCCCGAGGAGGCCCACCGCATCCGCCAGCGCCTGGAGTTCCACTACACCCCGGTGCACGGCAGCTGGCTCAACATGGCCGAGATCGAGATCGGCATCTTCGAGCGCGGCTGCCTCTCCCGGCCGCTGGAGGGGCTCGTCGACTTGTGCCAGCGCGCCAGAGGGTGGGAGGCGGAGCGCAATACGGCCCGGCGCACCATCCACTGGCAGTTCACCGCGCCTGATGCGCGCAAAAAGCTCGCTCGCCTCTACCCAGACGTCAAAAGCGAACTGGACTGAGCACTAGTGGGTCACTTGCGTTGGACGTAGCCATGTACCCGGCAGCGGAAGGAACGGGCCGCTTGGGCGCCGGAGCCGCCAAGGGCATGCCGGCGCTGGCGCGCGCGGACCCGGCGAGCCGCGCGTTTGCCACCCCAGGTGAACGGGGTCGGGTCGGCGTTCCAGGCGCGGGCGGTCGCTTCCAGCCAGTCGATCAATTGCTGGGAGGACTGCGGGTGCTGCCCTGCCACGGCGCGGCGGATGAGGATGCGCTGGAGGGATTCGGCCATATTGAGCCAGCTGCCGTTGAGTGGGGTATAGAGCACCATCACGCCATGGGCAAAGAGCCAGAGCACCAGCTCCGGCGTGTGGTGACCGGCCAGGTTATCCCACACGAGCAGCAGCCGCAGCGGCGGGAGCTCCGCCGGCAAGGTGATGCGGACCCGCAAGCCCGCCTGCCAACGCGTCCACTGCGCGCGGCGCGCGACGGGATCGGCGATCGGCTCCGGGTCGGGCAACTCCGCCAGCAGCGCCGTCACCTCCGCCTTGAGCCAGGGATGCAGCACCGCGTTGGGACAGCGGGACACCCCATGGGCCCACACGGCGCCGGTCGCCGGACGGAAGAGGGTCAGCAACTTGGCGGTCCCCATCCGCAGGTACTCGTGCGGCTGCGGCGCCGGATGCCCCGTGGGCGCCCAGGTGGCCCCGGCCATCGGCGCCGTCTGGTAGGGGCCTGCTTCATCCTGGCAGGCCAGCGCCACCCCGCCGGCCTCCGCCTCACGGTACGCCTGCTCAATCAGCCCTTTTTTGCGTCGGCGTCGGGGTCGTGTACGAGCACGCGGCCCCGCTTGCGCATGCGCACGGCGGTACCCGTCGGGCACCAGGTGCGCGTCCGCTGCCAGCTCCAGCCGGCGTCGGTCAGCACGCACCAGATGGTGTACGTGCTCACCTGGGGCAGCCCATCTGGGGCATGGCGCAGCGCCCGCTGTAAGGTCACCAGCGACCACGTCGCCGTCCCGTCCCGCTCGCGCTCCGGCGGGCGTCGCGCCTCGGCCAGGATGCGCTCCCGTTCGGCGCTCGTGTAGCGCGCGGGCTGCCCGCCACCGTGCCCGGGCACCAGCGCCGCCAGTCCCTCGGTGTTGAAACGCGCCACCAACCGGCCCACCGCATCGCCCGACCGCCGTCCCGCGCCCCGCGCCGCCTCCGTATACCTTGCCCCCTCGGCCACTGCCAGCAGCGCCTTGGCCCGCGCCACCACCGCCGCTGCCTCGCGACTCGAACGGCCCACATGCTCGAGCACACTCCGCTCGTCAGCACTGAGCGCCCGCAACGGCTCCTTTTGCCGCATACGTCACCTCCTGGCTGCACTCTCCTGCCAGGAAGCCTAGCAAATCCTCTACGGCCCTGTCCAACGCAAGTGACCCACTAGTGCTCCGTTCCTCAAAGGCAGTAGATGAAGCGGCGCCGCAGCTTCCGGTGTGAGGGCGGCGGGCGGCCCCAAATCCAGGGCTTGGCCCGCGCGTTGAGGTGCTCGGTGGCCACCCGAGTCGCCAGATCGATCTCCTTGGCATCGGCGAAGGACTGGCCAGCGAGCGCCTCGCGACGGAAAAGCCGCCACCAGCCTTCCTGCAGATTGAGCCAGCAGGCCCCCGTCGGGATGGGGACAGGGTGCACGCGCGGATGCTGTAGCAGCCATTGCTGGATGGGGCCGCTCGTGTGGCTGGAGAGGTTGTCGCTGACCAGGTTGAGGTCGCCGTCGGGATTGGCCGCGTCCAGCAGCGTCAGGAGCGTGAGATAGCCGGCCGTGTTGCGCGAAGGCGCCGTGAAGGTCCGCTCCTGGCCGTCACGCACTCGCAACGCCCCGTAGACCCAGACCTTCTCGGGGCCGCGCCCATAGTCGAGCAGCGCCTTGCGGCGGTGGCCGTCAACGGACCAGCCGGGGGCGGGTGGGAAGCTGCGCGGGATCACCGGCCCCAGTTCGTCGAGACAGAGGGTCGTCGCGCCTGCCGGCGGGTCGGTGTAGCAGGCGACGACTGCCGTCCTTTTGGGGCGAAGTCCTTAGCTCCCTTGGCGCTGCGCGGCGCCCAGGAGCGCGGACGCCGCCAGCGGACGCCTTCCTGGCGCAGGATGCGGCGCACCTGGCGGCGTCCGATCTGGATACCTCGTGCTTGCGCCGCCGCCGCCAAGGTGTCGAGCGACCATTCTGAGGTGTCGCCGCCCTGCGGCTGTGCCGGCGCCAGCGTCCCATCCTCCCAGGTCACCAGCCGGCCGGGCGGCGGGCTCGCCGCCAAGGCGATGAGGACGCTGCGCTCGGCCTCGCTCAGACGTGCCGTACGCCCGCTGCCCGGCTGCATGCCCAGCCCGTCGAGCCCGCGCGCGCCGAAGGCCTGGAAGCGCTCGCGCACCGTCTGCGGATGACAGCCGAGTTCCTCAGCGATGATCCGGGTGCGCACCCCATCCCAACTGCGGGCGATCATGCGGGCATGCACCACCCAATCGGCGGGGGCATGCTGACTCCGGGCCAAGCGGCGCACCTGGCGTTCTTCCGCGGCATCGACGGGCGGGCGAGCTGCAAGAAATTTGGGCATCGGGCACCTCCTCGCCCCACCGCCCCGCACAATCTATACCCGTCTTGAGGAATGGAGCACTAGTATGGCATGCCGCTTGTTGCGCCTGACACCAATCGCCTGTCGACGGTGCCTCGGGGGCGCGATCGGCCACATCGGTTCACGACCATGGAGCAGGCGCCTAACGCGCCAGGTTGTTTCGGAGACGGATAAGGAGAGAGACCATGGACTCACGTCGTTTCCGTCCTGTGCCGGTCGTGCTGCTCGCCGCGCTGGTGAGCCTCGTTGGCGCGGCGAGCAGTGCGCATGCTGCACCTCGCAGCCCCCAGGCGGTGAGCCTCACCGGCAAGGTCGTCCTGAATGAGACCAGCATCGATGGGCCGGCCTTCAACACGGAGACGGACACCTTCGAGGGCGTGACCGCCACCAGGAACCTGATCGCCTGGACCGGCACCGACCCGCTCCATCACCTCAACATCATGAGCAGCACCCAGCGCTTCCCGGCGACGCAGCAGTTCGGCAATAAGATCACCCTGCACGAGACCTCGCCCTTCCGGCCCGCGGTCACGCAGCTCGGCACGGGCGGCACGGGCGGGGGCACGGTGGGCGATGTGGGCATCGCCTGGACGGGGACGGATCCGGCCCACACCCTCAACGTGCTCTGGAACGCCTACAATATCAGCGGTCCCCCGCAGAAGAAGCTCACCCTCACCGGCGAGACCAGCATCGGAGCCCCCGCGTTGCTCGTGTTTTCGAATCAGCTCCTCCTCGCCTGGACGGGAACCGAGCCCAACCACTCGCTGAACGTGCTGCCGCTCAGCATCCCGGATCTGACCCCCGGGACCAAGACCGTGCTGCCGCAGTTCAGCAGCCTGGGCGGGCCGAACCTGACCGCGGTCCCGAGCGGGGCCGGGTTCGCGCTCGCGCTGACCTGGACGACCCCCACGCAACACCTCAATCTGGCCACCTCCTCCGACGGCGTCAACTTCACCAACGCGCTGGGCGCTGCCGGCCTGGTGCAACTGAGCGCCGCCGCGCCCGATTTCGTCTTCGCGCCGAGAGAAGGCGGGCCGGAGTACTCGGCTGGGGTGGACCGGCACCGATCCGAGCCATTTCCCTGAACCTCCAGTGGACCGCCCACTTCCCGCAGTGGCCGATCCGGCCACGACCAAGACCGTGCTCGGCGACACGGCGCTGGGCGGCCCGCAGATCGCCTTCAACGCGGGGTTCTTCATCGTCTGGACCGGCACCGACCCGCTCCACCACCTGAATATCGCCTACTTCCAGGGTTCCTGAAGCTCCCGAGGTTGACGATCCCCCGCGCGCCGCGATCGCTCGAGGCTTCGGGGTGGCGCACAGGAGGGTGACGCACAGGAGGGTGGCGCACAGGAGGCTGCGCCGTCGAAGTCGAAGGGGATGCGCACGGCCGGGGATTGTGCCCACGACCCCGCGCATCCCCGCCCGCTCGCCCGCCCGCCAGGGAGGCGCAGAATCGTCCGGCGCTTTCTCGCGGCGCTGGGTGCGTGGGATGGCGAGACGCTGGGCGCCCTGCGGGCCAGGGAGGTGGCCGCCTACCCGTGGCTCGCGCCTCCCTACCCGGCGGCCCATCGGGCGGTAGGACGTACCGCCGTGCTGGAATACCTGCGCGAACTGGCCCGCTACTTCGGCGCGGTGTGGTTGCTGAACACGCGCCTCTTCGCGTGCTCGGACGGGTTGGCGGCGCGCTTTCTGCTGCAGTGGCAGTGCGTCGACGGCAACCCTGCGCAGCAAATCGTCTGCCTGTGCTTCCAGTTCGATGACGCGGGGCGCATCACGCAGATCGGACA
>CAWJCH010000044.1:0-39174 GCA_963841205.1 uncultured Chloroflexia bacterium | reverse complement strand
TCGGGCGGACCTCCAGAGCGAGCGTCTCCCCGAACCATCGCGGGAGCTGCGTCTCCATGACGAGATACCTCTGCTGGCGGCGTGTGACACCCCGAACAACGACATGCTGGTCCGCTGGGCGAATGCCTCGACCTGGGCGTACTTCCTGCGACCGTACTCCCCTTCGATGCGCACGTGTAGTTCGCCGGTTAGGTAGGCCTGTGCCCCTAAGCGTTCGGCCGCTTCCATGAAGTTGACCTTGTCGCCGACACCGGCTATCACCGCCACCGTCTCGATGCGGTCGTGGCGTGGACCTTCCTGCTCCAGGTAGGGCAGGTGAGGATAGATGCCCCAGGAGCCGCTCGTACAATTCTTCGGTCGACAGCGGCGGGATGCGGCAGACTCGGCCCGCGTACCCCGCGCCATACCCTCCCCAGAAGACATTCTCCGCCGCGCCCGGCAAGCGCCTCGACCATAGAGGCCGTAGTGCCCACGTGCTCTGCCGTATCCATGGGGGCATGGCACGCGTACATGCTCACCCCCCGCGCTGCGATCGCCTCCAGTCGTTCTTGACTGATGGCCACAAATCCCACACCCCATGCGCCCTGCGGATCGCCATTGCGGCAGTCGATATCGGATGGTGCGTGACCAGCAGGTCGCCCGGGTGGGCCTGCGTGAGCCAGGTGTCGCACCTCAGCGGAGGGGAAGGTCGCGGCGTGACATCGCCCAACGGTTCCCAGCGCCCCGCACCATCAACCCGTTGAACCGCGCGGCGAACTCGGGGGTGACGTAGCGCTGCCACGAGATCCCGGCCTCCGCGTAGACCTCCGGCACAAATCGGCTCATTGCCGGATCTGGTCCCACCTCCTCCAGGTGGAACAAGGTATCGAGTGCGAGCGTGACATCATGTAGGGTTGTCATGCGAGCATCGCCTCCCTGTCATGTTTCCTTGCGTGTCCCACTCTCCCCACACACCATAGGGTAGTCTACACCCATGCCATCTTGCCGCGACGTACAGCAACGATCATTTCAAGTGGCGGCGTAGCCCCACCCCTGCTCGAGACTCAGGGGCGAGCCACCGCTGTCGTCGCTCGTCATCGGTCTAGACCAAGATGCAGAGACGAGGGCATGCCTGCCGAAAGCTCGCACGGCAGGGGATCCGCGCAACCGTTGCAACTGCCCCGTTCCCGCCGTATAATTGCGTCACGCGAGAAGTGCCGAATTTATCAGGCTTTGCTGCTGGCAAGCGGTGAAAAAGTACGTACCTGCCTTCCAAGCAGGTACTCACAAGTCCTCAGCCTTACCTCCGGACTTTTGCGCAGGTGCATGTATAATCTGCGCACTTCCCACCTCATCCGCGTCGCCTATTTTTAATGGTTATTGACCCGTCTGTAAGTAGCGGCGAATGCGCTCAACCGACTCGCGTTTGATGCGCTTAGCCCGCTCATTCTCGGGATACCGCTCAACAGTAAATTGAGCATAATCTTAAGGCGGTCGATGGCTCTCGACACGGCGTACCGTGTGAATCCCTCGTTGATCAGTAAAAGCGTCAAGTCTCCGACGGAATAGTATTCATTTTCTGCCATGTTACGCACCTCTGACTTTGGCGCAGACTGATCTTCCCGACATTATATCCGCAAATACCGCGCTTGACAAACTAATTCCGAAATTGTTTGTATCTGTTAGAACGGTATTGCAACTACAGCTTTCGCATGTTATAATACGGTTTGTGAGGGATAAAGCGAGTGAAGCAGAGGGATCGACGATGAAACTCGAAGCGGCGATCAAGGGCTTCCTGATGGACTGGCAGCTGCGCGACCGCTCGGCCAAGACGCTGGGGCTCCCTACCGCTCCACCCTGCTGGTCGTCGGCCGCTGGCTGGCCGGGGAGGGGGTGGCGGACGTGGAGGAGGTGACCATCACGCACCTGCGGGCCTTCCTGCTCCACACGTCGAGCGGCCCGCCGAGTCGGTCAACCCGCAGAAGCGACCGGCGACGGATGGGAACGCACGCTCAGCACGTCTCCGCTGCAAGGCTACGTCAAATCGATCAAGGTCTGTTCCACTGGCTGGTCGATGAGGAGGTGATCGTCAAGAATCCCGCGCAACGGCTGGAGAAACCCCACCGGCGCCAAGCGCGTCATGGTCAGCTTCTCCAGGACGACCACCTGAACCGGCCTCTTCGGGGTCTGCGACCTGGAGACCGTCGCTCGGGTTCCGGGACTACACCCTGATGCTGGTGCTGCTCGACACCGGGATCCGGAGTGGACGAGCTCTGCCACATCACCGTCGAGACGTCCACGAGGGCTACCTAAGATCGAGGGCAAGGGGCGCAAAGAGCGCGAGGTGGGCGTCAGCCCCACCACCGCCAAGTTCCTCTGGAAGTACCTCAATCTCCATCGGCCGCCAGGCCGACGCCTCGGTGAAGGCGCTCTTCACCAACATCCGCGGGAGTACCGCTCACGCCCCTCGGGTGTCGAGCAAGGTCTTCGACCGCATCCAGCGACGCGGCGGGCGTCACCGATGTGCTGGTCTCGCCGCACAAGTTCCGGCACACCTTCGCCCGGACCTGGTTGGAGCGCGGCGGCGACGTCTACAGCCTCTCCCGCCTGCTCGGCCACAGCAGCGTCAAGATGACCGAGATCTACCTGGAGGACTTCAAGAGTCGCCAGGCGCGAGTCCAGCACACACAGTTCTCGCCACTCATCGGCCTCAAGGTGCGCGCAAGCAGGGGCATGGGCGGCACACCTACGCCACTACAAGCAACTGCCGAGGCGAATGGACGGGAGGCAACGACGAAACGATGAGCAACGCGAATGACCTAGTCCAGAGCATTCACAGGCTCTGACTGAAAGGTTACAGGTGTGAATACCCCCAAAGTGGCATTTGAGAGCTATTAACCTGACCGAATTTGTCTATTTTGAGGGGAGGTAGCGAGACGGACTGAGCAACAAAAAACCCAGGCTGCAAGCGGACTTGCGACCTGGGAGGGGGATGGGATTGGCTCCTCGGAGAGGATTCGAACCTCTAACCTTGCGGTTAACAGCCGCCTGCTCTACCGTTGAGCTACCGAGGAATGGAAGCGCCGCGCGGGCGGAGACAACAGGGATGAGTATACGCCTCGCGGGCGGCGCAGTCAAGTGACGGACAGAAGGCGAGGTGGGTGACCTCGCCCTCTGTGGGCGGTAGGACTAGTGGACGCCGGCGGGGGTGCGACGCGGGGCGCCGGCGAGCTGCACCGCAGCCCGCTTGTCGCGGCGGAACCAGTGCTTGTATTCCTCATTCTGCCAAACGGCGAGGATCATGCTGGCGTTGAAGATCGACGAGTAGGTGCCGGAGGCGATGCCGATCAGGAGGGCGAGCACGAACTCCTGGGTGCTGGCGCCGCCGAAGAGGGCCTCGGCGGAGAGGACGACGAGCACGGTGAGTGAGGTGTTGAGCGAGCGCGAGAGCGTCTGGATCAGGCTGGTATCAACGACTGTATCGAAGCTCTCGGAGGTGTGGCGCCCCATGTTCTCACGGATGCGGTCGAAGACGACGATGGTGTCGTGGACGGAGAAGCCGATCACGGTGAGGACGGCGGTGACGAAGAGGGAGTCGACCTTGAAGTTGAAGAAGTGGCCGAAGATGGCCCAGAGGCCGAGGACGACGAAGGCATCGTGCAGCAGGGCGATGATCGCGCTGGCGCCGAAGCGGAGGGCGAGCTGGAAGCTGCCGACGCGCCGGAAGGCGATGGCGATATAGGCCATGATGAACACGGAAGCGGCGATGACAGCCAGGATGGCGAAGAGGGTAGTCTCGCTGGCGATGGCGGGGCCAACAGAGGAGGACTGCACGACGTACACCGGGCCGTACTTCTGCTCAAGGTCTCCGATGATGTTGTCGAGGCAAGCCTTGTTCTTGTCCGCCGAACACTGTTGCGGGGTGCTGGCGAGGTCGGTTTGGGTCTCGACCTGGAAGAGCTGGTTGTTGGCGGCGAGGTTGGCGCCGGTGAGCGTGACGGGGAATGTCTGAGTTGACGTGGTGGTCGGCGTGGCCGTGGCGCTCGGCGTGCCGTTGGGGGCAGCCGTCGCCGTGGGCGCAGGTGTGTTGGTCGGCGCGGCGGTGGCGGTGCCGTTGGGGGTGGGCGTCGCCTGGAAGGACTGGCTGGTGACGCCCGCCGGCGGCGCGTCGGTCTGTGGCAGGGTCTTCAGCGCGGCCTTCACGTCGGCAATCTTGACGCCCTTGGCGAATTGGACGACCATCAGGCCAGACTGGTTGTTGTTGAGCGCGGAGATGTAGTCGACGTGAAGCTCGGTCGGCGCGGGCAAATTGGCGGCCTTTGCCGAGAGCAGGTTCATGACGTCGGTCTCGAAGGTCTTGCCGATGGGGCGGCTGAATTGCAGGTAGGCGATCTGGTCGGCGTTGACGGTGTCGGTGGAGATCAGGACGTTGACGTCCTGCGCCTTGGCTGTGGTGAAGGCCTGCGAGACGTTGGTGATAGTTGAGCCATTTTGGAAACGCAGGGTGGCGGTGGAACCATTGGTGAAGTCGATGCCAAGGTTGAGGTGCCAGAAGATCAGCGCCAGGAGGCCGGGGACGATAATGGCCCCAGAGATGGCGAAGAAGATGTAGCGATAGCGGGTCAGGTGATACACGACTAGTCCTCCACGCCGCCGGACGCGCCGGCTCTATCGGTGCGCGAGGCGCGTGGTGAGCGCCCGTTGCGGACGTTGCCTGCGGGCTCGAGATCCGCGTCCTCGATATCCTCGGCGGCCACTTCGTCGGCACGGCTGGGGACGGCGACGCGAGAGGCGGCGGCCTCGGCCAGGGCCACGCGCGAGACGGGGCGACGATAGGTACCGTAGCCGGGGAGCGCGCCGCGCGGCAGGCCGTACCAGGCTGGATGCTGGGCGACGCCGGTGAGCAGGAGAATGTTGAGCAGGTTGCGGGTGACGGTGACGGCGGTGAAGAGGCTGAGCGCCACGCCGATGGCGAGATTGATGGCGAAACCGACGATCAGCGTCGCGCCGAAGTTGTTGCCGAAGAAGTAGAGGATGGCGCAGGTGATCAGTGTGGCGGCGTTGGAGTCGCGGATGGAGGGCCATGCGCGCCTAAAGCCGATGTCGATGGCGGCGCCCATTAACCTGCCGGCGCGTAACTCTTCTTTTATGCGCTCAAAGATGAGCACGTTGGCGTCTACCGCCATGCCGATGGTGAGAATGGTGGCGGCGATGCCGGGGAGCGAAAGGGTGACGCCGAGGAGCTTGATGGACGCGAAGATCAGGCCGGCGTAGAGCAGGAGCGCGAAGTCGGCGAGGAGGCCGGGCAGGCGGTAGTAGATCAGCATGAAGAGCATGATCAGGCCGAGGCCGATGATGCCGGCGCGGAGGCTATCCGTGAGGGCTTGCTGGCCGAGGGTGGGGGCGAGCTGGTTGAGGCTGTCCACGGTGAGCGGCAGGGGCAACGCGCCGTATTTGAGGTAGGAGGCGAGGGTCTGGGCATCAGCGATGCTCGTTATGCCGGTGATCTGGCCGTTGCCGGAGATCTGACTCTGGATGGTGGCGGACTCGATGACGGTGTTATCGAGGATGATGGTGAGGTATTCGTTGATGTGCGATTGGGTGTAGTTGGCGAAGTTGGTGCGGGCGTTGTTGCGGTTGCTGAAGGCGAAGGTAACTATGGGCTGGCCGGTGGTAGAGTCGGTGCCGGCGGCGACGGAACTGGTGTCGAGGTCTTGCCCGCGGAAGACGATCTTATACTGGCCGCTCTGGCAGGTGGTGATGCAGGTCTGGCCTGTGACGTCGGTGCCTTGCTGGACCGGCGTCGTGCCGGTGTCGATGACGAACATCTGGCCCGTTTTGCCGAGAAGACTCAACGCCTGGTTGGTGTCTTTGAGGCCGGGGAGCTCGATGGAGATACGGTTGCTGCCCTGCTGGCGGATGACAGCGTCATTGACGGCGAGGCCGCCGGAGATGCGCTGCTGGAGGTTTTGGATGACGGCGGGCATGCTGGCGGCGAGGTCGCAGTTCTTGTCTGTCTGCGGGCAGGAGGCGAGCATGATGATCTGGAGGCCGCCCTGGAGGTCGAGGCCTTGCCTGAGGGTGAGGCTGTTCTGGTAGCCGCCGATGCTGATGGTGCTCTTCTTGCCGCCCCAGCCGATATCGATCCAATAGACGCCGATGGCGAGCAGGGCGATCAGGAAGAACATGAAGAACGTGCGGCGTCGCATGGAAGGCTTCTCCCTCGTTAGCTCGTCCTCGGGTGTGACGGCCCCCGTGTTCTCGTCGCCGCTGGGGCCGAGAGGAGGCGCCGTCGGATATCCGTCGGGTGCGGGCGCTTACGCGTGGCGAGGTACGCACCGGGGGAATCTATCGGACGTGATCCTGGCGAAGTATAGACGAGAGCAGTGGACGTGTCAAACGGCGCGGATCTGCGGGAATGCCGTTGATTTGCGGGCTAGCGGCCTGTGCAGACGCGCACCGGCGCGGGATAGGCGCACGCGCGGAGACTCGCCGCGATCTGCACCGCTCTTGCTAGACGCATATACGTTGGAAATGGCCACGCGGGTGGAGAAAGTTGCCCTGTCGGCGACATTTCAGCGGCGCGGAGGCGGGACACCGAGGCGGGGAACGCGGGCGGACACGCTACGGCGTCCGCCGCGCCGGACGGGGGCATCGGGGGCGCGGGCATGTAACTCACTTCGCTGCCAGGGGCGAGGTGGCTGAGGAGTTGTGGGGAGACGGGGGCGGGATTGGTGAGGTTCGCCGGTTGTACCTTGATGCTGGCGAGGTCTCGAATACCGAGGGGGTCGGTGGTGGCGTTTGCCGTTTCTGCCGCTTTTTCAGATTGCCCACCCCCCTGACCGCCTTCCCGCTGCGACGGGATGGGGGAACCGGAGGAGGCGGTGGTATCCGTGGTCGCCGGGGTCGAGCGGAGAGGGGAGATCAGGTACCCCTGGCTGAAGCCAAGGGGCTTGCAGCTCTCCCTTTCGACACACCCGACCCAGGGAAGTCCGCGTACGGCCGCCTGACACAAATGGCGGGTTTCTTCCCCGCCCGGCCCGACAGGGGCATGCGAGCGGTTGCCCGAAGCATTCCTGCCGCGTGTGCTGAAAGGGCGATCCCTTCATCAGCGCTGTGCTGGTTGAACCGTTGTCTCCAGGCCGCACCCAGTACGAACCGGAGTGCCTGAGCACCGCTGTAGTGTACCATCGAAAGGAGACGGCCATTCCTCCCCGGCCGGAAGGTCCCGGGCTTCCTGGCCGAAGAAACTGTGAAGGTGGCGTGGGGTTCTTGGTTGTGACGAAGGCGCCAAGTGGAGAAGGCGTCCCAGGCGTCGCGCTCGTCGGGGGTGAGATTATCGAGGTTGGCGGTAGGTGCATTGTTGACGACTCCCCACGGCTAGAGCCGGGGGATTCCTGCTTCGTCGGGGCGTGCCGTGGCGGGCGTGGCCCGTCCCGGTCTTATCGCCTCTCCACAGGCGTTCACCGCCCGCCCGGCGGCAAGCACGTTCTTGGCGGCGTTGACGTCCCGGTCGTGGCGCGCGCCGCAGGCGGGGCACGTCCAGTGCCGCACCGCCAGCGGCAAGGCGTCGAGGACGTGGCCGCAGGTGGAGCAGCGCTTGGAGCTGGGATACCACTTATCGATCTTGACGAGGGTACGCCCATACCACGCCGCCTTGTACGCCAGTTGGCGTACAAGCTCGTTCCAATTCGCATCGGAAATGGCATGCGCCAGCCGGTGGTTACGGACCAAATTGCTGGTTGCCAGCGTCTCCACGCATACCGTTTGGTTTTCACGGATGAGGCGCGTGGTCAGCTTGTGGAGGCCATCAAGGCGCTGATCGGCGATGCGTGCGTGCGCGCGCGCTACCTTCCGGCGTTGCTTCTCTCGATTCTTCGAGCCTTTCTGCTTGCGGGCGAGACGCTTTTGCGCTCTCCTGACACGGCGCTGGCCGCGCGCATGGTGCTTCGGATTGACGATCTTCTCGCCGGTCGAGAGTGTCACCAGCGCGGAAACACCCAAGTCCAACCCGATGGCGGCGTCGGTGGGCGGCAGCGCCGCTACCTTCTCCTCCACCAGGAACGAGACGAAGTAGCGCCCCGCCGAGTCCCTGGTGACGGTGACGGTGGTGGGGGCGCCCGTGAAGGCGCGCGACCACCGGATGTCGAGCGGTGCCTCCATCTTCGCCAGCGTCAGGGCGCGTTGTTCCGCGTCCCAGCGGAAGGCCGAGGTGGTGTATTCCGCCGCCTGCCGCCCGCGCTTTTTCCTGAACGCGGGGTACTTGGCCCGGCCCTCGAAGAAGTGGCGGAAGGCGCGGTCCAGGTGGCGCAACGCCTGCTGCGACGGGACGCTGGACACGTCATTGAGCCAGGCGGTTGCCGGCTCACGCTTGAGCGCGGTGAGCGCCGCCGAGGTCTCCGCGTAACTCAGGCGCTCCCGGCGTTGATAGTAGGCATCCGTCCGCAGGCGCAACGCCCAATTATAGACAAAACGTGCGCAACCGAACGTACGCGCCAGTATGGCGGCTTGGTCGGGCGTCGGGTAGCACCGATAGCGGTAGGCGCGTTTCTGCTCCATGCTCACACGCTAGCACATATTGTGTGAGTAGTCAAGAAACCTGTAATTTTTCAGGCGGACTGTCGCAGCGAGTTTGCCGCGTGACCTGACGTCTCCCGTAGTCATCGGACACGTGAAGTCTGAAAACGCCTCACTGCGTGACCCGTGCACCTGCTACTGGAGGGCGTGGGCGTGTAGGCACGCGAAGCACAGCAACTCAACGACTTCTCACTAAAAGTAAGCTGTCTTCCCGTGACGGGTTGAGCGCACCACGCCGCGTCCGTGAGACGCTCCCACGCTCCACTGCTGTGAAACGCTGCGCATTACTAGCGTCCCGGCAACCCGGAAGGCTGCCGAGGGCACTGTCCATCAGGATGAGACGACGTCGCGTGGCAGGCATGAGAGAGCAGAGGTCCAATGGCCGCGTTTCACCACCGCAAGTTGCCAGCGTTTTCCACCTTATTGTCCGGGCGCACGCCGCCAGACGATGTGGGCTTTCATAGACACTCCACACGGGCTAAAGCCCGATGGATTCTCAGGCAACGCACAAGGCAACCCATCACGTTCGCGCCTGAAGGGCCTGCCCGGCCCGCAAGATGGTGACCGCGGCATGTTCGTCGCGGTCCCTCACCAGCCCACAGGCCGGACAGACCTGGGTTCGTGTGCTCAGCGATTTCGGCACGCGCTCCCCACAGCCGCTACAGTCCTGACTGGTGTACTGCGGTGGGACCGCAACCACGCGTTTCCCGGCGCATGCTGCCTTGAAAACGAGGATGGTACGGGACTGCGCCCACCCCGCAGCACTGATCGACTTGGCCAGGTGGCGATTCCGTAGCAGGTTGGCGACCCGCAAATCTTCCAGATAGATCACATCGTCGTGTCTGAGCAGGTTCAACGCTGCGTTGTGATGGAAGTCGGCGCGTTGCCGCTTGACCTTTTGGTGGTGCTTGGCGACTCGTTGCCCGACCTTTGCTCGGCGGTTGCTGCCCTTCTGGCATCTGGCGAGCTTGCGCTGCTTTCTGCGCAACGCTTGCTCCGCTTTGCGCAGGTGACGCGGATTGTCGCAGACCTCGTTGTGCGCGGTGATCTCGTTGTGCGCGGTGATGTAGGACACCTTGAGCCCCACATCAATGCCCGTCTCCCGGCCAGTACGCGGCAAGGGCTGGGTGGGAACCTCGGCGCAGGAAGGCGCAGGAAACCGAAACATGCCAGCCGTCGGCCTCATGGCTGAGGGTGGCGGTTTTGGGCGTGCCCTCAATCGGACGTGACCAGCGCACGGCGATGCGGCCGATCTTGGAGAGCACCAGGAAGCCATTGTCCAGTGTGGCCCCGTTGCCAAACTCCTTATAGGTGCAACTGTGGTACCGCCGACGCCCTTGGAATCGCGGAAAGCCGGGCGTCTGTCCCGCCTTCATACGCCTGAAGAACGCCTGATAGGTCTTGTCGAGCCGCGCCAACACGTCCTGCAAGACCTGGGGGTGAATCGCCGCGTATACGGGAAACGCGGCGCGAATGTCCTCCAATTCCGCCTCTTGTTGGGAGCGAGACAAGGTGACGCCACAACGGCGGTAGGCCGTGATGCGTTCCTCCAGCGCGGTGTTGTAGAGCATGCGACAGGGCCACAGCGTCTCATCCAGCAGCCGTTCCTGCTCGGACGTTGGCTTGAGCTTGTACGTGTAGCTCTTGCGCGGGACAGTCTCACTCACAATGGCGACTTCCCACTCTCGCTCTTGTGGCGCTCAGCATAGTCGCGCAACGCCCAAAGCACTTCCCCGTTAAATGACCGCTCGTGCTGTTTGGCCAGCTTGCGTATCGCAGCCAGCACGTCCAACGGGAAACGAATGGAGATGCGCCGCTCGCTCTTTGGTGTCTCATCCATGTATCCATTCTATCACAAATCAGGATACAAGGAATCGCGCTGGACTTTGGGCTAAAGCCATGACGCCTCATCGCATGGCCTGAAGCCCAGCGGCTTGCGACGGGCTACAGCCCTTTTCTGTCAGATTGTTCCTGCGACGCTACGGCGCTGGCCGAGCCAGCCTCATCGCCTGGCTACTAAGGCCTGTCTGGCGAATCAAGGCGACAGCCAGCTAGCAATCGATGCGATAGGCAAGCCCTCATAGGTGGGACCGCTTGTACCTCATGCACGGCCCACCTATACTCGCCGGCAGGAGATGCGGACCAGATGTGGACTGGGGGCTGACCGATGGCATCCATCGTGACCATCGCTTCCATCTACGCCCTGTGCGCGACCGCGCTCGCGGTCGGGCTCGTGGTGCTGCTGCACTGGCTCGAGCCGGAGTTCGACCCGTCGTGGCGGATGTTGAGCGAGTACTCGTTGGGACGCTTCGGCGTGCTGATGCGAGCGGCCTTCCTCGCGGGAGGCACGGGCGTGATCGCGTCAGCCATCGCGCTCTCGCGGTCGGCGTGGCCGGCGAGCCTTGGCCTCGTCCTCGTCGACGTCGGCCCGCTCGGCGCGGCCTTCATCGACACCGATCCGATCATCACCCCGAGCGCCGACATGTCGCGGCGGAGCAACGTCCACGCCGCGCTCGGCGCACTGTTCATCCTCGGCTTTCCGCTAGCGGCGACCGTCGCGGGGATCAGTGCCGCCTCTGCCCTAGCGGTGGGGTCGGTCCTGGCGTGGGCCTCGGTCGTGCCCTGGATCGCGCTCGCCTGGTTCCTCGGGACGAACCTCCGCGACGCGCGCCTTGGCGCCCAGTCCGGGCCGGACGTCCGCATTGGCTGGCCAAACCGCGCGAGCATGCTCGCGTATCTGGGCTAGGTGGCGTTGGTCGCGGTGACGATGCTGCGGTGACTCATGGCCCCAGTACCGAACGCTGCAGCTAGTGGTGAGCCTCACCGTCGTGGCGGCAGCGGATTGTTCGGGGAGGACAGCCTTCCTCTCAGGCAATTTTCCAGGTCCCACCATGGCCCGACCCTCTTCTATGCTCCCCCGAACAAGGGTAGCACGTCACAGAACATTCGTCGGATAGACCCTAGCGGCGGTCGCATTCGTCGGCGACGGCTCGCTCCTATGGCCATTCATCACCAACGGCGCCGTTGACGCACGTCCCGAGGTCGGCGTCGCGCGCCTTCTCCCAGCGAATACATGGTTTGTAGTTGGTTCTGCACTGCTCGCCCGAGCGCTCGGTGCGCCACGCATTCGCCCTTCATGACAATTGGCTGGCGTGCGACCCTCACCACCGTCGAGAGCGCTCTTGCAGGTGCGGTTGCTATCCTCGCCCTCGGCCCCGTGCTATTCGGACCTACCCGCAACCTGCAAAGGCACTGGACGGCCTCGATACAAACAGGGCACTATATCGTGCTCGGCCTGATCGTGTGCCTCGCCTTCGCAATGCGGTCCTGGGCCAACGGTGGCAAAGCGACCTAGTCTCTAAGTCTGTCCATCTCGCCCCTGGTGGATGTTCCGTCCCTGTCGGCGCGCCATGCACCCAATGTTGCAAAGGCGCGATAGCGTCGTTCCACGCTTGCCGGCGCCCACGCCCCGCGATAGAATCTGCGGACCGACCTCGACCAAAGGGAGACCTACGCATGCCCACCCTGCTGATCCGCCACGCCGACCTGCTCGTCACCATGGATGACGCCGACACGCGCATCCCCGACGGAGCCATCTACGCCGTCGACAACGTAATCCAGCAGGTCGGGCCAACCACTGACCTGCCCGACACGGCGGATACCGTCGTCGAGGCGCGCGACCGCGTGATCCTGCCGGGCCTCGTCAACACCCACCACCACTTCTACCAGACCCTCACGCGCAACCTCCCCGCCGCCCAAGACGCCGACCTCTTCACATGGCTCCGAGTCCACTATCCCATCTGGGCTGGCCTCACCCCCGATGCCATCGCCATCAGCACCAAGGTCGCCATCGCTGAGCTGATGCTCTCCGGCTGCACCACCTCCAGCGACCACACCTATCTCTGGCCCCGCGGCGCTCGACTCGACGACCAGATCCAGGCGGCGCGCGAGATGGGCTTCCGTTTCCACGCCGCACGCGGCTCCATGTCCGTTGGCGAGTCTCGCGGTGGCCTGCCGCCCGACAGCGTGGTCGAGGACGAAGACGCTATCCTGCGCGACTCCCAGCGCGTGCTCGACCAGTACCACGACGCCGCGCGCTACAGCATGCTGCGCATCGTCCTGGCGCCATGCTCGCCCTTCTCCGTCTCGCCCGACCTCATGCGCGAGAGCGTCAAGTTAGCGCGCGACTACGGCGTCCACTCGCACACGCACCTCGCCGAGACGCGCGACGAGGCGGACTACTGCCTCAAGACCTTCGGCCGCACCCCCGTCGAGTTGGCCGAAGACCTCGGCTGGGTCGGTGCCGATGTCTGGCATGCCCACATGGTCCATCCCTCCGTGGACGAGATTTCGAGGCTCGGCGAGACCCGCACCGGCGTCGCGCACTGCCCCAGTTCCAACATGCGCCTCGCCTCGGGGATCGCTCCATTGCGCGCGCTGCGCTCGGCGGGCGCCCGTGTCGGTCTCGGCGTAGACGGTTCCGCCTCCAACGACGGCTCGCACGTGCTGGCCGAGGCGCGCCAGGCCCTGCTGCTGCACCGCGTCGGCGGCGATCCCGCCGCCCTCAGCGCGCACGATGCCCTCTGGCTGGCGACCCGTGGTGGCGCCGAGGTGCTCGGGCGCGACGACATCGGCCAGCTCGCCCCCGGCATGGCCGCCGATCTCGTCGGCTACCGGCTCGATACGCTCGGCCTCGCGGGCGGCGCCGTCCACGACCCACTCGCTGCCCTCGTCTTCTGCCAACCCCCGACCGTCGATCTCAGCATCATCAACGGTGCCCTCCGCGTACAGGACGCCCACCTGCTCAACGTCGATCTCCCCATCCTGATCGAGCGCCACAACGCCATCGCCCGTGCCCTCGTCCATGGCGAGTTCTAACACTCATACGTAGTTCGACTTCGCCCGACCCACCATGCCATACTGATGCATCGAATGCCTGTCCAAGGCGCGATCATCTACTGTCCGGCCAGGATACCCCTGCCTTCAGGCAGGGGGAGGGATGGCCGTCTCCTTTCGTGCTACTCGACTTCCCCTTGTGCACGCCTGTGCGAGAATGAGAAACTATCACGCGGAGTAACCGCGAGCGTCGTACCTACCGCTGGCAACAGCGCGAGACAGAGGCCGCAAGGCCGGGGAGACGGTGGGGGTCTCTGGTACGTCGACGGGCCGGACCGCCCCACGCTGGTGGTCGACCGGCCTCCCGATGCGAACCGGGGAGGGGATGCGGAGGAACCTGGGACGACAGGCAGAGGCAACGCTCCCTGAAGGCGACGGGGTGATCCTCCCCAGTTGCAAGCCCCTCGCTTTAGCGATGGGGGAGTTGACTCCTGCCGTCATCCCACCTTCACTCTCGCCATTCGCGATAAGCCCCGACATTCATGCCGGGAAAACGCTCACCACAGGCACGTTCCAAGCAATCCTGATGCGTGCATGAGTGCTTCCGATTTGCGCTCGAATGGCGCAGCCCACGAAGCGGACTGCAGTCCGCACCATGCGCCCTGCGCCGGCGCTCCGATGCGGCGAACCGCGTCACCAATGCCGCGATCCGCGTCAACACCGACCGAGCGCGACCCAGTACGAACGGTGATACGACGATGAACCACCTTTTACTTGTTCAACTCAACGCGCTCCCCCGCGACGCCTTCATCTCCGCGCTCTCCGACCTCTTTGAAGGTCCGCCCTGGATCGTCGAACAAGCCGAGGGCAATCGTCCCTTTCACACTCTTGACGACCTCTACTCCTCGCTCATCCACGTCATGGACAGCGCACCGCGCGACCAGCAACTCGCCTTGCTCCGCGCCCACCCCGATCTCGTCGGGCGCGCCGCACTTGCCGGCACGCTCTCGCCCGCCTCCACCGCCGAGCAGTCCGCTGCCGGCCTCGACGCTCTCACCCCCGCCGAGATCGCGGACTTCTCGCGCCTCAACACCGAGTATCAGGCCAAGTTCGGTTTCCCCTTCGTCATCTGCGCCCGCGAAAACAAGAAAGACAGCATCCTGGCCGGATTCGCCGCCCGCCTCAACAACAGCCCGGACGACGAGACCGCGACCGCCCTCGCCGAGGTCGCCAAGATCTGCCGCCTCCGCCTTCTCGACACCGTCTCCACCTCCTGACCGAAGCATCGCCCGCCCTGTGCTACACTGGGCCGGATACACGAACCCTTTGCGTATCTCTGCGCTCGTTGCGTCTTTGCGGTGAATCCGCAGTTTGCAATTCGCAACCTGGATGGAGGCGTGACAATGGCGTCCGACTACACCTACGAGATTAGCTACGGCAAGCTGCACGTCCCGCTGTACCGCGTCTACGCTTACCCGCTGACCGGCTTCGCGCCGATCCCCGAGTCGAGCTTCACCCGTCGCGAGAACACCCTCTTCGCCGTAGAAGTAGACGTCGAGGTCTTCGGCGACACCTTCCTCGCCGCCTACACCGAAGGCGACAACTCCCGCGTCGTCGCCACCGACAGCATGAAGAACGTGGTGCTGCACCAGGCCCTGGCCTACGAAGGCGCCACCCTCGAAGGCTACCTCGATCACCTGGGGCGCTACTTCCTCGCCACCTACCCCGACATGGAGCGCCTGCGCCTCACCGCCCGCCAGATGCCCTTCGACGCCGCCACCGTGCCCTCTGGCGCTGGCTTCGCGCCGAGCGCCGCCCTCTTCAGCCACGTGCGCGGCGAGCATGCCGTCGCCACCCTCGAAATGGACCGCGCGGGCGACGGCAGCGCGCATCTGCTGACCGCCCGCAGCGGCCTCCAGGGCATCCAGCTCCTCAAAGTCACCGGCAGCGCCTTCACACGCTTCGTCCGCGACGCCAACACCACCCTCCCCGACCGCGTTGATCGCCCGCTCTACATTCATATGGATGCATCGTGGCGCTACGCTGATACCGCCGATCTGCTCGCCGCCGACCACGCGCGCTACGTCCCTGCCGAGCAGGTGCGCGACCTCCTCAACGCCACCTTCGCCGAGTTCGTCAGCGAATCGATTCAGCACCTCGTCCACGAGATGGGCACGCGTCTTCTCGCGCGCTTCCCCCAGCTTGCCGAGATCGCTTTCGAGGCGCAGAACCGTACGCCCGACCCGATGGCCGTCTCCGAGACCGACGACAAGCTCAAAGTCTACAGCGCCGCCTTCCCCGCCTTCGGCCTCATCCGCCTCACCCTTCGCCGCACTGGCTAACCGAAAGCGTGTATGCTCGGTAAACCTTCGCGTAGTTTCGCGATACTCCGCGTACCTCCGCGTCGACCCGCGACTCTCTCTTCTTCGCGAGCCTTTCTTCTTCGCGAGCCTTTGCGCTCTTCGCGTCTTCGCGGTGCATCTGATCTGACAGGAACAGTCATGGGCCATCTCACCACGCACGTCCTCGATACCGCCCAAGGTCGGCCTGCCGCCAACGTGCTGATCGAGCTCTGGCGTCTCGACCTCTCCGGCGGCGGCCATACCCTGCTCACCTCCCTGCGTACCAACGCCGATGGACGCGCCGACGAGCCGTTGCTGCAAGGCATCTTCTTCTCCGCCGGCGACTACGAGCTGGTCTTCGACGTCGGCGAATACTTCGAGACCCAAGGCATCGCCACCGACACGCCCCCCTTCCTCGGCCGCGTCCCCGTGCGCTTCGGCGTCGCCGACCCCACGGCGCACTATCACGTGCCGCTGCTCGTCTCGCCGTACTCCTACACCACCTATCGCGGGAGCTAGCCCATGACCGCCGACGCCGACCAAACACCCGGGCAGCGTGCCGCCATCGCCCTTGAACGCTGTGATACCCTCGGGGCGATCAGCGAAGAGCCGGATCGCCTCACGCGCCGCTACGGCACCGACGCCATGCGCCAGGTCAACGCGCTCGTCGCTGGCTGGATGCGCGACGCCGGCATGCAGACGTTAAGCGATCCCGTCGGCAACCTCATCGGCCGCTACGAGTCCACGCTTCCAGGCGCGAAGACGTTGCTCCTCGGTTCGCACCTCGACACCGTCCGCGACGCCGGCAAGTACGACGGGCCCCTCGGCGTGATGGTTGCCCTCGCGGCCGTTGCCCGCCTGCGCGCGCGGCGAGAGCTCCTGCCCTTCGCCATTGAGCTCATAGCCTTCGCCGACGAAGAAGGGCTCCGCTACCGCACCTCCTACCTGGGCAGCCGCTCCTACCTCCGCGCCATCCCGCCCGACGTGCTCGCTCGCCACGACGAAGACGGGATTACCCTTGCCGACGCCATCCGCGCCTTCGGTGGCGACCCCGCAGCGACCACCTCCAACGCGCCCCAGCGTGACGGCCTACTCGGCTATGTCGAGGTCCACATCGAGCAGGGACCCGTCCTCGAAGCGCGCGGCCTCCCCGTCGGCGTCGTCTCCTCGATCCAGGGGCAGAGCGGCGTCGGCGTCACCTTCACTGGTGTCGCGGGCCACGCGGGCACCGTCCCAATGCCGCTGCGCCACGACGCCCTCACCGCCGCCGCCGAGTTCGCCCTCGCCGTCGAGGCGCACGCGCAAGAGACGCCCGGGCTCGTCGCCACCGTCGGTCGCTTCCAGATCGCGCCCGGCGCCAGCAACGTCATCCCCGGTCAGGCGCTGCTCTCGCTCGACGCTCGCCACCCCGCCGATGCCACCCGCCTGGCGTCCGTGAAAACGCTGCATGAGCGCGCCGCGGTCATCGCGCAGCGCCGTGGCGTCCAACTCGACTGGCGCGAGGGCGCCGGACAAGATGCCGTCGTCTGCTCGGACCAGCTCATGGCGCACCTCGCCCGTGCCGTCTCCGACGCTGGCTATCCGCTGCTCACCCTGCCGAGCGGCGCGGGGCACGACGCCGCGATCATCTCACGAATCACCGGCGTCGCCATGCTCTTCGTCCGCTGTGCGGGCGGCGTCAGCCACTCCCCGCGCGAAACCGTCACCCAGGACGATGTTGCCGTCGCCATCGACGTACTGGATCGCACCCTATCCAATCTGGCGCAAGAGCAGGTGAGCGCATGAGCGACTACGACACCCTCCTGCGCGGCGGCACACTCGTCACCGGCGCGACCGTCACCCCGGCCGACCTCGCCATCGTGGACGGCCAGATTGCCGCCGTCGGCCCTTCACTCCCCGGCGCCGCCGACGACGAGATCGACTGCGGTGGACTGCACATCTTCCCTGGCGTCCTTGATGCGCACGTCCACTTCAACGAACCGGGCCGCGCCGAGTGGGAGGGTTTCGCCAGCGGCACACGCGCGCTCGCCGCCGGCGGAGCCACCTGCTACATCGAGATGCCGCTCAACGCCCACCCGCCCACGCTCGACGCCGCCAGCTTCGATCTCAAGCGCGCCGCCGCCGAAGCCTCCTCCCTGGTAGACTTCGCCCTCTGGGGCGGCATCGTCCCCGGCAATCTCGACCATCTGGAGGAGCTTGCCGAGCGCGGCGTCGCCGGCTTCAAAGCCTTCATGTCCGCCAGTGGCATCGACGACTTCGAGGCGGCGGACGACCTCACGCTCTACGAAGGCATGGCGCGCGCCGCCCAATTGAACCGCATCGTCGCCGTCCACGCGGAGAACGACGCCATCACGCGCGCACTCGCCGCCCGCGCCGCCGCCGAGGGCCGCACCGGCATCCGCGACTACCTCAACTCGCGTCCCGTGATAGCCGAGCTAGAGGCCATCTCGCGCGCCATCCTCTTCGCCGAAGAGACCGGCTGCGCGCTCCACGTGGTCCACGTCAGCACCGGGCGCGGCGTCGCGCTCGTCGCCGAGGCCCGCGCGCGTGGTGTCGACGTCTCCTGCGAGACCTGCCCGCACTACCTCGTCCTTACCGAAGAAGACGTAGAGCGCATCGGACCCCTCGCCAAGTGCGCCCCGCCGATCCGCTCCCAATCCGAGCAAGATGCCCTCTGGCGCCTCCTTGCCGATGGCACCCTGCCGATGGTCGCCTCAGATCACTCGCCCGCGCCCGCCGAGATGAAGACCTCGCCGGACTTCTTCAAGGTCTGGGGCGGTATCTCCGGCTGCCAAACCCTGCTCCAGCTGCTGCTCACCGAAGGCTACGAGCGCCGCTCCCTCCCGCTCCCGGCCGTCGCCGCCGCCACCGCAGAGTATCCCGCGCGCCGCTTCGCGCTCCCCGCCAAGGGACGCGTCGAGCCGGGCTTTGACGCCGATCTCGCCGTGGTCGATCTCAACCAGACCGGCGTGTTACAATACACGGACCTTCACTACCGGCATCCGCACAGCCCCTATGTTGGCCGCATCCTCCGTGGGCGCGTCGTCCGCACGCTGGTTCGCGGCACGATCGTCCACCAAGACGGCCAGTTCGTCTCCGATCCTATTGGCAGGCTAGTCAAACCCACGCCCCTCCCCGGCGGCTGACGCGCGGCCAGGTGGTACATATCCCATCTATGCCAGAGGGACCGCGATGGTTGGCCCACCTCGCCTCCCCAGAGGAGAGAGGCAGGGGTGCGGCCCAGCCCGATGAAGCAAAGATCATCAGTCCGCGCGCGTAAGCGCAAATCCGACGCCCTCTAGAGAACGCCCTGGCGGCCTATCTACTCCCGCGCAATGGAGCGCCCATGACAACCACCTGGCAGACCTTCCTGCGCCCCTCCACCCTCGATCAGGCGCTTTCCCTGCTCGCGGAGCATGCCGGCAATGCGCGCTTCGTCGCCGGGGGCACTGACGTCATCGTCGAGCTGTCGCGCGGCGTCCTCCCCACCGAAACGCTGATCGACCTCACCGGCATCGCCTCCCTCAAATACCTTCGTGACGAGGGCGACACAATCCTGCTCGGCGCGCTCGCCACCCACAACGATGTCATCGCCTCGCCCGCCTGCGTCGAACGCGCGCTGCCATTGGCGCAGGCGTGCTGGGAGGTCGGCGCGCCGCAGATTCGCACGCGCGCCACCATCGCCGGCAACCTCGTCACCGCCTCGCCCGCTAACGACACCATCGCCCCCCTGATCGCCCTCGACGCCAGCCTCGTGCTCGCCAACCTCGCCGGCGAACGCACCGTTCCGCTGCGTGACTTCTATCAGGGCGTCCGCCGCACCGCGCTCCAACCCGGCGAGATCGTCCGCGAGATCCGCGTCTCCGCGCTGCGCCCCGGCCAGCGCGGCCTCTTCCTCAAGCTCGGTTTGCGGCGTGCCCAAGCCATCTCGGTGATCGATGCCGCCTTCGTCCTCACCTTCGACGAAGACGTCGTCACCGACGCCCGCATTACGCTCGGCTGCCTCGCCCCCACCATCGTTCGCGCCACCGCCGTCGAGGATTTCCTGCGCGGCAAGCGCCTCGACCCTGACGTCCGCGAACAGGCTGGCCAGCTCGCCCGCCACGACGCCCGCCCCATCGGTGACATTCGCGGCAGCGCCGACTACCGCCTCGCCACCCTCTCCGGACTCATCAGCGAAGGCCTGCGCCGCCTCGCCAACGGCACACACGCCGCAGACTGGCCCATACGCCCGATCCTCCTCGACACCACCACGTCTGAAAACCCGGCAGAATCGGCAGATCCGCTCGCCCGCTCGAACGTGCCGACATCGCGAAATGCGGCAGAAACGGCAACGAAGGACGATGTGACATCGAGCCCTACCCCCCGAAATGCCGCAAAAAAGGAAATGCCGCTCGGCAGCTCGCTCGCAGAAGGAGCGCGAAACCCAGCAGAAGTGGCAACCACCTTGACATACGGCACTTTTCCCCATGGGGAAGGTGGGGACCCTAACTGGGGGGTTGGTAGGGGGTTGGGTCTCATCCGCACCACCATCAACGGCCAGCTCCACTCCCTCATCGGCGCGCAGGGCAAGACCCTCCTCAACATGCTCCGCGAAGATGCCCACCTCACCGGCACGAAAGAGGGTTGCGCCGAGGGCGAGTGCGGTGCTTGCACCGTCTGGCTCGACGGCCAGGCCGTCATGTCTTGCATGGTCCCCGCCGCCCAGGCGCACGGCGCATCGGTCACCACCATCGAAGGACTTGCAGCCTCCCGCCCACACACCGGCGACGATCTCCATCCCCTCCAGCGCGCCTTCGTCGAGTGCGGCGCGGTGCAGTGCGGCTTCTGCATCCCCGGCATGCTCATGGCCGGCGCCAAGCTGCTTGACGAGCGCCGTATGCCGAGCGTCGATGAGATTCAGGTCGCCCTTAGCGGCAACATCTGCCGCTGCACCGGCTACCGCAAAATCCTCGACGCCGTGCTCCTCGCGGGAGGCTCCCATGAAGCCCTTCACTAGCTGCGCCACAGCTCGCTCGTCCGAGCCCGCGCAGGAGGGCTTCGTGGCGCCCAAGGCGCCCCTGGGCGTGGCTTCAGCCGCCGACCCCAAAACCCTCATCGGCGCGTCGCTGTCCCGCCCCGACGCCCTCGGCAAAGTCACCGGCGCCGCCCGCTACCCCGCCGACCTCGTCAAGCCGGGCATGCTGCACCTCCAGGTCGTCTTCGCCCACCGCGTCCATGCGCGCATCCGCTCGCTCGACGCCTCCGCCGTGCTGGCCCATCCCGGCGTCGTCGCCGTCCTCACCGCCGGGGACGTGCCCTTCAACGCCCACGGCCTCATCGACGCCGACCAGCCCGCGCTCTGTGGCGAGGTGGTGCGCTTCGAGGGTGACAAAGTGGCGCTCATCGCCGCCGAGTCCAAGGATGCCGCCGTCGCCGCCGCCAAACTGCTGCGCGTCGAATACGAAGACCTCCCCGCCGTCACCGATCCCCGCGCCGCCCTCGCCGACGATGCGCCCCTGGTCCACGCCGAACTTGGCACGAACCTTCTGCTCCACGTCCCCATCCGCAAAGGCGATCCCGCCACGGCCTTCGCCGAGGCAGACATCGTGCTCGACGGTGACTTCACCACCTCCTGGCAGGAGCACGCCTTCCTCCAACCCGAAGCTGGCGTCGCTTACCTGGACGATCTCGGCCGCGTCGTCATCGAGACCGCCGGTCAGTGGCTCCATGAAGACCGCCGCCAGATCGCCGCCATGCTCCGTATACCCGAAGATCAGGTGATCGTGCGCTACGCCACCATCGGCGGCGCCTTCGGCGGACGCGAAGACCTCTCGCTCCAGCACCTGCTCGCCCTCGCCACCTGGAAGCTGCGCCGCCCCGTCGCCCTCGTCTGGGGCCGCGAAGAATCGATGATCGCCCATCACAAGCGCCATCCCATCGGCGTCCGCTGCCGCTGGGCCGCCAAGCGCGATGGCACCATCACCGCCGTCGAGGCCGAAGTCATCGCTGATGGCGGCGCCTACGCCTCCACCAGCGTCGAAGTCACGAAGGTCGCCACCCTCTTCGCCACCGGCTGCTACGCGATCCCCAACGTCTCTGTGGATGGCTACGCTATCTACACCAACAACGTACCGAGTGGCGCATTCCGCGGCTTCGGCGCGCCGCAAGCCCAGTTCGCCGCCGAGATCATGGTCACGCGGCTCGCCCACGCCCTCAACATCGACCCGCTTGAGCTGCGCCGCCGCAACCTCTATCGCGAAGGCGATCTCGAACCGACGCGGCATCCCCTGCCCACCGGGGTCAGCATCCGCCCCGTCTTCGACCGCTGCGTCGAGGAGGCCACTTCGCGCTACGGCTATGGCCCCCCACTCCAACAGCCCTCCGAGCCCCACCTGCGCCGTGGAATCGGCATCGCCTGTGGCATCAAAAACGTCGGCTACTCCTTCGGCTTCCCGGAGCAGTCCACCGCCACCGTCGAGCTCTTTGGCAAGGCCGAGCTAGAGCGAGTCGTCGTGCGCATCGGTGCGGCGGAGGTCGGCCAGGGCACGCATCTCGCCCTCCGTCAGATCGCTGCCGAAACGCTCGGCGTCCCGTTGCAATCCGTGCAGATGATCACCGATGACAGCGCCGAATCGCCGAACGCCGGCAGCGCCTCAGCCTCGCGCATGACCCTCATGGGCGGTCGCGCCGTCCACGAGGCCTGCCTCGCCGCCCGCGAGAAGTGGAGCGCCACCGAAGACTACACCGCTGCCGCTACCTATCAGTTCCGCCCGACCGCCACCACCCCGCTCGACGCCGTCACTGGCGCCGGCCGCCCCAACTACTGCTACGGCTACGCCGCCCAGGCCGTCGAGGTCGAGGTCAACACCCTCACCGGCCAGGTCCGCGTCCTCTCCGTCGTCAGCGTCCACGACGTTGGCCGCGCCATCAACCGCCAGCAGGTCGAGGGCCAGATTGAAGGCTGCTTGGCCCAGGCCCTCGGCTACGCCCTCCTCGAAGACTTCCAGGTGCGCGACGGCCACGTCCTCACGCCCTACTTCAGCACCTATCTGCTGCCCACCGTGCTTGACATGCCCACCGAGATCGTCCCCGTCATCCTCGAGCTCGCCGACCCCCTCGGACCCTACGGCGCCCGCGGCGTCGCCGAGATGGCCCTCGTCCCCTTCGCCCCCGCCGTCGCCGCCGCCATCCACGATGCCACCGGCGTCTGGCTCACCCAGCAGCCGATGACCCCTGAGCGCGTCCTCGCAGCCTTGCAATCGCAGCAGGCAACTGGAGATTAGCCATCGCTCTCATCTCACAATGAAGGAGTGCCCCTCACGTGACCATGCTCCGCATCACAGTCGGCTCATATACCTACGCCGCCCAGCTTGAAGAAGCAGCCGCGCCGACCACCTGCGCCAAGTTCGCCGCGCTGCTGCCCTACCGCCAGAAGATCATCCACGCCCGCTGGAGCGGCGAGGCCTGCTGGATACCCCTCGGCGACTTCAAGCTCGACGTCCCCTGGGAGAACGCTACTCGTTACCCTGCGCCCGGCGAGATCCTCTTCTACCCCGGCGGCTACAGCGAGACCGAGATCCTCTTCCCCTATGGCTCCTGCGCCTTCGCCAGCAAGCTCGGCGGCCTCGCCGGCAACCACTTCATCACCGTCACCGAAGGCCATGACCAACTGCGCGACATGGGCCGCAAAGTCCTCTGGGAGGGCGCGCAAGACATCACCATCGAGGCCATCTCCTAGTCTCCATGCTCGTGAGAGGGATACTGGCGCCGAGCTCCTATCCCTCTCAAATCCACCGCGAAACTCCGTGCGAGCTCCTTAAGCGTCGCGTCAAACTCTGTAGACTCCGTATTCCTCTTGTGCCGCTACCCCTGCACAGCCACGATTCGCCATGCCGCCACATCCAGCACCCCGCGATCGGTGATTTTCAGCTTTGGCACCACGCTCAGCGCCAGGAAAGAAAGGAAGATGAACGGCCTCGCCATCGTCACGCCCTGCGCGGCAACCGCACGCTCGACGCGATCCTCGGCCTCCGCAACCTCCGTTGCCGCCAGCGGCGAAACGATCCCGCCGATCGGCAGCGGCAGCCGCTCCACCACCGCCCCAGCGCTCGTGACGACCAGCCCGCCCTGCATTCGCTCGATCTCGCGCACCGCCAGCGCCATGTCCTCATCGTTGACGCCCGCGACGATGATGTTGTGGGCATCGTGCGCCACCGACGAGGCGACCGCGCCGACCATCAGCCCCAGCCCATGCAACAGGCCCACGCCAACCTGCCCGCGCCCATACCGCTCCACCACCGCCACCTTCGCCAAATCCCGCGCGGGATCGGCGACCAGATAGCCGTCAACCGCCTCGACCTCCATCGTCATATCGTCCGTCACGATCTGGTCGCGGATCATGCCGAGCACACGCCCCGAGCCGCCATGCCCCGGCAGCCGCAGCCGTTCTCCGCTGAATTCACGCAGGTGGACGGTATTCATGAGGCGGGCGGTCAAGTCGGAGGGAAGTAGCGGCGGTGCGGCAAAGAGCGCCTCGCCATCGGAAGCGACCAGCCTGCCCGCGACATAGACCTGGCTGGGCCAAAAGGTGCGAAGATCGGGAACGACGACCAGATCGGCGGCGAACCCCGGCGCGATAGCCCCACGGTCCGCGAAGCCGAAGTAGCGCGCCGGATACAGCGTCACCATCTTGATCGCCTGTACAGGGTCAATCCCGCCGGCGATGGCCTGCCGCAGGATATTGTCGAGGTCTCCCTGGCGTAGCAGATCGCCACACGTGCGGTCGTCCGCCACGAAGCCAGACCGCTCGGGGCGATACTGCAGGATCACGGGCAACAGTGCCTCCAGGTTGCGCATTGACCCTTCGCGCGCCCAGAGCCACATGCCCAGCCGCAGCTTCTCAAGCGCCTCATCCGCCCCCACGCATTCGTGATCGGACTGCGCGCCCGCCGCGAGATAGCCGCAGAGGTCCTTCCCCCGCAGCCCCGGCGCGTGCCCGTCCACCGCCAATCCGCGCGGTGTCGCGGCGCCTGGCTTCCCAAGCGCGATCATGTCGAGCATCGTCTCATCGCCCGCGATCACGCCCGGATAGTTCATCACCTCGCCGACCGACGCGACGCGTGGATGCGCCGCCGGCGCGACAAGTTCGCTCGCCTTCAGCGTCGCGCCATTGCTCTCAAACTCGCTCGCCGGGACGCACGATGGCAGCGTGAAGTGGAGGCGCATAGGAACGCCAACGGACTCTTCTAGCATCCAGTTGAGTCCTGCGAGGCCCGCCACGTTGGCAATTTCGTGGGGGTCGCTGACACAGGTGGTGGTGCCATGCGGCGCAATTGTGCGCGCGAATTCGCTGGGCGTTAGCAGCGCGCTCTCGATGTGCGTGTGCGCCTCGATGAGGCCTGGCAACAGATACTGCCCCCTCAGGTCCACCTCACGCATGCCGCCATATGTGCCGGGCGCGCCAATCCCTGCGATGGTGCCGGCGGAGATCGCCACGTCACCGAGAAGCACCTCGTTCGTGAAGACGTTGATGATCCGCCCATTGCGCAGCACGAGATCCGCCGGCTGCATGCCCCGCGCGACCCGAATCAGCGCGCGTCGTGCCTCGCGCCAGGCGGCTGCGCTGCCCCCGACATCCTCGCTCATCTAGAATCGCGGCGCTTTCTCTCCCGCCCTGAAGGGCTGGGGAGGAAGCGCCGCTCCCCTTTCCGTTTCTACCTACCTGCCAGAGAATAGAACCATCTGCGCAAAACACTCACCCGTACCGTCTGTTGCAAGCTCGACGTTGGCGGCTTTGACGCGGCATTGGCCGCGACGCAACGCGCCTTCAACGAGGCCGCCACCTGGATCGCGCGGGTGTGCTGGGACGAGGGCATCACCAACACCAACACGGCCCACCATCGGGTCTATGGCGAGACACGCTTGGCCTACGGCTTGGGGGCGCAACTCGCGGTCTGCGCCAGGGCGAAGGCGGTTGAGGCGATCAAGGCCGTGAAGGCGAAGCCTCGTGAGACGTGCCCGCACTGCGGGCCGCGCGGTGGCGTGCGCTACGATGCGCGCACCTATCGGCTGATGAGCCTGGATCGTGTCTCGCTCAACACCCGCGAGGGCCGCGTGGTCTGCCGCCTGCTCTTGGGGGGCCGCCAGCACGAGATGCTGGTCGACCCGGCGTGGGCAATTGGCGGGGCCGATCTGGTCAGGCGGGCGGGTACCTCCTATCTGCACGTCACGCAGGGCCGGGAAGCGCCGGACGAGCACGAGGCGGACGGCGGCACGCTGGGGGTGGATTTGGGCCTCGTGCATCTCGCCACGGACCGCGAGGGGGAGTCCTTCACCGGGGCCATGGTCCACACCGCGCGCGGCCGCTACCACCTGCGCCGTCAACGGCTCCAGAAGGTCAACACCAAGCATGCGAAGCGCCGTCTGCGCAAGGACGCGGATCGCGCGCACCGCTTCCAAAAGGACGTGAATCACTGCATCAGCAAGACGTTGGTGAGGAAAGCCGCCGTATCGTGCAAGGCCATCGCCCTCGAAGACCTGTCGGGAATCCGGGAGCGGGTGACGGTTCGACACGAACATCGCTATGAGCGGCACTCGTGGGCCTGCTTCCAACTGCGCCAGTACATCGCCTACAAGGCGGCGCAGGCGAGCGTCGCGGTCCATCTGGTGGACCCAGGCAATACGAGCCGCACGTGCTCTGCCTGTGGGCCTTGTGCGAAGGCGAATCGGAAGTCGCACCCGGAATTCCTCTGCCAGCGCTGTGGCATGAGCATGAACGCGGACCATAACGCCGCGATCAACATCAGCAGAAAAGAACGGGCCGCAGTCACCCGGCCTATGGCATCAACCCTCTCGGGTTAGGTGCAAGCCCCCGGCCTTTGGCCGTGGGGTTGTTGACAGAAGCCTCCACGCTCACGTCCCGCCGCGCCAGGCGCCCGCCGGCGTTGGGTTCCAGCAAGTATGGTGACAGAGCCGAGACGTGTCAAGCGCTCCTGGCACTGGCTCACGTAACCGCATCCTGAAGCAGAGTGAGACACGGACTCGACCACCCGCTTCGCCTCCTTAGCCATCGCACAGACATACTCCACGGGTCAGCGAGAGCCAGCCCCGAAGTCAACGTGGGCAATTGTCCAGTGTCCTTGTCTGTGCTGACTCTCCGCCAAGCCGTCACCAGCAATTCGCGGAGCGTCGTACAATGGGGTGCCGCGTTCGCCGAAGCCGCTGATACGCGACATGAGGCTGGAGGCTCGCCATGCCGTTAGACATCGATGCGGGCAGTGCCGCCGACCTGGAAATGCTGCTCGCTGGGTGGGACGGCGAAGAACTGATCCTGCGACTCGATCGCCCAACCGGCGCGTGGATCGCGCTTGCCGTGCACTCCACGCGCCTCGGCCCCGCCGGCGGCGGCACGCGCATGAAATCCTATCCGAGCCTCACAGAGGCGGTGCGAGATGCTCAACGTCTCGCGGAGAGCATGACCTTCAAGTTCGCCCTCGCCGAGGTGGAACGCGGCGGTGGCAAGGCCGTCATCGCGGTGCCGCCCAATCTCCGCCCGCAGGCCCGCGAAGCACTGCTACGTCGATTCGGCGCGCTGATCGCGCAGCTCGGCGGGCTCTTCCTCACCGGCCCCGATGTAGGGACCTCCCAGCGCGATATGGACGTCATCGCCGAAACCGGCGCGCCCTACGTCTTCGGCCGCAGCCTCGATCGCGGCGGTGCTGGCGACTCGGGTCCGGCCACCGCACTCGGCGTGATCGAAGCCATGCGCCTCACCTGTGAGCGACTCTTCGGGACGGATGTGCTCGTAGGGCGCCGGATCGTCGTCCAGGGCGCGGGGAACGTCGGGCTCCCGCTCCTGCGCGTACTCGCCGAAGCCGAGGCGCAGATCTCATTCGGTGACGTCGATCATACGGCCGTCGAGCGCGTCCACGCCGAGCTCGGTCTCGTGCCAATCCCGGTAGAGTCGCTCTTCGACGTCGAGTGCGATATCTTCGCGCCCTGTGCGCTCGGCGCCACCCTCAACGAGCAGACGATCCCACGATTGCGCTGCCGCGCGGTGGTCGGCTCCGCGAACAATCAGCTCGCCACGCCCGAGGACGCCGAGCGGCTGCAGCGGCGCGACATCCTCTACGCGCCGGATTTCGTCGTCAACAGCGGCGGCGCCGTGTGGCTCCTCGGGAGGGAGTCTTTCGGTTGGTCCGCTGCCGAGACTGAACAGCGCATCTCCGATGGCGTGCGTCGCGCTCTCGCCAGCATCTACGCGCTCGCGGTGACTGCAGGCATCTCAACCGCCGCCGCCGCGAGACGCGTAGCCGAGGAGCGCATCGCGACGGGGCACGTCGAATCCACCGATCTGTGACATGCTCCCCAGGCGTAAACGCCGGGGCTGCTCAGGCTACGTATGCCCCAACGGGCTGCGTTAGCGCCTGACGGGAGTGCCCCTCCCGAAGAATGTTGACCGCTGCGTTCTCGTCACGGTCGAGAATCAAGCCACAGGAGGGACAGACGTGGGTGCGAACGGATAGGCTCTTATACACCCGCTCGCCACAGCCGCGACAGTCCTGCGTCGTGAACGCTGGGGGTATCGCTTCCACTCGCGTGCCGGCCCACGCTGCCTTGCAAGTGAGGAGACGTCGGAAGGCATTCCAGCCCGCGTCGTTGATGCTTTTGTTGAGGCCGGCTTTCTGGCTGGCCCCGTTGTGCAGATTGCCGCCCTTGCTATCCGACTTCGCCCGGGGGCGGCGCGATAGGTTACGTACCTGGAGGTCGTCCAGATAGATCGCGTCGTACTCGCGTACGAGGGCGAGCGCCGTCTTGTGCTGGAAGTCGCGCCGCTGGCGCTTGACCTTCTGATACTTCCTGGCGCATTGCCCAACCGCTTTCCACCATCGCTTGCGGCCCTTCTTGCGACGCGAGACGCGCCGCTGGGCTTTCTTCAGCCCCTTCTCGGCCTTGCGGTGGTGCCGGGGATTCTCGACGTCTTCCCCGTCCGCTGTCACCAGGAACACCGTCAGCCCCACGTCAATGCCGGTCTCCCGCCCAGTGGGCGGGAGCGGTTCCGTGGGCACCTCCGCACTGGAGATGCAGGCGTACCAGCCATCCGCCACTTTGGAGATCGTGACCGTCTTGGGCGTGCCTTGCACGGGTCGATGCAACCGCAGGGGAATACGCCCGATCTTGGAGAGGCTTAGGATACCGCCATCCAGCACCGCACCGCCAGGCTCGCCCACCTGTGGATAGGCTCGCCCACCTGTGGATAGGTGAAACTGGTGTAGCGGTTCCTGCCCTGGAAGCGGGGATAGCCAGGGGTCTCGCCCTTCTTCACACGCTGGAAGAACGCCCGAAACGTTTTGTCCAGCCGGTGCAAGACATCCTGCAAGACCTGTGCGTTGAGGTCGCGGTATTCAGGCCGCATCTCCTTGATGCCTGGCAGTTGGGCGGATTGCATGGCGAAGTTCACGGAGATGCCGCACTGCTCCCAGGCCGCTTTCCGCTCTTCCAGGCCCGCGTTGTACAGTTCGCGGCAGCGCACCAAGGCTGATGCCATCGCCCGCTCCTGAGCGGGGCGATGGCATCAGCTTGTACTTGTACGTCTTGCGCACCGTCTCGCGCACCGGTCACTTGCCCTTCTGGCTCTCCACGTACCGCCTTAGCGTTTCCAGCGTCACGCCGCCCACCGTGCTGACGAAATAACTATTCGTCCACAGCGAGGGGAGGCGCCGCTTCAAGGCGGGAAACTCTGCACGCAGCGCATGCGAACTGTGCGCCTTGAGCAACTTCACCAGCCGGTGCATACCGAATTGCGGGTCACACCCCACGAGCAGATGGACGTGATCGGGCGTGACTTCCATTTCGATCAACTCTTGCCCCCAGCGTTCAATCTGCTCAGCGAGGATAACTTTCAACCGTTCATCTATTGGCGGCGTCAACACCTTGCGCCGGTACTTCGGGCAGACTATCACGTGATACCAGCAGATAGAGACGACGTTGTTGTTGCGGTGCATCACTCTCATGCAGACAGTATGTCATGATAGATAATGCAACGTCAACTATTGGTACTTCGTGGCCTGACGGCCACCCGGCTTTCATCCCCATGCCTGAAGGCAGGGGCACTCAGCCGGAAGTTGTGGTAGGTGGCAGGACTCCATGGGCCAACGCCGCGACGATCCCGGTCGTGCGGCGCGATCTCACGGCGTCGTGGTTGTGTCGGGCAAAGGCGAATCGGTTGGCACGACGGTGTCTGTCGGCGGCACTGGGCTCGGCGACGGAGTGGGCGTCTGGACTGGCGTCTGTGTCGGAGTAGGCGTCGGTGTAGGTGGCGGCGGCAGATTGATGATGTCCACCGTCGCGCCGTCGTAGAGTCGCTCACCGGTGAGACGCATGGTTTCACCCGCGCTTGCCGTCTCGCCCAAAGTGGTCTCGTCAGTCGGTGTCGTCTTCTCCTCCACGTCGTTCGTGTCAGAGAAGACCGAGTCGGCGGGAGTGACCGTCTCGATTGGCGTCGGCGTTTCGCCGTCTGTCGTGCCGGGAGTGTCTGAGGTATCGTCCATCCAACCGCCATCCTCTTGCTGAGGCCCGGTGTGGATGGTAGTCGACTTGCTGCGGACGTCTGCAAATCGCCCGTTAGCGTAGACGAGCGGACGGCGGAGGCATAACGTCGCTGGGGATAGGGGAAAGTGCTCGACGTCAACGTTACCGTTGCAGCGAACGCCGTCTTCGCCATGCGGATGAGAAGATTTCTTACAATACAGAGGGACGGTTTCGACCTAGCTGATCCTCCCGCTATGGTACACTTGGGCATAGCGGCGGCGTGCCTGCCAGGTGGTTCGTCGCTACGCCAGCGACCTGTGCGATCGGCTTCAGCAGCTTCGACAACAGAGCGACGAGGAGTAGCCACATGGAGTGGTCCATCCGAGTAGAGTCCGAGAGGCAACGCGAGAATGCGGGTCGCCCATCCGAGGGGCGCGTGCGCAGCGGCTATCCGATCTGGTCGCTGATCGACGCGTGGTACGCCTGCGGCGAATCCGATGACGCCGTGCGGGCCGACTTCGACCTGAGCGCTGGAGAGTGGGCCGAGGCGAAAGCTTACTATGCCGCGCATCGCGTGGAGATCGACGCTCTGCGCACGCGCAACGCCGAGGAAGCGCCGCAGGTGCCCGGCGCCACCACGCTTGAGGACCTCTTCGCCGCGCGCAAACTCCACGCGTGACCGTACCGGAGAGAGCAGGGAGCACGACGCCCATGCGCCTCTTGCTCGACGAGAATATCTCACGGCGGGTCGCTCGCGCGCTCCGCGAACAAGGGTACGACGTGCAGCACGTCTTCGAGCTTGGCCTCCAGGGCAGTTCCGACCCCGTTGTCTTTCATGCCGGGCAGGTGCGGCAGGCCGCCATCTGCACCGCCAACCGTGTCGACTTCGAACTGCTGGCTGGGGCGTGGTCTACCTGGGGCATGGGCCAACACCACGGGCTGCTTATGCCGCGGCGCGGCAAGTTTCTCCGCACGGCGGACTGGATCGAGGCACTAGAGCATGTCTTCGCGCTGGCCTCGTCGCTAACCGATCGCATAGTCTACCTGTAGTGACTGCTAGTCGCTGCGCGATACGCACCACCGCTAGACCATTGTGGCCTATCACAGCCAAGGACTATCTCACCCTAGCATGTAGAAGGGGAGTGCCGCCGTGCCGTATGACTCCACCGACGAGCTTGTCGACGTGCTCGCCAGCATGCCCGATCGCGTCGCCGAGACGCTGCGCCAGGCTGGTACCGACTCAGTGGAGCAGGCCGCCTTGCCACCCGAAGGCGCGGGTGACGCGTGGAACGCCCAACAGGTGCTAGGCCACCTCGGCGACTCATCGCGTTACTGGGGCGCGCGCATGCTGCGTACCGCCTACGAGGATGAACCGCTGCTGCCCGGCGTCGATCAGGACGCGTTGATGCTCGCCTTCGCCCACCGCTACCGCTCGCCCGACGAACTGTTGGCGATGTATCGCCTCGCCAGTGTCGGCAACGTCGCGCTGCTGCGTGGCCTGCCCACGGAGGCGTGGCAGCGCGTTGGCACGCACGAGGAGCGCGGGCGCATGACGCTGCGCGAGATGGCCGAGGTCCAGACTGACCACGAAGTACTCCACCTGCGCCAACTCCGCGAGGCATTGCGGATGAGTGCCGCCGAATGAGCGATGCAGCCGACGGTCTGAACATATCGCCGACGACGCTGGAGCGCCTGCGGTCCGCTCGGCACGCGATGGCACTCACAGGAGCGGGTATCTCCGCCGAGACCGGCATTCCCACCTTTCGCGCGCCAGATTCCGGCCTCTAGAGCCAGTATTCCGTCCAGGACTTCGCCAGCCTCGCGGCTGGAAGCGCGACCCGAAGCTGGTCTGGGGCTGGTATACCCATCGGCGGCGTCTCGCCCTGCGTGTGGAGCCGAACGCCGGGCATCTCGCGCTCGCGGACATCGCGTCGTACTATCCGCAATTCACGCTCGCCACCCAGAACGTCGATGGGTTGCACGAACGCGCCGGCAGCCGCGACGTGCTTGAATTGCACGGTAGTCTCTCCCGGTTCCGTTGCGCCGCGGAAGACACGCCCGTTGAGTCCGTTGACCCAGACGACGACGATCCTGCGGCGTTTGAGCAGCTGGAGCGCGGTGATGGTCCAGATGTACCCCTCTGCCCGCGCTGTGGTGCATTGATCCGCCCCGATGTCGTCTGGTTCGAGGAGCCGCTGCCCGCTCGGGTGTTCGCGGATGCTCAGGCGGCCGCAAAACCTTTGACGTGCTCTTCGTCATCGGAACCTCCGCACAGGTCTATCCCGCCGCGGCGTTACCCGAACTCGCTCGTCGCCACCACGCACTCGTCATTGGGGTGAATTCGGAGGCGACGGAACTCACGCCTGCCGCCAGCTTATCTCCGCGCGGTCCCGCTGGAATCATTTCGCCGCGTTTGGCAAGGTTACTAGCCGTGTCGTAGCCTATATTCTTCCTCACCTTACGCAAACGCCTCCTGCAACTGCTCAGCATGTGCTGCTTCGTGCTCCACAAGGTTGCTGATCTGTGCCCAGAGCGTCAGGTCGCCGAGTGTTTCGTGGCGGCAGGTGCGGTCCCATTCCTCAGGCGAGATGCGGCGCAGCATCGCGACTAGCTCGGCTCGCTTGCGGGCGTAGACGGCGGCGGATTCGCGTGAGGGCAGCAACGCGTAGCCCACGACCTCGGCCCAGCGGCGCTCGTCGAAGGCGGGCATCCGTGCGTCGTCGCGCGCAAGGATGGCGTAGGCGCGGTAGGACTGGATGTCGTCGGCGGCGCGTAGGTGGGCCAGCACCTCTGCGGCGGACCACTCGCCCTCGTGAGCCGCCACGATCTCGGCGTCGGAGTGATTGGCGAAGAGTGTCGCGATGGCGTGCGGCGTAGCGGCGAGGCGGGTCAACAGGTCCTCCACCTGATCGTGCGTCGGCATGTCAGCGCCCTTTCACTCGGCGGGCTTCTGGGGTACTAGCGGTGAGGTCGTCTGCGTGGCGATGTCAGCGGGCGTACCAATGGCTAGCTCGGCCAACATCTCGCTCAGTTCCGTTGCGGCAGGCTCAGGAAGGTAGATGGCAAGTGGTTGTCCATCATCCTCTGTCGGCAACGGGACGAACGCCGCGCCGAGCGTCGCGACGGTGAAGCTATTGACAAGCCGCCCAAAGTCCGGCGCGATCCCTTCCGCGGGCTGATGAAAACGCCAGAGGACGTGCTGGCCGTCTTGGTGGAACTCGATCATCGCCTCGTCGTCCATAGGATCGAGCGTCGAGCGCATACCTTTGGGACGCCAGGCCTCTGAAGTGGCCGACGCTAGTGATTGCACCAACGTGACGTATGAAGCCTCGTCGGTAATCTCGGTGATGCTATGACGCGCGATGCGCTCAGGCAAGAGCTGGCGCAACACCGCGACCACGCTCGCGATGGCGCCGTCCTCTTCCCTCGGCACGCGGAGTGTCTGCAGCTCGTTGACCGGGAGAATGCGCGCGCGTACCAGCAAATCGGCCACCCATGTGACCGCGTGCGCCGCAGGGCTGCCACGTTCGTCATCGGTCATGCCGATGCCTCGCTCTTCGGCGCAGGCCCATGGGTGGCGCGGGAGCTCGCCAAGCGGCGGGCACTTTGCCGTGGATGCATCTGCTCGTGGGCCATACCGCCACCATCTTTCTCTGCTCAACCACGCAGCATCCTCTGCGGCGCTCACTCTATTATGACCGGACGAGGAGGCGTCGCAAAACCTTTCCGACGAAATTCTTGGGCAGCTCATCGCGGAACTCGATCACCTGGGGCAATTTGTAGCTATCCATGCGCTCGCGAAGATAGGCCATCAACTCGTCTGGCGTCGCCTTCTCGCCCCTGCGCAGGACAACTACCGCCTTGATCAGCCGGCTCGAACTGCCGGAGCCGTCGGTCATGTCGGGCTGGCCGACCACCGCCGCCTCCAACACCTTCGGATGCTCGTAGAGCACTTCCTCGACCTCGCGAGGGTAGACGTGGTACGGGCCGGAGAGGATCACGTCCTTCTTGCGGTCCACTATGGTGAAGTAGCCGTCGTCGTCCATGCGCGCGAGGTCGCCGGTACGCAGCCAGCCGTTGATGAACGTCTGCGCCGTGTCCTCTGGTTGCCCCCAATAGCCGCGCATCACCTGCGGCCCCGAGATCAGCAACTCGCCCACCTCTCCGGTCGGTACTCGGTCGCCAGTCTGCACGTCCACCACGCACGCATGAGTGCCGGGCAAGGGCACTCCGATGCTGCCGACGTGGCGCTCGCCCTCCAGCGGATTCGAATGCGTCACCGGCGAGGCTTCGGTGAGGCCGTAGCCCTCTACGAGCCGCCCGCGCGTCAACTTCTCGAACGCCTCTTGCACCTCGACGGGCAGCGGCGCCGAGCCACTGACGCAATACTTGATCGACGAGACGCCGTAGCTCCGAATCTTGGGATAGTTGGCGATGGCGAGGTACAGCGCGGGCACGCCGGGGAAGATGCTCGGATGATACTGCTTGATCGCCTCGACCACCGCCCGCGTTCGCGTGGTGGGCAGGAGCGCCAGCGAGCCACAGAGCGCCACGCAGAGATTCAGCCCACTGGTGATGCCATACGAGTGTGCCAAGGGAAGCACGCAGAGCAGCGTCTCGCGCCCACGCCTCGCCTCTGGGATCCAGTGGCGCACCTGCGCGACGTTGGCGACGAGGTTGCGGTGTGTCAGCATCACGCCGCGCGGCGGATCCACCGTGCCCGACGTGTACTGCAGGAGCGCGAGATCGTCCGGCGTTGTGCCGCTATCTGCTGGTCCCGACGGTTGACTGCGCAGCAACTGCTGTAGCGAGTGCCGTGTGTATGTGGTCGCCTTCTCGTTGGCGGTCGTGGCGGGTGTTGATGGCGTGGCGGGCTGGCGTACCAGCGCCTCGATGCGACTGGCGAGGGCGACGCGCTCGAAGATCGGCATATATTCGCGCACGTCGGTGAAGATTACGTGCTGGACCGCACTGCCGGGGACGACGCGCCCCACGAGGTCTTCGTATGACGTCAACGTCAGCAGCGCACGGGCGCCGGAGTCCTTCAGGTGTGCGGCGATGGCTTCCTCGGTGGTGAGGGGGCTGGCGAGCACGACGACCGCGCCTGCCTTGAGCACGCCGAAGAAGCCGATCACGCACTGCGGCACGTTCGGCAGCACAATGGCAACGCGCTCGCCCTTAGCGATACCCAGTGCGCGCAGGGCGCGAGCGAAGCGGCTGCTCAACCGATCGAGCTCGCGGAAGCTGATGCGCTCGGCAAAGTAGACCAGCGCGGCGCGGTCAGGGTAATCGTTGGCGGCGTTGTTGAGAAGATCGTGGAGCAGCGTGCGCGGCACGGGCAGGTCCGCCGGGACCTCGGCGTCGTAGGCCTGGAGCCACGGCATCTCGGCGATACGTTGGGCTAGCGGACGTGCCCCGAGCTGCCTGGAGGCCGGAGCCGCTGCGCCGAGGGCGCCACCGTGCCCGGGCGTCGGCTCCAGGAAGCGGCGGATCGCGCGGTTGACGGCCTCAGGACGCTCCAACTGGACGAGGTGCGACGAGACGGGGATCACCACCGACTTCGCGCCGGGGACGAGCTTGGTGACGTCCTCGTAGTGCTTGCGCAAGAAGACAGAGTCGCGCTCTCCGGTGATCACCAGCGTCGGCGCGCGCACCTGTTCAAGCTGCGCCGGACCGGGCCAGGGGTGCATCGCCTTGTCGTGCAAGCGGCGCAGCGTGCGGATCTGATTGGCGAAGAGCGGCAGATGAAAGCGATCACGGGCGAAGATATAGATGCTATTTGGCATGCTCATCAGCAGGCGTGTGCCCGGTTGGATCTCGAAGCGCGCCGGCACGCCGATCAGCACCAGCCCACTGACCTCGTCTGGGTGGCGCAGCGCGTAATCCACCGCGATAGCCCCGCCGAAGGAGTGAGCCAGCAGGGCGAACGGGCGCTCCGCACCGACTGCCTTAAGCACGATCTCAAGGTCCTCGAGCAGGCCGTTCATGCTCGCCGGCAGCTCTGCGGGATCGTCGCTGCCACCGTGGCCACGCAGGTCCGGCGCGATGACGCGCATGGTCGTACCGAAGGCGCGGAGTTGATAGATCCACTGCAACGCGTAGCCACCGTAGCCGTGGACCATCACCAGCGTGTCAGTGTACCCCTCCGGCGCGATGTCGATGACGCTGATGCGCCGCAGTTTCTTCGACCTTGGCCCGGCGGGCGCGTAGACGGTGCGGCGATACAGCTCGACGTCGAGCGCCATGCGTCACCTCCCGGTGGGGCAGAGCAGAGTCTCACCACTGAGGACACGGGGTTCGCAGAAAAGAGGGGCGACCTACGGTGCCAATTCTGCCGTATTTCGCAAGTCTGCCGAAGCGATCGGCAAGGCGGCGACCCAACGGTGGCGACAGCGTAGCACATGGCGTCCCTTCACGCGAGAAGGGAAGGCGAAGCGTTCGCGTCGGTACAACTGTGATTAGATGCGAGATGCGGTGCGGTCCCAGCAAACCTCGCAGTACGAGAAAAGGCCGAACCTGAGCTAGTGACATGCTCCCCAGGCGTAAACGCCGGGGCTGCTCAGGCTACGTATGCCCCAACGGGCTGCGTTAGCGCCTGACGGGAGTGCCCCTCCCGAAGAATGTTGACCGCTGCGTTCTCGTCACGGTCGAGAATCAAGCCACAGGAGGGACAGACGTGGGTGCGAACGGATAGGCTCTTATACACCCGCTCGCCACAGCCGCGACAGTCCTGCGTCGTGAACGCTGGGGGTATCGCTTCCACTCGCGTGCCGGCCCACGCTGCCTTGCAAGTGAGGAGACGTCGGAAGGCATTCCAGCCCGCGTCGTTGATGCTTTTGTTGAGGCCGGCTTTCTGGCTGGCCCCGTTGTGCAGATTGCCGCCCTTGCTATCCGACTTCGCCCGGGGGCGGCGCGATAGGTTACGTACCTGGAGGTCGTCCAGATAGATCGCGTCGTACTCGCGTACGAGGGCGAGCGCCGTCTTGTGCTGGAAGTCGCGCCGCTGGCGCTTGACCTTCTGATACTTCCTGGCGCATTGCCCAACCGCTTTCCACCATCGCTTGCGGCCCTTCTTGCGACGCGAGACGCGCCGCTGGGCTTTCTTCAGCCCCTTCTCGGCCTTGCGGTGGTGCCGGGGATTCTCGACGTCTTCCCCGTCCGCTGTCACCAGGAACACCGTCAGCCCCACGTCAATGCCGGTCTCCCGCCCAGTGGGCGGGAGCGGTTCCGTGGGCACCTCCGCACTGGAGATGCAGGCGTACCAGCCATCCGCCACTTTGGAGATCGTGACCGTCTTGGGCGTGCCTTGCACGGGTCGATGCAACCGCAGGGGAATACGCCCGATCTTGGAGAGGCTTAGGATACCGCCATCCAGCACCGCACCGCCAGGCTCGCCCACCTGTGGATAGGCTCGCCCACCTGTGGATAGGTGAAACTGGTGTAGCGGTTCCTGCCCTGGAAGCGGGGATAGCCAGGGGTCTCGCCCTTCTTCACACGCTGGAAGAACGCCCGAAACGTTTTGTCCAGCCGGTGCAAGACATCCTGCAAGACCTGTGCGTTGAGGTCGCGGTATTCAGGCCGCATCTCCTTGATGCCTGGCAGTTGGGCGGATTGCATGGCGAAGTTCACGGAGATGCCGCACTGCTCCCAGGCCGCTTTCCGCTCTTCCAGGCCCGCGTTGTACAGTTCGCGGCAGCGCACCAAGGCTGATGCCATCGCCCGCTCCTGAGCGGGGCGATGGCATCAGCTTGTACTTGTACGTCTTGCGCACCGTCTCGCGCACCGGTCACTTGCCCTTCTGGCTCTCCACGTACCGCCTTAGCGTTTCCAGCGTCACGCCGCCCACCGTGCTGACGAAATAACTATTCGTCCACAGCGAGGGGAGGCGCCGCTTCAAGGCGGGAAACTCTGCACGCAGCGCATGCGAACTGTGCGCCTTGAGCAACTTCACCAGCCGGTGCATACCGAATTGCGGGTCACACCCCACGAGCAGATGGACGTGATCGGGCGTGACTTCCATTTCGATCAACTCTTGCCCCCAGCGTTCAATCTGCTCAGCGAGGATAACTTTCAACCGTTCATCTATTGGCGGCGTCAACACCTTGCGCCGGTACTTCGGGCAGACTATCACGTGATACCAGCAGATAGAGACGACGTTGTTGTTGCGGTGCATCACTCTCATGCAGACAGTATGTCATGATAGATAATGCAACGTCAACTATTGGTACTTCGTGGCCTGACGGCCACCCGGCTTTCATCCCCATGCCTGAAGGCAGGGGCACTCAGCCGGAAGTTGTGGTAGATGCCGACGTGAAGGCGCAAACTGTTGGGATGCGCCTTCACGAACGGCCCTTTTCTATACCGCCGGCCGCGTCGGGTAGTCCGCGCGCCCGCGTAGGGAGGCTTCGAGGGTCGCCATCAGGGCGAGCGCCACGTCTTCGCGCCAGTGGTGGGCGACCACCTGGACGCCGACGGGCAGTCCTGCGCTGCCGCGCTCCGTCTCGCGGGCGGACTTGTCCACCGCGTCGCGTGTCTTACGGCGGTCGCTCTCCTCGCCGGGCTGCACGCGCGAGACCGGCACCACCCCGGCGGGCATGCCGAGCAGGTTGTAGACCATGTTGTAGCTGCCCGCTGGGGTCAAGAGGAAATACGTCGCGCCGTGGCGCACTGCGGGCGTCGCATACGGCGGACAGAGGATGGCGTCGTAGCGACCGGCGTCCATCGCCGCGAGGAAACGTGCGCGATAGAACGCCTGATCCATCTGTAGTTTCCAAAGCTGCGCCGCGCTCAGTGGGCGAATCGTCCGCGCCGAGGCCGCCATGCGCGGACCGTAGACGCGGCTCACCGCGGCGACTGCCGCCGGGCGCAATGGTGACGGAGTCTTCGCCATCTGCAACAGCCCGCCGATCTGCTTCGTCGGCTTGTCTTT
>CAWJCH010000043.1:0-17187 GCA_963841205.1 uncultured Chloroflexia bacterium | reverse complement strand
TGCCGCAGGTATCCCCGCGACTCCCCGAAGGCCCTGTCCGAGCCGTTGGATGTTCTTGGCGGCGTTGTGGTCCCGATGGAGGCTGGTCCCGCAGTCCGGGCATTCGTGCCACCGAACGGACAAACCCTTCTGGACGATGACGCCACAGCCAGAGCACGTCTGACTGGTATAGGCAGGCGGTACGGCTACGACTGAGCGACCGGCGCATACTGCCTTGAAGCTCAGGATGCTCAAGAAGTGACCCCAGCCAGCGTCGCTAATCGACTTGGCCAGGTGGTGGTTCTTGAGCATGTTGACCGTCTGCAAGTCTTCGTGATAGATGGTGTCGTACTGGCGCACAAGGGAGAGCGCGGTCTTGTGGTGAAAGTCCTGGCGCTGCCGCCGCACGTGCTGATGCGCCCTTGCGAGCAGTTGCACCGCTTTGCGTCTGCGCTCGCTCCCTTTCTTGCGACGTGAGACACGCCGCTGGGCTTTCTTGAGGCGCCGCTCCGCCTTGCGATAATGGCGCGGGTTGGCGATGCGCGTGCCATCAGCCAACAGGGTCATTCAAAGATTGACAGCGGTTGCGAGACTGGCGGCATGAGGACCGAGGAGCTCGGGCACAGTCTGTTGGCCGCCTTTGCACGCGTGCCCGACGGGCGTTCACGCCCTGGGCGGCGCTCTCCCGTGCCGGCGCTGTTGACGCTGGCGACGGCGGCCATGCTGTGCGGGGCGCGCAGCGTGGACGCCATCAGTCAATGGGGCCGGTTGCCGCCTGGGGCGGTGCGCCAGGCGCTGGGCTTTCTCGACAGCGACGGGGACCTGCCGGCGGCCACGACGCGGCACGACGTCTGCCAGCGGCTGGAGGTGGAGCACTTTGAGGCGACACGGCAGACGTGGGCGAGCGAGACGCTGGACGGCCGCAGCCAGCAGGGGGTGCTCGACGGCCAGGCGCTGCGGGGCCTCCACGGGGACGAGTTGCCAGGCGTGCGCCTGGTGGCTGCTTCTGCTCCAGAGGCCGGCCGGGTGCTGGCGCACGCGGGGGGGCAGGACCCGCGCGGAGCCAGCGGAGACGGAGGAGGAGCGCGCGCCGGCCAAACAGGAGGCCGAACGCAGCGTTGCCCCACGCCTGCTGCGCCAGATCCGACCGCTGCTGGCGGGTCGCGTGGTCAGTGGCGATGCGCTCTCGTGTCAGCAGGCGCGGTGCCGCCAGATTGGGCCGGCGGACGGCGCTGCTCTCTTCGCCGTCAAAGCCAACCAGCCCGACCTGCTCGACGACGTGACGCTGCTGGTTCGCGACCCACCGCCCGGCGAGTCCTTCGCGACGGCGGCCACGGCCAGTACGCCTGGCGGGCGGCTGGAAGAGCGCCGGCTGCGGGCCGCAGCGACGCTGGCGGACTAGCGGCAGGCGGCAGGCTGGCCAGCCGTCGGCGTGGTGCTGGAAGGGACGAGCCGTGTGCGCTGGCCGCAGCACCCCGCCCGGCCCGTGCGCCAGGAGGGGCGCTCCTTCCTGACGAGCCGGCCGGCCACGACCCCGCCGGCGGCCCGGCTGCGGCTCGTTCGGCGCCACTGGCACATCGAAAATCGCCTGCCCTCGGTGCGCGACGTGCCCTTCGGAGAGGATGCTTGCCAGGTCCGCTCCGGGCGGGCGCCGCAGGCGCTGGCCACGCTGCGCAATGCGCTGGTGGGCTTGCTCCACCACAACCGTGTGTCCAACCTCGCTGCGACGCTGCGGACCAACGCCTGGAGTGGCCCGGCGGCCGTTCTACCTCTCCTCGGCCTCAATCTTTGAATGACCCTGATCAGCCAACGTGGCGAAGGCTTCCGCGCCGAGATCGATCGCCGTCTCTTGGTTGGTGGGGGACAACTGCTGGATGGGCACGCCCTCGCAGGAGAAACACACATACCACCCATCCGCCTCCTGGCGGATCGTGACCGTCTTGACAGAAAAGGGCTTTAGCCCGCCGCAAGCCGGGCTGTTTCAACGGCAGCGGTTAGGCGCTCCTCGGCTTTAGCCATTCTTCCAACCGCTTGCCTGTTGGTCTTATTTGTTGTGGACTAAAGACCCTGGAACAGACACACGAGTACCAGCGAGAGGAACACCGCGTCCATCTCATCATCTAGCACCTCATCTGGTGCCCACGCCGCCGCAAGCCCGTGCTCGTGGGGCCAGTGGCGGCACGGTGTCGGGAGTTGCTCGAAGGCAAGTGTGCTGAGAAAGGGTGGCAGGTGGTAGCCCTCGCCATTCAGCCCGAACATAGCCATCTGTTCGTGCGGGTATGGCCGAGCGATAGCGCCGCCGAGGTGGTGAAGGAATGCAAGGGCGTCACCTCCTTCCATCTGCGCAAAGAGTTTCCCCACCTGCTGAAGCTGCCCTCCACCTGGACCCGCTCGTACTTCGCCTCAACCGCCGGCAATGTGAGCCAGGAGACTCTTCAGCGGTATATCGCCGCACAGACGGGGCGGTGAGCCATGGAGCGCGTGCGCAAGACGTGCAAGGAGAAGCTTCGCCCGACGCCCTCGCAGGAACAGGCGTGAGACGACGTGCTCTGGCGCTGCCGCACGCTCTACAACGTGGCGCTCGAACAGCGCATCACCTGGTGGCGGCGGGGACAAGGCATCGGCGCCACGCGCTTTCAACAGGAAGCGGAGTTGAAGGAGCTCCGGGCGGAGTTCCCGGAGTATGCGGCCATCCACTCGCAGGTCCTGCAGGAGGTGCTGGCCCGGCTGGACAAGACCTAGCAAGCCTTCTTCCGCCGCGTGGCGAATGGCGAGCAGCCCGGCTTTCCCCGTTTCCAGGGCAGAGATCGTGACCACGCGTTCACCTACCAGGAGTATGGCAACGGCACTCGCCTGGAGAACGGCTTCCTGGTGCGCAGCCCGATCGGGCGCCTTGCGGTCCGGTGGTCCCGCCCCTTGGAAGGCACGCCCAAGACCGTCACCGTCTCGCGTGAGGCCGATGGCGGGTACGTCGCGTGCTCCTGTGCCGACGGGCCGATCCAGCCGCTCCCCCGCACCGGACGCGAGACGGGCCTTGAGGTGGGGCTGCAGGGGTTCCTGGTGACGGCGGAGGGGGAGATCGTGGACAATCCCCGCCACTATCGCACGGGCGAGAAACGGCTGGCGAAGGCGCAGCGGCGGGTGAGTCGGCGGAAGCAGGGGAGCAAGCGCCGCACGAAGGCGGTCAAGCTGCTGGCCAAAGCCCATCTGCACGTCAAGCGCCAACGTGCCGAGCACCACCACAAGACGGCGCTCGCCCTCGTGCGCCAGTACGACACGATCTACCACGAGGCCATTGCGCCCGCCAACCTGAGCCGACGCCCCGCCCCGATCCCCGATGGGCACGGCGGGTATCTCCCGAACGGAGCCAGCCGCAAGGCGGGCCTCAACACGTCCATCCACGACGCCGGATGGGGCCGCTTCCTGTCCATTCTCGCGTGCAAGGCAGCATGCGCCGGGAAGCGAGTGGAAGCGGTCAATCCGGCGTACACCTCCCAGGACGGTTCAGGCTGCGGCACACGGATGGAGAAGAGCCTGTCCGTGCGCACGCATGTCTGTACGAACTGCGGGCTGGTGCTGGACCGCGACGAGCACGCGGCCAGGAATAGCCAAGGGCGCGGGCAGCGCCTTCGGGGAGTCCCGGCGATGGCGGGGGCGTTGAACCGAGAACCCGTGGGGCTTTAGCCCCTGCGGAGTGTCAGTGTGCCTTCGATGGGTCGCGACCAGCGCACGGCGAGCCGCCCGATCTTGGCGAGTACGAGGCAGCCGTTATCCAGATAGGCGCCGTTGCCATACTCTTTGTAGGTGAAGGCGCGCCAGCGATTACGCCCCTTGAAGCGTGGGAACCCTGGCTTTTCCCCGTTCTTCACCCGGCGGAAGAAGGCCAGATAGGTCCTGTCCAGCCGCGCCAACACGTCTTGCAGCACGTGGCTGTGGATGGCAGCGCAGTCGGGAAAGGCAGCGCGCACCTCCTTCAACTCGGCCTCCTGCTCATGGCGCGAGACCGAGACGCGGCGGCGTCGCCAGGCGGTGATGCGCTGCTCAAGCGCGATGTTCGCGATGTTATAGAGCGCGCGGCAGCGCCAGAGCACGTCCTCCAGCACCCGCTCCTGGGCGGGCGTCGGACGCAGCTTCTCCTTGTAGGTTTTGCGCACCGTTGGCTCGTTTATCAGCTCGCGCGGCGTGAAGACCCCTGGCTTGAGCCATGGGGATGAAACGCCGCGCGCCGTCAGGTGCTCCCGACAACTGGACACCAAACGACCACGTGTGCCATCCTTACCACATACCGCAGGGCCTGCGGGAATCGACGCGTGTGGAGGTGGCTTCGGGCCACGACAGGACCGTGTAAGACGCTCCTAGCTCGCTAGGTGAGCGGTGGTCAGCCCGAGAATCCCCCGGCTTCAGCCGTGGGGAGTGGTCAAGGGTATCAATTCTGCCTGATAGGCACAAAACCGGCAAGAGGCTCAAACCGTCACATGCCTTATCACTGACGTTGAAACGGCGTGGCTTGCGGCTCGTTCCAGCCCCATTTCGTCAGCTTGAGAGCTGCTTGCGGGCGTCGGCCAGGGCGCGGACGATCGCTTTGTTGCGCTCGATGTCCTCCTTGGTGAGATCGGGTCCACGCAGGGGGATTGCCTGCTCGCGCTCGCGGAGGCGCTGGCTGGCGGCGGCGCGGCCGGCCCTGCCGGCGTGCTCGGCGTAGCGCGCGGCGACTTCGAGGGCGTGCGCGGCGTTCTGCTCGCGGGCGGCGACGACGATGGCGTCGGCATAGACCGTGGGATGGGCGTCGTAGAAGGTGGCACGCGTGGCGGCGTCGTTCACGCTCGTGGCGACGCGCTCGATGAGTTGCATGGCCCGATGGAAGAGGCCCGCGGCGGCCTCCAGCTCGTTGCCCTCGAGGAGCAGACGGGCTTCGCCCTCGAGCGCCGCCGCCTGGCCGAGCCGATCATCGCTCTCGGTGTAGAGTCGCAGGGCCTCGCCGTAGGCCGCGCGGGCGGCGGCGGTCTCGCCAAGCTGTTGACGCGCCTCGGCGATACCGAACTGGGCGAGGGCGAGCGCGGCAATGTCGTCCGCGGCGCGCAGGTGCGCTAGCTGCTCGCCCTCGCCTATGGCCGCCTCCTCGGCGAGGCCGCGCCGCAGCAGCACGCGGGCCAAGCCCAGGCTGGCGACTGCCTCTTGCACCGGGGTCTCGCTGGCCTGCGCGAGCCTCAGCGCCACGTTGTACGCCCTCACGGCGGCATCGAGGTTGCCGGAGCGCAGCTCGACCTCGGCCTGCCCCAGCGCGGCGTCGGTCGGGGCGAGTGCGTCGCTCTCGCGCTGGGCGGCCGTCGCCGCTTCTTCGGCGCGGGCGCGGGCGACCTCGAGCTGGCCGAGCGCCAGCGCCAACTCCTCTTCGACGCCGGCGACCGCCGCGAGCGGGGAAGTATCGGCTGCCGTGGACTCGGCCTGGGCGGCGAGGGCGCGGGCCTGCTGGGCCAGACGAGCGGCGTGATCGAGCTCGCCGCGGGTGATGGCAAGACGGGCGCGGTCGCGGATCGCCAGGGCGGCGAGGGCGGGACGCGCGGCGTTTTCGAGTCGGCTGGCGGCGTCGTCTAACAGGGCCGCCGCGTGAGCTGACTGGCCGCGCTGACGCGCGATCTGCCCAAGGCCGAGGATGGCGGAGGCTACGAGGACGGCCTGCTCGGTCTCGCCGGCGACTTTGTGTGCCTGGGCGAAGAGGTCGTCGGCCTTGCGTGGTAGCCCTTTGCGGCGGTTGGCTTCCGCGGAGCCGAGCAGCGCGCGGGCGAAGGGCACGCGCGCATCGGTGGCCTGGAAGGCCCGAGAAGCGCGGTCGAAGAGGGCGATGGCCTGGGCGAGCTGCCCGCGCCGGAGCTGCGCTTCGCCGAGGACGCGGTTGGTTTCGGCGGCGCCGACCCCGTTGCCTTGCTGATCGTAGGCGGCGGCGGCCTTCATGCTGTTGGCGACGACTTGATCGAGCTGCCCGCGCCGGAGGGCTACCTCGGCCAACCCGAGCGTGGCGTCGGCGTCGGCGAGGTCGTATTCGAGCGGGCCTGCCATGGCGATCGCCCTGCCGAGCAGGGTGGTGGCCTCGTCGAGTCGAGCCTGTTCGATGGCGAGCCGCGCCTGGGCAACAATGGTGTCGATCTCGCCAAAGCGATCGCCGCCACCCCGATACAAGTCCAGCGCTTCGCCGTAGAGGCGCGCGGCCTCGGCGAGGTTGCCCTGGCCAGCGAGCATGTCGGCCTGGCCGCGGGTGGCGTCGGCTTCGCCGAAGCGGTCGCGCGATTGGGCGTAGAGCGTGCGCGAGGCGGCGTAGTAGCCCGCTGCCTGTTCCAGACGCCCGCGCTGTCGCTCGACGTGGCCGAGGGCGAGCGAGGCGGCGGCCTGGCCGCTGAGGTTCCGCGCCTTCTCGAAGAGGCGGAGGGCGAGGAAGTAGTGCTCCCAGGCGCGGTCGAGCTGGCCGCGCTGGCGGTCGAGGTGACCGAGCTGGAGGGTCGCCTGCGCCTCGCGGACGGGGACGCCTGCCTCCTTATACAGCGCGACGGCACGTTCATAGCTCTTCGTCGCCTGTTCGACGGCACCGTTGCGGCGCTGCACCTCGGCGAGGGCGGAACGGCTGTCGCCGGCGTGCTCGTGGTCGCCGAGCTGGCGCAGGGTGACCTCGGCGTCGACCAACGCCTCGGCGGCCTGCTCGAGCCGGCCCTCGTTGAGGGCGGTGGTGCCTTGACGCAGTTGGGCCAGCGCCTCGTCGCGGATCGCGTCATTCGTTGTCTGGGTCATGGAGATACCTCTCGCATTCGGGGAGCGCGTACCGGAGGTAACTGTAGTCCGGCGCGACTGTTGGCGTCAAAGGCGGAGACGCTGCGCGCGGGGACGGAAGTGGGTTAGGAGGGGAGGAAATCGGCTTAAATTCGGGGCTGATGAGCTGTCCCTTCGGTTGCAGCAGTTACGGGAGGGTGAAATTTCCCGGCTTCTCCTTTTCCGTTTCCTTCCGCTTTTGCGATTTTGGTGGCGCTTCTGGGGTTCCCGTGGGTAACCGAGGCACCTTCGGTGTTGGAACGCTTTCCGGGGTGGAGAGGAGAGCAGCCTAAACGCGGAGGTACACGGAGGTACACGGAGGTACACGGAGAGAGGTGGGGCGGGTTGGGCGGCAACCCCTGGCCTTCAGGCCAGGACTCATCCATGTTCAGCGCACACCGTCCATAGTCGGCGAACTCAGGCGCATGCAGTGTTCGCACGTGACCAGGGAGGAAATGCTGTTCGCCTGTGCAGAACAAATGGTCTAGTCAGAGTGTAGCACCGGCACGGCGGCGATGCGAGGTACGTTTTGCCAAGTCGAGGTGCGCGGCGATATACGTGCTCAATGCGGTGGGGTGGGAGTAATCGGCGTGGCCGCTCAGTCCCGTTCGCTTGCGAACCGTGAAGAGGCGATGCTAGACTGGTTGCGGTTATGGCGATGGCGCGACTCGGAGGAGGCCGTCTATGTGGAGCGTGTATCTCGACTCGAATCGGCTGCGGTCCGTCGTGACGCGCTCGGTCGGCATGCTCTCGCGCCGCGCCTATTACGGGCCGTTCGCGCCGCTCCGCGCCCGGCAGATCCGCAAGGCGCAGTTGCCGGGGACGCAGTGGGTGCGCGTGCGCAATATTCGGGCAGGGATCTCGACGGAGGACGTTGCGCGGGTGCTGTTGCGGACAGAGAGCGGGAGCGCCGAACGCGCGCTGCCGCGGATGCGCCGTGCGTACATGGGGCGCGAGGTCTGCGGCGAGGTGATGGAGGTGGGGGCCGAGGTGCAGTTCCTGCGCGTGGGCGACCGCGTGGCGTACCAGTTGGACCAGTGCTGCGCGACGCGCGAGATTGAGCCCCCGTGCCTGCACTGTGCGGCGGGGCGCTATAACCTCTGCGAGAATCGATACCTGGCCGGACCGGAGGGTGTCGGTGGCGGCTGGGGCGATGAGATGATCGTCCATGAGCGGCAGCTTTTCTTAGTGCCGGATGCGCTTTCTAATGAGCAGGCGGCTCTGTTGGAGCCGACGGCGTCGGCGCTGCATGCCGTGCTGCGGCACGCGCCGCAACCGCGCGACAATGTGCTGGTGATCGGCTCGGGGACGCTGGGGTTGCTGACGATCCAGGCGATCCGTGCACTGTCTCCCCATGCGTCGATCATCGTGGAGGCGCGGCATCCGTTCCAGATCGAGACGGCGAATGCGATGGGGGCGTCGCAGGTGCTCTCGCCGGGGGGCGGCTCGGCGGGCGTGGCGAAGTATACGCAGGCGAAGCGATATAAACGCGGGCGTTCGGAGCTGGTGATCGGCGGGTTCGATGCGGTGTATGACACGGTAGGCACGGGCGAGTCGGTACAGAATGCGCTGCGTTGGGTGCGCGGTGGCGGCACGATCGTGCTGGCGGGGGCGCACCTCTCGCGGTTGCGCCTCGATCTCACGCCGGTACGCCAGCAGGAGATTCGGGTGCTGGGCGCCTACGGCCATGGCACGGAGCACTGGCCGGGCAATACGGTGCTGGCCGGCTGGGAGGCTGATAGCGGCGGGCGCGTCTCGACATTCCAACTGGCGGCGGCGCTGATGCGCGAGCGGAAGCTGACGCCAGAGCGGTTGGTGACGCATCGCTTTCCGCTGGCGGAGATCCGACACGCCATTCGGGTCGCGAATGGCGAGAAAGAGTATATGTCGATCAAGGTGCTGCTGGACATCAGCGATGCACCGGTGATCTCGCCGCAGGAGCTGGAGTTCGCGGATCAGCCGATGTCGCTCCTGGCGCCGCCGGAGCCGCCGATGCCGATCCAGCCGCCGGGGAGCACTGGATCTCCGAAGAAACAGCGAGCACGGGCATAGGGACGGGACGCCGCTTCAACCAGGGTTGAGCCGTCTGACGGTACGGACGTGCGCGGACGTGGACGCCCGCGTTACCTGCCGCGATGCGCGGCCAGATCGTGCATCCCGAGGCAATGGCCGTCGGCCCAAGGAGTCGGAACCGCGCCGCAAACGCGGCGTGCGAGAGTCGATGGGTTCTCTTGGGATCGGCATCTATCCGCTGTAATAGGTACCCGTACATACCCTGGAGACCGCTCCAGGCCGCTCCAGTCCGCTTGTTCAGGCCGGAGGCGGACCGTTCGCCCGGCGTTTCCACCATCCCCGATGTCTCCTCTCATCTATGCTCATGGACCATCGTTGCCTAAGTGTGCTCGTACTCAGTACAATGAGCGCCGGAATCTACGAGCATGTACGCGCGGTGCGCGTTCGAGCAGCCCAATTCTCACTCATACCAAGGACTACGGATGAGTTAAGGAAGAGCGGAGGGTGGGGGATGGCGGTCATGAAGATCGTGCGGTTTCGGCTCCATCCGGGTGCGGACGAGGAAGAGTTCTTGCGGCTGAACTTTCTCTTGCAGCATGAGATCGTGCCCCAGCTGTCGGGATTGTTGCGACGCAAGATGGTGCGCGCTCGCAATGGCGAATGGATTTTTGCCATGCGCTACGCCAACAGGCAGTGCGCCGAAGGCGCGGCTTCGTTCACATTGGGCCACAGATCCACCACTCCCGGGCGGATCGCGTTGCTCGTGGACCTGGATTCGATTACGGTCGAATACCGCGAGCTCGCGCACGGATAGCTCGAACGCTTGCCCCGTCGCGGCGCGTGACGCTGTGGCGCGTGTCCCGCTAGCGGATGAGGAAGGGGAGGTCGCCGACGGCGAGGGCGAAGAAGAAGACGACGAGGATGGCGAAGAGCAGGCTGTCCATGCGGTCGAGGATGCCGCCGTGGCCGGGGAAGATTTTGCCGCTGTCTTTGACGCCGGTGCCGCGCTTGAGCAAGGACTCGGCGAGATCGCCGACAGTGGCGACGACGGCGACGAGGATGCCGAGGATGGCGGCTTGATACCAGCTGACATGGAGCGGGTGGCCGAAGGCGGCGGGCAGCGCTATGGTGAAGACGAGGGCGGCGATGACGGTGAAGACGAGCCCGCCGGCGAAGCCTTCCCAGGTCTTCGCGGGGCTGATCACCGGGGCGAGCTTGGTGCGGCCGAGGAAGTGGCCGGTGAAGAAGGCGAAGGTGTCGTTGGCCCAGACGACGAAGAAGAGCGCGAGCATCCACCAGAAGCCGGTGTTGTTTGAGCCAAGTGTGTTGCCGCGCAGTAGGAGGAAGAACGCGAGTGGCCAGCCGAGGTAGAAGGCGCTGCCCATGGTGAGCGCCCAGTCGAGCACGCTGCTTTCGAGCTGTTTGCGCGTGAGGATCAGCCAGGAGAAGCTGAGGATGAGGATCGCGCTGATGCCGACGCCGAGGATGAGGAGGACGGGACCGGGTTGGGGGCGCAGGATGTAGACGCGGGCGGCGCTGAGGAAGGTGAGGCCGAGGAGGGCGCTGAGGAGCAGGAGAGGGTGCCAGCCTTTGTGGGCGAACATGGCGTTCAGCTCATATATGCCGAGCAGCAGCGCGAGCACGGCGCCGCCGAAGGCGACCCAGCCACCGAAGAAGACCAGGGCGATCACCAGCGGGATCAGGACGACCGCGGAGAGGGAGCGCTGCATCAGCGCGGCGAGCCACGGCGTGGACGCCTTGGCGGTGGGCGCACTGGATGAAGCGGAGCCCAATTTCTTGGCGCCCGCGCCCGATAGCCGAACCGCGCGTGCCGCCTGTCTGTTCATGGCGACCCTCCCGGAAGATTCCCTACCGCACCACCAGATGATAGGCGCGGACGTGTTGCGCGTCTAGGGCTAGCCCGCCGCTTTGATGGCCGGTTCTCGCGCCGCTACGAGCTGCTCGCGCGCGTCGACGGCGGTGGGCGCCGCGGTGAGCTGGTCATCGAGCTTGCCGAAGCGGCGCTTGCGTCCGGCGAAGGCGTCGAGCGCGGCGACGAAGTCGTCATGGTCGAAGTCGGGCCACAGCACGGGCGTCGAGTAGTATTCGGCGTAGGCGACTTGCCAGATGAGATAATTGCTGAGGCGCATCTCGCCGGCGGTGCGGATGACCAGATCGGGATCGGGAAGCCCGCTCGTGTAGAGATGCCGCTCGATCAGGTCTTCTGTCACCTCATCGCAGGGGACGCCCGACGCGACGATGGCTTTGACTGCGTCGACGATCTCGGCGCGCCCACCATAGTTGAAGCATACGTTGAGTGTCAACTTGTCGTTGTCGCGGGTGAGGGTCTCCATGTGGTCGATGGCGCGCTGGATGTCGGGGGAGAGGCCGTCGCGGCGTCCGACGTGGCGCAGCTTGACGCCTTCGCTGTGAAGGCGGTCGACGTCCGTGCGGATGGTTTCCCACATGAGGCCCATCAGCGCATCGACCTCTTCGGCGGGGCGGCCCCAGTTCTCAGTGGAGAAAGCGTAGACCGAGAGCATGGGGACGTGGTAGTCGTGGCAGAGCCGCACGGTGCGCCGCAGCGCCTCGACGCCGGCATGGTGGCCGACGGAGCGCGGCATATGGCGCGACTTGGCCCAGCGCCCGTTGCCGTCCATGATAATGGCAATGTGCCGGGGGACGGCGCGCCCCTCCACGAAGCGCAGCCGCCCCAGCTCCGTGCGCCGCTCCGCCTCGCGGAGGCGCGCGCCGCCGTTGAGGGCCGCGCCCGCCGTACCCATCCAGCTGCGAATGCGTCCAAGTATCATAGGGCCAACCGTCGCTCCCTTTCCCGGCGAATGGTGCTCACACCGCCAGAATCTCTTGCTCTTTGTTCGCGCCGATCTTGTCGACCTCGGCGATGTATTTGTCCGTCTGCTTCTGCAGGCGATCGGTGCCGCGCTTGAGGTCGTCGGCGGAGATCTCTTTCTTTTTCTCCTGGTCGCGCAGGTGGTCGTGGGCGTCGCGGCGGATGTTGCGGACGGCGACCTTGGCCTCGTCGCTCTTCTTGTGGACGACTTTGACGAGGTCCTTGCGGCGCTCCTCGGTCAGCGGGGGGATGACGATGCGCAGGGCGACGCCGTCATTGGAGGGGTTGAGGCCGAGGTCGCTCTTCTGGATGGCCTTCTCGATGTCGCCGATCGCCTTCCTATCCCACGGCTGGATGGTGATGGTGCGGGCGTCGGGGGCGTGGATCGTGGCGATGTTCTGCAGGGGCTGCGTCGCGCCATAGTATTCGACGGTGACGCGCTCGACCAGGGAGGGACTGGCGCGCCCAGTGCGCAGGGTGCCAAGTTCGCGGTTGAGGGACTCGAGGGCGCCTCGCATGCGGTGCTCGGTATCCGCGAAGATATCGTCGGCCATGTGTCGTTCTCCTTCCTGAGGCAGCGACGGCGGTGCGGCGCCGGTTTAGCGCGCCGGACCCCTCGTGCGCTCGTATTCGTCGGCCCAGATGGCGTCGGCGCCCTCGGGCATGGCATGCACCAGTGTGCCACGCGGCTCGCCCCGCACGATGGCGGCGAGCGTGCCAGGTATGTTCATATCGAAGACCAGGATCGGCAGGCCGTTGTCCTTGCAGAGCGAGAGCGCGGTGCTGTCCATCACGCCGAGGCCCATGGTGAGCGCGCGCATGTAGCCAACCTCACGGAAGCGCCGTGCGTTCGGGTTGCGAGCCGGGTCGTCGTCGTAGACGCCGTCTACCTTCGTGCCCTTCATCAGCACGTCGCAGTGCAGCTCGATGGCGCGCAGGGCGGCGGCGGTATCCGTGGTGAAGTACGGATTGCCGGTGCCCGCGGCGAGGATGACCACGCGGCCCTTCTCGAAGTGGCGGATAGCGCGGCGTCGGATGAACGGCTCGGCGACGACGGGCATCTCGATCCCGGTCTGTACGCGCGTCATGATGCCGGCGTTTTCGAGGGCGTCTTGCAGGGCGAGCGCGTTGATGACGGTGGCGAGCATGCCCATATAGTCCGCCTGGGCACGATCCATGCCCTGCGACGCGGCGGTCTTGCCGCGCATGATGTTGCCACCGCCGATGACGATGGCGATCTCGACGCCGAGGGCGCTGACGGGCACCAGCTCTTCGGCGATATATTGCAGCACGTTGGCGTCGATGCCGTAGCCTTGTTCGCCCTCAAGCATCTCGCCGCTCAGCTTGAGCAGGATGCGCTTGTACGTCGTGGCGGGCGTCATGGTCGCTCCTAGGCGGCGGGGCGAGGGGCAGTCGGGCGGGCGATTGCCCACCGCGTGTCCCGCGCCCCGCCTCTATTACTCGCCGAGCGCGTAGCGCACGTAGCGCCGCACGACGATATTCTCACCAGTTTTGCGGATCACGTCATTGACGAGCTTACTGACGGTGACCTTGTCATCCTTCACCCAGGGCTGTTCGAGCAGGACCTGCGCGGAGAGCTGCTTCTTGACCTTACCTTCGACGATCTGGTCGCGCTTGTCGGCGGGGCGCTTCTGCACCTCGGGATCGTTGGCGGCGGCCTCGCGCAGCTCGCGGACCGTCTCTTCGGGCACGTCCTCGAAGGAGATGTACTTCGGGTTGGTGCCGGCGATCTGGAAGGTCAACTCTTTGGCGAGGGTCTTGAAGTCATCGCTGCGGGCGACGAAGTCGGTGCTGCAGTTCAATTCGAGCAGCACGCCGAGGTTGCCGCCGTGGTGCAGGTAGGAGGTCACCAGGCCTTCGCGCGTCTCGCGGTCCTGGGCCTTGAGCTTCTCGGCGCGCTTGGCGCCGTGCTCCTCGACGTACTTCACGGCGTCCTCGAAGGTCTTGGACTCGGCGAGCGCCTTTTTGCAGTCGGCGAATCCCGCGCCGGTCAATTCGCGCAGCTTGGCGACATCTTTCGCGGTAGCTTCCATAGCCTCTGTATCTCACTCCCCACACGCGGCGTTTTGTGGCGCAACGTGGCGCTGTTTCCCGGCGGATTCCATCGTACCATGCGTGACTCGGCTGGGCGCGCACGCGAGTGCGATCTCGACCAATCTCGCAGGCACACAAACGCGCGGCACACCGGGCTGTGCCGCGCGCTCGGAACGCTCCACACCTCCACGAGGCGCGGAAGGTGACTTATGCTTCGACCGTCGCGGACTCGGCGGCTGCCGGTGCTTCGGCGGTGGTGGGCGTTTCGGCAACTGCGGGCGCCTCGGCGGGCGGGGCCGCATTGGCCTCATCCTCGGAGATGCCGAACTCTTCCAGGCTGACGGGCGCCGCGGTGACGGCGCGCTCGCGCTCGCCGGCCTCGGCGCGGTCCTTGATCTGGGCCTCGCGCTGGCGGCGTCCCTCGGCGGCGGCCTCCGACATCTTGTCGGCGAGCAGCTTCACCGCGCGGATGGCGTCGTCGTTGGCCGGGATAGGATAGTCCATCTCGTCGGGGTCGGTGTTGGTGTCGGCCAGCGCGACCACGGGGATCTCCAGCCGCCGCGCCTCGAGCACGGCGGTGTGCTCCTTCTTGGTGTCGATGACGAAGATGGCGCCCGGCAGGCGGCGCATGTCCTTGATGCCACCGAGCAGCCTGGTCAGGCGATCGAGCTCGTCTTGCAGGCCCTGCGCCTCTTTCTTGGGCAGGCGCTCGAAGTCGCCGCGCTCTTTGCGGGCCTCGAGATCGCGCAGGAAGCGGATGCGCTTCTGGATGGTCTCGAAGTTGGTGAGCATGCCGCCGAGCCAGCGCTGATTGACGTAGAACTGGCCGGCAGCCGTTGCGGCCTCGGCGATGGCCTCTTGCGCCTGCTTCTTGGTGCCGACGAAGAGCACGGAGTCGCCGTTGGCGACGGTATTGGCGACGAATTTGTACGCCTCGTTGAGGCGCGAGACGGTCTGCTGCAGATCGAGGATGTGGATGCCGTTGCGCGCGGTGAAGATGAACGGGCGCATCTTCGGATTCCAGCGGCGCGTCTGGTGCCCGAAATGGACGCCAGCTTCCAGCAGTTGCTTCATTGATGCGACATTTGTGGCCACGAGGCGAGAGTCCTCCCTTGAATCTGGTGCTTCCTCCGCCTCCGTCGCGCCGTCTGGAGGAGCATGCCGCGCATGCCCAGGGACCCAAACGATTGGGAGGCGTGTGAAATTGGTGAGCGCGCGCATTCCTCGCGAAACGGGCGCACACTCGGGGCAGTATATCATATGACGAAGCGAGGCGCAATGCGGGTACGCGGCCGACGGGCGGGTGACGGCAGAGATCAACCACAGCGTTCATTGAGGACGCGGAGGGAGGAGGGCGCGGAGAGGAGGGTATGAGGGGAGGAGCTTCACGGCCAGGACGGATTTCACCCCGGCCCTCCTCGGAACGACTGGAGGGACTGCGCTGCGCTGGACCTCTCCCTGAGAGGGGAGGCAGAGGCGGGAGAAACGCCGACGGTTGAAACCGCGCCTTGGGTGGCGTGCCGCCGCGAGGCCCGCCTGCGCAGACTCGGAGCCGTACGGGCGCTTTGGGGACCTGGGTAGCGAGTTCTTCAGCGTTGCCGGGGGGAGACGTTTCGTGTTTGTCGGCTGATTGGAGTGGGCGGACGCGGTCGGCGGCATGGGCTGCTATACTGGCAGAACCGCCATCTATCGCGGAATACGCTGAAACATCTGGCCGGTTTGACGCGCTCGAATGGGTCATACTGGCCCACAAACCTCGCGGCCACGGCGCACAGTCAAGGAGCTATCCGTATGAGCGAGCCGTTCCTCGAACGACTGCGGCAGGGGCCGCTGCTCTGTGACGGGGCGATGGGGACGGTGCTCTATGCACGCGCGCCCGAAAGCATCGTTCACGGGCGCTGCTTCGACGAGCTGGTGCTCACGGATCCTGGGCTGGTGCAGGAGATCCACCGCGACTACATCCGCGCGGGGGCGCAGATCATCGAGACGAACACGTTTGGCGCGAATGCGGTGAAGCTGGCCGGCTATGGGCTGGCCGAGAAGACGCGGCTGATCAACCGGCGCGCGACGGAGCTGGCGCGCGAGGCGCGCGATGTAGCGGGGCAGGAGGTCTTCGTCGCGGGCGCGGTCGGCCCGACGGGGCAGCTCAATATCCCACTGGTGGGGGACGACGATCCGCGGCTGGTGGCGCTGCGCGGGGCGTTTCGGGAACAGATCGAGGCGCTGGTCGAGCGGGGGGTCGATCTGCTGATCCTGGAGACGTTCGCCAACTTGGCCGAGCTGCGGCAGGCGGTGCTGGCGGCGCGCGAGGTCGGCAGCGTGCCGTTGGTGGCGCAGGTGACGTTCGGCGAGGAGGGCCAGATGCTCTCTGGCACGACGCCCGCCGCCGCCGCGCTGAGCCTTGCCCGGCTGGAAGTGGACGTGCTTGGCGTGAACTGTAGCATCGGCCCCGCCGGAACGCTGGACGCGCTGGACGAAATGCGCGATGCGCTGCACGCCGCGAGCCAGGACGAGCGGCGCGAGATCTACCTCTCGGTGCAGCCGAACGCCGGATTGCCGGCGCGTGTGGAGAATCGCTTCCTCTACTACTCGACGCCGCGCTACTTCGCGGACTATGCGCACCGCTTCGCCGAGGCAGGGGCGCGCATCATCGGTGGTTGCTGCGGTACGACGCCAGCGCACATCGAGGCGATGCGCGGGGCGCTGACTGAGTACCTGCCGAAGCAGTCGGGGCACGCCTTCGTGGGCGTTGCCACGCCACGCAGCCCGCTCACCGATATCGCGACGCGCGAGCCGCAGGTGGAGACGGCCAGCGAGGGGCCCACGGCGACGCGGCTCCAACGCGCGTTCACGGCGGGCGAGTTCGCCGTCTGTGTCGAGCTTGACCCGCCGAAGGGGCTGAACCCCAGCAAGATTCTCGACGGCGCGGCGTACCTGCGCGAGATCGGCGTCGAATTCATCAACATCGCCGACAGCCCGATGGCGCGCGTGCGGATGAGCTGCATGTCGCTGGCGCGGCTGCTGCAAGAGCGGCTTGACGTCGAGTCGATCATCCACTTCACGACGCGCGACCGCAACCTGATGGCGATCCAGGCCGATCTGCTCGGCGCGCACGCGCTCGGCATCCACAACATCCTGGCGCTGACCGGCGATCCGGTGCGCGTCGGCAACTATCCGAACCTCACCGGCGTCTGGGACGTGGATTCGGTGGGACTGATCGGCATCCTGCGCGACATGAACGAAGGGACGCGACGCCGCCGGCGCCTCGCTGGGCATGCCGGCGAGCTTCCACATCGGTGCTGCGTTAAACCTCAACATGGAAGATGAGCCGAAATCGATCTTGGCCGAACAGGCGCGTCAAGCTGGTCGGCGATCTGGCGGAGGTCTCGGCGCAAGACGGCGACGACCACGCGCTGCTGACCGAGACGGAGCTTGAGCTGCACCGCCTGCGCCACAAGCTCGATGCGGGCGCGCAGTACATCATGACGCAG
>CAWJCH010000042.1:0-64904 GCA_963841205.1 uncultured Chloroflexia bacterium | reverse complement strand
GCTGCCATCACGTCGACCGGCGTCTGAGACGCGATCGCGATCCACTGCACCTGCGAGTCCGGGCAGGCGGGAAGGCCGGGGGCGCCGCACGTCGTCGGCGCCTTCGCGAGGCTCGGGTTGGGCGTATAGGTGGCGGCGGCGCGGGACGTCGGGCGAACGGGTTGCTGCTGAAGACGATCGCCAGGGCCAAGAGCGTTAGGACGAAGATGGCCGCCAAGAGCAGATACGCCCCGCCATCGGCCAGCCAACGCCCCACGCGATCGGCGGCCGAGGCGTATGCGGCGCGCCGCTCGGGCGCGGCCCCGACGTTACGTGAGCGTTTCATGTGCTCGTCTCTACGGCGTTTCGCTCGATCCGACCGGACGGACATCGGCTCGCACCAAGAATCGCACAAAAAGTGCCGCAACGCACCCCGCGGCGCAGGTCGGGGCGCACCCGTGCTCAGGGAGCGGTCATGCGGGTGCCGGGATAGGCGTTATAGGCCCAATCGGGGCTGATGAATTCAGTGTTGCCGTCACGCAAGATCCAATTGAATCCCCCGAACCAATGCGTCTGCCCGTTGGCGGGCTTGTAGATGCCGATCGCCGGCTCAGGGTCCTGGCTGTTGCCGTAGAAAGTGTTCGAGAAGGCTTCTGTTCTAGAGGCTGTTAGGGACTCAAGGTCAACGGGCTGGAGCGATGAAGCAGGAGACAGGCGAAGGCCAGAAAGTGCAACGCCGCCAAGGTCGTAGCGAGACGCTCATCATCGCGGGCCAAGCGACGAAAACGAGCTGCCCGGGCGAAATCACGCTCGACCACCCAGCGCCGCGGCAGGAGCACAAAGCCCCATTTGGCTTCCGGCAGTTTGACCACCGCCAACGGGATGCCGTGCTCGGCGGCCGCCGCAGCCGGCTCCTCACCGGTGGAGCCCTGGTCCACCTACGCCAGCTCGACGTGTTCGCCGGTGACCGCTTGGACGCCCATCGCCAGCTCCTCGACCTGCGCGCGCTCCGGCTCGTTGGCTGGGGTCACCAGCAACGCCAAGAGGGGTCCCAAGGTATCCACCGCGACATGGACCTTGGAGCCCTTGCGGCGCTTGTGCCTATCCTACCCGGCTCGCGCGCCGCTCTCGGGCGTCGATTGGATCGTGCGCCCGTCCAGAATGGCGGCGCTCGGCGGCTCCGGACGATCCGCGGCGCGCCGCAGCAGGAGGCGCCGATCGTGCACGATCGCCTCAAACGAGCCGGCCGCCATCCAGCGGCGCATCTGCTGGTAGACCCGCGGCCACGGCGGCAGATCGTGGGGCATCATGCGCCCGTGTGCCCCGGTCTTCACCAGGGAGCGGACACCGTTGAAGGCCTCGCGCAAGTCGTACTTGCGCTGTCCAGCGTCTTGGGGCAACACGGTCACATAGGGGGCGACAACGGACCATTCCTCGTCGCTGACATCGGTCTGGTACGGCGTGCGGGGGATCGGTGGGACAGACATGTTCAAGTCTACCACCCATCAACCTCAAGTCCCTAACAGCCTCTAGCCTCGTGCCAGGCGGGCGAGGAGGAGCCGGATGCCCACGAGGTATGCCCACGAGGTATGCCCACGAGGTAGATGAAGGCCTCGGCGCTTGCTGCCAGCCGTTCGTCGTCCTTACTCATGCGGCGCTGCCTGCTGATCCACGAAAAGGTGCGCTCGACGATCCAGCGTGTGGGGATCATCTGGAAGCCTGGCTCGTCGCCCAGATGCGGGGCAATGTCTGGGGCATACCGTCGGAGCTGGCGAAACGCGGGGTAGACCACCTCCAGGCGCACCTGGTGTTTCTGCCCCGCCCAGGGGATGAGCGCGCCGGTGTAGCCCTGATCGGCCCAGATGCGCTGCAAGCGGGGAAACGCCTTGCCCATCGCGTCGAGGACCAGCTTCCCACCCTGCCGGTCGGGAACATTGGCGGCAGGCACGACCACCGCGAGCAGGAACCCGTGCGTGTCGACCAGGATATGACGCTTGCGCCCGGCGAGCTTCTTGCCGCCGTCAAATCCCCGAGCGCCTCCCATCAATGTCTTGACCGACTGGCTGTCGATGATTGCCGCGCTCGGGGTGGGGTCGCGGCCGGCATGGAGCCGGGCCAGTTCACGCAAGTGCGCATGGATGGAGGCCCAGGTGCCGTCCAGCCGCCACCGGCGGCAATACCCGTACACGGTCTGCCAGGGGCCATACTCTCGGGGCAGGTAGCGCCAGGCGCAACCGCTACGGACGACGTAGAAGAGGCCATCGAGGATATGACGGATGTCGACGGAGCGTGGTCGCCCGCCCGGCTTGGCGGGCGGGCTGAGCGGAGCGAGCAGCCCCCACTCCTCCTCGTTCAGATCGCTGGGATACCCTGGAGTTGCCACAGATGCCCTCCGAACCGTGCGTGCAACACAGGGTTCGGGTAGGGTATCCGCTGGCGACTCTTGCTCGCTTATCCCCTCTTAAACTCTTTCTAGAACTGGGACCACAACGAGTAGCCCCCAGGGATGCCGTGCGTCCACGTGCTGATGTCGACCGTCCACACGCTGTCGTCCTGCGGATCGCGGTAGGTCACGCCCGTGATGTCGGCTGGGAAGTACGCCGACGGTTCGTTCGTGGAGTAGACGCCGGTGACGAGGATGGAGTACAGACCGGCGTAGATCGCCACGCTCAGCGGTTCGCCGTAGGTTTCGAGCTGTGAGCCCATGATGGTCGTCGCTTCCAGCACCTGCTGACAGAAGAGGGCTTTAGCCCGCCGCAAGCCGCTGGGTTTTAACCCAGGCGGTTAGGCGTCCATGGCTGTAGCCCAAAGCCTGGTGGCATTGCCGTCTTCCTGCCCATCAGGCAGAATACCTCAGTGGACTCTTTGCACCTTGCCAATTGCATGCTGTTTGCCAGTTCCGTGGTAAATCGTTCCCACGGGTAAAAGCATCAACGGGCCTTGGACGAGGTGCCATGCGGTTGAGCCAGCGTTTTTTCGAGAGCCTAGCTCGCCTGGCGATGCCTGCAACGTCCGCTTGGGCGGGGGCACCGCCTTCAGGCGCTAACGGGCAGGGGTGGATACAATCATCCCATCAGACCCGTAGCCTGAGAACCCATGGGGCTTTAGCCCCCGTGGAGTGTCAGTGTAGGACGGCTGGCTGGCATGCACCATCTGCCAACGATAGATGTAGTCGTGATAGTAGTACGCGGGAGGGGTGTATCGGTAGGCGATGTAGGCGATCGAGCGCGGGTCGGTGCCGAAGTCATACAATGTGTTCGCCTCGCCCGCCACCGAGTTGCCCGATGCGAGCCGGTAGCCCCACTGGCTCGCATCGGCGAATTGGCTCGCGCTGCTCAGGAATCGCAGGCCGGTGCTGTAGTCTTCATCCGCGTAATTCACCATCGCGATGGCGGTCTCGACGCCGCAGAATGGCCCGTTCGCCTGAGGCCATGTATTCCGCGTCGCGGCGTCGACTTTGGCCGCGTCCGCGCCATAGTAGTAGCCGCTGCAGCACGCGGGGGCGGCGGGCGCGGCGTCGGCAGATGGCGGAGCGAGCCCCCAGCCGCTCGCGAAGATCAGCAGGGGCGCCACCACGAGGGCGAGCGCGAGCCGGAGGGCGGCTCGCCGGCGCCCCGCGCCGTCGTCGCTGCGCAGCTGGTCGTGGGCACGTCGCACGCGCGTATCCCCCTCCCCGCCATCCGCTCTGCTCAGGCCGTCGTACGCCGTGCGGGGGAGATTCGTCGCTCACCGTGGGACAGCATGAGGTATCAACGTCGACCGCTTTCGATTCGCAGACCGACCGATCTCTGCGTCGAGCCGGCCATAACCCAGATGGGCAAAGCAGTCAAGTAGATCGTGAGAAGACCGGCGCGGCGCCGGTAAACACAACGACGCTGACTGCTTGACGAGGCGGGGGCAAGCACATGCCCATCGGGTGTGCGCACACCCGCAATGTCGGGAGTCCATGCCTCAGCGGAGATGCAGAAGAAGGAGGCTCCCGCCGATGGACTCCGCATACACATTGCGCCTCAAGTCGTGCGCTCGAAACGCGGCAGCGACCTTGCACGTATCTTAAGTGTGGAGCATTCTTTCGAGGATGGATCGTCTGCTGGAGTTGTGGAGGCTGCGCAATGGGTAAGTTCAGTTCCTTCGTCACGGGCGTGGCGGTCGGTCTGACGGCCGCGGCCATCGGCCAAGAGCTGCAGAAGCCGCCCGCGGAGCGCACGTGGAAGGGGAAAGTCGCCGGCGTACCCTACAACTTCCGCCTGCCAGAGTGGGGCGATATCGCGCGCGAGTATTGGAATCCCGAGAGCGACCAGATCCTCGCGCCGAACGTGATCGGCCTCGGCTGGGGCGTCAACTTCGCCGCGCTGGCGGCCAAAGCGCGGCAGCTCGGCGAGGCGCAGCAGGCGCGCACGAAGACTCCGACCAGCGGGCTGGAGCGTACCTGGGCGCTCCCCGATCCGGTCGAGCGTTAGCCTCGCGCCGTTCCCTTCCCACGGTGAGTGGGTCGCGCGGCGTGAGCGCATTGTCGAGTAGGCAGGAGGAGGTGCGCATGATTGCCACCGATCCGCTATCACTCATTTTCCTGGGATGCTTCGTCTTCTCGGGCCTCTTCTTGCTGATCTCCACCGTCACCAACAGCGGACACAGCCATGCGCTCCATCTCGGCGGCCACGATCTCCAGCTCGACCACGCCGTCCACGTTGGGCACGATGCGCACGTTGGGCACGATGCGCACGTTGGGCACGATGCGCACGTGACGCACACCGGCACGACAGGCGGCTCCGCGGTTGGTGGCCCGGTGGGCTTCTTCGAGTCCGTGCTCGGCACGCTGGAAGAAGTGCTCAGCGTCTACGGCATCCTCACCTTCCTGCTCGTCTTCGGCCTGCTCGGCTACCTGCTGCACAACAGTACCAACGCCAGCGTCGTCCTCACGCTGCTGGTGGCGCTGCTGGTGGCGCTGGCCTGCGCGGTCGGCGTCAGCACGACGTTGACGCGCCTCTTCGTGCAGAACGAAAGCCATGGCCTCACGCGCGAGAGCTCGCGGCTCGAAGGGCGGCTCGGCCAGGTCAGTATGGCGATCCGCGAGGGCGGCGTCGGCGAGGTGATCTTCAAAGGCGAGACCGGCGCGCGACAGAGCCTCGGCGCCCGCAGCGTGGACGGCCAGCCCATCCCCACGGGGATCGAGGTGGTGATCCTTGAGTCGAGCGGCGGCATCGCCACCGTGCAGCCGTGGGAGAGCTTCATGGCGAGCGTGCGCTCCGGCGCGCCGCCGCCGCTCGCGCCGATGGAGAAGCCGCAGTAAGACGGCCCCCGCTCCGCCCGCGGACCTCGCCCGCGAGGAGTGCAGCCAAATTAAGAGAGTGAGTGACGGGCGAAGTGGCCAGAGGGTCCCCACGTCGAGAGGCGTCGCCGGCCAGATTCGGGTTCGTGCGAGGGGTTGCTGCCCTTCGCGTGAAAAGCAGTGGACGCGGCTGAGCGTGGCCGCGAAAGGGAACAAGGCATGTTGTCGTTTATGGGCACGGCGGTGGGGATCGTGCTCACCGTCGCCGTCGCCGTTGTCATCCTCTTGTTGTTGGCGATCTGGGCGTATAGCGGGCGCTACGTCAAAGTCGGCCCGAACCAGGCGCTGATCGCCTTCGGTCGCGGCTCCGCGCCGCGCGTGATCACCGGTGGCGGCACGCTCGTCGTGCCGATCTTCGAGCGTTCGGAGATCTTCTCGCTGGAGCTGATGTCCTTCGACGTCGCGCCGCAGCAGAACCTCTATACCAATCAGGGTGTCGCCGTCCGCGTCGATGCCGTCACGCAGTTGAAAGTGCGGTCGGATCGCGACAGCATCCTCACCGCCGCCGAGCAGTTCCTCAGCAAGACGTGGGACCAACGCCAGGCGATGATCCGCCTGGTGATGGAGGGCCACCTGCGCGGCATCGTCGGCCAACTCACCGTCGAGCAACTCGTCAAAGAGCCTGAGATGGTCAGCGAGAAGATGCGCAACACCAGCTCCGCCGACCTCGCCAAGATGGGCTTGGAGGTCGTCTCGTTCACTATCCGCGAGGTGCGCGACGAGAACGAGTACATCACCAACATGGGGCGGCCCGAGATCGAGCGCATCAAGAAAGAGGCGAACATCGCCGCCGCCAACGCCGCTCGTGACACGCAGATCCAGCAGGCTGCCGCGCTGCGCGCCTCCGCCGTTGCCAAGGCCGAGGCCGATCAGGCGCGGGTCGAGGCCGAGGCCGCGTCGCAGGGCAAACAAGCCGAATTCCAGCGCGATCTCGCCCTCAAGCGCGCCGCCTACGATGCTGAGGTGAAGAAGCAGCAGGTCGTCGCCGAGAAGACCAGCGACGTGCAGGCGCAGGTGATGCAGCAGCAGATCGTCGCCGAGGCCGCGAAGGCCCAGGAGATCGAAAAGACGGCCCAGGTGAAGGTGCAGGAGGCTGAGGGCCACCGCCGCCAGATGGAGCTCGAGGCGACAGTGATCAAGGCCGCCGACGCCGACAAGCAGCGCGTCGAGACGCAGGCCTCCGCCGAGCGACAGCGCCTCACATTGGAGGCCGAGGGCCGCGCAGCGGCGTTGAAGGCGCAGGCCCAGTCCGAGGCGGACGCCGCCAGGGTGCGCGGCGCGGCTGAGGCCGAGGCCGCCCGCCTGCGTGGCGTCGCCGAGGCGGACGTCATCCGCGCGAAGGGCGAGGCCGAGGCCGAGGCGATGCGCGTGAAGGCCGCTGCCTACCACGAATACAACTCGGCTGCCGTGCTCGACAAGGTCATCACCAACCTGCCGGAGGTCGTGCGGGCGCTGGCCGAGCCGCTCTCGAAGGTCGACAAGATCAGCATCGTCTCGACGGGCAGCGGGGGCGCCGACGGCAACGGCTCCTCGCTCGGCATGAGCCGCCTCACCGGCGATCTCGTCACGATGTTGGCGCAGGTGCCAGCGATTCTTGAGACGCTGACCGGCGTCAAGATGAGCGACCTGATGGCGCGCGTGCCGGGTCTGACCACCGTGGACGGAACGGTGACGCAAGGCAACGGCTCGCTGAACGGCAACGGGACGCATCCCGCTGCGGCGAACGGCACGGGCGAGGCGGCAACTCCCCCATCCGACGGCACATCCAATGAGACAGTCACTCCAACCGATCAAACACCCGCCTCCGCCGGAACCACGCCGAGCGCCGGCGCGAGCGGCAACGTCAACGGCGCCACCCCCGCTGGCCGGCCCAACACCGGCCCCCGCCGCCAGCGCGAACGCTAGCCGCGACACACCCGGCTCACCTCAAGGACGCCCGCCATAGCGCGGGTGTCCTCGTTTTCCACGCGAAGGGCGATGCGAGGCAAAAAAGCGGCGCCACCCGGCACTCCGCACATGCGGAACGTCGAGCGACGCCGTCTGGTCAACACCGCGCGGCGAAGTTCCGCGCCTCCCCGCCCGCAGGTGAGAAGAGACACCTAGCGATGATCGGTGGTCGCGAGTGGTAGAGCGTCTCGCGAGGGGGCGCAGCCGCTCACCGTGGCGGCGCGCCGCGGAGTCCGTCGAAGCCGATCTACACGTACGGGAAGGCGTTGGCCTTCGACAGATAGCGCTGCTCATCGCCCCGGATCATCAGCAGGTGCGTCACGATGACGTCGTCCGTCGGTAGAATCCGCGTCGGGCCGACGCAGAGGCGCATCGTCGGCTTGTCGTTCTCGCAGACGAGCACCATCCCCGTGTAGGCGGGGATGCGGTACTCGCGGGCCGGGTACGACGGGCTCTTCACCTTCAGATAGCCGTCGGTGCAAAACTGCTGGTATTCGTCGTCGGAGAGCAGCGCGCGCAGCAGCCTGCGCGCGCGCTCCATCGCCTCGCGGCGATCGGCTGGCACCGTCAACCCCCGACGATGCGCGGAACTAGGATGATCTGCTCCGCCGTCCGGTCGAACTTGTCGATGCGCACGGTGGCGCTCCCCCCCGTCACGCTGAAAGCGGTCGCGCCGCCCCGGCGTGCCGACGCGAAGATGCGCTCGGCCTCCAACACCGCCGCCTCGGCCTCGGCGTCATGCGCCTCCACCGCCGCGCGGTCCCACACATACGTCGTGTCGCCCGCGGACGACAACACTCGCAATGCGCTCATACGTCACCCTCCGATGCTTCTCGAACATCCGGAGGCCGGCGACCACATCGAGCCACCCCTGGAAATGACGTTCCAATTGGGCTATCATAGGCTCGGATGCCTGCGTGCCCCACGTGGCGCCCCGGCACTCCTCCCGTCGCCGCGCAACGGACCCGTAACGACCCGCGCGACGCTGGGACCCAAACGGCGATGGTTCACGGTCTAGACACCCGCGGGCCATCGTCTTTTCGTATGCTCGCCGCCCGATGACGGCGAGTTGGCTGTGCCCATCTCGGCAGGATACGCCTCGGGCTCCCTCCCTTCCGCTTCTACCTCGGGCCCCTCCGTCGCATCTTGTGCGACAGCCCCATTTAACAGCTTAATGTTTCTCGCTTGTCAAGTGCGCTTTCAACTGCTACAAGGATTACTATCGACATAAAGATTCGTTTAGACACGGGGCGGGGAATCCGCTTCCTCTCACGCAAAACGCCTGTTGTAGTATAGTAAAAATCGCATAAAGCTATTATAGGTGCGTTGCGCGGGTCAAGAAGCGGTGCGTGTCCCGCCACGCCGCAACACCAGCCAGGCGAGCAGCCCGAACAGCACGATCGCCGCGACGAACGTCGGCGCCACCAACTGGAACAGTGAGGGACCCGCGACCTGCGCGTCGAGCTGTGCGAGCAGGGGGTGCAGTTTGTGGTCCTCGGCCACCATCGTGCCCGCCGTCCACGCCAGGATGCCCGCCGCGCCGTAGAGTAGGATCGGGAACCGCTCGATCAGCCGCGCGACCAGCGTGCTCGCCACCAGCAGCAGCAACATGCTAAAGGTGAAGCCGATCGCCAGGATCGCGAAGTCGCCATGCGCCAGTGCAACGATCGCCAGGATGTTGTCGAGGCTCATCGTCACGTCCGCCGCGAGGATGATCAGGCTGGCACGCAGCAGGCTCTCCTTGCCGCCGAGGCTCCGCCAGCCGTGCGGCTCCTCCGCGCCCTCGTCCTGCCGCCGCACGCTGTTCTGGATCTGCTCCAGGATCATCTGCCCGGCGATGAGGAAGACGATCACGCCGCCGATGGCCTGCACATACGGCAATTGCAACACGAGGACGGCGGTGGCCGCCAATGTGATGCGCGCCACGATCGCCATCAGGATGCCGAAGGTGATGGCGAAGCGCTGGCGACGAGGAGGCAGATGCGAGGCCACTGCGCCGATCACCACCGCGTTGTCGCCGCTGAGCGAGAGGTCCACCAGCACCACCGCCACCGCGAGCCCCACCCAATGGAGATCCATTCACGCCCCCCTGCTTCCCCATGGCGGCCACGGGCTGGCTCCGCGATCCGCCGCACGCAATCGCAGCATGTTCTGGGCCATTTTAGCGTGCCCGGCAACAACGAGCCAGCGTCACCCGGCTCATCCCAGTACGTTGCACCACCCGCTCACGTTCCAGGTCCGCCCAGGAAGGTGTCGCCGCCGACGCCCATCCACGCGCGAACGAGGTACCTCGGGACCGCGTACTGGCACCTCATCCTCGCCCCCGCACCCCCGCGCCCCGCAGGGAGAGGCGGGTCTCCGATGAGCGGGACCAGGCACCCGGCATGGCTCCCCGTCCCCGGATGGCGCGCCACATCCGCGCCACAAACCAACCAAATTCCCTTGAAAATCCTCTGGGTGGCCGAGGTCAAGTCACCCCTGCAGGGGCAAGGGTGACGGTGTAGCCGAGCTGTTCGAGCCGACGCACGTGATGACGCTCGAGCTGCGCCTGTTCGAGGTGGTCGAAGTACTCGGGCCTCAGCTCATGGTAGGGGCGCTTGGTCTTGAGCACGTGGTACACGATGACGAGCAGCGAGTGGGCAACGGCGATGAGCGCGCGATAGACGCCGCGCCGCCGGGTCAAGCGACGGAACTGCGCGCCGAGATAGGACGTCTTGCTGCGCGCGTTGGCCCAGGCGATCTCACAGAGGACCGCCTTGAGCCAAGCGTTGCCGCGGCGCGTCTTGCCGCTCAGGCGTTTGCCGCCGCTCTGTTTGTTCCCAGGGCAGACGGCGGCCCAGGACGTCAGGTGCTTCGCTGAGGGGAACTGGCCCATGTCGACGCCCATGTCGACGCCCACCTCGGCCACCAAGGTCGCCGCGGCGACGGCTTTGACACCGGGGATCGTCTGCACCAGTGCCACCGTCTCTGCGTAGGGCTGGAGGCGCTGGGCGATCTCGCCTTCGAGCTGCGCCATGGCCCCCTCCAGGAAATCGAGGTGCGTGCGGATCGGCTGCAGCAGGACGCGCTGCTAGGCCTGGAGATTTCCCGCCAGCGCTTGGCGGAGCTGCGGGAGCTTCGCCCGCATACGCCCGCGAGCGAGGTCGGCCACCACGGCGACATCCTGCTCGCCCTGCAGCAGTGCGTCGAGCATGTCGCGGGCGCTCTGTCCCAGCAGGCTGGTCGCCACCGAGGCGAGCTTGCTATTGGCGCCTTCCAGCACCTTCTGCAGCCGGTTGACCTCCTGCGTGCGCTGCTGCACGAGCGCCTTGCGGTGGCGCGTGAGGTCGCGCAATTCGCGAATGGGGGCGGGCGGGATGAAGCTGGGCTGCAGCAAGCCGTGTCGCAAGAGATCAGCGAGCCATTCGCTGTCCTTGACGTCGGTCTTGCGTCCCGGCACCACCTTGATGTGCTGCGGATTGACCAGCACCACCGTTCGCGTCTCGTCTTCCAACAGGTTGAACACTGGACGCCAGTAGACTCCGGTGCTCTCCAGGGCGATCTGCGTGACGGCCAGATCACCCAACCAGTCGGAGAGCGCTAACAGATCAGCCGTCATAGTGCCAAACGTCCGGACTTCGCGCTGCACCTGCCCCTTGCGCTGGTCAATATGACGCAGGCCACCACTGTCTTCTTATGGACATCCAGGCCACAACAACGCGCATGTACCACTTGCATCTCGGGCCTCCCGCGCTCCAACGGCCGGTGCGGGGTGCGGGCGATCTGACAAGATTTCCTTGCGTGCTCGTCCCTCGGAGAGGGCGGCGACAGTCAGCGCTCCTGGGCAGCACCCCTGGCTAGCTTGACAGGCGGGCTCGAAAGCACCACTTTGGCGTCAGCCTGACGCACCGGTTGCCCACAGTCTGCCCTATTTTCATCCGCTGCGCTGACGGTTCCCGTCATCCGGCTTGACAGAGAAATGGCTTTAGCCCAGGCGGATAGGTGTCGTGGCTTAAGCCCTTGCATCTCTTCTCACTGTGTTGTAAAATAACAACATGAGCACAATACCACCTGAATACACAACCATCCGCATCTGGACGCGCACTCTGCGTGCCTTGCGCCTCATTGCCGCACTCACGGGCGAGCGTATGGTGCAAGTGCTCGACCGCCTTGTTGCTGAGGAGTTGCGTCGTGTGCAAGATCGAGAGAAGCGCTAAGGTGGCAGAGACCGTGCGCAAGACGTTCAAAGAGAGGTTGCGTCCGACGCCCAGCCAAGAGCGGGCCTTAGGCAATGTACTTTCGCACTGCCGCGCGCTCTACAACACGGCTCTGGAGCAGCGTATGACGTGGTGGCGGCGGGGGCAGGGCCGGAGCGCCACGCGTTTCCAGCAGGAAGCCGAGTTGAAGGAGATACGCGCTGCCTTTCCCGACTACGCGGCCATCCACAGTCACGTCTTGCAGGATGTGCTGGCCCGGCTGGACAAGACCTATCAGGCGTTCTTCCGCCGCCGCGCCGCCGGGGAGAAGGCGGGCTTTCCCCGTTTCCAGGGCAGGGACCGCTACCACTCGTTCACCTACAAAGAGTATGGCAACGGCGCCCGCCTGGATAACGGGGATCTGGTCCTGTCCAAGATCGGGCGCGTCGCGGTGCGGTGGTCTCGTCCCATCGAAGGGACGCCCAAGACCGTCACCATCAGCGAAGAGGCGGACGGGTGGTATGTCTCCTTCTCCTGTGCGGAGGTACCGACCGAGCCGCTCCCTGAGACCGGACACGAGACTGGCATTGATCTGGGGTTGAAAGTGTTCCTTATCACCGCTGAGGGAGAGTGCGTCGCCAATCCGCGGTACTTCCCCAAGGCGGAGAAGGCGCTTGCCAAGGCACAGCGGCGGGTCTCGCGCCGCAAGAAGGGCAGTAAGCGCCGCAAGAAGGCCGTGAAGCTGCTGGCGAAGCAGCACCAACACGTCCGTCGGCAGCGCGCCGATTTTCACCACAAGACGGCCCTCGCCTTGGTGCGCCGGTACGACACGATCTATCATGAGGCCATTCAGCCCGCCAATCTGAGCCGCCGCCCGGCGTCTGTACCGGATGGGAACGGCGGGTATCACCATAATGGAGCCGCCCGCAAGGCGGGCCTCAACAAAAGCCTCCGAGACGCCGGATGGGGCCAATTCCTGACTCTCCTCGCTTTCAAGGCAGCATGCGCCGGGAAACGAGCGGAAGCGGTCAATCCGGCGTTCACCTCGCAGGACTGCAGCGGCTGTGGGGAACGCATCCAGAAGTCGCTCTCGGTGCGTACCCACGTCTGCACCCACTGCGGACTCATCATGGACCGCGACGAGAACGCGGCGCGCAATATCCAATGGCGCGGGCAGCGCCTTCGGGGAGTCCTGGCGATGGCTGGGGCGGTGAACCGAGAACCCGTGGGGCTTTAGCCCTTGCGGAGTGTCAGCGTCTCGCTATACTTGACCCGATAACGCCTGTATGCCGGAGGGGAGCGCATGATCGAACAATTCGGCGACGGGAATCGCGCCACGGTGGCGACGGCCGAGGGCGACGCCGTCAGCAACTGGGCCGCCCGCTGGCGCACACAGGGCATGCCGTGGCGCACCGAGCCCGAGATCGCCCTCGACCGTCAGCGCGAGCTCGCGCTCCGCCGCTCCCTACCCAGCGACGCCGCGACGCGTGGCTCCTATCCCTTCGGCGGCGTCTCGCTCACCCGCGCGGATGTGGAGTGGCTGCTGGCGACGCACGACGGCGGGCGCGGCCCCGTCGACTGGGGCGATCTCGCGCAGCACACTCGCGACGGCCTCGATCTGCGCGGCGCGGCCCTCCCCGGCGCGGACCTCAGCGGGCTGCCCTTGGCACGCCTGCGCGGCGGCCTCGATGCGGCGCTCTGGCGCACCGCGCTCCCCGCCGACGCCGACGCCGCCGCGCTCGATCTCGACGCCGCCGCGCTGAATGGCGCTCACCTGGAAGGCGCGATCCTGGCTGGTGCACGGCTGCGCGCGGCGGATCTCACCGACGCTTCGCTCGACGGCGCGCTGCTCGGCGGGGCGCATCTCGAAGCGGCGATCCTCTCACACGCGAGCCTCACCGGCGCGACCCTCGACGCCGCCCACGCGACGGGCGCGACCTTCATGGAGGTCCAGGCGCAGCAAGCGTCGTTCCTCGGCGCCGAGCTGGAAGACACCCTCTTCGACGACGCCAAGCTCGACGGCGCCGTGCTGCGCCTCGCGCGGCTCCAGGGCGCGTCGCTCTCCGGCGTCTCCCTCAGGGGAGTGGACTTCACCACCGCCAACCTCGCGGGCGTCAGCCTCCAGGGCGCGCAGCTCGACGAGCGCACCAACCTGCGCCGCGTCACGACCGACGACCGCGAGCACGGTCCCTTCTGCGTCGTCGATGTCGCCTGGAACGGCGCCAAGCTCTCCGTCTTCACCTGGCCGCGCCACTACATCCTCGGCGACGAGCGCGAGGCTCGCCGTCGCACGCTACCCAACGGCCGCAAGAAGTCGCGCGAGCGTCGCCTTAACGACGCCGAAACAGCCCTACGCGCCTATCGCCAGGTCGCCGGGGTGCTGCGCTCGCAGGGACTCGACGACCTCGCCGATCAATTCGCCTATCGCGGCTGGATCGCCAAGCGCCGCCAGCTCCAGCGGCAGGGCATACGCAAAATCCCCAATCTCTGGTCCACCGCCATCGTCGGCGCCTTCACCGGCTACGGCTACCGCCCGTGGCGCAGCGTCGCCTGGTATCTCGTGCTGATCCTCGGTTTCGCCGCCGTCTACCTGCTCAGCGCGTCGCTCAACGATCCCGCCCTGCGCTGGGATCAAGCCCTCACTCTCAGCGTCAGCAGCTTCCACGGGCGCGGCTTCTTCACCCCCGACGTCACCCTCACCGACACCTACGCCCGCGTCGGCGCCGTCGAATCCGTCGTCGGCTTCGTCGTCGAGCTCGGCTTCATCGCCACCCTCACCCAACGCTTCTTCGACAAGTGAGGGCGAGCGTGAAGCGGCGGCCTACTCGTCTTGTGGCTGGCCGCCCTCCGACTGGCCGGACGCGATGACTCCGGTCATCCAGCGGCACCAGGTGAGGTAGCCGCGCTCGTACTCGATGCCGCGCAGCAGCGTGGCGTACGCGGCGAACCGCGGCGAAGCGAGCTGCCGCAGCTCGTCGGGGGCATTCCCTTCCATCTGCTCGCGGATCGCCTCGTAGCGTGCCAAAAGCTCCTCGTGCTGCCTGCTGAAGTCCGTGATGAGTGCGAGCGCCTGACCCGGCTCCGCAAGCCAGAGCGAGTAGACCTTGAGCATGAACTCGTCGCGCTCGGCGGGGATGCGCATCGGCTCGGCGGCCCAGCGCGCCAGCTCGACACGTCCCGTCTCGGTGATCTCGTACACCTTCTTGTCGGGCCGCTCCTGTTGCTCGACGACGGTGTGGCGCACCAGCCCAGCCTGTTCGAGCCGCGCCAGTTCGGGATAGATCTGGCTGCGGCGGGCGTGCCAGAAGAAGCCGATGGGCTCCTCCATGTGCAAGATGAGATCGTAGCCGGAACGCGGTGTCCGCGCGAGCAACCCCAGCATGGCATAGGCCAGCGGTATGATGGGCGGCCTCCTCCGCTGTCCCCTATCGACCACGAGCAGTCTGCTGGTGAGATTCTACGACTCTTGACGCGCTATATCAATAATGATATATAGCAACGTAGACACAGCAGGGAGGACGAGTTTACGATGGTGGACGACGGAACAGCGATGCCCGTTGCGCGAGACATCGACATGCCATGCTCACGGCGTGACTTCGTCCGCCTGTTAACAGCCGGCTGCGTGGCTGGTGGGTTGACGGCGACCCTGGCGGCCTGCGCCACCCCCACCAGCGTGATGCGTCCCTCGCCTATCGCGACATCGACGCCATCAGCGCCGCTGACCCCCTCGGCTGCCATCACCCCCGCGAATGCCGCGACGATCGCGCAGCTCGGCGTCCTGCACCCAATGGGCGGCAGCGTGCGCGGCGTGACCTGGGCGCCGGACGGCCGCCGCCTGGCGACGGGCGGCTACCAGTCCGTGCAGGTGTGGGACGTCGTCGCGGGCGAGCGCCTCGCCACGCTCGCCGGCCATACCCAGCAGGTCTATGGCATGGCCTGGGCCCCCACCGACGAGACCTTCGCCTCCGCTTCCACCGATGGTACCGTGCGGCTCTGGCAGACGCGGCAGGGCAGTGCACTCCACGTCCTCACCAACCCCGCGAACACCCCGTTCTTCAGCGTCGCCTGGTCGCCCGACGGCGGACGCGTCTGCGCCGGAGCCGAGGACGGCAGCGTGACGATCTGGAACGCGCAGACGGGCGCGCACATCGCCACGTGGAGCGGCCCGCCAGACGGACCCTCGCTGGGCGGGCGCTTTCCCTTCGCCGCCTGGGGCATTGCCTGGTCGCCCGACGGCAAGCGCATCGTCTCCACGCGTTACGACGACCTGCTGCTGGTCTGGGACGTGGCGGGCGGTACGAGTCGTGCGATCCCCAAGACGGACTCCCAACCGAACACCGTGACCTGGGCGCCTGGCGGAGACTGGTTCGCCCTCACCGACGATCAGGGCAAGGTGACCGTGTGGAATGGCGCACGCCTGACGCGCGGCGCAGAATCTCGTCGACTCAAATCAAGTCGAAGCTGGGTGGTCCTACGGATTGGCCTGGTCGCCCACCGGCGCCCTGGTGGCGGAATCTCGCGAGTCTGGCATCGTGCAGCTATGGGACGTGCAGGCGGGGAGAGACCTCGCGGTGCTGCGGGGCCACACCTCGCAGGTTTGGGGGCTCGCCTGGTCCCCCGATGGCCTACGTATGGCCTCGGCAGGCGACGACGGCACGGTGCGCCTGTGGGGCGTGGCGTAGCGCTCGCACGCGACACGAGTATGTCCCGTCAGCGCCTCGCCCATCCGTGTCGTATGCCCCCGCTCCCCGCCACCTTGCGAATACCCCGCGCGCGTGTTACACTGCTATAGAACATTAGTTCGATTACTCGTCCCCGCAAAATCCTCATCCCCTCCTTCTCCACTCATCCCAACAATCACACTCGTCCCGAAGGAGCCACCCATGCGCCTCCATCCATCTTCGCCCAGGATGTCGCCTACCAACTCCGCGATTGCCTCCGCGAGCGGCCCCTTCCCCACGGGGGAACGGGATAGGGGGTTAGGGTCTCCCCACGAGGGAGGGTAGCATAAACAAGGCGTAAGCCCCATGCCTGAAGGCAGAGGATGAAAGCCGAGTGGCCTGCTAGGGCCACGGGCGACCGCTGGTCGCCGTTTTCGTGTCTAGCAGGCGGAATAGGTGGACATGGAGGCACAGATGACGTGCAAGAGTTACACATTCAAGCTCAAGCCGACGCCCGACCAGGCGCGGAGGCTGGAGCGGACCTTGATGCTCTGTCGCCATGTCTACAACGCCGCCCTCGACGAGCGGCGGGAAGCGTGGCGGCGGTGTCGTGTCTCGGTGACCTACTACCAGCAAAAAGCCGAACTACCCGGCATCAAGGAGGCGATGCCCGACTATGCCGAGGTCCACAGCCAGGTCCTGCAGGACGTGGTCTTGCGCGTCGAGCGCGCCTACCAAGCGTTCTTCCGCCGGGTGCAGGCGGGCGAGACGCCTGGTTACCCGCGCTTCCAGGGCCGGACTCGCTACCACTCCTTCACCTATCCGCAGTACGACAACGGCGCGCGGCTGGACAATGGGTGTCTGGTCCTGTCGAAGATTGGGCGCATCGCTGTCCGCTGGTCGCGCCCACTGGGAGGGACGCCCAAGACCGTCGCGATATCGCACGAGGCGGACGGCTGGTATGCCATCCTGTCCTGTACCGATGTCCCCGCCCAACCCTTGCCAGCTACCGGACGCGAGACGGGCATCGACGTAGGGCTGAAAGTGTTCCTCATCACCGCCGAGGGAGAGGTGGTCGAGAATCCACGTCACTATCGGCGGGCCGAGAAGCAGCTGGCGAAGGCGCAGCGCCGGGTGAGCCGCCGCAAGAAGGGCAGCAAGCGGCGGGGGAAAGCGGTCACCCAACTGGGCAAGGCGCATCAGCAGGTCAAGCGACAACGCGCCGACTTCCACCACAAGATCGCGCTTTACCTGCTGCGCCACTACGACACGATCTCTCTCGAAGACTTGCAGGTCGCCAACTTGGTGCGCAATCGCCACCTGGCCACGTCCATCGCGGACGCGGGCTGGGCGCGGTTCCGCGCCATCCTCGAGGCCAAGGCAGCATGCGCCGGGCGTCGGGTCGTCGCCGTGCCACCCGCCTACACCAGCCAGGACTGCAGCGGCTGTGGGACGCGCATCCCCAAAGCGTTGAGCGTGCGGACCCACGTCTGCACGTCGTGCGGCCTCGTCCTCGATCGGGACGAGAACGCGGCGCGCAACATCCAACGGGCCGGGCAGGCCCTTCGGGGACTCGCGGGATAGCCCGCGGGGACGAACCGAGCATCCCCCGGCTCCAGCCGTGGGGAGTGTCAAGGTCTCAATCCTTCGATCAAAACGCAAAAGCGGAAGGAAACGGAAAATGTGCACCAGCCTCCACGAACGCGCCAATCCAGGCAACAACGGCACTCACGCCCCCTTCATCCCGCGCCGACCCCGCCGCATCGGGCTTCCTCCTCCCGGGTGGCGCCCACGTTCGCCGCCATTTCCGACCATGGCGCAACCATATTCGTATGTTACTGGTGAGAGTTCATACGTCGTTTCCCGTATCAACGATATAGAAAGAATAGAGCGATACGATTCGGCGTGCCGCTTGCGTTAAGTGCGCAGTAACACGCAGCTCACCTGCCCACTCGCGGAGGCCTCGTACGACCCGAACCTGCTCATCCGGCTAGCACAAGCGTGCTGGGTAAAGAGGCGCGAGTCCGCTTGGGAAGCCGTTTTGTATCGGTTAATCTATTTGACGCTCCTTCCGGCATGGCGTATCATCTAACCACGGGTGTGCCCGCCACGCGGAGAAGAGCCTCAAAACCCGGAGGTGGCGAAAGGGGGGAAGACGCGGACGGTCGACGGCGCGTGGGCAACGGATTCCACATGGATGTCGCTCGCCGGCCAGCCGCGCAGCACAAAAGCGTATGCCAGCAATTCGGCGTACGGCGACGCGCGGAAAGCACAGTCCATCAGGGCACGGGTTTGGGCGTTCCCGGCAAAGACGTCACCCCTTAGGGGAAGCAGTGCAAGGGGTGTCATAGTGAACGACAGAGACAGGTTCGAAAAATTTACTGAGCGAGCCCGCAAAGTCCTGAGTCTCGCCCAGGAAGAAGCGCAGCGCTTCAACCACAACTACATCGGCACCGAGCATCTGCTCCTGGGCCTCGTCCGCGAGGGCGACGGGGTTGCCGCGAAGGTGCTGAGCAACCTCGGCGTGGAACTGAATAAAGTTCGCAGCGCCGTCGAATTTATCATCGGTCGGGGCGATCGGATCGTCCTGGGCGAGATTGGCCTGACGCCGCGCGCCAAGAAGGTGATCGAACTGGCGGTCGACGAAGCGCGTCGCCTGAACCATCACTACATCGGCACCGAACACCTGCTGCTCGGGGCTGGTGCGCGAGGGCGAAGGCATTGCCGCCGGCGTGCTTGGAGAGCCTGGGCGTCAATCTGGAAAAAGTGCGCACCCAGACCATCCAGGTGCTGAGCCAGTCCGGCAGCGCGCACAACGAGCCGGACGCCCCAAGCACTCCAAGACGCCGACCATCGACCAGATGGGCATGGACCTGACGGCCGCAGCGCGTGCCGGCAAGCTCGACCCCATCATCGGGCGCGAAAAAGAGATCGAACGGGTCATTCAAATTCTCTCGCGGCGCCTGAAGAACAACCCTGCCCTCATTGGCGAGCCAGGTGTTGGCAAGACCGCCATTGCCGAAGGACTCGCCCAAAAGATCATTGCGGGCGAAGTTCCCGAGACGCTCGCGGGCAAGCGACTGCTCACACTGGATGTGGGGTCACTGGTCGCGGGCACCAAGTATCGCGGCGAATTCGAAGAGCGGCTCAAGAAGATCATCGAGGAGATTCGCAGCAGCGGCGACTGCATTATTTTCATCGACGAATTGCACACGCTGGTCGGCGCAGGCGCGGCAGAAGGGGCGGTGGACGCAGCCAATATTCTGAAGCCCGCCCTCTCCCGTGGCGAACTCCAATGCATCGGCGCCACCACGCTGGACGAGTATCGCAAGTACATCGAGCGCGATGCCGCCCTGCAACGCCGCTTCCAGGAAGTCATCGTCCGCGAGTCCACCGTTGAGGAGACCATGGAGATCCTCAAGGGCATTCGCGAAAAGTACGAGCAGCATCACCGGCTGACCATCTCCGACGAGGCCCTCAAAGCCTCCGCCGAAATGGCAAGCCGCTATATTACCGACCGCTTCCTGCCGGACAAGGCCATCGACCTCATCGACGAGGCCGCCAGCCGCGTGCGCATGCAGCGTTCGCTGGCTCCCCTGAACCTCAAAGAGGCGATGAAGGGGCTGGAGGCCGTGCTCCACGAGAAGGAAGCCGCCGATCCAGCAGCAGGACTACGAACTGGCAGCGGAACTGCGTGACCGCGAGGTCAAGCTGCGCGACCGCATCGCCAAGCTCGAATCCGGCTGGCACAAGGAGCAGGGCAACGAGAAGCCGGTGGTGGGTGAAGAGGACATTGCCCAGATCGTCTCGATGTGGACCGGCATCCCCGTGATGCGCATTGCCCAGGAAGAGTCGGTCCGCCTGCTCCAGATGGAAGAGGCCCTGCACAAGCGTATCATCGGGCAGCAGGAGCCGATCGACATCATCAGCAAGGCCGTGCGGCGCGCACGGGCAGGACTCAAAGACCCCAAGCGCCCCATTGGTTCATTTATCTTCATGGGGCCAACCGGCGTCGGCAAGACCGAGCTGGCCAAGGCGCTGGCCGAGTTCATGTTCGGCAGCGAAGACGCGCTCATCAAAATCGACATGTCTGAGTTCATGGAACGCCACGCGGCAGCCCGCCTCGTGGGCGCGCCTCCAGGCTATGTCGGCTATGAAGAGGGTGGTCAGTTGACCGAGGCCGTGCGCCGCAAGTCGTACAGCGTCATCTTGCTGGATGAGATCGAAAAAGCGCACCCGGATGTCTTCAATATGCTCCTCCAGATTCTGGAGGATGGCAAGCTGACCGACGCCAAAGGCCGCACGGTGGACTTCCGCAACACCATCGTGATTATGACCTCCAACGTCGGCGCCAGCGAAATGAACAAAGCCGCGTCCATCGGCTTCGCGCAGGGCAAGGACAAAGCCAAAGCCGCGCAGCAGGAATACGACCGCATGAAGGACAAAGTGCTTGGCGAACTCAAGAACACCTTCAAGCCTGAATTCCTGAACCGTATCGACGCGATCATCGTCTTCCACTCCCTCAAGCAAGAGGAAGTGCGCCAGATCGTCGATCTGATGCTGGCTCGCGTGCGCACGCAGCTGACCGAGCAGCAGGTCGAGCTGATCGTGCCCGACGACACCAAGGACTTCCTGGTGACCAAGGGCTTCGATCCGCAGTTTGGCGCGCGACCGCTGCGCCGGACCATCCAGAACATGGTTGAAGACCCGCTGGCCGAGGGCCTGCTCCAGGGGAAGTTCCGCCCCGGCGACATCATCGAGGGGACCGTCGAGGACGGCGCCTTCGTCCTCGCGGTGCACGAGCGGCGCGACGACCTGCTCAAGCAGCTCACCGCCCCCTCGCCCGAAGCGGCACTCTCCGCCGGCGGTGACGGCGGCGACTCCACCCACTAACCACCACCGACATACTGCGAACCTCTATCCGGCGCGCCTCGGGAGCATCCCTCCTGGGGCGCGCCGCTGTATGCACGGATGCGCCCTCGCCGCGCTATACTTTGTGAAGCGTAAGCGTCGAAGTAGCGCCAGGAGGCCTCTATGCGCGCGGATATCGTCCCAGGAGCCAAATTCCCCGACTACGAGCTGACCGATCATGCGCGACAGCGGCGCAAGCTCAGCGAGATCCAGGGCATCGACCCCATGATCGTCGTCCTCTCGCGCGGACACTTCTGCCCCAAGGATCACCAGCAGCATCTCGAGCTTGCGGCGTTCTATCCCAAGATCGCCGTCGCCTACACCAAGATCGTCACCATCTCGACCGACAACATCCTCGAAAGCAACGAGTTCCGCGACGCCGTCGGCGCGCAGTGGCCCTTCCTCTCCGACTCGGGGCGCAAGGTGCAGCAGGACCTCGACATCCAGGAGTACACCGACCCCTACCACGACCCCATGATCCCACACACCCTCGTGCTGGAGCCGGGGTTGGTCATCCACAAGGTCTACAACGGGTATTGGTTCTGGGGTCGCCCCTCCACGCAGGATCTCTGGGCCGATCTCCGCGAGGTGACGAAGCAAGTGCCGCCCCGACTGGGACCTCGGTGCGCCGGGCCTGCGCGACAACTACGACAACGGCGACAAGACGAAGCACTGGCCCTACGTCGACCGCGAGGCCCACGCCGCCCACATCGCCGAGCTGACCGCGCCCGCCGAGTGAGATGGCTCCAGTCCTGATCGCTTGTGGGCGCGGGTCGGCGATGGTATACTCTCTGAAGTACCTTTAACGCCGCCCTGCGAGGTGGCGAAGGAGATCTCAGCATGGCGCGTACCCCTACCCGCGAGCGATTCCAGCGGCGTCTGCAGCCGCATTCCTTCTTTGCCTCCAGTCCGTCAAGCGCGATGGACGTGGGGGCTTTTTTGTGCCTCCGCAGAGGAGACTCACCCCATGAGTGACACGACCACCTCACCGACAGATGCCGCGGGCGGCCAGGAGAAAGTTCTCTACACCGAGGACGAGATGCGCCGCGCCATCTCGCGCATCGCGCATGAGATCGTCGAGCGCAACGGCGGCGCCTCTGGCCTGCTGCTGGTGGGCATGCGCACTCGCGGCGAACCCCTGGCGCAACGCCTGGCCGCGCGGATCGAAGAGTTCGAGGGCGCGCGCGTGCCGACGGCGACGCTCGACATCACCGCCTTTCGTGACGACCGCCGCGAGCGCGGAGCCCCGTCCGACGCGCCGCGTGAGCCGCTGCCGGTCGGCCTCGAAGAGAGCACTATCGTGCTCGTGGACGACGTGCTCTTCACGGGACGCTCGGCGCGCGCCGGCATCGAGGCGCTGCTGGCCTACGGGCGTCCGCGGCGGGTGCAGTTTGCCGTGCTGGTGGATCGCGGCCATCGCGAGCTGCCGATCCGCGCGGACTACGTCGGCAAGAACGTGCCGACCTCCCACAGCGAGAGCATCAAGGTGCGGCTGCGCGAGACCGACGGCTTCGACGCCGTGCTGCTGGTGCGCGAGCCGGAGTAGTGAGCAGTCCCGCATCGCATGAGATCGTGCCCGTGAGTACGAGGAGCGAGCCGTGATCGATCTGAGCGAACGCTTACAGGGCGAGACGCCGTCCCCGGTCTCGATGCCCCACCCGGCATGCCCGCCGTGGCCAGCACGCCGCCACCTGCTCGATGTGGACGACTGGTCGCCCGACGAGTTGCGGTCGCTCGTCGCCAGCGCACGCGAGATGCGCGACCTGCTGCGCCAGCCCGAGCGCCGGCTCGACACCCTGCGCGGTCGGCTACTCGTCAACCTCTTCTACGAGAACAGCACGCGCACCCGCGTCTCCTTCGAGCTGGCCGGCAAGAAGCTCGGCGCGGACGTCACCAACGTCACCGCCTCGGCCAGCAGCGTCACCAAGGGCGAATCCCTGGTCGATACCGTGCGGACGCTCCAGGCGCTCGGCGCCAGCATCTTCGTCGTGCGGTCGAGCGAGTCCGGCGCGCCGGATGTGATTGCGCGCGCCATCTCCGGCAGCGTCCTCAACGCCGGCGACGGCTGGCACGCGCACCCCACGCAGGCCCTGCTCGACCTGCTCACCCTGATGGACGCGCTGGGCGACGTGGCCGGGCGCCGCATCGTCATCCTCGGCGACATCCTCCACAGCCGCGTCGCGCGTTCCAACGTCTGGGCGCTGACGTCGATGGGCGCGCAGGTCGTGCTCGCCGGCCCGCCAACGCTGCTGCCGCCGGGAACCGAGGCGCTCTACGCCAGCCGTCCCGTGCAGGGGACCGGCGCGCGCCGCAACGTCCACTTAGAGCCCCACATCGAGGCGGCGCTGGAGGGCGCCGATGCCGTGATGGCGCTACGGCTCCAGAAAGAGCGCCAGCAGGCGGGGCTGCTCCCATCGATCCGCGAATACGTCTTGCGCTACGGGCTGACGCCGGAGCGGCTACGCCTCGCGAACCCCGGCGCGGTGGTGCTGCATCCTGGCCCGATGAACGAGGGCATCGAGATCGACGCGGCGGTGGCGAGCGGCATGGCCTCACAGATCGAGCGGCAGGTGACCAACGGCGTCGCCACGCGCATGGCCGTCCTCGACCTGCTCTGCGGCGAAGGAGCGGCCTGATGGGCGACACGCTGCTGCGCGGCGCGCGCATCCTCGACCCCAGCCAGGGCATCGACATACACGGCGCCGTGCTGGTGCGCGAGGGACGCGTCGCTGCCGTGGGCGAGCGGATCGAGCCGCCCGCGGGAGCCGAGATCATCGACCTGCCCGCATCATGGGTGCTCGCGCCGGGGTTTGTCGATCTGCACGCCCACCTGCGCGAGCCGGGCTTCGAGGCGAAGGAGACCATCGCGACGGGCGCGGCGGCGGCGACGCGCGGCGGCTTCACCACGATCTGCTGCATGCCCAACACCCAGCCGGTGATCGACTCGCGTGCGACACTCGACTACGTGCTGCACGCGGCGCGCGAGGTGCCCACGCGGGTGCGCCCCATCGCGGCGATCAGCAAAGGCGAGGCGGGTCGCGAGCTGAGCGAGATGATGGAGCTGGCCGAGGCGGGGGCCGTCGCCTTCTCGGACGATGGCCGCCCCGTGTCGAGCAGCCACCTGATGCGCTCCGCGCTGGAGTACGCCGCGCCGCTGGGACTCCCCGTCGTAGAGCACTGCCAGGACGACGATCTGGTCGGCGGCGGCGTGATGCACGAGGGTCCGATCGCCACGATGCTCGGCCTGAAGGGCTGGCCCGCGGCGGGCGAAGATGTGATGCTGGCGCGCGATCTGGCGCTGGTGCGGCTGACCGGCGCGAAGTATCACGCGGCGCACCTCAGCACCGCCGGAGCCGTCGAGCTGATGCGGCAGGCGAAGCGCGCGGGGCTGCCCGTCACCGCCGAGGTGACGCCGCACCACCTGCTGCTGACCGACGCCTGGGTGGCCGGCGAGCGGACCGGACCGCTGGCGGAGGCGCTGGCGGCGAGCGGGGCGACGCTGCCCCCCGGCCCGCGCTACGACACCAACGCCAAGGTCAACCCGCCGCTGCGCTCCGCCGAGGACTGTGCGGCGCTGTTGGAGGGGCTGCTGGACGGGACGATCGACGCCATCGCCACGGATCACGCGCCGCACACCAGTGTGGACAAAGAGTGCGAGTTCGGCGAGGCGGCCTTCGGCATCTCCGGCTTCGAGACGGTGCTGGCGGGACTGCTGGCGCTGGTCCACTCGAGCCGCCTGCCGCTGGCGACGCTGATCGCCGCGCTGACCGTCCGCCCCGCCCACGCGTGGAACCTCGACGCAGGCACGCTGCGGCCCGGCGCGCTGGCCGACCTCGTCCTTTTCGACCCCGACGAGGCATGGACCGTCGATCCGGCGCGTTTCGCCTCCAAAGGACGCAACACGCCGCTCGCGGGGATCACGTTGCGCGGTCGCGTGCGCCAGTCCTGGCTCGGCGGTCGCAAAGTCTACGACGCAGAGGCTGGCGGCTGAAGCCGCGCCTAGGAGCTATTGGCCGCGAAGGCCGCACAGGCGGGCTGGGAGCCGGAGGAGCAATCGACGATGCAGATAGCGCGAAGTGAGCGGTTTGCTGTGCTGGTGTTGGAGGACGGTGCCGCCTTCTATGGCGTGCCGTTCGGCGCCGTGGAGGCGATGCGGGACGGGACGGCGCGGCGAGGTGGTCTTCGCCACCGGCATGACCGGCTACCAGGAGATTTGCACCGACCCGTCGTACCGGGGGCAGATGGTGGTGCTGACCTACCCGCTGGTCGGCAACTATGGTGTCGCCGCCGAGGACGCGGAGTCGCGCCGCCCCTGGCTCTCGGCGCTGCTGGTGCGCGAGGCGTGCGACGAGTACTCCAACTGGCGCGCCGGCGAATCGCTGGACGACTACCTGCGCGCGGCGGGCATCCCCGGCATCAGCGAACTGGACACGCGCGCGCTGACGCGGCACCTGCGCCAGAGTGGGACGCTACGCGGGGTGTTGCGGTCCTTCTCGGCGGATGAGGAGCCGAATATTCCCGCGCTGGCCGCCGAGGCGCGCGCCGTGCGGTGGGTCAGCGACCTCGACGTAGTGGGCGAGGTGGCGCGGGAGGAGATCGCGCAGTGGGAGGGCATCGCTTCGGTCTCTGGGCCGATGGCGCGACCCGACGCGCCGCGCGTGCTGCTGATCGACACCGGCTACAAGCACACCATCGCGCGCTGCCTGACCGATCGCGGCCTCAAGGTGATCGTCGCGCCGCCCTCTCGGCTGGACGTCGGCACCGTGCGCTGGCTCAATCCCGACGGCGTGCTGCTGGCGAACGGTCCCGGCGATCCAGAGAGCGTCCAGCGACTGATCGACCTCACGCGCGCCCTCGTCTGGGACGAGCACATCCCGCTGATGGGCATCTGCCTGGGGCATCAGGTGCTGGGCCTGGCGGCGGGGGCGCGCACCAGCCGGCTGCCCTTCGGCCACCACGGCGCCAACCACCCCGTGCGCGAGGAGCGCACCGGGCGCGTGACGCTGACCGCGCAGAACCACGGCTTCCAGGTGGAGGCGGCCAACCTCCCGCCCGCGTGCGGCCTCTACGTCAGCCACGTCAACCTCTCGGACGGCTCGGTGGAGGGCCTCGCCCACGATTCGCTGCCCGTCTTCTCGGTGCAGTACCACCCCGAAGCCGCGCCCGGACCCGAAGACAACCGCTACCTCTTCGATAAGTTTGCCGAGATGATCGCGTGGCATCGCGCCGCGCCCTCCGCACTAGCAGAGCCGTCCGCCTCGTTGGCGCTGGTGGGGTAACGCATGAGGCAGGAGGAGATGATCTCGACGCCATTTGGTCCGCTTGTCATCGCGCTGGCAGACCCGGATGATCTGGAGGCATTGTTGGCGATCGACGCCAGCGCCTACGGGTGGCGTGCTGCGCAGGGATATGCCGTGAGCGCCCCTCCCCGTCCGCTACGCGAGCTCTTCTCGGAGGCCATCGCACGCGACGAGATGTACCTCGCGCGGCGAGACGGCGTCCCGGCTGGGAAAATCGTGCTTCAATGGAGCGATGATCTCTGGCGCGACCTCCCTGGGGAGGCATGCTACGTCCATGGGCTGGCGACGCATCGCACCTTCGCTGGTCAGGAGATTGGGCGTACGCTCTTACGCTGGGCCGACGGGCGAGCTGCCGCACAAGGCAAGTTGTTGCTGCGGCTCGATTGCGACGCGACCAATCCCAAGCTACGCGCGTACTACGAGCGCGTTGGCTTCATACGTGCTGGTGATGTGACGCTGCCGCATCGCACTGCTGCCCGCTACGAGAAATCAGTTGGAGGGTTAGCGTAGCAATCTTGACAAACGCCTGCATGCCATGGTAATGTCGTTGATCGACACCGAAAAACTGAATAGCGGCCCGCGTTGAGGTGAGAGAAGTAGTCGGTAGGCGATCCGAGAGCGACCCGAGGCAGAGTGCAAGCTCGGGAGGATGACGCCACGGCGAACGCGCTCACTAGCGGTCGGCGGAAGAAAGTGGCGGCCCGTCAGGGTAGTCCTACAAGTACGCCGAAGCAGTCCACCTGCCGCGAAGGACGAATGAGAGGCTGTCGCGCCGAGCGCGTGGCGGCAATCAGGGTGGTACCGCGGGGATCTATCGACCCTCGTCCCTACGTCGAGCGAGACGTACCGGACGAGGGTTTTTCGTTGTCTGCGATGCTCGCGCGCGAGGGAAGAGGCCGTTCCACTCCGCGCACTGGCCGTTCGAGTGTAGACGCGTAGAGACGACGCGGACGAGAGGAAGGGGATCCGAGATGCACGCATCGCACGCGCTCGCCCCCATGCTCCGCGTCTCGACACTTCGCCTGCGTACGTCGTGGCGCTCCGATGGAACCGGACGCGCCCGTATGCTGGCTCGCTGACAGCGTCGTCAAAGCGAGCCTTCCCCCAAGAAACCGTCGCCAGGGATGCGACGTCCACGCGCCAGGGCAGTGTAGCCCCTCCGTCGCGATCCGCTAATGCCTTCCCAACGCACCTGCTCGTGGGGCGCGTGTGCCCCCGACACGTTCATGCCAATCTCCGCGCCGACGTGGCGCCGAACGCCGACCCTCGCTCGTGGCGAAATCGCTGAGGCGAGCCGGGTAGAGAAGAACGAGACGATGACAAAACTCTGGTCCAAGGGCTACGACCTCGATCCCGCCGTGGAGCAGTTCGGCGCCGCGCGCAACGCCGCCTTGGATGCCGCCCTCGCGCGGCACGACCTCTGGGGCTCGCTGGCCCACGCGCGCATGCTCCACCACGTCGGCCTGCTCGACGACGACGAATGGTCTGCGCTGGATGAGGCGCTGCGCGCGCTGCTGACGGAGGCCGAGCACGGCGAGCTGCGCCCCGCCCTGACCGACGAAGACATCCACACCACCATCGAGAACGCGCTGATCGAGCGGGTCGGCGCGCCGGGCAAGAAGCTGCACACCGGGCGCTCGCGCAACGATCAGGTGTTGCTCGATCTGCGGCTCTACGCCAAAGAGGCCGTGCTCCACCTCGCCGAGTCCGCACTGGACCTCGCGTCCGAACTCCAGGCGCTGGCCACCGCGCACGAGTGGACGCCGATGCCGGGCTACACGCATATGCAGCGCGCGATGCTCTCCTCCGTCGGCCTCTGGGCCTCCTCCTACGCCGAGGCGCTGCTGGACGACTGCGCCGCCCTCGCCACCGCCTACGCCCTCAACGATCAGTCGCCGCTCGGCTCGGCGGCGGCCTACGGCGTGGCGCTGCCGCTGGATCGCGGCTACGTCGCCCAGGTGCTCGGCTTCGCGCGGACGCACCACAACGTCCTCACGGCGGCGAACGCGCGCGGCAAGTTCGAGGCGGCGGTGGTGCAGGCGCTCGCCCTCGTCATGCTGGACCTCAGCAAGTTCGCGCAGGACGTGCTGCTCTTCACCACCAGCGAACACGGCTTCTTCAGCGTCCCGGCGGAGCTCTGTGACGGCAGCAGCATCATGCCGCAGAAGCGCAACCTCAGCGCGCTAGAGCTGATTCGCGCGCGGGCGCAGACCGTCATCGCGCTACAAGGGCAGATTCTCGCCACCCTCGCCGGCCTGCCCTCCGGCTACAACATGGACTATCAGGAGACCAAGGCACCCCTGATGGACGCCGTCCAGATCTGCCGCGAGAGCCTCAACGTCGCGCGGCTCTTCGCCAAGGGGCTGGAGCCGAACTGCGAGCGCCTGGAGGCCGCGTGCAGCGCCGAGCTCTTCGCCACCGACCACGCCTACGCGCTGGCGGCGACTGGCGTCCCCTTCCGCGATGCCTACCGGCAAGTGGCCGCCGCGCCCGATGCCGAGGCGCCCGGCGATCTCGTCGCGCGGCTCCGCGCCCGCACCGCCGAGGGCGCGCCTGGCAACCTGGGACTCGAAGGCGTCGCCCAGAGGATCGCGGGGGAGCGCGAGCAGTGGCGACAGCGACGCGCCGTCTTCATCGCGGCGCTGGCGCGGCTGGCCTCCGGCGCGCCCGACATCTCCGAGCAGCATGCCCAGCCAGAAACCACGGCAACAACCGCCGTCCCGCAGAATATCGTCCTCGGCATTTAGCGCGTCGTCGTCCTGATGCTACGTCGGCACTTCAGTGCCGCGTTTCTGGAAAGTGAGAGCATCCCGTGGCAGATACCGTCGTTCTCGCCTACTCCGGCGGGCTTGATACCTCCGTCGCCATCCGCTGGCTGAAAGACACCTATGGGCTCGACGTCATCACCCTCACGATCGACGTCGGCAACGAGCGCGACATCCCCGCCATCGCCGCGCGTGCCAAGCAGATCGGCGCGGTCAAAGCGGTCACCGTGGACGCCCGCCGCGACTTCCTCGAATACTTCGTCTGGCCCGCGCTCCAGGCTGGCGCGGTCTACGAGGGTGCCTATCCCGCTGGCGACGGCCATCGCGCGCCCGCTGATCGCCAAGCTGCTCGTCGATGTCGCCCGGCAAGAGGGCGCGGTCGCCGTGGCCCACGGCTGCACCGGCAAGGGCAACGATCAGGTGCGCTTCGACGTCTCCATCGCCGCGCTGGCGCCCGACCTCAAGATCATCGCCCCAGTTCGCGAGTGGAGCATGACGCGCGACGCCGAGATCGAGTACGCCCAGCAGCAGGGCATCCCTGTTGCCGCCACAGCCGCCAACCCCTACAGCGTGGACGCCAACCTCTGGGGCCGCAGCATCGAGTGCGGCATCCTCGAAGACCCGTGGGCCGAGCCGCCGGCGGACGTCTGGGAGTGGAGCGCCAGCCCGGCCACCGCGCCCGCCGACCCCGCCGCGATCACCATCACCTTTGAGTCGGGCGTGCCCGTCGCGCTGGACGGCGAGACGCTGGACCCCGTGACGCTGGTGCAGAAGCTCAATGCCCTGGCCGGCGCGCACGGCGTAGGGCGCATCGATCACGTCGAGAACCGGCTCGTCGGCATCAAGTCGCGCGAGGTCTACGAAGCGCCTGCCGCCGTCACGCTGCTCGCCGCCCACAAAGCCCTCGAAGGGCTGACCCTCAGCCGCGAGCAGGTTCGCGTGAAGGAGGTCTTCGCTGGCGAGTACGCACGGCTGATCTACAACGGCCTCTGGTACAGCGCGCTCCACGCCGATCTGATGGCCTTCGTGCGCAGTTCGCAGCGCTTCGTCTCCGGCGAGGTGCGGCTGAAGCTCTGGCGCGGCGTCGTGCTCCATCGTCGGTCGCCGCTCGCCGAACTCGCTCTACCAGCACGCCCTCGCCACCTACGAGCGCGGCGACACCTTCAACCATGCCAGCGCGCTCGGCTTCATCGAGCTGTGGGGGCTGCCGGTCAAGACGCAGGCGCAGATCCAACTGCTGCCGGCGCTGCATAGTGGCCTCGCCGAGCTGCCCGGCATCACCAACGCCGCCGCTCCGCAGCTCGAAGAGTCGCAGGCCGAAGCCGCGCCCGCGTCGTCGAACGGTCACGCCCTCGCGGCGAGCCACTAACGCGGCCATTGCCATTGAAGGAGCGCGATCCCGATGCAGCATCTTCTGACCCTCGACGGCCTCACGCCCGCCGAGCTTGAGGCGATCTATTCACAGGCGCTGGCCCTCAAGCGTGCGCGTGCGTCGGGCAAGTCCGTCCCGCCGGTGTTGTCCGGCAAGACGGTCGCGCTGCTCTTTGAAAAACCCTCGCTGCGCACGCGCGTCTCGTTCGAGGTAGCCGTGCGCGAGTTAGGCGGCGACAGCCTCTACCTCTCGCCGCAAGAAGTGGGGCTTGGCACGCGCGAGGCCGTTCGTGATGTGGCGCAGGTGTTGAGCAGCTACGTGCACGCCGTCGTCATCCGCACCTTCAGCCACGCGCTGCTCGAAGAGTTCGCGCGGTGGTCATCCGTGCCAGTGATCAACGGCCTGACGGACGGGCACCACCCCTGCCAGGGTCTCACCGATCTCTTCACCATCTCCGAGCACTTCGGCTCGGTGGAGGGGCGCGTCCTCGCCTACGTCGGCGACGGCAACAACGTGGCGCACTCGCTACTCCAGGCCGCCGTCACGGCCGGCATGAACGTGCGGATCGCCACTCCAGCGGGCTACGAGCCGCAGGCGGAGGTGTTGGCCGCCGCCAAGGCCGAGGCGCGGCAGACTCGCGCCTCCGTCAAACTGCTCACCGATCCTATAGAGGCGGCGACCGGCGCTGACTGTGCTCTACACCGACGTCTGGACGAGCATGGGGCAGGAGGCCGAGGCGGAGCAGCGCCGCGCCATCTTCGCGCCGTATCAGCTCAACGCCGCGCTGCTGGCCCACGCCGCGCCCGACGCCGTGGTGATGCACCCGCTGCCCGCCCATCGTGGCGAGGAGATCACCGATGAGGTGCTGGACGGCCCGCGCGCGCTGGTCTTCGTCCAGGCCGAGAACCGGCTGCACGTGCAGAAGGCCATCCTGCGCACGCTGCTCGTCTCCGACGTGCGCATGAGCCGCACGGCCTGAGCGTACGCATTCCGCTCGCGGCACTGCTTGCCGAGCACGAGCGCCAGTGAGGGATAGATCGATATGGACTCTGAATCGCTTGAGATGCGGGCCGTGCTGGTGCTGGAAGACGGCGCGGCCTTCTCCGGCGTGCCCTTCGGCGCCGTGGAGGCGATGCGGGCCAGGGACGGCGCGGCGAGGTGGTCTTCGCCACCGGCATGACCGGCTACCAGGAGATTTGCACCGACCCGTCGTATCGCGGGCAGATGGTGGTGCTGACCTACCCGCTGGTCGGCAACTATGGTGTCGCCGCCGAGGACGCGGAGTCGCGCCGCCCCTGGCTCTCGGCGCTGCTGGTGCGCGAGGCGTGCGACGAGTACTCCAACTGGCGCGCGTCCGAGTCGCTGGATCGCTACCTCACGCGCCACGGCATCCCCGGCCTGGCCGAGCTAGATACACGCGCCTTGACGCGGCACCTGCGCGAGGCGGGGACGCTGCGCGGCGTCCTCCATGCCTATCCCGCCGGCGAGACGCCCGACCTCGCCGCCCTGGCTGCGGAAGCCCAGTCGGTCCGCTCCGTCAGCGACCTCGACGTGGTGGGCGAGGTCGCGCAGGAAGAGATCGCGCCTTGGGCCGAGACGCCGGCGCACACGACGGCCTCCCTCCCACCCGACGCGCCGCGCGTGCTGCTGATCGACGCCGGCTACAAGCGCACCATCGCGCGCTGCCTGGAGGAACGCGACCTCCGCGTGATCGTCGCGCCGCCCGACGTGACGCTGACGGTGATCCGGCGCCTGTGCCCCGACGGCGTGCTGCTCTCCAATGGCCCCGGCGACCCCGAGCGGCTGGCCGCGCTGGTCGAGCTGACGCGCGCCCTCGTCTGGCATGACGAGATGCCCTTCATGGGCATCTGCCTGGGGCATCAGGTGCTGGGCTTGGCGGCGGGGGCGCGCACCAGCCGGCTGCCCTTCGGCCACCACGGCGCCAACCACCCCGTGCGCGAGGAGCGCACCGGGCGCGTGACGCTGACCGCGCAGAACCACGGCTTCCAGGTGGAGGCGGCCAACCTCCCGCCCGCGTGCGGCCTCTACGTCAGCCACGTCAACCTCTCGGACGGCTCGGTGGAGGGCCTCGCCCACGATTCGCTGCCCGTCTTCTCGGTGCAGTACCACCCCGAAGCCGCGCCGGGGCCGGAGGATAATCGCTATCTCTTCGACGCCTTCGCGGAGATGATCTTTCGCGAGCGCGTGCGGCGGAGCGAGGTGGCGCTGGCGGGCTAGCACACCTGGCGTACGAAACGAGCCGTCCGCGAAACGTGCTACCATGCAACGGACTCTGTTTCCGCGTAGGACGGCACGTAGACGGCACAGAGGAGGAGCAGGACCATGAAGCTACAGCGCTTCGACGACGTGCGGGCCTTCGCCCAGCGCGCCGAGCCGTTCCTTCTCGCCAACGAGGCGGCACACTGCCTCGCCCTTGGCCTCCTGACAACCCTGCGAGCCCAGCCCGACGCCTTCGGACTCGACGCGCCCTACTACGCGCTCGTCGAGGATGATGCCGGCGCGATCGTCCAGACCGCCATGCGGACGCCCCCGTTCAACGTGATCCTCTCGCTGCCAGCCGCGAATGCCAACCTGGACGACTCGCTGGCGCTGATCGCCGCCGACACGCAGGCGCTCTACCCCGATCTCCCCGGCGTGCTGGGTGCTGCCGCGCTGAGCATGGCCTTCGCCGCCGAGTGGGAGCGGCGGACCGGCATTCCCGGCGCGGTCAGCATGCGCGAGCGCATCTACCAGATCGAGCAGGTGAACCCCGTCGAGGGCGTGCCGGGCGCCATGCGCCGCGCTGCGCCGAGCGACCGCAAGCTGGTGGCCGCCTGGATCGCCGCCTTCAGCGCGGAGGCGCACACCGAGCCGGTGGAACCACTGGACTGGGCTGACCGCATCATCGCCGCCGATCCCGCCATGCGCGGCATGTACCTCTGGGAGCATGGCGGCTCGGCCGTCTCCTTCGCGGGCTACAACGCTCCCACGGCGCACGGCATACGCATCGGTCCCGTCTACACGCCGCCGGAGCTACGCGGGCACGGCTACGCCAGCGCCCTCACCGCCGCGCTGACCCAGATGCTGCTCGACGGCGGGCGGCGGTTCTGCTTCCTCTTCACCGACCTCGCCAACCCGACCTCGAACAAGATCTATCAGGCCATCGGCTATCGCCCCGTCGTGGACGTGAACGTCTATCGCTTCGGGGGCGTATCCTAGAGGGAGGGCACGTGACCATGCCGGACGTTCGCGCCGAGCGTATCGAGACGCTGCGCCAGACCCATCCCGCGCTCGTGCGGCTGACCTCCGGCCTCTCCGACGCCGCGCTGGACTTCCGCGCCGCGCCCGACGACTGGACCATCCGCGAGATTCTGGCGCATCTGGTGGACGACGAGATCTACGTCATGCGCACCCGCATGGAGCGCATCATCAAAGAGGAGCGCCCCGACCTCGCCCCGCACGACGAGCAGAAGTGGTACGCCAGCCGCAACACCACGCGCGACGCACTGAACGATCTGCTTGCGGACTTCGCCGTGCAGCGTGCCGCCAGCCTCGGCATCGTCACCATGCTGCGCGACGCCGACTGGGCGCGCGAGGGCTATCAGCCCGAATATGGCGTCTTCACCGCCGAGACGTGGCTCGGCCACTGGACCGAGCACGATACCGTTCACCTGCGGCAGATCGAGCAGCGGCTCGCGGAGCATCAGGCGACTGCCGGCTGACGACCGCCGCATCGCAACACATCCTTTCGCGGAGAACTGAGGGAGTAGCGACCAGTGCCAGTGCGCGACGATATCCACAGCGTTCTCGTCATCGGCTCGGGACCGATCATCATCGGGCAGGCCGCCGAGTTCGACTACGCCGGCACCCAGGCCTGCCGCGCCCTGCGCGAGGAGGGCAAGCGCGTCATCCTGGTCAACTCCAATCCCGCCACGATCATGACCGACGAGGGCGTCGCCGACGTGACCTACATCGAGCCGCTGACGGTGGATGTGCTGCGCCGCGTCATCGCGCGCGAGCGCCCCGACGGCCTGCTCGCCACGCTCGGTGGTCAGACGGGCCTCAACCTGGCCGTCGCCCTCGCCGAGGCTGGCGTGCTGGAGGAGTTCGACGTCGAGCTGCTCGGCACGCCGCTCGACACGATCCAGAAGGCCGAGGACCGCGAGCTGTTCAAGCAACTCCTCGAATCCTTAGGCGTCGGCTCGCCGCCGAGCAAGACCGTCACCACCGTCGAAGACGCGCTGGCCTTCGCCGAGACCATCGGCCTGCCCGTCGTGATCCGCCCCGCCTTCACCCTCGGCGGCACCGGCGGCGGCGTCGCCCGCACCCGCGCCGATCTCGCGCGCATCGCCGAATCCGGCCTCACCGCCAGCCCCATCAGCCAGATATTGGTCGAGCAGTACCTGAAGGGCTGGAAGGAGATCGAGTACGAGGTCATCCGCGACGGCAACGACACCTGCATCACCGTCTGCAACATGGAGAACTTCGATCCCGCTCGGCGTCCACACGGGCGATAGCATCGTCGTCGCGCCGAGCCAGACGCTCTCCGACCGCGAGTATCAGATGCTGCGCACGGCGAGCATCCGCATCATCCGCGCGCTCGGCGTGCGGGGCGGCTGCAACATCCAGTTCGCGCTCGATCCGGACTCCTTCCAGTTCTACGTCATCGAGGTCAACCCGCGCGTCAGCCGCAGCTCGGCGCTGGCCTCCAAGGCGACCGGCTATCCTATCGCGCGCGTCGCCGCCAAGATCGCCATCGGCCTGCGACTGGACGAGATCGCCAACTCGGTGACGGGCAAGACGGTCGCCGCCTTCGAGCCCGCGCTGGACTACGTCGTCGTCAAGATTCCGCGCTGGCCCTTCGACAAGTTCCCCCTGGCCGACCGCAGCCTCGGCACGCAGATGAAGGCCACCGGCGAGGTGATGGCGATCGACCGCACCTTCGAGTCGGCGCTGCAGAAGGCGATGCGCTCCCTCGAACTGAAGCTGCCGACTGCCGCGGATCTCTCCGCCGTCCGCACGCCGCCGACCGAGGATGCCTCCCCGGCGAGCGATGACGACTCCGAGGCCGCCGACACCGCCTTGCAGCCGAACGACGCGCGCCTCTGGGTGCTGCTCGACACGATCCGCTGCGACACGGCGGACGGCGTTCTTGACGCGCTGCACGCCGAGACGGGCATCGACCACTGGTTCCTCGCCAAGCTGCGCAACATCGTCCGCATGGAGCAACGCCTCGCCGCGCAGCCGCTGACGCCTTCCCTGCTGCGCACCGCCAAGCGCATGGGCTTCTCCGACCGCCAGATCGCCGCCCTCACGCCAGGAGACGGCAGAGATTCAACCACAGAGTTCACAGAGGGCAGACAGAGGACAGAAGAGGTCACAACTGGTGTAGGGGCGCAGCATGCTGCGCCCGCCGCCGCCAATGCTTGCGACCAGCCTCGATCTCACCTCTCTCTCTCCTCTGACCTCTGTGACCTCTGTGCCCTCTGTGGTTAAATTCTCCCTCTGCCATCCGCGCCCTCCGCCGTGAGTGGGGCATCCTGCCGACCTACAAGATGGTGGACACCTGTGCCGCCGAGTTTGCCGCCGAGACGCCGTACTTCTACAGCACCTACGAGCAGGAGAACGAGGCCGAGCCGCTCGGTGGGACCCGTGCGGTAGTGCTCGGCTCTGGCCCGATCCGCATCGGCCAGGGCATCGAGTTCGACTACTGCTCCGTGCGCGCCGCGCAAGAGCTTCGCGCCGCGGGCGTCCGCTCGATCCTCGTCAACTCGAACCCCGAGACGGTCAGCACCGACTTCGACATGTCCGACCGCCTCTACTTCGAGCCGCTGGACGACGAGAGCATCCTCAACATCCTGGAGAACGAGGCCGACGCCTCCGCGCCCTCTCTGCCAAACTCCGTTTCCTCCGTGTCAAATTCTCCTCGCCCCTCCGACTCTGTGAGCTCCTGTGTCCTCTGCGGTGAAATCTGATTCTGCTCTCCCACCCGTCGTGACGCAGTTCGGCGGGCAGACGGCCATCGGCCTCGCCGCGCCGCTCGCCGCCGCTGGTGTCCCGCTGCTCGGCACCTCGCTCGACAGCATCGATCTCGCCGAGGATCGCCGCCGCTTCGACGCGTTGATGGAGCGGCTGGGCGTGCCGCGTCCGCGCGGGGCCGGCGTGCGCACCGTGGATGAGGCGGTGCGCGATCGCCGAAGAGATCGGCTATCCCGGTGCTGGTGCGCCCCTCCTACGTGCTCGGCGGGCGGGCGATGGAGATCGTGCGCTCGACGGAGACGCTCCAGCGCTACGTCGCTGGCATCGTGGAGCAGTTCGGCGAGCATCCCATCCTGATCGACCGCTACCTCAGCGGGCGTGAGGTCGAGGTGGACGTCATCTGCGACGGCACGGACGTGCTGATCCCCGGCATACTGGAGCACGTCGAGCGTGCGGGAGTGCATTCGGGGGATAGTTTCGCCGTCTACCCGCCGCGCAGCCTCTCGCGCGACGAGATCGCCGCCGTCGCGCGCTACAGCCGCGAGATCGCGTTGGCCCTCGGCGTGCGCGGCCTGATGAACGCGCAGTTCGTGCTGACGGAGCCGAATGAGACGCCGGGCGGCAACGTCTACGTCATCGAGGTCAACCCGCGCGCCTCGCGCACCGTGCCCTTCCTGAGCAAGGTGACGGGCGTGCCGATGGTGACGGTCGCCACGCGCGTCATGCTCGGTGAATCGCTCTCCGCGCTTGGCTACGCCGGCCTGCCGGACGGGCTCTGGCCCGACCAGCCGCTGGTCGCCGTGAAGGGCCCCGTCTTCTCGATGGGCAAGATCATCGGCGGCGAGACGGCGCTGGGTCCGGAGATGAAGAGCACTGGCGAGGTCATGGGCGTGGATAAGACGTACGCGGCGGCGCTGCGCAAGGCCCTGCTCGCGGCGGGCATCCGCGTGCCGGAGCGCGACGGCGTCTGCCTCGCCTCCATCGCCGAGCGCGACAAGGCGGAGGCGCTGCCGATCCTGCGAGAGCTCGGCGCGCGCGGCTACACCTTCTACGCCACCGCCGCCACCGCGCGCATGTTAGTCGAGCATGGCCTCCCCGCCGAGCCGGTCGGGCGTATCAGCCAGGGCGACACCACCATCCTCGGCCTGATCCGCTCGCGCCGCGTCGATCTCGTCGTCAACACGATCACCGGCGGCGCGGGGCAGATCCGCGAGGGCGTCGAGATCCGCGACGGCTTCCAGATTCGCCGCGCCGCCGTCGAGGCCAGCATCCCCTGCCTCACCTCGCTCGACACCGCCCGCGCCGCTCGTCGAGGCCCTGCGCGACGGGTCGGGCTATAGCGTGCTGCCGGTGGGGGAGTATCGGCGAAGCTTAGGACCCAGTAGGCAGTGATCTTCCCTCTTGCGGTGAAGATGAGTGCATGCCGTCCGGGCTGGTCAGCACGGACGTGTCAAGTACCGCGCGGAGCGCCGCTACCTGCCTCCTTTGGCTCGACTCGCCAGACAAATCGGCGGCGGCCAGCGCGAATCTCCTCGGCAATCTCTTGATCCGTGGGTTCCGGATCCACGCCGCGTCGAACAGCGCAAATCGCCTATGAGCGGTGTGGCGTCACGCTGAGCGCCTACGCTCGCAAGCCGAGGTGCCCGACCTCAAGGCGGCGTTCCCCGCATATGGAGACATCCACTCCCAGGTCTTGCAGGACGTGTTGACGCGTCTGGACAAGGCCTATCAGGCGTTCTTTCGGCGTCTCCGCGAGGGCAAGACGCCGGGTTTCCCGCGTTTCCAGGGACGCAACCGCTATCACGCTTCACCTACAAGCAGTACGGCAACGGCGCCCGCCTCGACAACGGGTTTCTCGTACTGAGCAAGATCGGGCGCATCGCTCTCCGCTGGAGCCGCCCACTGGAGGGCACGCCCAAGACCGTCACCCTCTCCCACGAGGCGGATGGCTGGTATGTCATCTTCTCGTGCGCCGAGGTGCCTGCCCGACCGCTTCCCACGCACTGGACGCGAGACGGGCATCGACGTCGGGTTGCAGGTGTTCCTCATCACCGCCCATGGAGTTGCCATCGAGAATCCGCTGCCACTACCGACGCGGCGAGAAGCAGCTCGCCAAGGCGCTGCGGCGCGTGCTCCGGCGGAAGAAGGGCAGCGACGCGCCGCAGGAAAGCGGTGCCACCTGCTAGCGAGCGCATCAGAGCGGTGCAGCGGCAACGCGCCGACTTCCACCACAAGACCGCACTGGCGCTGCTGCGCCAGTACGACACGATCTACCTCGAAGACCTGCAGGTCGCCAACCTGGTCACGGAATCATCACCTCGCCAAGTCCATCGGCGACGCGGGCTGGGCGCAGTTCCGTACCATCCTCGACGCCAAGGCAGCATGCGCCGGGCGTCGAGTGATCGCTGTGCCACCCGCCTACACCAGCCAAGACTGCAGCGGCTGCGGGGCGCGCGTGCCCAAGAGTTTGAGCGCGCGTACCCACATCTGCACGTCGTGTGGCCTCGTGCTCGACAGAGACGAGAACGCGGCCAGGAACATCCAATGGGCCGGGCAGGCCCTTCGGGGAGTCGCAGCGGTAGCTGCGGGGACGAACCGAGAATCCCCCGTGCTTTAGCCGGGGGAGTGTCAAGGCGTCGAGATGACGGAGACCGATTGGCACGACCTCGGCAAGAAGCCGCGCACCAAGAACGTGTCGCACTGACGAGACGCGCTGGGGCGGAGCAGCCGGCTACATTTCTTCGCCCCAGCGCCAGTCGATCTTGCCGAAGTGGACGTGGTCGCCGGGCATCACACCCGCTTTTTCGAGGGCGTCGAAGACGCCGAGTTTACGCAGCTGGCGCTCCAGCCGCTCCATGCCCTCGTGGCTGTCGGGGTTGGTCATCGCCACCATGCGCTCGACGCGTTTGCCGGTGACGCGGTAGCCGTCTTCGAGCTCTTCGATGCTGTAGGCGTCGTCGGGGACGGGGCGCAGGACGACAGTGCCTGCCACTGCCGGGATCGGCTGCCGCGCCCGCCGCTCCGCCTCGTCCAGCTTGATCTCGCGGAGCCGCTCGGCGGTGAGGTTCATCAGCTCGCGCACGCCCTCGTTGGTCTGCGCGGAGATGGCGTGCGCGGTGTAGCCGGCGGCCTCGGCGCGTTCTTTCAGCGCGGGCCACTTGTCGCGCGCCTCTTGCAGGTCCATCTTGGTGAGGACGACGACCTGCGGGCGCGTGGCGAGATCGGCGCTGTACTCGGCGAGCTCGTGGTTGATCGCCTCGAACTCCTCCCACGGGTCCTTCTCGGAGAGGCCGTCGATCAGGTGGAGCAGCAGGCGCGTGCGCTCGACGTGGCGCAGGAACTCGTGGCCGAGGCCGATCCCTTGCGCGGCGCCCTCGATCAGGCCGGGGATGTCGGCGAGGACGAAGCTGTCGAAATCGCCGCTGGTTGGGTCGCCGACGACGACGACGCCGAGGTTGGGCACCAGCGTGGTGAAGGGGTAGTCGGCGATCTTGGGTCGCGCCTCGGAAACGACGGAGAGTAGGGTCGATTTGCCGGCGTTGGGGTAGCCGACGAGGCCGACGTCGGCGATCAGCTTCAGCTCGAGATCGAGGGTGGCGGTCTCGCCCGGCTCGCCGCGCTGCGATTCGCGCGGTGCCTGATTGGTGGCGGTGGCGAAGTGGACGTTGCCGAGGCCGCCGCGCCCGCCGCGCGCGACCATGACGCGCTGCCCCGGCTCGGTGAGGTCGGCGACGAGGGCGCCGGTCTCCGCGTTGCGCGCGACGGTGCCGGTGGGCACTTTGAGGACGAGATCGTCGCCCTTCTTGCCGTGCATGCGCTGCATGCCGCCGGAGCCGCCGGACTTGGCGGTGTGGTGCGGGTGGTAGTGGAGGTCGACGAGCGTGTTCATGCCGGGGTCGGCTTCGAGGTAGATGGTGCCGCCGCGGCCGCCGTCGCCGCCGTCGGGCCCGCCGTATGGCACGAACTTCTCGCGGCGGAAGTGGGCGGAGCCGTTGCCGCCGTCGCCGGCGACGAGCTGGATGGTGGCTCTATCGAAGAATTGCATGCGATCTGTCCTTCGCTCTCAGGTGCATCGGGCTATTGTATCAGATGCTGCCGTTTCTGCCGCTTTTCGAGCATGTGCCGTCACGCTGATCGCGTGCTGGTCTGAGGGCGAAGGCTCATCCTGATCGATGCGATGCGGCGAGCGGCGGGCCAGGCCGGGATATGTGGCGTCGGCGCTATGCCTCGGCGCAGTTGCCGATCTTGCCGCTTTTCACAATCCGCGCGAAGGCGTAGGTGCCAATTCCGCCGTTTTCGCGCGAACCCGCCAGCGTCGTGCGTTGCCATTCTCGCCGCATTTCGCGTTCCGTGGCCGTGGTAGCAAGCGCACGGAATTGCCGATTCTGCCGCATTTCACGATCCAGCGACGCGAGCGCTCAACTGCCCTGCCCTTTTTGTCAGAGTTGACGGTATCGGTCGATCATGGAGTTGACACTCCCCACGGCGAAAGCCGGGGGATGCTCAGTTCACCACGGCGGCCAACGCCACCGCTCCCTGACGGGCCTGCCCGGCCCGTAAGATGTTCCTGGCCGCGTTCGCATCGCGGTCCAGCGCCAGCCCGCAGGAGGGGCACACATGGGTACGCATGCTGAGCGATTTGGGCACGCGCTCCCCACAGCCGCTGCAGTCCTGACTGGTGTACGCCGGGTTGACCGCTTCCACTCGCTTCCCGGCGCATGCTGCCTTGCAAGCGAGGATCGACAGGAAGTGGCCCCATCCGGCGTCCTGAATGCTCTTGTTGAGGCCCGCCTTGCGGCTGGCCCCCGTTGTGGAGATACCCGCCGTGCCCATCCAGCATCGGGGCGGGGCGGCGACTGAGGTTGGCGGGCTGGATGGCCTCGTGATAGATCACGTCGTACTGGCGCACCAACAGGAGCGCCGTCTTGTGGTGGTGGTCGGCACGTTGGCGCTTCACCGTCTGATGGTCGCGGGCCAGCAATTGCACCGCCTTCTTGCGCCGGTTGCTCCCCTTCTTCCGCCGCGAGACCCGCCGCTGCGCCTTCGCCAACCGCTTCTCCCCCCGGCGGTAGTGGCGCGGATTCTCGACCGCTTCGCCCTCCGCCGTCACCAGGAACACCTGCAACCCCACGTCGATGCCCGCCTCCCGACCCGTGCGGGGAAGCGGTGGCGTGGGCACCTCGGCACAGGAGAAGGCGACGTACCAGCCATCCGCCTCACGCACAACGGTGACGGTCTTGGGCGTGCCTGCCAGTGGGCGAGACCAACGCACCGCAATGCGCCCGACCTTTGAGAGGACCAGGAAGCCGTTCTCCAGCCGCGCACCGCCATGTTCCCCCACCTGGGGATAGGTGAAGCTGCTGTAGCGGTCGCGCCCCTGGAAGCGCGGATACCCCGGCGCTTCACCCGCCGCCGCCCGCCGCCGCCCGGCGGAAGAACGCCTGGAACGCCTTGTCCAGCCGGTGTAAGACATCCTGCAAGACTTGCGCGTTGAGGTCCCGGTAGTCGGGGCACGCCTTCTTGACGGCGGGGAGTTGTGCCGATTGCAGGGCAAAGGTGACCGAGGCACCACATTTCTGCCAGGCCGCTTTACGCTCTTCCAGGCCCGCGTTGTACAGCTCGCGGCAGCGCCACAAGGCCACCGCCAACACCCGTTCTTGCTCAGGCGTCGGCTTCAACCGGTACTTGAAGGTTTTGCGCACGCTGTCATGTCCCATACGCTCCTATTCCGCCTGGCGGCTGGAAATGCGGCAATCGCCTGGGACAGGTGTCGCCTGGAAGACGACCCGGCTTTCACCTCCATGCCGAAAGGCAGCGGCACTCAGCCGATTCCTTTGGTAGGCCGGGCGGGAATCGAACCAACGACCCGCGTCTCATAAGGACGCGGCATTCTATCTTACCCCGTCTCAATTGGTTTTACTATCCCATAGAATGCTGATTCATTGTCCGTGGCAGTCTCAGATTATCTCTTTTGGTCTCGCCCTCCTGCTGTCAGGTTTCCTCCGAAAATCCGTCTGGGGAGCGTCCGTTCAGGCGACTGCGGCGGGAGCGAGCGAGACGGTGTACCCGAGCTGCTGCAAGCGGTGGACAGAGTGCCGTTGTAAGCGGTGCGTGTCGAGCTGGTCGAAGGAGTCGGGTCCGAGGTCCTGAGAGGGACGGTGATCTTTCAGCACATGGTAAATCACGACGAGCAGCGTGTGGGACACCGCCACGATCGCCTTGCGCTTGCCGCAGCGACGGGCGAGACGATGGGAGTGGGCGGCCAGCTACGTGGTGGAGGTAGGGGCAATTGACCAGGCGACCTCGCCCAGGAGGGCGCGTAGCCAGGTGTTGCCGTGCCGCGTCTTCCCGCCCAGTCGTTTGCCGGCGCTTTGCCGGTTGCCGGGGCAGACGCCAGCCCACGAGGCCAGGTGGCCCGCCGACGGAAACCGGCCCATATCGACCCCAATCTCGGCGATGCTACCCGTCGCCGTGGTGTGACCGATGCCGGGAAGCGTCTCCACGAGCGCCACCGCCGTCTGCACCGACGCCAGGGTTTCCTCGATCTCGGCGGCGAGACGGGCGAGTTGTTCCTCGAGGAAATCGAGGGGGCCAGCGCGTGCTGGAGGAGGAGACGATGGGGCGCCCGGACCCGTCCGTCGAGCGCCTGCCGCAGGAGGGGCAGCTTCGCACGTAATCGCCCCCGCGCCAACTCGGCGAGCGTGTCGGCCTCTCCCACCCCCGCCAAGATGGCTTCGAGCCTGTCCCGTCCACTCGTGCCGAGGAGGTCGGTCGCGACGGCGCCCAACTTGCGGTTGGCGCTCTCCAAGACCTTCTGCAGGCGGTTGACCTCTTGCGTCCGCGCGTGCAGGAGTTCTTGCCGGTAGCGGGTCAATTCGCGCCGCTCTCGGATGGGCTGCGGTGGGATGAAGCGCGCGCGGAGTAAGCCATGCCGCAGCAGATCGGCGAGCCACTCGCTCTCTTTCACATCCGTCGTGCGTCCCGGGACCGCCTTGCTGTGCGGCGCGTTGACGAGGATGATCGCCTGATCGGCCTCCAGCACGTTCTACACCGGTCGCCAGTACACGCCAGTCGATTCCATTGCCACTTGCTCGATACCCAGCCCGTTGAGCCAGTCATTCAGCCCTACCAGGTCCCCCGTCATGGCCCCAAATGGGCACACTTCCCGTCGCGCCGTGCCATCTTCCGCGGGGGTGAGGGCACACGCTACCACTGACCGTTGATGGACGTCCAACCCGCAGCACCGCGCATGCACGACTGGCCTGGTCGCTCCCCTCGCCTTCCACGGCGTGGCCGTACCGAGAACCGGGGAGGGGCATGGAACGACAACCAGTTTCCTCCGCGTGCTCTCTGCCCACTGGGGGCAGGGCAACCGTCATCTCCGCTGGACACGCCCGGATCAGCTTGCTGGCGGGCTGACGTACCGCACCATTCTGACAGCGATCTCGCTCCCACGGCTCCTTCCCGCAGTATGCCTTATTTTCACTGGTATCTGCGGCAGGCACTGCCACGTGGCTTGCTGTCAATTTGAAAGGGTGAGGTGGCTTGTCGTGCAAGCATTGGCGTCAAACTTGTTGGCGAGTGAATGGCCTCCGGCATCATCTAGTTCCCCTCAACCCTTCCGCCCAAGAGGCTTGGTTTGCGAGTGCTCGCAGAGCCGGATATGGGCGCTACAGAGAGTAATTCGGGGATCCTCGAGTTGTGCATCTGATCATTATGCCGTAGCCGTCCGCTGACACGTGCATTCCAGTATGGTCGGAGTACCACCCGATTGCGAACCTTTTGTGGCCCTGGCTCGTCATAGGCACACCACGAGACCAGAGGAGCAGGGTTGCAACCCCATGCATGAGATGAGCGACGAGCGGTTGATGTCGGCCGTGATGGCGGGCGATCAGGTGGCACTCGCCACGCTGGTGACGCGCCACCATGCCCCACTGCTCGGTTATCTCTACCGGCTGGTCGGTGGGGATCGCCTGCTGGCGGAGGATCTGGCGCAGGAAACCCTGTTGCAGGTGATGCGGCAGCGCACGCACTCACCTGATCGCCCTTTCAAGCCCTGGCTCTACACGATTGCTACCAACCTGGCGCGGGATCACTTCAAATCGGCAGCGGTGCGCCATCGCGGCCGACTGGATGAGGAAGGAGCCATGCTCCACCTGCACGACTGCTCTCCCGGGCCGGAAGAACACGCCCTGGCTAATGAGCGGGGGAGTGAGGTGCGGGCGGCCCTCTCACAGCTCGGCGAAGAGTATCGCGTCGCGATGGTGCTCCGCTTTTACCAAGGATTCAGCCTACAAGAAATCGCCGAGACACTGCAGATCCCGCTGGGCACGGTCAAGTCACGGCTCTCGGTTGGCGCCCGTCGCCTGCGCGCTGTGTTGGCCCCGATGCAGGAAGGAGTGGAGTAATGCGACCTCCCCAATCCTCTGGCCCGTTTGAGCGACCAGACGAACTGACCGAAGCGCTGCGTGAGCAAGGTGTCGCGCCAGAAGAGATCGCCGACTTGGTCCCCACCGTGCGACGCCTTGCCGAGTGGCAGGTGCCACAGCCATCAGCGGCAGACACGCAGCGTCTGCTCGCCCTGCTGACCTTAACGTTGCCAACAATCTCGCCGGTGCGCCAGGCCATACGCGAGCGCTACGCCCGGCGGCGCGGCGCGCTCGACGCGCTGCTCGACGCGGCGCGCGTGCAGGTCAGCCTCTTTGGCCCCGCCTTCTGGCTGGTGAGCGCGCTCATCACCCTGGTGGGCGGCGCGGTTGTGCTCAGCGGCGACCCGCCCGACCAGTGGCTGCTGCTGCGCGCGAGCGGACCTCTCCTGGCCTACCTGGGCACCGTCGTCGCCTTTCGCGGGAAGGAGGCGCGTGCCCTGGAATGCGAGCTGGTCTGCCCGCCCTCGCCCGTGCTGCTCGCGCTGGCCCGGCTGGTGATCGTGCTGGGCTACGACGTTGGCCTGGGGCTCGCGCTGAGCCTCGCGCTCTGGGCGGGCGGCGCCGAACAGGTGTTGGCGCTGATGCTCGCCTGGTTCATGCCGCTGCTGTTGGTGGCGGGGCTGGCCGTGCTGCTCTCTTTGCGCCTCTCGGTGCAGACGGCGGCGTCCCTGGCCTATGGGGGCTGGCTGGCCGTGCTGGCGATCATTACCGTCTCCAATTTCCAGGCACTCTCGCTCACGCCGCTGTCAGACGCGCTGCTGGGCGGGATTGGCCTGGCAATGCTGGCCGTCACGCTGCTGCGCCTCCCCGCCGACATGCGCCATCTGCTCCCCGCTTCCTAAGCCGCGAGACGGAAGCGACTATGTGCGAACCTTTTCGCGGGCTGACTCGTGATGGGCTACGACCGACACGCGAACCGACACGGCGTCCGACGAGCACGAGGAGAGATTCATGAGTTCCACAGCCCTCACAATCCCCAGCCAGCAGACCCGGACCATCCCGCGCACGAACCCGCTCCTGAGCGTGATGACGTGGGAGCTGCGCCGCTTCCGCGCTAGCCGCGCCTTTTTGTTGCAGGCCCTCGGCTTCCTCTGCCTCGCGCTCTTCGTGACGTGGGCCGGCCACGACGATATGGGCGTGGGAATTGGCACTGGCAATCCCATCGAGCTCTCCGTCGCCAACACCAGCCCCTGGGGCATGCTGGAGCGCCTTCCATCGAGCGGGATGCTGTTGCTCGGTCTGCTGCTGCCCTTCGTCACCGCGGAAGGTGTCGCGCGGGACCTTGGCCGTCGTACCCACGAGCTGCTGATGACAACCGCGCTGCCGACGTGGGCCTACGTCTGGGGGCGCTACCTATCCGTTCTGGTGATGAGCCTGGGGTTGGCCCTGGTGCTGCTTGCGGCGTACTTCGTGCTGGGCGTGGGATGGCACCTGATCGTCCCGACGTATCCTCTGCCGGAGATCGGGAGCGTGACGCTCCTGTGGGCCAGCATCGTCGTGCCGGCAACAATCCTGCTCAGCAGCCTCAGCTTCGCCCTTGGCACGGTGTTTCCTCGGCAAGCCACTCTGGTCAAGATCGCGGTCCTCCTCGGCTGGTTCCTGAGTGTACTGATGCTCCCTGAAGTCACGAATATCCGAACAGGTCAGACCCTTCCGTCTGCTTGGTACGCCGCCTGGGATCCGACCAGCGTGGCCTCAGCGTACGCGACGACTCCTCAGTATCAATCCGCCTTTCACAAGCTCCTCGCCAACGCCACCAGCGCGGCACAGGTGCAGCACATCTTCATCGGCATTGAAAACATGACGCCTAACGTCTCGGCCTGGCTCGCGCCGCACCTGATCGAGGCACTGCTGAGTCTCGTGTTTGTGGCGCTGGCGGCACTTGCTTTCCGGCGGTTCCGCAATGTCTTCGGCGCGTAGATAGGGTGTAGAGGAGGAGCAGGCTATGAGTACTCTCGCACTGACCATCTCCCGTCAGCAGACGCGGACCATCCAGCGCACACATCCAGTCTTGGCCGTCATGGGCTGGGAGCTCCGGCGCTTCCGCGCCAGCCGCTTCTTCTGGCTCCAAATCCTCGGACTCTTCTGCTTCTTGATCCTATTAACCTGGGCCGAGGCGACACGGGAAGGAGTCGTCGAGGGAAAACCAGTCGGCTTCATCGCCGGGACCAGCGCCTGGGGCCTGGCCCACACGCTGCCGACGACGTTAACGCTCCTGGTGCTCTTCCTACCGTTTATCACGGCGGATGGCGTGACGCGCGATGTCCGACGGCGCACGCATGAGCTACTGATGACCACCGCGCTGCCGGGCTGGGCCTACGTCTGGGGGCGCTACCTCGTCGACCTGCTGATGAGCCTGGGGCTGGCCCTCGTGCTGCTGGCCGCCATCGAGGGGACGGGGACGGTGTTACACCTCACCACCGACTACCCGGCACCCATACTTGGGAATATCCTGCTCCTCTGGGCTGTCATGGTTGTGCCGGCGACGGTACTGGTCAGCAGTCTCGGTTTCGCCGCCGCCACATTGCTGCCGCGCCTCTCCACGATGGTGAAGATCGTGCTCCTGCTGGGGTGGGTCGTCGGTGCAGAAGTGATTCCTAGTTTGTTGTACGCCCCGTCGGGGCCAGACAACCTCCCTCCTACCGGATACAGCGCCTGGGACCCGACCGGTGCGCTGACCTCGGTCAGGATGCTGCAGCAGTATTCACCCACCTTCGAGCAGCAGGTCTCCGCGGCTACGACTCCGGCGCAGATCCAGCACCTCATCAACACTATCGCCAACCAGACGCCTGACGTCTCGGCCCTATTGGCGCCGCACCTGGTAGAGGCCCTGCTGAGCTTCGCACTTGTGGCGCTGGCCGCGTTCACCTTCCGGCGGTTCCGCAACGCCTTCGGCGCGTAGATAGGGCTGTACAGGAGGAGCAAGCTATGAGTACACTCGCGCTGATCAGAGTTCGCCAGCAAGCCCTTTCCATCCGTCGCCCACATCCACTGTTGAGCGTGATGACGTGGGAGCTGCGCCGTCTCCGCGCCAGCCGCGCCTTCTGGCTGCAAGTCCTCGGACTCTTCTGCCTCCTGGTGCTCTTGACCTGGGCCCAGGCGACGAACGACCAGTTCAGCATCCAGGCGGCTAGCGCCTTCATCCCCGGCACCAGCGCCTGGGGACTGCTGCTGATCCTGCCGACGACCTTGACGCTCCTGGTGCTCTTCCTGCCCTTTATCGCAGCCGACGGCGTGACGCGCGACCTCCAACGGCGCACGCACGAGCTGCTCATGACGACGGCGGTGCCGAGCTGGGCCTACGTCTGGGGGCGCTACCTCGTCGGCCTGCTCATGAGTTTGGGGCTGGCGACGCTGCTGCTGGCCGCCATCCTGGGCACGGGGACGGTGCTGCATCTGACCATCGCTGATTATCCCGCGCCGGTGATCGGCAATATGCTGATCCTCTGGGCCGGCATGGTCGTGCCGGCGACAGTGCTGGTCAGCAGCGTCGGGTTCGCCGTCGTCACGCTGCTGCCACGCCTGTCTACCATGGTCAAGGTCGTCATCCTGGTAGGGTGGGTCCTCGGCACGGAGGTGCTCCCCTTTCTGCTGTACCTGCCTTCGGGACACCTCTCGACCTGGTACAGCGCGTGGGGACCTCCCAACGCGCTGTCCATGCTCGCGACGGTCCAGCAGTATCAACCCAACATCGACCGGCAGTCCGCCGCGGCGCTGACCCCAGCGCAGTTCCAGCAGCTCGTCAACACCGTCGCCAACAAGGCGCCCGACGTCTCGGCCTGGCTCGCGCCGCACCTGATCGAGGCCGGGCTGAGCCTCCTGTTGGTGGCGCTGGCGGTGTTCGCCTTCCCGCGATTCCGCAACGCCTTCGGCGCGTAACGTCTGAAGCCATGAGAAAGCGAGCACGACGATGGAATTGACGATCGACCGCCTGGGCAAGCGCTACGGCGAGCATTGGGCGCTGCGCCAGCTCTCGCTACACTGCGAGCCGGGCATGCTGGGATTGGTGGGCCCCAATGGCGCGGGCAAAACCACCCTGATGCGCATGATCGCGACGCTGCTCGACCCCAGTGAGGGGACGATCTCGTGGAACGGGCAGGACATCCGCGCCCACGGCACGGAGCTGCGGCAGGTGCTGGGCTATCTCCCGCAGGAGTTTGGCATCTATCCCGAGTTTACCGGGCGGCAGTTCCTGAACTACCTGGCCGCCATGAAGGGGCTGCCCACGTCGCTGGCGCGGCGGCGTGTCGATGAGGTATTGGAGACCGTCCAGTTAGGGCAGGTGGCCGACCGCAGGCTGCCCACCTATTCTGGCGGCATGAAGCAGCGCATCGGCATCGCGCAGGCGCTGCTCAACGATCCGGAGCTTCTGATTGTCGACGAGCCGACAGCGGGCCTCGACCCCGCCGAGCGCGTGCGCTTCCGCACCCTGCTCTCCAGCCTGACCAGCAGCAGGATCATCATCCTCAGCACCCACATCATCAGCGACGTGGAGGCCGTCGCCAACCGCCTGATGATCCTGCGCGAGGGGCGCATGCTGGCAGACACGACGCCGACGGCGCTGCTGGCGAGCGCCAATGGCAAGGTCTGGAGCGTCAGCACCGATCAGGCCACGGCTCTGCGGCTACAAGCGGCCTATCAAGTCAGCACGATGGTCAATCAGATGAACGGCATCTCCCTGCGACTGATCGGCGAGAGGCGCCCGCACGAGGCCGCGGTGAACGTCGAGCCAACGCTTGAGGAGGCCTATCTGCTGGCGACGGAGAGTCGTGCTGTCCGTATCTGACGTGCTCACGGTCGAGTTAGTCAGGAATACTGGATTCCTTTCTGAGCGTCCGCCAACGTACGCCAGTGTGCGCGTAGCCGCATGAATTCGACATCCACGCCTGCCGTTCGTTCGCCAGCGTTCGTGGCTGTCCGCCGACGCTGGTGTCAGAACTGGCGTCACGGCGCAAGCCCCTGGAGTTTGGATGCACGGAGAGGTGTGGATAAGTACCTCTATTTCTGTGGACAAGTACGGAGTTCACCTCCACGAGGCCTTGCCCAAAAAGTGGCTTTTGCCCATAAAGTCGTGTGTTATGTCGCGGGCTGCCCGTATGTGTCCATCACGCTCGACATCTATTCGCACGTCATCCCCGACATGCAACAAGATGCGGCGGCGATAATGGCAAAGCTGCTTTACAAGTAGGTCTTCTATCCAATTGCTGTCAATTACGCTGTCAAACACCCAATGTAGCTGGAAGCGGCCTCAAGCGCATGTGCTCGAAGCCGCTTCGTTTGCCGGTTCGTAGTGGGTAGGCTGGGTGGGAATCGGACCCACGCCCGCGTCTCATAAGGACGCCGCTCTTGCCACTGAGCTACCGGCCCACGGATAATGTTCGTGCAAGGGGAAGGGCGCGGAGGGGGTCGAGCACTCACTGTGCCATCTCGCGCCGCCGCCCGGTGGGGGGAGGCGCGGCGCGCCTGGTGGGCCCAGCAGGGTTCGAACCTGCGACCAAACGGTTATGAGCCGTCCGCTCTGCCGCTGAGCTATGGGCCCGCTGCAGGACGCAGTTTACCACATGTGACGGAGCGAGGGACGCGAGCGATGTGAGTCCCGCGCGACGCTGACACGATCGGCTTGGTCTGTGGTATCCCCACGTTTCGGCACCCAATCGGTGCCGCCCATGTGAGAAGATAGACCGGGCGCCATTGGTATGCGCCAGACCGCCGGGGCCGGCGCGACGAACGAGACCGGGACGAACGAGACCGGGAGGAGCCATGCGCGGGACGGTGCCGGACGAGACCGGGCCCAAGGGTGAGGCAAGGGCAGCCCGCACCGTTCCCGCACCTGACGAGCTTGCCTCACGGTTCGCCCTGCTCCACCGCCTGCTCCGTGTCGCCGCGCTGGACCTCACCCCGCTGCGCCGCCACCGCGACTTCCGCCTGCTCTACGCCGGGCGGTTGGTCTCGTCGTTTGGCAACATGATCACGGGTGTGGCCATCCCCTACCAGGCGTACGTCATCACCCGCTCGCCGTTGGCGGTCGGCCTCTTCGGCCTCGTACAGCTCGTCCCCCTGCTCACGCTCGCCTTCCTCGGCGGCGCGCTGGCCGACTCCGTCGACCGCCGCCGCCTGGTGCAGCTCACCGAGCTGGCGCTGGCCATGTCGTCGGCCGCGCTGCTCGCGAGCGCCCTGTTCTTGCCCTCCCGGATCGACCAACTCGCGCTGCTCTACGGCGTCGCCGCGCTCGCTTCCGGGCTCGACGCGCTGCAGCGTCCCGCGCTCGACGCGCTGCTCCCCCGTCTCGTCGAGCGCCACGAGCTGACCGCCGCGGGCGCACTCGAGGAGCTGCGCGGCACCCTGAGCAGTGTCCTGGGACCGGCCGCCGCCGGGCTGCTGATTGCCACCATCGGCTTGCCGAGCACCTACGGGGTGGATGTGGCGACCTTCGTCGTGTCGCTCGCGGCGCTCCGCCTCATGCGGGCGGTGCCCCCACCAGCCGACGCCAATCGGCCAAGCCTGCGCCGTGTGGTGGAGGGCCTGCGCTACGCCAAAAGTCGCCCTGAGCTCTTGGGCACGTACCTGGTAGACTTCGTTGCCATGTTCTTCGGTATGCCCTCCGCGCTCTATCCCGCGTTGGCCGTGCAGTTTGCGTCCGAGATGGGCCACCTCCCTGCCGCGACTGTGCTTGGCTTCTTGTGGGCCGCGCCTGCCGCCGGCGCCTTCCTCGCCGCGCTCACCAGCGGCTGGTCGCGCCGCGTCCACCGTCACGGGCTGGCCGTGATCCTGGCGGCGACCGTGTGGGGACTGGCCATCGCGGCCGTGGGCCTCGCGCCATCGCTGCCCGTCGCGTTGATCTGCCTCGCGCTCGCCGGCGCCGCGGATGCGGTCAGCGGGCTGTTCCGGAGCGTCATCTGGAACACGACGATCCCCGACGCGCTGCGCGGGCGCCTGGCCAGCATCGAGCTGATCAGCTACAGCAGCGGACCGCTTCTGGGCGATGTCGAAGCGGGCGCTGTCGCCTCTGCCTTCTCGCCGCGGGTCTCGGTGTTCTCCGGTGGCGTGCTCTGTGTCGCGGGCGTGGGGCTCCTCGCGCTCGCGCTGCCCCAGTTCCGCCGCTATGACGCCAGGCGCGCTGCCTCCGATGCCGCAGAGGCTGCACTCTCGCACGCGACCAACGCCTCCTAAGGCACTGCCCACGAGGGTCGAGCAGCCCGGCATGGGTCCTCATCCTCCGCCCTTCGGGGCGTCCACCGGACGTCCGTACCAAGCGGCGAGGAGAGGGGAGCATGCTTGCCAAGCTTTACGCGAGTCGCTGTAACGCCCATCTCGAGGAAATCCATGCCGCCCACCAGCGGTATGATGCGCGGGCGCTGGGCGAAAAATTAGGCGCTGGTACGCGCCTGCCCAGTCGAAGCGGCGAGAGTGGCCCATGCGACTGATGAGCGAGCCCATGCACTCCCCCGGGGCCGTTGGTCGCGAGGTTTCCGCGCGGTGCTACACTGGAGCGACGACGACAGCTCGGTGAGACGCGGAGAGGGCGAGGCGCATGCGAGCGAGCGGAGACAAGCAGGAGCGGCGCGAGATCGCCGGGCGGACGGGGCTGCTCTTCGGGCTGCTCGTCGGCGTCGCCTTCGTCGTGGCGGATGTCGTCGAGTCCTATCCCGGCGGCAGCACCTCCGGCGTGGAGTCGCTGATGGCGCTGCTGCGCGTGCTGGCGGTGCTCGGCCTGCCGCTCTGGGCGGGGCTGCGCGCCGCGCGAGCCTCCGGCGGCGTGGGTGGTGGCGTCTACGCGGGTTTCCTCAGCGGTGGGATCGGCGCGCTGCTCTGGGGCGTGCAGCTCGCCGTGCTGCCGGACTTCGCGCCGCTAGCGGCGACGCAGGCGGTGAGCCTCGGCAGCTTGCAAGGCAGCGCTTTCTGCTCGATTCCGCTCTTCGCCGGCGTGGGCGCGGTCACCGGCCTGCTCGGCGGCGTGATCGGCGCGGCCCAGTTCAGGCGGGCACGGACACCCGCCTAATGCAAAACGCCACCCTCTGACGCATTTGGCCTTGGTGGTGACGGCCTCAATGCTTATGAGCTCGCCAGATCTACAGCTGGCAGGGCGTTGAATCCTGAGTTGAATCCTGATCTGAAGTCGTAGCTGAGATGCCAGCGTTCGCCTCCATCCGCGGCCTGGACGCCCTAGAGATCGTCGAGCGATGGGTGTAGGTCCGCTGCACCGACATAGCGGCCCCTCGCCATCCAGGTGCTTGAGCTCGCACATAGTGAGGTGTAAGGCTCCTCTCCATCATACAAGGAAGGTCGCCCCGGCGCTTGTTGGTTGAACGCGCGAATGGCCAGGGCTGATCCTTGCTTCTGGCGGCTTTCCACGACTACCCAAGTGGACGTGGCAAGGAACACTTGAAAGCCTCAGATCGCCAGCGGCGCCTGCTTGATACCCAGGACGGGAGGTGGCATACTGAACGGACGCGCGCCGGCGTTCGCTCACGGCGCGCGAAGGACTACCGACGATGATCTACAATGTCGCTCAATTGCTGAAGGCGAACCCGGGGACGGCGCTGCGCGTGGCCCTGGACGACGCCGACGATCTGGACCTGCGCGACGGCGAGGCGACGCTGGCGGGTCCGGTGGAGGGCTCGGTGCGGCTGCATCGCACCAATCAGGGTATCTTCGCCGACGGCGTGGCGAGCGTGCCCGTCGAGCTGACCTGCGCGCGCTGCCTTAAGCCGTTCACCACCACGCTCGAATTACCGCTGCGCGAGCAGTATTACCCGACGATCGACGTGAATACGGGCGTGCCGCTGCCCGCGCCGGACGACGAGCTCGCATTTCCCATCGATCACAACCACCTGCTCGACCTGCGTGAGGCGATCCGGCAGAACCTCGTGCTGGCGCTGCCCTATAAGCCGCTCTGCAGCGAAGACTGTGCCGGCCTCTGCCCGCGCTGCGGCAAGGATCTGAATGAGGGACCGTGCGACTGCGTCTCCGACGAGGGCGACGACCGCTTCGCAGCGCTGCGGGCGCTGCTGGGCGAGGAGGCTGAGGCGTAGCGGACCCAGTCTCCCGGTGGTGGAGCGGGCGCGTCATGCGGGGCAGACCGGGATGCGCTCGCCTGCCTCGCCGGGGCTGGAGGACGGGGCTGGAGAAAGGGTATGGGGCGGCGATGAGCGGAGCGCGCGAGCAGCAGATCGAGTACCACAAAAATGGCAGCATCCATGCGAAGGGCGACATGCTTGACGGCGTGCCGGACGGCCATCAAAAACTCGGCTGAGGACCCCTGGTTTTAGGTGCGAGGATGAAAACCGAGTGGCTAGCAAGGACCACGTCTTCTGCTTGACGGGCATGCGCTAGTCTGCTATACTGCTTGCATGGGCTATAGGACTATAGAAATCGCATGGACGCCGCGTGCCGTATCGGACTGGGCCACCTTCGGTGCCTCTCGACGCGAGGCCGCGCGCCTCTGGAACGACCTGGTGGTGCGGCATCACCGTCTCCGTCGCCTGGGCTGGAAGTGGCCGAGTCGCATGCGGTGGCTGCGGTGGACGAAGGGTCGTTATCCGGGCCTGTCCGCGCAATCGGCGCAGCAAATCAGTGGCGAGTTCTGCGAGGCTGTGGACTCCTGCCGCCAATTGCGCAAGAACGGCCAGATGGAGGCGCGCTATCCGTGGCGGCTGCATCACTACCGTGATGTGGTCTACACCAACCAGGACGCCCGCATTCGTGACGGGCGGCTGGTGTTGCCCCACGGCAAGAGCGGGACGCTGCGCATTCGCCTGCCCGATGCCGTGACGATCCCTGGACGCCTCATGGAAGTCCGGCTCGCCTATGGCGTCGTGCACCTCATCTGCGAGATGCCCGACGAAGCATGCCCTCAGGAAACGGTCATCGGCGTAGACCTGGGGGTGAACACACTTATCGCCGCCACCGATGGACACAAGGTCATCCTCATCAGTGGGCGCGCGGCCAAGGCGACCATCCAATACCGCAACAAGCAACTCGCCCAGCATCCAACAGCTGCAAGCGGGCAAGCAGAAGGGATCGCGCCGTCACAAGCGATTGCAACGGCGCAAGTACCAACTGCTCGACCGCTCCAAGCGGCGCATCCGCGATCTGTGCCACAAGGCGACGCGTCAGGTGGCCGAGGCGTTCCCCGGCGCCACGTGCTATGTGGGGGAGCCGTTCAACGACGCCGCCCAGCGCACGGGCAGGGTGCAGGCCCAGCAGGTGAGCACGGCCTGCACCCGCAAGCTCATCAACCAACTCGACTACAAGACGGTTGGCGCCATCGCCGTTGACGAAGCCTACAGCTCGCAGACGTGTCCCGTATGCGGGCGGCGGAGCAAGCACCGCAGGATCTACACGTGCCCACACTGTGGGGCCACTGGCCCGCGCGATGCGATCGGAGCGGTCAATATCCTATCGCTCGGCGTTCACGGTGCCATGCTCCCCGGTCGTGCTCTGCCACAGCACATCAAGTATCTGCGCCCCTGGCGCAGTAGTTCCGGCGGACACCCGGCACGTCGCTCAGCGTAGGCTGAGAAGCTCCCGGTTTCAGCCGGGGGAGTGTCATTGGGAGTGGTTCCGGCTCGACAGCATGCGGATGGGCTCGGGCTATTTTCGCGATGGGCGGCAGGTGGGGCGGTGGACGACGTACGACCCCGACACTCCACGGGGGCTAAAGCCCCATGGGTTCTCGGTTCATCCCCGCAGACACTTCCGCGAGTCCCCGAAGGCGCTGCCCGCGCCATTGGATGTTCCTGGCCGCGTTCTCGTCGCGGTCCAGGACGAGGCCGCAGGTGGGAAAGACGTGGGTGCGCACGCGCAAGGATTTGGGCACACGCTCCCCACAGCCGCTGCAATCCTGCGAGGTGTACGCCGGGGGGACCGCTTCCACTCGCTTGCCGGCCCATGCTGCCTTGCAAGCGAGGATCGATAGGAACTGGCCCCACCCGGCGTCGTGCATGCTCTTGTTGAGACCGGCTTTGCGCGCGGCCCCATTGTGGAGGTAGTCGCCGTTCTCAATCCGACTTCGGCGCGGGACGGCGGCTTAGGTTGGCCGGCTGGATCGCCTCCACGTGGATCACATCGTGCTGGCGCACCAGGGCCAGCGCCGTCTTGTGGTGGAAGTCCTGGCGCTGCCGCCGGACGTGCTGATGCTGCTTGCCGCATTGGTGCGCAGCCTTCGCGCGTCTCTTGCTCCCCTTCTTGCGGCGGGAGACGCGTTGCTGTGCCTTCTGCAACGCGCGTTCGGCTTTGCGGTAGTACCGGGGGTTCTCCACCCGGTCGCCGTCCGCCGTGATGAGGAACGCCTGCAGCCCCACGTCGATGCCGGTCTCCTTGCCAGTGAGGGGCAGCGGCTCAACCGGCACCTCGGCACAGGACAACGAGACATACCAGCCATCCGCCTCTTTGCTGAGCGTGACCGTCTTGGGCGTGCCCCGAATAGGGCGGGACCAGCGCACCGCGATGCGCCCAATCTTGGAGAGGACGAGGAACCCGTTATCGAGGCGGGCACCGTTGCCGTACGCCTTGTAGGTGAACGAGTGCCAGCGGGTGCGCCCCTGGAACCGCGGGAACCCCGGCTGTTCGCCGTTCGCCAGACGACGGAAAAAGGCCTGATAGGTCTTGTCGAGCCGGGCCAGCACGTCTTGCAAGACATGCGAGTGGATGGTCGCGTATTCCGGGAAGTCCGCACGGATGGCCTTCAGCTCCGCTTCCTGCTGGAAACGCGTGACCGAGATGTGGCACCGCTGCCATGCCGTGATGCGCTGCTCCAGCGCGGCGTTGTAGAGCGTGCGGCAGCGCCACAGCACCTCGTCCAGCACCTGCTCCTGGGCGGACGTCGGGCGCAGCTTCTCTTTGTAGGTCTTGCGCACGTTCGGCTCGTTCATAGGCCCCTATTCCAACCAGGCGCCGCGAAAGCGGTAGGCGGCCAGGACCCCTCACCGCTTGGGTTGAAACCCAGCGGCTCGCGGCGGGCGAAAGCCCTTCCCTCCCATTTGATGGGAAGGCGACTACCTTGGAGTGAGCGGATCGGGCTGGCCTTGGCGGTAGCGGGGCGGCGCGGACCGGGAAGGATGCCGGCGCGGTGAGGTGGGCGCGACGCGCTCCGTCTTGCGAGTGAAAGATGCGGCAAGGACGTGGAGAGCCGCTCCGCGGCATGGCACAGGGAGCGTGCGGGCGCGATGCAGCGGAAAGCGCAACCGCAGGATCGTGCCTTCGCGACGGCGAAGGAGACGGGGCCGGGCGCCAGCGACTGCGCGACGATCACCGCGACGGTGGCGCACTGGTCCGGCATCGGCGGCACGAGCCTCTCGTCGCCGGTCTGGTCGGCGGTGATCGCGCTGTGGGACGGCTATCATCACGGGCGGTTCGGCAACGCCAATCAGGGGCTCTACCACCTGGCGGCGAAGAGCTACGCGAGCTATTTCCACGACGTGACGGGGAAGAACCAGGCGCCGAACACCAACGGCTACTATCCCGCGGCCACCGGCTTTGACCTGGCGACGGGCCTCGGCACGCCGAACGTCACGGTGGTCGCGCTGGCGAAGCTGAGCTAGCGCCAGTGCGGGGCAGATCTTTTAGCGGGGTGGCGCCTCCCGGTGCTGCTCCGCTTATTCTGTCGTCTTATTCTGTCGTCTGCACCTCACGACTGGCAGCAAGTGTTAAGGCTGATCGTGTGTCCGAACAAGAGATCCGAAATAGGCGCTTGCCTGGAGAAGTGGCGAGTGGAACTGCTTTTGGGCTTTGTGCCACGCGTTACTGCATGACAACTCGATCGTTCACCATACAAGCTGGATTTAAGTGTGTTCTATTTTAAGGGAATGGCTGCCTGCAAGCTGCTCTCCGGCATATGCGTACCCCAACGGTGGGGGCGCCGGTAGGTCGACAGCGTATCTGCATCCTCAATCAAGGGCCAGCCTATACACAGCTGTGATCTGGGAGGAGGGGGGTGGGGACACAGAGCCGCTAGCCTGAGGCGTTGTGGGCGCCAAGGTGGTGGAAAATCATCGGTCGCGTGAATCGGGTCAGTGTCGGACGGCGCGAAGGCTGCGCCCTCCGCAATCCTCGTCCCATGGAGGCCGAGGGTTCCGGTTCCTCTCGTGATCGCCTCCGAGCCGCTGTGCGGGAGGCAATGGACCTGATGACAATGGGAAGGTGGGGAAGCCCTCATGCAGGGATTCGTCAAGTCGCGAGGTAAAGTGTTGAGCGCTGTTGCGGCGTTCATTCTGGTAGTTGGTGGCTTTGCCACTGCCGTGGTCACTCGCTCGACATCTGCTGCACCAGCATACTTCACTCTCGCGGGAAGTTATACCGCGCCCGGGAACTCCGCGCTTCTCGGTTCTCACACCAGCACGAGCCAGATGACAATCTCGCTGACGCTGAAGCCGAATCACGCGTCGGACCTGAATACATTGCTCGCCAACCTCTATGATCCCAACAGCAAACAATATCATCAGTGGTTGTCGACCGGCCAGTTCGCTGAGATGTTCGGTCCGACCAGCGCCCAGATCGCCCAGGCCGTGCAGTTCTTGCAGGGCAAGGGCTTGAAGGTCTCGCCGTCCACCAATCCTTTCGTCGTGCGCGCGACTGGCAGCCAGGCTCAGATTGAGTCGGCTTTCCAGGTGCATGAGAAAGACTATCGTGCGGCAAATGGGCAGCACTTCTTCCAGAACGACTCTGCAGTCAAGCTCCCCGCAAACCTCTCGGCCATCGTGGATGGCGTGGTTGGCCTGACCGATACCGTGCGCTTGGGCAGCAACGCCATTCCCACCTCGGCGGCGGCCAAGGCGGCGGGCACCTCGATCCCGCAGTATGGCGCGGCTCCCGGTGGTGCTGGTTTGACGCCCTCGCAGTGGACCAGCCTATATAGCGCGAAGGACGTCTACAGCACGGGTAACTCTGGCAAGGGCGCGGGCGCCAACCTCGCGGTCTTCGAACTCTCCGGCTACACGGCTGCCGATATCCAGACCTATGCCCAGACGTTCTTCGGCGCCTCGGCCTCGGTGCCGTTGGTGGATGTGAACGTGGACGGCGGCCCGGTGACGCCAGCCTGCCCATCGGGCGACTACTGTGGCCCGTTCGACGTCTCTGGTACCGATGCCTCTGGCTGCCCCTTGATCCCCGGCACCCCCTTTGGCGCTTGCGACTCGGCGGACTACAGCGGCGACATCGAGGTCCAGGCTGACCTTGAGGCGCAGTACGGTACGGCCCCCAAGGCTTCGCACCTCCTCGTCTACAATGCGCCGAACGACTGGACCGGTCAGACGGTGATCGACGAATACTTCCAGATCGCCTTCGACAACACCGCCGACTCGATCAGCTCGAGTTGGGGCCTCTGCGAGCAGGACGAGAGCCTGAGCCAGATCGGCTCCGAGAACGTGGCCTTTGAAATCATGGCCGCGCAGGGCCAGAGCATGTTCACCTCCTCCGGCGACACGGGCGCGTATGGCTGCCTCCGCGGTGACGGCTCCACCGTCATCATGACGGGCGATCCCGCCAGCCAGCCATGGGTGTCGGGCGTCGGTGGCACATCCTTCGGTACCTACGATCCGCAGACCTCGAAGAATCCGACGTATCCGACGAACGCCGAGACCGTGTGGAATCCGCTCGGTCGCTGCCGCGTGCTCGCGTCGGGCGCGGTTAGCTCCTACTGCTCAACCTTCGGCGCGGGCGGTGGCGCTCCGAGTGTCATCTGGGCTCGCCCGAGCTACCAGAGCGGCATCCCTGGCCTCAATAGCTCGTATGAGACCCACGGCCCGAGCTGCCTGACCGCCGCGAACGGCAAACCCTGCCGCGAGACGCCGGACATCTCGGCCAACGCGGACGAGTTCACGCCGTACGGCGAGTATTGCACCGGCGCTGTGACGGTGTCGGGCCCGGGCGCTTCCACGTGCGCCAGTGAGAACGCCTTCGACTACGTCTACGGCTGGTTCGGCATCGGCGGAACGAGCCTCTCGTCGCCGGTCTGGTCGGCCATCGTCGGCCTCTACGACAGCGTGCATCACGCCCGCTTCGGCAACGCCAACGAAGGCCTCTACCAGCTCGCGTCGAAGAATTACTCGAAGTACTTCCACGACATCACCGGGAAGAATCAATTCCCGGACACCAACGGCTACTTCCCGACCACCAACGGGTACGACATGGCGACCGGCATCGGCTCGCCGCTCATCTCGGCGATCGCGGAGGCCAAGCTATAGCCCTTTATCCCTACGCACTGCATTCGGGTTGTTCTGCCCCAACGGGCATTTCCCGGATGTAGCGCTACGGGCGGGTAACCTCGCGTTGATAGGCTCACATGGTCCAAGACGCGCAGGAACCTTTTGTGCAGGCGAAGCGTCACTCTTCGGAGAAGCGTTTCGCCTGCGTTTTCTTGTGGATGCGACACGGAAGACGAGGGCATGGAGCAGAGAAAGGATAACGCATGACGGCTCCCACCGATCGCTTGCGGCTTTGGCGTCTTCTGGGATGCGGCGTGCTGCTCGCTTTGGTGACCGGTTGCGGGGTGAGTGCCGGCAACAACACCGGCACGACAAGCACCAGCGCGCCGACCGCGACGAGCGCCACATCGACCACCCTGGTGGCGTCGTCTGGCTGCCCATCATCTCAGAAAGACGTCACATGGCCCACGCCGCCCGCTGCGGTGGTGACCAGCCAAACCCAGGGGACGACGACGATCAAGGTCGGGCAATCCCTGGAAATCGCGCTGGCGTATGGCAGCCGTTGGGCGCTCGCCTCGGGCGACACTGGCGGGCCCTTCACGCTCGATTCGCCGGCGGGCTATCCCGATGACCAGTTGAACGCCTGCCTCTGGCACTTCACCGCCAAGACCGCGGGCTCGCAAGAGGTCACCTTCACCAGGTCGGCGCTCTGTGCGCCGCATGTCGAGTGCCCGCAGGACATCGCGGTGATCGACGTGAGCATCGCCGCGACGGCGTGATCACGCTGCTCCCTTGCTCAGAAGCTCCATCGCGCGGAACGCCCGGATGCTCATCAGTGGGCAGGCCGGGTGTTCGTGTTGGGTTGTGTACTATTTAACCTTGGTTCTTGTGGCGATCTTGCGTAGAATCCGCCGTAGGTTCGTATCTCAACGAAGTCGCGCGCACAGGGAGGGCGGAAGGGCGCGGTCGAGGGAAGCCATGCCAGCACGTTAGCGTGCGGCGCAGAGGTGGAGTTGGGTGGAGTGCGTGGGTGGTCCGGGTGGTTCGGAGGGAGGTGGCAGGGACAGGGAGCGGGTTTCTTCCGCAGGTTGGCGAGCATGGCGGCGTCCGTCTCGACGATGGCTACCTGGTCCTGTCGAAGATTGGGCGCGTGGCCGTGCGCTGGTCGCGCCCCCTCGATGGTACGCCTAAGACGGTGACCATCTCCCGGGAGGCGGACGGCTGGTACGCCTGCATCTCCTGTGCGGACGTACCTGTTGAGCCCCTCCCACCCACCGGGCGCGAGACGGGCATCGACGTGGGCCTGAAGGTGTTCCTCGTCACCGCCGCCGAGGGTGGTGCGGTCGAGAATCCGCGCCACTACCGCAGGGGCGAGGAGAAACTGGCGAAGGCGCAACGGCGCGTGAGTCGCCGCAAGAAGGGAAGCGCACGCCGCAAGCAGGCAGTCGCGTTGCTCGCCAAGGCGCACCAGCACGTCTCGCGGCAGCGGCGCGACTTCCACCACCAGACCGCGCTGGCCCTGCTGCGTGCCTACGACACCATCTCCCTCGAAGATGTACGGGTCGCCAATAGACAGCGGAATCGTCGCCTCGCCAAGAGCATCAGCGATGCCGGCTGGGCCGCGTTCCGCGGCATCCTCGGAGCCACGGCAGTGTGCGCCGGGCATCGGGTGATAGCGATCCCGCCACAGTACACCAGCCAGGATTGCAGCGGGTGTGGGGAGCGCGTGCCCAAGGGTCTGAGCGTGCGTACCCATATCTACCCCTCCTGCGGGCTGGCGCTGGACCGCGACGAGAACGCGGCCAGGAACATTCAATGGCGCGGGCAGCGCCTTCGGGGAGTCCCGGCGATGGCGGGGGCGTTGAACCGAGAACCCGTGGGGCTTTAGCCCCTGCGGAGTGTCAGTGTGATCGTGATGACGCCGCGGTGCGGGTCCTAGTTCCCCTCCAATTTTCCGACGTTCAGCCGTACTGCTTCCATCCGCGCAGGGATCCGGTCTTTCGAGCGTCCGTCCGTTCTGGACCTGCGCGCCCGCGCTCGATGTGCCTGTTCGAACCCAGCACCCGGGTCGAGCGCTGATGCTCGCGGCGAGGGTGTGCAATTTCGCGCATGCGCCGAAAAAAGGGGATGCGGCTGCCAATCGAACGATGACCGCGACGGTACCGGATCAGCACAGAACCCTTGCAAATAGCATCTTAAGTCGTTATCATCGTTGCAACTGGGTAGCTGGCGGAGTACGGCGTACACTCCCAGCTTACCGAAAAGCCCGTAAAGCCGCTGCGCCTTTAGGCCGTGCGGATGAATGGGGTTGCGTTGGCTTTAGCCAGAAGCCTGTTGCGAGACTGAACACGGGTTTGAATGATATCCTGCCATCAGGAAGCAATGATGCGGTTTAGCGAGGCAGAGGCGTCACCTGATGAGCGTGCGCAAGAGCTACAAATACAAACTCAGGCCAACACCCGAACAAGCGCGGGTGCTGGATGCGACGCTGTGGCGTTGCCGCGATCTCTACAATGCAGGGCTGGAGCAACGCATCTGGGCCTATCGCGCATGCGGGGTGACGGTCACGCATGCCCAACAAGAAGCCGAATTGCCGAGCATGCGAGAAGCGTTCCCCGAATATACCGCTATCCACTCGCAGGTGTTGCAGGATGTCCTGGCGCGTCTCGACATGGCGTATCAAGCATTCTTTCGCCGCGTCAAAGCCGGTCAGATGCCGGGCTTTCCGCGCTATCAGGGGCGCAACCGCTACCACTCCTTCACCTACAAGCAATTCGGCAACGGCGCGCGGCTCGAGAATGGCTTCCTCGTCCTGTCCAAGATCGGCTGCGTGGCGGTGCGCTGGAGCCGCCCACTGGAGGGTACGCCCAAGACCGTCACGCTCTCCAAAGAGGCGGATGGCTGGTACGTCGCGTTCTCGTGTGCGGAGGTGCCAGTGCGGCCGCTCCCGGAGACCGGATGTACTCAAACCGAAGCCGACATTGACAAACAAGTGCAAATTATCGAAACATGTATTAACGATGACTATGACGGTATTATTTTAGCCGCATGTGATAAAGACGCCCTCGTCGATCCCGTTAAAAAAGCAAAAGCAGCGGGCATTCCTGTGTTATGATCGACTCAGGTATTTCAGAAGACGCTTATGATGCTTTCCTTACAACTAACAATGTGCAAGCAGGGGCAGAATGCGCCAAACTTATGGCTAAATTGATTGGTGATACTGGTACGTTGCATGATTAATTTCGCCGCAGGAACATCAACAGCCGTAGACCGTGAAGAAGGCTCTACGGAAGAGATTAAAAGCAACCATCCGAATGTTAATATAGTTGGCGTTCAATATTGTGATTCAGACCCAACAAAAGCGGCTAATCAAGCGACTGACATGATCTCCTGCCTACCCCGGTTTAAAGGGAATTTGGGGCGCGCAAACGATCAATCCGCTATCGGTGTCGTCCAAGCAGTAACAGAACAGGGCAAAAAAGATACAATCTCGGGGTTGTCGGCTTCGATAAACTCTGACGATATTAAAGTTGCTTTAAAAGCAGGAACACTCCAAGGCACAGCAGTTCAAATACCACTACAAGGGTTCTGGTGGTGTTGAACTTATACTTCAATTGCTAGATGGCAAAACATTGCCTTCAAAAGACGTTGATACTGGCGTCACAATAGTTGATCTTGAGAATTTGAATGATGATGCAATCCAAGCTATTTTGAACCAATGATTAATATATACACATAATTTATTACCACACACACCTGGTATTTTTCCTAATACCGGTGATGCCGCGCATTGAATATGAATTCCTGAACAAGGAAATAGAAATAGATAAAACGGTTCGTACTAGATCCGTCACAGTACACTAATGACGAAAGGATGTTCTCCATGTACAAGCTTATTTTTGCAGACGATGAGGTGCAGTTCAAGGGTTTACCAGATCCTGATGGCCGAACCGACGATGTGTTGCCGGTCATTCCAAATCCTATATAAGCCACTGAATTATAACGAGAACTTTTAATCCCTCACTCCCACTCGATCGTGCCCGGCGGCTTCGAGGTGATGTCGTAGACGACGCGGTTGACGCCTTTCACTTCGTTGATGATGCGGTTGGCGACCGCGCCGAGAACGTCATATCGAACGGATAGAAGTCCGCGGTCATGCCGTCCGTGGACGTCACCGCACGCAGCCGACGACAAAGTCGTAGGTGCGGAAGTCGCCCATCACGCCCACGGTGCGCACCGGCAACAGCACCGCGAACGCCTGCCAGATATCGTCGTAAAGTTCGGCGCGGCGAATCTCCTCGATGAAGATGGCGTCGGCGAGCCGCAAAATGTCGAGCTTCTCGCGCGTGATAGCGCCCGGGCAGCGGATCGCGAGACCGGGACCCGGGAACGGATGGCGGCCGACGAAAACGTCGGGCAGGCCGAGCTCGCGGCCCACGTTCGCGCACTTCGTCCTTGAACAGCTCCCGAAGCGGCTCGACGAGCTTCAAGTTCATGCGCTCGGGCAGACCGCCGACATTGTGGTGCGTCTTGATCGTGACCGACGGCCCGCCGTGAACGAGACGCTCTCGATGACGTCCGGGATAGAGCGTGCCCTGGGCCAGAACTTGGCCCCGCCGACCTTCTTGGCTTCCGCCTCGAACACGTCGATGAACAATTTGCCGATGGTCTTGCGCTTGACCTCCGGATCATCGACGCCTTCGAGCGCTTTGAGGAAATCGTCGGCCGCATTCACGTGAACGAGCGGGATGTTGTAACTGCCACGGAACAGCGCCACCACCTTTTCGCCCTCGCCGAGCCGAAGAAGCCCGTGATCGACAAGCACGCAGGTCAGCTGATCGCCGATCGCCTCATGGATGAGCACAGCGGCCACGGCAGAATCGACGCCGCCGGAGAATCCGCAGATCACCCTGC
>CAWJCH010000041.1:0-113207 GCA_963841205.1 uncultured Chloroflexia bacterium | reverse complement strand
GACCCCAACCGAGACGGACGCAGACGAACAGTTACGAACCAACGGCCTGCCAAATCGTGCATTTTCTCTCTGTCGGCGGACGTCGCTGGACGCAGACGGACGGAAGGGAGCGAGCTCCAAAACCGCAGGTCTCCTTCCCACCTCTGACACCATTTCTGACACCAGCGACGGCGGCCGTCGGCGAACAATCATGGACAAACGGCAGGGGTAAGGCATGATGTTTCCATACTGAGCGGACAGTGGCGAACGACGACGAACGTAGGAAAGCGCCTTTGTAAACCGCATACCGCGAGGGAGTGCATCGACGCCATCCTGGGCAGCAACCTTTCGCAGGCAAGCAAAGGCGGTACTTCGAAAGCTGGTCATTCTCGCGTGTTGTAGGATGTTGCCATGGGACGACTGCCGAATCAACGACCACATCTTCCGGCTGTGGAGCGACGCAAGCGCGACCTGCGCGCCGACTGCGCCCGCTGTTTCGCCCTCTGCTGCGTTGCGCCGGCCTTCGCCGCCTCGGCGGACTTCGCGATCGACAAGGACGCCAGCCAGGCGTGTCCCCATCTGCGGCAGGCCGACTTTCGCTGCGGCATCCACGACGGCCTCAGGCGGCGCGGCTTCCGGGGCTGCACCGTCTACGACTGCTTCGGCGCCGGGCAGGGCGTCAGTCAAGGTACGTTCGGCGGCCAGGACTGGCGACGAGATCCCGAGATCGCGCCACGGATGTTCGCGGTATTCCCGATCGTCCGTGCATTGCATGAGGTACTCTGGTACCTGACCGAAGCGCTGAAGTTGCCAGCCGCCCGCCCGCTTTATGACGAGCTCGACCGGGCGGCGGCAACGATCGAGCGCCTCACCGGCAGCGATGCCGATGCCCTCCTGGGCCTGGATGTGGCGGCGCTGCGGCGGGACGCCAACACCCTGCTGGTGCGGGCGAGCGTATTGGTGCGGGCCGACGTCCCGACCGCGACCGAGGACCGGCGAGGGGCCGACCTCATCGGGGCCAACTTGCGAGGGGCCAACTTGCGAGGGGCCAACTTGCGGGGGGCGTTCCTCATCGGCACCGATCTTCGGGGGGCCGACCTACGAAGCGCCGACCTGACGGGGGCCGACCTCAGGGACGCCGACGTGCGGGGTACTGACTTGACCGGGAGCTTCTTCCTCCTCCAGTCCCAGCTGGATTCGGCGAAAGGCGACGCCGACACGAAGGTGCCGCCCACGCTCGCGCGCCCGCAGCATTGGTAGGTCATCTCTGCGAGCATTCGCGCTGCTGAATATTGATCCCTATTTTGACCCCTACTTTGACCGCTACGCCCATGGACAACGACGGACGCCGGTGGACTGTTAGGTCCACCGGCGTCGAAATTTCCCGCACTGCTAGACGGTCTTGGATTCGGCTGGACGAAGGAAAGGGAACCACCAGTTCCAGCGACCGAGCAGGCGCATCGCTGCCGGGACGAGCAGCGTCCGCACCACCGTCGCGTCCACCAGCACGGCCACGCTCATGCCGAGGCCAAGCTCCTTGGTGGAGAGCAGGCTGGTGAAGGTGAAGGCCCCGGTGACGATGATGAAGAGCAGCGCGGCGTTGGTGATCACGCCGCCGGTCTTCGCCAGCCCGAGCGCCACCGCCTGGCGGTTGTCGTGCGTGCGCTCCCACTCCTCGCGGATGCGCGAGAGCAGGAAGACCTCGTAGTCCATCGAGAGGCCGAAGAGCAGGCAGAAGATGATAATCGGGATCGTGCTGTCGAGCGAGCCGCTGCTGGTGAAGCTCAGCAAGTTGCTGAAATGGCCCCACTGGAAGACGAAGACCAGCACGCCGTACGACGCCGCCAGCGAGAGCACGTTGACGATCACCGCCTTGAGCGGCAGCAGCAGCGAGCGGAACATCAACAGCAGCAGGAAGTAGGTGGCGATCAGGATGAAGAGGATCGCCTTGGGGAAGTTGCCGTAGAGGTAGCGTGTGAAGTCGAGGCTGAGCGCCTGGACGCCGCCGACCTGTACGGCCAGCCCTTGCGCCGCGCCCACATCGCCGGCGCGGATGGCGTCGATGAGGGCCTTGCCCGGCTCGCTGTCGACCTGGGTGTTCGAGTTGAGGGTGATCACCGTCGTGCTACCGGAGGTGGTCGAGGAGACGAGCTGGGCCAGCGCGGGATTCTGCTGATACTGGCCGGAGGTGTAGAGCGCGGCGAGCTGCGCCTCGGTCAGCGCGGGAGAGCCGCTCACGCTCGGCGGATGCGTCAGGCTTAGCGCGCCGGTGACATGCGACTGCGAGGCGAGCCAGGTGGTGAGGTTGTCGACCTTCGCCAGGTTGTCGCCGGTGAGCATGCTGGAGCCGTCGGGAGCGGTGACGACGACGTAGACGGGGTTGGCGTCCTCGGTGGCGAACTGCTGGCTGAGGATGTTCGCGCCCTGCTGCGCTTCGGCGCTATTGGGCAGCGAGACGGCGCCGTAGGTCGAGACCTGCATCGAGAAGATCGGCCAGCCCAACGCGACGAGGATGGCGATCGAGGCCAGCAGCACGATCACCGGACGGCGCATGACGCCGAGTGCCCAGCGATGCCAGAAGCCGCGCGGCGCCGCGTCCGTCGCCTCCACGCGCGGGGCGGTGAGCCTGCCGAGCAGCGGCACGCGCAGCGCGTTGACGCGCGGCCCCAGGATGCTGAGCACGGCGGGCATCAGCGTGAGCGCGCCCAGCACGGCGGCGGCGACGGTGACGGCGCCGCCGATGCCGAAGGACGTCATGAAGGGGATGCCGATCAAGAAGAGGCCGCAGAAGCCGATGATCACCGTGAGGCCGCTGAAGAGGATCGCCTCGCCGGTGGTGGCCAGCGTCAGGCTGATGGCGTCGCGCACGCTGCGCCCGTGGGCCAGCTCTTCGCGGAAGCGGCGCGTCATGAAGAGGCTGTAGTCGATGGAGATGCCGAGGCCGACGACGGTGGCGACGTTGAGGACGAAGATGCTCGTCCAGGTCTGCGCGGCGATGGCGTAGATGATCGCCAGCGCGACCGGCACGGCGACCACCGCCAGCATCAGCGGCATGAAGGCCGCGATCAGGGTGCCGAAGACGGCCAGCAGCACGATGAGGGCGATCGGCAGCGAGAGCCGCTCAGAACGCTCGACATTGGACTGCGTGATCTGACTGTATTCGCGGTACGTCTCGGGGCCGCCGCTGAGGTAGACTTTGGCGGGGCCACTCGTCGGGAGCAGCTGGCGGAAGGCGGGCATGAGCTGCTGCGCGGTCGAGCCGTCCTCGTTGAAGGCGACGGTGATCTGCGTCGTCAGGCCATCTTTGCCGACGCCGCCCTGCGTGACGCCGGTGACATGCGCGAACGTGCCGACGCGACTCGTGAAGGCGCTCAGCTCTTGTTGATACGCCGGATCGCTGACCGGCGTACTCTGCGACTGGAAGACGACGATCGCCGTCGAGGGCGGCTGGTGGAAGAGGGCGGTGAGCGTGTTGTCGGCGTGGGCAGACTCGCTCTGGTCGAAGCTGTAGCCGCCGCTCTGCAGCACGCTGGAGACCTGGGCCGCGAAGGGAACGCTGACGGCGAGGCCGATCAGCCAGAGCACGAGGATCACCCAGCGGAAGCGGTGGACGAAGTGCCCGTAGGCCACGCCGACGCGGTAGAGTCCGCCGTGTGTGGTGGCGTTGTCGGCGGGCGAGCTGGTGCGAGCGTCGGGGTCTGATGCGCCGCCGGGCGCGGTGTCGGGAGTTGGGCGCGTGTCGAGTTGCATGGCTCATAGCTCCTGGCGAGGGAAAACTGCTATCATCCGGTCGGCGGGCGGCGCGACGTCGGGCCGAGATGTATCCACCGTCTCGAAATGTGACTGAACGTCAGTCATTTACCATCAGGGATGATAACGGAGCCGTTCGGCGGGTGTCAAGGGGACGCGACGCCGCTGCGAGGTGCGCCTGACTTTCGTGCGTGGTGCGGCGAGCGGCTTGGGGAAGAGACTAGGCTCGGACGCCCAGCCCGTCGCGGATGAAGCGTACGACTTCGGCGATGTAGGCGTCCGTCGGTTGCTGCGTGTTGAGGATGAAGCAGGCGTGCGCAGCATGCTCCAGCAGGCCGATGATCAGCTGCGCGGAGATTTCGGGGTGCGCGGAGGCGGTCATCAGCCCCGCCTCCTGCGATCGGCGGATCATGTCGGTGACGAAGTCATAGAACGGTTCGTCGAGCTTGCGGCATTCCTCGTAATACTCGGCGATGCTGACGCGCGAGTGCAGGATGCCGAGCACGTCCTTGTACTGCTCCAGCTCGCTGAACGCGGCGGAGACTGCGGCCTCGATCGCTTCGCTGAGGGTGGAGGTGCGCTCGAAGACGTGCTGCACGGAGGCCAGGAGACGCGTGTTCATGTCCTCGGCGAGCGCGAGGATCAGGCTGATTTTGGAGGGGAAGTAGAGGTAGAAGGTGCCTTGCGCCACGCCGGCGCGCGCGACGATCTCGGAGATCTTCGTCGCCTCGAAGCCTTTCTCCGCTAGCACGGTCCGCGCCGCCGCTAGGATCGCGGCGCGGCGGTCGAGTCGTGCGCCCGTATCAACCACGGCCATGTGGATCAACTCCCGCTCTTCACCTGATTGTCCTCTCATTGTATACCACGAGTACCACCGCCGCATTTCCCCACGCTTCACGGGCACGAAGCGTGCACTCGCCCGCTCGGCTGTCGCGCCTCCTCTGCGCGGCGTGCTGATCATCAGAGGTAGCGATGGTTGGACCTCAACCAGGAGAGACTGCGAGAGAGAACAATGCGGCGGCAGAGCCCGCCGTTCCCCGCTTGACATGTATGGTGCTCGCCGCGTCCACTGAGGGGCGATTATCCGTGCTTGCGCGCTGAGGCGAAGAGGGCATGTGGACGTCTCACTCGCGTGGACACGGCGGAGACACGAACCTGGGGTGCCGGGTGAGCCGGTGGCAGGAAGCACGTTAGCATGCCGAGCATCGAAGTCGTGTTGCTCTTACTCGTCGCGGTGGCCACGCTGGCGGTGCTGGCGCGGCGCATCTCCGTGCCCTATCCCATCGTGCTGGTGATCGGCGGAGCGGCGTTGGGCCTCGTGCCAGGTCTGCCCAGGATCGTCCTTGAACCGGATGTGATCTTCCTGCTCTTCCTGCCGCCGCTGCTCTACTCGGACGCCTGGCTCACCTCCTGGCACGACTTCAAAACGAACTTGCGCTCGATCAGCCTGCTCGCCATCGGCCTCGTCATCTGCACGCTCGTCATCGTCGCCGTCGTCGCGCACAGCATCATCCCCGGCTTCTCGTGGGAGGCGGCATTCGTGCTCGGCGCCATCGTCTCGCCGACCGACGCCGTTGCCTCCACCTCGATCGCCGAGCGCCTCGGCGTCCCGCGCAGGCTCGTCACGATCGTCTCCGGCGAGAGCCTGGTCAATGACGCCACCGGCCTCGTTGCCTATCGCTTCGCCGCCGCCGCCGTCGTCACCGGCGCGTTCTCGATCGTCTCTGCCGGGTTCCAGTTCGTGCTGGTCGTTGTCGGCGGCGTGGCGATCGGCGTGGTGGCCGGGCGGCTCTTCAGTTGGATCGAGCGCAACCTGGACAACTCGTCCGTGGAGATCACGCTAACGTTTCTGGTGCCGTTCGCCGCGTATATCGTCGCCGAGCAGTTGAACGTCTCGGGCGTGCTCGCCGTGGTGGCGGCGGGGCTGATGGGCGGGCGCCAGAGCTCCCGCGTGTTCTCGGCCACCACGCGGCTCGAAGCGGCATCAGTCTGGAACATGGTCAACTTCTTGCTCAACGGCATCCTGTTCGTCCTGGTCGGCATGCAGCTGCGCTCGCTGCTCGAGGCGCTTAACGCCCAGTCCTTCGGCACGCTCATGCTCTACGGCGCGGCGATCAGCCTGGCGGTTATCGTGGTACGCTTGGTCTGGGTCTTCCCCAGCGCCTACATACCGCGTTTCCTCTTCGCCTCGATCCGCGCGCGCGACGCCTATCCTTCCTGGCGCGCCATCGTCGTGATCGGCTGGATGGGCATGCGCGGCGCGCTCTCGCTTGCGGCGGCGCTGGCTCTGCCTACTGCTGTTGCGGGCGGTGCGCCGTTCACCCAGCGGCCCATCGTCATCTTCCTCACCTTCTGCGTGATCATCGCGACCCTGGTGGGCCAGGGGCTGACACTGCCGCTCGTGATCCGGCGGCTGGGGGTCAAGGATGACGGCGCCGCCCAGCGCGAGGAGGCGACGGCACGTTTGGCTGCCGCCCGCGCGGCGATTGGGCGCATCGATGCACTGGCCGCCGAAGACTGGCCACCGAAGGAGGCGATCGCCTATCTGCGTGCCGTTGAAAAGCATCGCATTCACCGGTACGACGGCGACGGCGATTCGGGCGAGGCCGAGCGCGACCAGGTGCGGGAAAACGCGCGGAGGCGGCTGCGTCGCGAGATGCTCGATGCCGAGCGCGAGGCGCTGATCCTCCTGCGCAACGATGGCAGCATCAACGACGAGGTGCTGCGCCGCATCGAGCGTGAGCTTGACCTGCAGCAGGTCTGGATGGACGTCTGACGCGCGTCAGGCGATGACTCCGCCAGGTAGCGTACGGAGCGAGATGATCTACCGAGGTGAGAAGGAGCGGCGAGTATGTCCAACATTCGCGTCGAGCGGAACGGTCCCGTGACGACCGTGATCCTGAGCCGGCCGGAGGCGCGCAATGCCGTGGATCGTGCGATGGCCGAGGCCCTGGCCGACGCTTTTCGCGCGTTCGACGCCGACCCCGAGGCGTCGGTCGGCGTGCTCTATGGCGAGGGGGGCACGTTCTGCGCCGGGGCGGACCTCAAGGCATTCGCCGCTGGCGACCCGAATCGCCTGGAGCCGGAGGGCGATGCGCCGATGGGCCTATCGCGCATGCTGCTCGACAAGCCGGTGATCGCCGCGATCGCGGGCTATGCCGTGGCCGGCGGGTTGGAGCTGGCGCTCTGGTGCGATCTGCGCGTGACGGAAGAGGACGCGACCCTTGGCGTCTTCTGCCGCCGCTGGGGCGTGCCGCTGATCGACGGGGGCACCGTGCGCCTGCCGCGCATCGTTGGGTTGGGGCGCGCGCTCGACCTGGTCCTCACCGGACGGGCGGTTGGGGCGGATGAGGCGCTGGCGATGGGGCTGGTCAACCGCGTCGTGCCGCGTGGGGGGGCACGCGAGGCGGCCGAAGCGCTGGCCGCCGAGCTGGCGCGCTTCCCGCAGCTCTGCCTGCGCCAAGATCGGCTCTCGGCTTACGAGCAGCACGACCTCAGCCTGCCCGACGCGCTCGCCAACGAGTTCCGCCACGGGCTAGAGTCGCTCCAGGGCGCCGCCGAGGGGGTCACCAGCTTCGCCGGGGGCGCCGGACGCCATGGCAGCTTCGCGGGGGAGTGAGCGCACCCGGGCGCTGGGCAAGTGCCGCTGGGCCCGCACGGGATCGCGGCACCGCAGTGCCGGCGCAGTGGGAGGCGGACCGCAGTCCGCTGTGCGCGGCAACAATCGAGCACGACGCGGCATGAAGTCCGCCGCGTAGGGGATTTCAGGCGGGCGGCGCGTTGCTTGAGCGCACGACCCAGCGCTGATCGGTCATCCATGGTAGCACTGGGGTAAGGAATCCCCTCGCCCCAGCGGTCGCCGGGCGAATGGGGCGCGCCTGGCTACATCGCGCCGGCCTGGCTGTCCTCCAGCTTGCGCGGGATCGCCGACGTGTCGAGGGCCTGCGTCGTGTCGGTGGTGGGCAGGAGGAATAGCATCTCCCAGCGGAGCGTGCTCGCCATCGTCTCGATCCGTTTCGCCAACTCGTCTTGCTCCCTCGCGGAGAGCATCTGGCTCTGCTGCACGAGGGCCCTAATCTCGTCCAAGGCTTCTTGCAATCGCTCGTCCGCTCGTTCGTCCATGTCGATGCCTCGCTTTCACAGTTGACATCGTAGCATAAGCCGTGCCGTGGGGGCGCGACGGCAATTGCGGCGCGTGCCCCACGCGAGCAGGCGCAGTGGCCTTGGACACCCTCTCGCTGCTTCGCGTGCGTGCGCCCCTCGCGAGAAATCCACCCTCGCTGCATACAGGACTTTCATCCTAGAACGTGGCGGGGGGCGCAGTCGCGCGAACGGGGCGATGCCGGATCACAGCGCTCTTTAGATGTTGGGGATCTGCCAGTCGATCTCTGGCTTGCGCGCCGCTCGCAGTGTCGCGTTGATCTTCGAGAACGGGCGACTGCCGAAGAAGCCGTTGCGTGCGGAGAGTGGCGAGGGATGCGCCGACTGCACGATCGTGTGGCGGGTAGTGTCGATCAACGGGATCTTCTTCTGCGCGTAGCCACCCCAGAGTACGAATATCACCGGGTCGGTCTTCTCGTTGACGCGGCGGATCACGGCGTCGGTGAAGGTCTCCCAGCCCTTGCCCTTGTGCGAGTTGGGCGTGTGGGCGCGCACCGTCAGGACGGCGTTCAGCATGAGGATGCCCTGCTCGGCCCACGGCACGAGGTAGCCGTTGTTGGGGATCGAGCAGCCGAGGTCGTCGCGCAGCTCCTTGTACATGTTGACCAGCGAGGGGGGCACCTGGACGCCGGGCCGCACCGAGAAGCAGAGGCCGTGCGCCTGGCCTTCGTCGTGATACGGATCTTGGCCGAGCAACAAGACACTGACTCGCTCGTATGGAGTGTAACGTAGCGCGTTGAAGACGTCTGCCTGTGGCGGGAAGACCTGGCACTTCGCCCGCTCCGCTGCCAGGAATCGATCCAGCAATGCGAAGTACGGTTTTTCGGTCTCGGCGGCGAGCCGCGGCTGCCAGGTCTCGGGGATTTCCACCATCATTGCGCGCTCCTCACTGCGTGGCCCACCCGAAGAAGTCCTCGGTGGGCATGTATGGGTGCAGAGTCAAGGGGATCTTCAGCGCCGCGTACGTTAATGGTAGTGCGAAAGGCTGGACGCCGCGGACTGGCGCATTGTACTGTTCTGGGCGAGCGGCGTGGAAGAGGAAAGCGGCGGCGAAGCGGTTCGCGGGTCGTTTTCGCGCAGACGTTGAGCTGGCATGAGCATTGCGGAAGCGTAGGCGGTGTGGGGCGACGGGCGTCGCGCATCGGGGGGCACATGTCAGGTATGGCGAATGTCGGGACGTTGCTCCATCTCGAGGGACGACTAGTCGGTGGCTGCCGGCTGATTCGCCGGTTGGGGGCGGGCGGCATGGGCGAGGTCTACCTCGCCGAGCAGGTGCGCCTGGGCGATCGCCGTGTCGCCGTGAAGATCGTGCGCCCCGACGGTGAGGCCGGCCAGGATTACCGTGACGCCGCGCGGCGCTTCTTGCATGAGGGGCGCATGCTGGCGGGCTTCGCGCACCCCAACATCCTGCCGATCCACGACAGCGGGTTGGAGGATGGGTGCTTCTACCTCGTGATGGAGTACGCGCCGGACGGCTCGCTGAAGGATGCCCTCAGCGGTCGTGGGCCGCATCCGCTCTCGTCTCCCGTCGAGGTGGGGCGCGCGGTCGAGATCGTGTCGCAGATCGCCGCGGCCTTGCAGTACACGCATGAGCGCGGCATCGTGCACGGCGACGTCAAGCCGGGCAACGTGCTTGTGGAGATGGAACCGGACGGCCACCGCCGCATGCTGCTGGCGGACTTCGGCGTCGCGCGCGAGCTGGAGGCGACGGCGCAGCTCAGCCGCGTCACCGGCACGGTGGCCTATATGGCGCCCGAGCAGTTCAGCGGGATCGTCTCGCCCGGCACCGATCAATACGCGCTGGGCATCGTGGCGTACCAGCTGCTGGCGGGCCACACGCCGTTCGAGGGGGGCTTCGCCGAGCAGATGCGCGGCCATCTCGATCTCGCGCCGGCGCCGTTGCGGGGCGTCAATCGGGCGGTGCCGCGAGCGGTGGAATCGGTCATTGGGCGGGCGCTGGCCAAGGGTCCCGCCGAGCGCTTCCCCAGCATCCTGGCGTTCGCCGATGCCTTGGATCTGGCGCTGCGCTCCGAGACGGAGAGCACGGTCTTCGGCGCGCCGGGGGCGTGGGACGAGACGGTGACGGTGCGCCCGGCGCTGGCGAGCCGCCGCCAGCAGGTCCCGCGATCGCGCACCGAGCGCCCGCCGGTGCGGATGAAGCGGACGCCTCAGCCGACGAGCGCGGGGGGTATCTTCTTCGCCAACGAGGCCGCGACCGAGCGATTCCCGTACGCGGCGGCCGCCACGCGGCATCTGGATCAGCGGCAGCTGGGCGTCTTCGCCACCTGCGTGGTGCTGTTGTTGGTGGGGATGCTCGTGGCCCTCGGCACCAACACGACTCGCAACACCAGCGCCTTCGGGCCCAACACACAGGATGTTGCCGCGGGCGGGCACTCGAAGGTGAAGGCGAGCACCACGCCTGCCACGGGGCGCGGGTCCACGTCCACCCCAGCGCCGAGCACCACGCCGGGCGTGATCGAGAACGACTTCGCCGGGGACGCGTTCAGCCTAGGGGGCATCTCGGCGCCCGCTGCCGTCGCGCCTGGCCAGCCGATCGTCGCGTCCATCACGCTGATCAACAGCGGGTATAACACGTGGACCTCTGCGGCTGGCTACCAGCTGGTCTGCGATACGCTGCATCAGTACCCCGCGCGCTCGAATTGCCCGACGGGCTTCGCGGTCTCGGTTGGGCCGCATGCCGTCTTGCCCGGCGCGTCGATCACGTTTACCATCACGCTCGCGGCGCCCTCGACCATCGGCCCGTACAATGCGTGGTTTTCGATGGCGCACGGCGACGCGCTGTTCAGCACGATGCGGACGGCGCAGCTGTCGCTGCTGATCGAGTATCCTGCACCGACGGGGACGACGCCCCAGCCCACCAACACGCCGCAGCCAACGAACACACCGCAGCCGGTTCCGACGAACACGCCACAACCAGCGCCCACGGACACGCCGCAGCCGCAGCCGACCGATACGCCGACCCCGCAACCGACGCCGACCGATACGCCGCAACCGACGCCGACCGATACGCCCGCGCCTACCCCGACGACGCTGGCGACAGACACGCCCGCGCCTACCCCGACGACGCTGGCGACAGACACGCCGCAGGCCACGAGCACCGTCCAATCCACCGATACACCGGACACGGGCACGCCGAGCCCCGTGCCGACCTCCTCGGCTTTCCCATTCTCGCTCCGGCAGGCGATGTGACGCAGGGGGACCTCATCCCCCTAACCCAGTCCTCAGTGGGGGTCTCCGCCTCTCCCACGAGGGGAGGTGGCCCAGAGGCTGGGTCGCGGCGCGGGGGATTGCGAGGCGTTTGGTGAGTCTGCGGACCTGATGAGCCCGGATTCGGTATCATCTTGAGGCGGGTGTGAGGGCGTGGCGCGGCCGTCGCGTTGGGCCGGTGGACTCGCGGCATTGCCGTCGCCGATTCTCGTAACCCCAGGATGCTCCATGACGCTGCCCCAGGCGCTGCTGCTCTTCGTCGCCGCCGTGCTGGCCGGCGCGCTCAACTCCGTCGCCGGAGGCGGCACGTTCATCACCGTGCCGACGCTGATCTTCACCGGGATGGCGGCGATAGCGGCCAACATCACCAACACCATCGCCCTCTTCCCCGGTTCCCTCGCCAGCGTGGGCGCATACCGCAAGGAGTTGGCGGAGCAGCGCCGCGAGCTGCTCTTCCTCGGCGGCATCAGCCTCGTCGGCGGCGTCGCCGGCGCGCGGCTGTTGCTGGGGACCTCGCAACAGACGTTTCTGCGCCTGCTGCCTTATCTGCTGCTGCTCGCCACGCTGGTCTTCATCTTCGGCCCGCACATCACGGCCTGGCTGCGCACCCGCCGCACCGCCAGCGACGATGCGTCCGACGGTGTCGCCGTCTTCGGGGGCCATCCGTCATGGCGCGCGCTGCTCGGCGTGGGCCTCGCGCAGCTCGTCATTTCCATCTACGGCGGCTTCTTCGGCGGTGGCATCGGCATCCTGATGCTGGCGTGCCTCGGCCTGATGGGCATGCGCAACATCCACAAGATGAACGCGCTGAAGACGGTGCTGGCCAGCGTGATCAACGGCGCTTCGGCCGTCACCTTCCTCGTCGGGCACACCGCGATCGGCGACCAGGTCTTCGTCCTCACCGCCGGCGCGATCCTCGGCGGATATGGCGGGGCCGCCTACGCGCGCCGCCTCGACCCCAGGATCGTCCGCGGCTTCGTCATCGTCGTCGCCGTGACGATCACCGCGGTTTTCTTGATCTTCCGCCGCGAGGGCTGATCGATGCACGAACGCTAGGGCGTCGGCACATCAAGCGAGAGCCGGGCGAGCTTGTCGGGATTCGCGATGACGCGGAGGGCGCGGATCTGCTCTCCCGCCACCTCGATGGAGATGACCGAGAACGCGCGACCGTCCGCGCGGACGACCGCGGCGAGCTGGCCGTTGATCTCGGCGAGCTCGACGGCATACGGCCCCGGCAGCAGGCGTAGCGACCCCACGGCGAAGCGCATCACCGCGTCGCGCCCGACGAGTGGGCGCGTTATCGCGCCGCGCACCTTGCCGCCGCCGTCGGCCCAGAGCGTGACGTCGTCGGCCAGCATCGACGTCAGGGTGGTCATGTCGCCTCCCTGGACGGCCCGCAAGAAGCTGGTGAGCATCCTCCGATGCGATTCGGGCGAGGCGGTGAAGCGCGGTCGGTGATCGGCGAGGTGTTTCTTCGCCCGGCTGAATGACTGGCGGCAGGCCGTCTCGCTCTTGCCGAGCATTTCGGCGATCTCGCCGTACTCGTAGTCGAAGACTTCGCGCAGCAGGAAGACGGCGCGCTCGACGGGCTGCAGCTGCTCCAGCAGCGTCAGGAAGGCCAGCGAGATCGTCTCGTAGGCCTCGACGCGCTCCTCCGGGTTCGCAGCTTCGGTCAGGCCGTCGGTGCTGATCGGCTCCGGCAGCCACGGCCCAACATACTGCTCGCGCCGGGTGCGCGCCGATTCGAGCTGATTGAGGCAGAGGCGCGTGAGGATAGTCGCCAGGTACGCCTTGGGCGAGACGATCGCGTCCGGTGCGGCTTGGGCGCGCAGGAACGTCTCCTGCACCATGTCTTCGGCGTCCATCGCGCTGCCGAGCATGCGGTAGGCGATGGAGAAGAGGTACGAGCGGTAGGCTTCAAACGATTCCGTCATCTGCCAACTCCAGACGCGAGACGGCGTGTATCGGGCCGCTCACACTGATGTTCGGCCGCGCCGGAGGGGCGAGCCGGGGCGAATCGCAGCCGCACGAAGTGGTCCGCGAAGAGCGGCGCGAAGATCCGCTCGACCCGGCTGAATGTGGGCTTCGCGGCCTCCCAGTCGATGATCTCGGGGTCGACCACGGCATAGTCACGCCCGTTCCATCGGATGATACAGCCGCCCGCCGCCTGGACGTTGCGAAACCAGTCGGCTCGTTCACCGAAGGCCATCGGCACCAGGAAGCCCCCGGCGGTCGGTCGCGCGGCCACCGGCGTCGCGTAGCTGCGGCCCGAACGTCGACCGCGGTGCTCGATGACCGCGAATGCGCGCACGTGCCGCTTGCCGGCGAGTCGCTTGATGAGTGGGTTTATCAGCCGCGCACCGATGCGAAGCGGGGCGGGCGGGGTGCGATCCGAAGACGAAGGTGTGGCGGTCATATACTGTTCCTCTCTTATTCGTGCCATGCTGCATGCCGGATGAGACGCCGTACACCGCGTTTCGCTGACGGGCTGGGCGAGCACCGGGCAGTACGGCGACTCGGGACGAGCCACTGGCGGTCGATCCGAAGAGGAGACAGCAGAGCCACGCGATTTGTGACACCTTGCGCCGAGATCGTCGCCTCGTCACACACCATTGTGTACCCCACGGTCCGCGATGTGACCACCAGCAGTCCTGCCGCGTTTGCATTGTCAGAACATGTGTTCTATGATGGTGGTGCGGCGTTGTTGGTGACGTTCGAGCGGTACGAGGAGGTTCGGCGATGCGATTCTGGTGGAGTGATCGACACGAGCGGCGGGATGCGCGGGTTACCGTGGTGTCGAGGCCGCGGGTGGCACATGCGGTGCGGGCCGCGCAGGCGGCGGGTTTGGGCAGCGCGTCGGTCGATCCGGCGGCGTTGCGCCATTTCGAGGCGATCGAGCGGGCGGCGGCGTCTGGTCCGCTGCATAAGGCACGGCGGCGTGCCGAGCGTGGGCTTTCGCCGGTGCTCTTGTGGGAGACGGCGAAGGCGGCGCGCGAGACGGGCCGCCGGCCGGAGGAGGTGTGGGCGGAGGCGCTGAGTGAGTGGCTGACGGCGCAGGAGCTGGTGGCGGACGAGTCGCCATTCGTGCCGCTGGTCTTCGGCGTGCGGCGTGAGCAGGGGTGGCACGAGATCGAGTCGGCGATGCAGGCGTTGCGCGCCTCGTAGGCTCAATCGCGTGGCGCGGCACTCGTCGGCACACGCCCACATCCTCGTCGGCCCGGCGCATCCACTGTGGTGCGCCGGGCTTTTTCATGCCTCCGCGCATCCTATGAGTCGTCGAGCATGCCAGGTCTTGATCGATAGGGGGATACTGGGCGAGGGGCCGCTCCCGTCGAGCGTGGCCCGGAGCGACGGGATGCGTCTCGGCAGATATACGGAGACGTCATCAAACGTCGCACGACTGGTCAGAGACGGCTCTCGCGAAGAGCCGTCGTGCGGGTTCGGGCAGGAGGGATGCGATCATGAACCGGCGCGCTCAGGTCTTATTCGCGGCAGGCGCGATTCCTGTTGCCGCAGCCATCGGCATCGTCGCCGCATTTACCCCGCTCCCACCGTGGGTGCTTGGCGCCGCCTTTCTCGCGCTGACTGTCGCGCTCTTCGTCTGGCACCGGCTGGCCCTGCGCGCGTACCGTGGCGACGGCGTCGTGATCTTCTCGCGCGGCCCCTGGCCGGTCATCGTCGGCCTGATCATGATCGAGGCGCTCTGCGCGACTGCACACTGCCACCACGCCCGACGCCGACGGGCGCATCTGGTTCGCGCTGGGATACTCCCTCGCCATCCTGGTGTACCTCGGCTTCGTGCCCAGCATGCTCCTCTTCTGGGTGGCGGACAATGCCGCGCTGACGAGCCAGATCCTCGCCGTGAAACGCTCGCTGCCCTGGCCCGCGATCGACTGGCTCTATCTGGCGAGTAGCGAGACGACCCACAAACAACTCCAGTTCGTCACCATCGCCCGTTGGAAGGACGAGCAGCTGGACGTGGAGGCCGGGCCGCAGCACAGCATGCAGGTGCTTGTGCGCACACCGCTGGCGGGCGGCTCCGCCTCGCCGCTGCTCCAGGCCATCCGCGCCCGCGCGACGAACGCCGCCTTTGGCCTCGATCAATTGCCGCGGGTCCAGGCGCGACGACGCGGGCAGTCGCCGGCCCTCTCGTCGTCGCAGCCCGAGCCGAGCCTCACGCTGCCCGAGGCGGTCGAGCTTGCGCGCACCGCCGCGATGCCCGCCACCTGGACGCGATTTCCCGTCCGCCAAAGCGTCATCTGGCCCAACCTCATCCTCTTCGCCATCCTCGGCGTGGTCGCCATCGGCTGCGGCATCTTCATCGTGGCGACCAATACCGTTATCGGCCTGGACGTGATTCCCCAATCCTGGATCAACGGTCCGCTGCGGACGCCGGTGCTCATAGGAGAGGGGCTGCTGTTCTTGCTCTTCGCGCTGTACCTCTTCTTCGTCGCGCGCCGCTGGCTGCGCACTTTGCGGCGCCCGCACGACTACTTCTTCCTCGTCACGCCGCGTTATGTCGCCGAGGTCCAGGGGAAGAAGGTCGACGGCGTGGCGATCTCCAACGTGCTCGACGTCCATCGCAGCGGTGGCGGTTTCTACGGCTGGCAGATCGTCCTCGACATGCGCAGCGGCAAGAAGCGCGAGTTCGACGTGGGCGGCAACTACGGCTCCTCGCGCGACCTGTACGCCTACGTCCTCGCCGCCCTGAACGCGCGCCGTCCCGTACAGGTCGGCGCCCCCACCCCCTTCGGCGTCCCCACCCCCTTCGGCGCCCCGAGCCCCTTCGGTGCCGGTATGCAGAGCGACTCCGAGATGTGACGTCGCCGTACGCCTCGCTGCAGTCGGCCCGGCGTATCCCATCGTGGTACGCCGGGCCTTTTCGTGCTCGCTCGCCTGGCCGCGTGACACGGCTGGGCGGGGCGGCTATGATGGCATTCGCCGCGCGACCCGTGTTCGGCGCGCTGGAGGGGGCACCCGCATGGCCGACGTTCGCCTGGACGCGCCGCGTCGGTGGCTGCGGGCTTGGTGGAACGCGCCGGCTTTCCGCGTGGCGCTCGCGGCGACGGCGGCGTTGCGGGTGGGCGCGGGTATCTTCATCGCCGCGCTGCTGATCGTGGCGCCGGGGCCGTACGCCGCCTCGTGGGCGTATGTCTTCCATCAGCCGGCGGGGATCAAGATCGCCACGCTGCCGGGTCCCGCGCTGACGGGGCCGCGGGCGTATCTGACGACGCCATGGACGCACTGGGACGCGGTCTATTACCTGCAGCTCGCCACGCGCGGTTATCGCCCTGGCGAGGGGGCGTTCCTGCCGCTCCATACGGCGCTGGCGCATGTCGTGGGTGCGGTGATGGGCGGGCACTTCACGCAGGGCGCGCTGCTGGTCTCGACGGTGGCGACGTTTTTTACCTTGTTGCTGCTCCATCGCTTGGCTTGGCGGCTCGGCGCGTCGGAGTCCGCCGCGACGTGGGCCGTGATCGTGGCGGCGGCGCTGATCGGGCTAGCGGGGCTGCTGCTGACGATCCGACGCCTGCCGCCGGGCCTGTGGCTGACGCTCGCGGCCTGCTGGTGCGTGGCGCTGATCAAGGTGGACGCCGGTGGCTACTCCACGAGCGCGGCGCGCTATCTGCTGGCGCTGCTTCCGCTGGCCGTGCTGCTCGGCGGGTGGCTGGCACGCGCGCCGAGCGCGCTGCGCGTGGGCTACCTGGTGGTTAGCGTGGGCCTCTTCGGGTATTACTTCGGGCAGTGGCTGCTGTGGGGCTGGGTCAGTTAGCGGGCTTTTCACGGCGCTGGGCACCTTCTTGCTAGACTTCGCTCAGGATTCCCTTTCGGTTGCGCATGCCATGTTGGTGAGGAGGAATGCCCATGTCTCACGCCACGCCATCGCTGCAGGTCTGGGATCTCTGGATTCCCGACGCCGGGGCTACCGGCATCTCCTTCGCTCGCGGGCGCATCGATCCGACCGATGTGCTGCTGGCCCATGCCGGCCCCACGAAGCTCACCGTCGAGGTCCGCGACGATGCGGGCGCGCGCCTCGCCTTTGGGCGGGATCTGCCGCGCACGGACGCTACGCCGATCCTGCGGCTGCGTCGGGAGGGGGATCGCGTGGTGCGGGAGGATATCTGGCCGACGGACGCGGATGTTGGGACGCCGGTGATATTGCCGGGTGGTGAGGTCGGCATCCTCAAGGCGTGGTGGAACGCGCCCGATCACAGCGAGTGGCGCTGGCAGGTCGAGCTTTACAATCATCGCTGACCGACCTTATCTCGCGAACTGGCCGCATCTCCATGAACTCTCGTCGGGGGAGCTCTGTGCTGTTTGCCCGACCCTTTGCTGCGGTATACTCCGGCGCAGGAGGATTGCACACCTATGGCTACATCCGCTACGTTGCCGCGTCGTGCCGACGTCCCCGTGGAGCAGACCTGGGATATCGCGAGTGTCTATCCGTCCGATGCGGATTGGGAGACGGCCGTTCGCGCCGCCGAGGGGGGCCTTGGGGCGCTGACGCCGTTCCGCGGGCACCTGGGCGAGGCCGCCGAGGTGTTGTTGGAGGCGTTGCAGACGCGAGATCGCTTGCAGGGCGACATCTGGCGCATCTACCTTTACGCGAGCATGCAGGCCGCCGTGGATAGCAGCGACCAGGCCGCGCAGGCGCGGGTGCAGCGCGCGGGGGCGCTCTTCGCGCGCTTCGGCGCTGCGATCGCTTATATCGAGCCGGAGCTGCTGGACCTCACGCCGGGCCACCTGGGCAGGTTCCTGGCGGATTCGGATGAGCTGGCGGTGTATGAGCATTATTTCGACCGGCTGGAGCGGCGGCGCCCGCACGTGCGCAGCGCCGACGTGGAGGAGATCCTGGCGGACAGCGGGCCGCTGGCGGAGGCGCACCAGCATACGTATAGCGTGCTGACGAACGTCGAGATCGACATGGGGACGATCACCGGCGAGGACGGCGGCCAGGTGGCGCTGATCCAGGGGAACGTGGACGATCTGAAGCGATCGACCGATCCGGCGGTACGGCGGGCGGCGTGGGAACGCTATGCCGACGCGTACCTGAAGGTGCGCAACACGCTGGCGGGGACGCTGACGGGGGCGGTGCAGCGCGACGCTTTCATTGCGCGCGCGAGGCGCTATTCCTCGTCGGTGGAGGCGGCGTTGGAGCAGTCGCACCTTCCGCGACAGGTCTACGATAACCTGATCGGGGCGATCCGACGGCACTATCCGCTGTGGCACCGCTTCTGGGAGATCAAGCGGCGGGCGATCGGGGTCGAGAAGCTGCACACGTATGACACGTTCGCGCCGCTGACGCGGAGCGAGCGGGTGATCCCGTTCGGCGAGGCGCGCGAGGTGATCCTGACGGGGCTGGCGCCGATGGGCGAGGCGTATCTGGGCACGTTGCGGCGCGGGCTGACGGAGGAGCGCTGGGTGGACTGGGCGGTGAACCAGAACAAGTCCAGCGGGGCGTTCTCGACGGGGGCGCCGAGCACGCATCCGTTCATCTTGCAGAGCTATTGCGACGGGTTGCTGAACGTGAGCACGCTGGCGCACGAGCTGGGGCATTCGATGCACTCGCATTACACGTGGGCGACGCAGCCAGTGGTGTATAGCGAGTATGGGATGTTTGTGGCGGAGACGGCCTCGAACTTCCACCAGGCGCTGCTGCGCGCGCACTTCTTGCGGACGGAGACGGACCCCGATTTCTTGCTGGAAGTGCTGAACGAGACGATGAACAACTTCCACCGCTATTTCTTCATCATGCCGATCCTGTCGCAGTTCGAGGTGGCGATCCACGCGCAGGCCGAGCGCGGTGAGGGGCTGACGGCGGAGGGTATGTCGCAGACGCTGCTGGGGCTGTTCCGCGAGGGCTACGGGCCGAATGTGGAGTTGGATGAGTCGCGGGTGGGCATCACGTGGGCGCAGTTCGGCCACATGTTCGCCAACTTCTACGTGCACCAGTATGCGCTGGGCATCGCGGCGGCGAACGCGCTGGCCGATGGGGTGATGCGCGAGGGACGACCCGCCGCCGAGCGCTACATCGCGTTCTTGAACGCGGGCGACTCGGTGTATCCGCTGGATGCGCTGAAGATCGCGGGGGTGGATCTGACGTCGCCGGAGCCGATCGAGCGGGCGTTCGGGGTGCTGGAGGATGTGGTGAACCGGCTCGATGCGCTGGTGGGGGCGGGTCCGCTGCGGGGGTGAGACCTACCCCCCTCAAGCCTACGGTGGGGGACCTCGCCTCTCCCCGCGGGGCGAAGGAGGACGGGGACAGCGGCAGGGGCGGCGGTTGCCGTTTCTGCCGCTTTTTCAGTGTGTGAGGTGGCAGCGGGATCTGCCATTTCTGCCGGATTTTGCGTTGTGTCGGAGGGGGCGAAGGTGGCGACGCCGAGGGCGAGCAGGCGGTTGAGCTCTTTCTGGATGGCGAGGATGCTGTTGATGTAGCGGGGGGCGTGGCTGTGACGCGGACGGTTGGCGGCGCGGCCATCGGGGGCGGCGGTGATGGCTTCGAGCTCGTGGAGGGTGGCGTCGCGCTCGACTTCGAGGAGCTCCTAGGTGGTGGCGAGGAGGCGGCGGAGGGAGTCGACGGCGAGGAGCAGGTGGGTCTGGCGCAGCTCGGCGAGGTCGCCAGCCTCTCCTTCGGCGCCCGCAATCTGTCCAACGGATCTCGCGACGGATCGCGGTCCGAGCGGGTCAAGGCGATCGAAACGGCGTTGGCGGTCGCTGGCTTCGACTCACGCCTGAGCGCGGCGATCGTGCAGGAGATGTGGGAGAAGTGGGTGTCCATCGCGGCGCTCGCGGGGATCACCTGCCTCATGCGCGCCACCATTGGCGATATTGTCGGGGCAGGTGGGGGCGATCTGGCCGCGGCGCTGCTCGACGAGTGTGCCGCGATCGCGGCCGAACGCGGTTTCGCACCGAGCGCGGAGGCGCTGCAGCGCGACCGCGCAACTCTCACAGCACCCGGTTCGGAGTTGACCGCCTCGATGCTGCGCGATACCGAGCGCGGGGTGCCGATCGAGGCCGAGCAGATTCTCGGCGACCTGCTGCGCCGTGCCCATGATGGCCGTCATGATGCGGAGCCGGGGCGAGTGCAACGGCAAGGGAGTGCCAATTCTCTGCTGCGCATCGCTTACGCCCACGTGAAGAGCTACGAAGCACGGCGAGCGCGCGAGGCGGGACATCGGTTATCGCCAACCGGTGGGTGATCTCGCTTACCGCTCAAGCGCGCTCAAGAAAAGACGGACCGCCATACATTTTGGGACGTACCCCCTCGCTCACATGGAGCTTTGGGTCAGTGATCTGGCGCGGGTCAAGCGCTCGTAGCCGATCGTCGCCGGTGTCTCGTCGCGCTCACCTCGGTGAAGGACTCGCGCACGCCACTGGATGTGTCGGAGAACATCGGCCAGGGACGTTAGGAAGTTCCCTCCTTGAGTGTCTCGCGCACACTGGCCGCCGGCGTGTGCCGGCGGCTCGTTGGGAGGGTCAGAGCGTGGCGGCGTGGTGGGCGGCGCCGAGGAGGGCGGCTTTGGAGTAGAGGATGACGTGGATGGGGACAGTGTCGAGGAGGTGTGCGAAGCGGCCCTTGCGCTGGAATTCGCGGCGGAAGGCTTCGCTGGCGAGATGCGGCTCGATGCGCGGGGGGATGCCACCGCCGAGGTAGAGTCCGCCGGTGGCGAGGACTTTGAGGGCGAGGTTGCCGGACTCGGCGGCGAGGATCGAGACGAAGATGTCCAGCGTTTTGCGGCAGATGGGTGGCGCGTCGTCGCCTTGCAGCGCGGCGTTGATGATGATGGGGGTCTTGTCTTTCATCTCGGGGGTGGCGGCGAGCTGCGCGGCGAGATCCGCCGGTTCGACGTAGTGGCCGGAGTCGCGCAGGTAGGCGTAGATGTTGGGCATGCCGATGCCGGAGCAGACGCGCTCGTAGCTGACGTGGGACTCGATGTTGAGCAGGTAGCGCAGGAGGTCGATCTCGTCGTCGTTGGTGGGGGCGAAGTCGCAGTGGCCACCCTCGGAGGCGTGAACGTTGTAGCTGCCGCCGTCGCGGGTGATGAAGGCTTCGCCAAGGCCGGTGCCGGGGGCGATGACGGCGATGGTGCCGTCGGGGACGGCCTCGCCGGCGCTGATGGTGAGGAGGTCGCCGGCGCCGAGCCAGGGAACAGAGTAGGCAATGGCGGCGAGGTCGTTGATGAGGCCGACACGGGCGAAGCCGAGCTCGGCGGAGAGGTGCTCTTCGGTCATGGCCCAGGGTAGGTTGGTGATGCGGGCCACGCCGTGCACGACGGGGCCGGCGACGCCGAAGCAGGCGCGATCGATGCTGGCGCCCATGCCGCCGAGGAAGGCGTGGACGACGGCTTCGAGGCTGTGGTACTGCGCGCTCGGGACGGTGATCTCGGCGGCGGGCATGCGCAGGTCGTCCGCTGAGGCGTAGAGGGCGAGATTCGTCTTGGTTCCACCGATATCGCCAGCGAGCAGCATAATGGTCTAGCTCCTTCACCACGTTGGGAGGGGTCAGCTCGATGCTGTGGCTCTATTGTACGCCGCGAGCGAGTGGGACGGGGCGAGGGGGACGTTTCATGTGAAAGGGCGACTTCACCTCCGGCAAGCCCTCGCGAGCGGGGTGGGCTGTCGTCGTTGGGGAAACGGGGTGGCGAGGGCGCGGGATCGCGGAGGCGCGGACTCACGTCCGCCTGCGGGTGGGGCGGCGGTGACGGGAGAGGGAGCGCGATGGAGATGGGTGGACAGGGCACTTGACGGATACAGTTCGGATGCGTATACTACGGATATGTATGAATACAGATGATACAGATGATGTGGCGCGGATCATCCCAGCGTTGGAGCGAGCGACGCACGGCGTGGGGCTGTGGGTCGAGGTGACGCTGGGGCGGCTCGGCGTCTCGCAGGCGGAGGCGCACGTGCTGGCGTATCTGGCGCGGCCTGCGGAGCGCACGATCAACGATCTGCACGCGAGCTTCGGGCAGAAGCGCTCGACGCTGACGGGGATCCTCGATCGGCTGGAGCGGCGCGGTTGGCTGCGGCGGGGAGCGCATCCGACCTCGCGGCGGATGGTGGCGGTGGCGCTGACGGAGGCCGGGAGCGCGGTGGCGGCGGAGGTGGAGGCGGCGCTGCGCGAGCTGGAGCTGTGCGTGCGGTCGGCGACCGGCGAGGCGGATGTCGCGGCGTACCTGCGGGTGTTGCGGGCGCTGGAGGCGGCGATGGCGGGGGATGGGTGATGGGGAGCGGCCGGCGGCTGCATTCGACTCGGCTGTTGGGATATGTTGCCGCACGACGGCCTGAAGGCCGGAGCGAATCGCACCTGGACTCTTCGGCGCGGGGGCCAACAGTCTAAGGAAATCGGTATGACGCAGCGTTCTTCGCGGCTGTTAGCGCTGTTTGTGGCCTGCATGCCACGGTCATCCTGGGGTGGCGTCTCCTGGAGGCTAACGGAATCGGCAGGGCTTGGTAGGAGGAGGAACGGCGGTGATCGATGACGAGTTTGTGCGAGCGTTCCACGAGGGGGCGCTGCCGAATGCGGCGTTTCGGCATAGGGATCACGTGCGGCTGGCGTGGCTGCTGACGCGGCGGCTGGGTGCGCGGGCGGGGGGCGATGCGGTGGCGTCGGGCATCCGGCAGTTCGCGACGCTGCACGGTAATCCGGGGAAGTATCACGAGACGATGACGCGGTTCTGGGCGCGGATCGTGAGCCATCACGTGGCGATGCGCCCGGAGATCGAGGAGTTTGAGGCGTTCGTGGCGGCGTTCCCGCAGCTGCTCGATAAGACGCTGCCGTACCGGCACTGGCGCGCGGAAACGATGGATGGCGCGGAGGCGCGGGCGCGATGGGTCGAGCCGGACCTGGCGGTGCTGCCGGTGTGAGGCTGCCGCGGATGGCGCGGGTGGGTGACGTGCGGGCGATGCGACGAGTTTGGCAATGCAGGTGCGGGTTCGGGGTTGCGGGGCGTCAGCTTGGTGTCGGTCGCGCGTAAAATGTCTGCGGGCGGCGGGGGCGCACTGGACGTGCATTTGTCTTGTGCTGTATGCTGCGAGCGCCAAGGGAAACGAACCGGCGCGCGTTTCGCGGTGCCGCGCCACGCTGGAGCAGAGAGGGGTGTTTTCATGGCGTACGATCCGAACACGCCGAATTATCCGGGTTATCAAAATTCGCCATTCCAGCAGAACCAGGGCTATCCGCAGGGGCAGGGCTATCCCGGCGCGCCGGGGGCTGGCTATGCCTATCCGGCGGGGGCGGCGCCATATGCGATGGACGTCGGCGCGGTGATGCGGCAGGTGTACCTGTGGCTGGCGCTGGGGCTGGCGGTGGGCTTCGGCATCTCGTTCGGGTTGGGCCGCGCGCTGCTGAATGAGGTGACGGTTTACCAGAACGGCGGGCAGCTGACGGGCATCGCCACGGTGATCTTGAACCCGATCGTCTTGATCGGCTCGGTGATCGCCTACCTGGTGATCGGCTTCGGCTTCTTCCCGATCGTGCGGCGGGCGAGCGTCACGCTGGGCGCGGTGCTCTACGTGGTCTTCGCGGCGATCTTCGGTTTCTTCACCTCGTTGCTGTTCTTGGAATACACGGCGGATTCGATCTTCGGGGCGTTCATCGCGACGGCGGGCATGTTCGCCGTGATGAGCCTGATCGGCTATTCGACGAAGCTCGATCTCTCGAAGTTCGGGGCGATCTTCTTCATGGCGCTGATCGGGCTGATCATCGCGAGTGTCGTCAACTTCTTCCTGCAGAACAGCGCGCTATATTGGATCATCAGCTATGCGGGCGTGGTGATCTTCGCGGGTTTGACGGCGTACGACACGCAGTGGATTAAGAAGCAGGCGGCAGCGGTCGCGATCAACGGCAAGACGGACGCGGAGGCGCGGGTGGCGCTGATCGGCGCGTTCAAGCTGTTCCTCGATTTCATCAACCTGTTCCTGTTCCTGGTGCGCATCCTGGGGCGCCAGCGGTAAGGTACGCGGCGATCTGGTCGGACGAGCGTGGCGCCTGTGTGCGTTGCGCTCGTCCGTTTTTTTGTGCCGGAGTGGCGGATGGGGTTCCTCACCCCCGGCCTCTCTCACCGCGGGGAGAGGGGGGCCAGAGAGGGAGCGCGAAGGAAAGGGGCGGCGAGGGGATCGCGGCACTGCAGTGCCGGCGTACCGAGGACGAGCGGACTTAGAGCCTATCCGAATAACCCAGCAGCCCGCAAGGCAATCAGGCCACAGGCGAAATGCAGAAACGCCAGGTAGTTCTGCGGTTTCTTGTCCCAGCGGATCAGCAGACGACGGAAGCGGTTCATCCACGAGTGCGCCCGCTCCACCACCCAGCGCCGCGCTTTGAAGCCCGCTTCGTCTTTGATCGCTTTCGCTTCCTCCCCGCGCGGACGCACATGGGCCGTAAAGCCAAACTCCCGCAGCATGGCATAGACCGCATCGTAGTCGTAGCCCGCATCCAAGCACATCCCCTGCGGTCGCTCGGGGGTCGGGGCGGGACGCGCGACGATCAGGGCGTCCACGGTCGCCCGCGCCAGCTTCATGTCATGCCGATTGGCGCCGGCCACCGCCAGGCCGATCGGCACCCCATGCCCCTCGGTCAGCAGGCTGCGCTTGACGCCGGACTTGCCCCGGTCGGTGGGATTGGGACCGGTTTTCCCCCCGCCCAGGGGCGCCTTGGTCATCGCCCCGTCCATCGCCAGCCAGTCCCATTCGATCCCGCGCAGCTCATCAAACCGCGCCACCCCAGCGTGCCACAGCTGCAGGAAGACGCCGGCTTCTACCCAGGCCTGAAAGCGATCATGGGCCGTCGAATGGGCGCAGAGCTCGGTCTGGTCGAGCGCCGACCACTGGCAGCCGGTCCGCAGCACGTAGAAGATCGCATCGGCACAGGTGCGATCCGACACCCGCGGTCGTCCGCCGCCGAAGCGATGGGTATTGACGTGGACGGGCAGCAGGGGCTCCAGCACCGCCCACAGGGCATCGGAGACGCGAAAGCCGGTGGTAGTCCGGTTATTCGGCGTGCGCTGCCGTTCTCGCTTCTTGGTCTCGTGTGGCTTCATGTGACGTAGTCTACCACAGTTATTCGGATAGGCTCTTAGTCCTTATTCGGATACCGACTTACGCCGGTCGTAAGCGATCGCACTGCTGGAAGCAGAGGAGGGCGCAGGCGAGATGCAGGAAGGCTTCGTAGGTGCGGTCCAGCTTCTCCCAGCGCACCAGCAGGCGCCGCGAGCGGTTGAGCCACGAATGCAGCCGCTCCACGACCCAGCGACGCGGCTTCTTGCTGGGGTCGCGGGAGCCCACGTTGGCGCGGTCCACGCCGCGCGGCCGCCCACCGGGCTGGGCCGCGGGCAACAACGGCGCGAGCAGCGCCCATTCCGCATCATTCAGATCGCTCGGATACCGACGATGGGCCATACGGCACCTCTTCCGCTGGCGAGCGCCTGGCTCCTCCCGTCGGCTCGCCACCCCTCGTCCCCGCACGATCCGTGCCCTTCTCAGACACCCTCTTACAGCATCTTGCATCACCATTGAGTAGGCAGGCAATTACAAGCGCAATTCGTCGAATGTTCTCGCAACGGGAGACTCGGTACCTCGCTCGTTGCCCGTTGTGCGCGTCCGACACCTCCCAGGGGGTGTCCGCAGCAGGCGCCCTGGAAGCTCCAGTCGGTCACGTGTCGTGTCAGTCGCGTGTCCCTTGGTGCTCGCTGGGCGCTGGGAAAGATGCCGGACTGCCCGCTCCTGCTGCAGGCGAGGAGGGGGTCGGTGGCGAAGAGAGCGGCAACGTGAACCAAATGGTCGTGCCCTGGCCGGCCGCACTGTCGACGCCGACCCGGCCATGGTGTCCCTCGACAATCGCCTTACTGATGTAGAGGCCCATGCCCACGCCGATCTGCGAGCCGCTCTGTACCTGCACTCCCTCCGCCTGGTAGAACTGCTCCCAGATGTGGGGCTGCTCCGCCGGGGGGATAGCGACCCCGTCGTCGTGGACCGCGACCTGGGCCACCCCATCCGTGGGGCACACCCGTACTTCCACGGCTTGGTCGTCGCGCGAGAACTTGAGCGCGTTGCCCACCACGTTGGCGACGACCTGCTGGATGCGGCTGGCATCGGCGAGGACCGGCACGGGAGACGCCTCGGCGACGCAGTGGATGGCGCGCTCGGGGTTGAGTGCCACCTGCTCTGCCACGGCCTCGCCGACCACGCTGACCAGATCACGCGGCTCCAGGTGCAAGGCGAGCTGACCGCGGTGAATGCGCGTCTCGTCCGCCACATCCTCCACCAGCCGCTCCATGCGCTGCAGGCTGTGCTCGCAGTACTCGACCAGCGTGCGCTGCACCGTCGCGCCACGGGCGTACTCCTCGCGGCTCGTGTCACGGCGGAGCAGGGCATCCAGCCGGCGAGCCATCAGGTGGACATTGCCGATGAGGACGGTGAGCGGCGTCCGCAGCTCATGGGCGATGACGCTCAGGAACGTCTCCATGCGCGCATTGGCCAGCCGCAACGCGCCCTCGCGCGCATGCGCCACGTCGCGCTCGCGGCGCAGCTGCGCGTGCTCCAGGTACATGACCGCCGGCCGCAGCGCGGCCACCAGCAGGAGCAAGGCGAGGCCAACCACTTCCGCAGCGACGAGGCCCGCCTTGCTCCCCGACATGAACGCTGCCGTGACCATGATCACCCCGGCAGCCACGACCACCGCGACGCTGGGCGCGACGAACTGCATGCCGTCCAGCACGCCACGCCAGCTCAGGGGCTCAACGGGGATCGCCCGACGGGAGGGAGGGGCGGCCGGGACGAGGCGCAGCCGGACCAGCCCGGCCAACGGGATCAGCAGATAGCACGTCAGCCAGAACACGCCAGGCGCACTGCCCGCGCGATAGATGTACGGTGGGTGGAGCAACAGCACCGCGGCCCAGGTGTCCCCCACGAAGAGGGCCATGAACGCGAGGCTCAGCAGGGACATGACCAGCCGTTCCCTGGTGGTGTGGCGCGGTCGGGCCAGGGCCAGGATGAGCATGTAGATGAGGACGAGATCGACGACCTGCTGGACCATGCTGACGATCTTGCTTGCCGGAGGCTCGTGCGTCTGCAGCGCGATGGGCAGCAGGACGAAGTACCAGGAGAGGGCCGTGATGGCGCTCATCCACAGCACCCCATCGATCAGGGTCCGCAAGCCTGCTAGCCAGCGACCACTGGCGGGGACGAGGACCAACGCGGTGAGGAAGCACAGGTCCCGCAGGATGAAGAAGAGATTGGGGAGGCTGGGGTAGGGGAGTCCCTGCGGAGCGACGTACTGTTCAGCCAGCGACCAGATGGTGAGGCCCACCACGAGAACAGCATACCCAGGGCCAGCCAGCACCAGGCGGCCCCATCTGGCTGCTGGGTGCGCCGCAGACGCACGGCCACCCAGGCCACGATGCACAGCTGCGGCCAGGCCAGTGCGGTGCGCAGCCAGTTCGAGACCGGCTCGATCCAGGGCGGCTGGACCAGGGTGACGGTCAACTGGTAGCCGATCAGCAGCACACACGCGACCAACGCGCCCAGCAGCAAGTGATCGTCGAGAAGGTCCTGGTGCAGGGCGCGGCGTCGGCGGCGGGTCGCGCTTCGCAGAGGGGTCCGCCAGAGCAGCCATACCATCACGCTGCCTTCCGTGCCACCTGCCAGCGGCGAGCTGCCACGGCAGGACGTGCGCGTCACGCATCGCGCACCGTGCTCGGTGGCGCACTGCACGCCAGCCAGCACCCCTTGGCGCCACCAGCGGCCATGCCGCGCCATGTCGGCCATGTCGGCCATGTCGGCCATGTCGGGGAGCGCCGACCGCTGCAATACGTCCATGTCCCGCCCGGGAGCTGCCAGGGCGCCGTGGGGGTACCACGAGTGAGTGTAGGTGCCGCAAGTTACTCGCGCGTTACAGCAGCCTTACACCTGGTCAGCCGGCGGTTACAAGGGCACGGGACGGACCTGATCCACCAGCGGCCGCAAGGCCGCATGGCTCGCGAGCGGCACACGGGCAGGCGGGCAACGGCATTGCAAGCGTAAGTGCCCGCCTGCTCAATGCCTGTGCAAGTTGCTGTGAGTCCGCTGGGGGCGCGATGAGGGTTGCGCAGGGCTTGGTATGATGGGCTGTGTGTATGAAGGGCGATGTGCAGGGCGGGCGGGGTGCTTGCCTGCATGGCGTGGCGGCTCGTGAGGGTGATCTCGGCGGTGGCCGGAGGAGGGAGACAGCGATGACGCCGGAGGAGTTTCGCCGGGCGGGGCACCGGTTGATCGATTGGATCGCGGATTATCGGGCGGGGGTGGCGGAGCTGCCGGTGCGGTCGGGCATGGAGCCAGGGGCGGTGAAGGGACAGCTGCCGGAGTCGCCGCCGGAGGCGCCGGAGCCGTTCGAGGCGATCTTCGGGGACCTGGACCGGGTGATCGTGCCGGGGCTGACGCACTGGCAGCATCCGGGGTTCTATGGCTTCTTTCCGGCGAATAGCGAGTTGTCGTCGGTGCTGGGGGACTACCTGAGCACGGGACTGGGGGTGCTGGGGCTCTCGTGGCAGGCGAGTCCGGCGCTGAGCGAGCTGGAGGAAGTTGTCACGGACTGGATGCGCCAGATGGTGGGGCTTTCAGGGGCATGGAGCGGGGTGATCGCGGACACGGCCTCGACGAGCGCGTTGGTGGCGCTGATCTGCGCGCGGGAGCGGGCGACGGGGTTTTCGCTGGCGCGCGGCGGCTTGCAGGGGGAGGATGCGCCGCTGGTGATCTATACGTCGAGGCAGGCGCACAGCTCGGTGGAGAAGGCGGCGCTGCTGGCGGGGTTCGGGCGCGCGAATGTGCGGGCGATAGCGCTGGACGAACACTATGGGATGAACGTGGAGACGCTGGAGGAGGCTATCGCGGCGGATCGGGAGGCGGGGCGCGTGCCGTGTGCGGTGGTGGCGACGTGCGGGACGACGGCGACGACGGCGCTCGATCCGATCGGGGCGATCGCGGAGGTGGCGCGGCGCGAGGGGCTGTGGCTGCATGTGGATGCGGCGATGGCGGGATCGGCGATGATCTTGCCGGAGTGCCGCTGGATGTGGGAGGGGGTGGAGAGGGCGGATTCGCTGGTGTTGAATCCGCATAAGTGGCTGGGGTCGGCCTTCGATTGCTCGCTGTATTACGTGCGCGACGCGGAGCATCTGGTGCGGGTGATGGGCACGAATCCGAGCTTTCTGCGCAGCGCGGTGGACGATCGCGTGAAGAACCTCCGCGATTGGGGCATCCCGCTGGGGCGGCGCTTTCGGGCGCTGAAGCTGTGGTGCTTGATCCGCGAGCAGGGCGTTTCGGGGTTGCAGGCGCGGCTGCGGCGCGACATCGCCAATGCACGTTGGCTCGCGGGTGAGGTGGAGGCGGCAGCGGGGTGGCGCGTGCTGGCGCCGGTGGTGTTGCAGACGGTCTGCGTGCGGCACGAGCCGGCGGGTGTCGAGGGTGAGGCGCTGGACCAGCATACACTGGCGTGGGTAGAGCGGGTGAACGCGAGCGGGGAGGCGTATCTGACGGCGGCGACGCTCGACGGACGCTGGATGGTGCGGGTCTCGATCGGGGCGATCTCGACGGGGCGGGCGAAGGTGGAGGGGCTGTGGGCGCTGATGCGGCGCGAGGCGGAGGAGTAGGAGAACCTCACCCCCTAGGGGAGCGGGGGAGACCTCACCGCCGGCCCCTCTCCCACGGGACCTCCCGGCTGTTGCGCGACGGCCTCCCGCGCCAGTCGGCACGCCGTGGCAGTTCACCGATCAGCGGGTCGAGTACCCTCTATTGGTCATCTGCTAGGTCCATCGCCGCTGCATTCTCCTTGACGATGCAACTTATTACCGCCCGTGTATACGATGGGTTCGAGCTCCACAGAGTCCACTGGAAGAGCGCTGACCGGAAACGAAAGGGGAAACACCAATGGCGCACGAGGAGCACGGATCACTCTCGCAGAGTGGCACCTGGGGGTCAACCGAAGCCGAGCATTGGCAGCAAGATGTCGAACGGCGTCGACAGGATTTCGCCGACGCGACGCGCCGCATGCTCGAAGCGGCGGGACTCAAGCCGGGCGATCACGTCCTGGACATCGCGGCAGGCACGGGGGATCAGAGCCTCGTAGCGGCCCGCATCGTAGGGCCAAGCGGCTCTATTCTGGCAACCGATATGTCTGCGGACATGCTCGCCATTGCCGCGCGCGTGGTCCAGCAAGAGGGGCTGACCACTATCACCACGCGCGTCATGGATGCCCAACAGTTGGACCTGGCAGACGATACCTTCGATGCGGTCATCTGTCGCCTTGGGCTGATGCTCCTCCCACATCCTCAGCAAGCGCTGAGCGAGATACATCGCGTCCTCAAACCGGGCGGGAAACTGGCGGCGCTCGTTTGGTCTTCCCCCGAACACAATCCGCTCTGGTCGTTGCCGCTCGGCACGCTGTCACAATACGCGAGCGGATCCTCCTCTCCTGGACCCAATCCCTTCGCGTTGTCCGATCCGAGCGTGTTTGAGCGAGAACTCACGGAAGCGGGCTTTCACATGGTGAGCGCCCAAGCGATTCCCTTCGAGTCCCATTACGCATCGAGCGAGGCGTTCCTGAACTCGACCGGAAGCCGGTTGATCGCCGGGGTGGTGGGACATCTGACCAGCCACGAGCAGGAGCAGGTGTTGCGAGAGGTGAGACAGGCCCTGAGCCAGTTTGAGGGACCTCAAGGCCTGGTGGCTCCCGCAGAATTACTGCTTGGTGTCGGGAGCAAATAGCGTGGGACGGCCACGCACCCTAGGAACAGTTCCCGGAGCTGGACACGCTCGGAGAGGATTCTGGCACTTCGGGGCGACGGTGCTACTTGGCGCGCCATTATGACTTCGCTTGAATTGTTGTCGTTTTCCGCTCCCGGCCCGAAGGCCGGGGCTACCGTGAGCGCAGATGTTGTGCCCACGAGCGGCTCCGGCGACTCCAGACACGGCTGAGCTTACTTGTGGCGGCCAACACCATCGGCGGCAGGAGCTATGCTCCTTTGCAGAATCTGCCCGGCGATGGTGAGCAGCGCATTTCGCACCGCAGTGTCCTGGTAGCGTTGGGCGATCAGGGCCAGTTCTGCTGCGATGGGGTAAATCGTGAACTGCGCCGCAGGCCCAAACCAAGGCTGGAGCGTCATCCCAGAGACGCCCTCGATGGTGCGATCAATGGCCTCGTTGACACTATCCGTGACGCGCTGCTTCAGCGCATCATCGCCGATCTTAGAGACCGCTTCCCTCAGCCCAATCTGGGAGAGCAGCATGGAGACGACTGGGGAGACGGCATGACCTCCGATGCCAGCGGTCTGCCAGGGAGTCGTCTGCCAGGGAGTCGTCGGCATGCCCAAGCCGAGCGCTTGGGCTGCAGGGATGCCCTGCGGTGGGAAGGCCTGCGGCGGCACGCCCAGGTAAGGCACTGGGGCTGGTGGGTAGCCCGGCTGTGGGTAGCCCGGCTGTGGGTAGCCCAACTGTGGGTAGCCCAACTGTGGGTAGCCCAGCGGCGGCATTCCAATGAAGGGTGCCGGAGCCGATGGGAAGGCCTGCGGCGGCACGCCCAGGTAGGGTGCTGGGGCCGATGGGTAACCCAGCGGCGAGAAGCCTAGCTGTGGCACTCCCATGAAGGGCACTGGGGCTGGTGGGTAGCCCGGCTGTGGGTAGCCCGGCTGTGGGTAGCCCAACTGTGGGTAGCCCAACTGTGAGTAGCCCAGCGGCGGCATTCCAATGAAGGGTGCCGGAGCTGATGGGAAGGCCTGCGGCGGCACGCCCAGAGGCATTAACCCAGGGATAGGAATCGGGGCCGGGGCCGGATTCCGCATGACGGAGTCAATGACTGGTGTTTGCGTCGCATAAGGGGACGGCATCCACGGTGTCGACAAAACAAACCTCCTGGTCATGTGTGGCTGGAACAAGCCACAACGTGGTGCAAAACCCTTTCTGCACCGCGGACCTTTTGCCGCAAGTCGTAGACCGTCGCTGCACGATTTGCCTCCTGGCGGGCCACCTTGTGCTCCTTTCGTAATCTGGATCCGGCGCAACGACGACACTTGGGAGCGCATCCACACGGCGCTGCGCGAGCGGAGGCAAGCGGCATCTGTGGGTGGACCCGTAGGGCACCGTGCGGGACCGGATGCCGCGCTTCCCTTTGCGTGGTATGCTGCGCGGGTTGCGACATTTGTTCCATTCAGCGTAGGAGGAGTCCCGTGGAGCAACCGGAGGCGTTGCAACCCGAGTTGGTGCAGGAGATGGTGGCGAAGGCGCATGGCGATCTGGCGCGGGTGCGAGAGCTGCTCGCGCAGGAGCCGAAGCTCGTCAATGCGGCGTGGGATTGGGGCGGGGGCGACTGGGAGACGCCATTGGGCGCGGCGGCGCATACGGGCCAGCGTGCGATCGCTATGGCGTTGCTGGAGGCGGGCGCGCGGATCGATCTCTTCGCGGCGGCGATGCTGGGCAAGCTCGAGATGGTGCGGGCGACGCTGGAGGCATTCCCAGAGGCGCTGCGGGTGGCGGGTCCGCATGGCATTCCGCTGATCGCGCACGCGAAGGTGGGTGGGGACGAGGCTGCGGCTGTGGCAGCGTATCTTGAGGGGCTGCTCGGCGGTTAGGGGCGGAAGAATTCAACACGGAGGAGGAGACTTCACCGTCCTTTCTTTGCGAGCATGTTTGGGAGATGCACCCCCATTGAGGTAAGGTGGTACGCCGCTCTGTACTGAGTACGGCGTATCTCAGCGACCTCACCGACGCGGAGTGGGAGCCCCTCCAGCGCTATCTCCCTTGCCACGACGCGGCGGACCGCGCACCCACCCGCTATGCCGCGCCCCCGACGCCATCGACTACGTCTTGCGCACCGGCTGCGCCTGGCACCACGTCCCCTCGAACTTCCCATCCTGGCAGGCGATGTTCTACCCGTATCGGTGTGTTCGTCTGTAGGTCACCTGTGGACTGCTCTGCCGATGCCGATGCCGATGTGCATGAGACGGTTGGCGCGCGAACGATTCGGCGTTAGAGAGAACGATCCTTCTCGGTACCTCTGTACGATACTGCCCACCAACGGCGGCCCACTCGACTTGTTGTTTTGCAAGCCAACCTGTTTGCTGAACGGGGGGATTCTCGATGGCCCGGCGACGGCAATCCGTTCTCCCGCAAACTGGCATCTCCCTCGCGATTGGGCCTTGCCATCACTCCCCCAACGTGCATGCTTCGCGCGCTGTGCGATCAGTTGGGCGGTTGGTGTCACGCCTCGCGAATGTGCATGTTGCGCGCGACGAGAGCATGTACCCGGGGTTGTCCTTTTCGGGACACGGTGATGAACTGATCACAATAGGGAAGCTAGCCAGTGCGAGAAACCTTCGGTGAATGGCTGGGATGAGAGGACTCTACGAGGCTGGCATGCTTCGGCGTGGAATCTAATCTAATGCAGCGACCACTGCGGAGATCCCCTTCACCTCAACAACGTAGGTTAGACGCTCGGGAGTCTCACTCTTCGCCGATACTGTGTGTGGAGCAGGGAGGCCACGTGATCCGTTAGGGTCCATTTCTTGCGTGCCCTGCCGTCTGGCAGAGCGAAGGCAATGTTCAGGTACCTAGGAATCTGTGCCCGTCCACTGCTGGTAACTGACTGGTGTGGTAACTGACTCGTGCCAGCGACTAAAAGAAGTGGATTGTTCGCCGAGTCCACGGGCTTCAGCCACCGTTCGGGATTATGCACCAACACTTCAGCACTGCAGGCGCAACTGCCTACCTATGACCACTACGAATATGACCACAACGAACAGTTCGCTATGCAGGAGAACGTGCGATGAAGGATTTTACGCCCATCGCCGATCATGGGATGATCGGGGATCTGCAAACGGCGGCGCTTGTCACCACCGACGGCACGATTGATTGGTACTGCTGCCCCCGCTTCGATGCGCCCAGTGTCTTCGCCGCCTTGCTGGATCGCGGCAAAGGGGGATACTTTCAGATCGCCCCGGAGACGAAGGGCTATGTCACCAAGCAACTCTACTATCCTGACTCCGCGATCCTCATCACGCGCTTCATGGCGCCGGGCGGGGTCGGTGAGGTCGCCGACTTCATGCCGATTGACCACCCTGAGACGGCCACCGCGCGCCACCGGTTGGTGCGAGTCGTGCGGGTCGTGCGCGGCGAGATGCGCTTCACGCTCAACTGTGCGCCGCGCTTTGACTACGCGCGCCAGAAGCACACGCTCGAGATGGCAGCGCGAGGGGCGGTCTTTCGCAGCCCGGCACTCACACTGACGTTGCATGCCACCATGCCGCTGGAGCGACACGAGCAGGATGTGCGCGCCGCGTTCACATTGCGGGCGGGGCAGAGCGCGGGAGTCGTGTTGGAGTCGGCGGCTGATGGACCGCCAGAAGCGATCGACGCCGCGGAGGTTCGAGCACTGGCAGATCAGACCGCGGATTTCTGGCGGCAGTGGCTGGATCGCTCGACCTACACGGGGCGCTGGCGCGAGACCGTGGCGCGTTCGGCGATGACCCTCAAGATGATGATCTATGCCCCGACTGGGGCGCCGGTAGCCGCCGTCACCACGGCACTTCCCGAGCAGATCGGCGGGGAACGCAACTGGGACTATCGCTACACCTGGATTCGCGACGCCTCGTTCTCGGTCCATGCCCTGCTGGGTCTCGGCTATCGCGAGGAGGCCGAGGCTTTCATGCAATGGGTCAGTGCCCGCATTGACGAGCACCCCGACGGCAAGCGGCGCCCGCTGCAGATCATGTATCGCGTGGACGGCTCCGCGGAGCTGCATGAGGAAACGCTAGACCACTTCGAGGGGCATAAAAACTCACGGCCAGTTCGGATCGGCAACGAAGCGGCAGACCAGTTGCAGCTTGACATCTACGGCGAAGCACTCGACAGCCTTTACACGGGCGACCGTCAGGGTCTCGGGTTACCGTATCAGGGGTGGATGCGCCTGAGCGGCATGATGGATTGGCTCTGCGACCACTGGGACGAGCCGGAAGAGGGCATCTGGGAGACGCGCGGCGGACGTCAGAATTTCACCTACGGTCGGCTGATGTCGTGGGTGGCGTTCGACCGGGTGATCCGTCTGTCCACTGAACATGGGCTGCCCGCCGATCTGCCACGACTGGCGGCGACGCGCGACGCGATCTACAGGCAGATCATGGAGAAGGGCTGGAATGCCAAGCGCGAGGCCTTCGTGCAGCACTATGCCACGGACGTGCTCGATGCCTCGCTGCTGATGATGCCGCTGGTCGGTTTCATCGCGCCACAGGACCCGCGCTGGCTCTCGACCCTGCGGGCGATGGATTCGGAACTCGTGTCGGATAGTCTGGTCTATCGCTACGACCCCACTGCCTCGCCCGACGGCCTGCGTGGCGTTGAAGGGACATTCTCCATTGCCACGTACTGGTATGTCGACGCGCTGGCGCGCTCGGGTCGGCTCGAAGATGCCCGGTTTGTCTTTGAGAAGATGACGACCTATGGCAATCACCTAGGGCTCTACTCCGAGCAGATCGGAGTGACCGGTGAGCAGCAGGGCAATTTCCCCCAGGCGTTCACTCATCTGGCGCTCATCAATGCGGCGCTGAACTTGGATTACCAACTGGATCATGGCGCGGGCCGTGTGGGCGTCGACGGGCCGGGATCGAGCGGATCACCGAAGTGAGCGGCGAGGATTCCCGAGACCTTGCCGTTCTAGCTGACACAGGCGGCTCAATCGTCAGTGCCCCAGCGATCGACCTATTTTTCAGAGCATGAGCTTAAGGTCCTCGGTATGCACGAGCTGGCATACGGCGCACGTCAACTCGTGCATGGATGGAACCTGAGACAGCCACGCGTGATGGGACCATGATCGAACGGTGAGTGCAAACGTTAGCCGCAGAATCAGGGTCGAAACCCTCGGCGAATCGCGGGAAGGGCAATCACACGGCATGTACCATGGATACGATCAGTTCGGTGGATGGAGATCGGTTGAGATGGATGGCGGCGTCATCGAGATGTCTCTACGCAGGTCATTGAAGAGCTGGAGGTAGTTGCGCAGATTGGCCGTAGACAGAAACTCGCGCCGTACCAGTTCGTGACCGTTGTGGCCGAGCTGGGCGGCCGCATCTGGATCACGGAGTACGGTAAGGACGCGCTCGACGCATTGATCGGTGTTCTCGATGAGATATCCCGTTACCCCGTCCTGAATCTGGAGTGGGATGCCACCTACGTTGCTCGCCACAACGGGTCGAAACTTCCAGAGTCCCTCCGTCACTGTCAGGCCAAAACCTTCTCGCAGGGATTTCTGAAGGATCACGGCGGCGCGTCGCTGAAAGGCGTTTACCTCTATGCTGCCTCCACTGTTGGACAGGAGGTGGATATCTGGATCGCCTTTCGCATACGCTACGGACTGCTCGAAGTACGCCTGCCCTTCAGGATCATCATGGACAATTCCGCCGAGCATGACGAGTTGGGCGTCGGGAATCTCAGCGCGGACCGCGCGAAACACGTCGATGACGCCAAGCGGATCTTTCCATGGGTCGAAGCGGGAGACTTGCAGGAGGATGCGGCGCGACGGGTCGACCCCGGCCTTTGCCACAATGTTCGCGACGAGAGCGGTAGGCAATAGGGTATTCTTCGGGTTCAGTGGATCGATGGCGGGCGGTATGATCGCCACTTTTCTCACGTGCAGATCCGGTTGCACGAACGCTGGCATCGTGAAGATCGCGGCGTCGTATTCCTCGATGAAGGGCCTGATGAACTGCCAAACGGCGGGCTGTGCGAACGTCAGGTCGATGTGACAGCGCCAGATCCACGTACCGTGTTGGCATAGACTGCGAAGCGGCGCCGGCTGTGGATCGTGTACCACGACGAAGTCGAAGTCATCCTCGAATCCAGCCGCATTCTGCTCGTTGGTCATCATATAGGTAGCTTGCATGGCTCGCGATAACGTGAGCTCCTTGCCCTGCAGGGCGTTGTGCATGCTCTTGGTAACATTGAAGAATGCTTCGGATCCAGAGAGGACGTACCACTCGGCGCGTATCCCTACACCGCGCATCAACGGCACAAGCGTATGGAGTACCTCAGCGACTCCGCCGCCATGCTCGGTTGCCGACACGTGCGCAACTCGCGCCCCTTGCAGTGGCCGAGACAGCGCGTCGATCTCGGCAAGCACTTCGTCGTGGACGAGGGGCGCATACTCTGCGAGAGATTTCTGCGCAATTGGTACTGGCCGCATGCCAAAAGCAGGGGAGTCTTTCGCCATGGAAACACCTCCAGACGGGCCTGACTCAGGCGATTCGCCCCGCGATCACGTTGACCAAACGTGGACTCACGCTCCATTGACGCCCGTATGCCCGGATGGCAGGGGGGACGGCAGATGGCGCTCGCACAAGTAATGCCGCCGTTCCTGTGGCTCGCCCGGTGATACGCAGGTCCGCACGGCACACGCACGGACGGCAGCATCTCGGTGCAGCGCTTCTCTTCACCGCCGTAGTGGGTGACCTGCCAGGCGACTGTTCAGTTAGACCCGATGTTCACGTCTAGCTGGGTATCGAGGTGACCATGAGGTTCGTGGCGTTGTAGTCGATCTCCCCGCCGCCCGCCGGGATGGGCGTCGACATGGCCCAGAGGTTGAGCCGGCCGGGTTGCGAGGTCTGGACGATCGCCACCGCGCCGGCGAACTGTCCCGTGAGCGTGGCAACTGTCTCGGGCTGCGCGTCGCCGCCCGGCGAAAACCGCAGGATCGTCGAATCGGTCGAGGCCGAGGGGATCGCGGCGGAGGTACCCCACGGCGCGAGGGTCACATAGCAGTTGCCCTGGGCGTCCATGAGAGGCTCCGGAGCGCCCGAACGCCCGTCCTTTTGGATGTGGGAGATGGGGGCGTAGTGCCAGGTCGCCCCGGCATCGTCGCTCGCGCCGAGCACGAGATCGTTCACAGGGAACCGGACCCCTGGGAGATAGGCCTGGGCCTCGAGCCCGACGCAGAGCCGCGACGGCTGTTGCGGAGAGGTGGCGAGCGGTCGCTCAGATTGCGGCACCGCCGCCCCGCCGGCATCCAGCCGGCTGACCGGCGTCCAGGTGCGCCCGTCGTTCGTCGAGCGATCCAAGGTGGTGTCGTGCGGCAGGGACGCGTTGAGTGACCCATGCTCCGCGTAGCGGAACCAGGCATGCGGCGCGCTGTAGTCAGGCGTGAATTGCTCCGTGAGGACCGGCTCGTCCCCGGGCGCGGGGGTCGGGACTTGGTCGAGCGTCGTCCAGGTCGCGCCGTCGTCGTCGCTGACCGAGAACAGGCGACTGACGAACGCGTTGAGGATGAGCGAGGCGTAGAGGCGGCCGTCGCGGTAGACGGCCTGCTGCAGTGCGGTAAAGCGATTGGCGGCAAGTTCATTTGGCAAGAACTGCGTCACCGTCTTCCAAGTATCACCGGCGTCCGGGCTGACGCGGATCGTGCCGGCGCCGTTCGGCCCGCCTGCAAGGCTCGTGAACGTCACGAGCATGCCCTGGCTGCCCGTGATCATCGTGAGGTCGCCGCAGTCGTCAAGCGAAAGTGTCGCGGCGAGCGGCTGCCAGTGCGCGCCCCCGTCGCGTGTACGCCACAGGTGGGCGGTGCCGCTCAGGCCCTGGTTCGGCGGAGTGCTGGACGCCCCATAGCAAGCCACGATTAGGTCAGGGACGTCCCGACTGACGGCGTACTGCGCGAGTGAGTTAGCGCTCGTCGTGCCCCACGGGGGCGTGATCGTCCGCCAGCCGGCGAGCGGCGTGGGAGACGCGTTCCCAAATGAAGGCGAGGGTGAGGAGATCGTGGACGCCCGCGACTGCTGGCCGCACGCCGCGAGCGCGGCCGTGGCCAGCAAAAGGCTCAGCAAACGGGGGGAGTGGGTGCGCGTGCTGGGGACGTGCCTGCACCGATACATGACATCCTCCTTGCCGCGCGGCTGCTCGAGCGTGCCGTCAAGAGGCGGCCCAGGACGAGGCCGCGGCACAGCGACTACACCGACCAGACGTCCGATACAGTTGCCAGTTTACGTGAGGGAACGGTGCACCCATGTGAGCGGATGTCCAGTGCACGATTCTCAGGGTCGTGTGCACTCACTGAAGAGGTTCTCTTCACCTCCGCGGCTACGCTCATTGGCAGAGTCGGGCGGCCATCTGGTCACTCAACGCGCTTCGCATGCTTCGGCATCCCCCGTATTGCCTCTACCAAACGGCCGGGCGACCTATCCGATGGGCTCGCTCAGATGGCTTGATGCTCACGTGTTCGGTTGCATGATGCATTGATGAGCCTCGCCCGCCGTCTCTGTGATACAACTACGGATCATTCGAGGCGGTCGGCGACACGCCCCGGCGAATGGTCGGGGCGCAGAGAGCGAGGGAGCGCATGAGCTCGGGGTTCGTTTCGCGCGGGTTCCACGGCCGCCGTCAGCAGGAGGGCGTGACTACGCGCATCCCGCCGGGGCAGTATCTCGAACGCGGCTTCCCGGTGCTCTCGGCGGGGCCGACGCCGCGTACGCCGCTGGCGGCCTGGGATTTCTCCATCATCGGAGAGGTGGATCAGCCGAGGCGGTGGAGCTGGGACGAGCTGCGCGCATTGCCGCACGAACTGGTGACCGCCGACATCCACTGCGTGACCAAATGGACGAAGCTGGACACGGCCTGGGAGGGGGTCTCCGTCGACACGTTGATGGAGGGCGTCGAGACCGCCGCCGGGTACGTCGTCGCCTTCAGCGATGGCGGCTACACCACCAACCTGCCGCTCGACGAGGTGCTGGGCGGGAAGGCGTGGGTGGTCTATGCCTATGACGGGCAGCCCTTGGCGCCCGAACATGGCGGCCCGGCTCGCCTGCTGGTGCCCCACCTCTACTTTTGGAAGAGCGCCAAGTGGGTCCGGGGTCTCCGCCTGGTCGAGACGGATGAACCGGGCTTCTGGGAGACGCTTGGCTACAACAATCACGGCGACCCATGGAAAGAAGAACGCTACCAGGGCGACTGACCTGGCAACTCGGCGACGTGGTGGCCTCCCAGGCGGAGACGGCACGGGCCAAGAGCATCACGCTGACGCTGCCGGATTGGGCGGGGCACCGCGCGGGGCAGCATGTGGACGTGCGCCTCACCGCCGAGGACGGCTACCGCGTCGAGCGCAGCTATTCCATCGCCTCGCCGCCCGAGGAGGCCCCGCGGGTGACGCTGACGGTCGAGCGGCTCGATGACGGGGAGGTCTCGCCGTACCTTGTCGACGTGTTGCGCGTGAGCGATCAGTTGGAGCTGCGCGGGCCGATCGGGGGCTACTTCGTCTGGGAGGCGCGCCTGGGCGGGCCGCTGTTGCTGGTCGCCGGCGGATCGGGAATCGTGCCGCTGATGGCGATGCTGCGCCATCGCGCCGCCGCGGGGAGCACGGTGCCGACCCGACTGCTCTACTCGTCGCGGGCCTACGAGGACATCATCTACCGGGACGAGCTCGACCGCCTCGCAGCGGGCGGGACGGCGCTGGAGGTGGTGCACACGCTGACGCGCGCGCAACCGCCCGGCTGGGCAGGGTATCGGCGGCGCATCGACACCGAGATGCTGCGTGAGGTGGCCTGGTCGGCGGAGCAGCGGCCGCTCGCGTTCATCTGCGGTCCCACACCGTTGGTCGAGGCCGCCGCGGCGAGCCTCGTCGCGCTCGGCGGCGACCCGCTGCGCATCAAGACGGAGCGCTTCGGGCCGACCGGAGACGCGGCGAGTGCGTAGGAGCAGACTCTGAGCAGAGGAGCAGCGCGATGGACAGCAAGTTGGACGGCAACGCCGCGGCAGGTGCCTTGCAGGAAGTCTTCCCCTTTGAGATGACGATGGCCGAGGCGACCTGCGCGAACTGCGGGGCAGCGAACGTCGTCGGCGCGGTTGCCGCGTATTTGCACGGGATGGGCACGGTGTTGCGCTGCCCGTCCTGCGACAAGGCGCTCATCCGCCTGGCGCACATGAAGGGGCATTACTGGCTCGACATGCGAGGCGTGCGCGCGCTCCGGCTCAGCGACTCGTTGGAATAGGAGTGCGGTACGCCGCGCGGCGAATTCGTCCCTCTTCGGATCACCCTGAGCGGGGATTGAGCGGTTGGGCCAGGAGAGCTTGTGACATGCTCCCCACGGCTAAGGCCGGGGGCTTCTCAGGCTACGCATGCCCCAACGGGCTACGTTAGCGCCTGACGGGAGTGCCCCTCCCGAAGAATATTCCTGGCCGCGTTCTCGTCGCGGTCCAAAATGAGTCCGCAGGAGGTGCAGACATGGGTACGAACGGACAGACTCTTCTCCGTCCGTTCCCCACAGCCGCTACAGTCCTGCGTGGTGAACGCGGGAGGGATGACTTCCACTCGCTTGCCGGCCCACGCTGCCTTGCAAGTGAGGATTCGTCGGAAGGCATTCCACCCCGCGTCCTGAATAGACTTGTTGAGGCCGGCTTTTTGCGCGGCTCCATTGTGCAGATAGCCGCCGTTCCCATTCGACCTCGCTTGGGGACGGCGCGACAGGTTGCGTACCTGGAGGTCTTCCAGATAGATCATGTCGTACTCGCGTACCAGGGCGAGCGCCGTCTTGTGCTGGAAGTCGCACCGTTGTCGCTTGACCTTCTGATATTTGCGGGCACACTGCCCAACCGCTTTCCACCATCGCTTGCCCCCCTTCTTCCGGCGGGAGACGCATTTCTGGGCTTTCTTCAGCCCTTTCTCGGCATTGCGATGGTGGCGTGGGATTCTCGACGTATTCCCCGTCCGCTGTCACCAGGAACACCTTGACGCCCACATCTATGCCAGTTTCCCGTCCAGTCAGGGGCAACGGCTCCGTGGGCACTTCCGCACACGAGATGCAGGCATACCAGCCATCCGCCTCTTTGCTGATGGTGACCGTCTTGGGGGTGCCTTGCAACGGACGATGGAGCCGAACGAGGATACGGCCAATCTTCGACAGGCTGAGGATTCTGCCCTCCAGCACGGCGCCACCATGCTCGCCCACCTGCGGATAGGTGAAGCTGTTATAGCGGTCCTTGCCCTGGAAGCGCGGGTATCCCGGTTGCTCGCCCGCCTTCACACGCCGAAAGAAGGCTTGAAAGGCCCTATCCAGTCGGTGCAGCACGTCCTGCAAGACCTGGGCGTTGATGTCGCGGTACTCTGGACGCGCTTCCTTTATGGCTGGCAGTTGGGCAGATTGCATGGCGAAGTTCACGGAGACGCCGCACTGCTCCCAGGCGGCTTTCCGCTCTTCCAGCCCAGCGTTGTAGAGTTCGCGGCAGCGCCACAAGACTCCCTCCAGCACCTGCGCTTGTGCGGGCGGTGGCTTCAATCGGTACTTGTAGGTTTTGCGCACGCTCTGCTGTTCCATGCCGAGACATTCCGCTCGACTGGTGGGAAATCGGATAACAACGGGGGACATTCGTAGCCCTTCGGGCTACCCGGCTTTCACCCCCACGCCTGAAGCCAGGGGTCCTCAGCCGGGATTTTTGGTAGAAATCTGGCGCTGCGGTTCGTGTATCTTCGTGTATCTATGATACAGTCGCGGGGGTTGCGCGATCAGATTCCTCTTGCGCCGGTGGACCTCTGGCCGGGAGAGACGAAAGGAACGACGATGTTCGAGACGCTTCCGGCGACTTCACGGGAGTTCAGCGCGTGGACGTGGCAGCAGATCGCGCCGTACTACGACGATTTGCTGGCGCGGTCACTCTCGGCGGAGACGGTGGACGACTGGCTGGCGGATTGGAGCCGGCTGGCGGCGCTGCTCGACGAGGTGAACACGCGCTACGGCATCGCCATCACGGTCAATACGGCGGACGAGGAGACGGAGCGGCGCTACAACGTCTTCCTGGATGAGATCGTGCCGCGGCAGATGGCGGCGGAGCAGTCCGTCAAAGAGAAGCTAATCGTGAGCGGGCTGGAGCCGGCGGGCTTCGCGGTGCCGCTGCGCAAGCTGCGGGCGGACGCCGCGCTTTTCCGCGAGGAGAACGTGGCGGTGCTGGCGGAGGCGCGGAAGCAGAATCTGGAATACGACGGTGTCGCCGGGGCGCGCACGGTGCAGTGGGAGGGCCAGCAGATCCCGGCGACGCAGCTGACGGCGTTTCTGTACGAGCCGGACCGCGGCGTGCGCGAGCGCGCCTGGCGCGCCTGGATCGGGCGCATTGTCGACGATGGGCCAGTGCTGAGCGATCTCTGGCGGCGGATGATCGCGACGCGGGCCACGCTCGCGCGCACTGCGGGCCTCGCCAACTACCGCGCGTACCGCTGGCGGCAGCTCTATCGCTTCGACTATACGCCGGACGATGCCAAGCGCTTCGCGGGGGCGATCGAGGAGGTGGTGGTGCCGGCGGCGAACCGGCTCTACGAGCGGCGACGGGGTCTGCTCGGCGCGGAGACGATCCGCCCCTGGGATACGTACGTGTCGCCGTATGCGGGCGGTGCGCTGAAGCCATACACGACGATCGCGGACCTGGAGGAGAAGACGAGCAACGTCTTCCGGCAGGTTGAGCCGCGCTTCGCGGAGTACTTCGAGACGATGCGCGCGGAGGGGCTGCTGGATCTGGAAAGTCGCCCGAACAAGGCGCCGGGCGGCTATTCGCTGCCGCTGGCGGTGGCGAAGCGCCCATTCATCTTCACGAACGCGGTGGGGTCGAGCGAGGACGTGAATACGCTGCTGCACGAGGGCGGGCACGCGTTCCACACGTTCGAGGCGTCCAATCTGCCGTACGGGCAGCAGTGGCTTGAAGCCTGGATCCCGGCGGAGTTTGCCGAGGTCGCTTCGATGGGGATGGAGTTGCTTGGCTCGCCGTATCTGACGACGGCGTACGGCGGGTTCTACACGGAGGCGCAGGCGGCGCGGGCGCAGATCGACAAGCTGGAGGGTTTCCTGGTGTTCTGGCCCTACATGGCGATGATCGATTCGCTGCAGCACTGGGTCTACGAGCACGAGGAGGAGTCGGGCGAGATCGAGCGCTGCGACGCGGTCTGGGCGGGGCTGGAGGATCGCTTTCGCCCGGCGTGGGATTGGTCCGGGTTGGAGACGCAGAAGCGGCAGTTCTGGCGCCGGCAGGGGCACGTCTACCAGGATCCGTTCTATTACGTGGAGTACGGGATGGCGCAGCTCGGCGCGGTGCAGGTGTACGCCAACTCGCTGCGCGATCCAAGGGGGGCGGTGGCGGCCTATCGGCATGCGCTGACGCTGGGCGGGACGGCGACGCTGCCGGAGTTGTTCGCGGCGGCGGGGGCGCGCTTCGCCTTCGATGCGGAGGCGCTGCGCGGTGCGGTGGCGCTGATGGAGGGGGAGATCGAGCGGCTGGAGCCGGTGGCGATGGGAGATGGTATGTGACGACGCTGCCATGCGTCACGCAGCGTAGGGGGCGACTGACACTCCGCACGCCCATAAGGGCGGCGGGTTCTCGGTTCAGCGCCCCCGCCACCGCCGGGACTCCCCGAAGGCGCTGCCCGCGCCATTGGATGTTCCTGGCCGCGTGCTCATCGCGGTCGAGGATGAGGCCGCAGGACGGGCAGACGTGGGTGCGCGCACTGAGGCTCTTGTGGATGCGCGCCCCACAGCCTGAGCAATCCTGCGAGGTGTACGCCGGGGGCACCGCTTCCACTCGCTTGCCAGCGTCTGCTGCTTTGTACGCGAGCATGACACGGAAGGCATGCCAGCCGGCGTCTTGGATCGAGGTGTTGAGGCCCGCCTTCGCGCCGGCCCCGTTATGGAGATGGCCGCCGTCCCCATCCGGCTTCGGTTCAGGACGGCGGCTCAGGTTGCGCACCTGGAGGTCTTGCAGGTAGATCACGTCGTACCGGCGCAGCAGCAGGAGTGCGGTCTTGTGCTGGAAGTCGGTTCGTTGCCGGCGCACCGTCTGGTGGTGGCCGGCGAGAAGGCGCGCCGCCTCCTTGCGCCGTTTGCCGCCCTTCTTCCGGCGACTTACCGGGCGGTGCGCCTTCTTCAACTTGCGCTCCGCCTTGCGGTAGTGGCGTGGGTTCTCGACGATCTCCCCGTCCGCCGTGATGAGGAACACGTTCAGCCCCACCTCAATGCCGGTCTCGCGTCCGGTGAGCGGCAACGGCTGGGTGGGCACGTCGGCACACGAGAAGCAGACGTACCACCCAGCCGCCTCTTTGGAGAGCGTGACGGTCTTGATGCTGCCCTCAACCGGGCGGGACCAGCGCACCGCGATCCGTCCAATCTTGGAGAGGACGAGGGAGCCGTTATCCAGCCGGGCGCCGTTGCCATATTCCTCGTAGGTGAAGGAGTGGTAACGGTTGCGTCTTTGGGAGCGCGGGAAGCCGGGCTTCTCGCCCGCCTGCACCCGGCGGAAGAACGCTTGGTAGGTCTTGTCCAGGCGGGCGAGCACCTCCTGCAAGATGTGGCGGTGGATGGCGGCGTATTCCCGGAAGTCCTCGCGGATGCCCTTCAACGCGGCTTCCTGCTGGTAGCGCGTGACCGAGACGCGGCACCGACCGCTCCCAGGCCGTGCTGCGCTGTTCCAGCGCCGTGTTCGAGAGCATGCGGCAGCGCCACAGGACCTCCTAGGTGGCGCTCCTGGCGGGCGTCGTCCGGAGTTTCTCCTTGTACGTCTTGCGCACGCTCATCTCGTGCATGACTTCCCATCCCGACCGGGCAGCGCGACGGCGGTGACGGGTAGGACTCCTGGCGAAAGACACCGGAAGCCCGCCTCACCGCTTGGGTTGCAACCCAGCGGCTTGCGGCGGGTGCTTTCTGTCAGTGGCGAGGTAGACCGCGGAATCGAGACGTCAAGGGATCACACGTCGCCCTCGATGAGGGCGACGGCGTGGCAGGCGATGCCTTCGGCGCGGCCCGTGAAGCCAAGGCCGTCGGTGGTCTTGGACTTGACGCTGACGCGCTCGATGGGGAGCTCTAACAGCTCGGCGAGCCTGGCGCGGATGGCGGGGATGTGGGGCGAGAGGCGCGGGCGTTCGGCGACGACGCTGGCATCGACGTTGCCGATGCGCCAGCCCGTTTGGCGCAGCAGATCGCGGGCGTAGGTGAGGAAGTCGGCGCTGGGGGCGTCGTGCCACCGCCGATCGCTCGACGGGAAGTGCGCGCCGATGTCGCCGAGCGCCGCCGCGCCGAGCAGCGCGTCGACGAGCGCGTGGATCAGTACGTCGGCGTCGGAGTGGCCGGCGAGGCCACGGTCGTGCGGCACGGCCACACCGCCGAGGATCAGCGGGCGGCCCGCCTCGGACGGCGCGAAGGCGTGGACGTCGTAGCCGGTACCCACGCGGAACGTGTGCTCTGTCATGGTCGATACACTCTTGCGGTGGTGTGGCGCGCCTGCGGGTCAGAGGGGGGCACTCCCCGGCGTGGAGACTGGGGCCGAAGCCCGTTGCCATGCGGAGGCGTGTGCCGTGGCGCGGAGGGTCATCAGAAATTGAACTGTGCTTTGAGTATGGCCTTCACCACTGGCGCGGCGTTGGTGTCGCCGGAGCTCGAATATTCGACCAGCGTGCCGATGGCGACCTGCGGCGGGACCGCCGGACCGCTCAGCGGGCTCGCCGGCGCGTACGCGGTGAACCAGGCGTGCGGGCGCGGCTGGCCGGACTCCGCCGTGCCGGTCTTGCCGCCGATGGCGAGCGGCACGTCCTTGAAGGTATCATACGACGTGCCGGTGGGGTCGGCGGTCGAGCCGAGCATGGCACCTTGCATCGTCAGCATGTTGTCCGCCGAGAGCGGCAGCGTGCCGATCTGTTTCGCCGGATAGGCCTGGATGACGGTGCCGCTGGCGGTCTCGACCTCGGAGACGAGCCTGGGCTGCATGCGCGCGCCGTTGTCGGCCAGCGCCGCGCTCACCATCGCCACCTGTGCCGGCGTCGCCGTGAAGAAGCCCTGACCGATGCCGAGGTTGGCGGCGTCGGCGGGAGACCAACCGGCGTTATGGGTCGCTTGCAGCCACGCCGGATCGGGGACCAGACCGGGGTTTTCGCCGCCCGCCGGGACGCCGAGGACGCCGGTCGGCGCGCCATAACCGAAGGCCTTGCCCATCTGCGGCAGCAGCGTGGGGTCCTTGATGTTGAGCTGGACGGACATGTTCCAGAAGTAGTCGTCGCACGACTCGCCGAGCGCCGGTCGGGGGGTGAGGGGGCCATGGCCGCCGGCCTTGTCGTCGATGCTCAGGTGATCCTCGCCCGGCACTTGGAACGTGCCGGTGCAGGTGAACGTCGTGCTGATGCCGTTCGTCAGGCCGGCGGCCAGCGTGACGATCTTGAAGATCGAGCCGGTGGGGTCGGCGCACTGCAGGGCGCAGTTGAGCTGCGGGTGCAGCGATGCGGGGATGCCGTTGAGGCTGTCGGCGAAGTCGTTGGAATCGTAGGTGGGGCTGCTCGCCATAACCAGCACCTCGCCGCTGGCGGGATCGACGGCGAAGGAGCCGCCGGCGAACCCGGCGGCCGACGTGCGCAGGGATGCCATCGCCGCCTGCTGCAGCTTCAGCGAGATCGTCGTATGGATGTCGTCGCCGTCGGCGCCTGGCTTCTCGGCGACGAAGTAGACGGGGTTCGCGGTATTGGCGGTGCCGTCGGCGTTGACGCGATCGATGTCGACGCGGCCACCCTTCACCGGGCGGAGATACTGCTCACCCCACTCCTCGACGCCGGCGTGGCCGACCTCTTGCTCCGTGCCGTCGTAGTAGTGCGTCGGGTCGTTCTTGATGTCGTCGGGCGTGACGACCGAGACGTAGCCGGTGATCGGCGCCATGTCGGCCCCGTAGGGATAGACGCGCCCCGCCACGGGGTCCTTGACGCTGACGCCGGCGATCGCGCTGAGCGTCGCGCTGACGCTGGGGTAGTTGTCGTCGTCGAGCAGCCAGACGCGCGCGGGTGTGTTGCCGGAGGCGGGCAGTGTGGCGGCGATCTGGGCGATGGGGATGTTGAGTGCGGTGCTCAGCGCCTTGATCGAGGCGGCGGTCATCTGGCTCGGCACAGCGTCGATCTCGCGCAGCATGCCGTCTTTGGCGAGGACGTTGCCGTCGCGGTCGTAGATGGTGCCGCGGTTGCCGACCTCCGGCGTCGCGATGACTCTCCAGCTATAGAGCGGGTCGTTGGGGTTGTCCAGGTGGCTCACGAGCAGGCCGGGGCTCCAACTGACGCGCCACGCGGCGCCTTCTTTGACCACCGGGATCGAGATGTCTTGCGCGATGGAGCCGGCCAGCGAGCTGACCAGCACGACGTGCACCGGCACGGTGAACGAGCCATCGGCGTTCTGGATGGCGGTGCTGGGGGTGGCTTGGATCGCCGTCACCTTCATCGCGTTGAGGATGCCCTCGGAGCGGCCTACGATGTAGGCGTGCGCGGTGGTGTAGACGTTGTTCGCCAGGATGCCAGCGTCGCTGAAGCGCGTGCGGCTGGCTTGTGAGGTGAGGGCGTACATGCCCTCGAAGTTGAAGGCGGCGTAGGCGTCGAGGTAGTCGGTGGCGACGGCGCAGGCTCCGGACGGGCCGCAGGCGGGTGGCTTGGCGGCAGTTGTGCCGGCCTGGTGGAGGATGTAAAAGAGCGAGCCCGCGACGATGGCAATCACCAGGACGACGCTCAGCACGACCACCCAAGGACTAGCGCCGCCTTGGCTCGGTGGCCGAGGAATCTTGGTGGGCAGCGGGCGTTGGAGCAGCTCCGGTGGCAGCGGTGCGGTATAGCCGTCGTCGTACGGTTGGGGATCGCGTCCCGCACCGCTCGGCATGGCGGACTGGCGAGGGGGCGGTCCGCCGCGCATCGGCTCGGTGTCGCCCAATCCCTGATCGTCTCTGCTCATCGCTGCCAGCCTCCTGACCGCTGTGGCCTGCCGCCCCCATTGTACACCCCAGCAATAACGCGGGGCAGTGGCAGGCATCACAGACAGGGGCCGATTGCGTTGCGCGACGCTTACCTGCTACGATGCGCGCGACACGCAGAGGGCCGTCACGCGGAGGGAGAGCGAGGGGAGGCGTGCGATGCACCTGGGTCAGAGTGAGGTGCCCACGACGAGCGGCGCCACGGCGACGGTCGCGCGCGCGCGCATCTGGCCCGCCGCGCTGACGCTCTTCGTCTTCGCGGCGCTGATCCCGGAGAGCATCGCCACGGTGAACACGCCGGCGCCGACCTGGCTGTTGAACCCGGTGGAGGGGCTGTTCATGATGGCCTTCTACGGGTCGGCGAATCTGGTGATCCGCGAGCTGCGCGTGCGGCGCGGCCTCGGCTGGACGAGCGTGCTGCTGCTGGGCGTTGTCTTCGGCTTCGCCAACGAGGGCATCATCGCGGTGACATGGTTCCGCGTGATCCCGACCGACGGCTACATCTACCAGAACGGCGTGGACTGGGCCTGGGCGGCGGCGCTGACGGCGTTCCACGCGATCTTCAGCGTGGCGGTGCCGATCGCGTTCGTCGAGATCCTCTTCCCGCGGATCGCGGGGCGGTCGTGGCTCTCGCGCCGTGCACCGATTTCCTTCGCGATCCTCTTTGCGCTGGTCACGGCACTCGGTTTCTATCCGGAGAAGTACCGCATCAACCAGTGGCCGGTGCTGGCGGCGATGGTCGCGCTGACGATCGTCGCGCTGGCGCTGCCGCGTGCGCGGGGGCGAGCCCGTTCGGCGCGGCGGGCGCCCCGGCTCTGGCCGCTGCGACTCTGCGGCGTCCTCGCGGCGTTCCTCTTCTTCTTCGCCCTGTACGGGGTGCCGAACATCCTGGGCAAGCACGCCGACGCGCAGACGCTGCGCGGGTTGCAGGTGGATTACATCGCGATCCTCGCCGCGTATTTCGCGGTCTGCGTCGTCGTCGCGCGGCGGTGGACGGGACGCGCGGGCTGGGGTCCTCCGCAGGCGCTGGCGCTGATCACCGGTGGTATGGTGCCCTCGCTGCTGATCTCGCTGGGCTTCGTCGGGCAGCTCCAGCCGCTGATCACCGTACCGTTCTTTCTCTGGTCGGTGTGGTTGGCATGGCGGGTGAAGCAGTCGCCCCTCCGGACGGCCGCCATGACGCCTGCTTGATGGGAGCTGAGGGGCGTTCGGCGGCGGCATCCGCCGTCGCGGGCGCGTCGTCGCGGGTGGGGTCTTGCGCGGACGCGTCGTAGAGGCCGCGACGCGCATTGCGGCGGACGCGGAGGACGTCGCGCGTCATGCTGAGGGCATCGCGGAGCGGGGAGATGCGACTGCTCGGCGCGTAGTACCAGTCGATGCCGATCTCGTCGATGCGGTGGCCCCAGCGCCGCGCGAGGAAGAGCAGCTCGACGTCGAAGCCCCAGCCGTCGAGGGTCTGCGCCGCCGCCAGGCGCTGGGCGATGTCGGTGCGGATCAGCTTGAAGCCGCACTGCGAGTCCTGGATGCCGGGCAGCGCGAAGGTCTTGACGACGGCGTTGTAGACGCGACCCATCAGGTGGCGATGATATGGCTCGCCGTAGCGACGCGCATCCGGTCCCTCGCGCACGGCAATGGCGACTTCGGGATGCGCCAGGTGCGGCGGCAGGAACTTGGCGATCTCGGTGACGGGCATCGAGAAGTCGGCGTCGCAGATGAAGGTGTACTCGCCGCGCGCCGCCAGCAGGCCCGCGCGGACCGCGCCGCCCTTGCCGCGATGCGGCGTGTGGATCAACCGCAGCGCGCGCCAGTGCTGCGCCCGGTGCGCGACGAGCTGGGCGGTGTCGTCGCCGCTGCCGTCGTCCACCACGATCACCTCGGCGGGGTAGGGTTGGCGGTCGAGGTATCTGCGCACAGCCTTGAGCGAGCGTGGCAGGCGCTGGCGCTCGTTGTAGGCGGGAATCACGATGGAGAGTAGGGGGCGCGAGGGCACCGACGCGTCGCTGGGGGGGCATGCCGCGCCGGCCGCGGAGTGCGGCGAACCTTCGTCTGGGGTGTACGCCGTCGTCATGCGCTGGTCTCCTACCAAAAATCCCGGCTGAGGACCCCTGGCTTCAGGCGTGGGGGTGAAAGCCGGGTAGCCCGAAGGGCTACGAATGTCCCCCGTTGTTATCCGATTTCCCACCAGTCGAGCGGAATGTCTCGGCATGGAACAGCGGAGCGTGCGCAAAATCTACAAGTACCGATTGAAGCCACCCCCCGCACAAGCGCAGGTGCTGGAGGGAGTCTTGTGGCGCTGCCGCGAACTCTACAACGCTGGGCTGGAAGAGCGGAAAACCGCCCTGGGAGCAGTGCGGCGTCTCCGTGAACCTCGCCATGCAATCTGCCCAACTGCCAGCCATAACGGAAGCGCGTCCAGAGTACCGCGACATCAACGCCCAGGTCTTGCAGGACGTGCTGCACCGACTGGATAGGGCCTTTCAAGCCTTCTTTCGGCGTGTGAAGGCGGGCGAGCAACCGGGATACCCGCGCTTCCAGGGCAAGGACCGCGAGAACGCGGCCAGGAATATCCTTCGGGAGGGGCACTCCCGTCAGGCGCTAACGTAGCCCGTTGGGGCATGCGTAGCCTGAGAAGCCCCCGGCCTTAGCCGTGGGGAGCATGTCACCGATTCGTACAGCGCTCACCCTCATTTTCAGCTTGAGGCGTCCTTATTGTAACACCGTGCCCGGGCTTGGTTGATGGAGAGAGCTGGGTGATTCTCAGTTCTGCACGGCGGCAGCCAATGCCATCACTCCCTGATCGGCCTGTCGAATTTTCCTGGCGGCGAGAACGCCGCTGTCCAGCACCAACCCACAATAGGGGCAGGCATACGTACGGGCGCTGGATCGCCGGCGTCGGCGCGTCGCTCTTCGCCACCTGCGCGGTCGACGTCGACGCCAACCGCTTCATCTGACTGCCCAACGACGAGGCGACCTTCGTCGTTCTGTGGGCGCTGGCGCTCTTCGCGTGGTGCATCAGCGGCCGGCGCGGCTGGTTCGTCGTCAACGCGATCCTGCTGCTCCTGCTGCTCCCGATCACCGCCGTCGCCTGGGCCATGGCGCCGGGGCGCCCGCTCTCTACACGCCGCGGGTCGGGCCGCCGACGGGCGTGCCCGCCAACTCCAGCGCCTTCGGCGTCGCCCCCGACGGCAGTTATGATCGCTCGCTCGCTAGCCTGGAGTTGCGCAGGGAAGTTGGAACTGCGACACGTAGTCTCAAGTGGGCTGGGCGCCACTCGGAGACGCAATATGACCGCCGAGCTTGGCACATGTGTGGTGGGATAGAGACGTGGGAAGGCCGTTGGCGATAGAGCGCTGTCATCCCATCATCGTGTGCGTAGGTGGCGCACACGACAGAACGCCAATTACGGAGATCAATCAATCATTGTGGAAGCCGAGAACTGTGGATCTGCGCGGGGGCGTTGGAGCAGCAAGGGTCAAGACCGCAGCGACTCCGGTGAAGCCGACCGTTGATGGGAAGCGTCGCGTGGACCTCATCGGCGAACTCGGCCGCATGACGAGGACGGACCTCGATCTACGCGTACCGACCAGAGCACGCCACTGGACACGTTAGTCATGAACCCCGTGGCTAAAGCCAGGGGCTTGCAGCTCGCCTGGAACGACGAAGCTGCCGCGGGTGGCCGCATGACCTCAGCCCGGCAAAGGCGGGCCCCTGCCGCGTGTGCGCCATTGGGCGCGTCCGTCAACCATTTTCGGTGGGCGACGATTTCCGCCCACAACGCCAGCATGTTCGGTTGGGAAGGTGCGGTGCAAACCGTTCGCTCCGTCCGAAGGGCGGAGTGCCTTAGCACGCAGGCAGTAAAGCATACGAGGAGACGGCGCTCACCCCGTGCCTGAAGGCAGAGGCCTCCGCGCCGCAGAAGGTGAATACGTTAAGGCGGGGCGGGCATGGCGTAGGTACTCGTGGCATTTTTGAGTCCCTTGAGTCCATGGCATACTCCATAGCATACCGGGTAGACGCCCAGCACCTAATGTGGCACTTCGAGCGCCTCGCCTGCTCGCTCCCTGCTGCCGGCGTTCTCGTATGTCTGCTGACAGTCGGCACAACGCCGGCGGGTAAGGCGCGTGACATTCGGGCTAGCCGATGAGCAGAGGGTGTCCCGGAGCGTTGTTCTCTCCAGGGGTAGAGCGTGTCCTGTGTAAAGGAGTAGGTTCGATGACGACGCCGGTGATCGCGTCCTTTCGCACGGTGGCGAAGTCACATCCGCCGGAAGCTCCGCAGATCGCTCCGCTGCCTTGGCGAACTCTGGTGTACGAGGCGACTAAGCTTTGGCTGGTGTGGCAGGCAGCTGTGCTAGCGTTCACTTACACCGCGTTGACGTTCGTCCTCTCCAGTTCGCAGCGCGACTCGCCACCCGTCGTGGTCACCCCCGTGACCCTCTACGACGCATGGGTGCGTCTCGACGGCAACTGGTACGTGGTCATCGCCATGCACGGGTACAATAGCCCCATCGTGAACGGATTGAATGGGCCAATCGTGGGCGGGTATGGCGGGCTGGTGTCGCTCTCCTTCTATCCGCTCTATCCACTCCTAATCCGTGTTGTGGCTTTCCTGTGCTTCGGCAATTTCCCCCTCGCCGCCGTCTTGGTCGCGCGCATAGCGGATTTCGGTGTATGCCTTGGCGTGCTCGCCCTCGCCTGGCAGGAGGTGCGCCCCGATCGTGGGATCGCGCGCTTGGCACTCGCCATCACCCTGGCGTTCCCATTGGCCTTCTTCCTCTCCGCCGCGTACACGGAGTCCCTCGTTCTTGTGGAGGTAACGTTCGCCCTCCTCTTTGCGCGGCGGCGGGCCTGGGGCCCTGCCGCCGCGATCGCATTCGTAGCTATGCTCACGCATCCGCGCGGCATCCTGCTGTTCCTGCCACTCACCTGGGAGTGGGCGTGTGCTGAACGACCGTGGGAGAACTGGCGCGCATGGCGGCCCTGGTTAACGGGATTGCTCGTCGTCGGAGCCGTGCCGCTAGGCTTGCTCTCCATCGCCACCCTCGACGCCTTCGAAACGGGGGACCTGTTCGCCACGCTCCGCGTCCATGCCAATTTCGGGCGGACACTCATGCCCCCGTGGCAGATCGTTAAGTTGGCGTTCGGCATATTCATACGGAGTCGCCCTGGGACGCTCAACCAGGCGCACAACGTCTTCGACATAGGAATGGTGCTGCTCGTCTCGGCTGTTGTCGTGCTTGCCGCGGCGCGTGGGCGCATGCCCGCGGCATTCGTCCTCTACAGCGCCGGGCTGCTCGTTGCGGCGGTCATCTTGCCTACCCCAAACGGGTCCGACGCCTTCCTCTCCGCGGGGCGTGCCATCATCCCGTCCGTCCCGGCCTTCCTGGCCTTGGCGGGTTGGGCTGAGAGCCGGCCGTGGCTCACGTGGCTGCTCGTCGGCGGCGGCCTCTGCCTCGAGGTGACGCTGGCTGCGTTTTGGGTGAATGGTGGCTTTCTCGTCTGAACAGCGTACCTTGGCGTAGAATCGGATGTGGCGCAAGGTCCGCGCGTCGCTCGCCGCGGCGGCTCGAAGCGGGCACCTATGCACGGTACTTGGTGTGCAGGGAGCCGGCTATACTTTATCCATGCAGGCCGCGTAGCAGAGCGGGTCATGCAGGTGGTCGACGAGGGGAGTTAGGCCTTTCTGGGCGTCGGCATCTACCCGAGATGTCGGGAAAGCCATGGAAGTCCAAAGCCGTCGGCGGACGACGGCGAAGGTGGGCGATGGCTTGCAGTACCAAGCGGCCCGACGGAGTGGCAGCGCCGGCCCGTTGCGGAGCGAGTCGTAGGCGATCAGTGTGACGAGGGGAAAGACCCAGGTGCGCCGGGGTGGTGCACGCTATCGCGCGGTCGGACCACTGGCGCAGGGCCTCGACACCCAGGTGGGCACGGACCTCGCGGAAGGTGACTTCCAACTGCCAGCGCAAGACAAACTCGGAGACGAAATACACCGGATCGGCAGCGAGGTTGGTGCGGCGTCAGGTCTCATCGCACTGCTGAATGTCTCTGCAGCGCTGTTCTCGTGGGGATCTGGCGCCACTTGCCCATCCTGGTCGCCGGCGCACTTCTGGCTCCGGCTGGCGCGCCGTCTTCGCCGTGGGAGGCGCGAGGTGCCGCCGCTGCCAGAACCGCGCGCAGCTCTTCCTGCAACGCCGGCGTGAGCACTGGCGGCGGGCGATACGAGGTCGTGTGCCGGCGATTGACCATGCCCGCCGGCCCTTCGGCATTGTAGCGCTTGGCGATCTGGCCGATCCACGCGGCACGATAGCCGGTCACGGCCGACAGCTCGGCGGCCGTGCGCCCTTGGGCCAGCAGCCACAGGAGCTGCCACCAGGTGCGTTCGTTCGGCTCCTTGGCCGTTCGGTAGCGCCGCTCGAGCTCCGCGACGCTCAGGTGGGGGCGAAGATGAATGCGTCTAGCCATGCCGCAATTCTAGCACCATCCAGCCTAATCTCGTATCATCTGCAGGCACTTCGGCATGACCGACTCCAGGAGAATCCCGCCCCTGCCTCCGCGAGCGAGGGTCGATTGAAGAACTGGTGCGCCGCGCGAGCGAGCGCCAATCCGTAAGGTGACCGTCTCGGGGGCAGGAGGGCTGCCGGCGAAGCCACGGCGAGACGCGTGCTGCGAAGCAGGCAGCAGGAGGCAATACGGACGCACGGAGTTCGGCGGAGGGTCGCGCGGAGGGTCGCTATGTGGTCGGGGTCAAGCCACTAACAGGCTCTACGACGAGGGCGGGGTGGGGATGAAGCTGCTCCGCTGGAAGGCGGAGGGGTTATCGACGAGGGCGAGGCCGCTGCCGTCGCTGCTGGGCACGGCTTTGCGGAAGGTGTGCGGCGCGATGGTGCTCGGCGAGGAGACGGGGATTACGCAGGCCATCGTGGTGGTGGCGCCGCCGTCGAGATGGACGTGCCAGGTGCTGTTGGGCAGCGGCGCGTTGCGGCAGTACCAGGCGCCGTTGTCGGCGATCACCTGGATGTCGCCGTCGTAGGGGGCCTGGGGATCGAGGTTGGCAACGGTGATGACGCCGTCGAGCTCGGTCTGCGCGGGTAGCGGCGTGGAGGTCGGCTTCGCGCGCCCCTGGAGCCATGCCATCGCCTGGAAGGCGAGCGCGGCCACGAGGATCAGCGCGACCAGGGCGAGCACTTTACCCGGCAGGCCGCGCGCCACGCGGCGGGGTCCGCCGGTGCGCATCCACGCCTCGGCGGCGGCGAGCAGCGAGTCGTCGTGCTCGTCGGGTGGCGGAGGCGGTTGCGCCGGTGCGGGGGCCGGTGACGCGAATGGCGGCGCGGGACGCGGGCGGACGGCGCTGGCCGAGGCGGCGTCTACTACCCGCGGCGGGCGTGTCGGCGCGGACCACCAGGCGCTCGGCGTTTCTGGCGCGACCCAAGGCGGATCGGCCTGACGCCGCTGGCGCGGCGATGACCTGCGCGTTGTCGAATCCTCGGACATGGCACGTTGCCTCACATCATGTGCGCGCGGCGCCGGTCGGGGCGCGCCTAGGGTCCGTTGACCTCGATGGTGACGACGCTGGCCGAGGCGGGCAGCAGCGTGCCGTCGCCGCCGGTGATGCTGATGGAGCAGCTATTGGGTCGTACGCCGGTCGTGTGGTTGTTGCAGGTGTCCAGCGCCTTCGTCTTGGTCTGGCCGGCCACCGCCGCGGCGAGGCTCGCCTTGGCGTCGCTGGTCCAGTCGAAGTACGCCGTGCCGGAGGCGGTGCAGGTGAGCGTCACTTTGTTATTGCTGGCGACGTTGGTGACGGAGGGGGTGCAACCGCCGCGCGATCCGGAGACCCAGAGGTAGCCCTCTGGCAGCGCGTTGTCACGCCTGCTCCCCGCGAGCGACTGCGCCGCGCCGGGGTTGTATGCCGCGTCGTTCACGTTCGCCGTGACGGACGCGGTGAAGTTGAATGCGGTGCTCTGGTGCTGACCTAGCGGGCAAGATAGGTTGGTGAGTGAGAACGTTGGCTGATTAAGGGCCAGAATCCATCCAGAAGGCACTGACTGACTCGCCATCCAGTTATTCGCCCACGCTTGGTTGTATGGCGCTTCAACATTGCTGTCTGCGGCATCGCAATCCGATTGAAGGACGGTATATCCACCATTGCCGATCAAGGCGGCGGGCTGATCGTAGCTGATGAACGAGTACTGGGAATCACTAGTCGCTTGAATGGTGTGTGCCGGGATTGATGAGGGCGAAGACCGGTAAACTGTGCAGGAATAGCTGTTGGTCGCACCAGCCGGCAAGCTAATGTTATAGACGGTGCAGGTATATCCTCCACCAGTGAAATCATGGCTTGAAACGCTCCACGGTGGCCCGCTGTTGTGGTTTGTGACGCTGATCGAGCCGTCCAACTCACTCTGTGGCACCGACGATGCAGGATATTGCGCACTGGTGGCGTTCTGCGATTGCGAATACGAATCGCCGGTGATGCCGCAGCCGGAGGGGCACGAGGTCATGCTGCCGGAGCCGGAAACTTGCTGCATCGCGGGTGAGAGGGTGACGGTGGCGGCGGTCGGCGGCGGGATCGGCGTGGGCGAGGGTGTGTCGGTCGGCGTGCCCATCACCGTCGGCGTATCCGTCGCGGTGGCGATTGCCGTTTTGAACGGCGAGTTGATCAACACGAAGCCGATCGAGCCGACGAGCAGCAGTACCATTAGCAAGGCCAGAACGAGCGCGAGCACGTTCTGGCCACGACGTCGTCCCTTGCCGCGCCCGCTTGGGGTGGGCCCGCCCGTGCCGCCGGAGCCAGCAGCGCCCTGGCCGAGCGACTGCGCGGCATCGTGAAGCGGTTGCGAGGGGATTCCACGCGCCGCCGGCGCATAGGTGGGCGTGTTCCACGGCTCGGGCGGGTAGAGCGGGCGACTTAGTGTTGGGCGCGGACGCATGCCGCTGCCCTCGGCGGGTCCGGCGGTGGCGGCGTCTGGGTCGGCGGCGAATTCGTCGAGATCGCCCCATTCGTCCGGCCCGAGGCGCTGACTCAATGGTGTGCTGGCGCCGGGCGTCCGTCCGCCGGGGGCGGGCGTGTCGGTCGGGCGCGGCCCCCCGGTGGAGCGCTGTGGTTGTTGCGGCGGCTGTGCCTCGCCGGGATCGGCGGGCTCCGGCGCGTTGGGGTCAAACCACGGGCCACGGCCCCATTCATCCATGTCGCAAGCCTTTCACCTCGTCTGGCCATGGGAACGTCAGCGCACCCAATCTTCACTGGCATCGGGGGCACGCGCCGAGAGATGGGCGTCGCAGCGGGCGCAGATCGTTTGCATCCGTCCGGACTCAGCGTCGCGTCGCGGCACCGGAAAGTGGCCGCCGGTCATCTCGCAGAGCTGTTCGAGGAGCCGCACGCGCTCGGCGATCAGCACTTGCGCGCGCTCCAGCTCGACGGCGAGGCTCCACGGCGATGGCGCCGTGGCGGTCGGGGCGATGCCGGCTGGCGAGGAGGCGGCCTGCGTCGCGCCGGGGTCCGCAGTGGCGGGCACGGTAGCTTGGGGCGCCTCGGGATCGGGGCAGCCCTGGCGCACCCACGTCGCGATGAGGTCGTTGACCTTCAGCTCGGAGGTGTGTTGCAACGCCTGGCGCATGAACGGGTACCGGGCGAAGTAGACGTCCTTCAGCGCGGTGTCGAGGCGGTCACGTTCGGTGTAGGAGGCGTCGCGGTTGGCCTTCAGATCCTCGAAGACCTGTTCGGCGTGCAGCGCGATCAGCTCGGCGCGCTTCGTCCCGCTGGCGGCGGGTGCGTTCGTCTCGGCGGTGAGGGGCACGGCGTTGACGGCGGGCCGCGTGGCGAGCGAGAGGTCGAGCGCGGCGTGGTGGCCCGCGCCGTTCGGTGTCGCCGGCGCCTGTAGGGCGGTGACCTGCTCCGCGGCGCCGGCGAGCAGCTGCGGATCGAGGTGTTCGAGCAGCTCGCTCAGGCGCACGCGGATCGCGTCCAGCCAGGTGAGATTGAGGTCCATGCCGGGGCGGACCTCGGTGAACTGCGGGTCCGGGAAGCCCGGCGTATAGAAGCTGAGCAGCGTGCGCTCCTCGATGTCGCCCTCGATCCCGCTGCCGGACGGCACGATGCACCAGAGGCGGATGTAGCGGTCGAACGGCTTGTGGTACATCAGCCGCACGGCCTGGAGATAGACGTTGGGCATCAGCTCGACGACGGCGCCCAATTGGAGGACGCGCAGGTCGTCGCCCGTCGGGCGCAGCAAGACCCGCCAGAGGGTGCGCTCCAGCTCGCCCGAAACGGTGCGGAACAGCCGCTCCGGCGACGCCTCCACCGGCGACGCCTCCACCGGCGACGCAGTGTCCGTGAACTCGCCCATGCGCTGTGCTCTTCCCGCCCTGAGACGCTCCGCCATCAACACCGAGCCACCTATCCATTCAGAGCGAGGTCATTGTAAGGGAGCATCAAGCGGGGTGCAATACTGTAGTTTTTCCAATGACTCGATTGCATTCAGTGTTTCCTGCTTCTGGTCGGCGATAGCACTATCTCGTGAGTGGCCCACATTCAGCAGGTGTGCCGCTGGGGTTGCTCTTGCTCTCGATGCGAAATGCTTGTGCCGTCGCAGTCGGCGGGCGAGGCCACGACGAAGCGTGGCGATCGGGCGGCCGGTCAGAGGATTCGGGCTGACGGACGCCGGTTGAGGGAATCACAGCTTGATTATGCCACTCTTAGACCTTATTCGGAAACAGTGGTAATGTGGGAAGTTCTTGGGGGTGACGACGTACAGAAACCGAGGAGTGAAGGGCGATGGCGCGAACGAAGCCGTGGGAGCTGAGCGACGAAGTCTGGGAGCGGGCGCGCCCGCTGCTGCCCGCGCGCAAGCCGCGTCCGCGCGGTGGGCGACCGCCGCGGGACGATCGGCAGATGCTGGGCGCCATCCTCTACGTACTGCGCACCGGCTTGCAGTGGAACGCCCTGCCCCAGGAGATCGGTGCGTCGACCACCGTCTACGACCGCTTTCGGGCGTGGGAACGGGCCGGGGTCTTTGCCCGGCTGTGGGCGGCAGGGCTGCAGGAATTCGACGAGTTGGTGGGCATCGACTGGGAATGGCAAAGCCTGGACGGGGTCATGACCAAAGCCCCTTTCGGGCGCGCCGCGACCGCCAAGGCGGAGGGCATCGGGCACAACCCGACGGATCGCGGCAAGCACGGGACCAAGCGCAGCACGCTGAGTGAGGGGCACGGCCTGCCGCTGGCGATCGTGGTAGCAGGAGCCAACGTCCACGACATGCAGCTGGCGGCCCCGACCTTGGAGGCGCTCGTCATCGAGCGACCAGCGCCCACCACGGAGCAGCCGCAGCATCTCTGCTTGGACGCGGGTTACGACGACGACCTGCCGCGCTTCGCCGCCGACCAGCGGGGCTCCCTCGCCCACATCCGGCCACGCGGCGTGGACCGCGCCAACGTGGGCTCCCGCGACCCCAGCAAGAAGCCGCGTCGCTGGGTCGTGGAGCGGCTGCATTCGTGGCTCAACCGCTCGCGGCGCCTGCTGGTGCGCTGGGAGAAGCTGGACCGCACCTACGAAGCCTTCCTGCATCTCGCCTGCGCCCTCCTCTGCTTCCAGCAGTGCGATCGCTTACGACCGGCGTAAGTCGGTATCCGAATAAGGACTAAGAGCCTATCCGAATAACTGTGGTAGACTACGTCACATGAAGCCACACGAGACCAAGAAGCGAGAACGGCAGCGCACGCCGAATAACCGGACTACCACCGGCTTTCGCGTCTCCGATGCCCTGTGGGCGGTGCTGGAGCCCCTGCTGCCCGTCCACGTCAATACCCATCGCTTCGGCGGCGGACGACCGCGGGTGTCGGATCGCACCTGTGCCGATGCGATCTTCTACGTGCTGCGGACCGGCTGCCAGTGGTCGGCGCTCGACCAGACCGAGCTCTGCGCCCATTCGACGGCCCATGATCGCTTTCAGGCCTGGGTAGAAGCCGGCGTCTTCCTGCAGCTGTGGCACGCTGGGGTGGCGCGGTTTGATGAGCTGCGCGGGATCGAATGGGACTGGCTGGCGATGGACGGGGCGATGACCAAGGCGCCCCTGGGCGGGGGGAAAACCGGTCCCAATCCCACCGACCGGGGCAAGTCCGGCGTCAAGCGCAGCCTGCTGACCGAGGGGCATGGGGTGCCGATCGGCCTGGCGGTGGCCGGCGCCAATCGGCATGACATGAAGCTGGCGCGGGCGACCGTGGACGCCCTGATCGTCGCGCGTCCCGCCCCGACCCCCGAGCGACCGCAGGGGATGTGCTTGGATGCGGGCTACGACTACGATGCGGTCTATGCCATGCTGCGGGAGTTTGGCTTTACGGCCCATGTGCGTCCGCGCGGGGAGGAAGCGAAAGCGATCAAAGACGAAGCGGGCTTCAAAGCGCGGCGCTGGGTGGTGGAGCGGGCGCACTCGTGGATGAACCGCTTCCGTCGTCTGCTGATCCGCTGGGACAAGAAACCGCAGAACTACCTGGCGTTTCTGCATTTCGCCTGTGGCCTGATTGCCTTGCGGGCTGCTGGGTTATTCGGATAGGCTCTTAGTGCACACGGCAATCAGCCGAACGGGCTGTGTGACGGGAGCGACCGTGAGGGGGATCGCTCGTGAGGCCGAGAGGCTGCCGGTGCCGGGCAGGGCAACTCGTCGGGCTGAATATTCCGGGGTTGCGGACGTCGGTTGAAAGAAACGCCGCTCGATTGTGACAAAAGAGCGCGCACAGTAATCAGGTGAGCGAGCGACGCAGCGGGCAAGCAGTCACCACGAGCGAGGACGCGTGCCTAAGGGATCGGTTCGTGGCTGACGGGGCCGGTGCGGCGGCGACTGGTGTTCACCAGGGCCGTGGCGGGTGTCCGAGGATGAAACACCGCCTGTCTGTGACAAAGTAGCGCACACAGTATCATACCCCCCGCTCCGTGGTCTTGGCCGATTGGCTGTCCAGGATGGCCGCGCTGGGCGTCGGCTGCCGCCCGGCCGACCGTCGCAGCCGTTCGTGCAGCGTCGTGTGCACCCGCACCCACGTCCAGGCGGGGCGCCACGCGCGGAAATACCCGTGGGCCGTGGACCAGGGGCCGTACTCGCGGGGCAGCGGGCGCCACTGGCAGCCGCCGCGCGGCGCATGGAAGATCCCGTCGAGCATCACCCGCAGGTCGACGGTCCGCGGGCGCCCGCCCGGCTTGGGCGGCGGCAACGGCGTGAGGACCGCCCATTCGTCATCGCTCAGATCCGAGGGGTACAGCGGTAGAGCAGCGGGAGCCATGGTCCACCTCCTAGCCTACTACACCTCCCCCGAGGGTACCCCATCCCCTCCCGCGCCGCGCGCATCCCGGCATACCCGCTCCATGCACCCCTTCGGGCCCGATGCCTTTGCGTGCAGCCTTTAGTACTATAGCGACACTTGCGTTCAGAAGGCCCATGAAATCACGATTGGCAGCAAGCGAGATGCGTGCACTACCGAAGCCATCCGTGCCACGTAGTTCCCGGCCTCATGGCAACCGACCTACGGCTAAGTGTCGCTGCAGTATTAGGATCGGACTCCGTCACGCGCACAGCGCCTTCCTTGACAACTGATATGAACTCTCCTGGTTCAACCCCATCGACGGGTGGCAGCGGATCTTCCGCCGCAAAGCCTTCGCCGACGTGCCGCTAGATAACGTCGACGACATCGCCGACTCCACCCGTCTTGCCTCTGCCCAACTCAACCGCCACGCCCATGCCTGGGTTTGAGGCCGCCTTGCTCCGCCACACCGCGCGCTTCGGCGCTGCTTCGTCTACCGCCAATGAGGAACGACGCAGATCCCTTGTATCTGGGAAGTTGTGTAGGATTGTCTGGGAGATACGTCTCCATGAGCGCGATAGGCCGTTCATCCCTGGGCCGTTGGAGGCCGCAGAAGAGCCGAGGCCGTCGCGCGTCTGCCGTCACCGAACCCGAACAGTTGCCGGGGCCAGCGCGATCTGAGCCCGTATCTTGCAAGGTTGGGGCGGGGGCAGGAGAGGCAGGGGGGAGAGGGTGCCAATGGCTGCGCATGGGGATGGTGGGGATCGACGTCGCGAAGGCGACCGTAGACGTCGCAGTGCGTCCGAGCGGGGAGCAGCGCAGCGCACCCAACGACGGCGACGGGATCGCCGCGCTGGTAGACGGGCTTGGCACGCTGGCGCCGACGATCATCGTGGTGGAGGCTACCGGGGGCTACGAGGCGGCGTCGGTGGGCGAACTGGGGGTGGCGGGCCTGCCGGTGGCGGCGGTCAATCCGCGCCAGGTGCGCGCCTTCGCCACGGCGGCCGGGTACCTGGCCAAGACCGACCGGCTGGACGCGCAGGTGCTGGCGCACTTCGCCGAGGCGCTGCGGCCCACGCCGCGGCCAGTGCCCGACGCGCAAGCCCAGGAGTTGGCGGCGCTCCTCGAACGTCGCCGCCAGATCGTGGCGATGCGGACCGCCGAGCAGAACCGCTTGGGCGCCACGCGCATCGACCGCGTACGCGCCCGCATCCAAGCGCACCTGCGCTGGCTGGACGCGGAGCTGCGGGAGGTGGACGACGAGCTGCGGCGGTCGCTGCGGGCGAGCCCCTTATGGCGCGAGCGCGACGACCTCTTGCGGAGCGTCCCCGGCGTCGGCCCGGTGGTCTCGCTGACCTTGGTGGCGGACTGGCCCGAATTGGGACGGCTCTCCGATCCCCAAATCGCCGCGCTGGTCGGGGTAGCGCCGCTCAACCGCGACAGCGGCACGCTGCGCGGCCGACGGACCCTCTGGGGCGGACGGGCGGCGGTGCGCGCTGCCCTCCCTATGGGGACCCTCCGCGCCACGCGTTGCAACGCGGCCATTCAACCGTTCTATGCCCGCCTTCTGGCCGCGGGCAAGCCCAAGAAGGTGGCCTTGGTGGCGTGCATGCACAAGCTATTCGTCATCCTCAACGCCATGGTCAGGCACCAAACCCCCTGGCGGGCTCAGGTGGCCTGAGCCCGCCAGGGGAGGACAGCTCGCGTCACAGTTGCTCCTCTGTCAAAGTGGGAGCGGTAGGCGGTAGATATTTATGAGGCGCAGAGGTCGGCGAGCCCGGCGGCGAGGTGCGGGGCCGCGGCCAGGACAGGAGGAGGCAGGCACACAGGCACACAGGCACATGCGAAGGGTCGGAGCAGTACCCGTAAATTGGCCAGCCAGTGCTTCCAACTGGCACCCTCGGTCCAGGATGGATGCCGCGGTGCTCTGGCGGCGAGAACCTCGAGTGCTCATCCGCCCATCGATGCCGCCGGTTGCTCCGATGCGTCCCTCCTGGACGTCCACACACCGCTGCCGATACTGACACACCACGGGGGCCAAAGCCCCATGGGTTCTCGGTTCGTCCCCGCAGACAGTTCCGCGAGTCCCCGAAGGCGCTGCCCGCGCCATTGGATGTTCCTGGCCGCGTTCTCGTCGCGGTCCAGGACCAGGCCACAGGAGGGACAGACGTGGGTGTGCACGCTCAAGGACTTGGGCACACGCTCCCCACAGCCGCTACAGTCCTGCGAGGTGTACGCCGGGGGGACCGCTTCCACTCGCTTGCCGGCGCATGCTGCCTTACACGCGAGGATGGTGAGGAAGTGGCGCCAGCCGGCGTCGTGGATGCTTTTGTTGAGGCCCCCTTGCGGCCGGCCCCGTTCGGGAGATGGCCGCCGTTTTCATCTGGCATCGGCGCGGGGCGGCGAGTGAGGTTGGCGGTCTGGATGGCCTCGTGATAGATCGTGTCGTACTGACGGACCAGCACCAACGCGGTCTTGTGGTGGAAGTCGGCCCGCCGTCGCTTCACCGTCTGGTGCGCGCGGGCACGACACGCGACGGCCTTGCGGCGGCGGTGGCTGCCCTGCGTGCGGCGGGAGACGCGGCGCTGCGCCTTCGCCACCCGCTGCTCCCCCCGCCGATGGTGGCGCGGGTTCTCCACGACCTGGCCGTCCGCCGGGACGAGGAACACCTTCAACCCCACGTCGACGCCCGTCTCGGCCCCGGTGAGCGGCAACGGCCGTGTGGGCACCTCGGCGCACGAGCAACAGACGTATCAGCCGTCCGCCTCGCGGGAGAGGGTGACGGTCTTGGGCACACCCGCCAGGGGACGACTCCAACGCACCGCCACGCGCCCGACCTTCGACAGGACCAGGAAACCGTTCTCGAGGCGCGCGCCGTTGCCATATTCCTTGTAGGTGAAGGAGTGGTAACGGTTGCGTCTTTGGAAGCGCGGGAAGCCGGGCTTCTCGCCCGCCTGCACCCGGCGGAAGAACGCTTGGTAGGTCTTGTCCAGGCGGGCGAGCACCTCCTGCAAGATGTGGCGGTGGATGGCGGCGTATTCCCGAAAGTCCTCGCGGGTGCCCTTCAGCTCGGCTTCCTGCTGGTAGCGCGTGACCGAGACGCGGCACCGACCGCTCCCAGGCCGTGCTGCGCTGTTCCAGCGCCGTGTTCCAGCGCCGTGTTCCAGCGCCGTGTTCCAGCGCCGTGTTCCAGCGCCGTGTTATAGAGCATGCGGCAGCGCCACAGGGCCTCCTAGGTGGCGCTCCTGGCGGGGTGTCGTCCGGAGTTTCTCCTTGTACGTCTTGCGCACGCCCATCTCGTTCATGACTTCCCATCCCGACCGGGCAGCGCGACGGCGGTAACGGGTAGGACTCCTGGCGAAAGACACCGGAAGCCCGCCTCACCGCTTGGGTTGCAACCCAGCGGCTTGCGGCGGGTTCTTTCTGTCAGTGGCAGTCGACTCCGATACGTGGGTGCGCAGGCGCTCGACATGGCTCAGTCGTTGGAGGGTAGGATGGATGGGCGGTGCCAGAGCCAGCAGCCATACGGCGATAGGAAGCGCGCGCCGAGGTGGGCGTAGATGTTGTGGACCGGCGGATTGGCGACGCTGAAGCGCGCGCCGCCGACGCGCTGGCCGCGCTGGGCATAGGTGGCGAGCGCCTGTTGGTAGAGCAGCAGCCCGGAGGCCGTGGCGTCGCGATGGAGCGCGGCGAGGGTGAGGTGGAAGCCCTTGCCGTCAAGCTCGGAGAGGAACCAGCCCTGCACTTTGCCCACGTGCGCGATGCGCAGGCTCCATTCGGGGTTGGCGTCGATCAGGGCGTTGGCCCAGCGCGTGTAGCGGTCTTTGAGCTTGGCGGGGGTGATGCCGGGGAGATAGCGGAAGCGCTCGTGCTCGAACTCGCCCAGCTCGTCGTCGCCGATGTGGAACGGCTCCTCGGCGGCGGAGGCGATGCTGAGGTTGGCGAAGTCGGGCAGGGGAGGCAAGCGGCGCAGATCGAGCCTGAAGACGATCTGCACGTCGGTCTGCATGAAGCCGGCGCGGAGCAGGGCAGCGGGCGCGACCGTGTCGATTGGCGCGACGTACTCGACCCAGGCGTAGTCGCGCAGGAACGCGTCGCGTTCGGCGTCGGGGAGGGTGAAGAGTGCGGCATCTTCGACGAAGCCGGCTTTGTCGCCCCACCATGCGCTGTTGAAGGCATGCTCGCGGATCATCGTCATGCTCCCACTTGAACCAGCTCGAAGGCTTCTTTCCAGAACTGTTCGCCGTCCCAGAGGCCGCCGAAGTGGTGCATGCGCTCGATCGGCACGAAGCGCTTGATCCTGGTCCGCGCGAGGACGCGGAGCCAGCGAGCATCGTCCGGCTCGACGACGCCCTGGCCGAGGGTCTGGATGTTCGGCGGCAGGTGGGCGACGGCCTCTTCGAGCGGCGCGGCGACGATCGGCAGCAGCAGCGGCGACGGCACTGGCGGCAGCGCGTAGTCGCCGACGGCGAGCACGGCATGGTTGTGGGAGGCGAGCGTGGCATCCCAGCCGAGGGCGGCGGCCCATTGGCGCGCCATGACGTTCTGCGAGGCGAGGTGCGGGGCGACGTCGCGCGAGAGCACGCGCGGCCAGAGCGCCAGCATGCGATCGCGCAGCGCGGTCGCCGCGGAGCGAGGCGCGTCGAGCACGACGACGCGCCCCGGCGAGGTGCAGCCGGCCTGGCCGTAGATGGCGAAGACCTTGATCAGGGCGGTGAGCGTCTCATCGGTCAGCGCGCGCGGCTCGACCCAGACCTCGGAGCGGCGATCCGAGAAGGAGACGCCGACGCTATCGAGCGGGTGCGGCAGGGCGTGGACGGCCTCGGCGGCGCGGTCGGAGCCGAAGACGACGCGCATCTTGGACTCGGCGGCCATCTCGCGGTTGCGCGGATCGTCGCGGTCGAAGACCTCGTGCGTGACGGCGCGGTCGAGGTGCTCGGTGAGCGCGCCGGGAGCGGCATGCTCGCGGACATAGGCGAGGAAGGAGCCGACGAGATCCTCCGAGCGCGAGCCGCCCTTGACGCGGATCGGGTTGCCGCTGAGCAGGAGCAAGAGCAGGGTCAGCGGTCCCAAGAGGCTGACGTTGTTGGGCAGCCAGAGCGCGACGGGGCCGCGGGGCCGCGCCAGCATCGTCACGCGATTCGACGGATCGTTGCACCGCTCGCCGAAGGCTTGGGTGAAGGCGGCGAGCAGGTTTTCCGACGAGAGGAAGCCGACGAGGTAGGCCCACTCTTCGCGGGTGAAGTCTGGGCTGATGCGGCGCACCATGTGCGAGCGCAGGGCGGCGAAATCGGCGAGCAGGGCGTCGAGGTCGTAGGGCAGATTGACGGCCGAGTTGCCGGCGGGCGACTCGAAGAAGTAGGTGTGCTCGTCGGTGGATTTAGACATTGGCGCAGCCTCGCAGCTCGGCCTTGGGCAGGCGCCCCAGTAGCTCGAAGCGCGGACCCTGGCGCTCGCAGGGGCATGCGCCGGGGACGATGCGCCCGACGTCCTCGGTGAGGACACTGTGGTAGGGCGCGCCCCAGGCCAGCACGTTCATCAGCTGGAGCTGGCCCGGCTCGCCGGTGAGGGGGCGTAACGTGGCGGTGTCGCGCACTACGACATCGGCCCAGGCCGGCACGTGGCGATAGCCCGCCTCGCAGAGGGGATAGATCACGCCCACCTGCTCGACGAGGCCGTAGTAGTCCACCACGCGCGAGGAGGGATCGAGGTCGCGGAGCAGCGTGGCGTCGAAGGACTCGCGGTCGACCTTCTGCGCCTCAAGTTTTTTCCATCCGCCGCTGTGGATGAAGTGGACGCGCTTGCCGCGCATGGCTTGCCGCGCGCGGTCGGGCATCTGCTGCTGGCCGAAGACCTGCCACAGGAGGTAGGTGAAGCCGTAGACGAGGATCTCGTCGTGCGCTTCGAGGACGCCGGCGAGGACGTCCCACTTGGCACTGCCGGGCTGTTCGACGGAGTCTAGCAGGAAGTGGAGGTCGGTGGAGAGCGGCTGCAGGCTCATCGCCGCCATCAGCCGCGCGGAGACGTCGCGCGAGCGCATCATCGAGCGGGCGCTGTCGAGCACGAGCAACGGGCGCTTGCTGGGGCCGATGAAGTCCGCGAGGATGGCCGCCGAGCTCTGGCCCTGGAGCTTGCCGCTGTGGCTGTCGAGCACGATGCGGCTGGAGATGCCGCTGGTGGTCGCGCTGGAGAGCAGCGCGCGCTCGTGCTTGATCTCGTGGTCTTCGCCGGCGCGGGTCTTCAGCTCGATCTGCTTGAAGAGGCCGACGTGGAGATAGGGCAGATCGTCCAGCGATTCGACGTCGCGGTCGCCAGGCCAGATGCGGGCGTATTCGTCGCAGCCGGCGCGGTGGTGCGCCGTCAGCGCGTTCATCTCGCGCAGCAGCTGGGCATCGTCGCGGGGGCCGTAGGGCGCGCGGGTCAGGAGGTCGCTCACAGGAATGCCTTCTCGGTGAAGAACGCCAGGTGCTCGCCCTTGACCACCATGCAGTTCGTGCGCGTGCAGGGGTCGCGCAGGACCTTGCTCCAGGTCGCTTCGAGCGTGGGCAGCGCGGCGTCGTAGTCGCGCTCGTCGAAGAGATCGCGCGCCCGTGCCGTCACGGCGGGCAGATCGACACTGTAGCGCTCGGCGTAGTCGCGTGGCTTGGGCGAGGCGGATTGCTCCAGTGCGAGGACGGGCCAGAGGAAGGTGGAGCAGAGGCGCGCGTGGCCCCAGCCGTACACGTCTTGCTCCTCCAGCAGCACCGGCTCCAACGTGTGGGCGATGCCATGGACCAGGCCGACACTCGCATTGGATTGGGCGACGCAGGCACGGACGCTAGCCGCGAACCAGCGCGGATCGTTCGCCAGCGGCAGCGTCAGCAGATCGGCGAGGATCGCGGATGCCTCCTGATGCAGCGCTTCGTTGGCGAGCGGTGAGAGGAAGGCTTCGAGCGCGTGCGCCCAGGTGTCGCCGCAGGCGTAGCGCACGAGGCTTGCCGGCAGGTCCATGGCCAACTCTGGCCACTCGACGCGGGCATCGGGTAGGTAGCCGTCGTCCTTACGGCCCTCTTTGCGGTCCGCGCCGGCGGTGACGACGATCGGCGAGGCCTCGGCGCCGCTACCCCAGATCGACGGGATCGCCACCAGGCGCACGCTCGGAGCCGATTCGTGTCGCTGGCGCTTCGCCATGTCGATCAAGCTGCCGCCGCCGACGACCACTACCGTATCCGTTCCCGGAAGGATGCCCAAAGAGACATCTGCGAACGGCCAGGGCAGCACCTCGCGCACCCGCTGGCGCACGGCCACGGCGGGCGTCACCCAGAGGGCGACGTTGCCGAGGTCTTGATCGAGCAGGTGCTGGCGCGTCCAGACGGCGGGCTTACTCATCGAACGGGATGCCCTTCGCCTGCATCAGGTTGATGATGTCGGGCACGCTGCGCAGGTTCATCGCCTCGTCCTGCGTCGGGTGGTAGCCGAAGGTCTCCTCCAGGCCGACGCCGATGGCGACCACGCCGAAGGAGTCCCACGACTCGACATCTTCTCGCTTGAGCTCGAAGGTGAACTCCGACGGCTCCAGCAGCAGCACGTCGAGCAGCAGATTCCTCAATTTCTCGCGGTTCGCCGCCGCCACCGACTCGCCCGCATCCGTTGTCCCACTCATGCGTCTCTCGTCTCCCTGTTAGATATGCTGGCGCCAGTGGACCTGCTTCTCGTCGCTCTGGCTGAGGCTGAGGCCATCGATTTTCCCATTGCCGAGGCGGGGCAGCGTCGCCACGCTCTCGATGCGCAGCGGCCAGTGTGCGCGGCTGAAGTGCGCCCGCAGCGCGCGCTGCATCTCGCGCACGTCGTCCGGCGTCGGCGTCGGCGCGACGACGAGTACGTGGCCGAGCTCGCCGGTCGAGTCGGTCTCACGGTAGAAGGCTACCTGACCAGGCCAGCGCTCGGCAAGCGCACCTTGCAACGCCGGCAGCGAGACCTTCTCGCCGTAGCGCTTGAAGACCTCGTTGGCGCGGCCCAGCAGCTCCCACGTCCCATTATCCGCCTGACGCGCCAGATCGCCGGTCGGGGTCCAGTCCTCGTCGGCGACGGCGTGAAAGCCGTCACCGTCCACGTGGCCGACGGAGCCATAGGGGCTGCAGAAGAGCAGCGCGTCGCCCTCGCCGATGGACAACTCCACTCCGGGGAGCGGCATGCCGATGTTGGCGGCGACGGACGACGCCTCGGCGCGGCGCAGCGTCAGGCGGGGCATGGCCTCGGTGCAACCGTAGTTGTTGAAGACCTGGGCGTTGGGGAAGAAGCTGCGGAGGCTCTCTAGCTTATCCTGCGGGAAGCGGCCGCCGGCGAAGTGGAGGCGGCGCACGCCGGGGAAGACACTGCCGGCGAGGTTCTGTTCCAAGAGCGGCACCTGCGCGCCGACCATGCAGAGCATCGCGTCGCGCGCCTCGCCCAGCACCTGTTGCAGTTCGTCGGGGTGGCTGAAGCCGGTGGTCAGCACCAGCTCGCGGCCCTCGACGCGCGCCCAGAGCCACTGGTTGACGAAGGCGTAGCAGTAGGTCAGCGGCAGCGTCACCACGGTTTGGCGCACCGGCTCGCTCTCCTGCGCGGCGTGGAGCGTGCGGGCGAGCCTTTCGGCGCGGCGCTTGTCGCCGACGACCAGCTTCGGCTGGCCGGTGCTGCCGGAGGTCAGCAGCGCGAAATGGCCGGTGTGCAACGCGGGCGGCAGCGTCGCGAGCGCGCTGGCGACCCATTCGGCGCCTGCGCTGGTGTGTCGCGGCACGAAGACGAACGTCTCATCGGCGCTCCACGCGCCATCCAGCGCGCGCGCGGCGTCCTCGGCCTCCCCTTCAGTGAGGACGTACATGGCAAAAGCTTCCTTCCAGGGTGGGAATGGGCGCGATCGGGACGAGCGGGCTCACAGGGCTCCGGCCTCCAAGGCGGCCTCGTCCTGCTCGACGGGTGGCGCCGGCGCGCTCGCCGAGCGCAGCGCCCAGAGGCCGAGCAGGCCCCAGACGATCGAGACCAGGTAGATCACGGCCTGCGCCGCCAGGATGAAGGCGAGCGCGTCGTCGCGGCTGAAGCCGAAAGGCGCCAGCACCGTGACGGCGACGAACTGGAAGATCCCTACGTAGCCTGGCGTGGAAGGGGCCGAGCTGGAGAGGCCGAGCGCGGCGATCAGCACCAGCGCCTGCGCCAATCCGAGCGAGAGATCGAAGGCGTGCGCCACCAGCACCATCGCCGTGGAGTCCGCCAGCCAGATGATCGCCGTCAAGCCGACGAAGCCCGCCCCGCGCACCGGATGTTGGAACGCGCGCAGGCCGAGCAAGAACTGCCGCAACAGGCCGGAGAGGCGTGTGCGCAGGCCATCGGACTTGACGATGCGCGCAAGCACCGCCTGGATCGGCTTCTCCATGCGCGGCACGACGATGAAGAAGGCCAGCGCGAGCACGGCCAGTACGGCCAGCACGTGCGTCGCGCCGACGAGCCATGAGGGGATCGACGGCAGTGTGGCGATCGCCACCGAGCTGATCAGCACCAGCGCGACGGCGTCTAGCAGGCGCTCGACGAGCGCGGTCGCCAGCACGAAGCTCATGCTGAGGCCGGTCTTGCGCGCGAGCAGGCCGGAGCGGATCAACTCGCCCGCCCGCGCGGGGAGGAAGTTGTTGCCGAGGTAGCCGACGACGATGGCCCAGAAGGCCGTCAACGGGGCGATCAGCTTCTCGCCGCTGAGCAGCAGGCGCCAGCGCAGCCCGCGCAGGAAATACGAGCAGGTGAAGGTGAGGAAGGCCAGCGCCAGGATGTCGATCTGGCCCTTCGCCAACCGGCCCAGTAGCGAGCTCCAGTCCGCGCCGCGGAAGGCGAAGTAGAGCAGCACCGCCGCCAGCAGGAGCGCGATGACCAAGGAGATGCGCGATGCGTTGTTGCCCGACTTGACCTTCACGCCGTCACTCCAGCAGCCGTCGGCGCCATCGCCACACGATTGGCGATGATCTCCACCGCGCGCTCGACGGTCTCTTCGGGCATGCCGACCCAGAGCGGCATGCGGATCAGGCGCTCGCTGAGGTCCACTGTCAGGGGCAGCTCGCCCGCGCTGCGGCAGAAGGTGCGCCCCGGCTCCGTCGAGTGCAGCGGTACGTAGTGGAAGACCGAGCCGATGCCCGCCGCCTTGAGGTCGTCCAGCGCGGCCGTGCGGGTGGCGAGATCGGGCACCAGCACGTAGTAGATGTGTGCGTTGTGGACGCACTCCGGCGGCACGACGGGCCTGCGCAAGGCGCCCTGCCGCTCAAGCGGCTCGAAGGCGGCGTGATATTTGTGCCAGAGCGCCATGCGGTCGGCGAGGATAGGGTCGATCGACTCGAACTGCGCCCAGAGGAAGGCCGCCGTGATCTCGCTCGGCAGGTACGAGGAGCCGACGTCGACCCAGGTGTACTTGTCCACCTGGCCGCGGAAGAACTTGCTGCGGTTGGTGCCCTTCTCCCAGATGATCTCGGCGCGCTCGACCAGCTCGGGATCGTTGATCAGCAGCGCGCCGCCTTCGCCGGAGATGACGTTCTTCGTCTCGTGGAAGCTGATCGCGGCGAGGTGGCCGAAGCTGCCGAGCGGGCGGCCCTTGTAGGTGGAGCGGATGCCCTGCGCGTCGTCCTCGATCACCATCAGGTTATGCTTGGCGGCGAGCGCCATGATCGCGTCCATGTCGCAGGCGACGCCGGCGTAATGCACCACGGCGATCGCCTTGGTCCGCGGGGTGATCGCCTCCTCGATCAGCTTCTCGTCGAGGTTCAGCGTGTCGGGGCGGATGTCGACGAAGACGGGGGTCGCGCCGCGCAGCACGAAGGCGTTGGCCGTCGAGACGAAGGTGTAGGACGGCATGATCACCTCGTCGCCGGGCCCGACGCGCGAGAGGATCGCCGCCATCTCCAGCGCCGCCGTGCAGGAGTGCGTCAGCAGCGCCTTTTTGCAGCCGATCTCCTCTTCGAGCCAGTGCTGCGTCTTCTGCGTAAACTGGCCGTTGCCGGAGAGATGGCCGGCGTTGAACGCCTGCGTGATGTAGTCGATCTCTCGGCCGACCATGTACGGCTTGTTGAAGGGTACCGACATGCGCAAGTCCTCCTCCTCATCATCCATCGACACCACGGGGTAGTTCGTCACCGCTCAACGTTAATCAGACCTTGCGCGCAATCGTCAGCAGTGACCCTCCGGCCGGGAAGTCGCATCCCCGCCTTGATCATGCCGCGCTCGACGGAGAGCGTCCGCTCCATCCCCCAATTGGCGACGCCGCCGATGGCGAGCTCCTGCTGGACGCTGTACGTCGCGCTGGGGCGGCGCTTGCGCCTGCGCTGCGCGGCCATCAACGGGAGCAGGAGCGAAACGAACGAGGTCATCCGGAGGACCTTGAATCCCGGCCCGCTCGACCTTCTGCCGCATCTCGCGCGCGCTGTACCGCCGCTGGTGCATGGCCTCTTCATCCGCCTGGCTCCACAGCGACATGTGTTGCGGCACGGTGATCAGGATGCCGCCGCCCGGTTTCACCGCCTGGTGCATCTGCGCAAGCACCAACTCGTCCGGCGCGATGTGCTCGAGCACGTCGAAGGCGCCGATCACGTCGAACTCGTCGCGGTAGGGGATGTTGGTGGCGTCCATCTGGAACAGTTCGACATCGGGGACCCTCTGGGCCGCGAACTCGAGGCCCGCGGAGAAGATCTCGCTCCCGGCGAGCTTGAGCTTCGGCAGCGCGCGCTGCAGGCCCCACAAGACGTACCCGTTGCCGCAGCCGATCTCCAGAAAGGTCTCGGCCTTGGGGAAGTGCCGGCGCATACTCCAGGCGAGCAGGCGATTGCGCGAGCGGAACCAGAAATTGCGCTCCTCCAGCGCGGCGAGTCCGGCGAAATATTCTTCCTTGAAGCCCGACCCTTGCACCGCGAGCTCCGGCGCGAAGGCCAGGTGGCCGCCGACGACCGGGGGGGTGCTTCCGCAGGTCGGGCACACCCACGTGGGGCTAGAAAACGGCTGAGCACACGCCACACACACCTTCATCGGGTCCCTCACTTGGAGTCGAGTCGATCTGCCCGTGACGGCGACACCCAACTTCCCGTCTAGGCCCGCGTCGTTTGGGACTCGTACGGGGACATAGGTCGTGAGCGGCATCCTCTGCTGCGGCGCGCGGGAGGCATCGGCCTGGGCATCGGACTCCACCTGTTCACGAATGACGTAGACGGGCCGCTCCATCAGGCGAACGTGGATCACCGCCAGATATTCGCCGATGATGCCCAGCGCGAAGAGCTGCGCGCCCGAGAAGAGCGAGACGATGGAGGCCAGGAACGGGAAGCCGGGCACGCTGCCGCGCACGAGCGAGATGATCACGACGTAGGCGAGCACGCCCGTCCCGAAGACGGTGAAGACGAACCCCACGAACGTCGCAAAGCGCAGCGGCGCGGTGCTGAACCCCGTCAGCAGCATCGTCGCCATGCGCAGCAGCTTGCGGAGGGTGTAGTTCGACTTGCCGACGCGCCGTGGGTCGTGCTGCACCTTGACGGCGGCGAACCGCGTGGTGCCCCACGAGAGCAGCACGTCGAGAAAGACGGTGGGGCTCTGATAGGTGGCGAAGGCATTGCGCACGTCCGTGCGGAAGGCGCGGAAGGCGCTCATCTGCCGTCGCGCCCTTGACCCGCACCGCGCTGGACATCAGGCGCTTCGTGAGCCACGAGGTGAAGTTGCGCCACGGCGAATGCGGCAACCGCTTCGGCACGCCGTAGACGACGTCGTAGCCCTCATCGAGCTTGTCGAGCAGTTTGACGGATCTCTTCGGGCGGATGCTGCAGGTCGTCGTCCATCGTCACGACGACCGGGAAGCGCGCCTCGCGGATGCCGGCGAGCAGGGCGTTGTGCTGGCCGAAGTTGCGCATCAGGTTAATGCCGCGCAGGGCGGGATACTGCTGCGCCAGCGCGAGGATCTGCGTCCCAACTCGCGTCGCGGCTGCCGTCGTTGACGAGGATGATCTCGTAGTGCGCCGCGAGCGTCGTGAGCGCGGGCGTCAGCCGTTCGAGCAGCGCCGGCAGGGTCGCCGCGCTGTTATAGACTGGTATGACGACGGTGACCGCCCGCTCCTGACGATCCATCGTCCACACCCCCCGCAGCCGCATTGTGTATCCACACGGCACATGTGGTGCAATATGCGCGCCCGTGCCATGATACCTATGGCCATTCTTTTCTGTCAATCCGTGGGCCGTATGGGCGAGTTGGTAGGGCGAGGAAACTGCTGGCGGCGATCGCCGCCAGCGCGGAGGCCACCGACTCACTCCTTATGCCATGATACACACGACCACATGGAGCGTGGGCGCGTTGTGTCGTGCGTGTGGAGCCATGGGGCTCGCCCAAGGCGAGGCATCCAGCGGTGAGCGCTGTTCCTGGTAGGGAGTGACGTACGATTTGATCTGGATTCCGCCCGGGTTGACACGATTGATAGTGAGGCTATACTACGTTCTCGGCAGGTAGAGAAGCGGCGTGGTGGAAGCGGCGCGGATGACCACGGGCACGCGAGAGGTGACCGCGCAGGCGGCGAAACGGGAGACGCATGACAGTACGGACGCGGCAAATGGAGTCTAGGCAAGCCGCCGTGCAGGTCGCACCTATCATCGGCCGTCTGCGCGCCTGGGCGCTTCGGTACAACTGGGTCGTAGCGCTTCTCGCCTACGCGGTGATGGCGGTCGTCGTCACCTTCCCCCTGATCCTCCACCTCGGCGACTCCATCGCCGGGCCCGTATCTCTATGGCGACAGCTTCTGGTACACCTGGTACCCGTATGCGTTCCGCACCGTCGCTGGCCGCCGGGACAGGACCCTTCAACGACCCACCTACTCTACGCCCTGCTGCCCCACATCCAGCTCTTCGCCGTCTCGGACATCAATGGCGCCGCGGGCGCATTCCTGCTCTCGTTCATGGTGCCACTTGCCGTCTTCAACCTCCTGGTGCTCATTAATTTCGCGCTCAGCGGCCTCACTGCCTATCTGCTCATCGATGAGTTCGTGCCCAATCGCTGGGCCGCTTTCATCGCCGGCAGCATGTATACCTTCTCGACGTATCACTTCTGGCGCGTGATCAGCGGCCTCTGAGCCTCACCTCGATGCAGTACATGCCGCTCGCCGCCTGGTGCGTCTTCGCCTTCTACCGACGCCCCACCTGGCGCCAATGCCATCTTCATGGGGCTCAGTCTGGCGCTCATGCCACTCTCCGATCTGCTACCTATCGGCTACTTCCTGCCGGTCTTCGCCCTGCTCTTTCTGGTGGGCATACTGTCGCCGAATCGCGCCTGGTTCGCCGTCCGCCGAAACCTCTCCGCGGCGCAGTAGGTCTGCTCATCACCGTGGTCGTGGCTGTCCCGTTCTTGTAAGCTCGCTCCGTATCACACCGGATATCGTGGCCGCGATCGCCCAGAAGGCTTCTTCTACAGAACACTTCTCCGCGAACCTGATCGCCTTCTTCCTACCGTCGGCGAAGAATCCGTTCTTCGGTGGCCTCACCGCTCCGGCCTACCTACACATGCCCGCCGGCATCTCTGAGGAGACGGCAAATTACCTGGGGTGGGTGGTCTTGGCGCTCGCTATCTTCGGCTTCATCGTCACGCGGCCACGCGCTCGTGCCATGTGGTTCTGGCTCGTCTTCGGCGTCGCCGTGTTCCTCCTCGCGCTCGGGCCAACGCTCACCGTCGAGCGACACCTCGTCATCCCGCTCCCCTTCTTCCGGTTGGCTCTACGGCCTGCCCGTCCTCTCGAACTATCGCGCGCCCAACCGCTTCGCCCCGGCGATACAGCTCGCGGTCTGCGTGCTGGCCGCGTACGGGCTCGTCGCTCTCTTCGCGCGCGTGCACGGCGCTACGCTGATGCCCACCCCATCTCGCCCGAGGCGCCTGCGTCACGCCGCCGTGCCCGCGCTCGGCGTTGTGGTGATCTGCGCCTCGCTCGCCGAGAGCATCCCGTTCTCCTTCCCGTATCCCTTCACCTCCGTGCCGATCCCTCCGGTCTATCAGCAGATGGCCGACGACCCGGTGCCGGGCCTCGTGCTGACCCTGCCCGTCTATCCCAAGGGGCAGGACATGTTCTACCAGACCATCACGCATCGCGGGCTCGTCACCGGCTACCCGATCCGCACGACCTACCCGATGATTCGCACCTTCGAGAACATCCCCGGCGTCTCGCTCTTCGACTGGCCCGACTCGATCCAGGCCAACGATCCCGCCGCCGCCGACCAGGGTCAAGCTCCACGACGTCTTCCCGCTGCAGGAGACGCTGCTGCAGGGCCTGCAGGCCGACCGACATCCGCTACGTCGTCCTGCGCGCCGACACGACCGGCTCAACCGGGCTCGCCTTCCCGCCGATCGAGCCGTGGATGCGCCCCTACCTCGAGCGGGCGCTCGGCGCGCCGTTCTACGGTAGCTCCGCCTACGGGCTTGTGGGTCTGGCGCATCCCCCAGGCCGCGGTGGACCCGACGTGATCCGCTTCGCGATGGGCGACGGCTGGATGCCCGGCCTGCAGGTGGGCGACAACCAGGTGGAGCGACGCATCTTGCAGGACGCCGAACTCGACGTCACCGTGCCGGTTGCGACCACGACGGACCTGATCATCACAGCGATGTCCGTCAAGATCCCGCGCCACATGGTCAGTTAGCGTCAACGGCGCTCCGCTCAAGACGGTGGACCTGCCTACGCCGGGAGTCATGCAAACCGTCGAATCTCGGCGTGACGACGCTGCACGCTGGTGAGAACGTGCTGCACTTCACGGACACGCAAGAATGCGTCGATCCAGGCGCGACCTTTCCCGCACACCCTCGACCCGAAGTGCATCTCATTCGAGCTCGCGTCCTTGCAAATGCAAGGTGTCACCCCGTAAGCGTCACCCCGTGGGCGCTCGACCTCGCGCTGGCTGCTCGGCGGCTTTCACGCAGTGCCGGTGGCAGCGCCGGTGAATGGAATCGCGTGGACCGCCGCCTCGGCGACGGCGAAGGAGAGCAGCCGGTCGCCCTCCTCGGCCACCTCATCGCGGTCGCGCCCTTCCACGGGGCGAAGATCTCGATGCGCAACGTCGCCTCGCCGCGCTTCCGCGCGAGGGTCCAGGCGCCGCGCACGAAGCCGTCCACGAGCAGGGCACCCTTGGTGAAGACGCGCTGGCGATGCTCGTCCGCGATGATGCGGCTGCGATCGGCGTGCGAGAGCAGCGCGTTGTCGTACTCCGGCAGGAAGCGCGGCGGGGCCGGCGTCGCGGCGTCGGGACGCGGCGCGTCGGGCAGATCGAAGAGCTCGACGCCGTGCTCGTCGCGGAAGGTGACGAGCCGTGGCCGCAGCCGCTCGATCACCTCGCGCAGCCGCGTGAGCCAGCACCACGCCTGCACGTCGTTGACGCTCGCTGGGCCGTAAGCGGCAAGGTAGCGCAGCACCATCTCCTCCGCCGAGGGAGCGTCGTCGAGCTCGCTCCCAAGCCAACCCTGGATGGAGGCGAATGCCGCGGGTCCGCTTGCGCCCCAGATGCCGCGTGGCGGCGTCTGCACCGCCGGCACCAGATAGCGCACCGCATAGGCCAGCGCGGTCGCGTCGTGCTCCGGCCAGCGCGCGCCAAGCGCCGCGCTCAGCTCTGGGACCGTGCGCGGGCGCTCGTCCAGCAGCGCGCGCCCAAGTGCCACCAGCGCGTCAACGTCCACCCCGCGAATTCGCTTGCCAAAGGGACTGCCGGTCCACAGGCCACGCTCCAGCACCGGCTGCATCAGCGGGCGCAGCGCCAGGCAGTCGCGCGCCGTGACCAGATGGAGCGTGGTCCGCATCAGCGAGCTGCGCACGGCGCTCCGATCCGCGATCATCCGCGATAAGTCGTCCGCCTGAAAGCCGTCCAGGCGACTCCACAAGCCGACGTACGGCGCGTTCGGCGACTGCGCCTGCATGCCGACGAGCCGCTCGATCGCCTCGCCGACCGGCGCCGCCGCACGTTGAAGCAGCAACTGCCGCGCGAGGAGGGCGCGATTCAGCGCGCGCTGGCTCAGTACCGCGCCGTGGCGGTCGCCCTCCGTCGTGGAAGCGTCGCTCGCCGCTGGCTGTGTCGGCATTGTGCAGTCTCCTCGCGGTGGTCTGGTATCTCGTGTCGTTGGGGGATTCGCCCTCATTCCTTAACACATCGCATCACCCGAAGGGGTTCACCTCCTACACAGGAGTTCACGGATCGGCTAGAATAGCCTGGGCGTCTTTGTGGAATACTGGTCGCCTTATCTGCTGCGGCGGCAGGAGGGGGAGTGATGGGGATGAAGGGACTGATCCTGAGCGGCGGCAAGGGCACGCGCCTGCGCCCGCTGACCTTCACGCGGGCCAAGCAGCTGCTGCCGCTGGCGAATAAGCCGGTGCTCTTCCTCGCCATCGAATCGCTCGTCGATGCGGGCATCCGCGACCTCGGCATCGTCGTCGGCGACACGGCGCAGGAGGTGAGCGAGGCGGTGGGCGACGGCTCGCGCTGGGGCCCCGAGGTGCACATCCGGTTCATCCAGCAAACGGCCCCGTTGGGCTTGGCGCACGCCGTCCTCACCGCGGAGGAGTTCCTGGGCGACGACAAGTTCATCATGTTCCTCGGCGACAACCTGATCGGCGAGCCGCTCGACGCCATCGTCGGCGCCTTCTCCGCGCCGGACTGCGACTACCACTGCCGCATCCTGCTCACGAGGGTGGAGAACCCCTCCGAGTTCGGCGTCGCCGAGCTGCGCGAGGGCCCGCCGGGCGCCGAGCCGACGATCAAGCGGCTGATCGAGAAGCCGCGCGTGCCACCGAGCAACCTCGCCCTCGTCGGCGTCTACTGCTTCGACCACCACATCTTCGAGGCCGCGCGCGGCATCGCGCCTTCCGCGCGCGGCGAGCTGGAGATCACCGACGCGATCCAGTGGCTGATCGACCACGGCTACGCCGTGCGCCCGCACGTCCTCGACAAGTACTGGATCGACACCGGCAAGATGGAGGACGTCCTCGCCGCGAATCGGCTCGTGCTCTCCGGCATCGGCCACGCCATCGCCGCCTCCGCCGTCATCTCGCCCGACTCCGTCCTGCAGGGGGACGTCACCGTCGAGGCCGGCGCCGAGATCGTCAACAGCGTGATCCGCGGGCCGGCGATCATCGGCGAGCGTACGGTGCTGCGCAACGCGTACGTCGGCCCCTTCACCTCGGTCTATCACGACGTGGTGATCGAGGGCAGCGAGATCGAGTACTGCATCGTGCTGGAGCACAGCCGCATCACCAACGTGGGCCAGCGCATCGAGGCCAGCCTCGTCGGGCGCTACGTGGAGATCTCTGCCTCCGCCGCCAAGCCGCGGGGGCACAAGCTCATGCTCGGCGACTACAGCCGCCTGGCGCTTTCGTCCGACTGACCGAGGCGGCACCCCATGACACCACCACCCCACCACCCCACCACCCCACGACACCACACTGGACACGACGCAGACCTGAGCAGCTCAGGCAGGTTCGCTAGCGAGAGAAGGCAACGCATCTATGGCAGCGTCAACGTCGCGCACCGTGCTCGTCACCGGCGGCGCGGGATTCATCGGCAGCAACTTCGTCCGCTACGTCCACGAGCATCACCCGGCGTGGCAGGTGGTGGTGCTCGACAAGCTCACCTACGCCGGCAACCTGGAGAACCTGACGGAGATCCTCGACTCGCCGCGCGTGCGCGTGATCCGGGGCGACATCTGCGACCGCGCCGCCGTCCGGGAGGCGATGGCGGGCTGCGACTGGGTGCTCAACTTTGCCGCCGAGACGCACGTCGACCGCTCGATCGTCGATCCCGGCGCCTTCGTCCGCACGGACGTCGAGGGGACCTACACGCTGCTGGAGGTCGCCCGTGAGCGCGGCATCGGGCGTTTCATCCAGATCAGCACGGACGAGGTCTACGGCAACGCCGAGGCGCCCGACGGCACGAGCCGCCCCTCGGTCGAGACCGACGCCCTCAAGCCGCTCTCGCCCTACGCGGCGAGCAAGGCCGGCGCGGATCGGCTGGCCTTCTCGTACTGGGCCACCTACGGCCTGCCCGTCGTCGTCACGCGCTGCTCGAACAACTACGGCCCCTACCAGTATCCGGAGAAGCAGCTGCCGCTCTTCATCGCCAACGCGCTGGCCGACCGGCCGATCCCGGTCTACGGCGACGGCGCCAACACGCGCGACTGGATCCACGTCGCGGACCACTGCGCGGCGCTCACCACGCTGCTGGAGGCGCCCGCCGCGATCGTCGACGGCGAGGTCTTCAACGTCGGCGCCGCCGAGGAGCGCAGCATCCTGCAGAACGCCGAGCGCATCCTGGACGTGCTCGGCAAGCCGCGCGAGTTGATCCGCTTCGTGCCGGATCGCCTCGGCCACGTGCGCCGCCACGCCGTCGATTCGTCCACGCTGCAGCAGCGCACCTCCTGGCGCCCGCGCGAGCGCTTCGACGACGGCATCGCCGCCACGATCCGCTGGTACGCCGAGCACGGCGCGTGGCTCGACGCGGTGCTCGCCCGCCAGGACGCTTTCCTCTCCGGCGCGCTCGCCCTCGCCGAGGTGCATTAGCGATCGCGGCGCGGGATCGTGGCACTGAGGTGCCGGCGTACAGCGCGGAGCGGACTATGGAGTTTGACTCCTAACCGCGGGCAGGGGCGTCGCTCCGCGCCCAGGCCGCCACGGGCGGGAGACCCCGCCGCTGTGGAGGCGAAGGGGAGCACACTCGGGTGCCCGCCCTCTTTCGTCAAACGCCATCAGTCTGCTGGGCGCGCTATAGGCGGCGATCCCTCCCTGTGGGGATCGCACCCGCCGTGCCGCAGCGGGGGCGATTGGGGGAGGATGTCCCGCCGCGCTACGGCTTCGTCGGCGGCGTGGTGACGAGTGAGGGGATCGGCGCGCCCGTGCTGGAGTTGCCGGTGTAGGTCAGTGTTTCCGTACCCAGGGGAATCAGGACGCTGACCAGTGGGTTCCGGACGGTGTAGGTCGTCGTGAATGACGTCGCCAGATTCTGCTGGGTCCCGTTCGCCGTCATGTTGCTCTGCAGGTCGGAGATGGCGATGCCGTTTGGCGCGAGGTGCGAGCCCTGCACCGCCAGCGCGATCGTACCGCGCGCGTGCAGCGCCGTGCCTTGCGCCAGGTCGTCCAGCGTGCCGGAGAGCACCTGCGCCGTCAGCGTCGAGCCCGCAATCTTCGGCTGGAAGAGCGCATCATGGAAGTGGTCGATCGTCAGCGTGATCTGCTGCGGCACCGCCGTCCCATTGTTCCGCGCCACCAGCTCGTACTGCACCGTCACCGTGTGATCGTTCACCAGCGTCACGATCTCGACCACCTGGAACCCCGTGCCGGAGGTCGTCGAGAAAAACTGCTTCTTCTTCGCGTCCATGTCGTAGCCGTGGTAGTTGTCCCACAGGTTCGAGACCACGCCATCCACCGAGATCGTCGAGCTCCACTCCACCCACGAGAGCACCGAAAGGCCCGTCGACGACACCACCGGCCGATCCGTTCCGGCGTTCTGTTGGAAAGCAAATTGGAACGGGCCGGTGCTGAACGCCTGCTGTCCCTTGAAGAGGTTGCCCTGCGCCGTGGTGGTGGCCAGGACGCCCTGGAAGTGCACCACCACGAGGAGCAGCAGTCCCGCCAGCAGCACCACCGGCGTGATCACCTTCGACACGAAACGCTTGGTCTGCACGTTCATCGGCTTGTGCCCGCGCCGCGTGGTGATGGTGGGCCGTGCCGTCGTCGGCCTGGTCATGTCGGGTGGCCGCGTGTTCGCTGGCCTGGTCTCTATCGTGTCCATCGCTCATCACCAATCTTTGCGTTGCTACACCCTCTCGCGAGGGCATACATACGTCGTTTAACTGCCCACCAACACCGGCGGCAGCGTGGGGGAATCCTCGCCGCTCGCACTGACCGTCGCCGCACGCAACGGTCGCGCGTTGACCGGATCCAGCGGATCGTAGCGGTGCCAGGCTCGCGCGGGCCGCACCGGCCAGACGAGCGAAACCAGGCAGAGCAGCGAGAAGCCCACGCCAAGCACGGCGATCAGCACCGCATCCACCATGGGGTGCTGCCAAGGGATGAAATCCGACTGCAGCCCCGTCTCGCCGGTCAGCGTGATCACGTTGGCCCGCGAGAGGAAGATCATGTGATAGAGCAGCCAGGTGAACCGCTCGATCGGCACCCGCACCACGGCGAACGCGATCGGCACGATCCAGAGTAGCCGCGCGAACCAGCGCCACGCGCCGCCGACTTGGCGCGCCTCGAGCAGCGCGAAGGGGAAGACGAGCAGCGCATACTGCTCGTTGACCAGCTTCGACCCCACCAAGAACGCCAGCAGCGTCACCAGGATCATGCGATTGAGGCGCATGTCGGACTTCGTGTAGGCCCACCAATAGCCGAGCAACATCGCGATCAGCAGTATTGGCGTGCCGAAGTCGGAGATCGCGTAGGAGATCGCGTCGAGGTTCGGATTTGGGAAAAGGATGCCCAGCCGCGCCAGCATCACCCAGTTCATGCCGCCGCCCACCCGCGAACCGTGGAAAGCGAGCACGTAGAGCAGGCCGCTCAGGAAAGGACCCAGCAGCACGACGCAGCCGATGCAGAAGGCCGCGACGAACGCGACGATCTCGCGGAGTGGCCGCTGCTTCTTGATCAGGAAGAGGATGAAGGTGGGCACCAGCAGCGCCGGGAAGAACTTGACCATCGTGCCGAAGGCGAGCGCCAGCCCCGAGCGGCCCATCTTGCCCTGCTGCAGGTAGTACGCTGAGGCCACCAGGCCGAGCAGCATGATCGCGTCGAAGGTCCACGCCGCGCTCACTAGCAGCACGTAGGGGTTCAGGAGGTAGTCGCGCCAGCCGCGGATCGTCCCGGACATGCGCGCCAGCAGGGCCGCCACGAGGAAGTCCGCGATCCAGATCGGCAGCTTGAGCAGGAAGAAGAAATCCGGCGTGAGGTTCGGCACCGCGAAGGTCCCCGAGACCGGGATGAAGTACGTCGCTGCGGGGTGCAGCCAGGCGTACAGGTGCGCCAGCGGCCAGTAGATATACAGCGGCGCCGGCGGATAGGCGTAATATTCGTAGTTCACGTCCCACTCGGCGGACTTCGCGATGTGCGAGAGGTACTGAATCGTGTCGTACGGGGAGTGATTGTGCGCCAGATCGATGAAGACGTTGTAGTCGACCGTGATGTCCCAGTTGTGGCCCAGCGGCAGCAGGATGATGCGCAGCGCCACGGCCATCAGCGCGACAACCCAGAGCAGCCGTCGCCGGTGCTTCCCCGCGATCTCCGGACCATCGGGGAGATCGTCGTCGAGTGGCTGCGGATCGTCCGGACCAGCCGTCACGCGCTGCCGGCGATAGCGTACCGCGCCGTGCCCATGCTCGCCGTGCAGGCGCAGCTCGCCCAGGTGGCGGAGATAGGCGACCCCCTGGCTCGCGTCCGCCTTGCTGGTTCCCGCCGCGCGCTCCTCGAAGGCGTAGGGGATCTCCGTCAGCCGCGACCACTCGCCGCGCACGAGGATTTCCAGCAAGATCTTGAAGCCATAGGGGCGCAGCTCGACGTTCTCGACCACCGAGCGGCGGAAAAGAAAGAAGCCGCTCATCGGATCGGTGCAGTGGCGCAGCCGCGGGAAGAGCGCGACCGCCGCCGCTCGGCTGCCGCGCGAGACGAGCTGCCGCGCGGGACCGTCCAGTCCCGCGCTGCTCCCCCCTGGGATGTAGCGGCTCGCTACCACCACATCGGCGTCTTGCGCGGCGGTCAGCAGCGTCGGCACCAGCTCCGGCGGGTGTTGCAGGTCGCCATCGAGCACGCAGATGAACTCGCCGTTGGCCTGATGTATGCCCAGTACCACCGCCATCGCCAGGCCGCCGCCGCGCTGATCGGGATCGCGGTGCAGCAGGCGCACGCGTCGGTCGCGCTGCTTCTCTTCGCGGATCGCCGCGGGCGTCTCGTCGTCACTGTCATCCACAAACAGCAATTCGTAGGTGATGCCGTCGAGCGCGTCCGAGAGGCGGCGCACCAGCGCGACCACGTTCTCCGCTTCGTTTCGAGTCGGCGCGACCAGTGTTAGCAACGGACGGGCTCTCAGCGGCCTTGCTTGCTCCACATGCAACTCCATCATGGTCCTCACGGCCTTGCTGGACCACAAAAACGAGCCGACGGCTACGCGTGGACCTCGCGATGGCTGTGCGCACCCCTTGTTGCGCCTCACTTGCGCGTCCGCGGCCACCTCACCGCACGCCTCGCGATCCCGCAGGAATCGAGGGGCCAATCGCGCGTCGCTGCGCTTCGCCCGCAAGGAACTACGCGCGAAATGCCTCAATCCTCACAGGGCGATGCCAGAAAATACCGCACGGTACATCGGTGGCCTAGGCTTGATTACCAAGTACCGTGCCACGTTCGCTCTACAGCAGGTCGCCCGCCAAAAATTGCCCCACACGGCCTGCTCGTTCAACGCTTGCATCCTGCGGCCCACTAAATACTTTAGCGCCTCGTTACGCCTTAGGTCTACCGCTTGGGACCCCTCGACCATCGTGCAACGCCCGCCCAGACGGTGGCGACGCCGGGCTGCAAATCGCCGGCGCGCCTGTGGACAATCGCTCAGAGGTGGCTATATTCCCGCCGCGAGCCGCGCCACGAGCGCCTGCTCATCAGCGCCGAACCAGGGCGGCGCGCCCGCCTCCGCGTTCTCCGCCATGCGCTGCGGGCTCGAGGTCGCGGGGATCGCCACGGAGCAGCGCGTGTCACTCAGGATCCACTTCAGCAGCGCCTGTCCCCATGTGCGCACGCCGAAGGGGCGCAACGGCGCGAGCTGCTCCGGCGCGGGCACGTGGCGCATCAAGGCGCCTTCGGCGAAGGGACGCATGACCACGACGCCCAGGCCAAGCTCCTCGGCCAGCGGCAAGATCGCGCGCTCCACGTCGCGCTCCAGCGGGCTGTAAGGAATTTGTATGATTTCGATGCGCCCGCCGCGCATGACCCGCGCCAGCTCATCGAACGCCTCGGCGCGGAAGTGCGTCGCCCCGATCGCGCGCACCTTGCCCTCATCGCGCAGCCGCTCCAGCAGGGTCAACTGCTCGCCCCAATTGACGAGATTGTGCACCTGATAGAGATCAATGCGCCCGCCAAAATAGGAGAGTGCGCGCTCTGCCTGCCTGCGGCCCTCCTCGGCGGACGGCGTCCAGACCTTCGTGGCGATCAGCGCCTCGTCGCGCCTGCCCGCCAATGCGCGCCCCAGCACGCGTTCGGCCTCGCCGTACATTGGCGACGAGTCGAAGAGATTCGCCCCTGCCGCCAGCGCCGCATCTACCACCGCGCGCGCCTGCGCCTCCGCTGCCGCGCCGCGCACGTCGAAAGTCTGCCACGTCCCCATGCCGACCACCGACGCGCGCAGGCCGCTCCGCCGTCCCAAGTCTCGCTGTTCCATCGCCTCTCTCCGTCCGATCAGCGCGCCGCGCTGGTTCTTGCCGCTCCCCGGCCTGCGGACCGGGGCGAATCGCGACGCGCGCACGTGTGCACGGGCTATTACCGCGAGGGAAATTTATCTAAGAATGTGGCGCGAAGACCGCTCGGTTCACCCACGGGGAGGAAGCGCCGCGCGCCGTCAGGCGCTCCCGACAACCGGACACCAACCGACCAGGTGTGCCATACTCGCCCCCCTACCGCAGGGCCTGCGGGAAGGTACGCGTGTGGGAGGTGGCTTCGGGCCACGACATGACCGTGTACGACGCTCCTAGCTCGCTAGGTGAGCGGTGGTCAGCCCAAGAATCCCCCGGCTTCAGCCGTGGGGAGTGGTCAAAGATACCACCCCGACGATGCCTGGCCCGTTCGCGCAGCCATGGGGTCACGCATGCCAACGCCAGGCATCGCCGAAGGCACGTGCCTCGTAGGCCGCCGCGCTCTATGTAGGCCACCGCCTTCCCTCCGTACCCCGTTCCCTCTGGTGCCCCACTGTGGTTAGATCGCCGCCTCCAGTATGTCCTTCACCACCGCGCCGTCCTTCACCACCAGCGCGATGTTCGCGGTATCCATTAGCGCGCGGACGTCGGCGAGGGGATCGGCGCGCGACACCACCACATCAGCCAGTTTGCCCGGCTCCAGCGTGCCCACGCGGTCGTGCCAGCCGAGGCACTCCGCCGCCGTGCGCGTCGTCGCCACCAGCGCCTCCATCGGGGTCAGGCCGACCTCGCAGAGCAGCGCCAGCTCGCGGAGATTGCGCCCGTGCGGGAAGACGCCCGAATCCGTGCCCATGGCGATCCGCACGCCCGCCTTGTGCGCCTGGGCGATGCTCTCGCGATGCGCCGCGTAGACCTCTTCGGCCTTGCGCACCGCCCAGGCCGGCATCGCCCCCGTCTCGCGCCCGATCTCGATCACGCTCGCGACGGCCAGCAGCGTCGGCACCAGGAACGTCTGATGCTCGCACGAGCAGATCGATCGCCTCGTCGTCGAGGTAGATGCCGTGCTCGATGGAGTGGACGCCCGCGCGCACGGCGTTCTTGATGCCCTCGGTGCCTTGCGCGTGGGCCATCACCTTCGTCCCGCGGCGATACGCGCCTTCCTGCACCAGCGCCTCCAGCTCCGCCGGCGAGAACTGCGTGAACTCGGGGTGGTCCGTCGGGCTGAGGACGCCGCCCGTCGCGCAGACCTTGAGGATGTCCGCGCCGGCCCGCAGCACCTCGCGCGCCTTCTTGCGCACCGCGTCCACGCCGTCGCAGACGCCATCGGGTCGCCCTGGAAAGGCGGGAAGCAGTTGGAACGGCGTGCCGTCGGGCATCGTGAAGTCGGCGTGGCCGCCTGTGGTCGTCAGGATCGAGACTGCGATCTGCATGCGCGGGCCGGCGACCAGCCCGTCCTCCACCGCGCGCTTGACGCCGAGGTCGGCGCCGCCGGCGTCGCGCACCGAGGTGACGCCGGCATCCAGCGTGCGGCGCATGCGGTCCACCGCGCGGAAGAACTCCAGCGAGACGGGCGTCGCCATGCGTTGCGCGACCTGGACTCCTTCCATCAGCAGGTGGACATGGCAATCGATCAGCCCCGGCAGGATCCAGCCGCCGCGCGCGTCGATCTCGCGCATCTGGCCGTCGGAGCGCGGCACGTCGTCCTCGCGCCCCACCATGCGGATCGTGTTGTCCTCGATCAGCACCGCCGCGTCCGCCTGCGCCGCCCGTCCCGTCCCGTCGATCAGCGTCCCGTTGAAGATGCGTGTGTACGTCATGGCGTCGCCTCCTCTCGTGCACCTAGCAGAACTTCCGGCTGAGGCCCCCTTGCTTCAGCTATGGGGATGAAAGCCGGGCCGCCACTAGGCGGCGATAGTCCTGACCATTACCGGATTTCCGCCAAGCGGGTAGCAGAGACCTCTCTGGAAGAGCAGACCATCCGTAAAACCGATACATACAGGCTCAACCCCACTCCTTCGCAGGCACAGGTGTTGGGGCGAACGCTGATGCGCTGCCGTCACGGCTATCACGCCGCCGTTGGCGAGCGCCGCGACGCCTGGCAGAAGTGCGGCGTCTCCATGACCTACTCCCAACAACAAGCGGAACTGCCCGAGATGAAATCCGCAATGCCACAATACGGCGAGGTGAACGCGCAGGTGTTGCCGGACGTGGTACCGCGGGTAGACCGGGCGTTCCAAGCCCTTTTCCGTCGGATCCAGGCGGGCGAGGCACCAGGGCACCAGGTTAGCCCCGGTTCCAAGGCCGCGACCGTTACACCTCCTTTACCTACCCACCAGTGGGAGGGCATGGCGGTGCCCGCCTGGATCATGGCTTCCTCGTCTCGTCCACGCTCGGCAGGATTGCTGTGCGTTGGAGTCGCCCCGTTGAGGGCCCGCCCACGACGGTGACCATCTCTCGCGAGGCCGATGGCTAGTACGTCTGCATCTCGTGTGCCGAGGTGCCCTTGCAGTTGTTACCAGGGACAGGACAGGAAACCGGCATTGATCTTGGCCTGGCATCGTTTGCCACCCTCCCCGACGGCACGAGGATTCCTCATCCGCGCTGCTACCGTCGTGCCGAGCGCCGTCTCAAAACGGCCCAACGCAGCGTGTCGCGCCGCAAGACGGGGAGCAACCGCCGCAGGAAGGCCGTCGAGTTGCTGGCGAAGGCGCATCAGGCGGTCAAACGCCAGCGAACCGATCTCCAGCACAAAACCGCGTTGACGGTAGTGCAGCAGTACGACGCAATCTAGCACGAAGACGTGCAGACGGCCAACCTGCGCAAGAAACACCACTTGGCTAAGAGCATCACGGAGGCGAGAGCGATGCGGGTTGGTCGCAGTTCTTGCGTATCCTCGACGCCAAGGCAGCATGGGCCGGGCGTCGAGTCGTCGCCGTGCCGCCTGCCGACACCAGCCATACCGGCTCTGGCTGCGGCGTCATCGTCTCGCAGGGCTTGTCGGTCCGCTGGCATGCGTGCCCAGACTGCGGCACCAGCCTCCATCGGGACCATAACGCCGCCAGGAATAGAGAGAGGCTCGGGCAGCGCCTTCGGGGAGGCGTGGCGTTGGCCGCGTCGTAGAACCGAGCATCCCCCGGCTTCAGCCGTGGGGAGCGTCGATATACGTGCTCAGATACAGGCACGCCCGTTATCTGAGAATGAGCAGGGAGGCGACGAGCAACAGCGTGGCGTCTACTAGCACATGCATCACGGCGGTGTTGAGGGTCGATCCCGTGTGCTCACGCACCCAGCCAGCCCCGACGCCGAAGACGAAGCCGAGTGGAACCAGGAAGAACATCGTGGGCATCGGCATCCCCGGCACGGTATGCTCGAAGCCGAAGAGCACCGCCGTGAGCAGGATGGTTGGCGTCGCGGGGAGATAGCGGCGTATCCAGCCATACAGCGCGCCCCGGAACAGCATCTCTTCAGCAGGAGCCACTAGCAAGAAGACGCGGACGAAGATCAGGATGAGTGTGACGGGATCGGCGGAGGGAAGGCGTGTGACGTCGGTAACGGCCTTCAACGCTGGAATCGCCGTTGTCAGGGGTGGGCCGAAGACGGGCGAGAACAGCACATAGACCACCACGAGTCCGATCACGCAGAGGAGATCGACGCCCAATGCCTGAAGCAGGTCGCGTCGCGAGGTGAAGCGAAAACCGAGGCGGTCGCGCAGGCCGATCGGCCCTCCGAACGCGATGAGGAGTGCTCCGATGACCGACGCGTACACCTCGGCCACCACCAGCACGACAAAGTCTACCGAGGTTATCCAGGAGGGATTGATGGCATGGGCGACGCTCCAGGTCACGATCCCGCATCCGGCGCCAAGGGCCACCATCAGCGCAATGGCGAGCAGGAGTCGCCGCCCGCTGACGGGCGGACGCTCTTGCGCGGGCGGTGGCTTGGTCGGTGTCGCATAATGCAGGCTCATTCGGAAGTCGCTCCCACCTAGAACTCCGCCGCTGCGGGGATCACCTCGCGGCCCATGATCTCCAGGGGCGTGATCTGATCGACACCGACTACCCAGCCGAGCGCCGTCTCGGCGCCCATGTTCGCCAGCCAGCGAAGCCGCCCCAGCAACTCGCCGACCTTGGAGCCGTCGGGGCCAACATCGAAGCCAAACGGCACCGTAATCTCGATGGCGTCGTAGTCGCGGCCCTCCTGCTCGCAGAGCGTGCGCAGCAGCTCTAGTTGATGGGGAAGCTCGGGCGAGGGACGCAGGTTACATGCGTCGGCGTACCGCGCGACCAGCGGGAGGGTACGCCGCTCGCCGCTGCCCGCGATCAGGATCGGCGGATGTGGCCGGCTGAGGCTCTGCGGCACGTTCAGCGGGCGCTCGATCTGGACATGCCTACCCCGAAACGGCTGCGCGCTTCCTTGTTCGCCCTCCCACATCCGCAGGCATGCCTGCACGGTCTCTTCGAGGAGATCGAAGCGCTCGCCGAGTGCCGGGAACGGCAGGCCCAGGCCCTGCGCCTCCTCGGGGTAGTCGCCGGCGCCGATGCCGAGCATCGCGCGACCGCCGGAGAGTACGTCGAGCGTCGTCACCATCTTCGCCAGCAGCCCGGCGTGGCGATACGAGGCCGCCGTCGCCAGGGTGAACAGGCGCACGCGGCTGGTGCGGGCGGTGATGAAGCCGAGCGTCGTGTACGCCTCGATCTGGCTCACCTCAGGCCCACCCATGATCGGGTGCTGCCAGAGATGATCGGCCACGTCGATGGTGTCAAAGCCGACCGCCTCGGCGACTTCTACGATCTCGGTGAGCGTCGCGCCAAGGCGACTCGCGCCACCTTCCCACGCGGTCGCGGGGATATGCAAACCGAGCTTCACGATGTCACCCCTCCTTTTGCGTCTCTCGTCTCACCTCCGGCGAGTGCTCGCGCCGCGACGACCAAGCCCCACGTCAGCACAGCGAGGATCGTGATGTGATACGCGATGTCGGGACCCGTGCGAGGGCCGACGCCGACGGCGATGGTGAAGATCCCGATCAGCGTGCCAAACGATGCGAGCGCCTGCGCGACGGTAGCGATCAGGCGGGTCTGAGATGTCCAGAGCCAGGCCAGCCCCAGCGCGACCAGCAGGACGATGGCGATCGAGGTTTCCGCTATGGACGCTTGCTGATGCGCGTATCCGGCGATGAGGGCTCCGCGATGGATCATGCTGGCAAGCAAGAAGCTAATGCCCTCGATGAACAGGAAGGGGCGAATCGTCGTTTTCATACCGCGGTCTCCTACCTCAAGCGGTGGGTGGGGCATCTTCTCGACGAGCTGGCAGGTCGGGGACTCGCCCTGACGCTCCATCGCCCCCACCGCACCTTGCATGCTGCCGCTAGGCCCGACTCACCGCCACGCCCCCTAGGCGGATGCGCCGCCGCGTCGTCTCGGTGAGCGCCATCGTGCCGAGGCCCAGCAGCAGGTGCAGCACTTGGATGATCCAATGCGACGTGCCCGGCAGCCACTGCTCCTGATTGAGGCCGACGTAGACCACGACGATGCCGTAGATGATCAGCGCCGCGGCCAGCACCGGCGACCCGCCACGCATCATCAGCGCGATGCCGGTGGCCCAGAGGCCCAGCACGATTACGATGCCGAGCAGCATGTGAAAGCCGCGCAGGTTCTCGCCGTTATTGGTCCACAAGACGATGCCGAGCACGATCTGCACGACGTAACAGATGCGCAGCACGATCGTGCTGACGTTCAGGAAACCGCTCACAGTCACGCTCTCTTTCGCTCCAACTCGCACGACAAACGTGCACAACGATCGACGCCGATGTGTGAGACGGACCCCGCATCGGCCCAGGGATTGCAGCGCCGCGATCCGGCGGCTTTACGCGCCCGCGGCCATGCGCCCGCCGTCGATGGGGAGCGCCGCGCCGGTGAGGAAAGACGCCTGATCGGAGCAGAGCCACGCCGCCAGCGCGCCGACCTCCTCTGGCGAGCCGATCCGCCGCATCGGCACCGCCGCGATCACGGGTGCGCGATACTGCTCCGGCAGGCTCGACAGCCGCTCGCTGAGGATAGGCCCCGGTGCGACGGCGTTGACGCGGACGCCTTGCGCCGCATAGTCGAGCGCGGCGGACTTGGTCATGCCGACGATGCCGTGCTTGCCGGCGGTGTAGCCCGACATGCCCTGCACGCCGCTCAAGCCGGCGGTTGACGACATGTTCACGATGGCACCGCCCCCGCCCGCGAGCATTGCCGGGATCTCGTACTTCATCGCTAGGAAGATCCCGCGCAGGTTGGTGCGGATGCTGCGGTCGAAGTCCTCCACGGCGATCTCGGCCAGCGGCAATTTCGGGTGGCCGTCGCCGGCGTTATTGAAGGCTGCGTTCAGCCGCCCGAACGTCTCGAGCGTCCGCTCGACGAGACGCCCCACGGCCTCTGGCTCGCCGACGTCGGTCGGCACGGCGATGGCTCGCCCGCCGGCCTCGGAGATCTCCCGTGCGAGCGCCGAGATCGCGCCTTCACTCCGCGCCGCCAGGACGACCGCCGCGCCCTCGCGCGCGAAGACCCGCGCCGCCGCCGCGCCGATCCCGCGGCTGGCCCCGGTGATGATCGCCACTTTCCCCGCCAGCAGTCCACCCGCCGCGCCGGCGCGATCGTTCGCTTCGCTCATACGACCTCCACGTGTCCAACTGCCAAGCCGCTTCCCCCCGCCCGACGCGGGGCGCTTCGATGAGAAGCCGCTTCGGTTTCGATATATCGCACGCATTTATTTGTATAGATGGTACAACTAAATTTGTCAAGGGCGTCGCTCGCCATAGGCCAGATTCGCCAAAACCGCGTAGGTGGCGTGTACTATGGTAGAGATCGCCCGACGACACGCGCGAAAGTTGGGAACTCATGCATCCTCGTCCCTATCAGCTTGGCCGTCGGCAGGAGGCCACCGATCAGACGCGCGCGCGCATCCTCGCCGCCGCACGTGAGCTGCTCGCCGCGCCGGAGGGCTACGCGGGCTTCACCATCGATGCCGTGGCGCGGCAGGCCGGCGTCGCGCGGATGACCGTGTATTACCAGTTCACTTCGAAGGTCGGCCTGCTCGAAGCGCTCTCGGATGACCTCGCCGCTCGCGGCCACATGGAGCACATGGGCCGTGTCTTCATGCAGGTCGATCCGCTCGACTCGGTGGCCGAGATGGCCGCCGTCTTCGCCAGCTTCTGGGGCGCGGACCGTGCTGCGACGCGACGCATGCGCAACCTCGGCGGCATCGACCCGGAGGTGGGGCAGGTCGTGCATGATCGCGATGAGCGGCGGCGCCACATCGCCAGCGTCATCGTCGGCCGGCTCACCGAGCGCTACGGCCACCCGATGCCGGAGCAGGCCGACGAGGCGCGCGACTTGCTCTTCACCCTCACCAGCTTCGAGACCTTCGACTCCCTCGCCGGCCCGGATCGGACGCCGGAGGAGGTTGTCCCCGTCGTCGTGCGCCTCGCCCACCTCGCTCTGGGCTTCGAGGCACTTGCTGTCGCGCCGAAGCCCGAATCGCTCTAGCATTTCGTGGCGAGAGACGCCCCTTGACCTTCCAGCGACGGGAATGTGTATGCTCGGCACGAACGGGAAATGAAGCGAGGTGAGCGACATGGCGACTGCCCTCAACAACGCAACCGACCTCTGCGAGACGGACGACTCCTGCGCCGTGCCCGGCGAGATCCACGAGCACACCGACCTCACCATCGGCTCGCTCGCCCGGCTCACCGGCATCCCGGCGAAGACGATCCGCTTCTACGAGGAGATCGGCCTGCTCCCACCGGCAAAGCGGACGGCCAACCGCTATCGCCGCTACGGGCAGGCCGACGTCAACCGGCTGGTGCTGCTGCGACGCATTCGCCTGCTGGGGGTGCCGCTGCCGGCGGCGAAGCCCCTGCTCGCCGAGGCGGATGACGACGCCAGTTGCGCCGACGTCCAGCGCGATCTGCTGGCGCTGGTGGACGCGCGTCTCGCCGCCCTCGACCGCGAGCTCGCCGAGCTGCATGCCCTCCGCGACGAAACGCTCCGCTACTCGCGCGCCCTGGCGGAGTGCGCCGTCACGGGGGACGACCTGTTCACCGACTGTACCAACATGCGCTGCCTCGCCCTACCCAGCGAGCGCGGCGCGCACCAAGGAGATCCCTCATGCGAACCGTGACCGATATGCTTCCCTACTCTGCCTGTGAAGAGTGTGGCTGTCCCGATTGCTGCCCCGGCTGTGGCTGCGGCGGTGGCGGCTGCTGCTAGGTTGAAGTTGTAATCTAACCCCTACAAGCCCCACGCGTGGGGGACCCCGCCTTCCCCAGGAGAGAAGGGGCCGCTGGGCGTGGGTGGTGCCGTATCCAACGTTGACGCCAACGTCGCGATACGGCACCATTGGTTTCCTCCTCTCGGTGTGCTCCGTGCCATCTGTGGTTAGCCCGCCGATCCGTCTCCTAGGCGCTCGATGGTCTCGTAGACGAGTGCGGGGAGGGCGCCGAATGAGCGGGACATCAGGGCGCGCTCGCCGCGTTGGTGGGCGCCACGACCGTAGGGACCCAGGTTCACCACGGGCAGGTTGAGACGGGCGATGGACTCCAGCGGCAGTGAATACGCGCCGACGCGCGGGGCGGCGGCCTCGGGCTGCCAGACGGGCATGTTGGCGGCAAGGGCGCTCACGTCCACGCCGGGGTCGAGGCGCAGGTAGCTCAGGTCGGAGAGGAAGGGGAAGAACTCCTCCATGCGCAGCCGCAGATCGGGGTGGGACGCGGCGACCGCGCGCACGGCCTCGTGCAGCTCGCACGGCGTCTCGGCGACGTGGGGATAGAACGGCGGCGAATAGTAGATCACCACGGCGGGACCGCGCAGGCCGCTCAACGTCCACAGGCGACGCACGAGGTGGAGGCAGCGCGTCCGAGAATCCGTGCCGGCGGGCCACGCGTCCCACTCCGTCGCGAGCTCCGCGGCTACGTGGTCTTCGCCGGACGCGTCGGTCGCGGAAGCGAGTAGCTCGGCATATGACAGCACGCGGCCCGCGCGCGCGCCGCCCACCTCGCGGTCGATCACGCCGCCTGCGTCGAGCCAGCGCCGCTCCGCCGTGTCGATGCGGCTAAGCGCCCGCGAGAGCGCGGCCCCTGCGCGATGGCGCAGGCGGGTCAGCAGGTTGCCGGGATCCGTCGCGAAGGTGAGGACGTTCAGGTAGATGTGGGCCGCGAAGGGGAGCTGAACGTCGTAGCCGAGCTTCAGATCCGTGGCGCGGAGGGTGACCGGCGGGGGCGTGATCTGGCCGCGCACCACGTCGCAGAGGTCGGGGTTCATGCTGAGGTCGGCGATCAGCTCCGCTGCGAGCAGGTTGGCGTCGATGCCGTCGAAGGGATCACCAACGTGCGACTCCTTGCCGATGACCAGGAAGCTCGGCAGCAGCTTGCCGATCGAGCCGGTATAAACGTGCCAGTCGGGATCGCCGGGAGCGCGGCTGGTGGTGTAGTCCGTATTGATCGCGCCGACGTATTCGAGGCCGTGCTCGTCGCGCAGCCGCAGCAGGAAGCGCACCGCCTGCAAGACACCGGCGGACTCGTTCTCCTCATCCGGCGTCGCCAGGACGACGACTGAGAGCGGCAGCGGCGCCGTCCGCGCGGCCAAGCGCCGCATCACCGCCAGATTCGCCGCCACGCCGCTCTTCATGTCGATGGCGCCGCGACCGAAGATCCAGTCGCCGGGATGTGCGGCGAGGTCGGCGGCCAGGCCCGGCGTCAGTGCGGCCAGCTCGTCCACTCGCGCGGCCAGCGCGTCGGGGTCCGTGGCGTAGGCCTCTAGCGGGCCGTAGTCCGCCGTGGAGACGGTGTCGATGTGGCCGAGCAGCACGACCGTCCGCACGCTCGCCCCGCGCAGGAAGGCGTAGGCGTTGTGGCGCCCGAACGGATCGCCCTCGATGACGTCTAGCCCGACAGCCGTGTAGGCCCCTTCGAGGCTGCCCTCGGTGAGGATACGCACGACCTCACGCGCCACCTCGTTCTCGCCCTGGCCCGGGCTTACGCTGCTCATCCGCACCAGCCGTGTCGTGTACGCACGCGTCGTCTCGAACCACTCGGATGCCATCTCTGCCATCGTTCCACTCCCCATTGAGCGCCGACTTGTATCGGGTCCCTCCAGCATACTCGACGCGGTAACCCTGGCCATGGGCGTCGCGGGGGCGCGGTCGCTGCGCGAATGGACTTTTCCGGCGAGCGTCGGATGGGGTTCCTCACCTCCCTGCCAGGTCCCCGCTCGCGGGAGACCCCACCTCTCCTCTGCGGAGGCGAGGGGAGGACGAGGGAGCAGTAGGGCGATCTCCTCGTGATCATCCTCGTTGCGAAGGGGAAAAGGTGGGAATAGGTGTCCTTCGGTGAAGGCCGCGTTCTGTGTGGTTTACAGAATAGCCCGTAAAGCCGCTGGGCATCAGCCCAAGCGGAGGAGAGGGCTTGCGTGGCTGTGGCCGAAAGTCTGTTAGCTTGTTTCATCGTATGGCGATATGCTCTACTTTCTCGATGAGAAGACGTACAACGGTCTGGCTTGATGAGCGTGACCGCGCCGCACTGACCACGATTCGTGCGCGGTACGGCGTGGCGAGTGCTCGTGAGGCGATCCGACTCGCCGCGCGACTCCTCGCCGCGCGACTCCTCGCTGCGCGACTCCTCGCCGAGTCGAGGCGCGTCAATCTCGAAACGCCAGACACGAGGAGACCACGGCCGTGAGCGACGAGGGCGTGCACCAAGCCTCTACCTACCAACTCAAGCCAACGCCCGAACAGGAGCGGATGATGGCCGAGACCGTGTGGGGCGCTGCCGCACGCGCTGCCGCACGCGCTGCCGCACGCGCTACAACACCGCCCTGGAACAGCGCAGCACCGCCTATCGCCGCTGTGGCGTCACCCTCACCGGCTCAGCAGCAAGCGGAATGGCCCGGCCTGAAAGCGGCATTTCCCGACTAGGGCGAGATGCACTCGCCGGTCTTGCAGGAGGTGTTGGCGCGGTTGGACAAGACCTATCAGGCGTTCTTCCGCCGCGTCAAGGCGGGACAGATGCCCGGATTCCCGCGTTTCCGCGGGCGCAATCGCTCCCACTCCTTCACCTACAAGCAATATGGCAACGGTGCGCGGCTGGATAAGGGTTTCCTCGTCCTGTCCAAGGTCGGGCGCGTGGCCGGGCGCTGGAGCCGGGCGCTGGAGCCGGGCGCTGGAGCCGGGCGCTGGAGCCGGGCGCTGGAGCCGTGCGCTGGAGGGCACGCCCAAGGCCGTCACGATCTCCCACGAGGCGGATGGCTGGTGCGCCATTGTTTCCTGCGCTGGGGTTCCCACCCAGCCGCTCCCCGTGACGGGACGCGAGACGGGCATTGACGTTGGGTTGAAGGTATTCCTCGTCACCGCTGAGGGGGAGGCGGTCGAGAACCCGCGCCACTACCGGCGTGGTGAAAAGAAGCTCGCCAAAGCGCAGCGGCACGTCTCACGCCGTACGAAGGGTAGCCACCGACGGCGCAAGGCGGTGAGCTGGCTCGCCAAGGCGCATCAGACGGTGCAGCGCCCACGCGCCGACCATCACCACACGACGGCATTGAAGCTGTTGCGCCAGTACGACACGATCTCCCTGGAAGACGTGCGGGTCGCCACCTTGGGACGGAACCACCAGCTCAGCAAGAGCATCTCAGATGCCGGTTGGGGCCAGTTCCGCACCATCCTCGAGGCCAAGGCAGCCTGCGCCGGGCGTCGGGTCGTGGCGGTGCCGCCCGCCTACACCAGCCAGGACTGTAGCGGCTGTGGGGCGCGCGTGCCCAAGACTCTGAGTGTACGCACCCATGTCTGTCCGGCCTGCGGGCTGGTGCGAGACCGCGACGAGAACGCGACGAGAACGCGGCGCGCAACCTCCAACGGGCCGGGCAGGCCCTGCGGGGACTCGCGGGATCACCTGCGGGGACGAACCGAGCATCCATCGGGCTTTAGCCCTGGGGAGTGTCAATTCTTCGTCTCTGGCCCGATACGCAACTCAAGGTGCTGCTCCACCGTCGTACAGTGCAATGATCGTGTGTGCCAACAGGAACGCCTCTATGTTTGCCGAGCCGCAGGAAGACGCCGCGACGGTTGAGCTGCACCGGACGCGGGCGCGCCACTGGGCGCAGCGCCGCGACACCGGGGTGGCGCTGGTGTGCTGGGCCGCGCTGCTCGCCGGCTCGGTCTGGGTGCTCTCGCACGTGCTGCGCGCGGTGGTCATGCTGATCATCGCGGGGCTGCTGGCGTACGCTCTGGCGCCATTCGTCGGCTACCTGCGCCGCTGGCTGCCCCGTTGGCTCGCGATCCTGCTCGTCTACGTCGGGTTGCTGGCGGTGCTCGGGCTCTTCGGCTATCTACTCATCACCGCCAGCGTGGAACAGGTGCGTGCCCTGATCGCGACCGCGCGGCACTTGCTGACGCCGGGAGCCAACGACACGCCCTCGCCGCTGATCGAGCAGCTGCACAACTTTGGCATCTCGCAGCAGCAACTTGACGACGTGACGCGGTCGCTGGCGACCTACGCCGAAACGCTGGGCAAGGACCTGCTGCCGCTGCTGACGGGGATTGCCAACGGCGCGCTCGACACTGTGCTGATCCTCGTCGTCAGCGTCTACCTGCTGATGGACGGCGCACGCGTGGGCGCGTGGCTGCGCACTGGCACGCCACACCGCTATCGCGGGCGGGTGACTTCGACGCTTGACACGTTTCAGCGCGTGGTCGGAGGCTACATTCGCGGGCAGGTGACGCTCTCGGCGCTGATCGGTGTGCTGGTCGGCGGCGGGATGGCGCTGTTCCACGTGCCGTTCCCGATCTTACTCGGCGCGCTGGCGTTCATTTTCTCGTTTATCCCGATATTGGGCACCTTCCTCTCCGGCGCGGTCTGCGTGTTGATCGCGTTGTCGGCGCTTGGGCCGGGCTGGGCGATCGTCGTGTTGGCCTACTTCATCGGCGTACACCTCTTCGAGGGCGATTTCGTGGGGCCGCGCATCGTCGGCAAGGCCGTTGGGCTGCATCCCGCGGTCTCGATTCTGGCGCTGATCGCCGGGGCCGAGCTCTTCGGCATCTTCGGCGCGCTGCTCGCGGCGCCGGTGGCAGGGGTCGTCCAGGCGCTGATCGCGGACTTCTGGATCGAGTGGCGCAGGTCGCACCCCGACGAGTTCGCCGGGGAAACCGCGGGCGGAGCGGGACCCGTGATGGCCGAAACGGTGGCGGAGGGCGTCGCGGACAAGGCAGGCGGCTGAGGCGGCGCCTCAGGGCGCTGTGCGCCACGAAGGCCGCCTTTGCGGCCTCGCAAGGTGCCAGGTAGACAGCACCTGTTGCCGATCTTGCCGGGATTTCGCATGCAGCGTGAGCGCGTGGGCTGAAGCCCACGGGTAATCCTACGGGGGAGTGGGCGCGAAAACTTGTCGCGCCCCTACGGTGGGCGAAAATCCTGCCGTTCTTGCCGCAGTTCGCATTTTCCGCTCGTCATGTGTTGCCGTTTCTGCCGCATTTCGTGTTTTTCGCGCGCGGCGTTGCCATTTCTGCTGGCTTTGCGGGTCGAGCGATGGCGGTTGCCAATCTTGCTGTTGCTGCCGATGTGCATGCCGGTGAGCGCCCTCGATTGCCATTCTTGCCGTGATTTGCATTGAGCGGCGTGGGATGGGATGCGCGGGCGCGAAAACCTGTCGCGCCCCTACGGTGGATGAGCGGATTTGCCGTTTTTGCCGCTGTTCGCGTTTTGCCGCAGGCTGGGATGGCCGGCGAGGCGGGCCTCGCCCCTACAGTGGGCGGCAGGGCTCGCCGATCTTGCCGTAATTCGCGTTTGTGGCGTGTGATGCGTTGCCATTCTTGCCGCATTTCTGGTTGTTGCGCGGTGTGAGAAGGTGCCGTTTCTGCCGCTTTTCGTGGAGTGATCGGTTGGGCGTGGGTGATTCCTGGCGATGCGCGGGGAAACGAGACGACGCCGCTCCCACGCGCTGAGGCGAGGAAACGGCGCCGGTATGCGGCTTACCGCGGCTAGGCTTCGGCCGTATAATAGAACATGTATTCGAGTGTGACAAGGAGCATTTGGGGAATAGGGAACGAGGCGTGTGGCGACCGCTCAACTGATGCGCAGGCCGTCACACGCCTTCGGGACAGTGCGCCCTACTGGAAGCGGGGGATGATCTGGTCGGAGAAGATCTGCAGGGGCGTCTGATCGTAGGCGAGGCGGGGCATGACGAGGATGAAGTAGTCAATGCCGATGTCGACGTACTGCTGGAGGTGGGCCGTGATCTCGTCCGGCGTGCCGACGAAGGTGGAAGCGCGGAACTGGTCGAGGGTCGAGCCCCATTGCGCGCGGGCCTTTTCGGTCGCTTTCTCAGGATCGTCACCGGGCTGGATCGGGAAGACCTGGGCGCTGTGCGACTTGGTGATGGTGTCGTAGTCGCGCCCGACGGTGGCGCAGTGGTCGCGTAGGACGCCGAGTTTGCGCTTGATCTCGTCGGGCTCGGCGTTGATGTTGCAAGCGTCGGCGTATTTGGCGACGAGCTTGAGGGTGACCTGCTCGCCGCTGCCGCCGATCCAGAGCGCGGGATGCGGCTTGCGCGCGCCCTTCGGCTGGTTGATCGGCTTGTCGATGCTGTAGAACTCGCCGGTGAAGGTCGGCTCGTCCTCGGTCCACATCTTGTAGATGATCTCGGTGCCCTCGCGGAAGGCGCGCATGCGCTGGCGTGTCTCGGGGAAGCCATATCCATAAGCACGCCACTCGTGCTCGTACCAGCCGGCGCCGATGCCGCAATACAAGCGCCCGTGGCTCATGACGTCCACCGTGGAGGCCATCTTCGCCAGCAGCGCGGGGTTGCGGTAGCCGAGGCAGGTGACCATCTGGCCGACGTTGACGCGCTGGGTGTCGCGGGTGAGGGCGGCGGTGATGGTCCATGCCTCGAAGGTGGTCTCTTGCGTGGGGACGGGGACGGTGTGGAAGTGGTCGTAGACCCAGATGCTGTCGTAGCCGGGGAGGCTGTCGGCGACCTTGGCTACTCGCGTCATCGCCTCATACTTCTCGACGGGGTCGGCGATCTCTGCGAGGTCCATGCGCCACCCTTGCGGGACGAACGTGCCGAATCTGACTGCCACGGACTGCGCTCCTTACTCTGCTGCGGGGCGCGCAACGATCTGCGCCCTTGCAGACTCTAGCGCGCGGTGGCAATCTGGCTCCCATCTCGTGCCGCGACCTGGCACGCGCGATGCGGCGATCTCGCTGGGGGGATCGCAGGGGATGGATGCCCCAGGCTGGACATGGTCTGTCCTGTGCGCCGGGTGCTGCCGAGTACGCGTCGACTCCAGTGCTGGCGTGTGCCTACCGTGTGCCGTTCAGCGGCCATAACGTGCTGCCAGGCGGCAAGGAGGCCATCGCGATCCAGACCGCCGTGCGCCATCTTGCGGTGCGTCCCTTCCCTATCACTCCTCGTAGGTGCGCGCTGAACGGAGCGCCGTGGGGCGAGGGACATCGGGGCGCGCTCACCGCCTTCGGTCCCACGATGCATGCGGCGGCGGCGATGCCGCGTTCAACCCAGCCGCGGCCAGACCCGTCATGGAGATGGCCCGCGCAGGTTTCTCGGGCAGGCTCATTCGCAATCGCCGGACGGAGTGGCCACCAGTCCGATCTGTGCGAGATCGTGTTGCCGGCTTGCGTGCGGTCTGCAGGCGTAATCGGGCTTGCGGGCGCGTAACACTTTCGTGACACCACGTACGGTCTCGGTGACACAGAAGCGCCTTAACGTGATCGTCGCCCCACCGAGTCTACGGCAGCCGCATGCGTCATCACGCTTAGGCCCAATCAGAAGGCGTCGTTCTCTGGGCGGTGCCGCGAGCACCTCGGACGTGCCGCCGAGCCGCCATGGTGCATCAGCACGGAGCAAGGAGATCGCCGTGACCCAACCCAGCGTGACCCCAGAACCCAGTATGGCCCCGCCGCCTGGTATGACTCACCCCGACGTGCGCCCATTCAGCTTCACCGCCTCGGACGAGGCGCTCGCCGACCTGCGACGCCACCTCGCGGCGATCCGCTGGCCCCACAGGGAGCTGGTCTCCGATCGGTCGCAGGGCGTGCAACTGGCGACGATGCAGGCACTCGTGAGCTATTGGGCGACTGAGTACAACTGGCGCGGGGTCGAGGCGAAGCTGAACGCGCTGCCGCAGTTCATCACCGAGATCGACGGCGTAGACATCCACTTCATCCACGTCCGCTCGCCGCAGCCGAATGCCCTCCCGCTGATCATCACGCACGGCTGGCCCGGCTCGGTGATCGAGATGCTCGGGGTCATCGGCCCGCTGACGAATCCAACGGCGCACGGCGGACGCGCCGAGGACGCGTTCGACCTCGTGATCCCATCACTGCCCGGCTACGGCTTCTCGGGCGAGCCGACCGAGATCGGCTGGAACGTCGGCCGCATGGCGCTCGCCTGGGCGGAGCTGATGCGCCGCCTTGGCTACACCCGCTACGTCGCGCAGGGTGGCGACGTCGGCTCCGCCGTCACCGACGCGATGGGCCACCAGGCGCCCGCGGGGCTGCTCGGCATCCATATGAACTTGCTCCTGACGGGGCTGAGCGGCACGGGGCCCCGGCTGGCGGAATCCGACGAGGAGCGCGCGGCGCTCGCCGCGATCGCCGCGTTCAACACGAGCGGCAGGGGCTACTTCCTGGAGCAGGCCACGCGGCCACAGACGATCGGCTACGCTCTGCTGGATTCACCGGTCGCCCTGGCGGCCTGGATGCTCGACCCCGACACCGATAGCTACTACAAGATAGCCCGCGCCTTCGTCGACGGGCAGCCGACGGGCAATCTCACCCGAGACCAGATCCTCGACAACGTCACGCTGTACTGGCTGACGGGCACGGGAGCCTCGGCGGTGCGGTCATATTGGGAGAACGGACGAGCCGCTGCCCTCGCGGCCGGCAAGGCTCGTCCGCCGGTCTCGCTCCCGGTCGGCTACACCACGTTCCCCGGCGAGATCTTCCGGGCACCGCGCACTTGGGTCGCGAAGGCGTACCCCAACCTCACCTATTTCCACGAGGCGGAAAAGGGCGGCCACTTCGCCGCATGGGAGCAGCCAGAGATCTTTGCGAGCGAAGTCCGCGCGGCGTTCCGTCCGCTGCGCTAGTCGGGGGAGAGCGAGCAGGGTCTGGCGGTGCGGGCGTGGGGCGATGCACGTCCGCGCAGGCGATGAACGTAATGAGGCGCAACAGCAAACAGGGAGATTTCCATGGCGCAAGCGACGAAGACCCAGCAAAGCATCCGTCCCTTTAGGTTCACCGTCCCCGATGAGACGCTCTCCGAACTGCGCCGCCGCGTCGCGGCCATGCGCTGGCCTGAAAAGGAGACCGTTGCGGATACCACACAGGGCGTGCAGTTCGCGACGACGCAGAAGCTGGCACGCTATTGGGCGTCGGGCTACGACTGGCACAAGGTCGAGGCGCGGCTAGAAGCCCTGCCGCAGTTCGTCACCGAGATCGATGGGCTCGACATCCACTTCATCCACGTCCGCTCGCGGCATGACGGCGCGCTGCCGGTCATCGTCACGCACGGGTGGCCCGGCTCGATCATCGAGCAACTCAAGATCATCGATCCCCTGACGAATCCAACGGCCCATGGCGGCAACGCGGCGGACGCATTCGACGTCGTGATCCCGTCGCTGCCAGGCCACGGGTTCTCAGGCAAGCCAACCGCGACCGGCTGGGATCCTATTCGCATCGCGCACGCCTGGATCGAACTGATGCAGCGACTCGGTTACATGCGATACGTGGCGCAGGGCGGCGACTGGGGGAATGCGGTCTCGGAGCAGATGGCGCTGTTGGCGCCTCCAGGGTTGCTCGGCATCCACACCAACATGGCCGCGACGATTCCGGACAACATCGCGAAGGCGCTCCAGCTTGGCGATCCCCCGCCAGCGAACCTCTCAGCCGACGAGCGGAACGCGTGGGATCAGCTCGACTATTTCTATAAGCACGGCCTCGGCTACGCCCAGGAGATGGCGAACCGCCCGCAGACGCTCTACGCGATTGCTGATTCGCCGGTCGGCCTGGCCGCCTGGATGCTCGATCATGACGAGCGCAGTTATGAGCTCATCGCGCGCGTCTTTGACGGGCGGTCGGAGGGCCTGACGCGAGACGACATTCTCGATAACGTCACGCTCTACTGGTTGACGAACACGGCGGTCTCGTCGGCCCGCCTCTATTGGGAGAGCAAACTCGCCTTCTTCGCCCCGAAGGGCGTCGCCATCCCGGTCGCGGTGAGCGTCTTCCCGGATGAGATCTACGCGGCCCCGCGGAGTTGGGCGGAGCGCGCATATCCCAAGCTCATCTACTTCAACACGCTCGCCAAGGGCGGGCACTTCGCCGCGTGGGAACAGCCACAGGTCTTCTCAGAAGAGCTCCGCGCGGCGTTCCGATCGTTGCGCTAGGTTCGGAGAGCGGTGGGGCCACGGGCACCGCGCGTGGCCGAAGTCCCACGCCGCATGTGGCGAGACGCCTTCTGCCATGCGGCCTCCGAGGTGAGGGGCGAGTCTGTCACTCTACCGGCCAATCGCGAGCGCAATCGAGCGGGAGATGCAGCCATGTCGTCAGACCCCAAGCCGGCCTCACCGCAGCCAGCCGACGAGCTCGCGGGGAAGCTCCGGCGTACCGAGCTCGCGCACAGCGCATCCTCGATCCCCGGACGGGAGATCGTGCAGGTGCGCATCGAGATCCCCGCCGGCGTCGAGTCGGGCTGGCACCTGCATCCGGGCGAGGAGGTCGGCTACATCCTCGCCGGGACGGTGGAGATACGTATCGAGGGGCGACCCACCCTCACGCTGCACGCCGGCGACCCCTTCCTCATTCCGCCGCGCACGCCGCATAACGCGCTAGTTGCCGGTCCCGAAACGGGGCTGATGCTCTCCACCTACATCGTCGAAGTGGGGCAGCCGCTGGCGACATTCATCGCCGAGTAGGACGAGGATGGAGACATGGGAAGCGCACACGCAGGTGCCGCGATGGACGGGGCTTTGCCACGCCTCGAACCCCTGCGATACGCTCGCACCGAGGCGCTGGAGGTTGCCTCCTTTGAAGCTGGTCGCAGCGACGAAGGGGTCGCGCTTCTCCTGCACGGCTGGCCCTGTGACATCCACAGCTTCGTCGGCGTCGCCGGCTGGCGATCGCTGTACGTGACCGTAGGCCGGCGCGGTATGCCCGACATCTCGTGGAGGATCCGTCATGTCCAATCAGATCGACCGTCATCAACTCCGGTATGCCTTCGCCGCCGGTGATCTCGGCGTCTCCGATCCCGCGGAGATGCTGGCCGGCGCCGAGAGCGCGATGCCGCCTCTCGACGGCGCGACGGCGTGGCTCAATTCGCCGCCGTTGACGACGGAGGGCCTGCGCGGCAAGGTCGTGCTCGTCAACTTCTGCACCTACACCTGCATCAATTGGCTGCGCACGCTGCCCTACGTCCGCGCGTGGGCCGAGAAGTACGCGGATCGAGGGTTGACGGTGATCGGCGTCCACACGCCCGAATTCGCGTTCGAGCACGAGATCGAGAACGTTCGCCGCGCCGTGAGAGAGCGGCGGATCACCTATCCGATCGCGATGGACAACGCGTACGCGATATGGGGCGCGTTCGAGAACCACTATTGGCCGGCGCTCTATTTCGTCGACGCGCTGGGGCAGATCCGGCATCGGCAATTCGGCGAGGGCAACTACGAAGATGCGGAGGCGACCCTGCGGCAATTGCTGGAGGAAGCTGGGATCGGCGGCTTCGACGACGAGCCGGTCGCGGTCGACGCTCGCGACGCCGAGGTCGCCCCCGACTGGGACGATCTGGAGTCTCCGGAGACCTATCTCGGCTACGAACGCGCCGAGTCTTTCGCGTCGCCGGGCGACGTGGCGTTGGGCAGGCCCCACGTCTACACCGTCCCCGCGCGGCTGGGGCGCAATCAGTGGGCCTTGGCGGGCGACTGGACGATGGGGGAGCAGGCGGTCGCAGCTGCATGAGGCCGGCGGGCGGATCGCGTGCCGCTTCCATGCTCGCGATCTCCATCTCGTCATGGCGCCGGCGGCGCGAGGAACCACGGTGCCATTCCGCGTGCGCATCGACGGGCAGACGCCGGGCGCCGCGCACGGCGCCGACGTTGATGATCAGGGCCGCGGCGCGGTGACCGAGCAGCGGCTGTATCAGCTGATCCGCCAGCAGAAACCCATCGTCGATCGGCTGTTCGAGATCGAGTTCCTCGATCCGGGTCTTGAGGCGTTGGCGTTCACGTTCGGCTGAGATGCCTCCGCCGCCTGGGCGAGGGACGAACCGCCCGCAGCTCGTCTTGACGCACGCTTCATCGTGTGCCGCAATGGTATCATGCGCACAATGCCGCGACGCCGAAGTCGCGAGACCGTACGTGCCGGAGGAGGGCCCGCATGAGCGCCGCCACGTCTACCACACCGTCTACGACCTACGAGTGCATCCTGGTGGAGCGCGCCGCGCCGCTCGCCACCATCACCATGAATCAGCCGAATAAGCGCAACGCCCTCTCGACGGCGATGATGAGCGAGCTGATCGCCGCGTTCCGCGAGCTGAGCGGGGACGCGGAGGTGCGGGCGATCATCCTCGCGGCGAACGGGCCGGCGTTTTCGGCGGGGCACGATCTGCGCGAGATGATCGGCGGGACGATCACGTCGAACCGCCACGTCTTCGAGGTCTGCACGGAGCTGATGACGCTGATCCAGTCGATCCCGCAGCCGGTGATCGCGCGGGTACGGCACATCGCCACCGCCGCGGGGTGCCAGCTCGTCGCCACGTGCGATCTGGCCGTCGCCTCGCAGGAGGCCAAATTCGCCACGCCGGGCGTCAAGATCGGCCTCTTCTGCACCACGCCGATGGTGGCGCTGAGCCGCGCCGTTGGGCGCAAGCGCGCGTTGCAGATGTTGCTGACTGGCGAGCTGGTCGCCGCCGAGACGGCGGCCGAGTGGGGGCTGATCAACACCGTGGTGCCCGACGAGCAGCTCGACCAGGCGACGCGGGAGCTGGCGCTCTCCGTCGCCAACGCGAGCCCGCTGACGATCGCACTTGGCAAGCAGGCGTTCTACGCGCAGATCGACCTCGATCAGCCGAAGGCGTATGCCTACGCGAAAGAGGTGATGAGCATGAACGCGATGGCGCTGGATGCGCAGGAGGGCATGGGCGCCTTCTTGGAGAAGCGCCAGCCGAGGTGGACGGGGAACTGAGGGGGGGTCCTCACCGCCGTCTCTGGTGGAGGTTCCTCACCCCCGGCAAGCGCCCGCTCGCGGGGGACCAGCCCCTAGAGGGGGACCCCGCCGCCTCTCCCGCAGGGAGCGGGGAGGCAGAGGATTGTGCGGGTCCGCTTTCTGTTGTGTTTTGCTACGTCATGGTGTGAAGCGCGGGAGAACGAATGGCGCATATGCTCGTGCTCTCGCGCTATCAGGCGGGGCCGTTGCTGGCGGCCTATGCCGCGGACGAGGTGACGGCGCGCACCTCGCCCGATCTGGGTCTCTCGACGGTGGAGGTGCGGGTCACGGGAGATGGCGTGGTTTTTCCGGGGGGCGAGGCGGTGAGGTGGGACGAGCTGCGTCGCATCAACGCTTCGGAGAATCAGTGCTTCGCGGTGGAGGATGGGGCGATCCGCTCGATCCAGGTCTTCTCGGAGACGACCAACTGGCTACGCAGCCTGATGCCGACGGCGGGCGCGCCGACGATGCTCGTCGCCGGCTTCCCGATGCACCGGATCAAGGATACCGATCCGTGGAGGGATTCGGAGGCGAAGATCGCGGCGGCGGCGCCGGTGGTGGGGGACGTGCTCGATACGACGACGGGGCTGGGGTACACGGCGATCCTCGCGGCGCGGACGGCGGCCTCGGTCGTCACCGTGGAGATCGACCCGGCGGGGTTGGCGATCGCGCGGCAGAATCCGTGGTCGCGCGAGCTGTTCGAGGATCCGAAGATTCGGCAGATCGTCGGCGACGTGTACGAGGTCATCAAGGAGCTGCCGACGGGGACGTTTCGCCGCGTGCTGCACGATCCGCCGACGTTCAGCTTGGCGGGCGAGCTATATTCGCGCGACTTCTACCGTCAGGTCCATCGGGTGCTGCGCCCCGGCGGCACGATGTTCCACTACCTCGGCGATCCGGCGAGCACGCTGGGCAAGCGCACGACGGCGGGGGCGATCCAGCGGCTGCGCGAGGTGGGCTTCCGGCGCATCGAGCGGCGACCCGAGGCGTTCGGCGTGCTCGCCTACCGCTGAGTCGGTAGAACAAGTTTTCCACACCCGGCCGGTGTTATCCACTGAAAACGGCGGGTTATGCACATGGGATCTGCGCTCAGATGGACGGGCGATCGCCCTGAGGGAAGTCAATCCCCTGCGAGCGCGTAGTGCGGTGCCCGGGGACCAGCGGCGGGTGAATCGTCACCGTGCCGCCCTCGTATTCGTCGCCGATGGCGTGGCGTGCTGCGCTGGTGGAACCGACGTAGCCCCCGATGAAGCCAAGGATGAGCGCCGCCACGGGCCAAGCGATGAGGGAGATGATGGTCAAGGTCATCTCGTTCGCGAGGAAAGTCGGCTGGTCTTTGCAGGACGCCTGCGGGATCGCTTGCGCGCAGAACTGGGAGGCCCGCGCATACCACGCATCGGCATAGGTCGGCAGAATAAGTTGGTAGGTGACCAGACCCAGAATCGCGCCGAGGAGGCCGAAACAGAACCCGGTCAGCGCGCCCGTGAGGACGCTTGCGGTCCGCTGGGCCGTGAGAAAGCCCACGAAGAGCCAGCAGAAGAGCGCTATCCCCGCGAACAGCTCTACCGCGACGACATCGCCCGTCGCGATGCGATAGTAGGCGACGGCGCTGAGGGCCGCTCCAGAGAGCAGGCCGAAGAGTAGCGTGAAGAGGATTGGGCGCCACGCAAATCGCCGACTGGTCGTGGTAGGGTCGCCATCGTTCGCAGTGCTCATCGTTCGACCTTCATTCGCTCATCCTTGCGCCATCGGAGCGGCTGCGTGGCGTCGCCGACGCGGCCCTCTGGTGACCTGCGCAATACATCGACCGATCACTTGTACGCCTGGAACGCAATTCGGTTGCCAAGACGGTGAAGGCGCGGGCGTATGGTAGAGCGGGATCGCGGCACTGGAGCGCCGACTAGGGTGGCGCGGACTGAAGTCCGCCGCGCGTGCAGTGACGACCGCGTTGATGGGGGACTTGAAGTCTCGCTCACGACGCACGCGGCAGTGCAGAGGCACAGTGGGCAGTGGGCGCGCGAGCCGGACATGAGCTGTCCCCCGCGCCCTCCTTTTCAGCGTACGCGGCACATGCTAGAATAATCTCGCGCGTGATCCGCGCATGTCGCCCGTGGCGCGGCGCGCACGCGGGCTTGACCCTCCGTCACACACAGGTTTTCCAGATCCGGCTTCGCGCCGTGCAGGCGTAGCGTGTACCCACGCGCGGGCATGGTTCGCCGCCCCGTTGGGGAAGAGGAACTCGGCATGATGAATCGAGGCCAGGGCGGCCAGTCCATGATCGCTGGTGGCGCGCTCGGCAAGGCGAAATACGCCCTGTCGCTCGGGCGACCGGACGAGGCGGAGCGCATCGCGCGCAAGCGCCTGGAGAAGGACGCCAACGACGTCGGCGCGCGCGTGGTGCTGGCGCAGGCGCTGCTGCAGATGAATCAGCCGCGCGAGGCCGCCAACGAGGCGCGCCGGGCCGTGCGCGCGCAGAACACGAATGTCGACGCGCATATGCTGCTCTCCGCCGCGCTGCTGCAGACCGGCGGCATGGCCTCGCGCCTCACGAGCAGCGTGCCCCAGGAGGCGATCACCGCGGCGAAGAAGGCGGTGGACCTGCAGCCCAAGGCGGCGAAGACGCACGTGCAGCTCGCGGAGGCGCTGCTCGCCAAGCGCGACAACGCCGGCGCCCGCGCCGAGGCGGAGCTCGCCGTCAAGCTGGAGCCGCGCCAGGCCAGCGCGCACCTCGTCAAGGCGATCGTGCTGTATACGGATAAGGATGCGCAGGGCGCGCTCGACGAGGCCAACGCCGCGCTGCGCAGCGATCGCTCGCTGACGCAGGCCGAGCTGATCCGCGCGAACGCGCTGCTCGACATGAAGCGCTACGACGATTCCCTCGCCGCGCTCGACGTCGTCGATCGCGCGGGGCCGCTGGTCGGAGCGGGCAATACGGGGGCGCTGCGCGGGCGGATCTATTATAAGCAGCGCAAGTTCCGCACGTCGTACCGCGAGTTCCGCCTCCTCCAGGCGCAGAACCCGCGCGTGCGGCCGCTGGCGCCGCTGCTGGCGGGCCTCAGCATGGTGGCGACCGGCCAGTTCGGGCAGAACGCCGCGCCGGCGATCTTCGCTTTCCTCGCCGTGATCGTCCTGCTGATCTTCTACGGGCTGCACTTCATCCCCGTCGTCGGTGGGTGGATCGTGGCGGCGCTGATACTGGCGCTGGTCGGCCTGTTCGCCTTCGGCGCGGTGCGGCAGGCGCGCGGAGCGATCCTGAAGGGGCCGGGCGGCCGGCTGGGGATGATCGGCTTCGGCGTCGTCGCCTTCGCGGCGGCGTTCGTCCTCGTGCTGTGGCTGGCGTCGCACAGCGTGAGCTGGTCGTTCGTGCCGATCTGGCTCGTGGTGACCGGCGCGGTGGGGATCGTCGTCAGCGCGGTGATCCTATATCTGCTTGGCCGCTATGGTGGCGAGACCGCCGCCTAACGTCCGCCTTCGACACCGACCCTCGTCCCACCAGGGGCGGGGGTTCTCTTTGGCCTTTCCCCGCCGCTGTGCGCTCCTTCGTACGAGGTTGCGCCGGCCTGTTGATGTTTGTCGCCGCTCGCCGGCGGCGGCGCGGACGGGGGCGTGAGTGGGGGGACATCGCCCCGACGCGTTCCCATCGCGGGAGAGGGAACCTAACCCCCTGCCCCCTTCCCTTGTAGGGAAGGGGGAGACGGACCTCAGCTCTACATGCTCCCTGCTCGTAGGGGACGCGGATCACAGTCCGCTTTTCGTTCGGCGGCGATACTGAGGATGTAGCGGGAGCGCTGTTAGGCCGGCAAGGTGTGGGGACGAGGTGTAGGGGCGGGGCCTGCCTCGCCCTCCGGTCGCCGCACGGAATCAGGCTGGCGCGCTGCACAGTCGAGTGGGCTTGACTCCGCACGCGGCGGACTTAGCTTACAGTTTAACCCACAGCAGGGGACTGGCAACGAGAGCAATTGCCAGTGTGCGGTCGACAGACCGCGGTGTCGAGCGGATTAGGGTGTCAGTTTGACCGCTGGGAAGCGTTTGGCAGGTGGAGAGCGCTTACCCATGGGGCGTCCGGGCGAGCGCCCGCAGGGTTTTGGCACGCAGACAGGAGTGCCCAGGTGCGGGAGGAGGTACGAAAAGCCGCGGCGGACGCGTGCAGGCGTGCGGCGCTCAGCTGGTACGGGTCGCTGCCAGGGCAAGCGCCCATCGGCCACCGCGTCGCGCGCCAACCGCAACTGGAGGTAGGCCAGAAGCAAGAGCCAGGTCCACCGGTCGGCAGCGTCAGGTGAGCGGAGTTTGGGAGTGGTCCACTGGAGCGTTTGTGTGAAGAAGCGGAAGGTGTGCTCGATCGAGAACCGAGCGAGGTAGGCCTGCCAGATCTCCGCCAGATCGGGCGGGATGGGAGCGTCCCACCAGAACCAGAGGGGGATCGGCGCCTTGGTAGGGCGCGGCAGGCGCTCGACTTCCAGGCGGATCAGGGTCCCGCGGATCAGCGGCCGCGCCTGACGGGTCCCGCGTGTGGCATGGTGCTGCGGAACCGCATGGAAGCCGCTCCAGGCTTGGACACAGACCTGTCCATGCTGGGGATCGGTAATGGTCCACGTCGCGCTTGGCGTCGGCCACGTGCTCGGCACGTCGCACGCAAACTTCGCCCCATGTCGCCGCGGTCGTCCCGTGGGCGGTTGAGCGGTCGGGTCGGCGTAGAAGCAGCGGCCCGTCCGCAAGCGGATCAGGAGGCAGACGGGCTGGTCGGCCAAGGCGAGACTGAGTTGGACCGGATCGTAGCCCGCATCGAAGGTAAAGATGGGCGGCGTGGTCACGCGTGGTGGCGACGGTGGCGACGGTGGCGACGGTGGCGACGGTGGCGACGGTGGCGTCGGGGCGCGGTGGCGTCGCTTGGTCCAGCCAGGAGCGGATCTGCTCGGCCGCGACGAGGTTGAGGTTCTCCCCAGGGATGATGCGGCGGACCCGCAGCGGAGCGGTCCAACTCGAGCAGTGCGGCGGCACCTGCACCAGCCAGGAATAGTTCCAGCCGGCCACGATCGGCTGTCCGTGAGAATGGCGGTAGGGGTGGTGGTAGTAGCCCCGCTCAGGGCTGGTCTCGGCATCGCAGCGTGGCCAGACGCTGGCATCGACGGCATACCACGTTGTCTGCGGTTCCAGTGGGTACGAGGCTACTAGCCGTTCGAGGCGCGTCAAGTCCATGGTTCCGGTGTTGAGCGCAGCGTAGAGGCTACCCCACCCGCGCTGGCAGGTGGGCGCCAGGCTCAGAGGCGCGGGCGTTTCGAGCGTCGGCGCACTCAGGATGGCGTCGAGCGCTTCGAAGAGCGCGTCGCGACGGCACCCAAAGAGCGGGTACACTCGATGACGGAAGGCTCGCAGCTCTTCCCATTCTGGGGTGTTCATAGCCAGCAGGATGGGCTCTCGAGCTTCTTCTTGTCTACTCTCCTTTCATCGACCCCTTCCTATTGGTTAAAATGTAAGC
>CAWJCH010000040.1:0-553677 GCA_963841205.1 uncultured Chloroflexia bacterium | reverse complement strand
CTGTTGTGGCCGTCGCGCCGCCAGCGCGCTCGCGTCGCTGCCCGCTTCACATCGGGGAGGCTCGCAGGTTTCCGCGGCGAATCCGGCACGTTCGGTCGACTGTGGGCACCCGTGCGATATCGAGCAGGTGACGGGGTGATGGCCCAAACGAAGTGGGCCGATGGGCTTCCCCAGTCAGCCGTCGTCACCGCCACGGCGGCGCGAAGCTCCTCCGCAGCTATGCCGGGCGGAAACCAGACATACGAGATAGATTCGTGATTTTCCCGTTGACTACGTCGGCATAGCCTTGCTGCTCGAGCACGTACCAGCGGTCCTTGTGCAGGCGAAAGCGATAGCTCAGACTGACCCGATCGTGCATCGTCGAGACCTCCGACCGCAGCGTGGTGAGCTCGTCGGCGTGGCCGAACCAGCGCGCCAGCCAGGCCATCGTGCTGGTGTCATCGTCCGCCTCTCGCAGCGCTCGGGGCGTCAGCACACGAAACGAGACGCTCCGATCGAGCAGCGAGTGCATCACGGCCCAGTCCTGGCGAGCCAATGCATCGAGGAACGCGGTGGCAACCGAACCGCCATTGCGGGCCTCAAGCGAAGTGCTTGTCATGGTTCATCCCTCCACCTCAGAAGCCGATGCCCTTCTTACAAACGGTGCGCCATCTCTGCTGGGGAGGACGTTGGCAGTATCAGCGAGCTGACAGCATTCGTCTACTCACCGTTGGTTTGGGGCCGAGATGGTCCCAGTCACCTACAAGCTAAACACGCCCTGATTGAAGTCACTGTGCCCGTCGAAGCTCCCCTGGCCGGAGGCGCCGCTGAAGCGGCCCGTTCCCCCGGTCACCACCCAGTGACCAATTCCGTGGAACTTACCTGGACCCATCTCATGCTAGGGCTTTGTTATCGGTGAGACCGTCGGTCGCGGCGGCGGCGGAATGAAGCCCGCCGACTGCACGAGGAGGCCGATGACGTTCAGCCCTTCCACCATCTGCGCGCCTGTCAAGTAGGGGCGCACGTTGCCGTCGCCGAGTGCATAGAAGCGCAACAGCGCCGCCAGGTACGCCCCTGCGGTCTGCTGCACGTCGGCGCACACGGTGGCGTCGTTCTCGCAGATGTCGGTGTAGCTGAAGTGATTTGCCCCTGGAATCGTCACCCACGTCTTGGGCGTCCACCAGGGGTATAGGCACGCTCTGCGTCGGCACCTGCACCAGCATCTGGTGTATCGATATCGCCACCCAACACCAAGAGGTCGTGTATGTCAGAGTTGCTGTCGCCGCGAGACCTCCGGGGCGATGAGTCCGTAGGCGACGGACTTAGGATGATTGCCGAACCCGTGAGGATACGCCCTGCATGGGTGGCACCTCCAGCGCCGCGCGAGTGGCCGACCAGGATCAGCCGCGTCGCATCCAACTGCTGAGCGAAGAGGGCGTCGTTGAGCCCGACCAGGTAGCTGAAATAGTTGACAAGCACTATGGCACGCTGGTTCCACTCGTCTGGCCCCGCCGGCGAGTGAATCTCGGGCAGCCAGCTCAGGTCGGGGGCGACGCAGATGCAGCCGTAGGAGGCCACATGACTGAGCATCGTCCCGATGGTGGTAAAGTCGCGCGGGGCAGGATGTGTCGTGTCAGCCGTATTTGTTGTGCTCCGAAAGGCATGGGCATAGAGCAGGAGCGGAAACGGGCCACTACCCAGATGCAGTGGGTTGGGGGTCGGGACAGGGCGGTGGTCACGCGTATTATTGGGATAGTACACCGCGGCGAGTACGCTGGTCGGCAGGTCGGCAGGGGTGGTGTCGGGCAGCCCACCCGGCTGGAACGGCTGGGGCATGGCGGTCGTTCCAGCGTCTTCGCCCAGGATTATCCGGCTCGTCTGATACATGCCGGGCTGGGCGGGTGAGTAGGCGGGCACGGTAGTGGCAGACGGCTGAGCAGGGGGTGGTTCGGTAGCGTTGATGCTGGTGCTGGCGCACCCAACCAGCAGCGCAGCCGAGCCCACCCGGAGCGCCATAAGGAACATGCGCCGCGACAGGAGATGCTCGCGCAGGATCGGCAGACGATCATCGCGTCGATCATCCAAGGGATCACCCTGCCCTTCTTCTCTTTGGTGTCAGCATGCCGCTACTGCGGCCCTCCTAGGGGTGCGTCCCGAGCGTTGGCTGTGAAACCGAGAAGCGGATGCTCACTTTCGCCCCATCTGACGCCGCCCGGGTATTCGCTCTTGCGGCTTGAGCGCCGCAAAGGGGTGCAACGCCCCAACTGACGGGAATCCGACGACCGTTCACGGGTTCAGACGCAGTTACGGTTTCGTGTTAGCAAGGGGCGAGAAGGTCAGACACACCGCAGCCACGGTGTAGTGGAGCCCAAGGACACCTCCAATGGCAGACATGGTGACCTGCCACCCCGTGGAGGTCGCCTGCGTGAGATACGGATTGCCAAAGGGGCCTGGGAAGACCGGATAGACTACGTACGAGAATCCTCCTGCGGCCACTACTGCCCCGGAGGGACAGGACACCGCGCGCCCGGTGACTTCGCCGGCTCGGGGGGGTCAGCGGGCCGACGGCGGGCGCCCTCCTTGACGCTCACCTGGCCACCTGCGACAGGGCCTCTCGAAGCGGCGGTGACGACCTCGGAGAGGCACAGCATATAGGCGATGATGCCGTGGGTCGAGTGCTGGTCGTGGTTCACCGCGTAGAATGCCCATCCGTCACCATCAAGATCAGCAGAGAGCGGGCCAACCAGGGAGGCCCTCCTGCGTACTCAACTTGATTAGTCACTAGGCCGTCAATCTGTACTTCGCTGAAATCGAACCCTCCTCCCCACGCGAACAGAGTGTGCTGGGCATGGACCTATTTCTACAGCATGTTGGTGATAGTCTGCATGCACGAAAGTAACGGGACTAAAGTACTGCAGCACGCTTGCTCCAACCGTGCCACGGAGGCACTCCACGTAGACCGTGACGGGGATGGGGGTCGTGGTCTGGCCGAACGTCTCCACCGTCACTATCCAGATAGGGCCGCTGGGATCGTCAGTATAGCGGTACGAGGTCAAGACGCGGGCTGCTTGGATGGGCACATTCCAGCCTCCGCCGAGCGCAACTTCGCGCTGGGGACAGGTAGCGGTGGCTGTGGCTATGGTCCCGATCGGGACCATCGTCGCCTGCGCTACCTCGTGCACCGACAGACGCTCAGAATCGAGGTGGCCGAGGTCAACGCGGGCGGGAACACGGCCTGGGTGCATCCGCCCAACGCCAGCAGCAGCGTCGGCGCGGCGAGCATGATAGTTCTCAAGATCCGCTGTTCCATTTCCTCAATCCACCCTTTGCATATGGTGAGTCTTCTATGAGAGCGGTTCATCGCCTGCGAGGTCAGGGTAGGATGCCGCCAAGGCAGTGTCGCTTCGCTTGTGCCGACTTATGGGTGCGTTCCGGCTGTCAGCGGCGTCGGGCCCACGACAGGCTTGAACCCCGCTGCCTGGACCTGGATGCCGGTGACAGCCAACCCCTCCACCGCCTCCTGACCCGTGAGGTAAGGGCGCGCAGTCGCATCGCCTAACGCATAGTAGCGCACCAATGCCGCCAGGTACGCCCCGCCGGTCGCCTGTTGGTCCGCGCGCGAGATCGTGCCCTGATTGTCGTCGACGCCAGCGGCATCGCAGCTATTGTTGGCATCACACAGGTCCGTGTAGCCGTAATGATTGGCGCCTGGAATCGTCACCAGCGTCTTGGGAGTTCCGCAGGCCGGATAGACGTCTGCTGGCTTCCACATATCGTCCAGGGTGCCGCCCAGCACCACGACGTTGCGCAGAGAGGGGAGGCGTGCAATGGAGATAGGGTCGTCATACAAAGGGGCGATGAGTCCGTACGCCACGGGTAGGCGACCGATGGCCGTTGCGATGCCAGGCCCCGCTTGTATGCAGAACTCAGCACCTTCGCCGTGGCCGGCCAGGATCACGCGCGAGATATCTACCTGATTGGCGAACAGCGTGCCGTTGAGCGATGCAAGATATTGGGCGTACGCCACAAGTACCCGGGCGCACAGCGGAAACGCTTCATCGCCGCTGTTCGCTAGTTGTAGCCAACTCAGGTCGGGGACGACAGCGATGCAGCCGTAGGAGGCCACATGGCGCATCATTTCCTCAAGGGTGGTAAAGTCCAATTCGCTCGGAGGATTCGGGCACCCAAAGTAGTTGTTGCGCCGAATGTGGGCGAAGAGCAGGACGGGAACGGGCCACCTCGGCTAATATACAGCGGAGAGGTGGAAGCGGACCCGACGTTGCAGGGATAGTGGACCGCGGCTTTCACGCCCGACGGCAGCGTGGTGCGCGATACCGGCGTGGGCGTGCCGTTTGGGTCGTTTTGGCAGATGAGATTATTGTAGCCCTGGGAGAAATCACCTTGCTGGAAGGGCTGGAGCATGGCCTGTGTCCCAGGGGTCTCGCCGAGGATCGCGAGGTTGGTCGCATACGGGCCGCTCAAGTGTGGCGAGGTAGTGACCACCGGGACGGTTTCGCCGCACCCGACCAACAACGCAGCCGCGCCAAGGCCGGTCGCCGCGAGGAGTGTACGTCGCGAAATGGCATACTCTGGCATAAGATTACCAAGCCTTTCTCCGGTGCCCATGCTGCACGCGAGCACAATCCGATACCAGGTGGACTCAGCAGGAGTCGTCGCGGTCGTGAGAGGTCGTTCGGTCAGGTCTGGCGCACTCCTCTCCGCTGCTCGTCGGCGCCCATATTGCAGAGGAGAATGGAGGAGGCAATATGGTGGTTACGAAACGCCCTCAGCCGATGCCCTTCTGGAAACGCTGCACCCTCTCGTGTAGGGAGGACGTCGGCCGTCTCGGCGAGCGGACAGGAATCGCTCGCTCAACTTTGGTTCGGAGCCGGGATGGTCCCCGTCACCTGGTAGCTGAACACGCCCTGGTTGAAGTCACTGTGCCCGTCGAAGCTCTCCTGGCCGGAGGCCCCGCTGAAACGGCCCGTTCCCCCCGGTCACCACCCAGTGACCCGTCCCATGGAACGCCCCTGGGCTCGTCGGGCAGGCGACGTCAGAAGATGATCAGGATCAGCGTGTCGCCGTTGGCTGCTGTCAGCGTATCGCTATTGACATTCGCAAGCCCTCCGGTGCAGCTATTGTCCAGACCGGTGATCACGGCGTCCCCTTCGCTGGTGCCACGCCAGGCGGGTACTTGGAGGTGCCTGCTCCTCGAAAGGTTACGGTCGTAGCGCTGGTAAAGGCCGCCGTGCCTACATGGGATCCCTGAAACGGCACCTAAGGGTACTGGCGGCAGAGCGCCGGGCCCCATGGTGCCTCCCGCGATCAGCAGCGGCACGAGCGGCACACCCCATGAGGTGTCTCCTGGTCAGCGTCCCGTTCTCCTCTTCTGCTTGCAGTGCACGCTGCAGTGCGGCCACTGTGCCCTGTCACTTCGGTTAGCTTCGGCTCGCCTCGGCGGCATTCCAAGACCAATGATGCGCCCGCGGCGGCGCTTCCGCATCGGACGATCGTCCCATTTTTGGGCAGCGCATCGGAACGGCGAACCGTGAGCGCCGCGCGATCGGTCTGATCGAGTGGGTATAGACGACCAGTTAGTTCAGTAGGTCGTGCTCGATGGCAAACAACGTAGCGGCGACCCGGGTATGGACGCCAATCTTGTCATAGATGTGCTCCAGGTGGTGCCGCACGGTGTGCTCGCTCAGGAACACCTTCTGGCCACTTCTCGGCGGCTGAGTCCGCCGGCTAGTAGGCGGAGGAGCTCGACCTCGCGGCTGGTAAGGCCGCTGGGCCACTGGCGCTGCCCGTGATCCGCGCGTGCCTCGCATGGAGGGTCCGTAGGAGGGCCCGTCGGCGCGCAGTTCCGCCTCGAGGGAACGGACGCAGTCCTCGGCATAGGCCGTCCCGGTGTCGACATACAGCCGCTCCAGCGCCGATGCGCTCTCGAGCGGGGGATGACCGGGGAGGCCGTGCGTGAGCTCATCGTAGCGATCGGCCACTGCAAGAATGCGGGCTCCCGGCGGAATCTGCGAGCCGGCGATGCCGCGATAGTACCCCTGGCCGTCCACACGCTCGTGGTGCGCCCCGACGAGCGGGATGACGGCACGGAATGCGGGAATCCGCCCGAGAATGCGCTCCGCGTGGTAGGGATGCAGGCGGAGCGCTCCCACTCGGCAGCCGAGAGCTTCTCCTGCGATTTCTGGAGGACGAACGCTGGCACCGCAACCAGACCGAGGTCATGGGTCAGTCCGGCGAGCCGCACGGTTTCGGCCTCGCGCTCGCCGAGCATGCGGCGGGCGATGCGGGCTGCGAGGTCGCCCACCCGTCGCACATGACCTGCGGCAGCGAAGGATTTGAGGTCGACGAAGTCGGCAAAGGCTGTCGCCACATCGGTGAGTCGCTCCGCAGGCAGAAACCGCTGCGGCGAGAGGGGCTCCAGTGCCAGCACCGTCTCCCAGACGCAATCCTCTTCGAATCCCTCCCAGAAGGCCTCGTCCCGCGCGAGGGAGAGGAACGTCTCAACGAGCAGCGGGTCAAACGCCTTGCCGCGTCGTGCTTGCACGATGCCGAGGGCAGCCGTGCGGCCGCCGGCGGCATAGGAGGCTTCGAGGAGGCTGGTCACAGCGACGATACGAGAGGCGATGGGAATCGCGCCCCCCGTGCTCGATTGGGTCCTTTGCCGTCCCATTGCTCAAATACCGACCAGAGGGTGCTGGACTTCGTCGGGCATCCCGAGCCGCTCAGCAAAGCGGCGCGCAACCTCGGCAGTATTCTGCAACCCTTCACGTGCGAATGCCTTTTCCCATGCACGGAGAAGTCGAGCATGTGCTTGGCACGGATGGGGGCGGGCGCACCCACCGCCATGTACTGTTGGAGCCAGCCAAGGACATCGAGCGGGTTGCGGGCATCCCGGGAGAAGTAGAAGTCGCGCCGCGCCCCCGTCTCATCTGCGAGGATGGCGGTCGCCATATACCCAGCCCCAGGAGGTGCAGCCGGCGTCCATCAGGAGTTCCGCGTAGTAGACGGTTGCTTTCTCTTCCGGCGAGAGATTGAGCCGGTCGGCGATGGCCATCCCCAGGTAGCAGGAGCGAGCGGCGTGTCCTTCGGGCATGCCGAGGGCGAGATCGGCTGCGGCGGAGAGCGCGCCCAGGACATCGGCCGTGCGGATCGTTCCTGCTGGCTCTCGAGCTGGTGACGGAGATGCGTGCTGATCCATCTCGGAGATGCCTCCTCGCCAGCGCCTCACGCTGCCGAGTTCAGCATAGGGTGCCTCGAAGGGGTCGTCAAGGCAGTCCAGTCGCTTCGTGCTCGCGCTCCCGCTCGCGCGCCATCTACGAGGCGGCGAAAGTCGAGGTCAAGGAGCTCCTGGAGACGGTGGACAGCGAGGACCGCGGCCCTGCGGTGCTGACGATGGACTGGGACGTGCTCAACGCGGATGACGGCTTCGCTGCGTTCGAGGACTTCGAGCTCAGGTGCGACCGCGACGACGAGCCCGAGCCAGTGGGAATCGTGCTGCGACGAATCCATGGCTTCGGCAAGCGCATCTCGGGGATGACGTTCTCGCCCGGCGGCGACGTCTCGAAGGTGCTTTACGACAAGCCCTTGCAGGCATGGCTCTCGGGGAAACGCCACATGGAGCCGATCTGGGCGGCGTCCGGTTCAGGCAGTCCGGCGTGCCCGTCACACGCCACGAGGCGCGATTGCATCGGTCGGCGGTCGGCGCGATCTACGGTACGCTGACGCGACGCGATGTGACATCTCAGCGGTGGTCATCCCTGGGTTGCGCCCGCTCCACGTGCTCCTGGGAGTCAATGGGCAGTCACGTCCGATCTGAGTCACATTGCGGTGACCGAGACGACGCCAGCATGACGACGATCGGGAGATAGGGAGGGACCGCCGCTACCGCTGGATGCGGGAGGTATCCGCCGCCGCTTGCCTGTCGTGTGGCCGCGGCCACACGATACCCTGCTTTCAGGCAGGTAGCAGTGGTCGCTTGACATCAAGGCGGATTTACCGAGAGTTCTGCGCGCGGCGAGGGGTTCGAAGGTGGGGGTGACACCCTGCCTACGTCGTGGCGTGGAAGGGACGCAAACCCTGGAAAATTCGGACCCGGAGCGGGAGACGGGACTCGAACCCGCGACGCCCTGCTTGGAAGCCAGATTCACTCCAGAAATAACGGTTGATTGGTGCTAGGCCGCATAAATTGCGGCTTTTTTTCGTGTCCGCAAAATGCGGGGGACGTGCCTCGATCGAATTTCGAGGTCACACTTGGTTCACAGCCAGGTCACGACCGGTTCACGGTTGGTTCACGATTTTTTGCGGCAAGGGAGGGAGCACCATACCATGAACGTAGGTTCGCCGATCGGTGTGAACCCGCCGAAGGGGCGCTCGCGGATGCGGGCGCCGAGGACGAGGTGGGAACGGATGGAACGCTCGGAGTTGTCCCTGGTGCAACTGCGCCAACTCCTCCTGACGGGCAAGCGCTCAGAGGGGAAGTCGCAGAAGACGATCGCCTGGTACGAGGGCGCGCTCGACGATTTCGCGCGCTGGCTCGACCGCGAGCACCTGCCCGCGGTACTGGCGACCTTCACCCTCGAGCACCTGCGCGCCTACGCCGTCGACCTGCAGGAGCGCGCAGTACGCGATCCCAATGCTTCTGCCGCACGACGTGGGCGGCGCCTCTCCGAGCATTCGGTGGACACGTATCTCCGGGCCCTGCGGGCTTTCTCCAACTGGCTCTACGCCGAGGGCTACACCGCGCAGCACACGCTGGCCCGCCTGAAGACCCCGCGACTGCCCCAGAAGGTGAAGGATATCTTGACGCCCGAGGAGATCGCCCAGGTCGTCGGGTCTCTGAATCCGCATACGGAGATCGGCGCGCGCGACCAGGCCATCGTCCTCGTGCTGCTCGATAGCGGCATGCGGCTCTCCGAACTCTGCACGCTGCGGGTGGCTGATCTCCACCTGAACGAGGGCTACGTCAAGGTCTACGGCAAGAACAAGAAGGAACGCCCGGTGCGGGTCGGCTCCTACTCGGTCAAGGCAATCCGCTTCTACCTGCTGCACTGGCGGAAACCCGCCCGCGAGCTGATCGACCATGTCTTCCTCACCTGCCGCGGCGTGACGCGCTCGGTCGGCGCGCTGGCTCCTGATCCGGGGGAACCGCTCCGGCCCAAGGCGGTTGAGGCGATGATCAAGCGCATCGGACGGGCGGCGGGCGTGCCCCGCCTGCATCCGCACCTGCTCCGGCATACCTTCTCGTGCCACTACCTAATGACCTATCGCGATCCCTTCGCCCTCAAGTCACTCCTCGGCCACACCACCCTGGCGATGACGAATCACTACGTCGCGGCAGTGCAGGAAATGGCGATCGTCAAGGCCGATGCCGCCTCGGTGCTTGATGCCATGGACCTACGTGCCCTCTGGGGCAATCGCCGCGGTCGGCTGCCCACTCCTGCACCCAACACTGCCACCACTTCCAACGTCCCGAATATCCCCAGACCGCTGCGCAAGCGAAAGGAGGCATGAGCATGAGTAGTATGCACGCTCGCGAGTGTCGCGGGCCTCCGTGCCCGGCAATGCAAACGACCTGAGGGGCACACCTTGGCAGGCACCGTCTCAGGCCGCGCTTCCCATAACCCTGTCCAACGAGCGGGCGTCGGAACCGTCCGCTCGCCAACCCAACCGAACCGCGAGGCTCGGTCAGGAGGTCGTGTTATGCCCAGTCTACCCCGCCCACGCCGTCACCCTCAAGGACCACAGGCACCGCGCGAGTCGCTGGAGGCCAAAGCCCTGCGGCTCGCCGTCCAGCTCACCCCCATGCAGCGCCACCTGGTGGCCCGCGCCGGCCTTCCGCGCTGGCTTGACCTGCCGCTGCCTTTCAGCCCACATCCCGGCCGCCAGCTCGCCGCAGCACGCGCCCTCGCCTCGCAGGAGTACGGGCTGCTGGAGCCGACGCTCGCGGATCCGCTGTCGTATCAACTCACCATCCTCGGCGAGGTCGTCGCCGGAATCTGGCTCACCGCCGCCTTCTGCGACCCCGTGCCGCCCACCGGTCCCTCTTTCCTTCAGTCCCCCTCCCGCTAGCCGGGCTGCCGGCTTAGCTGACATCGATACTCAACAGTTTTCAGGAGAAACACCCATGTTGGTCTGCATCGGCACCGTCGACAACTTCATCCTCATGCCCTCCCCGGTCCTGGACGACTCAGAGCAGGGCTTCCACCTCGAACAGCGCCTCCAGGTCACGCTCCAGTCGGCCGCCAACGAGCGCCAGCTGATGATCGAATTCGCACTCGGCGAAGGGTCGGATGCCCCCTCCGAGCAGTTGCTCAACCAGTGGCTGGAGTCGGGCGAGCTCGTCGAAGCCCTCTGCACGGGCCTCACCGCGAGTCCGTTCATGCAGAACAAGGACAAGACGTATCAGCGGAAGGGCAAGGAGATCCAGGTGGGCGACGAGACGGCCCACATCGACACCATGGTCGTCTTCGCCGGCGCCGCCATGGCCCCCCTCTCGGCCGCCAGGCCACTGGACGAGGCGGTGAAGGCGGCCCGCGCCAGCTACAAGCGGGGCCAGCGCGAGTACCGCGCCCAGCGCAACGCCGAGCGCGCCAAGCAGATGGAGGCCCAGGTCCTCGACCGCGTGAAGCAAATGCGCGAGCGCAAGGCCGCCGAGGACGCCGCCAAGGCCACCACCGCATCGGGTGAGCCCGAGGCCGCCGGCGCCAACGGCCGCAAGCGCTAGTCGCCAGCTGGTGCTCCCGGAAACGGGAGGACGGCAGCCACCCCCGCGTGAGGCGACCGCCGTTCTCCCTGCCGAACGCCCGCTCCCGGGGGCATCCCACCCCGGCATCCCGGCCGGCCGCGCCGACGCCTCGTGCGCCGACACACCCCCAGGAGCGGACGTTCGGACACCTACCATACCGCACGTGCGAGACCAATCGGGCCTCGCACCATTACGACTATGTTACAGGCACCTGCCTCCGAGAAAGGCCACCCCCATGCTGCCGACCCCCACGATCCCAAACCCGGCACCGCCCGCCATCGCCCGCACCAAGGTCAAGCTGAGTTGGGTGGAGCAGGTCGATCGCTCCATGCACTCCCATGCCATCCGCCTCGTCCTCTTCGCCCTGGTGGCCAACACCATCATGGCCCAGGCCTTCTTCAACTACGCCGGCCGCATCCTCGTCCTCGGTGGCGTCAACCTGACCGGGCTCTACCTCAACGTCTCCTCCATCTTCTCGACCTTCGCCTTCTCGCTCTTCGAGATCGCCATGCTCTGGGCTCGGCAGGAGGTGCTTTCGCTCGACGAGTCGCATCAAGCAGCAGATCGGCGCGAAGGACTGGCTGCGCCGCAACCTCGTCACGCTCGTGGTGATCTCGCTGATCAACTTCTACTCGCTGACCGTCTTCAACGCCGCCATCTGGCCCGCCATCCGCGTGCCGGGCATCCCCGAGCCGCCCGCACCGTGGAAGTTCTACCTCCACGCCGGCTTCTACACCGTCATCCTCTACCTGGCCGGCATCGTCGGCGAGCGGGTGCGCTCCGAGCAGGAGCTGACGATGACGATGGCCCGCAAGCACACCCAGCAGGCGCTCGCCGCCCACGACGCGCAGGTCCAGCAGCAGATCCGCGCGATGACCGCCCGCGGGCGAGCCACTCGCCCCGCTGGCCGCCGCCACCAGCTCGCCGGAGACCGCCCAGCTCATCGCCCTGCAGTCGCTCGTGCTGGCCGGCAAGGTCGACGTCATGGAGGCGGCCCGGATGAATGTGGCGGCTACCGGAGGAGACACGGCCCTCCTCGATCGACTGCATCGCCGCGAGAGCGGGATCGCCGCTCACGCCACTGCGGTCAGCGCCCCCACGCCGATGTCTCTGCCCGCCACCTCGATCCCAGGCGAAGGCATCGATGAGAGCGAAGACGAAGAGGACGACCTCGGCCCGGTGCCGTCGATGCGCTACAGCGCCAAGCGCATCACCGCCCGATTGGAGGCCACCAGATGAGTGCACCCGCACCGGACCTGTTCGACGCCTGGCGCCAGCTCTGGGTCAACCGCAGCCGTCCCTACGCCCTCCAGCGCGGGGACGGCACCTATCGCTGGGTGCACCAGACGCTCTCCGACGAGGTGCTTCGCGCCCATCTCGCCGGCGAGTTGACGCTGGCCCTTTCGTCCACGGACGCCCGCGGCTGGACGCGCTGGGCCTGCCTCGACGCCGACGCGACGGACGCGCTGCCGCAACTGCTCGCTCTCCGCTCTGCGTTCGCGGCTCGCGACCTGCCCGGGCTGGTGGAGGCCAGCCGCCGCGGCGGGCATTTGTGGATCCTCCTGGAGGAACTGATGCCTGCAGTCGAGGCGCGCTGGGCGGTAGTGGAGGCGGTCGAAGCCATCCGCGCGAGAGGCGAGATCGCGGTACCGAGCTGCGAGCTCTACCCGACGACATCGGTGCCCGGGACGTTGGGACATCCCGTGCGCCTGCCGCTCGGGATCCACCGCCTCACCGGCCGGCGGTACGCCCTCTTCGACGAGAACGGCTACCCCTGCGCCTTCACCTCCACCGACTCGGCACTCCGTTTCATCCTCGATGTTCCTCGCGTATCGGCCACAACCATCCATCGTGCCTGGGCTCGCTTCCAGGACAGCAGCGGTGCTCGCGACGCGCAAGGGGATGAGGCATACGATGACTCGGAGGCGACCGAGCTTCCCGCAGCCCTACCCGGCCACGTCGGGACGACCTCGGCGGTGATTCGCTGGACCGACGCCAACGTCTCGCCGCTCGACCTGCTCACCGAGTTGGCCCCCGAGTCGGCCATGCGTCGCGTCGGCCAAGGCTGGCTCGGTTGGTGCCCCTTCCACGACGACCGCGCCCCCGACGCGCTGGGGCGGCCCGGCACACCCTCCTTCTACGCCGTCCGCAACCGGCGGCATGGCTGGAGCTGGCGCTGCCTCTCCAGCAACTGCGCCCACTCGACCGGGCCGATGCGCCACAGCTTCCGGCTCTTCCGGGAACTGCTCCGCGTGGACACCTCGGATGCCATTCGCGCGGCCCGCGCTCGCTGGCACCCCGGCTAGATCTCGCTGAGGACTCGCAGGATCGCATACAGCCCGTAGGCGGCGAGAGCGAACGCCACCGCGACGGCCACGATGGCGAGCGAGGCGAGCACGATGCCGAGGATGCTCAGCCAGCCGTGGCCGCCCGCCCGTCGCCAGGCCCGCACGCTGCCGAGGCCCGTGACTGCCAGGACCAGCGATCCGCCAAGCACGGCGAGGAGGACCGTTACGGCGGCGAGGCCGTTCTGGCCGCCCAAGTCGGGGTTGCTGAAGGTCCAGCGGGCGCCGAGCGCGGCAACGGCTACCCCCAGCACGGCGAGGAGGCAGCGCAGGAAGCCCGGCGGCGCGGTGCGCGCGTTGGGGAGTGGGTCGGGATCTCCGACCTGCTGCATGGGTGGCCTCCTCGCCGTCCGACCTCGCGTCCCCGCGCCGAGACGGCTGGCGCGTTGGAGTGGGGGCTCGCAAGCCAGTCTAGCCGAAGGTGCGGGGCAGCACCACGCACAACTCATACCGGTGCCCACACAGGCGGGCGCCGAGTCCCTCAAGGAGCAACCGACATGACAAAGACGACGAGGGCGCCCGCGATCGACGAGGCGGCCGGCGTCCTCGACGAGCTGCAGGCGTTCTACCTGGGCAAGGCCGACGGCGAGGGCTGGGTGTATACCAGCGTGCTGCGCCAGCTCGTCAACCGCATGTACCGCGAGCGGGATTACCTCGCCAAGCGCGTCCACGACGGCAGGAGGACGGCCTACGACTACGCCGTAGACCGCGACCAGAAGGCGCTAGCCTGGGCGATCCGCGCCCTCGTCCAGCACGTCCCGGCCGACGAGAAGGCCCAGCCGGAGCCGCCGCCGCCGCCGCGCAAGCCCTCGCGCCGGCTGAGCCCCGAGGAGCGGGCCAGGACGAAGGGGCGGCCGAGCTGGAACGGCAAGCCCAAGCGTGACTGGGACGGGCCCGACCTGCCGACTCGGCCCACCCCGACGGGTTAGGGCGCGGGCGCGCAGGCGCCACGGCGCGAGCGCCGTCCAGGCATCGTCAACCGTGAGCGTCGCCAAACCGACGCGCGTGCGCCACGGCGCGAGCGCCGTCCAGACGCCGTAGACGGTGAGCGCCGCCGTGCCGATGGGCAGCAACTCGAGGACGAGCCGGTCGAGCTGGTCGTTCACCGGCTGGCCGGGGTGGGCGGGCGCGATCGCCAGCACGCTGACGTCGAAGAGGACGATCGCGGCGAGCAGGGGCAGCGCGGCCGTCACCAGCAGCGCGGCGAACCAGGCGAACCGGCGGGCGCGCAGCGAGCGGGTCAGCGCGTCGGCGCAGGCGCTCAGCGCCCACAGCAGGCCGAGCGCCGAGACGTCCAGGCCGACGAGCAATCGGAGGGACGCGGCCGGTTGCGGGTCGCGCGGGGACGGGAAGAAGGCGAGGCCGAGCACGGTGAGGGCGAATGCCGCCGCAGCGGCGCACCAAAGGGCGCGCCCCGCGCCTTCCCAGGCAACGACCACCCCGAGGAGACCGGGGAGCAGGAGGACGAACGTGGTGACGACGAGTACGAGCTGGTTCTGCCCGGGCAACGCCATGGGAGACCCCCTTCCCTGTCGCGGTCGCCGAGATGCGGGCCCTGGGCGTGAGCCGTCGCGCGGGACCCGCACCTCAGCGATCCAATCCTAGATCCAATCTCATGGGTATTACGCGCCAACCCGCGTGCCGTCACGCCGATGGCCGTCGAGAGCGCGACGTGAGAGGAGAGCAGTAGAGCTGACGCCAGCGCCCCCGGAGCGGGGCGTCAGCCCCGCCCACGGCCGGTGGCGAGCCCCGCAGGGGTGAGCCGCCGGACCGGGGGTCCCGAACAAAAGGCGCTGGCCAATCAACACACCGACGCAAGTTGTTTGCCGCGATCCGTGACGGATCGCGGTGGGCGCAATAGTAGTCTCACGCGCCCTTCTATTTACAGCTTTTAGAACCAGCACTTTTGGAGAGACCTGGAATGAACGGCATCTATGCGACGGCAACCGCCGAAAAAGTGACGATTGAGGAGTCGGAGGCGGAAGCTATCGCTCGGTCTTCGACGACGGGCTACCGCCGCCGACGCATGCGCAGATCGAGTACTGGCGCAAGCTCTGCGGCGCGCTCTCTCTTGCGAAGGGCAAGGGGCATGGCCGACGATGCGTGGCCCGCCGACCTTGCACCCACCAGGCCGACGCTCAAGGCGTTGGTCGAGCGGCGGATCATCGTGCGACGCCGTCGTGCCTGGCACCTCAAGCGTGGCTGGTATGGACGCATCGCCGCGCTGCGCGCTCGTGCCGTGCCGACGCCGCGGGAGTCCTTCGCCGAGCGTCCGCGCCCGGACCTGCCCAGCTACGCCGAGATCGAGGGCTTCGAGCGCATCTGCCGCTGGCTGGATGCCCAGCCCAAGCGCCGCGCGCGATTGCCCTTCGTCGGGCTGATCGAGCAGCTGGGGGCCGAGAGCGAGGTGCCCATCGCGTTGCTCCACCTCATGCGCAAGTACCGCCTCGCCCGCCATACCTCGACGTGCGAGTGGGCGCTTTCCCCCACCTGGAAGGACCGCCTCCGAGCCTTGTGGGATGGGGTCGACCGCGAGGTCCGCGAGCAGTTCCCGCGCCAACCGACGCCGTCGGATCCCTACGTGGTGGCCGCCGGCATCGACACGTGGTACCTCAACCGCATCGACCCCGCTGGGCTGCCCCTCACGCTGCGGCACGAGTTGGACGACCTCCAACAACGGGCCGTCGAGGACGAGGAGGAGGTCGACACGCGCTGGATGTATGACGGGGCGCCGCTGCGCATGTACCGTGCGGGCGTCAACACCGAGAAGGGCGGCGGCGTCTCCTGGTCCTACATCCTGCGGAACAACTCGCTCGCCCTCCTCGTCCGCCGGGCGCCACTCGGCGGCATCGTGGCCCAGGCGCGGCTCGGATCGGAATGCCTCTGGCGGCTCACTCCCACGAAGAGCATTGGACGAGGTCGACGCGCTGATCCGGCGTATGTGGTCCCGGCCAATCCCCTTCCGCCGCAAAGATGGGAAGTCTGAGGACGCCCGCTGGCAGGTCTCGCAGGTCCACCTGGCAGTCGACGTCGCCAACGCCCCGCTCGCGCTGGAGCAGGCCAGTCGCTTCGTCTCCCGTTCGCGCTCGCGGGCGGTCTACGAGGCGGCGAAATCGGAGGTGGAGCAACTGATGCGCGCGATCCACGGCGGGGAGGTCGAGGATCCTGATACGCTCGCCCTGGACTGGGATGCGCTCTACGAGGACGAGACGTTCGGCGATCTCGACCCCTTCGACGACCTCGTGCCGGAGCGCGAGCGCGACGTGGAGCCGACGCCGGTCGGGGAACGGGCGGTGACGATCCACGGCTTCGGCACGCGGGTCTCGGGCATGACCTTCTCCCCCGGCGGCGACGTCTCCATGGTGCTCTACGACAAGGTGCTGCAGGCGCGCCTCTCGGGCAAGCGCCACATGGAGCCGATCTGGGCCGCCGCGGGGTGGGCGCCTGGCGTGTCCGTGACGCGCAACGAGGCACGGCTGCGGCGGAAGGCCGTCCGCGAGTTGGGGTTGCCGCACGACCTGCGGCCGTGCCTGGACGACCCGTGGGAGTTCCTCGAGCACCAGAAGGATGTCTTCGCTGCCGTGGTCGGCCGTGCCGAGTCGTGCCCGGACGCGACGGATGTGGCATGGATCCGTCGCGTGGTGCCAGATGAGCACGACACCAACCAGTCGCGCTGGCCCACCGACCCCGCCTGGAAGGTGGTCCAGTCCGCCACGTTCCAGATGCGCCCGCCGAGGCTCGACGGCTCATTCGCCGCAAGCAGCGCGGTGCCGACGAGATTGTGCTCGACGGGGTGCAGTTTGGCTGCATGGTCAGTCGCGTCGCCAACCGGCATGCCGACGGCGGGACCTGGACGCTCTCGCGGGCCTTGCGCGACGCGCTGCCGGACCTGGAGAAGGTGGAGGCGAAGAAAACGGCGGCGGGCAAGGACTTCGGCGAGTTGGTGCGCGAGCGCCGCCGGCAGCGCGGGCTGCCCATTCCCGTCGCCGACAAGGTACTTCCCTTCCACCTTGCTGGGGCCGGAGAGCACGCCGCATTTGCGGATGCCTCCGAGGCAGATATCGAGCCCCTGGGCGCCAACGCGAATGTGAGCCTCGGCAAAGGCAACCGGGACCGCTCGCCAGGTCGCACAGATGTGGCGGCAGAACAGATGCACGAGGCATTCGAGGCGCTCGCCCGTGCCGAAGCCTCAGGCGTGTCGCGGCGTTCACTCGTTGCGCTGGAAATGGAGTACGCCCGGGCGCTAGCTGCGTTCGAGGCGATGCTGGCGGGCTAGGCTTCTCACGGGCTGATGAGTTCGATCCCTCTCACCATTGCTGTCCTGCACTAGACCAGGGGCGCGTTTGGACAGCGGTCCGATTTGGAACACCCTTGCATACAGTCAAGCCGGAGCGATTCAGGTAGGATGTCGCAGCTTCTCACGTGTTGCGGGGATGAGTCCCCCCGCCTTGATGATGCGCAGCAGAGACTCGGGGTAGGGTAGTGCCTGGAAGCAGTCTCCCGTCATGTCATTGGTGATTCTCCCGGATGCCAGATCAACCGAGACTGGGTCGCCGGCAAAAATCAACCTAGCGGCACTGGGGCACTCTAAGATGGGCAACCCGATGTTGATGGCGTTGCGGAAGAAGATGCGCGCGAACGACTCGGCGATCACGGCGGCGACGCCCGCGCCCTTGATTGCCAGCGGTGCATGCTCGCGGGAGGAGCCGCAGCCGAAATTACTGCCCCCTATCACCACGTCGCCGGGACGTACGCCCAGGGCGAACTGCGCGTCGGCATCTTCCATGCAGTGCTTCGCCAGTTCGGCGGGGTCGGTCGTAATTAGATAGCGTGCGGGGATGATCACATCTGTATCTATGTTGTCGCCGAAGAGCCAGGCGTGGCCTTCGATGTCAGCCTTCATTGCTGCCCTCCTCACATGACTTCCGCCGGGCTGGCGACGCGCCCCAGCAACGCCGAAGCCGCCGCGACCGCCGGGCTGGCGAGATAGACCTCCGCGTCACGATGCCCCATCCGCCCGCGGAAGTTGCGATTGCTGGTCGAGACGCAGCGCTCGCCAGGGCCGAGCACGCCCATTGATCCGCCCAGGCACGGGCCGCAGCCCGGCGTGGAGACGGCCGCGTTCGCCGTCGAGAAAGATTTCGAGTAGCCCCTCGCGGAGCGCCTGCCGCTCGACCTCCATCGAGCCGGGGATGATGATGCAGCGGATGTCGGGGTGAATCGTGCGCCCGCGCAAAATCTCGGCGACGACGCGCAGATCCTCGATGCGGTTGTTGGTGCAGGAGCCAATGAACACTTGATCGATCGGATCCCGCTCCACTCGGCTCACAGGTCTCGACATTGCCCGGCTCGAATGGGCAGGCGACCATCGGCTCCATCGCCGAGAGGTCGAAATCGTGGGTTGTGGCATAGGCCGCGTCGGGATCGCTGTTCCACGACCTCCATACGGCCACTGCGCTCGGGGCTCGACGTAGGCGAGCGTCTTCTCATCAACGGCGAAGAGCCCTGCGTCGGCGCCCGCCTCGATCGCCATATTCGCCATCGTCATGCGACCCTCTATCGTAAGCGCGGAGATCGCCTCGCCAGCGAACTCCATCACCATATTGCGCGCGCCGTCCACGCCGATAGTCCCAATGGTCTGCAGGATGATATCTTTGGCGCTGACCCATGGCTGCCGCGCGCCGTGATAGACGAGGCGAATCGTCGCGGGGACGCGCATCCACACCTCGCCGGTCGCCATCGCCACACCGATGTCGGTCGATCCCATGCCCGTGCCATAGCAGCCGAGCGCGCCATAGGTGCATGAGTGCGAATCGCCGCCAATCACGACCTGTCCCGGTACGACCAGGCCCTGCTCTGGCAGCACGACATGCTCGATGCCGCCGCGCCCAATCTCGAAGTAGTGGATGCCCTGCTCGCGCGCGAATCCGCGGAAGATGGTAGCCTGCTGTGCAGTCTGGATGTCCTTGGCCGGCGTGAAGTGGCTGGAGACGAAGATCACACGCCGCGGATCGAAGACGCGATCCATTCCGATCTGCTCGAACGCCTTGATGGCGAGGGGACCTGTAACGTCGTTCGCCATCACCACATCTGCGCGCACGTCAATCAGGTCTCCCGCGAATACGCGATCTCTGCCGGAATGCCGGGCGAGCAGTTTTTCCGCCATTGTTGATCCCAATCTCGGGGACATTTCAATCGCCATCGCAAAGCCTCAGCGCAAGTAGTGCCTCGCCATCCAGAGCGCTATGGCGAGGCTTCGTCGATATCCAGGGTTGAGCCTCGTCCGCTCGTCCGTCGGGCAGCGCTCTGGGCTCCGCGCTGCACGCAGACAGGCGGGTGCTTGCGAGCGGTAATCTGCTGACCTAGCGCGCGGCAGATTCAATCGCACGCCTTCTCCAGAAGAAGATTCGCGGCCCTCTATTCGTTTTCGCGGCCGACTGCTGCGACGCGGGGGCCGGAGAAGAATTGGCCGCGCCCGCAGGGGCGAGCGTCGAAGCTCCAGTCTCGAACGCTGTCCGCAACACGGAGGCGATCTCGGCCACTCCGCGATTACCAGGTTCTTCAAAGAGGTCGAGGAAATCGTGGATCATGCCATCGTAGCGAGAGACTTTGGCGGGAACACCTGCCTCTTGCAGGCGCTTGCCGTAGAGTTCGCCTTCGTCGCGCAGGCCGTCGTACTCGGCGGTCATGATGAAGGCGGGAGGCAAACCGGCGAGGCTGGGCGCGAGCAGCGGCGAGGCGAAGGGATGCGTGATGTCTGCCGAGTTGGGTAGGTAATGCTTGGCGATCCAGATCATCTCGGCTTTGCTGACGCTGTTGTGCGCTTCGGCGAACTCTTCGATGGAGGGCGTGTTCAGCCGGAAGTCGGTGGCGGGGAAGAGCATCAGTTGGAAGACGAGGTGCGGGCCACCCTGATCGCGCGCCATCAGCGCGACCACTGCCGTCATATTGCCGCCCGCGCTGTCGCCGCCGACCGCCACGCGCGCGGGATCGGCGCCAAATTCTGCAGCATGTTCGGCGACCCACTTCGTCGCGGCGAAGCTATCCTCCACCGCCGCCGGGAAGGGATTCTCCGGCGCGAGGCGATAGTCCACGGCGACGACGATGCAGCCTGCACCGTTGGTGATGCGGCGGCAGAGTGGGTCTTGAATGTCCAGGCCGCCCATCAGCCACGCGCCAGTGTGCAGGAAGACGAGTACGGGGAACGGGCCGACACCCACTGGCGTGTAGATGCGGAGCGCGAGTCGGCCGCCTGGGCCGGGAATCTGCCGGTCCTCTACCTTGGCGACGGGTTCGCCCGCGGGGCGCTGCGCCTGCATGCCTTTTGCCATTTCGCGGGCGAGCAAGGGATCAAGCGTCTCGTAGTCGATGTTCATCGACTTCATCATGTCGAGGTAACCCTGGGCTTGTGGATCGATGGGCATGCGGTACTCCCTCGTCTGGCGCTCATCGATGAGCGCGAATGCTTGCCTGCCATGCGCAGGAGCAGCGGGGAACGATTACGCTTGAAGTCCGGAGATGGTGAACTAGCCGAGCTTGAAGGGATCGCGAGTCTCCCCCGAAAGCTCGACCCAGACCGCCTTGGTTTGCGTGAACTCGCGCACGCTATCGAGGCCGTTCTCGGAGCCGATACCGCTCTGTTTGTAACCACCGAACGGTGTGTTGAATGAGACCGTGCGGTAGGAATTGATCCAGACCATTCCGGCGCGCAGGGCATGTGCCATGCGGTGCGCCTTGCGGATATCGGTGGTCCAGACACCGGCGGCCAACCCGTAGCGCGAATCATTCGCCAGCTGCAGCGCCTCTTGCTCCGTCTCGAAGGGGATCACCGAGAGCACGGGACCGAAGACCTCCTCCTGGGCGATACGCATGGTGTTATCGACGTTGGCAAAGATCGTCGGCTCGACGAAGAAGCCGTCCGCCAGGTCTGGCCGCGTGGGCACGTGGCCGCCGGTGACCAGTTGCGCGCCCTCTTGCTGGGCGATGTCGATATAGCTCTTGATCTTCTCCTGCTGCGCTTTGAAGGCCGAGGGACCCATCTCGGTCTCCATCAGCAGCGGGTTACCCAGTTTGATCGCCCGCGCGCGATCGGCGAGGCGGCTGACGATCTCGTCCTGCAGCTTCGCCTCAACCAGCAGGCGAGAGCCGGCGATGCAGGTCTGGCCGCCAGCGGCGAAGATGCCCGCGACGACGCCATTGATCACCCCTTCATCGGCGTCGGCAAAGACGATATTTGGAGACTTGCCACCCAGTTCGAGACTCACCCGCGCCAGGTGATCGGCGGCGTCTTTCATAATGTGGATGCCGGTTGCCGTCGAGCCGGTAAACGCGACCTTGTCCACGCCGGGGTGCCGGACGAGCGGCGAACCCGTCCCCGCGCCGAAGCCGGTGACGACGTTGAAGACGCCCGCGGGAAAGCCCGCCTCGGCGAAGAGGCGACCGAACTCCAGTGTGGAGGCGGAGGTCTGCTCGGACGGCTTGACGACGATGGTGTTGCCCGCCGCCAGCGCGGGGGCCAGCTTGAAGGCGAGCAGGAGCAGCGGCGAATTCCACGGCGTCAGCGCCGCGACGACGCCGAGCGGCTCGTGGCGGGTGTAGACGAAGAAGTTTGGCTTGTCGCTGGGGATCGTCTCGCCCTGGATCTTGTCTGCCGCGCCGGAGAAATAGTAGTACCACTCCGGCAGCGACTTGAGTTGCCCGCCCATCTCGCGGATCAGTTTGCCGTTGTCAGTGCTCTCGATGATGGCGAGTTGATCGGCGTTCTCGGCGAGCACGTCGGCGAAGCGGCGCAGCAGTCGCGCGCGTTCGGTGCCCGTCATGCGCCCCCAAGGCCCATCATCGAAGGCCGCACGTGCCGCACGCACGGCGGCGTCGACATCCGCCTCGTCGGCCTCCGGCATTACCGCCCACGTCTTGCCGGTGTAGGGATTGATGCTGTCGAAGGTGCGACCAGAGCGGGCGTTGACCCACTCACCGCCGATGAGCATCTGATAGTGGCGCACCTCGCCGGCGACGAGGGTCTGGATCAACGGCATCGGTGTCCCCTCCTTCGGTGGACGGACAGAAATTCCGCGCGATGGTCAACGACGACACGAGCGATTGAGCTGCGTCTACTTGTGACTCAGCACCTCCTCCCGCGTAAAGCGCCGTGAGTCGGCGATGGTGACGCCCTCGAAGGAATGCAGCCGATTCGACGGGCCTGCCTGGGCGATCTGCGACGCCAGATTGTGCCCAACCATCGCGCGGAGATGTGTATCTTCGGAGAGCAACGCGTCGAGATCGATGCCCGTGGCAATCCCCATCTCGTGCAACATATGAACGAGGTCCTCCGTGGCAACATTGCCGGTTGCGCCGGGTGCGAAGGGGCAGCCGCCGATACCGCCGAGCGAGGCGTCGAACTGAGTGACGCCCGCTTGCAGGCCAGCAATGGCGTTCGCCAGCGCCATGTCGCGCGTGTTATGCAAGTGCAGGCTCCAGGTAACGTCTGAGAAGCGCTTTCTGAGGGCGATGACCGTTTCATAAACCTGGCGTGGATTCGCAGCGCCATCGGTGTCGGCGAGATTGATGTCTCGTGTGCCCATCGCGACCAACGCCTCGACGATGGTAATCACCCGCTCCAGCGGCGTGCGGCCCTCGAAGGGGCTGTGAAAGGTAGTCGCCAGCGTCACCTCTAGCGTGGCCTCTGGATGGGTCGCGCCCACGTAGGCGCAGACCTCAGCCAGTTGTGCCAGCGATTCGTCAACGCTCCGGTTCAGGTTGGCGCGATTGTGCAGTTCGCTGGCGGAGACGACGAGGTGCAGGTGCGTTATCCCGGCCTCTAGCGCGCGGCGCGCCCCATTGGGGTTTGGCACGAGGGCGCTGTAGATCACGTCGGGATGCTGCGGCAGCGTGGCGACCAACGCCGCCGCGTCCGCCAGTTGCGGCATGACGCTGGGATGCACGAACGACGTAACCTCAATGGAGCGGACGCCTGCGCGCAACAAACCCTCGATCACTCGCAGCTTGTCGGCGGTCGAGACGATACGCGCCTCATTCTGGAAGCCATCGCGAGTGACCACGTCCGTTACCTGCACCGCACTAGGGAGATCGATCATCTAGATTACTCCCTTCGCGCGGAGTTCCACGAGACGTTCTGGGGCGATGCCAAGCAGTTTGCAGTACACCTCATTGTTGTGCGCGCCGAGCGCCTCGCCGAGCCAGCGCGTCTCACCGGGGGTCTCGCTGAGCTTCGGCACGATCCCCGGAAAGCGCACCGTTTGTGGTGCGTCGGCATCGATGGTGATCTCGTGTGCCTCGATCATGTCGCGCGCCTGATAATGCGGGTCGCTGGCGATGTCTGAAGCGTCGTAGATCGGACCCGCCGGGACACCTGCCTCAATCAGGATCGCCATCACCTCGTCAAGAGTGTGCCGCGCCGTCCACTGACCGATGACCTCGTCGAGCAGCGCTTGATGTTCTGTGCGGCCAACGTTATCGGCGAAGCGAGCGTCCGCCGCTAGTTCGGGACGCCCAATCGCCAGCATCAGCCGTTTGTAGACCATGTCCGCGTTGCCGCCGATCACGACCCACTTCTCTTCAAGGCAGGGATAGGTATTCGAGGGCGTCAGCCCCGGCAGCAGGTTGCCTGAGCGCTGGCGAATGACGCCATAGCCGTCGTACTCCGGCAGCAGCGACTCGGCGACGGCGAAGACCGCCTCGTAGAGCGCCACGTCTACCACCTGGCCGTGCCCGGCGGAGGCATCATCCACGCTCGCCTGGCCGCGTTGGCGTTGGCGTTCGCGGTGCAGCAGCGCCATCAACGCGCCAATCGCGCCGAAGAGGCCCGCCAGCGAGTCGCCCAGACTGACGCCCACGCGCGTCGGCGGTCGATCGGGATAGCCGGTGAGATAGCGCAGACCGCCGATGGCCTCGGCGATGCCGCCGAAACCGGGACGATCGCGGTATGGGCCGGTCTGTCCGTAGCCAGAGATGCGGACGAAGATGACGTCGGGATTGACCGCGTGGATCGCCTCGTAGCCCAGGTTCCACTTCTCCAGCGTGCCTGGCCGGAAGTTTTCCAGCACGACGTCTACATGTGGCAGCAACTGTCGCGCGATATCCTGCCCATCAGGTGCGTGGAGATCGAGGGTGATCGACTTCTTATTCCGCGCCTGCAAGTACCAGAGCATAGAGGTGTCGCCACGCACGAGTCGCCAGCGGCGTAGTTCATCACCCGTACGCGGGCGTTCGACCTTGATCACCTCGGCGCCGAACTCGGCAAAAAGTCGGCCTACGTATGGAGCGGCAATGAGATTGCCAAGCTCCAGTATCCGATAACCGGAAAGCGGCCCCTGCTGCTTTTCCATGTCTCTACTCCACTGTAGATCTCGGTATTCACGCCGACGGGCCATCTGTGGCACTGCTGCGGTGATGGTGTTGTGAAGGCTATAACATTCCTCACAACAGGTTGTCAATCTTGATTTTACTAATCAACATACTCTTGCGCGCAATGCGGCCGAAAATAGTTCAAATATACCGAATTTCTTGGCAGAAATGGTTGATTTAGTCAATCAATATGTTGTACGGTCATTGCAGTTGACCGCGCTTCACGGGATCGTCGGAGGGACAGTGATGACGGCGAAACACTACCTGACCGCGCAAGAGGCGGCCCAAGAGTTGGGCATCAGCCTGGATACCCTCTACGCTTACGTCAGTCGCGGCCTGCTGCGCTCGGAATCCAGCGACGGGCAGAAGCGTAGTCGCTGGTATCCACGGGAAGATGTGCAGAGGCTGAAGACCCGCAAAGAGGAGTACCGCCACCCCGACCGCGTCGCGGCGGGCGCGATGCACGCCGGTACGCCGGTGATGGAGTCCGCCATCACAATGCTCACTGACGAGCGCTTCTACTATCGCGGTTACGACGCACTCGATCTGGCAACGACGCATAGGGTGGAGCAGGTGGCCGCGCTGATCTGGACGGGAGATATCGCCAAAGAATATTCGCTGCCCTGGCGCACGCCGCCAGAGCGGATGTTGGCACGCTACCGGCGGTTACATAGCGAGCTTGAGGCGTTGACCGCGCTGGAGGCTTTTCAAGTGTGCCTGCCGCTCGCCGCGCTCGACGATCTTGCCGCGTATGACCTGCGGCCTGAGGCCGTCGCCCAGACGGGAACGCGCATCCTCCAACTTTTGGCAGCGGTCGCGGCAGGTGGGGCGATCGCGCCCGATGGCATCGCACTGACGCTTCAAAAGGGGTGGGCGCCGGACGACGAGCGCGCGACTGCCTTGCTGACCGCCGCATTAGTCCTCTGCGCCGATCAGGAGTTGAACGTCACGTCGTTCACGGCTCGCTGCGTCGCCTCGGCAGGTTCAACGCCCTATGCGGTGGTCAGCGCTGCGCTCTCCGCACTGCAAGGCGTCAAGCATGCGGGGCAGACCGAGCGCATCGAAGCCTTTCTCCACGCGACCGATTCGCCTGCCAGTGTGCGCGCGTCGATGACAAGCCTGCTGCGGCGCGGCGAGTCGATGCCGGGCTTCGGTGAGGTTGTGCCCGGATTCGGCCCGGTATTCTATCCAGCGGGCGACCCGCGCGGCAAACTATTGCTCGAACTGGCGGCGCAGGCGTATCCAGAGTCCCCTGAGGTGTTGTTGGCCCAACGCGTGGTGGATGAAACCTGCGATCTGCTCGGCGAGCACCCGACGATCTTCTTCGGGTTGGTGGTGCTCGCTCGCACGCTGCGTCTGCCGCCAAGCAGCGCGATCACGCTTTTCGCGCTGGGCCGCACCATCGGCTGGATCGGCCACAGCATCGAGCAGTATCAAGCGAATCAGGTGATTCGTCCGCGCGCACGCTACGTTGGCCCTCCTCCGCAATTTGCTAGTTGAAACTTGAACCGCAGAGAACTATTGTCAGGGCTGAGTTGCGCCTTGTGAGAAGTGGTGCTTTGGGCGTAGCCGTTAGAAGGGAATCCAGTGATCATGCGAGGTTCCCGAGATCTGAAGTCTGCCGATATCCTTGAGCATTCAACGGATAGCACCTCATGGGTCCCGCTCTCGTCGAAGCTCGGGTGGTGCCAGACGGGCACGTCTCCAACCAGTCGCGTTGGCCGACTGATCCCGTCTGGAAGCTGCTGCAGTCGGCGACGTTCGCGGAGGCACCCGCCGAGGCCCGTCGGCTCATCCGCCGCAAGCAGCGCGGAGGTGAGGTCAAGGCGTTGGACGACATGCAGTACGGCTGCCTGGCGAGTCGAGTTGCCAAGCTGCACCCGAATGGCGGCCAGTGGACGCTCTCCCGTGCGCTGGGGGAAGTCGCTGGCGCGCTGGAGGCGATTGAGGCGAAGAAGACGATGGCGGGCCAGGACTTCGGCGAGTTGGTACGTGAGCGGAGGAGGCAGCGCGGTCTCCCGCTGCCGATTGTCGACAGGGTGCTGCCCTTCCGCTCCAAGCCGACGGACCTCGCAGACGACGTACCGCTCACCAGCGACGATCCCTCCGATGGCGCATCTCCTAAGGATCCGTACACGCGTCATGTGGTTCTCGCCGAGAGGCGCGTCACTGAGGCGTTCGTGGCTCTGGAAGCCGCAGAGTTGAGTGGGGCACCTCATCGGTCTCTGGATCGCTTGGAGACCCTCTATGTCAATGCCGCACTGACGCGATCTGTTGGATGAGTTCATCTCATCACGTGTCATATTACCTTGGCTACGGTGCTTGTGGTTTGGCGCAGCGCCACTCCTGAACGGTTGAGGGATGAGGCGGCACGCTGGAGAATGAATGGCCGCGGCGACGGTGGGATGACCTGTGCTCATGACACCGTTCAGGACCTGCCTGGGACTGAAGAGGAGTTCAGTGTATGTCATCTGCAGAGCAGCAGCTGCCAGATGCAGCGGCTGGGCCACCACGCCAGCAGCAGTCGACACGAAGGGGGCACTTCGGCACGTGGTTGCTGCTCGTGGTGGTTGCAGCAGTTGTGGTCGCCCTGGTCCCAGTGCTCCTGGCACGAACAGGGGTGCTGGCCACGAACACGCCAGCGAGCAGCACCGTGGTGCCGGCGAGTTGGCACACCTTTCGGGATAGGTGGGGATTGTATACGCTGCGCTTCTCACCGCAATGGGTGGCTGAAGGCGGGACTGACACTTTTGGCGGACCGTGCAACCAGGGGGAGTGCACACACGAAGGCTTCACCTTCTTGGATCCAGCGCAGGGATCGGGTACAGCCTATGTGCACATCGACGTCTTCCCGATCGCGCCATCCAATGGGGGGTCCGTTTGTCAGCCGGGCCCGGGCATCGGCACAACATTCGCTGGTTTCCCGGTACGGGTGGATGGTTGCGGCAACTGGGCCATTGCTACCCAGAACGATGTCTTCGTGTTTTACATCGTGATTCCCGGTGTCTCGGGAGGACGTCTGGAAGGGCTGAATCCTCCGACACCGACGCCAGTGCCGTCCTCCTGGCTATCCCCCGATGAGGGTGACGTGCAGGGGCTCCTGGCCACATTCCAGCTCTTGGGCCACCCTCAGCCCGTGGCCCGCTGACGAGTTGGGACACGGTGTTGCTTGGCACGCACCTGCCGCTGCATGTGGGCCACGAGCACCCTTCGCGCTGTCGCCACGCCAGGTCAGCATTACAGCATCTTGCAGGACCATTGAGCAACTGGTGGATGACAAGCATCAGGACATGGCATCTCCGTGCCGCGTGGTCCGCTTGCCTACTGGCCTAGAAACCTGGTTTCCGCCAGCTCTTGAATGAGCCAGCAGCATGCACGAGCAAACGGCCTGTACTCGCATCGTAGATTTCTTCCTCTGTCTCGCTGAAGGGAGGCAGGTGATGACCACCTGGCGGAAACGAGACCCCCGTCAACGTGAACGGACCGCGCAGCACGACATAGCAGACGGGCGCATCATCGTCAGGCCCGATGTACACGTGCAAGCGGTCTCTCAGTTCTCTACAGGTCGAGAATTCGATTGACTCGACGGTGGGTGGCTCTCCGGAGAGCGTAGGCCCAAGCGAGCACTCCGGCGCGCCTTGCACATACGCCTTCATGTCTTCCGCAGTGAATGCCGGGACCTGGTTTGGGGTAAGCTTGAGTGCTGGGCGCCCCTGGGGCTGAGTGCCAGACATCAGTCCCTTCGCTTTCTTGGTGCAGCACGCATGGACGATGCGTGACAAGGCCCTCTCGACATCGTACTCAATACTCTAGGCCATCCTTCTGCAAGACGCTCTAGGCGGCGCGTTCGGCGTGCACCTGCTGCGCGGCCAGGAACGTGGCGGCGATGTAGCCTTCCCGTTTGCGCCACAGCGCATGGATGACGCGCACCCAGGCGTTGGCCAAGGCCCGCACCGCCATGCTGTGGCTCTTGCCCTCCTGCCGCTTGCGCTGGTAGTACGCTTGCGCCCACGCTTCCTGGAAGGTCGATTGCCAGGCGAACTGATAGAGTACATTGCGGAACGGCTTGACACAGGCATAGCGCCGATGCGCCCGTGAATAATTGCCGCTCGCATAGGCCACCGGCGAGGTGCCAGCCAAGGCCTGGATGCTCGCCGCGCTCGCATACCGCTCCCGGTCGTCGCCCCATCCTGCCAGGAGCCGCGGCGCGATGCGCTTGCCGGCTCGCGGGAGACTCGCGAAGAGCGCGCTGTCAGGATGGATCAGAAAAGCTGGGTGATCTCGGCGTCGTACTGCTTGATTTGCTCCAGGAGCGGTGCCAGCTGACTCACCAGTGCTAACAGGAGGCGCGATTTGGTGCGCGTGGTGATCGCATCTGCCTGCAACTGGGGTCGGTGGAGCCGCTCCCAGAGCGTCGGCGCCGTCGCGGCGGGCGTCGGATGATGGTGCTGCCGCAACAGCTGGGCCAACTCGTCGACCGAGGCACGCTGGGCGGCCTCCAGCGTCGGATACGCCTGCAGAAACGCCAAAGTGAGCGGCTGTTGCAGCTTGGCGAAGAGGTCGAGGGCGACGGGGAAGTAGGCTTTGAGACAGGCAGTGAGTTGATTGACCAGCCGCGTCTGGCTCTGAACGAGTCCATCCTGGTCGCGCGTCAGTGCCTTGAGCTCCTGGACCAGCGGGCTATCCGGGACCAGGCGGCGCAGCTCGGCCAGGTCGCTGCGGCCCGTCTTGGCCAGCAGATAGGCGTCGATGGCGTCGGTCTTCGCCCCCGACGGTTTGCGGCGCCGGTCCACGGTCTTGGGGTTGACCGGGTAGACCGCCAGTCCCGCATCCAGCAGCGCGGTGATGAGCAGGCTATGAGTCGTCTCGATGAGACAGGCCATCTCCTGCGGGGTGGGCGCCGTCTCGACGGTCCTCCGAAAGAAGGCCACGAGCTGCGCCACGCCCTCGGCGCTATGGGGCACGCGGCAGGAGCCGATTCGCTGCCCCTGCTCGTTGATGACCACCGCGTCGTGATGGTCGTCGGCCCAATCGATCCCGGCGTACCACATGGCGCCGTCCCTCCGTTCTGGCCTTCGATGAGGAGCTCCCAGGCGCATACAAGCCTTATACTGCGGTGCTCGAAGCACGACCCTCTATCAGAGGTGGCGCCCAGGATGTCGGTCGAGGCAGGACGATCTCCAGGAAACGGTCGAGCCGTTGGGGGCCTAGAACCTTGCCTCGCCAACCTTCACCCAGCAAGTATTGCACTTGCCGAAGAGTAGTTTACGGTATAAGGAGGCCTATCTTGCTGAAGTGTTCACCTATCAAAGTACGGTCGAGCGGGTGCCGAGGAACGTGCTGGATGTATCGTGAGTTGCCTGCGAACTTTCGGAATCCTCGCAATGAATCGGGGCACCAATGCAGGGTAGGTCACTGCGGTGACAGTATCCTTTCGTTTGCTATCGTTCGATAGCAACTGGCTACGTTGGCGAAGAATATACTCCCCACCTATCACAATCTTCACCTTACGTCGGCGGTGGTATTGGACAAATCCCCTTGAATTCAGTATTTCTCCTTGACATCGCGCCAAGCGGGTGGTATACCTAGAGGGACGCAGAACCGGCCGCCAGTGCTCTCCCTGGATCTAGAGATGTTCCTCTGGCGCGTATCCCTCGTCTACCCTCTCCCCTTCGCGCACCGGGACACCTAGGCTGCCGACGCAGCCGCTCTCATTCAGTTATAGCTTTAACCCTCGCGATCCTTGCGTTGCATATTGAGAGCGCGACGCCACCCATCACACGGAATCGCCCCTAACGATTCCCCGCGCACGCAAGCCCTATTCCTCCTCACGGTGAGACGTGACCCCGTCGCGATACCTGACGGCGCGATCTCACTCGATCAGCCCAGCTTGCGCATCAGATCTGCCCCAGCCAGATGCGATCTCTCGCGAGACCGCGCACCCTTGCCGTCGGCACTTCATCCACCCAGCGACGCGCCTCCCTCTGTCGAGGTGTGCCCACATGATTCCTAGATGATTGAGGAGCATTCACATGGTTTTCGGAACCGTCACGATCGCGTTCAGCGACCTCGCGTTGCAGTTTATCGTCGGCGCCATCGTCGCGGCCCTCACCGGTCGGGCAATGCGCGGCGCGGGCTTCGGTCTCTTCGGTGATCTGCTGTTCGGCATTATCGGGGCCATCGGCGCTAACTTCATTGTGAGCTACTTCAACCTCTTTGGCTCGGGTCAGTATGGCTTAACGGGCGAGCTGATCGTCGCCGCCGTCGGCGCAATCATCCTGGTGGTGATCGTGCGCCTCTTCACCAGCCGCCGCTCTACGACCGCCGCGTAGGGTGCGCACCGAAGGTGCGTGACGCCGCTCGCCTTGCCGCGCCACGTATGCCGCGCCACGTACGCCTCCCGGCCAATTCAGCATTAATACCAGAACGCGCTATGAAGCCGAGGGCTTCAGGAGATGCCATATGCAGCCCGTACCAACCACCACACCCGTGCAGCCGCCAGAGAACGCCCGTGTCATGTGGCCCGATCAGCCGATCCAACCTGTCGACGCGGGCACGCCGGTTCGACAGGCGCCAATCGCTCCGCCGCCGACAAGGAGCTATTATGTGGACACGTCGGCGGAGCGGCAGCCCGCGGGGTCAGCCATTGCTCGCGCGGCGCAGATCGTCTACCTGATCCTGGGCATCGGTGAGGCGCTGATGATCGCTCGTGTCGCGCTGAAGTTGCTGGCCGCCAACGCCGACGTCGGCTTCGTGCGCTTCGTCTATGGCGTGTCCGCGCCGCTGGTGGCGCCGTTCCAGGGCATCTTTGCCACGCCGACGAGTCAGAGCAACGTTCTAGAGCTTTCTTCGCTGGTGGCGATCGTGGTCTACGCGGTGATCGCCTGGGCGCTTGTGCGCGTGGTCCTCATCATCGGGCGGCAGGGTGGGATGCCCACTGCTCATTGACGCCGAACTGACGCGACTCTAAGGGGCACATCCGCAACGACGCGCGATGTGTCCTTCTCACTATGTTGGCGACGATGTTCGAGGGGCTATGATGAAGCGCCTGGGGCAGAAACCTGTGTCTCCAGTGCTGGCGCGAGGAGTATGGGGATGGAGCGCGAGATCGCCTCTGAGGGTGTCGGCGAGACGCTGGCCACACCCACGGAGAGTCCGGCGGATGTGGCGCAGAGCAGCGCGTGGCTGGAGAGCGTTGGCGGCTTCTGGATGAAGATCAACAATGATTGGATCTTCAACCTCGCCGGGCTGCTGGCCTATAACTTCTTGATGGCGCTCTTTCCGGTGCTGCTACTGCTGCTGGCGGGTTGCGGCATCGTGCTCCAGGTGATCTCGCCGGGGACGGAGGGCGAGCTGGAGCGGGCGCTGGCGGCGGTGCTGCCGGGGGATACGGGAACCATCCTGGTGGCGAGCGCCGCCGAACACCTGAAGAAGAGCGTGGGGCTGTTGCTGGTCGTCGGCATCCTCTCGGCGTTCCTGGCGGGGTCGCGGCTCTTCATCACGCTGGAAGGGTGCTTCGGCATCGTCTTTCGGCTGCGCGGGCGCGACTTGCTGCGGCAGAACCGGATGGCCTTCGGCATGTTACTGCTCTTCTTGCTGATCGTGCCGCTGGTCTTTCTGATCTCGATCCTGCCGGGGAGCCTGGTGACACTGATCGATCCCCATGGGCGCAGTCCGCTCGGCGGGCTGCTCGGCGGCGGCGCACGACTGCTGATCCTCTTCGCGGCGTCGCTGCTCTTCTTCGGCGCGATCTACGCCTTTGTGCCGAACCGGCGCATGCGCTGGCATTCGTGGGGCAGGAACTGGCACGGGACGGTGGTGGCGGCGGTGCTGTTGGTGTTGTATGAGCTGCTGTTTCGGGTGTATCAGGAGTACTTGCTGCATGCCGACAACTATGGGTCGGTGGCGGCGTTCGCTATCGTGATCTTGCTGTTTCTGTACTATGTGGCGTTCATTCTGCTGCTGGGCGCGGAGATCAATTCGTGGATGGCGGGACAGCGCGAGACGGCGGCGGATCTGCCGGGTATGCTGCACGCGATCCAGGTGCATCGGACGCTGCGCGGGGCGGCGGGGCCGACGGCAGGCATGCCGAGCGAGGAGATGCAGCGGCACAGTCGCGCATGGCCGATCCGCTATGTCGAGGCTGTGGTGCGTCGCGCGCGCGGCGGACATCCGCTGAATATGCGGCTGCCGCGCCACCGACCGGTGCCCACGGTGGCGACGCAGGATGACCAGAGTGACGAGGTCGACGGGTGATGTTCGGCGCTACTACAGTGGTTCTCTTCACTTTTGCAGATGGTTGGCGCTCATCGTATGAAGGCCATAGACGACCTCCGTGCCTAGATCCGCGGCGCGGTGGATGAGCAGCAGGGGCGATCACGCCCGGAGATCTGCGGTATTTGCGGGCACGGCCGCCATCGCCGAAGCGGGATAACTATGAAGCATGGCCCCAAGTCTGCCGACATCGTGCAGGTCGGGGTCGAGCCACTCGTCCACGTCCTTGCGGCGCAGGATGACGGGCATGCGGTCGTGGACGGGTGCTACCAGCTCATTAGGCGCGGTAGTGAGGATGGCGCAGGTCTGCAGATCCTGCCAGGTGTCCCATATCCCAGCGAAGGCGAAGAGCTCGGCATCCTCGACGGTGAAGAGATACGGCGTCTTGCTCTTACCGCCGTCCGCCGCGGCCTTCCACTCGTAGAAGCCGCTGGCCGGGATGGCGCAGCGCTGCGACTGGAACGCGCGGCGGAACGTCGGCTTCTCGGCGATGCCCTCGGCCCGCGCGTTGATCATCGCCCCGCGGTTGTCCTTGGCCCAGGACGGCACGAAGCCCCAACGCATCATGGCGAGTTCGTGCTCGCCGAGTAGCACCGGCACCCGCTGCGTCGGGCGCACGTTGACGTTCGCCGATAAGTTGAGCGCATCCAAGCGTCTTTGCTCGACACCGTAGACCTGCGCCAGTAGGCGTGGGTTGACCAGTTGATAGCGACCGCACATGGGGCATGCTCCTGAAATGAAGGGTTTGCCAGCACTCTATTCCATGGAGGTGCGCTGGGGTCGGCATACTCCAGCCTGCAGACCAATGGGGTAGGCCGACTGGCAGGGTCATTCAAAGATTGAGGCCGAGGAGAGGTAGAACGGCCGCCGGGCCACTCCAGGCGTTAGTCCGCAGCGTCGCAGCGCGGTTGGACACACGGTTGTGGTGGAGCAAGCCCACCAGCGCATTGCGCAGCGTGGCCAGCGCCTGCGGCGCCCGCCCGGAGCGGACCTGGCAAGCATCCTCTCCGAAGGGCACGTCGCGCACCGAGGGCAGGCGATTTTCGATGTGCCAGTGGCGCCGAACGAGCCGCAGCCGGGCCGCCGGCGGGGTCGTGGCCGGCCGGCTCGTCAGGAAGGAGCGCCCCTCCTGGCGCACGGGCCGGGCGGGGTGCTGCGGCCCGCGCACACGGCTCGTCCCTTCCAGCACCACGCCGACGGCTGGCCAGCCTGCCGCCTGCCGCTAGTCCGCCAGCGTCGCTGCGGCCCGCAGCCGGCGCTCTTCCAGCCGCCCGCCAGGCGTACTGGCCGTGGCCGCCGTCGCGAAGGACTCGCCGGGCGGTGGGTCGCGAACCAGCAGCGTCACGTCGTCGAGCAGGTCGGGCTGGTTGGCTTTGACGGCGAAGAGAGCAGCGCCGTCCGCCGGCCCAATCTGGCGGCACCGCGCCTGCTGACACGAGAGCGCATCGCCACTGACCACGCGACCCGCCAGCAGCGGTCGGATCTGGCGCAGCAGGCGTGGGGCAACGCTGCGTTCGGCCTCCTGTTTGGCCGGCGCGCGCTCCTCCTCCGTCTCCGCTGGCTCCGCGCGGGTCCTGCCCCCCCGCGTGCGCCAGCACCCGGCCGGCCTCTGGAGCAGAAGCAGCCACCAGGCGCACGCCTGGCAACTCGTCCCCGTGGAGGCCCCGCAGCGCCTGGCCGTCGAGCACCCCCTGCTGGCTGTGGCCGTCCAGCGTCTCGCTCGCCCACGTCTGCCGTGTCGCCTCAAAGTGCTCCACCTCCAGCCGCTGGCAGACGTCGTGCCGCGTCGTGGCCGCCGGCAGGTCCCCGTCGCTGTCGAGAAAGCCCAGCGCCTGGCGCACCGCCCCAGGCGGCAACCGGCCCCATTGACTGATGGCGTCCACGCTGCGCGCCCCGCACAGCATGGCCGCCGTCGCCAGCGTCAACAGCGCCGGCACGGGAGAGCGCCGCCCAGGGCGTGAACGCCCGTCGGGCACGCGTGCAAAGGCGGCCAACAGACTGTGCCCGAGCTCCTCGGTCCTCATGCCGCCAGTCTCGCAACCGCTGTCAATCTTTGAATGACCCTGGGTGTTGATGCAACCGGTAGATGACGCCTAACACGGAGTGGAAGCGTCGTGGATCCAGCACATCCCAGTTCCGCGCGAGGAACGAAGCGCACCAAGCATGCCGGTGACACTATCCTACGCGATTCGGAGGGACCAACAGGCAGGGCAGGTGCAAACCGTCGAGGACGTATCGCAAACGAGACCTATCTGCGAGCGGTGGGGAAGGGCCTCACCCAGGACTGGTATGCGCTCGACCGCTGCGAGGTGCTCACCCAGCTCGAACTGGTCGATCACCTCCTCCGTACCTATCCCAAGCGGTTCCTCACGAAAGGGTCCGCAGTCCGGGCGATCCTCGATAAGGCCATGACTCAGGTCATTGCTGCTTGTCGGCAAAGCTCAGACCAGGGGAGCGAGCGGATTGCCTCATTTCTCGAGGCGCGGATGCGTGGGGCCCACTTTCCGCACGCTCAATTGGTCGATTTGTAGAATTCCTGGCAGGCCGGCCCAAGGAGAGCGAGCACTTGCTGGTGGAGGGGTTGGAGGCGAAGCACGACCGCCATCGCCGGGTCGGGCCCGTGGCGGATATGCAGCAGGTCGATCCCTTCGAAGCATTGGAAGACCCAACGCATCGTCGGGCGATCGGCCGGTTTGTTGACTTGGCTGGGGATCGTCTGTCCAGTCGCCCGCAACTGCTCGCGCAGCCGGTGCTCGGCCAAGCGATAGACCAGCAGGCACAGCACCATCACCAGCGACAGCGCCACGATGCGCTCGGGCTTTTTGACAAAGACCGAGGACGCCAGAAAGAGGGGGTCTTTCAGAAACCTGAACCCCCGCTCGACACTGTGCTGCTCTTTGTAGGTGCGGATGAGGTCGTGATCGGAGAGCTGCGCCGGATCGAGGACATTGGTCGCGACCACGAAGGACGCTTGGCGCCGCACCTCCCGCGCGACGATCGCCTCGTCCACGGTGAGCGTGGTCAGGATCTGCCACTCGACGTGGTCGGGAGGCACGTCCTTGCGTGGGCGTCCGGGTCGGCGGTGCTTGGGCTGCATGACGAGCACGCTCTGCACCTGCAGCCATGCGGGGCACGTCTTGAGCTGGGCCGCAAGGGCGGCCCGCGCATCGGGCACACCGGCGAAGCGCCGGTTGCCCAGGTGCCAGAGCGCCTGCTCCCACTGGGCGCGCGTCTTGTCCACCTGACGGCGCAGCGTCGCGCGGGTCCGGTCCTCGCCCTGAGCGGTGCGCACCACGATCCACCGTTCGCCGCTGGGAGCCGGGCGATCTGCGGCCCACGCGAGGTCGCCCTCCTGCTGCCAGGCGTCGTCGGCGACCTGCAAAGCGGCCCGCGCCTCCTTCGAGGTCTCGGGGACGCGACTGATCCACTGCACACCCGCTGCCGAGAGGCGCGCGACGTTGTCGGCGCTGGATGAGCCCACTATCCGCGACAAAGATGGGCGCTTCGTCCTCGATCGCTGCGGCCGCACGCAGCTGGTCAGCCAGCGCCTCCACGGTCGCGACCAGGCTCACCTTGTCACTCGCGTTGCCGTCGAGCGCCTGGCAGAACAGCGGCACATCCCCGTGACGGGTGGTCGCCAACGCGAGCATCCACTGCTTGCAGATCAGCCCGGTGGTCGCGCGAGTAGCCGTAGGTCACCGCCAGGGTGTGGGCATCCAGATCCGCTGCATACTCGCCGGTGACGGCGAATGAGGTCGTGTCCACGTGCACCTGCCGCGCGCTGATCCCAAACGCACGCCGCGCCCGCAGCGCGACACCGGCGAACAGCGTGGTGGGGTCGTGGGCCTCCAGCCAGTCCAACGTCCGTCCCAGGCAATCGTCGTTGAGGTCCTCGGCCGTGATGCCCGGCCCCAGCAACCGCTCGACCGGCTTGTTGGCGAAGAACTGCGACACCAAGTACAACCGGCGATTGCTGAAACCGAGCCCGTTCAGGATCATGGCCACCGTGGCCGTGCCGACCCCAACCCGTTCGTGACTCTGCTCGTCCTGCGCGTCCAGCCACTCGGCGAGACCGATCTCCCGACAGACGCCGGCCACGATCCCCAGGTGATCCAACCGCTCGGCCACATAGGCGTCTGCCACTCCTCCACTCCCTTCCACCGCTGCCTCCTTGCCGTGTGTCGCCGCTCCTCCCCCCTATTCTCCAAAAGTCGTCAAGCGGTCGTGCGGAAAGTGGGGTGGGGAATCGATCGCGGACATCGCGCGGGAGTGGGGGCTCAGCCGTGAGTACGTCTCGCGCCGAGTGGGGCGTCAAGCGATCGGATTGGTCACCACCCGCGTTGTGGCCATCGGCAGGCGAGCCCTGGTCGCCCATGAGGGGAGCATGGCAGTGGGCACACCCTCGGCGAGGCAGTCAGCATAGCAGGTTCTCAAGGCAAAATGAGGCGCGCGAATTCTTTCCCAATTTCGGCGAATTTTGCGCGCATTTCTGGTAGACTTAGACGAACTGCCTAGCACCAATTTCTGGAGAGGCCTTCGGGCCTGAACTGGCCTGGCTTGGAGCGGGAGACGGGACTCGAACCCGCGACGCCCTGCTTGGAAGGCAGGTACTCTACCAACTGAGCTACTCCCGCAAGGACGCCGCCGCAAGATCGCGTGCGGTACCGCACACAGCATAACACATTCGACATCTGCCGCGAAAGCTCAGTTAGTCCGCTTGCATGGGGCAGCGCCATCCCGTACGCTCTCCATCATCGAGAACTCCGATATGCGTCGCGCAGCTCGGAAAGTGTCGATCGGGAACAGCACATATGAGTCCTGAGGCGAGTGGAGAGGTCACTTCGGGCGAGCAGGGGATAGCGAACGCGCCGCTCTTGCGCACATCGCCCGCTGCGGGGGGTGCTCGTCGCGCTGGCCTTCGCCACCGGCATCGTCGATACGGTGAACTATCTCGGGTTGGGACGCGTCTTAACAGCCAACATGACGAGCAATATCGTGCTCCTCGGCTTCGCGCTCGCCAGTAAGGGCGGCATCCCCATCGTCGGATCTCTGGTCTTGCTCGTCGCATTTCTAGCTGGAGCCGTCGTGAGCGGCTGTCTTTCCCGGCGGCTCGAAGCGCTGGGGCATCGCTGAGTGGCGGTAAGCCTCGGCTTCGAGGCGACGCTGGTCGTCGTCGTCGCAGCGGTTGTGGCAGCAATGTTCTCTAAGCCGCAGCGCGAGGGTTTCGCATTCAGCATCATCGCGCTGCTAGCGCTGGCGATGGGTATCCGCAACGAGACGGTGTGACGGCTCGCCATCCCTGATCTGACGACCGTTTTTACGCTCACGCTCACCGGGCTCGCCGCGGCGATGCTGCTGGCGCAGGAGCAGCCCTGCGCGGCGGTCCGTCGCTGCGGCTCAGCGTCATAGCGGTCATCCTCGCCGTCGTCACTGTCTGCTACACCTACATCGCGCTCGTGCGGCCTGCGGGCGTTGGTCAACCATCCTGTTGCGCGGGTTGTGTGACCTCCCGTCTAGCAAAAGTCAGGGCTTTCATCCCCCTGCCCTGGCAGGGGGATGAAAGCCCTGACGCCGCCCACAGGTGAAGCCAAAGGTACGAATGGTTGGCACGTCGCGATCTATTGTTGCATGCTGCCTACGTGAAAGTTGTGTGCAGCAACAACATCGTCTACATCCATAGGTATCATGTGGTGTCCTGCCCAGAGTACCGACGCAAGGTGTTGACGCCGCCCACAGATGCACGACTGAACGTCAGCTTTGCTGAAACAAATCGAACGCCAGGGCCGGAGAACTCGTTGAGATGGAGGTCATGCCCGACCACGTCCACCTGCCCGTCGGGCATGACCCCACATTCGGGATTCACCGACTGATGAAGCTCCTGAACGGTCAATCGTCGCATGCGTTGCGCGCGGAGTTCCCTGTGTTGAAGCAGCGCCTGCCGTCACTGTGGACGACTCCTACTTTGTCGGCATGGTGGATGACGCGACCGGGAAACTTTGAAACGCAACGTGGCAAGCCAAAAGGGACGCTGATTCGTGGAAGACCAGACGACGCGCAAGAGCTACAAGTACAAGCTCAAGCCGACGCCCGCACAAGCGCGAATGCTTGATCGCACCCTCATGCTTTGTCGCTACGTCTACAACGCGGCTGTTGGAGAGCGGCGGGAAGCATGGCGCATACGCGGCATCTCAGTGAATTACTATCAGCAAAAAGCTGAACTGCCCGGCATCAAGGAGGCCCTGACGGAATATGCCGAAGTCAACAGCCAGGTATTGCAGGACGTGGTGTTGCGCGTCGACCGCGCCTACCAAGCGTTCTTTCGCCGAGTGAAGGCGGGCGAAACGGCGGGCTTTCCCCGCTTTCAAGGGCGCAATCGCTACCGCTCCTTCACGTATCCCCAGGTAGGCGAGCATGGGGGTGCGCGGCTCGATGACGGCTTCCTGGTCTTGTCGAAGATAGGCCGCGTAGCCATGCGCTGGTCGCGTCCCTTGGAAGGCACGCCCAAGACCGTCACCATCGCGCGGGAGGCGGACGGCTGGTACGCCATCCTCTCCTGCGCCGATGTCCCCGCCCAGCCCTTGCCGCTTACCGGCAACGAGGCCGGCATAGACGTGGGCTTGAAAGTATTTCTCATCACCGCGGACGGGCTGACGGTCGAGAACCCGCGCCACCAGCGCAAGGCGGAACGGAAGCTGGCCAAGGCCAACAAGCGCGTGAGCCGCCGTAAGAAGGGCGGTAAGCGACGTGGCGAGGCGGTGAGCCAGCTTCAGCGCGCTCACCAGAAAGTGAAGCGCCAGCGAACGGACTTTCATCACAAGACGGCACTGTTGCTACTCCGCCGGTACGACACCATCTGTCTGGAAGATTTGCGGGTCGTCAACATGGTACGGAATCGCCACCTGGCCAAGAGCATCAGCGATGCGGGCTGGGCGCAGTTCCGCGCCATCCTCGAAGGCAAAGCAGCATACGCTGGCCGTCGGGTGATCGCGGTTCCCGCCCAATACACCTCGCAGGACTGTAGCGGCTGTGGGGCGCGTGTGCCCAAGAGTCTGAGCGTGCGCACCCACGTCTGCACAAACTGCGGGCTGATACTTGATCGCGACGAGAACGCGGCGCGGAATATCCAATGGGCCGGGCAGGCCCTTCGGGGACTCGCGGGGTAGCCCGCGGGGACGAACCGAGCATTCCCCGGCTTCAGCCGTCGGGAGTGTCAACCCAAGCAGGCCACGTGGGCGCGCATCTCGCGCCCCTATTACCCCGGCCCTGGGTATGCTGCACGCTGCGGCGCATGGGGGGCCGGGACGTTACGCGAGGGAGCGGCACGCGTATGTATCTCAAGCGACTTGAGCTGCACGGCTTCAAGAGCTTCGCGCCCCGCACCGTCCTCGAGTTCAGCCCAGGCATCACGGCGATTGTAGGGCCGAATGGCTCCGGCAAGTGTCTGGCGGGCGAAAGCATGGTCACGCTTGCCGATGGGCGTGATGTACCAATTGCTACGCTAGTAAATACTGCACTAGCATGCTCATCTGCTACCGAGCAGATGGACGACGGTATGCTTACCCGCGAAAATCCCGGCGACGTGTACGTCCTCTCGCTCGATCCACGCACGTTGCGGCTCGAAACGCGCCCTGTCACTGCTTTTGTCAAACGCACGGCGCCACCAGCGTTGGTACGCGTGCGTACGCGCTCAGGCCGGAGCGTTACCGCGACACCCTATCACCCACTTTTCACGCTGCTGGGTGGCCAACTCCATGCTTTGCGTGCCGACGAACTACACGAGGGGATACGGGTCGCCCTGCCACGCGCTCTGCCCACTAGCCATCGCGCCGTCACGCTCGATACGCGAGAGACGCTTGCCTCATTCACAGAAGAAGAAGATCGTGTCTATGTCACGCCATCCACCGATTTGCGGACTTGGGCGGATGTCGCCCGGGTACAGCATGGCTCCTGGAAGGCATGGCGCACAACCGCACGGGTGAACGACATCCATCTAGCAGGGTTTGTCCAGGGGCAAAGCGTCAATGCAGCCATTCTTTCGCGGCTAGCGTCCACTGCAAATGCTTCATTACCTCAACAGGTGCGCTACAGTTCGCATAGCGCAAAAGCTATTTCGCTGCCAGCGACGGTCACACCTGACTTCGCTCGCTTCCTTGGGCTGGTAATTGCGGAGGGGCGCAACACTGCCGAGGCGAATATCCGGTTCGTTAACTCAGATTCAGCCATAAACGATGAGTTCGAGCGTTTGGCGCGAACCTTATTCGACGTTGGCGTCTTTCGGCGAAGGTACAAAGAGAACGCCGAAGACCTCATCATCATGGCGCACGCTCTCGGACACATCATGGAGCGACTCTTTGGTCTCAAAATCAACTCGAATTCAGCGACGAAATGCGTTCCGCCGCAACTCTTCGAGTCAGACCAAGAGACACAATGGGCATTCCTCTCCGGGCTATTCGAAGGAGACGGTCACGTCCACTTGTGCCCATCCAAAATGCGCATATCACACGCCAAAGCCCAGCAGTACATCGAGTACGTCAGCGCGAGCGGAACCTTAGCACGTGGTGTCGTGGCGCTACTTTTGCGCCTCGGCGTCAGCGCTCTCTTACGTCCAAAGATACACCGTCTCCCTGCAGGCTCAACACGAGAAACACGCATCTATTACCACGTACTCATCTACGGGCGAGAACAATTGCAGTATGTAGCCCAACACCTTGACTTCGTTGGGAAGAAACAGGCCGCGTTGCTGCCCTTGCGTACCAGTACTGGCCTAGGTAACCCCAACTATGATCTTGTACCGGGGGCGACAGAATTGGTACGTGAGGCGGCTCAACGCGCCAAAGTCAACGTGAAACGTCATAGGGCAGGGCGGCCCAAGCTGGCAGCATACGTTGAGCAACGATGCGAGGCAAGCCGTGCGGGCATCCGCGAGGTTGTAGAGCAAATTGAAGAACTGGGCGAAACGCCAGGTGCCGCTCATGACACACTCAATACCTTGCGGATTCTGGCCGATTCCGATGTGCTATGGGATGAGATTGTCGCGGTGGAGCAGGTGACTCCGACCGATCCATGGGTCTATGACCTCTGCGTGGACGAAACGCACAACTTTGTGGCGGACAACATCATCGTCCACAACAGCAACATCGCGGACTCGATCCGCTGGGTACTCGGCGAGCAGAGCATGCGCCAACTGCGCGGCAAGAAGAGCGACGACGTGATCTTCGCCGGCGGGCAGGGGCGCGCCACCATGCAGATGGCCGAGGTCGGCCTGATCCTCGACAACTCTTCATCGTGGCTGCCCTCCGAGTTCTCCGAAGTGACGGTGGCGCGCCGCAGTTTTCGGTCGGGCGATAACGAGTACCTATCGAACGGGGCGCGCGTCCGCCTCCGCGACGTGCTGATGCTGCTGGCACAGGCGCGCATCGGGCACGACTCGTATACCGTCATCGGGCAGGGACTCGTCGATCAGGCGCTGAGTCTGCGCGCCGAGGAGCGTCGTGGGCTCTTCGAGGACGCCGCCGGCATCCGTCAGTTCCAAGCGCAGCGGCAGGACGCCGAGCAGAAGCTGAATCTCACTGCCACCAATCTCTCGCGCCTGCGCGACATCCTCGGTGAGATCGAACCGCGATTGGGGCCACTGGCGGAGCAGGCGCGCCGCGCCACCGAGTTCACCGCGTCGCGCGAGGAGCTGACCCGCCTGCTTCGCGACTGGTATCGCCGGCAGTGGCGTGAGCTGCTGATCGCCCGCGACCAGGCTGAAGCCGCCGAGCGCGACCACGAGGCGCGCATCGCCAAGCTGCAGGATGCCCTGGCCGTCGAGGATGCGATGACGCAGGAGCTGCGCGCCGAGCGCGACGCGGTGCTGGCCGAGATCGCCACTTTGCGCCGGGCGCGAGGCGAGGCAGGGGCGCGGCTGCAGACCAGCGAGCGCGAGCTGGCGGTGGCGCGCGAGCGGGTGGCGAGCGTGGAGCGGCAGGCGACCGATCTCGCCGCCGAGCAGGAGCAGCAGGAGGAGGGCGCCGCCGTGGCCGAGGCGCACATTGGCGCGCTCGAAACGCAGCTCGAGGCCGCCGAACAGGTCGCCGACGAGAGCGCCGTCGCCTTCGAGCGGATGGAGCGCGACGCGCAGTCCGCTAGGCAGGCCCAGGAGCGCGAAGAGGTGCGTCTTCGCGCGGCGCAGCGCGACGTCATCCAGGTGCAGGCGCGGCTGGGAGCGGCGCAGACGGAGCTGGGTCGCCTGCAACGGCAATTGGGCGAGCGCAACCGCGCGCTGGCCGCCCGCCACGATGTGGCCGCCTCGGCGCAGGGCAGGCTGGATACAATCTCGACGCAGCTTGAGGAGCGGCGGCGGCACTTCGAGACGGCCCACGCTGGTGTGGAGATGCTGGTCGCCGCGAAGGAGCAATTGGGACGCGAGAGCGCCGAGGGGCAGGCCGAGGTGGAGCGGCTGCGCGGCGAGACGGCGGACACCCAGCGCGAGAAGCGCGCAGTCGAAGATCGGCTGGCGCTGCTGGAGGAGTGGCGGCGCAATCTGGAGGGTTTCAGTGACGGCGTCCGCGCGCTGCTGCAGGGCGACGCGCTGGATCGCCCACCGCTGCTGGGAGCCGTCGCGCAGCTCGTCGGCGCACAGCCGGGATTCGAGCAGGCGGTCGAGGCCGCGCTGGGGCCGTTCTTGCAGGCGGTGGTGGCGTCGACGGAGGACGACGCGCGCCGCGCGGCGGAGTGGCTGCGCACGGGGTCCGCCGGTCGCGCGCTCTTCGTCTGGCCGGAGGGGTCGGAGCCGCGTGGGACGACGGCGGACTCGCCGAAGGCGGATGGCGGCGAGTGGCTGGGGCTGGCGCGCGATGTCGCGGTCTGCCGGGACGATCTGCATTCGATGGTGGCGCGACTGCTTGGGAATACGTATGTGGTGCGCGACCTGGGGGTGCTCCAGCAAGCGTACGCGGGGAAGGCGCTGCCCGTGCCGTTCGTGACGCTAGACGGCGAGATGGCGCATCCGGAGGGCTGGCTGCGCGGCGGCAAGGCGAAGGCGGCGACGGGCGGCGGGCAGGAGGCCGGAGTGCTGGCCCGCGAGCGCGAGCTGCGGCAGTTGCCCGCCGAGGTGGATCGGCTCACCGGCGTCATCGCGGAGCTGCAGGCGCGGTTCGAGCGGGCGCAGGCGTTGCAGGCGGAGCGCAAGTCGCGGGGCGACGCGCTGGCGAAGGAGCTGGCGAAGGCGGAGGGCCAGGCGCAGGAGCTGGCCAAGGCCGTCACCGCCGTCACCCGCGAACAGGAGCGCGCCCAGAACGAGCTGCAGGTCGGCCAGACGGTGGTGGAGCAGCTTGCCGCCGAGGTGACGGGCCTCGAACAGGAGGTCGCGGCCACGGAGGCGCGCGTCGTCGAGCAGGAGGAGGCCCAGCGCGACGCCGCCGAGCGCGTCGAGGACATCCAGGCGGAGGTGGACGAGATCCTGGCCGAGGGACGCCGGCAGCAGGAGGAACTCGGGCGGGTGCGCACCGCCGTCGCCCTCCAGCGGCAGGAGGCGAAGGCGCTCGGCCAGCGCGTGGAGCAGTTGCGGGCGCAGGCGGGCGAGCTTGCGGCGCAGATGAGCCGCCGGAGTGAACGCTTGCAGGTGCTGGGCGCGCAGAAGACGCAACTGACGCAGACGATCGAGGAGTACGAGACGGCGCTGGCCGAGGCGCGCACGCAGGCGCAGACGCTGACCGAGCAGCTGCGCGAGCGCGACGCGCACCAGGCCGATCTGGAGCGCCGCGCGCTGGAGCTCGAACGGGGCCAGGGCGTGGAGCGGCAAGAGCTGGCTCGCGTGGAGGTGGAGTATCGCCGCTGCATCGTGGACTCGCAGCGCGCGCGCGACGCGGTGGAGGCGCTGGCCCAGCAGATCCGCGAGGAGCTGGCCGACGAGGGCGAGGCCGATCCTCTGGCGACGATCATCGGTGGGGGCGAAGGCGAGGGTGAGGAGGCGGAGGACGGCGCGTCGGTCGTCTCACCGGAGGAGGCGGCGAAGATGCGCAGGCAGATCGACGGTCTGCGCAACCGGCTGAAGCACCTCGGCGGCTACGATCCCGAGGCGCCAGCGGCCTACGCGGAACTGAAGTCGCGGCATGACTTCCTCGGTGGGCAGGTGCGCGACATGGAACAGGCCTCGACGAACCTGCGCACCGTCATCGCGGAGCTTGATACGACGATGCGGCGGCAGTTCGAGGAGACCTTTCACGCTGTCAACGAGCGGTTCCAGCGGCACTTCGTCACGCTCTTCGCCGGCGGCTCCGCGCGGCTGGAGCTGACCGCGCCGCGCCGCGCGCAGGCCGATGAAGATGACGATGACGATGATGGTAGCGGGTGAGGAGAAGGCCGCGCCCGCCGCGAAGGGACTCGGCGGCATCGAGGTCATTGTGCAGATCCCCGGCAAGCGGGTGCAGGACCTCTCGTTGCTCTCGGGCGGCGAGCGCGCGATGGTCTCCGCCGCACTGCTCTTCGCCCTCCTTGAGACGAATCCGCCGCCGTTCTGCCTGCTGGATGAGGTGGACGCGGCTCTCGATGCCGCCAATGTGATCCGCTTCTGCGAAATCCTGAAGCAGCTCTCGGAGCATACGCAGTTCATCGTGATCACGCACAACCAGATGACGATGACGTATGCCAACGCCGTCTACGGCATCTCGATGGGCCAGGACAGCGTCTCGCGTGTGCTCTCGGCGCGGCTGGCCGAGGTCGCCGTCGCCCGTTAATCCGCTGCGTGTTAGAATGGGGCCGGGCGGCTGCTTGCGTTTCGCTGGTCGCAACCTGGCGCTGTGCTTGCCCGTAACACTGTGCACCAGGCGTGATCGATGATCGATGCCGCATCGGGAGGCGGGCGAGGCGGGCCTCGCCCTTAGAGCCGGAGGGAAGATACCCACTGGTATCGTGGCGGGCGATGGGAGATGCGCATGGGCGGACAAGGCGTAGCGCGGGTAGATACCGGGCGCGGAGAGAAGTCCCCCTTTGCGGCGGCAGTGCTCGTGGCGGTGGTGATCGGGGTGACGATCAGCGGGTTGACGGGGCTGGTCCACGCGACGCCACTCGCGCCCACGCAGCAGGCGAAGGCGGGCAACGTCTTCGCGCAGATGCCCTGCACCCCCGTCTACGTGAAGAGCAACGCGGGCACGACGGTGATCACGGACCTGCTCGGCGGGACGGACGTGGTGCCGCTGGGCCAGGTCACGGCGAACGGATCTACGTGGCAGCACGTGCGCATCTGGAGCGGCGTCGAGGGGTACATCCCTCAGGACGATCTCGGCGACTCGCCGCCGGACCCGGCGACGGAGGGCACCTGCGCGTATCCCGGCGTGCCGGATCCGCAGTCGCAGGCGTTGCAGGCGGCGAGCGGTCCTTGGCAGCTGACGGCGCAGGCGGTGGCGGCATCGCCCGCAGCGGTGCTCTCGCGGCCCGATGGGACTAGCGTGCCGGTCGGCAGCCTCGCGGTCGGCGCGCAGGTGAGCATTTCGCACTGGGCCAGCGACGGCGCGGGTGAGGCGTGGTATCAGGCGACGACGGGCGGCACGGATGCGCTGACCGGTTGGATCTGGAGCGGAGCGCTCCGGCTGACGACGCCGAATCCGGCGACGCAGATGGTGAAGGGCGCGCCGATCTGGCAGCCAATGGCTGGCAAGGGCATGTGGTTCACCAACTATCTCGGCCACCACAGCGACATGGCGTCGGTCGTGCAGGCGGCGAAGCTGGCCGGGATCACGCATCTCTACGCGGAGGTGGCCATTTCGCAGTTCGGGTTGTATGGGCAGAATACGCTCGACCGGCTGTTGCCCCTGGCGCACAAGGCCGGCATCGCTGTGATCGGCTGGGTCTACCCGACGCTGAAGGACGTCGCGACGGACGTGCGGCTGACGCAGATGGTGGCGCAGTATTTGACGCCGAGCGGCGACCGCGTCGACGGCATCGCCACGGACATCGAGGAGGCCGACGACAGCGCCAGCGTCTACACCTACGGTCAACTGCTGCGCGCGGTGCTGGGGCCGGATGAGCTGCTGGTGGCGGCGGTGTTCCATCCCTATGCCCAGCCATACTACCCCTACGCGGCGATCGCGACGAGCTGGAACGTGATCGCGCCGATGGACTACTGGCACAGCCTGCCGAACCATGCCTATTCGCAGGACGACGTGCGCAGGTTCGTGAGCAATGCGCTCGTCACGGTGCAGGCGGCGATGATGGTGGGCGGGGACGCGACGCCGCTGCCGATGGAGGAGCTCGGCCAGACCTACGACATGTACACGCAGGACGGCACGGGGGCGAAGGATGCGCCAACCGGGCCGGAGATCACGGCTGACATGCAGGCGGCACACACGGCGGGCTGCATCGGGGTCTCGTACTTCGAGTGGCAGACGGCAACACAGGCGGAATGGAGCGCGATCGCCGGTTACGTCTGGCCCGCGAGATAGCGCGACGGAGCGAGGCCGGGCGGGCCGGGGCGAATTGCGGCTGCGCGTGGGCGTTTGTGGCGGATCCATTTCCGTTTCCTTCCGCTTTCACGTTTTGATCGCGGACTCGCGGGGGAATTCATGGGAGGTGGGGGTGGTGGGGGCGGAAGGCGGAAGAGGGTGCCTGACCTCCCACCAAGCCGCCAGAGTGGGACCTCGCCTCCTCGTCGCGTCGGGAAGGGGAGGTGTGCGAAGAGAATGGTGAGGGGCTCGAGGGAAGGATCATTGTGGGCTCCTTGCGGTGAGAAGGGGGAGGTTGGTGCGGGGATTTTTGTGGCGAGCGGTAGGGTAGGCTGGTGGAGGAGTCGGTGTGGGAATTTATGTTCTAGAATATACCACGAGACGCGGTGGGTTGCAAGGGGTGACTGGGGGGCGGCGATTGGGGAGGAGGGCGCGACATGTCGCGCCCGTACGGGTGGATGGCGTGGGGGATTTGGGGGGGCACGTACGTAGAGGTGGCGGGCGGTGGTGTGCTGGGGGATACGGAGGGCGAGGCAGGCCTCGCCCTTGCGCCTAATGAACTTTGCCGATGAAGATCGGCAATCACACACTCTGGAGGGCGTACGCTAAGTGACCGTCGCCGACTAAGCCAACGTAGCGGAGCAAGGCGGGCGAACCATGGGCGAACTGATCGAGGAAGGCGTTGACTTGCTGGCGCAGCTGCGCCCAGTCGTCGGCGAGGCGGTGGGCCTTGAGCACGTCGCGGCGCAGCCAATGCCACAGATGCTCGATGGGGTTGAGCCAGGGCGCATAGGTTGGCAGCCAGACGGGCTCGATCCGGGGCACCTGCCGCAGCGTGGCGGAGACGTCGGCGTGGTGATGGATCGACCAGTTGTCCTGCACGACGTAGATCCGCCGCGCGGCCGGATAGACCTGGTCGAGACGCCGATAGAAGGCGCCGACCTGTTGCCGCCCCACCAGATAGTTGTCGAGGTAGTCCACCTGGCCAGTGCGCGCGTTGAGCGCGCCGATGAGGCGCTGCTGGCGGTTGGTCGGCCCGGCCTTGTGCACCTGAGACGCCGCGACGCCGGGCGCGGCCAGCATCCAGTCGCAGGCGCCCTCCGGCCAGCGGTAATACCCCATCTCATCGAGGAACACCAGCACCACCTCCCGCGGCCAGCGAGCCGCCTCGCGCAAGCAGCGCTCGAGGTGGGCGACCTTGGCGGCGTAGTCGGGATCCGGGCTATAGAGGTGGTCGCGCAGCAGGCGCCGTTGCAGGTGCAGCCGCTGCAACAAGCGCCACACCCCGCTGAGGCTGTAGGCGGCCAGTGCTGGCACCGAGGCCCGCAGGGTGCGCACGCTCCAGCGGCTGGGCGGCGGACTCGGCGATTCGAGTCCCACCTCCCGCCGGGCTTCTGCGCCCGGTGGCTGGTGCAGTCGTTCACCCACTGCCTGCTCGCGGACGGCCTGCGTCTGCTGGTCGAAGGCGGCTCCGGCGGTAGCCGCCATGCCGATGCTCCGTCAGCCCCGCCAGGCCCTCGCTCGCATAGCGATCTAGCCAGGCGTAGAGCGTGTCGGGATCGCGGGGCTTCAACAGGCCCTGGCGGGCAACGGCGTGGGCGCTCGTCCCGTCGGCGATCTTCAGCACCGCAGCGCACCGCTCGCGCACGAAGGGGCGCGGGTCGTGGTCGCGAGCCCGTTCCAGCTCGCGTCGCTGCGTCCAACTCAGGGTAATCGTCCGTCGTCCTTGTTGGCTGGTCATGGCTTGCTCCGTGCTCGCAGTACCCCATGACCATAGCAATACCTTACCGATCTTGATTGTCAAATCCCATTAGGAGTGATGCCGTGGATTGCAGGGCGGAAATGGCGGGCGCGGGAGTGCGGGTTGCGCGGCTGCGACCGCTGTGATCGCGCTGCCGCTGTTGACATGGCGATCTCGCGCCTCTATACTGGGGCTCATGGGTACGATGCACGCCGCCACAATCAACTATTGGTATTACCAGCCCGCCCTTCGGCATGGTGGGTTGGTCGTCGGCGTGCGTAAGCGGTAGAGACGACAACTGACGGACCGGTCGAGGGGCGAGGGCTTTTGAGCCTTCGCCCCTTTTTTGTTGGTCTCGCGAGTGGTGCGGAGAAAGGCAGGCTGGAGACTATCTCCTCGTGGCGGCTGCCTGGGGTTCTTCACCCCCCGGCCAAGCCCCCAGTGGGGGATCGCGGCACTGCGGTGTCGACGTGCAGGACGCGCGGACTGAAGTCCGCTGCGCCGAACGGGAATGTTCAATACGCGGCGAGGGTCCGATAGGCGGTTGCGGCTTGGGAGCAAGAGGATAGGGAGATGCTGAGATGGCGATGATGCGGTGTCGCGGCATTCGCGGCGCGACGACGGCAGCGGAGAATTCGCGCGAGGCAATCCTGGCGGCGACGCGCGAGCTGCTGACGCTGCTAGTGGCGCGCAATGCGGTTGCGCTGGATGAGATCGCCAGCGTCTTCTTCACGGTGACCGATGACCTCGACGCGGAACATCCGGCGTTGGCGGCGCGGGAGCTGGGCTGGCGCGAGGTGGCGCTCCTCTGCGCGCGGGAGATCCCGGTGCCGGGCGGGCTGGGGCGCTGCATCCGCGTGCTGCTGCATGTAAACACCGACAAGACGCAATCCGAGCTGCGCCACGTCTATCTCGGCGAGGCGATGCGGCTGCGACCGGAGCTCGCTGAACTGTGAGAGAGGAAGGCGCGGGATGATCGTGGTGATGAAAACGGGTGCCGACGAGGCGCAGATTCAAGCGGTGTTGGAGTCGATACGCGAGCGGGGGCTGACCTCGAACCTCTCGCGAGGGGAGACGCGAACGGTGATCGGGGTGTTGGGTCCGGTAGGGCCGTGGGGGGTGCCGCACGCGCCGGCGGGGATCACTCCGGAGCTGGGCGAGGGCCTTGAAGCTCTGGGTGGCGTGGAGTCCGTTTTGAGCGTCTCGAAGCCGTATAAGCTCGCCAGCCGTGAGTTCCATCCCGAGGCGACGGTGGTGCGGGTGGAAGGTCCGCGCGGCGCGGTGACCGTGGGCGGCGAGACGGTGGTGATGATGGCGGGTCCCTGCACGGTGGAGGGCGAGGAGCAGCTGCTGGCGGCGGCACGGGCGGCGGCGGCGGGCGGCGCGACGATCCTGCGTGGGGGGGCGTATAAGCCCTCGACCTCGCCGTATGGATTTCGCGGGATGGGCGAGGAGGGGCTGAAGCTGCTGGCGCGAGCGCGGGCTGAGACGGGGCTTGCGGTGGTGACGGAGGTGATGACGCCGACGGAGGTGCCACTGGTCTGCGAGTACGCGGACATCTTGCAGGTGGGTGCGCGGAATATGCAGAACTATTACCTGCTGGACGAGGTGGGCCGCACGCAGACGCCGGTGCTGCTGAAGCGCGGGCTGGCGGCGACGATCGAGGAGTGGCTGCTGGCGGCGGAGTACATCCTGGCGCGCGGCAACCCGAATGTGATCCTCTGTGAGCGCGGCATTCGCACGTTCGAGAAGCTGACGCGCAACACGGTGGACATTAACGCGGTGCCGCTGGTGAAGCAGCTTTCGCACCTGCCGGTGATCGTCGATCCGAGCCAGGGGACGGGCAAACGCTCGCTGGTGGCGGCGGTCTCGTTGGCGGCGATCGCGGCGGGCGCGGACGGGCTGATCGTAGAGATCCATCCGCACCCGGACTCGGCGCTAAAGGACGGGGCGCAGTCGCTGACGCTGCCGGAGTACGCGGATCTGATGCCGCGGCTGCGTGCGGTGGCGGGGGCAGTCGAACGGACGATGTGAGAGCAGAGCGAGTTTAACCACAGAGGGGTTGAGGGCAAAGCGGAGGAGGGTAACACGGAAGCAACGGAGGGGGACGGAGTTTAACGGAGGTGGCCGGGGAGTGTTGAGTGTTTCGTGGTTTGGTACGTTTCGCTCGCTTTCTGGCCTCTGTGACCTCTGTGGTGAAATCCTCCCCTCTGGCTCTGCGCTCTCGGAGACCTCCGCGGCGAAGTACTCTGGCTCTAGGAGGATGAGATGGATGAGCCGTTTGAGCGGGTGGCGATCCTGGGGCTGGGGTTGATGGGCGCATCGCTGGGGATGGCGTTGCGCGAGGGGGGCATCGCAAGGAGGGTGGCGGGGTATGACGCTGGCGAGGGGGTGGCGGCACGGGCGCGGGAGCGGGGCGCGGTGGAGGTCGCGTGTGCGTCCGTGGCGGAGGCGGTGATGGGCGCGGATCTCGCCGTGTTGGCGGCACCACCGCTGGCGCTTCGCGATCTCTTCGCGGCGATGGCTCCGCATCTCGCCTCCGATGCGGTCATCACGGATGTTGCCAGCACAAAAGGGATGGTGACGCGCTGGGCGGAGGAGGTATTACCGCGACCAGAGCGGTTCGTCGGCGGGCATCCGATGGCGGGGAGAGAGATGTCGGGGGTAGAAGCGGCGGACAGCACGCTGTATCGCGGTTGCGTCTGGTGCCTGACGCCGACGGCGCTGACGGAGGGAGAGACGTTGCGGCGCGTGGAGCAGATGGTGACGGCGCTGGGGGCGCATCCGCTGGTGCTTGATGCGGAGGCGCACGACGCGGCGGTGGCGGCGATCAGTCACGTGCCGTTGATCGCGGCGACGGCGCTGACGCTGGCGGCGACGAAGGATGCGGCGTGGGCGGTGGCGGCGGAGCTGGCGGCAGGGGGGTTCCGTGATACGACCCGCGTTGCGTCGGGCGATCCGCGGATGGCGCGCGACATTTGCCGGACGAATGCGCAGGCGATCCTGGCGCGGCTCGATGCGTATATCGGCGAATTGGAGGCACTGAGGAACCAGATCGCGGGGGGAAGCGTCGAGGTTGAGGCGACGTTTGCGGAGGCGCGCGAGCGGCGCGAGGCGTGGCTGCGGAGCCGCAGTAGCTGAACGGTCGCGCGGAACTGTGACACTGCGCATAGTGTGAGGCAGGCCGAGTAATTCCCCCTATTGAGGCTAGACGGCACCAAGCTCGCCAGGTACAATAGTGGGACGTGGCAGCGAGGCGCAATTATGTCTAACCAGACGGCGATTGCGCTGCTCTCGGGCGGCAGGTGATGGGCGTGCGGCGGAGTACTATGGTGCGGCGGCGGGTGCTCAGCCAGCCGCGGGCGAGACAACCTGCGCGCGAGCGGATCGACTCGCTGCCGCGGATCGTGGCGCTGCAGAAAGCTTCACGCAGCGTGCGCCGTCGCGTGAAGCTGCCCCGACGCATGCCATCGCGCGTCTCGCCGCGCATCTGGGGCTATCGCCTTTGGCTCGCTGTGGCAACCGCCGCGCTGACAGGGGCGCTGCTCTGGTTGCAACACTTGCTCGGCGCGGTGCCGGCGCATCCGACGCGGGTGCAGATGGTGATCCAGCGCGCGGAGCTGATCTGGTTGGTGCCGGTGCCGCTGGCGGTGGCGCTATGGCTGGGGTGGATGTGCTTCGCAGAGGCGGCGCAGCCCGATCCGCCGGTGACGGACGTACCGCTCTTCATCCACCGGCGCACGGGCGGCACGGTCGCGGCGCGGCTGGTCTTCCGCTTCGCCACGCGGGGCGACAATCTGGATGTGCTGCGCGAGAGCGTGGCGGCGGTGCACGCGGCCTTCGCCGAGTATCGCGACGCGACAGGGCCGTATCGCATAGAGGTGGTGAGCGAGCGTCCGCTGGATCTGGAGGACGAGTCCGGCCTGGTGGACCTCTATGTGGTGCCGAGCGAGTACGAGACGGCGGCGGGATCGCGCTACAAGGCGCGGGCGCTGGCGTATTTGCAGTCGTTGACGCATCCCCGCGCGGAGGACTGGCACATTTATCTGGATGAGGAGAGCACGGTGGACGCTGCCTTTGTGTCGGGGGTCTATCGCTTCATCCGGCGAGGCGCGGTGGGGCGGACACGGCGGCCGCTGATCGGGCAGGGGCCGATCCTCTACCAGGGCGGCTCGTGGTTCTTCCGGGGGGCCGACGCGCTGCGCACCGCCGACGACCTGGGGCGCTTCCGGCTGCAATACGCGCTGGGCCTGCCGATCTTCGGCGTTCATGGGTCGTATCTGGTGGTGCGGGGCGTGGACGATGCACGGCTCTCATTCGACGTGGGGCCGCGCAACTCGCTGACTGAGGACGCGGCGTGGGCGTTGCGGGCGTGGGCGCGCGGCTACCGCTTTGCCTGGGTGGAGGGGTACCTACGCGAGCAGCCGCCGCAGCGCGTGCGCGATTTCGTGCGGCAGCGAGCACGCTGGCTGGCCGGCATCCGCCTGGTGATCCGCGATTCGGCGGTGCCGCTGCGCTATAGGGCGCTGCTGGCGATTTTCACGGCGCTGTGGCAACTTGCCTTCATCCCGTTTGTCGTGGCGGTGGCGGCGTTGGTGCAACATATCGCGCCATTCGCGTGGATGCGGCTGCCGGCGGACTTCGCGTGGGCGACGTTCGTGCTGGCCTATCTGCAAGGGGCGCACGTGCAGGCTGTGCATCCAGCCGCCACGGCGCGCGCAGAGCAGGGACGACGGGGCGTGGTGGCTGGGATCGGGCGTGGGGCGAGGGCACTGGCGATGCGGATCTCGGCCTGGGCGATGGCGCTCTGTTACCTCTGGTTCGCGCTGCTGGAGGCGCTTGGTGTGCTGTCGAGCCTGCTGCCCCGCAGCGGTTTCTACGTGATCCGGAAGCCAGCGCTGCGCCACGAGGCCGACGCACGGGAAGGTGAGGAACGGGAGCCTGTAGCGGCGCCGACGGCAGTTGGGGATATGGAGGTCACCTTGCAGGGGCGCTTCTATCGCGGGGAGCCGGTCGCATGAGCAGGAGGAACACGAAGCCGTCGCGGAGCAGGTCGCGACGGCGCGGGCATCCGTGGCGCGCGACACTGTTGACGCTGCTGGCGATCGCGCTGGGGCTGAGCGTGGAGTGGGTGCTGCTGACGGGCTCGACGCCGGGGACGGTGATCGCGGCGGTGCAGGGTCCGCCGACGACGGCGTACGTGCAGTACAGCCGGCCAGGATTCCAGACGGGGGTAGTGTTCCCGCAGTTCGGTCCCGACGCGTACAGCGCCTCGAACCGCAACTACGGCATCGGGCTGGGTGAGATTCGCCAGCAGACGGCGGCGCGCTGGCTCCAGCTAATCGTGAACCTCTACCAGCCGTCGCTGACCTCGCTCGATATCGGACCTGCGCCGCCGTATACGCTCACGCCGCAGAGCCTTCAGGACGGCATCGCGGCAGCGCACGCGGCGGGGTATCGCGTCTTCGTGGTGCCTCTGCTGACGGTCGGCAAGAGCGAGTGGGCGGGATCGATCCCAAACCGCTCGTACGCCATCGATTCGACGTGGTTCGATCACTATTGGCAGGCGGTGGAACCGTACGCCGCGGCGGCGGCGCAGGCGGGGGCGGAGCAGTTCGCCATCGGCACCGAGCTGTTCTTGATGGAGCGGGCGCCGACCCAACTCTGGACGACGCTCATCGACCACTTCAGCGCCGTCTACCCAGGCGCACTGACCTATGACATGAACTTCACCAGCGTGGGCGGCGGCGTGTGGAACTGGTTGCGGGATCCGGCGATCGCCTCGGTTGGCGTCTCGGAGTATTTCTCGGTGACGGACTCGCCGCAGCGCGTGCCACCGGAGCAGGTGGCGGCGCTGTGGCGCGAGCGTGTGCAGGCGCCGCTCGACGCCTACGCGGCAGAGTTCGGCAAGCCGATCATCCTCTCGGAGATCGGCTATCGCAATAGCGCGGACTGCCTCTTCGTGCCGTATCAGAAGGTGACGGCGGCACCGAGCGATCCGGCGGAGCAGGCGGCGGCGTATAACGCGGCGGTGCAGGACTCGCTGGACGATCCGTGGATCACCGGGATCTACTTCTGGGCGTGGTCGCTGCCGCCATTCTCGCCGAACTGGCTGCCAGCGGCGCAGGTGCTGCACCGCTGGTATAACTCGCCAGCGGCTTAAATCCGGATTCTTCCTGCTACCCGTGTGCTGAATCGCTGCTTGCTGCCCCCAGACCTGCCCCCAGTTTGCCCCCAAAGAGGATCCGACTCATGGATGCGGTGATGGTATCTTCCATTGACCGAAGAACCCGTAAAGCCGCTGGGCTTCAGCCCATGCGGATGAAAGGGTTTGCGTGGCTTTAGCCGAAAGCCTGTTGCGGTTGCCGATTCCGCCTGCCTGTGCAAGAATAGGTCCATAGGCACTTTGCACCTCACCAATCAAATAGGGTTTGGCGGTTCCGCAGTCAATCGTTCCTGCGGGTAAAAGCACTAACGTATCTTGGACGTGGTGCGCTGCGCTTGCGTCGGGTTGATTGAGCCGAGCTCGCCCGGCGATGCCGTCAACGCCTCTCGGGGCCGGGCAGGCCCTTCAAGAGCTAACGTAGTGGGTTGCCACAAGCGTTTCCTGAGCATCCATCGGGCCTTGGCCCGTGTGGAGTGTCAATTCGTCACGTGTCCGTAGAGGTCCATGGTCATCGAGACGGTTGTATGTCCGAGCATCTTGGAGACGGCGAGCATGCTCACTCCGTCCTCTAATTGACACTCCCCGTGGCTAAAGCCAGGGGATTCTCGGGGAACGCACATGGTAACCCATCACGTGAGCCCCCGAAGGGCCTGCCCGGCCCCGCAAGGCGTTGACTGCCTCGCCGGGCGAGTGTGACCTCAAAGAAACCCGACTCAAGCGCAGCGCACCACGTCCCAAATACGTTGATGCTTTTACCCGCAGGAACGATGTACTGCGGAACCGCCGAAACATCATTCAGTTGGTGAGGTGCAAAGTGCCTACCCGTGTATTCTCGCGCAATCAGGCAAAACCGGCAATCGGGGGAGGACAATCGCCGCCTATCGGCGGCCCGGCTTTCATCCCCATGGGCGAACCGAGGGGCCTCAGCCGGGATTTTCGCTAGAGCGTCGCCGCCGTGTGACGCAGGTCATGAATGCGCATGTGCGGAAGGCCGGCCTTCTTCAAGAGCGAACGGAACGCGTAGTCACGCACATTAGTATCGCGCAGATGGGTCCCGACCGGGGTGCAGAAGACAAGATCGTTGTCGACCCACACCGGACCGGCCTTGAGGCGTGCGTGGGCCTGCTGAGTTTTGTGCTGACGCAGGGCGTCTACGACCTCTGCCGTGATCGGAATGGTCCTGATACTGCTCTCGGTCTTCGGCTTCTTCGGGGTGAGCCCACCGTTAACGAGATTCTTCCTCGTAAGGGACTTGGGGTCTATACAGACAGACTTGCGGTGCAGGAATAGCATAGGGGCATGACACTTCGCGAGGAAAACGCGGCACTGAAAGCGCAGATTGCCGAGCTGCTGGCGCAGGTCCACGAGTTGGCGGCCCAGAACGCCGAACTGCGCGCCCGCCTGGCCAAGGACCGTCACAACAGCAGCAAGCCCCCCTCGAGTGACGGGCTGGGCCGTAAGAGGAAGGGCCTGCGCCAGCGCAGCGGCAGGCACTCGGGTGGGCAGCTGGGCCATCACGGTGAGACGCTGCACCTGGTGGCGACCCCCGACGCCGTCGTCGAACACCGCCCGGCGGTCTGCGCGCCCTGCCAGACGCCGCGGGACGAGGCGGCGGAGGTGACGCTGCGCGAGCGACGGCAGGTGCAGGACGTGCCCCGCGTGCGCCTGCGGGTGACCGAGCATCAGGCGCTGCACCTGCGCTGTCCGGCGTGCCGGGCAGTCTCGCGGGGCATGTTCCCGCTGGAGGCGCCAAGCCGGGCGCAGTAGGGGCCGCGCCTGCGCGCCTTCGCCGTGTATCGCGTGCGTGCCTCAGTTTGTGCCTATGGGCGCGCGCGGGAGCTGCTCATCGATGTGGCGGGAGCCTCCGTCTCGCGCCGGTGGAGGCGCGGATTCAAGGCGGCGCTGCGAGGCGCCCCGGTGCTCCACAACGACGAGACGGGGGTGCGCCGGGGCGGGACGCTGGCCTGGGCGCACGTCGCGAGCACGAGCCGGCTGACGCACTAGGCCCTCCATGCCAAGCGCGGCGCCGAGGCGACCGATGCCATCGGCATCCTGCCCGACGACACGGGCGTGAGCGTCCACGACGGATGGAAGCCGTATCGCCGCTCCACGCGCTGCCGCCACGCCCTCTGCCGGCGTCCTCCACCTCCGTGAGCTCACCTTCCTCGAGGAGCAGTACCAGCAGGCGTGGGCCAAGGAGCTGAAAGGCCTACTGCTCGAGATGAAGACAGCGGCGGACGCCCGCGCGGGTCCGGCGCGGCTTTTCGCAGCTCCTCCCGCAGCTGAGCCGTCCCGCCCGCGTGCCAAAACCCTGCGGACGCTCGCCCGGGCGCCCCAAAGGCAAGTGTTCACCGCCTGCGCCGCGCTTCCCGGCGGTCAAACTGACCCCGTAATCGACGGCTGTACCCACACCAGATGTCCTCTCGCCGTCAGGCCCCTTCCTGACTGGCACATTCGTGTGGGGTTAAAATGCAAGCTTAGGCGACGAGAAGCGTCGTTGACGAGCAACCTTTCGAGGACCGGTAATGATCGGTGGAGGACGATCGTCGAGCTGTTAAAGCATGCTACCTGCCGCAGTCACAGAACAGAGATGCCTGTGACGATCGCAGCTGGGAGTGTGCCTCCAGCCAGTTCCCGCGGCAGCATCCGAGGAGTGACAGCATGGCGGAGCCCAGTTCATCGCCTTCCCCGGTCACCCATCCTACGTCCACTCGCCGTACCGTCGCGGTGGCCATCACAGTTGTGCTCTTGCTCGCCGTGGTGGGCGTCGTCTTGCGCGAGGCTTCTGGCGCCACCCACTCTTCGACCTCCGTTGCAAAAGGTACAAACCAGCGGATCATCTTGTACTGGAACGCCGGCGGCGGCAACGGCGAGTCGGACATCACCACGATGGACCCGGGCATGGCACAGGATGCGAGCACGCTCCCGATCGTCGACCAGGTGTTCGACCAACTCGTCACGCTGGACGCGAACCTCGAGCCGGAGCTGTGGGGCGCCGACCACCTGACGATCAGCCCCGACGGCATGACGTACACCTTCCACCTCCGCCCGCACCAGAAGTTCTCGGACGGCACGCCGGTGAAGGCCTCCGACTACGCCTTCGCCCTCAACCGCGCCGCGAGCCCCTGCCTGGCCTCCCCGACCGGCGGCTACCTGGCTCCGCTCAAGGACGCCGCGACGTTCATCGGCGAGACCTGCAACCAAGACGGCCACACGGTCGCCGGGGCGATCAAGACCCTCATCGGCGACTCGATCATCGCCGACGATAGCGCCGATACCTTCGCGCTGCACTTGGCCAGCCCCGCGGGCTACTTCGAGGAGGCCCTGAGTGCTCCGACGGCCGCGCCGATCGAAGCGAGCGTGCTGGGCGATGATGTGGGTGCCCACGGCAAGTGGACCGACCAGCTGACCTCGGACCGGGGCAACAGCGGCATGTTCAACGTCAAGTCGTGGGACCACGCCGGCACCCTCGACCTGGTGCCGAACCCCGATTGGTGGGGCGTGGCCGCCGGCAAGACGATCAACTTCACCGAGGTGGACTACAAGATCTTCGAGGACGGCGACGCCCTCTATCGCGCCTACCAATCCGACCCGACCGCGGCCTTCGCCTTCGCCATCCCGCAGCTGCAGGTCGCCGCGGCCAAGGGCGATGCCGACTTCAAGACGAGCCCGATCCTCGAGACCGGCGGCCTGGAATTCAATTACAAGATCAAGCCGTTCGACAACAAGGATGCCCGCCTGGCGTTCTGCGAAGCCATCGACCGCGACTTGGTCTCGACCACCATCACCAAGGGCGCGACCCAGCCCTCGTGGCACATCGTGCCGCGGGGCATGCCGGGCTACACCCCGAACCTCCAGGGCCCGGATGGCGTCCCGACCTCAGGCGATCTGGCCAAGGCGCAGGCCCACTGGGCCGCGTACAAGGCCACGTTGCATGGCGCCCCGGTGCCGCCCATCAGTCTCTTGTACATCGGCGCGAGTGCCACGGTGGCGGCAACGGATAAATATTACCAATCGACTTGGGACGCGGCGTTCGGCGTGGACGTCACGTTCACCACTCCGTTCGGCACCATCCTGCAAGAAGAGGACAATACGACCTACCAGTTGTTCCGCTTCGGCTGGCTGGCGGACTACCCGGACCCTCAGGACTTCCTGACCCTGCTCTTCGACACCAGAGGCCCATACAACGAGGCCCACATCAGCGTGCCCGCCGCCGACGCGCTGATGGAAGCCGCCGACACGATGTTCCTGCCGTCGCAGCAGGGTCAGCGCCTGCAGCTCTACAACCAGGCCGAGCAGCTGCTCCTCGACGATGGCGCCTTCTGCCCGGTGAGTGCGTACACCAACTCCTACGCGTTGCGCCCGTGGGTCCACGGCCTGAGCGAGGATGCCCAAGGCGCGTTCCCGAACGACCAGTGGGTCGACGGCTACCTCACGAGCGCCGAGCCGAGCGCGCGATGATGCACCTGCTCGCGGCCCTTGACCTCGCAATGCTCGCGGAGATAGGTGGCCACGTTGTGTTGCAGTGGTGACGCCAACGGTGACACTACCCCGAGCGACCGCTGCTGAACTTCTGTGAACGCAACGCCATCGGTGCGGTCGATTTCAAGCGCGTTTGCGGTCCACTATGAACGAGAGCGAACCTACACGACCGTATCCCACCGTCGGCTCCCTGGGGTGGACGGCGATGACAGCCCTTTGTAACGGCCGCCCCGGCGAGTCGAACGCCTGTCGCCGGCTCCGGAAAGCTCGGGAGTAGATCGTCGCTCGGCTCGTCGCGATGCGTTAATCTCGACGTGCCAGGACGGTCAGGTGGGGCGCAGCGGTATACTGCTGGCGCCGGCGCACCTACCGTTGCGGCAAAACTTCGTGGGCCGGTCTGGCGTAACTCGATCAGACGTCTCCGTCCGCTCACAAGCGAAGGGTAGGCCACGATGACGCACCCTGACCCCACAGTGGGGCACCCGCAAGACGACGACATGAGCCGCCAGGCGTCGGTAGTAACTCCCTCGGGTGATGCCAGTGCCGACATCCTGCGCGCGGATGTCCACCGGCTGGGCGAACTCGTCGGCGGCGTTCTGCGCGAGCAGCAGGGTGACCGGATCTTTGCGGCCGTGGAATACTTGCGGACCTCCGCCATTGCCGCACGTGGCGCGCGCCGGCTCGGTGTCATCACTGCACCCGCGCGCCACGATCCATTGCTGGATTGGGTCGCCCAACAGTCCAGCGAGGATCTGCTCGCCGTGATCCGGGCGTTCGGCATCTATTTTCATGTCATCAATCTGGCCGAGCAACACCATCGCATGCGCATGCTCCGCGTTTACGCTCATAGTGACCAACTGGTGCACGAGTCGATCGCCGCAGCACTGGCGACGCTGGCCGCGCGCGGGGTACCGGCGGAGCGCGCACGCACGCTGTTGGCAGGCCTCAACGTGCATCCTGTGCTGACCGCACACCCCTCTGAGGCCCGACGCCGGTCGCTGCTGCTCCAGCTGGAGCAGGTCGTGACGCTGCTCGACCAACTCGACGACCCGCGCGCTACGCCGAACGATCGGCAACTGACGCTCGATGCGTTGCGCCTGCACATCGTGGAGATCTACCAGTCGGCCGAGACTCGGATGGAGCGGCCTAGCGTCGAAGAGGAGGCGCAGACCGCACAGTACTACGTCGCGACGACGCTGTACGACGTGGCCCCACGGCTGCGCCGGACGCTGGAACAAGCGTTTGGTGCGTCCTATCCTGAAAAGGCACCGCTAGATGCCGTGACGCCCCTGCACATTGGCTCGTGGGTCGGTGGTGACCGCGATGGGAATCCCGCCGTATCGGGCGAGGTCACGCGCGACGTGGCGCGGCTCGCGCGCGAGGCGATCCTGCGGCGCTACCGTGATGAGGTGCAGGTGCTCGGTCGCGACCTGAGCATTTCGCTGCGTCTGGTCGGCGCGTCAACGGAGCTGCTTGACTCGATACAGCGCGACCGCATGGAGCTCGACATGCAGCCCGTCCTCCAGTGGCGCGACGAGCCATACCGCCAGAAACTCGGGCTGATCGGCGAGCGCCTGCGCCGAGCCGAACTGGGCGGACGCGGAGGCTACTCCAACTCGGACGAGTTTGCCGCCGATCTTGCCGTCGTCGCGGCTAGCCTCCGCGCGCACCAAGGAGGTCGAATTGCCGACGGTCCAGTGCGTATGTTGCAGGATCGCCTCAACACGTTCGGCTTCTCCCTCGCCGAGCTGGAGATCCGCCAACACGCGGAGCGCCATGCGCAGGCCGTTGCTGAGGTGCTCCGCCACACCGGGCAGGACACATATCTGGCGTTGGACGAAGCTGGACGACAGGAGATGCTGAGTGCTCTGCTCTCTGGGCCGCCCCTCATGCGTGACGTCAGGGCGTACTCGGCTGCCACCCGCGACACCCTGGACACCTTCATCGCGATCGCGGAGATTCAGCGTACCTTCGGGCATGACGCCTGCCATACCTACATCATCTCGATGTGCCGAACGCCTAGTGATGTCTTGGCGGTTCTCTTGCTGGCGCGCGAATGCGGTCTCTTTGCCTGGTACCGCGACGACTCAGCACGCTGCGACCTGGACATCGTCCCGCTGTTCGAGACCCTCGACGAGCTCGCCTCCTGCGACACCATCCTCCACCAGCTCATGGCGATCCCGGCCTATAAGGGCGTGGTCGCCGCCCGACAGAACCGTCAGCAAATCATGATTGGTTACTCTGACAGCACCAAAGAGGGCGGCTACCTCGCGGCGAGCTGGGCGACCTATCGCGCCGCGGCGCTCCTCGCGCGCGTCGCCCAAGAACTTGGGTTTACGCTCGTGCTCTTCCACGGGCGCGGCGGGGCGATAGGACGTGGTGGTGGTCCCATGGGTCGGGCGATACGGGCGCGAGCGACCGAGGCCCGCACGCCGCAGTTGAAGGTGACCGAGCAGGGAGAGATGATCTTCGCGCGTTATGGCCTTCCCGACATTGCAGAGCGCCACCTCGAGCAAATGCTGTCGGCGCTGCTGGTCTCAGCGGCCGAGGAGGACGATCAGGGACCCGAAGCGGTGTGGGATGAAGCGATCGTACGAATGGTCACGGGGTCGCGCCAGGCTTATGACTCCCTGGTGCGAGCGGCGCCAGTCACGATGGACTTCTTTCGTCAGGCCACGCCGTTCGCGGAGCTGTCCACGCTACAGCTCGCCTCGCGACCGGTCAGTCGGAGCGGTGGCACCGATCGGGTTGTCCTGGACGACATCCGCGCGATCCCCTGGGTGTTCAGCTGGACGCAGATCCGCGCCAATCTACCTGGGTGGTATGGTTTGGGCACTGCCTTGCAGGCGGAGATCGCCTCGGGCCGCTTGGCGTTGCTGCGGGCGATGTATCGCGGATGGCGCTTTTTCGCGCTGGCCCTCGATAACGCGCAAATCAGCCTGGGCACGGCCGACATGGAAACGCTGCGCCGCTATGCGACGCTGGCTGCTGGCGACGAGGACGTCGTGCGCGCGCTCACGGAAGAATACGAGCGGAGCGTCACCGCCGTGCTCGCCGTGCTTGGGCAGCAGGAACTGCTGGACAACATGTCCACGTTGCAACGGACCATCAAGCTGCGCAATCCTTATGTTGATGCACTCCATCTCGCGCAGATCACGCTGCTGCGCCGCTATCGGTCGCTGCCACCGGACGCGCCCGAGCGGGAGCGCGCATTCCTGCTTGACGCCATCCATCACAGCATCAACGGCATTGCTGCTGGTCTCCAGACCACCGGTTGAGCCACCGTCTCGTATTACGCCATGTAACTCCCCACCCGACGGGGTTGTTATCACGCCAAGTCGTGGGCATAGGCTGCTCGATACGCTGCCACTTCCGCATGAGAGACCGAACGAGACTGAGTGAGCCTGCAGAGAACGGAGAGGGCGAACATCCAAGGCATCACCCACGGGGATTGCCGAAGACCGCACCGTACACTCGGCAGCAAAATAGGCAGCAAGGCCGTCGACCTGAACGGGACATAGCGGGACACACTGGGACAAACCCCTGAGGTTTCCTAAACCGTGGATCAGGGCTCGTGCGCGGGGCCCCTTGGAGGGGTCATCTTCGCACGAGACGCACACGAGCCTGAGCCTGGTGACGTATCTCGAGCCCTGCATTCGCGTGCAGGAGGTGCGGTCTGCGTCGTCAATCCGTTGCGCGCCCGACTGGCTCGTTCGTCAACGCGCGCAAGATGACCTCGACCATTGCGTCGGCGCGATCCGGCGACGGGGGCCATGGCTGTTGCGCCGGCATCACCAGCTCGGACAGGACAAACGACAGCAGCCCGCCGAGCAACATGCGGATCACCGCCTCGACATCGGGCTCGGCGATGATTCGCCGCGCGCTCGCCGCGCGCAGGAGCTGCCCGACGAGCGTGAACCCGCGCTCCGGGATGGCTGAGAAGAACGCCGCGCCGAGCTGCGGGAAACGCGGCGCCTCGGCGATCATCGTGCGCCAGAGCGCGAGATATGCTGGCCGGCACATGAACGACAGGATTTCGCGGGTGACCGTCGTCAGGGACTCGCGGAGCGCGTCCAGGTCGCGCGGCGGCGGCAGGTCGGCGACGCGCGCCGCGAAGTCCGGGTGCTGCGTGGTCATTTCGCCGAGCACCGCAGCGAAGAGCTCCTCCTTGCTCGCGAAATGCCGATACAGCGTCTCCTTGGACGAGATGCCCGCGTCCGCCAGGATGGCATCCGTGCTCGTCGCCTGGAAGCCGCGCTCGAGGAACAGACGCTGGGCGGCGGCGAGGATGCGCTCGCGCGTCCTCTCGGCGCGACCACCGCGCCCCGGATCGCTCGCGCTCATCGGACGCCCTCGCGGGGTGAGGACTGATCGGCGGCGATAAGGGCGGCCGCCCCGGTCGCGGGCTGCGCGGCGGTCGCGCCGACGCCGAGGGTCCGATCGCGCGGCCGCAACGCCCACGACACGAGCGCGAGCGCGGCGACGAACAAGGGAAAGCCGACGGTGCCGGCATCGGAACCGCTCGCCACGAGCGAGAAAGCCGCCCCGGTCATCTCGAAGAACGTGCCCGCGTATGCCCATTCCTTGAGGCGTGGAAAGCGCGGCACGAGCAGAACCACCCCGCCGAGCAGCTTCCACGCGCCCAGGAGCGTGAGCACGTACGCGGGATAGCCAAGATGCGTGACGACCTCGCGACGGGCTGGCCGGCCACCAGGGCCTCGCGCCCGTGCAAGAGGTCGGTCAGGCCGCCGGCCAACAGCTCGGCCGCCACGAAGATGGTAGTCGCCCAATAGCCGATCGTCCGCGCGCGCATGGCGTGTCCTCCTCACGGGCCGGGTCATGTCGGAAGGCATCCCTCGCCCGTCCCGGTATCAGTATCGTACCGTACGGTACGATACACAAGCAAGGGCATCGAACTCGCTCAGTCAGAGAGCGTGAGGACCCGCCTGCGGAAAGCCGGCCGGTCGCCTGTCGGTGTCCCGAGGCGAGGGGCCACGTCGGGGTACGCCCGATGAGTGGCAGGGAGTCGGTCAGCGCGAACATCGCGCAGGCCATGACCTGGCGCACGTACGACACAGGTTGTGACAACGACTGTGACAACAACGCCGAGAGACGCCCCGAGACGCCCGTGGACGACGATAAGCGGTTTCCCGGGATTTGAAGAGCGGGAGATACGACAGGAGACATGCTGAGACGAGCTGCCTCACCCTTCTATAGTGGAGTTGGGGTAGGGATGCTGGGCCGTCCGGTACCCGCAGACTGGCACCAACGACGGTCGTTGTTTCACCCTTCGGCATGACCGACTTTGAAAGACTGCCGTGCCTGCCTCTCGTCAGCGAACGGTCGATGGCCGAACGACTGCGCCCTGGGTGTAGCGCACCGCACCTGCAACCGCAGCCCAGTGAGCGCCCATGGCGAAGGGGACCGCGCCCGGGAGGCCAGGTGGCTGCCAGGCTGGCCCAGCCGTCCACAGCGCTCGGTGAGCCGAGTGAACAGGAGGATGGCATGTTGCCGCCCGAGATCCGCTACGTTGTGGGCATCGACGTAGCCAAGTCTGCGCATGTCGTCTGCGCGCTGGAAGCGCCCAGTGGCATCGTGCGCCTCAAGAGCACGCCGATCCCGGCGACGGCCGACGGCTATGGGCAACTGATCAATTGGCTGCAGGAGTGGACCGCGGGAGCGGATCACCCGACGGCCTTGTGGATCGGGCTGGAGTCGACGGGCAGTCTGTGGGAACCGCTCTACGACGCACTGCGCCACGCTGGCTACGTCGCGGTGCTGCTCAACCCGCACCAGACGGCGTCGTGGGCGGCCAGCTTAGGGCTGCGTGCCAAGACCGATGGCATCGACGCCCACACTCTGGCACGTGGCCTGCTGGCTGGTTGGGCACGGGCGAGCAGTGTGCCCGACGAGACGGTCCAAGCCCTGCGAACGTTGACGCGCACCCGCCGTGACCTGATTGCGAGCCAGAGCGCGGCACGCCAGCGCCTGCACGACGAGCTGGTGCCCGTCTTCCCCGAACTGGTCGGCCACCTGCCCGCTCACGCCGACCTGGGCGCCGCGGCGGTCTTGCGCCTGCTCAGCACCTACAGCTCGGCCCAGGCGTTCGCCCAGGCGCCACTCGACGCGCTGAGCCGGGTGCTGGACGAGGTCAGTGGATGCCGCTGGACGTGCGCTCACGCGCAGGCGCTGCAGGACCTCGCCCGGCACTCGGCGGCCAGTCAACGTGCGGTCCCCGCGCGCTCGGTCGTCGTGCGCACCCTGGCCTTGCACCTGCTCGACCTGCACGCCCGCGTGGCGGAACTGGACGCCGCGCTGGCGGAGTTGCTACGCCACGATCCGCCCAGCCAACAGGTGCAAGCCGAGGTGCCTGGGCTGGGGCACGCATCTGGCGCCGCCGCGACGCTCAGCCCAGACACGCAGCCTGCGGGCTCTCCGGTCGTGGCGGCGCCGGTCCGGCGCCACCCCGCGGGCGCTCAGCGTCGACGATCTTCGCCTTCCGTCCGCCCGGCATGCGACTCACCACAGGGATCCCTCCTGCACCGATTGCCGATACGCCGATACGACGCCACTCTGCACGTAGCGTGTTGTCCGACGCGTTGCCGGATCCGTGACACCCTCCCTAATGGCACGGTAGAGATCTGCGTCGCCGCACCCCAAACTGTTCGAAGAGCAGTCGCTGGCACAGCTCATACTGGCGAATGGCCTCGGCGAATTGGCCGCTCCTCGCGTACAGGCGCATCAACGCACGATGAGCTGGTTCATGACCGGTTCACGAATAACCTGCCGCGACAGCCTGATCTGGCGTGCTCGTGCTCGTAGAGCAGCGCCAGGATGCGGAAGCTCGCAATCCCTCTCGCTCAAAAAACTGCCAGTCGTCGAACTGAGGGCTGTCAGGGATCGAAAAGCCGGCCAGAAAATCGTCGACATAGAGCCTGACTGCCGCTTCGGAGCCTCGATGCAGGATGCGAAGGGAGCTTGCGGGGGATGGCTATGCTCCCTACACAACTGCGTGGCAGTAAGAAAAACGCGAGTGTCTACCTGTAGATCCAACGCGGTGGAGAGCCCGATCGCGCTGCCCTTCGTATCCAGAATACCCTCTCCGACATCTGCCTTGATCTGGTAGAGGACCCGGCGTAGCGACGCGAGCGCTCTCGCTTGCTCATGCTCTGGCCAGAAGAGGGTTGCCAGGGCCAGACGCGTATGGGGGCGGTTCGTGACTGCCAAGTAGATAAGCAGCGCGAGCTCTTTCTGGAAGCGGAGCGGTACCCACTCCCCACCGAATGCAACCAGAGGTGCCCCGAACAGGCGGACTGAGAGCTGCTGCATCGCCTCGTGCCTCTTCATCGGGCAGGCGCTTGTATACACGAGGGTCGTGCACTGCGTGAGACCTCTGGTTCCAGCATCCTGGATTGTGGACGATCCGGAAACGCCGCCCCAGTACACTGCGCTCCAGAGCATTGTACCGCGCTCAAAGCGCGGCAGCGCGCGACGGAGATCCGCCGCACACCAGCCAGAATGCACACGCCATCCGGGTCTCTGCACGGTGTTGAGCTCCGCGGCTTGGTGCACGCGAAAGTTGATTGCGGTCCTTCGCAATGAATGGGACGACGCTTTTGGAGGATGGACGATGATGACTCAGACAAAGTCCAGGCTACAGGGGATGACCTGGCAAGCAGGGATAACGCTCACCTATGGCGCAGTGTGTTACCTCATCTTCGTGTGCGCGACCGTATACGCCTTAGGTTTCGTCGGTGACTTCTTCGTGCCGAAGACCCTTGACTCCGGCAGGGTCGTCTCCCCATTTCAGGCCGTTCTCGTGGACGTAGCGCTCGTGAGTGTCTTTGCCCTCCAACACAGCATCATGGCTCGACCCGCGTTCAAGCGGTGGTGGGGGCGTTTCGCCCCGCGCCCGATAGAGCGCAGCACCTATGTGCTGCTCGCCAGTCTCGCGCTGTTGCTCCTCTTTTGGCACTGGCAGCCCTTACCGGAAACCATCTGGAATCTTCGGGGTGCAGCTTGGCGATTCCTCGTGTTTGGTCTCTATAGCATCGGATGGCTGATCGTCCTGCTCTCCTCCTTCTTAATCGATCACGCCGATCTGTTTGGCCTGCGCCAAGTCTACGCGTTCTCGACGACGAAGGACAATGCTGCCCCCGTCTTCAAGACGCCAGCACTCTATCGACTGGTGAGACACCCCATGATGGTGGGCTTTCTCCTCGCCTTCTGGGCGACACCGCATATGACCGTCGGGCACCTGCTTTTCTCGCTCGCGACGACCGCATATATTGTTGTCGGCATCCATCTGGAAGAGCACGATCTGCTGGCGTCCTTTGGCGAAACGTACCGGCGCTACCAGCGACGCGTACGGATGCTCGTACCCTTCCCTAACCATGACGATGTTCGTCCTGAGAATAGGCAGCCCAGGTCGAAAGCTATGTGACGTTGAGCGAAGCAACACCGTCCACATGGTTGTCTTGCCCTGTTTATCTACCAAATGAGAGGAGATACCTATGAAAGCTATCCTCTGTCGCACCTACGGACCGCCCGAGCAGCTCGAGCTCGCCGAGGTGACCACGCCCATTCCGGGCAAGGGTCAGGTGCTGATCCGCGTGAAAGCGGCGGATGTCAACTTTCCCGACACCCTCGTTATCCAGGGCAAATATCAGTTTCAGCCGTCGATGCCCTTCACGCCGGGCAGCGACGTCGCCGGCATCGTCGAGGTCGTCGGCGAGGGCGTCGAGGGGCTGGCTCCCGGTAGCCACGTCTGCGCCTTCACCGTCTGGGGTGGCTTCGCCGAGCAGGTGACCTGCGATGTCAATGCGGTCGTTCCACTGCCCGAGGGGATCGACTTTGTCACCGCCGCGGCCCTCCAGATGACCTACAGCACGTCCTACTACGCCCTGACCGACCGCGCTAGGCTCCAGACGGGGGAGACCGTGCTGGTGCTGGGGGCGGGAGGAGGCGTAGGGCTGGCCGCCGTCGAGCTGGCCAAGCTGCTGGGCGCGCGCGTGATCGCTGCCGCGTCGAGCCCAGAGAAGCTGGCCATCTGCCGCAAATACGGCGCGGACGAGACGATCGACTACTCTGTCGAGGACCTGCGCGCGCGCATCAAAGACCTGACGCAGGGCAAAGGCGTGGACATCGTCTACGATCCTGTCGGCGGAACCTACGCCGAGCCGGCACTGCGTGGCATGGCGTGGGAGGGCCGTTACCTCGTCGTGGGCTTCACGGCGGGCGAGATTCCGCGCATCCCGCTCAATCTGCCGCTGCTCAAGGGTTGCGCTATCGTCGGCGTCTTCTGGGGCGCGTTCGCCGCCCAGCAACCTGAGCGAAACCGCGCCAACTTGCGCCAACTCGTCAACTGGCTCGCCGAAGGCAAGATCCATCCCTACGTCTCGCACACCTACTCGCTCGCCGAGACGCCGCGCGCATTGCGCGCGATCATGCAGCGCGAGGTCGCCGGGAAAGTGGTGATCGTGCCACAGGAAGCATAATTCCTGTTCTGTCTGTCGGGTATGCCATCTGCCGGCTAAGCGCTCCAGAAGAAGGCCTGGCTATCGTGGGGACCTGCCCCGTCACCCGAACGGCGCGGCCAATCCGTGCAACCATTGCTGCGCCACCAATGTCGACATGAAATGCGTGAGGATTCCTCGAGGCTGCACTCTCCGAAGGGCAAATATCCATAGCTAACGGACAATCGCATCGGAGGTGGTTCGTTCGCGGATAACTGCGCGAGTGCTTGATCGCAAAACGATCAAAAACCTGCCGCCAGAAGTGATCGCCATGGGCTACTCTGGCTTGGTTCAAACTCCCATTACAACTGCACTAGGGCAACTCCAGGCAACTGCTGACAGGAGCAAGGGGGAGACGTAATTCGGCGAATTCCCGCATCCGCATCCACCGGCGTGCCAAATCCTCATCAGTGCGCCGGCAGCAAAATTGGCAGCAAAGCCGTCGACCTGAACAGGACGCAATGGGATACAACGGGACTGCTAGTCCCGGATTCATGGGACAACGGGACGCGACGGGACGCAACGGGATAGGTCGCCGCAATTTTGTAAACCGCAGATTAGTGGTACAGCCCTCGAACAACGAAGGCCAATGCTCAAAAAGTAACGTGGGCCTTTTTTCGCAAACTGGAGAGGCCGTGCCCTGCGCCGCGTTGCCAAGGAATCAGGTTGCCTACTCGCCCATGGCCGTCGGCCGTGCCTCCGATGCCGCTTCACCGCGCGCCGCCGCTTGTTTGGCTGCCTCGACCGCCGGATCCTTGCCGATGAACAGTGCAAACACGATCGCTGCGGCACAACCTACCGTCGAGACGGCGAAGGCGACGGTAATGCCGTGGGTCTGCGCCACCGGCACCACGACATGACTCACCGTCTGCTGCACACAAGCCTGGATCTGCGCCGCATGCTGCGACGCCGTTGCGCCGAAGGGCTTAGCGCACGCCGCATAGATCTTGCCCTGCGGTGTCGACGGATCGAGCGGCGACCCGCTCGCGTACTGTGCTGCAAGTGCTGTTGCCTTGTTTTGAGTCTGTTGTACGAAAATGGTCGTCAGGGCGGTGATGCCGACGGCACCGAACACCTGACGCGTGACGTTGATGAGTGATGAGGCACGGGCCATCGCGCGATTGCTGATCGCCGAGACCGCCAGCGTCTGCAGCGGGATGTTGGTGAGGCCCAGGCCGAGGCCGCGTATCAGCAGCCATATCTGCAGCGATTGCCAACTGGTGTTGACGTCGAGCTGCGTGAAGGCGTATGTGCCAATCGTGACCAGTGCGAAACCGACTACCACCAGTGTGCGCGGGCCGGCTCGATTGTAGAGCCGCCCAGCGATGAGTGTGGCGAACGCGGCGCCGAGGCCTTGCACGATGACGAACTCACCCGATTGCAGCGGCGAATAGTTCTGGACATTCTGGAAGAATATCGGCAGTAGGTAGAGGCTGGCGAAGAGAAAGCCCGAGACGACCCACGTCAGCACGTTGGCTACAGTAAAGCTGTAGATGCGGAACAGCCGCACGTCCATCACCGGCTCGCTGACCCGCAGCTCGGTCACGACGAACGCGACGAGCAGCACACTGCCAACCGCCAGCGAGATCACGACGTAACGATCGGTCCAACTGGTCACGGCCGCTTCGGAAATCCCATAGACCAGCGCGGTGAAGCCGACCATCGAGAGCACCAGGCCGGCGGCGTCGAAGCCCTGCCTCGCTATTGGCTGGCCATCAGGCGCTTCCAGTCCGCTCTCTGCCCGTTCGCGCGCTCCGCTATGCAGCACCCACAGGCAGCCCATGAAGGCGACCACGCCAACTGGTAGGTTGATCAGGAAGATCGCACGCCAGTCCCAAGTCTGCGTGAAAAAGCCGCCGATAGTCGGCCCGAAGGCCGGTGCCAGTAGCACTGGCACGCCGATCAACGCGCTGGCTGCCCCGCGCTCCGTGGGTGCGAACACACGGAAGACGATCGCGAAGGCCACCGGGAAGAGCGCGCCGCCGCCGATGCCTTGGAGGACGCGGAAGGCGATCAGCCACTGCTCGCTCGGCGCGACGGCACACAACGCCGAGCCGAGCGTGAAGATCGCCAGTGCCGTTAGGTAGACGTTCTTGGTGCCGAAGCGGTCGCTGAGGAAGCCGGTGATAGGGATGACCGCCGCCTGCGCCAGAAGATACGCCGTTGCGACCCAGGTGATGGTGTCACGATCGGTGTGGAAGTAGGCCTGCATCTGCGGCAGCGCGACCGACACGATGGTGACGTCGAGCACGCCCATGAAGAGGCCGACGGAGACGACGATTGCAGCACGCCATTTGTAGTCCAAGCGCATGTGATGCCTCCTCTGCGACCGGCGCCAGCATCGCCCGGATGCTGAATTAAGGTGCGAAATGGTCGGCGTCTGGAGTAGCCGGGGACAGGATGCCGTGCAGCACGACTTCGTCGATCTGGTCGCGCGCGTGAGCGACGGCGGCAGGCGACGTAATATCGGCATCGGGGAACATGGCCGCAAAACGCGGCAGCGAGTTCAGGTGGATCAGCGGCAGGCTGATGAGGGTGGTGAACAGCAGGCGAGGATCGAGCTCCGCGCGCGCAATGCGCGCCGCCTGCGCGCGTTCAAGCAGCGCCACGGCGCGCTGCAACATCGTATCGGGCATGGAGGGCGGCCCCCTGCAAATGCAGCTTCGGCACCAAACTACGTTTATGGTTAGCGGGCATTCCGTCCCACCAGAATACACCCATATTTGGCATTTGCCATCCAGGCTCATCGCGTCCCGACTGCGTAGCAAGCCAACGCACATCTGCTCCCGTGAGGCACATGCCGTCAAAAGGTCCCCTGGTACCTATGTGGCCCGACTCCGCCGCTGCCCACCTGTCGAGGTAGCCTTGCAACTCCGCCCGCCGCTCCTCGCTAATGGGCTGCCCCCACGCATCCGCTGGTTTCTCTTGCTGCGCCTCGCTCATCAGACGCCCCTCCCGATTACCGATTCACTGCTTGCCACTGTATACGGTTGAGCAGCCGAAGAGTGATGCCAGTGTCTGGCGGTCACCCACGAGAGGTCTGTGGGAGTGTCGCGTCCAGAGTCACCAAACAAAAATCCCCCGAGCGATCCGAAGATCACCCAGGGGACTTTGCTATGTACCAGCAAGCACCACTATGGGCGGATTACCTGCCCCCAGAGTAACAGTTCAGGCAGAGTTGCAGAGCAGGCGTAGCATGGGCGCATGGCACCGGAAGAGCGCATTGCCGAATTGGAAGTCGAGAATGCCCTGCTGCGCGAGCAGTTGACGGCGGTCCAGGTTCGCGTCCAGGAACTGGAGGCGCGCCTGGCGAAGGATAGCCATAACAGCGGGAAGCCGCCAGCGAGTGACGGGCTCGCTCGCAAGACGCGGAGCCTGCGACGGCACAGTGGCAAGAAGCCAGGCGGGCAACTGGGCCATCGTGGGGAGACGCTGCATCTGGTGGCGACGCCCGACGCGGTGGTCGAGCATCGGCCGACGGTCTGTGCGCAGTGTCACACGCTGCTGGACGAGGCGGAGGTAGTCCTGCGCGAGCGCCGCCAAGTGCGAGACCTGCCGCAGATCCGCCTGGCGGTGACCGAACACCAGGCGCTGCACGTCCGCTGCCCGCAGTGCGCAGCGGTGAGCGTGGGGACGTTTCCGGCGGAGGCGCCGAGCCGGGCGCAATATGGGCCGCGCCTGCGCGCGTTCGCGGTGTATCTGCTGCAGCAGCAATTCGTGCCGTATGGCCGCGTACGTGAGCTGTTCGCCGACCTGTGCGGCGCGTCGCTCTCGCTGGGGACGCTGCAGGGCTGGGTGCAGCAGAGCGCGGCGACGCTGGCGCCGGTGGAGGCGAGCGTCAAGGCGGCGCTGCAGCGCGTGCCGGTGCTGCACGTCGACGAGACCGGGGTACGGCGCAGTGGACACCTGGCCTGGGCGCACGTGGCCAGCACCGCGCGGTTGACGCACTACGCGGTCCACGCCAAGCGGGGCGCGGAGGCGACCGACGCGGTGGGCATCCTGCCGGCCTTCACGGGGGTCAGCGTGCACGACGGCTGGAAGCCCTCCTGGCGCTACACGCGCTGCCGCCATGCCCTCTGTAACATCCACCACCTGCGCGAGTTGACCTTCCTCGAGGAGCAGTACCAGCAGCCCTGGGCCAAAGAGTTGAAAGGCCTGTTGCGGGAGATGAAGGCGGCCGTCGAGCAGGCGCGCGCTGCTGGCCTGCGCGCCTTGCCCACCGCGGTCCGCGAGGCGCTCGTCGCCCGCTACCGCGCGCTGCTCGCCGCCGGCCACGCCGCCAATCCGCCGCCCGAGCGACGCCCCCGCCAGCGGGGACGGGTCAAGCAGTCGCCGGCGTGCAACCTGCTCGAACGCTTGTGGCTGGGGCAGAAGCAGGTACTGGCCTTCCTCGACGACTTCAGCATCCCCTTCGACAACAACCAAGCCGAGCGCGACGTGCGGATGCTCAAAGTGCAGCAGAAGGTGTCAGGGTGCTTCCGCTCAGACGGGGGCGCGGCTGCGTTCGCCTGCCTCAGAGGCTATCTTTCCACCCTTCGAAAACAAGGCGTCGCGCTGCTCGCCGCCCTCGAAACCGTCGTCGCTGGTCGCCCACTCTACCCAGAGTTCGCCTGAACTGTCGCCCCCCAGAATGTGAAACCTGCCCCCAGAACGGAGCGAAAAGTGTCATTTCGCGGACCCCTTTCTCTTCTGGGACGATCGGCTTCAGGCCTGAATTCAAGCGGATCGAGCGAGCACTACTGACTAGCGATGGGCAGCGTTGAGTGGGTCGCAAAATACACCGCTGGTATAACTCGCCTGCGGCGTAGGGACGCGGACTAGAGTCCGCTTTCGCGCAGCGCTCAACGCGCTCTGCGCGGGATGTCTCTGCAACGCGGCAAGCGCGTGGGTCGTAAGCTGTGCAATGCATCTGCGCGCAGTTGGCGGGAGGTGGCAGCATGATCGTGGCGGTGGCAGGACGACGGATCGACGCGGCGGACGCGAGCGTTGCGCGATTCCCACTAGCCTGCATGGAGGTGGTACGCGCGGCGATGCGCGAGCGGCTGGTGCAGCTGGGCGCGACCGCCGTCGTCTCCTCCGGTGCATGTGGGACGGACCTGATTGCGCTGGCGGTCGCCGGGGATCTGGGGTTGGGTCGCCACATGATTTTGCCGTTCGGTCGCGCGCTCTTCCGCGAGACGTCGGTGACGGATCGGCCCGGCGATTGGGGCGGGCCCTACGACACGATCTGCGACGAGTTGGCGAAGACTGGCGATGTGGAGGTGCTCGGGTATCCGCCGGACGGAGAGCGCGCCTACGCGGATACGAACATCCGGATCATCGAGCGGGCGGTGGAGTTTGGGCGCGCCGAGGCTGAGCGAGAGGGATTCTTGCTTCCGAACGCAATGGCATTGTTGGTGTGGGAGGGCGCGCCGCGCGGGCCGGACGACATGACGGCACACTTCGGCGAGGTGGCGTTTGATCGAGGCCTCAAGGTCGAGCATGTGCTGACGCTGGCGAAGTAGCGATGTAGCGATAGCGCGCTGTAGCGTGTCAGGCCGGGAAGTTATCGTTGAAGGCGCGGCGCTGGTGTGCTAGCGCGGAGCGGGGGACCTCACCGCCTGCCCCTCTCCCGAGGGGGAGTCGGAGGCGGGAAGGCGGCGCTGAAGTGCAGCACGTGGTAGGGTGGATCGCGGTCCGCCTACGCGGCGACGAGCGCTTTGGGCTTCGGATCAGGCGTGGGCGGGGCGTTTGAGGGAGACGACGACACGGCGCTGGTCGCCCTCGCCGGTGCTCTCGGTGGCGATGTCGTCGGTCTCGGCCAGCGCCATGTGGATGATGCGGCGCTCGTTCGGCGGCATGGCTTCGAGCATGATCGGCGTGCCAGAGCGGCGCACCTGATCGGCGATGCGGGCGGCCATCGCGCGGAGGTTGAATTCACGGCGCTCGCGGTAGCGCTCGGCGTCGACGATGATGTGCTCGCGCACGCCGGTCTGTTTGTTGACGACGAGATTGACCAGCAGCTGCAGGGCCGCCAGCGTTTCGCCGCGCCGCCCGATCAGCAGGCTCAGCGTCTGGCTGTCGTCGCTGCGGATGTTGAGGGTCAGCGGCTCTTCCTCGGCCTCTTCTTCGCTCTGGCTGAGCGGCTCTTTGACCTCGACGAGCGCGCGGACGCCCATGTGCGCGAGGATGGCGCGGAGCGCTTCGACGGCGACCTCTTCGATGCTGGCGTCGGGCGGCAGGAGGTCTTTCAGGGGGCCGGTGGGGATGTCGATCGGCTCGTACTCGACCTCTTCCTCGGCGTAGGCCTCTTCGTCGTAGACGTCGGGGGCATACTCGTCCACGCCATCGAGCTCGGCGTCGTCGAGTTCCTCGGGCTCGTCGCCGGGGGCGGAGCGCGCGGCGCCGCCCGGCCTGACAAAGACGCGGACGCGTGCCTCGTGCGAGCCGATGCCGCGCGTGCCGCGACTAGGCTCCTGCAGGACGGTGATCTCGACCTCGCTGCGGTTGCGACCGAGCCGAACCAAAGCCTGCAAGATGGCGTCCTCGATGGACTTGCCTGACGCTTCCACGCTTTCCATGTGTTAGCGGCCTCCCTTCGGGCGACCGGAGGAGCCGGCGCCGTTCGCCGAGCCCGCCGGACGTGTCCGCGTGGCCGCCGCACCCTTGGCGCCACCTGATCCTTTGCGTTGGCCTGAGTTGAGCGGGCGCGTGCCCGAGGGGGCGCCGGTGGACTCACGCCGCACGCTCACCGCGCCGCTGGAGCCGGTAGACCCGTTCGCCGCCTTCGCGCCGCTGACGCCGGCCTTGCCGCCATTCGTGCTGTTGCCGTTCGCGCCGCTGCCGTTCGAGGCGGGCTGCGGTGGCTTCGTGGCACCATTGCCGTTGCCATTTGTGCCGACGCGCGGGATTGTGGCGGCGGGAAGCTCGGTCGCGGCGGGGGTGTGCGAGGGCTTCACCAGCTGCGGCGCCTGCTTCGCGGGGCGCTGACGTTGCGCGCGGGCGCCCGCCGAAGCGTCTGCCTGGGCGGAGGCAGCGGGCTGCTCCGCGTCATCGCCGTCCACCTCGGCGGTGCTGTCCACGATCTTGGCGTTGGCGGCGGCGAGGGTCTCGGCCCGCGCGGCGGCGGCCTCTTGGGCCTGGCGCTGCACGGCGGCCCATTGCTCGCGCAAGCGGGCGAATACGCCCCCTGAGACGGGCGAAGGTGACGGTGCGGCGGGCGTCGCGGTGGGCCTTGTTCGGGCGGACGGTGTCTCGACCAGTGCGCTGCGCGCCGCGCTGGAGGCGCTGTACGTGCCGGGGCGGGCGCCGTTACGACCGACGGGCGCGGGCGGCGTCAGCGACTGTTTCGGCTCGGGGACGAAACGCTCCATGCCGGGGATGCCGACGAAGAGGGAGCCGAAGCCGGCGAGGAAGTATTGCTGCACGACCATGAACATGGTGCCGATGGACCAGTAGAGCGCCATGCCGGCGGGGAAGTTGAGGCCGAAGATGAAGGTCATGGCGGGCATGAGGTACATGGTCATCTTCGTGGCCTGCGCGGTGGCGTCGGAGGCCTGACCGGGTTGGGGCTTCGGGCGCACCGGCATCGCCATGCGCAACTGGACGAAGGTGAACACGGCGGCGACCAGCGGGAGCAGGTGGATGGGATCGGTCTTCGCGAGATCGACCCAGAGGAACTGGGTTGTGAGGAGGTGGGTTACCTTGGGCAGGAAAGGATAGATATCTTTGATTGATGGTGGTGAGGTCGTTGGTGATGAGCGTTTTGAACGCGAAGAACAGGGAGTAGAGGACGGGCATCTGGATCAGGAGCGGCAGACAGCCTTGCGCCTGGCTGTAGTTATTCTCTTTGAAGAGGGCACGCTGGGCGGCCATCAGACCCTGCGGGTCGCCGCGATACTGCGCCTGGAGCGCTTTGATCTGCGGCTGCAGCTCCTGCATCTTGCGGCTCGACTGCAGTTGTTTGCGGGTGAGCGGGAGGAGGCAGAGGCGGAGGAGGACGGTGAGGAGGACGATGGACAGCGCGAAGCTGTTGGTGACGTGGTAGAGCAGGATCAGGATGTTGTAGACGGGCTCGTAAAAGACCGTAGTGAAAGAACTGGCCTATCGGCCCGAATATCGTTCCCAAAAGATTGCCCACTGCGGATGCCTCCCCTGCGGCAGATATACTTCTATCGCACGCTGGTATGGCGCGCGGGTTCGTTCGTCAGATGTTCTCTCTCAGGTGTTCTCTCTCTGATGTTCTCTCTCTGAATACGATCTTCGACGGTCCAACGCCGCGATTCGTCCCTAGAAGCCCGCCGGGCGTCAGGGAACGGGATCGTAGAGGCTGCCGTTATAGAATGGGTGACAGCGACTGATGCGCTTGATCGCCATTGCGCCGCCCCGGAAGAAGCCATATTTCTGGATGGCCTCGTAGCCGTACTGCGAGCAGGAAGGCGTGAAGCGGCAACTCGATGGCAGGACCACCGAGAACGTCTTCTGGTAGACGCGTATCAGGCCCATCCCGATATATTTCATCCGTCGCCTCGATGTGTTTCCGCATGCAACAGGCCACTGCGAACGAGCAGCACCCGCAGGTCCGCGGCGAGTTCGTCGTAGGTGGCGCTGGCGGAGCTGGGCTTGGCCGTGACGATGACGTCGCCGCCAGCGGGCAGCTCGACGAGCAGGCGCCGCACGATCTCGCGGAGGCGCCGCTTGACGCGATTGCGCTGCACGGCACCGCCGACGCGCTTGCTGACCGAGAACCCCACGCGTGCGGGTGCATCGGGCTGATCGCGCCGGGCGTAGCCCACGGTGACCAGGGCACCGCTGACGTGGCGACCCTTGCGACGCACGTGCTGGAAATCGCGTGAGGAGCGCACGCGCCGTGTGCGCCCGAAACGCTGCCCGTTCAGGAATACGTTCGGCCCGCTCAGCCAGTTTCACTGCGATGAGCCTCGCTGTCGCGGTGTCGCACCCGCCACACCACAACTACATACTATACCAAGATGAGAGGCGCGTGGGGTGCCATTCTCACGACTATCCAGGAACCACGAACGCTCCATGCAGAGAAATGCGTCTCGCGGGCCGACGAGGGTGATTTCCCCTAAAGGCGAGCCAGCGCGAGACGCACTCTATACGGAGGATGATGTCGCCAGCGACGTGCCGCTCTAGACGACGGTGAGCCGCCAACGACCCTTGAGCCGCCGCGCTTTGAGCACCCTGCGCCCGTTGCGCGTGGACATCCGCTTGATAAAGCCGTGCTCGCGCTTCCGAGGGATGCGCTTCGGCTGCCAGGTGCGCTTCATCTCAAATCTTCGGCGCGGATACCCCCGGCTTTAGCTGCAGGGAGGAAGCGCCGTCTCCTTTCACGTGGTATACTGTTTTGTGTACCGCAGGGCCTGCGGGAATTTACGCCTGTGGAGCGGGGCCGATAACCATGGTCCCAACGAGCGTGTGAGACCGCCCCAGGGCATCTGGACGGCAGTGCTCGGCCCAGGAATCCCCTAGCTTTAGCTATGGGGAGTGGTCAAGGTGTGTCTCGAACCCTTTTTCGACGAAGATACCCGACGATTATACCAAGGTCGCTCGTGGGCTGTCAATCAGAGCCGACGAGCTGACACTCCGCTTGGGCTAAGGCCTGGCGGGGTCTCGGTTCATTGCCCCCGCCACCGCTGGGACTCCCCGAAGGCGCTGCCCGCGCCATAAGCTGAAGCCCTATATCTGTCAGGCTCCGCGCGCCGCGTCGAGGATGGCCGCACGCAGGCGCTCGGCGTCGTTCTGGCCGCTGAGGCGGCCCGCGGGGTCGAGGGTGTATTCGCGGACGATGGCGCGGAGCGTGCCGAGGCGCAGATCATCGAGGGCGGCGCGGAGGCCGCCGGCGCCGAGACGGCGGTAGAGCGCAAATGGGTCGGGGACGCCGGTTCCGAGATTGGGGCTCGTGCCAGTGATCAGACGCGGCACGAATGGGCGTGGCTTGGGCGTTCTCGCCGATGTCGTCGGGGGCGCATCGTCTTCATTCGAGGCGATAGGGGCCTTGCCACGATTGCCGTTCTTGCGGAGAACCTCACCCCCCGCCCCTCCACCGCGAGGAGAGGGGGGAGCGGAACCGGCATCGCGCTGGTCGTCGAGGGCGGCGGCGACGCGGCGGGCGAGGGCGGGATCGCGCTCCAGCTCGTCGGCGACGGCGCGGAGGGTGCGCGCGAGGGTCTCCGGCGCCATCGGGAGCGCCTGCTCGATCACCTGGAGGGGCTGCGCCGCCGCCTCGCCAGTTGCGGGCCGCGTGGGTGGCTTGGGGACCTTGGGCGGTTTGGCCGAGGATTTTGTCGTCGTCATCGGAATTGCGGCGCGGAGACCCCTGCCTTGAGGCATGGGGAGGAAGCGCCGCTCCCCCTTCCGTTGCTGTTTCACACGGTACGCGCTACACTGCGAATATGGGACAAAGACGGGCCTACCGCTATCGATTCTATCCGACGTCCGCACAAGCCGACTGTGCTGGCGCGGACCTTCGGCGGTGCGCGTTTCGTCTACAATTGGGCGCTCCGGCTGCGGACGGAGGCCTCCTACGAGCGACAGCAGCGCATCAGCTACGCGGACACCTCGGCCGCGCTGACGGAGTTGAAGCGCCAGCCGGAGACGGCGTGGCTCACCGCAGTCTCCAGCGTGCCGGCGCAGCAAGCCTTGCGGCATCTGGACCGCGCCTTCCGCAACTTCTTCGCGGGGCGCGCCAAGTACCCCACCTTCCATAGGAAGCGCGGCCCACAAGCCGCCGAGTACACCACCTCGGCGTTTCGTTGGAACGCTGACGCCAAGACATTGACGCTGGCCAAGATGGACGCCCCGCTCGCCATCCGCTGGTCGCGTCCCGTGCCCGATGGCGCCATGCCAAGCACCGTCACCGTCAGTCGGGACACCGCCGGGCGCTACTTCGTCAGCCTCCTCGTGGAGGAGGACCTCCAGCCCGTGCCGCCCGTCGCGCGCGACGTCGGTCTCGATCTGGGGCTGCAGGACATGGTGGTGCTCGACAGCGGGGAGCAAGTCGGCAATCCGAAGTACTTCCGCCGCGACGAGCAACGTCTCGCCAAGGCGCAACGTTGTCTGGCCCGCAAGCAGCAAGGCTCCAAGAACCGCGAGAAGGCCCGCGTCAAAGTCGCCCGCGTCCACGCTCGGATCGCCGACCGTCGCCAGGACTTCCTGCACAAGCTCTCCACGCGCATCATCCGTGAGAACCAAACGATTTGCGTGGAGAGCCTGCGCGTGAAGGCGATGGTCAAACATCCGACGTTGGCGAAGGCGATCCACGACGTCGGCTGGGGCGAGTTCGTGCGCCAACTCACCTATAAGGCCGAATGGTACGGGCGGACCCTGGTCGCCATCGACAGGTGGTATCCGAGCAGCAAGCGCTGCTCCGCCTGCGGGCAGGTAGTCGATTCCCTCGCTCTGGAGACGCGCCACTGGATGTGTCCTGTCTGCGGCAGCATCCACGACCGTGACGTGAACGCCGCCAGGAATATCAAGGCCGCGGGGCTCGCGGTCTCCGCCTGTGGAGAGGCCGTCAGACCGGGACGGGTTCGCCCGCCCTCGGCTGGCCTCGGTGAAACAGGAATCCCCCGGCTATAGCCGCGGGGAGCAGTCAAGTCTTCCCTCGACTCAGGCGGTGTAGGCGTGGCGGCGCCGGTCGTAGGGATTGCTGTGCGCCGGGACGATCTTCTTCACTTCTCTGGCGAGCTGCGCGTAGGCCTGGCCGCCGCTGCTATTGGGCGCGAAGCTGAGGACGCTCTCGTTCTCGCGGTGCGCCTTCTCGATGTCGAGGTTCTTGGGGATGCGCGTCTCGATCAGGCGGCCCTCGAACTTCTTCTCGAGGATGCCCCAGGTCTCGTTGGCGGTGGTGGTGTTCTCGTAGAAGGTGGCGACGACGCCGGCAATCTCCAGGTCGTTGAGGTCGAGCTGGTCGCGCAGGTCGTCGATGGTGGCGTCGAGCTTGTCCATGCCGATCAGGCTGAACTCGGTGAGCGAGACGGGGACGATGACGCGATGCGAGGCGGCGAGGGCGTTCTGGGTGAGGACGCCGAGGGAGGGCGGCGTGTCGATGATGATGTAGTCGTACTCCAGCCCTTGCAGCGCCTTGGAGAGGCGCCACTCGCGTCCGGGACGGGAGGCAAGCTCGACATCGGCGTTTTGCAGGCGCCCGTCGCCGGGGACGATCCAGACGTTCTCTTCGTTGGTCTTCCAGATCACCGTCTCGATCTTGCGGTCGCCGCAGAGGACGTCGTAAAGCGACGGGACGGGGTGCACACGCCCGGTGAGGGCGTAGGTGGCGTTGGCTTGGCCGTCGACATCGACGACGAGGACGCGCTGGCCGAGGCGGGCCAATCCGGCGGCGAGGTTGACGGCGGTGGTGGTCTTTCCCACACCACCCTTGTTGTTGGCGATGCAGATGGCGGGCATGCGTGCCTCCTGGCGGCGAGCTGCGACGTTGTGCCCGCGGCGACTCATCCTGCGCGGGCGAGCCTGCTCTGTGGGGACGGCGGGCGTCGTGTGCGACTGTACCAGAGGGCGGGAAAGCGCGTCAAAGCAGCCTGACGTTTGGCATAGGCCGGTTGGCATAGGAGAGGTGGAGGAGCGCGGGGAAACCTGGGGAGAAACACCGAGGGAGTGGAGGAGTACGGAGTTTAGCGGTGGCGTGACGAAGATGAGGGCATTCGAGTATTTTGCCAGAGCCTTAATTTATAGACATCTGCTATCAAATAGAGTCATAGATGTGATAAATGCCCGGTGTTGTCCTACGCTGTGGACATGAAACTTTCCGCCTATGCCAAGCAACAAGGCATTAGCTAGCAGACTGCGTGGCGCATGTGGCAACGGGGCGAATTGCCCGCCCATCAGTTGCCGTCTGGCACCGTGATTATCGATGTGCCGCCACTGTCACAAGCCGTTCGCCCGCAGAAGGTGGTGGTCTATGCCCGTGTCTCTTCGGCTGAGGACCGCATGACCCTCGACAGCCAGGCCGAGCGCGTTTCTGCCTTCTGCGCGGCGAAAGGCTGGCGGGTGGCAAAAGTTGTCAAGGAATGTGGCGCGGGCGTCAATGACCAGCGCCCGCAGGTCCTCGCCCTGCTGGCCGACCCTAGCATCAGTCATATCGTGGTCGAGCACCAGGACCGTTGCTCCCGCGTCGGCGTGGCCTACATTCAGACGCTCCTCAAGACGCAAGGCCGCGCACTGGTCATCATCAACGAGGCGGCGGAGGAACAGGCCGACCTGCTGCAAGACTTCGTTGCCATCATCACCTCGTTCTGTGCTCGGCTCTATGGCCGCAGGCGGGCAAGCCACAAGAAGGCGCAATTGCTCGCGGCCCTGGCGGTGGACTGATGCGCCTGACTCGTGCCGTGACCCATATTCACCCCTGTGACGCCAACCATGCCAAGATCGCCACGCTGGATGCGCTGGCCGCCGAATACCTGCAGCGCTGTCAGGCGTACACGACCTACTTTTGCATCGAAGCGGAACCCAATGGCTCCCTGGCTCCCTGGCTCCCTGGCTCCCTGGCTCCCTGGCTCCCTGGCTCCCTGGCTCCCTGCTTCGAGAGTTCGCTCTCGCAGCGCTGGCAGCGCGTGGCAATTCAGCACGCCGCCGGTATCGCCCAGTCCTGGCGAAGCAACTACGCCAATGCCGCGCACGAGTACCTACGCGCACGAGTACCTACAAGGGTACCTAGACGCGCTGGCCGCCTATGAAGAAGCCCACGAGCCAGACGAAGCGCCGCCCCAATGGCGCGACTGGAATACGCCCATCTTGCTGGAATACGCCCATCTTGAAAGAGCCGGTGATTCAGGCCAACGCCAATGTGGCGCTGCTTCAGCTCGCAGAGGAGAGCCCCTTTGCTTACTGGCTGCGCCTGTGCACTCTGGAGAAAGGGCACCCCGTCTTCCTGCCCGTGAAACTGGCCGCTCATCATCGGCAGGCGCTCGCGGGCAAAACCTTCAACACCAGCATGGTGCTGGCCCGCAAAGCGAATGGCCGGTGGCTGACGCTCTCCTATGACGAGCAGGTGAAGGTAGAGACCCCCGCAGATGCGCCCGTGATCGGCGTAGACGTGGGCATTGCCAACTTCCTCACCGCCTCAACAGGCCAGCACGATGGCACGTTCACTGGCACACTAGCCGAGCGCCACAAACGGGATAGAGACAAGCGCCGTCGCAAAGCCAAACTGCGTGCCTGCCTCAAAAAGAAAGGCGTCACGCGCCTGCCCTCCACGCGCACCCTCCACGCGCACCCTCCACGCGCACCCTCCACGCGCAACACGAAGTTAGCGCGGCAGGTGCGACAAGCGATTAACCGTGCCGTCAATGGACTCTACCGCGATTACCCTGATGCCCAGTTTGTCTACGAGCAGCTACACGTTGCGAGGATGAAGTTGAAAGCACGTCGGATGAACGCGTACCGGTACGCTTCCAATCTGGCCCATATCCCGCCGCAACTGGCCTGGGGCGCAGCCAAGCGAGGCATCCGTGCCCGCAAGGTCAAGAGCGCCTACAGGTCCCAGGAATGTCATCGCTGTCACCAGGTCGGCCGCGAGAACCGTCCCAACCAACAGACGTCCTGTTGTATGGTTTGTGGGCATGTATGGTTGGTGGGCCCACCAACCATGCCGACACCAATGCGGCTGAGCACCTGGCGGGTCGTCTAGGCGATCAAGAGTTAGCAGCCTGTGCAGACCGCAAGGCCATCAAAGCACTCTTGGACAGGCGACACCAGGAGTGGCAAACCATGCAAAGGTTGGCCGTAGTCCAACCTGCCGCCGAGTTGCCTCGTCAACCGGCGTAGCGCGAACGGGTGACACGTTTGGTAACGTTTTGCTCAACTATGCGAATGCCCTCAATGTGCGCTGCGATGAAAATCTGCGGCTACCTGCGGCGGCGCGAGGTCGAGGTCGGGGTCGTGTCGCGTTCGCGGTAGTCGTTGGGGTTGGGGTAGGCGCGGCCGGTGTAGGGGGCGGTGTGCTCGTTGACTTCGCGGAGGCCATAGAGCAGGTTCGCGATGTGCTCACCGCTCATCTTCGCGGCGCCGGTGGCGTCGAGCTGCGCCTGGGCCAGTCCGTCGCGGACGGCCATGCCGAAGGTGCCGCCGCTGGCGATGAACGCGGTGAGGGCGTCGGTCTCATCCGCGCCGGGAGTTGGCGCGACGGACGGCGCAGCCGGGGTGGTCGCGTCCGTCGCTTCGGGCGTCGCTGAGATCTCTTCGGATTGCTGCGTCTCGTCCACCATTGGCCTCCCGCGCGTGATGAGTTGAGCGAACGGCGCCGTGCCACGCTCTCGATAAGCATGGTTCTAGGCCACAAGGGCATTGCTGCCATGCGGCCCATTCGCCAGGGCGATCCTGACGGGGTGAACCACCACACCCCCTATCCCATTGCCGAAAGCGTCTGGGACTACTTTGCACATGATATTGTACGCGCCGTTGACGACCGCATTCAGGCACCGTCCGTCTCTGGCATGAAACAGCCCGCGTCTGATGCGCTTGCCGGCATAAACCTGATGCTTGCCTATCGGTTCCAGGTCGAGAAAGCTGCATTTGGAGGTGTAGCCCTCCTCGGTGAGGAGAACCCGGATGCCAACCAGTTCCGCCTTGTAGCGCAGCAACTCGATGAACCGAGCATGCGGGATAAAGACGAAGTTCTGATTGGCGCGCTTGCCCAAGCCAACAGGTTGCTTCCAGCCGTCGTTCTTGCCGATAACCAGTATGCCAATGCGCTGCCGCGCGAGCCAGTCCACGATACGACGACTGGCGACGTGCAGATAATCGGTCATCAGCTCGCGCGGCGTGAAGACCCCTCGGTTCACCCACGGGGAGGAAGCGCCGCGCGCCGTCAGGCGCTCCCGACAACCGGACACCAAACGACCAGGTGTGCGATACTCGCCCCCCTACCGCAGGGCCTGCGGGAAGGTACGCGTGTGGAGGTGGCTTCGGGCCACGACAGGACCGTGTAAGACGCTCCTAGCTCGCTAGGTGAGCGGTGGTCAGCCCAAGAATCCCCCGGCTTCAGCCGTGGGGAGTGGTCAATTACGTTTGCCAGTATTTGCGATTGTTTCTTGACACTCCCCACGGCTGAAGCCGGGGGAGGCTCGGTTCGACGCCGCAGCCTACGCCGCGACTCCCCGAAGGGCCTGCCCGGCCCGTTGGATGTTCCTGGCCGCGTTCTCATCTCTATTGAGGACGAGGCCGCAGGATGTACAGATGTGGGTGCGCACGCTCAAACTCTTGGGCACACGCGTCCCACAGCCGCTACAGTCTTGGCTGGTGTAGGCTGGTGGCACGACGACAACCCGACGCCCGGCGCATGCTGCCTTGGCCCCGAGGATGGTACGGAACTGCGCCCAGCCCGCATCACTGATGCTCTTGGCGAGGCGACGATTCCGTACCATGTTGGCGACCTGCAAATCTTCGAGATAGATCGTGTCGTGTTGGAGCAGCAGCGTCAGCGCGGTCTTGTGGTGGAAGTCGGCGCGTTGCCGTTGCACCGTCTGATGTGCCCGCTGGAGGTGGCCCACCGCCTTGTGCCTGCGCTTGTGCTGCCCTTCTTGCGACGGCTCACCCGGCGCTGCGCCTTCTTCAGTTGCTTCTCGCCCCTGCGGTAGCAGCGTGGATTCTCCACCGCTTCCCCATCAGCAGTGATGAGAAACACCTGCAACCCAACGTCAATGCCCGTCTCTCGTCCGGTGGGCGGGAGCGGCTGCACCGGCACCTCGGCGCAGGAAAAGCAGGCATACCAGCCGTCCGCCTCTTTGGAGATGGTGACGGTCTTGGGCATACCCTCAGGGGGCGACTCCAACGCACCGCCACGCGGCCAATCTTGGCGAGGACCAGGAAGCCGTTATCCAGCCGCGCGCCCCCGTGCTGGCCCACCTGCGGATAGGAGAAGCTGTGATAGCGGTCGTGTCCCTGGAAGCGGGGATAGCCCGGTGTCTCACCAGCCTTCGCGCGCCGGAAGAACGCCTGAAACGCACGATCGACGCGCAACACGACATCCTGCAAGACCTGACTGTTGACCTCGGCGTATGCCGGCATCGTCGCTTTGAGGTCGGGCAATTCCGCCTTTTTGCTGGTAGTAGCTGACCGAGACGCCGCACATGCGCCACGCTTCGCGCCGCTCGCCAAGGGCAGCGTTGTAGACGTGACGGCAGAGCATCAACGTGCGCTCCAGCCTGCACGCCTGTTCGGGCGTGGAGTTGAGCTTGTACTTGAAACTCTTGAAACTCTTGCGCGTCGTCTGGCCGTCCACGAATCAGCGCCCCTTCTGGTCTTCCACGTACCGCTTGAGGGTTTCCAGCGTCACGCCGCCCACCGAACTGATGAAATAGCTGTTCGTCCACAGCGACGGCAGCCTCCGCTTGAGGGAAGGAAACTCCGCGCGCAGCGCGTGCGAACTGTAACCCTTGAGCAGCTTCACCAGCCGGTGAATGCCGAATTGCGGGTCACACCCGACGAGCAGATGCACGTGGTCAGACATGACCTCCATCTCAATGAGTTCCTGCCCCCAGCGTTCAATCTGCTCGGCAAGGATTGTATTGAGCCGTTCATCTATCGGCGGCGTCAATACCTTACGTCGGTACTTCGGGCAGAACACCACATGATATCGACAGCTATAAACGACGTTGTTGTTACCGTGCATTTCTTTCATACAGGCAGTATGCAACAGTAGATAGTGGCATGACAACTACCAGTACCGTTGGCGTCGCCTGCGGGCGACAGGGCTTTCATCCCCATGCCTCAAGGCAGGCAGCCTCAGCCCCGATTGTTTCCTAGGACGATTCCATACCGCAGCACGGCGTCGCGCGGGAATAGGCCGAACAGCAAGCGATAGGCGATACTACGGGTGGACGGGCGCGGCGGCGACGCCGAGCAGCACGTCAGCCGAACTGCCTAGCGCAGCGACATCTTTCGCATAGTGTTTGCTTCCGATCATGCTGACGATGCCAGAGGCGATCAGAGTAACAGGCAGCGTGAGCAGCATAGCAAGGCCAATTTGGGACCCACCGAGCGAGTGCGATAGCCTGTCGGCGATGAAACCGATCAGCGAGGCGGCATAGACATCGCCAAGGAGGTGCGAGAGCGCAAGGACCGTGCCACCCGCGCCAGCACGCTCATTGGCGGGCACCACGTCGAGCGAGGCGGCGGTGGTCGGGCCCTGGAAGAAGTTGAGGAAGGACGCGGCGGCGAGGCCGGAGATGGCGAAGATCACGAGTTCGATGGTCAGTCGTGTGGACTCGTCGAGCGAGGCGTACGCAGGGATGGCGTACAGCACGAATGGCGCACCAACCGCAACGATGATCGCCGGGGCGGCGAAGAGGTAGCCGAGGCCGCCGGCGAGCACGCGAGCACCAGGGTGTTTGCGACTCAACCGGTGCGCGAACGGGCTGCCGATGAGGGCGCCGAAGACGCTGCCGAGCAAGACGATAGCGCCCGCGAAAATCGGGACGAGCTTAGATGAGATGCCGGCATGGGCGAAGTGTGGAGAACCCGATACATAGGTATCTCCAAGGTAGATGACAAAGAATGTGGTTGCTCCGGTGGTGGCGAAGAAGCCCAATGCCTGCAAGCCGATGATGGTGCGGATTGTCGGGATGCCGAGGTAGGCACGAATTCGCGTGAGCGCCGATTTTCCTTCGCTGGCGAGGTGATCCGCGGGCGGATCGTCTTCATGACGAGTCTTCTCGCGCGAGAACCACAGCAGCACGGCCAGGATGAGTCCTGGGACGCCGGTGAAGTAGAAGGCACTGCGCCAGAGATCGGCATCCACGGTGACGCCGTTCACCTTGCTACTTTCGAAGAAGCTCGCCGCGAGGAAGCCGACGGCCGCGCCGATCAGCGCCCCGACGGTCCAACGGCCAAAGATTGACGGGCGCCGCGCGGGAGGATAGTGTGCGGCCAACATCGGCGTGCCCGATGGGTAGTAACTGCCTTCGCCGATGCCGAGAAATGCGCGGATGCCGATCAGGCTCAAAGCGCTGCTGGCGAGTCCGGTAGCGAAGCTTGCTACACTCCAGACTGCGACACCGACCGCCACGACGGTTTTGCGCGCGATGCGGTCCGCAATGAAACCGAGCGGCAACGCCACGATGGTGTAGACCAAGAGGAAAGCGCCGACCGCATTTCCGAGGTCGAAATCGGTGAGGTGCAGGGGACTCTTGATGCTCGTTTCGAGGCCAAGGAAGATGTAACGATCGAAGTAATTGAGGAAGTTGATGAGGAACATGATCCAGAACACGTAGGCGGCGGCACGGGCAGCGCGCTTCAGGGCGGGGTCGGTCGCGCTGCGCAGCGCAGGCTGGGGGGCTGCGTCGTCGATCATGGAGCCTCCAGCGGTGGGGTGCTGCGGCGTGAGGATGGCGAATTGTTGGGGGATGAAGGCGTTTCGCGCGAGCGGCCACCGTTGCGCGCCATTCTAACATGGCGTCTTTAGGCACACAAGCTGCAATTGCCGGGGTTGTTGGGCGGATCGCGGTTGGCGTGATGTGGGCGAACCGAGCTGCATCCGTAGGGTGGTGCCGTTCGTAGACCATCGAGATGGGGCTGTGACCAGGGTCATTCAAAGTTTGAGGCCGAGCAGGGCAAGGACGGTGGCAGGTCCGCCCAGGCGTTGGCCCGCAGCGCGGCAGCGCGGGTGGGAACGCGGTGCTGGTGCCGCAGGCCGACCACAGCGTTGCGCACGGCCGCGAGCGCCTGTGGGGCACGCCCCGAGCGCACCAGGCAGGCGTCCGCGCCGAGCGTGACGTCGCGTGGCCCGTGCAAGCGGTTCTCGATCTGCCAGTGGCGCCGGGTCGCCCGCCACGCCGTGGCGGCTGGCGTAGGAGCAGGCCGACTCGTCAGGAAGTAGCGCACTGCGTGGCGACTGGGCCGCGTGGGGTGGTGCGGCCAGCGCACGGTGGTCTCGATCTCCAGTACCAGCCCCGCCGCCGCCCAACCCGCCTCGCGCCGATAGCCTGCCAGCGCAGCGGAAGCGCGCCCCTGCCGTACCTCCAGCCGTCCGCCGTGCTTGTCGACCGAGGATGCGGTCGCCAAGCGCTCGTGCGGCGGCGGTTGGTCGAAGAGCAGGGTGACGTCGCCGAGTAACTCAGGTTGGTTGGCTTTGACCGCGAACAGCGAGGAGCCGCCCGCCTGGGTGATCTGCCGACCCAACGCCTTCTGACGGGAGAGCGCATCCCCGCTGACCAGCCGTCCGCGCAGCAGCGCCTGCACCGGCCGCACCAGGCGCGGCGCCACGCGCAGTTCGGCTTCCTGCTTGGCCTGTGCTCGTGCCTCCTCCGTCTCAGCCGGCTCCTCTTTGGTCCTGGTCCGGACCCCCCGCTTGCGCCAGCACCAGGCCGGCCATGGGTGCGTAGACCGCCACCAAGCGCACTCCTGGCACCTCGTCGCCGTGGCTCCCTCGTAGCGCCTTGCCATCCCGTACCACCTGCCGGTCGGCGGCCCCTCATGCCGCTGCCGCCCATGCCGGTAGGGCCGCCTCGACGCCCGTCGTGTCCAGCCGCTTGCAGGCGTCGTGCAGCGTCGTCGCTGCGGGCATGGCGTGCTCCGGGAATCCCATCGCTCGACGGACCTCGGCTGGTTGCAGCCGACCCCATTGCGCAATGGCGTAGAGGCTGCGCGCCCCGGCTCACATCGCTGCCGTCGCCAGCGCCAGCAACGCCGGCAAGGGATAGCGCCGCCCATGGCGCGAGCGCCCGTCGGGCACCCGTGCGAGGGCGGCCAACAGGCTTGGCCCGATCTCGTCGTTCCTCATGCCCACAGTCTACACGGCCCAACAATCTTTGAATGACCCTGGGGCTGTGACGCCAAGCCCTTTACGGATGGTTACGCTCGTGGTATGCTTTACTGTGAACAATTGTACCCAGCGTAGCGGGTGGCATGCCTGAACAGCCGGTGATGAGTGCCAATTCCATCGGATGTGCTTTCCGCGCCTGCGCTGCGGAGAGGAGCGAGACCCATGACGCAGCGAACTGCCGCGATCTCCGAATCGGGCGAGATGACTACCGCCGCGCAGGAGCTGCTGCTCTGCCCTGTCGCGCGCACGGCGGAGATCGTCAGTGGGAAGTGGACGCTGCTCATCATCCGCGACCTCACCACCGGGACGAAGCGTTTCAGCGAGCTGGAGCGTTCCCTGGTGGGCATCAGCCCGAAGACGCTCTCCGAGCGGCTGACTGCGTTAGAGCGCGAGGGCGTCCTCCAGCGCCGCACGTACGCCGAGGTGCCGCCGAAGGTGGAGTATTCGCTGACACCGAAAGGACAGGCGCTCTTCGAGGTGATCGAGGCGATGCGCTCGTATGGCCGCACCTGGCTCGGAGATGGCCCCTGCTGAGTGAGACCGAGCCGTTGCAATGCCGCTTCCTCTATGGGGAGGCGGCATTTTTGACGGCCGGATTCGAGTCGCTGGGATGGATCACTCGCCGCAGTGACGTCGGGCGCGGTTCAGCGGGTGAACGAGTACCATCCCAGGCGGGCGCCGAGGAGGCGGATGTTGTCGGAGTGGCGCAGCAGGTCGTCCGCAGCCGCGAGGTAGAAATTCATCCTGCCTGCGAACTCGGGCTGGAACTTCGCCCATTTTTAGGTCGATCACGACGTAGCAGCGCAGGCGTACGTGGTAGAAGAGCAGATCGAGGAAGCGTCTTTGCCGCTGACAATTAGGGGCGGTAGCCCGCCGCACGCCACGCCGTTGCAACGGCAGTGATAAGGCGCGCTCGGCCACGGCCATTGCCGGTTCCGTGTCTATCAGACCGCATATAACCACATGAATTTGCCAATGGGACGCACGACCTCCAAAGAGCAGGTGCGCCCGACGCCAACCCAAGAACGGACGCTGGAGGCCGTGCTCGGGCGGTGTCGCACGCTGTACAACACCGCGCGCGAACAGCGCCTCACCGCGTGGGAACGCTGTCACGTCTCGGTCAGCCGCTAGCGGTCAGCCGCTCGCAGCAGGGAGCGGAGCTGAAGGAACTTCGCGCCGAGCTCCCGGCGTATGCCGCCCTCCACCGCCATGTCCTGCAAGACGTGCTGGTGCGGCTCGCCAAGACCTCCCAGGCGTTCTTCCGCCGTCTGGCGACTGGTGCGACGGCAGGATTTCCACGCTTCCAGGGGCGCACCCGTTCCCACTCCTTCACCATCAAGGAGTAGGGCAAAGGAGTAGGGCAAAGGAGTAGGGCCATGGCGCCCGCCTCGAGAACGGCTCGCTCGTGCTCAGCAAGATTGGGCGCGTCGCGGTGCACTGGTCCCGGCCTATCCAGGGCACGATCAAGGCCGTCGCGATCTCCCAAGACCGTCCAAGACCGTGGCGATCTCCTCGCGATCTCCAAGGAGGCCGATGGGTGGTATGGCTCCTGCTCGTGCGCGGACGTGCCCACGCGACCACTTCCTGCGACGGGACAGGAGACGGGCAGAGACGTTGGGCGAAAGGTCTTTCGCATCCCATCGGACGGTGCGATCGTGGAGACCCCCCGCCAGTACCGCAAATCCGAGGAGGCGCTGAAGAAAGCGCAGCGGCGCGTCTCCCGTCGCAAAAAAGGCCGGCACCGTCGCCGCACAGCCGTGAAATTGCTGGCGAAAGCGCAGCAGCAGGTCCGGCGTCAGCGCCAGGGCTTCCGCCACAAGACGGCGCTTGCTTTGGTGCGCCAGTACGATGTCATCGCTCACGAAGCCATTCACCCCGCCGCCTTGGGCCGTCGCCCGGCGCCGAAGCCAGGCGGCACAGGCAGCTATGAGCGCAATTATGAGCGCAATGGGGCCAGCCGCAAGGCCGGTCTCACCCCATCTATCCGGGACGCCGGATGGGCCGGTTTCCTGAACATACTTGCGTGCAAGGCAGCATGGGCCGGCAAGCGGGTGGAAGCGGTCAATCCGGCAGATACCTCGCAGGACTGCTCGGGCTGTGGGGCACGAATACAGAAGAGTCTTTCCGTGCGCACCCACATCTGTCCCGCCTGCGGCCTGATCCTGGACCGCGACGAGCACGCGGCGAGGACTATCCTATGGCGCGGGCAGCGCCGTCGGGGACTCGCGGGGATGCCTGCGGGATTGAACCGAGAACCCGTCGGGCTTTAGCCCGTGCGGAGTGTCAGTTCGAGGTGATACTGGCTGCCGGGGAAGCTGACGCCGAAGTCCGGCAGGAGGTCGCGGATGTGCGCGAGCAGGCCGCGTTCGAGGTCGCGCTCGTGCGCTTCCGCGCGGAGGCGGAGGAAGTCGAGGTGGTGGGGTTCATTGAGGAGTTGATGCGCGAGATCGGATTATGCTGGCAGGAGGGTGCGGTCAAGTTGGTGATGGCCTGTCCTTGCCGGACGTAGAGCACGGAGTCGATGCAGCAGATTGTCGTAGCCGTCTGGCGCCAGTTCACGCGCCATCGTGTTTCCCTCCCGCGCCGATAACGTCAAAAGTGCCTCACAACATCAGTTCCGCGCATCATGTGCTACTCCGCGCATCATGTGCTACATGGACCTGTAGCTGACTGCACCCTGCGTCGCCGCGCTGGTGCTAGAATGCGCGGTAGCGAAAGGAACCTCCCATGCTGACGCAGCCGCGCATCCGCGCCGAGGGACATGCCACGCACGAGGTCTTCAATCAGCCGACGCCGCTGGAGGGCTACGACGCGTTTGGGGCCGACATGGCGCTGGTCGAGGGGGTGCGGCGCGAGGGGGCGGCGTGGGCCGAAGACGATCTGCGCGCGTTCGGGCGGCTGGCGGGCAGCGCGGAGGCGATCGCGTGGGGCTTCGAGGCGAACGAGCATCCGCCGGAACTGCACACGCACGATCGCTACGGGCACCGTATCGACGAGGTGCGCTTTCATCCGGCGTGGCATGCACTGATGCGCACGGCTGTCGGCCAGGGGCTGCACGCCGCGCCGTGGCGCGAGCCGAAGCTGGGGGCGCACGTGGCGCGTGCCGCAGGGTTCTACGTCTGGTCGCAGGTGGAGGCCGGGCATGGCTGCCCGATCTCGATGACGTACGCCAGCATCCCGGCGTTGCGCATGGAGCCTCAGGTGGCCGCCGCATGGGAGCCCGGCATCACGTCGCTGGAGTATGACTTTGGGCTGCGTACGGCGAGCGAGAAGCGCGGCCTACTGGCCGGGATGGCGATGACGGAGAAGCAAGGCGGCTCGGACGTGCGTGCGAACACGACGCGAGCGGCGTCCCTCGGCGCGACGGAGGGCGGCGAGGCGTATCTACTGACGGGACACAAGTGGTTCTGCTCGGCGCCGATGTGCGACGTCTTCCTGGTGCTGGCGCAGGCGCCGGGCGGGCTGACGTGCTTCTTGCTGCCCCGCGTGCTGCCCGACGGAACGCGCAACGCGATCTTGATCCAGCGGTTGAAGGACAAACTGGGCAATCGCTCGAACGCATCGAGCGAGATCGAGCTGGACGGCGCGTATGCGCTGCGCATCGGGCCGGAGGGGCGCGGCGTGCGGACCATCGTGGAGATGGTGAACTATACGCGACTCGACTGCATCAACGGCAGCGCGTCGCTGATGCGGCAGGCGGTGGCGCAGGCGACGCATCACGCGGCGCATCGCTCGGCTTTCGGCAAGCGTCTGATCGATCAGCCGTTGATGCGCAACGTGCTGGCGGATATTGCCGTCGAGTCCGAGGCGGCGACGGCGCTGCTGCTACGGCTAGCCCGCGCGGCGGACGAGGCGGAGGCGGGCGATGAGCGCGCGGCACAGCTCAAGCGCATCGGGACGGCGGTGGGCAAGTATTGGGTCTGCAAGCGGGCGCCTGCGTTGGTGGCCGAGGCCCTGGAATGCCTGGGTGGCGCCGGGTACGTGGAGGAGAGCATCCTGCCGCGGCTCTATCGCGAGGCGCCGCTGAACTCGATCTGGGAGGGGTCGGGCAACGTGAACGCGCTGGATGTGCTGCGGGTGCTGGGCAAGGAGCCGGAGGCCGTCGCGGCGCTGACGGACGAGGTCGCGCTCGCGCTCGGCGCGAACGCGCATCTGGACGCGGCGGTGAGCGGACTTCAGCGCGAGCTTGCCGACACGGCGGAGATCGAGGTGCGGGCGCGGCGGCTGGTGGAGCGGATCGCGCTGGTGCTCCAGGGGTCGCTGCTGGTGCGCTATGCGCCTCCGGCGGTGGCGGATGCGTTCTGCGCTTCGCGGCTCGGCGGCGAGTGGGGCGCGGCTTTCGGCACGCTGCCCGTCGGCACGGACTTCGAGGCGATCGTGGCGCGGGCACGGCCAGTGGTCGGTTAGATCTATCGCTTCGCCGAGGCGCGGCGGTCGGCGATCAGCTCATTCGCGAGGGACGGTTTTCCGGCTTGCCAGCCAGATATGGGCTGAGGATCTGCTGCGCCCGCTGGATCGCAGATGCGCCGGTTCGTGTAGCACCACAGGAAGCACGCTCGCGCTCACACACCATTGTTGCGCGAGATTCTATCCATGCCACTGCGCGGGGCGCAAGCTCAACGGCTGGCGCTGGCATTGTCCTCTCAGACGCTGCCGTAGGGTCATGAACCCTGTGGGTAAACCCACGGGCTTGCAGCTTCCAGTGAACGACGAAGGAGCCGCGTGTGGCTGCAGGACATCAGCCCGGCAGAGACACGTCTTGCCGCGAATGCACCATCGGGTGCGGTACGCACACCATTTTACGCTGGCAACGATGCCTGCCAGCAACGCCAGAATGGCTTGGGGTGGGAAGGTGCGAGTGCAAACCGTTGCCCCTGGCGAACCAGGGTGCCTAAGCACTGTTGCAGTGTACCGCAGAAGAGAGGAGACGGCGCTTACCCCCTACCGAAAGGCAGGCGCCTCCGCGCCGAAAAAGGTGAACAGGGTGTACTCCGGTTCCACCACGTCTGCGCAGACTCCGCCCTTCAGTCGCGTCGCGCGAACGGCCACCAGTGGCGACGCCCCTGGCGCGGTTGCTGCTGTTGCTGCTGTTGCTGCGCGAGGAATTCCATGTTTCCGCGTATGGTATTCGCCAGGTTGACCGCACCGATCGCCTCGCAGATCGCCAGGGCTTGCTCGTAGTCGCGCGCCGCCTCTTCCGGTCGGCCCTGCACCCGAGCCAGCGCGCCGAGATTGGTGAGCGTGGCGGCCTCTCCTTCACGATCCCCTACCTCGCGGCGTATGGCGAGTGCCTGCTCGAAGTAGGTAGCCGCCTCCTCGAAACGGTCCTGCTCGCGGACCAGCGCGCCGAGGTTGTTGAGCGTGTGGCCTTCGCCGGTACGGTCGCCCACCGCGCGCTCGATAGCTAGCGCTTGCTCGAAGTGCGCTTTCGCCTCGTCCTGCCGTCCTTGGGCCCGCGTGAGCGATCCCAGGTTATTCTGCAGCGCCCCTTCCATCGCGCGGTCGCCTACGTCGTGAGCGATGGCCAGCGACTGGGCGTAGTACTGCGCGGCCTCATCGAAGCGATGCTCGTCGCGCGCCAATGCGCCGAGACTGTTGAGGGTGTTCGCCTCACTCGGACGGTCACCCACGTCGCGCAGGAGGACAAGCGCCTGCGCAAACCAGCGTTCTGCCTCCTGCGGTTTGCCCGTGTGAGAGGCCAGTGCGCCGAGGTTCGTCAGGGTGGTGCCCTCGGCGGAACGATCGCCCACCTCGCGCTGGATCGCCAGCGCCTGCTCGAAGTGTTGCCCCGCATCCTTCCACGCGCCGAGGCGACCCTCCAGGCTGCCGAGGTTGTTCAACGCCTGCGCCTCGCCCGGACGGTCGCCGACCTCGCGCAAGACCGCCAGCGCCCGTTCGAAGTAGCTCGCCGACTCCGAGGCATGACCGAGTTGGTAGGCCAGCTGGCCGAGATTATTCAGCGTGATCGCCTCGCCGGCGCGGTCGCCCACCTCGCGCTGGATCGCCAGCGCCTGCTCATAATAGTCAGCCGCCGCATCCCGTTGGCCCACTAAGGCCACTAGTTGGCCCGTGTTGTTGAGGGTGCTGCTTTCGCTGGCGCGGTCGCCTACCTCGCGCGCGATGACCAACGCCTGCTGGAGGTAGGACATGGCCTCGTCGACCTTGCCCATGCCGAAGGCGAGCGTCCCAAGGTTGTTGAGGGTGCTCCCCTCGCTCGCGCGATTGCCGATCTGTCGCAGGATGACGAGCGCCTGGGCGTAGTCGTCCGCCGCCTCGTCGGGGCGACCGAGATGATCGGCCAGCAGGCCCATGTTGCCGAGTGTTTCTCCCTCATAGGCGCGATTGCCGGTCGCGCGGGCAGCGGCCAGCGCCTGCGCGTAGAGGCGCAGCCCGACCTGCCAGTACCCGCCGGTTTCGAGATGGTCCCGGAGGCTGTTCATCACCGCGACGGTGCCCGCCGACGACTGCTCCATCTCATCGGCCAGCCCGTTCAGTGCCTGCTCTGCCCCAGTGCGATCGTCCGCCCATTCCAGTTGGGTTACGAGCTCGCGCACCTTGCGCCAGTTCCACTGCTGCGGGCCGAGGCGCCAGTGCTGCCCGCCGAAGTAGGCGGCGAGCGCCTGATGCCGCGCGACGCCGTTGGTTCCGGCCAGATAGCGCGCCTCCGCTGCCGCCCGCAGCTGCCCATGATAGAAGGTCAGCAGGCGCACGCCAGCGTCGCCCTGACGCTCGGTGAGCAGCGCCTCCACCTGCTCGTGCAGGCGCGCCCACAGGGCTACTGGCAACGGCAGTGCGGGATCGATGGGCGGCGAGTACGGTGAGAGATCGCGCTGCGTCTCGCGCACCGCCTCGTCGCGCCCCAGCACGTCGAGCAGCTCGTCTTCGGCCAGTCCGAAGCGCGCGGCGGCCAAGTCTCCCAGCGCGCGCGAGACGAGAGCGCGACCATTCTGCTCGGGCGCTTCGAGACGTTCCAGCATGCTATCCAGCAACTCGGCCGTGTTCGACGGCAGCGGCGACGCGCCGACCGTGGGCGCGTCGAAGGACCGCCAGCCCCGCGCCACCGAGGCAAGCAATCGCAGGTGGAGTGGCAACCCGTGCACGGCGAAGGCCGACAGCACGGCCTCCTCTTGGGCGGAGGTCAGCGTGCGGGCGGGCGCCGTCGCCAGCGCATCCCGCAGCATCGCTCGGCCGGCCTCCGCGCCGAGGGGGGCGAGGGTCAGCACCTGTTCGGCGGGCAGCCGGCCGCTCAAATAGCCAAGCTCCGGTCGGTCGGCCAGGATCGAGACGACGACGCGCACGTGCGGCGCGAGCTGCGGCGGCAGCCAATCCGTGCGCTGCGTGCGGGCGCCCAGTTGGTCGAGCGCATCGATCACTAGAAGGAGTGGTCGTTCGGGCGTGGCGGGCAGCATGGCCAACTGGGCGGCGACGGCGGCGATCAGCTGGTTCTCGTCGGTCAGCGCAACCGGCTGCGGCAGGCCGAATGTCTCCGCCACCGCCAGGCGCAGGTTGGTCAAGAGGGGCACAAGGCCTTCGGTGCCGGGGGTGACGCCGCAGTAGCGCACGACCAGGGCGGCGTCCGGCAACGCTGCCGTCGCGCGCCTCACCGCCTCCGCCAGCAGGGTAGATTTGCCGCTGCCGGACTCGCCCGCCACGACGAGCGGGAGTCCGACGCCAGCTCGTCCGGCGAGATACGCCTCAAGGCGTTCCAGCTCGGCGTCACGGCCCTCGACACGCCCAGCCCGATCATCCTCGAACGCGGAGTTCGCAAGGGCAACCGCGTCGCGTCCCCGCGCGCCCGCCGCCTCGCGCGCAGCCGTGCGCGCGGCGATCACCGCCTCCAGCTTCGGCCGCAACAGTCCCATGTAGGCAGCCGCCAGCGCGTCCTCGTCGAATGTAGGCCCGTCCTCCCCCGCCCACCCCACCTCGTAGCGCAACACTTGATGGGCGGGCACCCGCCCGAGGACGGCCGCCTTCAGCTCGCGCACACGCCCGGCACGCGCGGCGTCGCCTTCCACGAAGCGCGCAGCCGTTGGTCCGCGTGGTGTGCTGCTGAAGCCACGCACCGCGCAGAGGACGCCCGCCTCTTGCTCGGCTCCGGGCGGCAGGCCCAGAAGGCCCAGTTGGATCTCGCGGTGGGTGGCCGATGCGGCAACTGGCAGCAACTCCTCCCGAGAGAAGCCTGCAGCGCCGCCGGCGCGGACGAGCGCCTGACGCAATGCCTCGTCCTCCGACTGCTCCGGTCCCTCGGAGCGCAGGAGCACGTACTCGGGCGGCACGGCGTTGCTGTCGAGCCGGTAACCGGCGGAGAAACCGGCACGCTCGTCAGGCGTCAAAGCGAAGAGCAAGCGATCGACGAAATCGGCGGGCAGCTCGGGCGGGAGGATGTGCGAACCGTAACGCTCACCGAGTTGGATGAGGAGGAACATATCTGGGGAAAGGTGGCGGCTGCGCGCGAGCTCGTCGAAGCAGATGCGGAGCGTCTGCCGCGCCGAGCCGGCCGCCTCGCTCACTCCCCAGCGTAGATCGATGGGCTGCAGGCGGTATCCCGAGGCCGCGCAGAGCCGTCGGAGCTCTGGGAAGACGCGCCGCTGCAGCACGTCGCGCTCGATTTGAAAATCGGCGAAGGTGGAGCTGAGAAAGATCCGGATGCTGGCGCCGAGGCTCATGGCGCTGTCTTCGCCGACTTCGCGGGCGGCGACGGACGCGTATGGGCCGGTCATCGAAGGCACTCCCTTCAGGTCGTGCGAGTCGGCGTGGGGCGGCAAACTCGAAGGCTAACGCGCCGAAATCGCCGCACGATTACTGCCTCTCGAACCAGGGCGAGTATGCCATGAAACGCCCCTCAGGACAAGCGAGGATACATGCAGCCCGTTGTCGGCGATCTCAATTCAAAGACGATAGCCACTTTGCAGGTCGAGTGCGCGGCGTAGCTTGGCGGATGACGATGCGCCCACCCGCGGAGAGGCGTACGACCTCGACCATGTACATCCCGTCGACGCCGTCGCAGGGCATCGACGGTATTTCTCCAAAATCTACCCTGCACGGTCGACGCATTTGGGGTTCACAGGTCGCCGTGGAGATAGCGCGTCCAGAGGTCGGCGGCGAGGGCGGCGGGGTCGGATTCGACGCCGTAGCGCGTGAAGTAGCGGCAGACGCGCTCGACGTCGCGGGCGAGCAGGGCGAAGACGTCGTCGTTGTAACGCGGGTCGACGGCCTGCGCGAAGTCGATGATGCGGATCTCGCCCTGCCAGTAGAGGATGTTGTAGGCCGAGAGGTCGCCGTGGATGCGGTCGCAGGCGAGGAATAGCTCGATGTTGCGCATGATCCGTTCGAAGAGCGGCTGCGCCTCGTCGCGCGGGAAATCCACCTCGCGGAGCAGTGGCGCGGCGTCGCCAGGCTCGCCGATGTAGTCCATCAGCACGCCGTTGCCGATCTGCGAGAGGGGACGCGGCACGTCGGCGCCGGCGCTGGCGAGCAGCCGTTGCGTGGCGAACTCGTAGGCGATCCACGAGGCGACGCGCTCGCTCTGTCCTTGCTTCGAGCGCTGGTGGGCGCGCCAGCGGCGGTCGTTGCGCACCTCGAAGCCGCCGGAGTCCAGTTGGGCACGGCTCTCGCGGTAGACGGCGTCGTTGGTCAGGCCGCGGAACATGCGCGGGCGATAGACCTTGGCGGCGAGGTAGTCGTAGCCGGTGGCAGGGTCGGCGGCGCAGCAGTAGACGGTGGCCTCTTTGCCGCTCTTGACGACGTGAAGGACGTCGGTGATCAGGTCCTCTTCGTAGAAGCGCTCCAGCGAGGAAAGCACCCAGAGGCGGTCGCGCTGGTGGGCGAGGAAGGTGGGGTTGAACGACGGCTTGGTGCCGACGCGCTCGGCGGCCTGCGCGCGCAGCCACTCTTGTACGTCGGGGTTGGCTTCATAGCTGAACTTGGGTGTCGGGGCGTTCGAAGGCCGCGTGGATGGAGTGGTCTCTTCAGTATCGAGGACGTGTTGCGGCGACGGGTCGTGATCGGCGTTCACGAGGACTCCTGCTTCTTCTCGCGTCCTTGGTTCCGCACGCATGGGCGGGCGAGGGCGCAGACGGTGGTTGGCAGGCTCGTGATGGCGCGCGACTTGCATCGGTGACGCGACGACGGCGACATCTCACCGGCATGGCTGGGACGTGTCGTTTCGCGAGGGGGGTTAGATTCAAGGGAGCGCGTTGTCTACCGCGTGTGAGCGCCCATCACGAGCGAGTTGAGGATCGTGGCGAGCGTGGCAGTTCCCATGAGGAGCACTCTCCCTTTTATGCATGGCATGGTGTGTGGCTGTGGCGTTTGCCGAGCCTTCGATCGAAGTGTACGGCAGTGACGTGAGTGCAAGCGGCAGATTTCTGCACACGTTACGATGCTTCGTGCCCTCCGCGTCGCTGCTGCGAGATGCATCATGCCTAGCCGCTCTGCATCGTCCGTCCGCGAGACGCTACAATGTGGGCGCGAAGTGGCGTCAGTCCTCAATCGCCTACTTCGACGCTTCTGCGCCGCGATCTCGTTTCGCATCTGGAGGAGTGATCCGTGAAAGTGCTCGGTCGCATGGCCGTTTTTCCTGCAATCCCGCAGCGCATCGGGCGGCTGCACGAGCTGGCCTATAACCTGTGGTGGACGTGGGACGCCGACGCGCAGGCGTTATATCGAGCGATCGATCTGGAGCTGTGGACGCGCACCGAGCATAATGCCGTGCGCATGCTCATCGAGACCGACGTCGAGCGCATCAATGCGTTGGCCAAGGACGCCGAGTTTCTGGCGCACTATGACCGGGTCCTCGCCACGTTCGACGCCTATATGAGTGACGAACGGACGTGGTACCGGCGGATGTATCCGGAAGACGCCGAGCGCACGATCGCCTACTTCTCCGCCGAGTTCGGGCTGCACGAGTCGCTGCCGATCTACTCTGGGGGCCTGGGCATTCTCTCGGGCGACCACTGCAAGGAGGCGAGCGACCTCGGACTGCCCTTCGTCGGCGTCGGCTTCTTGTATCCACAGGGCTACTTCCGCCAGCGCATCGCCCGCGATGGCCAGCAGGAGGCGATCTACGAGAAGCTGCACTTCTCGCAGGTGCCCGCTACCGCCGCGACAGGGCCGGACGGGCACGAGGTGGTGATCGCGGTGCGGCTGCCGGGGCGCACAGTCTACGCGAAGGTCTGGCGCATCCAGGTCGGGCGCATCCCGCTCTTCCTGATGGATACGGATGTAGAGCCGAACGGGCCGAACGATCGCGAGCTCTCGGCGCGGCTCTATGGGGGCGATCACCAGATGCGCGTGGCGCAGGAGATCGTGCTGGGCATCGGCGGCGTCCGCGCGATCCGCGCGCTGGGGCTGGACCCGAAGGTCTGGCACATGAACGAGGGCCACTCCGCTTTCCTGGGACTGGAGCGCTGCCGCGAGCTGATCGCCGGGCTGGACGTCTCGTTCGACGTGGCGCGCGAGATCGCCGCGGCCAACGCCATCTTCACGACGCACACGCCGGTCGCCGCCGGCAACGACGTCTTCAACTTCGACCTGATCGACACGTTCTTCTCCGACTTTTGGCCGGAGCTGCGCCTCGACCGCGACGCTTTCCACGAGCTGGCGGCGCAAGGCACGGGTTGGGGTGTCGGCTTCAGCATGACGGTGCTGGCGCTGCGGCTTTCGGCGCAGCACAACGGCGTCAGCGCGCTGCATGGCGAGGTCTCGCGCAAGATGTGGCAGGCGCTGTGGCCCGAGAATGACGTGGATGAGGTGCCAATCGGCTCGATCACGAACGGCGTCCACACGGCGACATGGCTGGCGCCGCGGCTCGACGCGCTCTTCCGCCGCGCGCTCGGCGAGGATTGGTACGATCACCTCGACGAGCCGAATCGGTGGACGCGGCTCGCCGATCTGCCCGACGAAGACCTGTGGGAGGCGCACGTCGAACTGAAGGCGGCGATGATCGCCTATGCCCGCGAGCGGTTGCAGCGTCAGCGGCATCGCGTCGGAGAGGCCGGCGCCTCGCTCGCCTCCGCGATGAGCGCGCTCGACCCTAGCGCGCTGACGCTGGGCTTCGCGCGGCGCTTCGCCACGTACAAGCGCGCGACGCTGCTCTTCCGCGATCCGGCGCGACTGGCGCGGCTGCTCGACAACCCCGAACGACCGGTGCAGATCGTCTTCGCGGGCAAGGCGCACCCCGCCGACCAGCCCGGGCAGGACTTCATCAAACAGGTGTACCAGTTCTCGCGGCAGCCGGAGTTCGACGGGAAGATCGTCTTCCTGGAGGACTACGACATCGACATGGCCCGGCACCTGGTCAGCGGCTGCGACGTGTGGCTCAACACGCCGATCCGCCCGCACGAGGCCAGCGGCACCAGCGGGCAGAAGGCGGCGCTGAACGGGCTGCCGAACTGCTCGATCCTCGACGGCTGGTGGGTGGAGGGCTACGACGGGACGAACGGCTGGGCGATTGGCGAGGAGCGCGAGTATGCCGACGACGCCACCCGCGACGATGCCGACGCGGCGTCGCTGTACGAGATCCTGGAGCGCGAGGTCGTGCCGCTCTATTTTGATCGCGGGCTGGATGTGGTGCCGCACAACTGGGTCGCGGTGATGAAGGAGGCGATCCGCACGTGCGCGCCGCGATTCAGCATGCGCCGCATGGTGAAGGACTACGTCAATGAGCTGTATGTCCCGGCGCTCCACCTCGGCACGCGGGTGGATGCCGACAACTACGCGCTGGCCCGCAGCCTGACGAAGTGGAAGCGTACCATCCGCGCGGCGTGGGGGCAGGTGGCCCTGCGCGTGGAGGGTCCGCGCGATGGGGCGCTGGCAGTGGGACAGCCGATTGAGGTGCGCGCGCTGGCCGGGCTGGGCAACCTGACGCCTGGCGACGTGCGCGTGGAGCTGGTGGCGGCGCGCGACGAGGATGGGGCGACGCGCGATCGCCGCGTGGTGGAGATGGAGCGGTCGGGCAAAGCGGAGGGCGGCGTGCAACTCTACACGGCGACGCTCGCGCCGGACGCCAGCGGCAGTTTAATCTACGGCGTGCGCGTGGTGCCGTACCACGCCGGGCTGGCGCATCCGTACGCGATGGGGCTGGCGCGGTGGGCGTGAGGGAAGTGGTGCAGGAGGTGGAGGGGAGTGTTTGCTCCCGGCCGGGAGGCTAGGGCCAATCCCTCTCATGCGAGAATCCTGACACTCCGCGGGGGCTAAAGCCCCACGGGTTCTCGGTTCATCCCCGCGGGCACCCCCGCGAGTCCCCGAAGGCACTGTCCGCGCCATTGGATGTTCCTGGCCGCGTTCTCGTCGCGGTCCAGGATGAGGCCGCAGTGCGTGCAGACATGCGTGCGAACGCTCAACGACTTCTGGATGCGCTCGCCACAGCCCGAACAGTCCTGCGAGGTATACGCCGGATAGACCGCTTCCACTCGCTTCCCGGCGCATGCTGCCTTGAAAGCGAGGATAGACAGGAAGTGGCCCCATCCGGCATCGTGGATGCTCTTGTTCAAGCCCGCTTTGGCTTTGGCCCCGTTGTGCTCATAGCCGCCATTGCCATCGGGCTTGGGGGCGGGACGGTGGCTCAGGTTGGCAGGCTGAATCGCTTCTACGTAGATCGTGTCGTACTGGCGTACCAGCGCCAAGGCCGTCTTGCGGTGGAAGTCCGTGCGTTGCCTACGGACGTGTTGGTGCTTCTTGGCGCATTGATGCACCGCTTTCTTCCGGCGTTTGCTGCCCTTCTCGCGACGGGAGACGCGCTTTTGCGACTTCTTCAACTCACGCTCGGCTTTGCGGTAGTGGCGGGGGTTCTCCACGATCTCCCCGTCCGCCGTGATGAGAAACACCTTCAAGCCAACGTCGATACCCGTCTCGCGCCCGGTGAGCGGCAACGGCCGCGCCGGCACGTCGGCACACGAGAAGCAGACATACCAGCCGTCCGCCTCTTTGCTCACGGTGACGGTCTTGGGAGTGCCCTCGACGGGACGGGACCAGCGGACCGCGATGCGCCCGATCTTGGACAGCACCACGTAGCCGTTATCGAGCCGGGCGCCGTTGCCATACTCCTTATAGGTAAAGGAGTGCCAGCGATCGCGGCCCTGGAAGCGCGGGAAGCCCGGCTTTTCGCCCGTCTGTACCCGGCGGAAGAACGCCTGATAGGTCGTGTCGAGCCGGGCCAAGACATCTTGCAGCACGTGGCTATGGAGGGCGGCGTACTCCGGGAACTCGGCCCGGATCGCCTTCAACTCGGCTTCTTGTTCATAGCGTGAGACCGAGACCCGACACCGCTGCCACGCGGTAATGCGCTGCTCCAAGGCCGTGTTGTAGAGCGTGCGGCAGCGCCAGAGCACCTCGTCCAGCGCCCGTTCCTGCGTGGGCGTCGGACGCAACTTCTCTTTGTAGGTCTTGCGTATGGCCTGCTGTTCCATATCCAGCTATTCTGCCTGATTACCAAAGAAGTGGCAAGGGCGGAGGCCATAACACGCCTCACACCACTGGGGCTGAAGCCCCGTGGCTTGCGGCGGGCTAAAGCCTTATCATGTCACGGGCAGCGCACCTTCACTGCTGGAAGCGCCCAGGAGCGTAGGGCGCGAGATCGAGCGGGGGTGTGCGACCGAGGAGGAGATCGGCGGCGAGGAGACCGGAGTAGGGGCCGAGCTGGAGGCCGTTGGCGCCGTGGCCGGTGGCGATGACGATGTTGTCGTGGGCGGGGGTGCGGCCGAGGATGGGCAGGCCGTCGGGGCTGGCGGGACGCAGCCCGACGCGGATCTCGTGGAAGGTGGCGCCGGCGAGTCCGGGGGCCACGCGCAGCGCCTCGCCGAGCGCCTCCGCGACGCCCGCCGCCGTCACGCGGGGATCGAAGCCGACGTCGCTCTCGCGAGTCGCGCCGGCCACGACGCGGTGCGGCGCGAAGGTGAGCAGATAATGCGAGTGGAAGCCCATGACGATGGGCCATGCGCCGGTTGCCGACTCGGGCAGCTCCAGGTGGAGGATCTGGCCGCGCTGCGGAAAGACGGGGAGGCGCAGGCCGAGGGAAGCCGTCGCCTGCTCCGACCACGCGCCGCCCGCCACGATCACGCCGCCGGCCTGACGGAGCTCACCGTCCACGACGACCTCGACGGCGGACGAGGTCGCGTTCGTCAGTTCAGCGTGGCCCGTGAGGAAATGGGCTCCACGGCGCTCGGCGGCGCGGCGAACGGCATCGCGCAGCAGGCGGCCATCGACGCGGGCGGCGCCCGAGGTGTAGATCGCGGCGCGGATAGGGGCCAGGGCCGGGAAGAGGGCGCGCGCCTCGTCGCTGTTGACGTGCGAGACGTCGTTGAGGAAGGCGACGCCCGCCGCACGGCGCTCTTCGAGCGTGCGCACGAGCTCCGGTAGCGCGTTGGCTTCGCCGTCTGTGGTGGCGACGTGGAGCAGCCCGACGACCTCGAAGCCGGTCTGGGTCTCGCCGTCCTCCGCGAGCGTGCGCAGCAGTGAGTGGTACTGGGCGGCGGAGGCGAAGGCCAGCGGATAGTACGCGTCGGGCGCATGAGTGGTCGTGCCGGGCGAGATGATGCCCGCTCCCGCGGCGGTCGCCTGTCCCGCGTCGCCGCCATCCACCAGCGTGACCCGCACGCCTTCACGCGCGAGTGCATAGGTCGCGCTGGCCCCGACGATACCGCCGCCGATCACGATCACGTCATCCATGCTGCGACTCGCTTTCTGTGCAGTGTGCCGGTAGCGCGTGCATCTGTCCGCCGATCATAGGCGATCTCGTCGTGCGCTGGGGCCTATTGGCGTTGCGCGTGGGGCGGCGACCGCGCGACCGTCTGCACGAGATTTTAGCGCTCCTCAGCGCGACCGCATCCTTTTGCGCCTCATTGTCGTCTCATGGACGCGAGCCGATAGTGAGAAGGAGAAGCGACCCGTGAAACGAATGATGGTTCAGTACAAAGTTAAGCCAGAACGTGCCGCGGACAACCAGCAGTACATCGAGCGCGTGTTCGCGGAGCTGCGGGCGACCGCGCCGGAGGGCGTGCGGTACGTCTCGTTCAGGGGGAGCGACGGCGTGACGTTCGTTCATCTGGTCTCCGTCGAGACGGAGTCGGGCGAGAATCCGCTCGACACGTTGCCAGCGTTCAAGGCGTTTCAGGCAGAGATCGGCGAGCGCTTCGCCGAGCAGCCCACTTTCACCGATCTGAGCGAGGTGGGATCATACCGCGTCTTCGGGTCTTGACACTCCCCCGGCTACAGCCGGGAGATTCTCGGTTCTGCGGGGCTGCCTACGCAACCCCTCCCCGAAGGCTCTGCCCGAGCCTCTCTCTGTTCTTGGCGGCGTTGTGGTCCCACTGCAGGCTCGTCCCGCAGTCCGGGCATTTGTGCCACCGGACGGATGAGCCTTTCGAGACGATCGCGCCACATCCAGAGCACATCTGGCTCGTGTAGGCAGGCGGCACCGCTACGACTCTCCGACCGGCGCATGCTGCCTTGTAGGAGAGGATGCTCAAGAATTGGGACCACCCCGCGTCGCTGATGCTCTTAGCGAGGTGGTGATTCTTGACCAGGTTGGCCGTCTGCACATCCTCGTGCTAGATCGTGTCGTTGGTCCGGACGAGCTGAAGGGCAACCTTATGGTGGAAGTCGGCGCGTTGGCGCCTCACTTTGAGATGCGCCCTGGCGAGCAGTTGCACCGCCTTGCGCCTGCGGTTGCCGCCCTTCTTGCGGCGTGAGACACGGCGCTGGGCCGTCTTGAGCGCGCGCGGCTTTCCGGTAGCTGCGGGGAGTGTGGATCATCGTCCCGTCTGCTAGCGTGGCGAACGACTCCAACCCCAGGTCTATGCCCGTCTCTTGTCCGGTAGGTGGCAACGGCCGTACGGGGATCTCGGAACAGGAGAAGCAGGCGTACCAGCCGTCCGCTTCATGCGACAACGTGACGGTCCTGGGCGTGCCCTCCAGGGGGCGGCTCCAACGCACCGCGATGCGCCCGATCTTGGAGAGGACCAGGAACCCGTTGTCCAGCGTAGCCCCGTTGCCGAACTGCTGAGAGGTGAAGCTGTGGTAGCGGTTGGCTCCCTGGAAGCGGGGATACCCCGGCTTCTCACCATTCTTGACGCGGCGGAAGAACGCCTGAAACGCGCGGTCCCGCCGGGTGAGCGCGTCCTGCAACACCTGGGAGTGGATGGCGCGGTACTCGGGCCGGACCGCTTTGAGGTCCGGCAATTGGGCGCTCTGCCCGGCGACGGTCACGCTGACGCCGCACTTCTGCCAGGCATCGCGCCGCTCTTGCAGCGCGGCATTGTAGAGTTCGCGGCAGCGGCGTAAGACCAACGCCATCGCCCGCTCCTGATCTGGGGTGGGCTTGCGCTTGAACTTGGAGGTCCTGCGTACCGTCTGCTCGTCCATCTACGCCTTGCGCTGCCTCTCGAGGTGTTTGCGTCACAGTACGTGCGGATCGTCTCCTGACGCACGTTGCCAGGGTGATGGTATATCATTCTTCAACACCGCTCGCACGGCGGAAGGGCCATGCATCCCCCGACGAAAGCCGAGGGCTTTCTGGCCGATTTTCGGTAAGGCGTTCCGCGGGCTATACGCCTGCTGCGGCGCTTGTTGTCGACACGTCATGCATCAGCTGCGCAGGAGACGTTTCGTGACGATTCAGGCAAATAGGCTCGCCACGTCGACCAAGGGCGCGTTCTGGATGGAGGTCGCGGTGGACAGATGGCGCGCGCGACCCCGACGTCATCTGGGCGTTGCTGACGAACGCGCAGGACTTCGCACGGTGGAACCCTGCTCTCCAGTGCATTCAGGGCACCATTGCGCCGGGTGAGACGGTCGCGCTCGTGGCGAAGATCGCGCCCACGCGCACGTTCAAGCTGCGTGTCACGATCTTCGTCCCGACCGAGCGCATGGTCTGGAAGGACGACATGCCCCTCTTCAAGGGCGTCCGGCAGTACACGCTCCCCCCAAGGGAGACGGCACGACGGATCCTACGATGGCGGAAGCATTCTTCGGGGTGATGCTGCCGATGATCGCTGACTCATTGCCCGATAAAGGTCCATCATCCGAGCGATTCCTCGCCGATCTGAAGGCTGAGGCCGAACGCGGATCGTGAGGTCGACCGCCACGCCGCAAAAGCGCGGCCAGGATGTGTAGAGCTCGATTCTTTGAAAGTGAGGTACGGGGCGCCATGGCGGAGAACACTGGGCAGGGTCGGGGTACCAAGGACGATCCGTGGCGGCTTACCACGCCGTCGGGAAGCTCGGAATACACGCTCTATCGCGACGAGTCGCTGAACCCGCCCGCGCTGGTCTGCACCGTCGGGAAGACGGTCCTACTCTACGATCTGCGCTGCATCGACGACCTGCGCGCGATGCTGAAGCGGCACGGCGACTGGATGGAGCTAGGCAGCGCCGACGAGCAGAAACCAGCCAAAGAGGGCACAGTGGAGGCGTGGGGGCGTTCCCCCACCAACCCGATCGGCGGCTGGTATGGGCTGAAGAAGGGGCTGCGCGGTCGCTTTGCCATGTACATCCCGCCGCTGCTGGAGGTGCTTGGTCTGGCCGAGGTCGAGCATAACCCCAAGAACAACCGTATGCGGGCGTTGTGATCCGCGACGGGACATAGGTGGTGGTCGCGAGGGTGTTTCGCTCGCTCGAAGCGCCCTCGCTCGCGTATGCTACCAACTTCGCGGCGATTGTCGTGGTATGCGACGGACTTTCGTCCGCCCGCGCTGCATGCCGGCGCCAGGGCCGGCCCACCGCCTGCGATACAGTCTGCATTCGCGCGCAAGTCCCATGTTGCCTACGCGGCGTAGTGGAGGATTAAGGAGTGTCCGTCGCCGCGGAGACCCTGCACGGCCCCCACCGCCCAGACATCGCTCGATGAGATGGCAACGACGGCATCCAGATAGCCGGTGCCTACACCGACGATCTCGGCGCTGGTGAAAGTGCCCCAGGCGACGCCATCCCAATGCTCGAGGAGTGGGTGCGACGTGCCGCTGCATCCCTCAGGAATAGTGCCACCAACCGCCCAGAGATCGTTGGCGGCGACTCCCGAGATGCCCGCCAGCATTTCCTGGTCTCGGGCGACCTGCGGGCTGGCGACGGTCGTCCACTGCGAGCCATTCCACCGAGCAATAATTGGACCGCCGTTCGTGCCCACCGCCCAGGCGTTATTCGTCGAGAGACCGATCACGCCGAGCAGATAGGTGCCCGAGAGCGCTGGGGTGAGGCTCCACGACGCACCTGCGTAGTGCTCGATCAGACCGGCGCCTGCGGTGTTGAAGGTGGTGCCGACGGCCCAGACATCGCTCGCCGAGGTGGCCGAGATCGCATTCACCTGTCCCTCGCCCGTGACATGCGGGCTCGGCACGATGGACCATTGCAAACCATTCCAATGCTCGACGAGTGGCTGCGTCTGAAAGGCGCAACTCAGCCCCGTGACGTAGTAGCCAACCGCCCAGACGTTACGGGGATCGAGAGCCGCGATGCCGAGCAGCGCGCTTCCTTGAGAGTCCTGGCTCGGGATGGGAACCGCGCTCCACTGCGCGCCGTTCCAGTGCTCGGCGAGCGTCCTCTCGTCGGCAAGCGTCCCTCCACCGGTGGCGCCGACCGCGCCGACGGCCCAGACATCGCTCGACGAGACCACGGCAACGGCGGACAGCGTGGAGGCTTTCCCATCCCCGAGACTCGGGCCGGGGACGATGGTCCACCGCGTGCCATCGCCATGTTCGATGAGCGACGCGGGACCGTTTGCTGTCTGCATATCGCCCACCGCCCAGAGGTCGCTGGGCGAGGTGGCGGCGATCCCCTTCAAGTCACCCTGCTGGGTATCGATATCTGGGCTGGCTACCACCTGCCAGGTCCCTTTCACCTGTGCGGTAGCAGGGATGGGCTTCGGGCTTGGTGCGAGACTCGGCGTCGGTGCCATGGTTGAAACCTGCCCGGACGCGGGACTGGTGGTCTGGCCGCAGGCGGCCAACGTGCCAAGCACTACCAATACCAGACCGCTGGACATCATTGCTCGGCTCGCCACACGCCGATTTGCTGCCCGAAGGCGTGGCATAGCACGCTCCTTTAACCCAACATGGAGGTTCGCGGTCAAGCGCAATCTGCTCTGTGAGCTGAGCTGCGTTGTGAGCGTCTTCGCAGCGGACTCAGGTGTCCCACGCGCATGATGCGCCGTGGGTTCACCAAAATACTGTGAGCCAACTCACTTCGGTATTGGGGTGACGACGGGCGAGCGAGAACCCGGATTGTCGCGGACGGCGAGGACGGCGGAAGGTCTGCTGCCACCGGCGGTACAGGGGGTATTCTCGCCCGAGTCTCGTGATTCCGCGCTAGGCCGTCCGCGTCGAGATCGTCGGGGGGAAGCCGAACTGCGCGACGAGGGCTGCGCTCCTGAAGGTGATCACGTCGCTGACCGCCCCGCCAGAGAGCGTCAGCACCTGGATGGCGTAGGCCCTATGGACTCCGGGCGTCTCCGTCTGGCGATACACTGCAAACGCCGGCTGGCCGTTCGCGCGCGTGGGCAGCAGCCGCCAGCGTCCGCGCGCGTCGCCGCCGAAGATGGTGCGCGAGATCAGGGCGCGAACCGTCTCTCTGCCGCGATACCAGGCGGGAATGGGCGGCATGCTGAACGTCGCGTCGTCTTTCAACATACGCACGAATCCCTCGACGTCGGCGGACTCCCAGGCGGCGACATAATCGGCGAGCTGTGCTTCCGCGGCGCTGTCGAGGCTCCAGCCAGGATCATCGTCGGGGGAGATGCGGCGTTGCGCCAATACGGTTCGCGCGCGATGCAGGGCACTCTTCACCGCGGAATCCGTGGTGTCGAGGAGCGTCGCAACCTCGCTCGCCGACCACTCCAGCACGTCGCGCAGCAAGAGCACCGCGCGCTGGCGGGGCGGGAGCTGGTGCAGGGCGACGATGAACGCGAGGCTGATGTCTTCGCGGGCGATGATCACATCTTCCGGATTCTGCTCGTCCGCGGCGGGGAGCGGGGCGTCGGGATAGGGCTCTAGCCAGATCGGCTCGACGAGATCGGCGGGGATCGGCTCGGCGAGTGTCCCTTCGGCGCCGTGCGTGGCAGGCACCCGGCGTTTGGGACGGCTCTTGAGCGCGTCGAGGCACACGTTGGTCGCCACCTTGTAGAGCCACGCCCGCAGCGAAGCAACCTCCTCGGCGGTTTCGCGGCGGCGCCACGCACGGAGGAACGTCTCCTGCACCATATCGTCCGCATCGTGGATCGATCCCATCATGCGGTAGCAATGCAGGCGCAGCTCGCGACGGTAGGTGTCTATTCGCGCGCCAAACTTCGCCTTGTCCCGAACGCTGACACTCATCGATCGTATCCATTTCACTGCTCGGCGTGACCGCGTCCAGATTACCAACAACAGCATGCGGCGTGAGGATCCTGCCTTTCGGCATGGGGAGGAAACGCCGCGCGCCGTCAGGCACAGCCAACGGGACCGAGAGGGCCACTACCCAATGCATGCTTACATGTGTGTGCCATTATCAAATAATGCGGCGCGAAGACCCCTCGGTTCACCCACGGGGAGGAAGCGCCGCGCGCCGTCAGGCGCTCCCGACAACCGGACAACCACCGACCAGGTGTGCCCTACTTGCCCCCCTACCGCAGGGCCTGCGGGAAGGTACGCGTGTGGAGGTGGCTTCGGGCCACGACAGGACCGTGTACGACGCTCCTAGCTCGCTAGGTGAGCGGTGGTCAGCCCAAGAATCCCCCGGCTTCAGCCGTGGGGAGTGGTCAATGTAAGCATGCAACAGAAACGCGCGTACCGCTATCGGTTCTACCCGACGCCCGAGCAGGCCAGCATGCTTGCGCGGACCTTCGGCTGTACGCGGTTCGTCTACAATTGGGCGCTGCGCCTGCGGACCGACGCCTACTATGAACGCCAAGAGCGCCTCGGCTATCATGAAGCGTCGGCGGCGCTCACCACCCTCAAACAGCAGCCAGAAACCGCGTGGCTGAACGAGGTGTCCAGCGTGCCGCTGCAACAGGCATTGCGCCACCTGGACAAAGCCTTCCGCGCCTTCTTCGAGGGGCGCGCCAAGTACCCCACCTTCCACAAGAAGCGCGGACGGCAAGCGGCGACCTACGCCAGCAGTGCCTTCCGGTGGGACGCGGAAACGCGCGCGCTCACGCTGGCGAAGCTGGATGCGCCGCTCGACATCCACTGGTCGCGGCCCTTCCCCGGCACGCCCACCACCGTCACCGTCAGTCAAGACACGGCGGGACGCTATTTCGTCTCCTTCCTGGTGGAAGAAGAGATTGGGGTGCTGCCCACTGTCGAGGCGATGGTGGGGGTCGATGTCGGACTGCGAGACGTGGCCGTGCTCAGCACGGGCGAGAAGATCGCCAACCCGCAGCATCTGCAGCGCAGCGGGCGCCGCCTCAGACAGGCGCAGCGCGGCCTCGCCCGCAAACAGCAGGGATCGAAGAACCGGGAGAAGGCACGCCGGAAGGTGGCGCGCGCCCACGCCCGCATCGCGGACCAGCGCCGCGATAGCCTGCACAAGTTGACGACACGCGTCATCCGTGAAAACCAAGCGGTGTGCGTGGAGTCGCTGGCGGTCAAGCACCTGGTCCGCAATCACACACTCGCCAAGGCGATTAGCGACGCGGGTTGGGGGAAGCTGGTGCGGCAACTGGCCTACAAGGCGGCGTGGTACGGGCGTACCTTGGTCGCGATCGACCGCTGGTATCCCAGTTCCAAACGCTGCCATGCCTGCGGGCATGTGCTCGACGCCTTGCCGCTCGCGGTCCGGCACTGGACCTGCCCCGCATGTGGCGTCAGCCATGACCGCGATGTGAACGCCGCGCGAAACATCCTTGCCGTGGGGCGCACGGTGAACGCCTGTGGAGAGGCGGTAAGACCGGGGCGGGCCACGCCTACCCCGGCGCGCCCCGCCGAAGCAGGAATCCCCCAGCGGTAGCCGTGGGGAGTCGTCAACATCCGCCCGCATGCGTTCGGCAATTCGATGTCCACCCGTAGCCGCGCGGCTCTCCGCGTGAAGGCAGCTCGCGCTGGCTCCGACGACGCTGTCGACGCTCGTCGTATGATGCCGTTAGGACGCTTTCTCGCAGTGGAATGGAGGGCACCGATGCCGCTCGTCTTCGCGTGTGTCGCACCGCATGGTGGCATCATCCCTGGCCTGGAGGGGGCGGAGCAGTTCGCGCGGACGACCGCGGCGATGGACGAGGTGGGCCGCCGGCTCGTCGCGCTGCGCCCAGAGACGGTGGTGGTGGTGACGCCGCACGGCGTCCGCGCAGATCGCGCGATGGCGATCTCGTTCGCGGAGCGCGCGGCGGGGAGGTTGGATGAGCCGGCGAGCGAGGATCGCGCGGCATTCTCCGTCGGCGTAGACCTCGCTGTGGACCAGCAGCTTGCGCCGGTGATCCAAGCGCGCGCGACGCGAGCGGGCGTGCCAACGGCGATGATCCACTACGGCGCGACGAGCGGGCCTGCCGACTGCTATCCGCTCGACTGGGGCGCGATAATCCCGCTACACTTCCTCGGCGCCCGCTTCGCCATCCCACCGAAGGTCGTCGTCGCCGTGCCGTCGCGCCTGTTGCCGCTGGACGCGCTCGTGGCGTTCGGGCGCGCGGTTGCCGACGCAGCGGAGGCCAGCGGACGGCGTGTCGCGCTCGTCGCCAGCGCGGATCAGGCGCATGCACACGCGGCGGATGGTCCCTATGGGTTCGATCCGGCGGCGGCGCAGTTCGATGAGTGGGTGATCGAGGCGGTGCGGGCGAATGACGTGATGCGGCTGCGGCAGGCCGATATGGATCTGGTGCGCCGCGCCTGCCCCGACGCGCTCTGGCAGATGCTGGTGTTGGCGGGGGCGCTGGAGCGCGTGTCGATAACGGGCGAGCTGCTGAGCTACGAGCGTCCAACGTACTTCGGCATGCTCGTGGCGGCGTACGTGCCCAAGTGAGGCGATGCCGACGACCGCTAGAGCTATGAGTATGGACAGAGATAGAGAGCGATGTAAATTCGCGGCTACGTGTTGAGCGCGTCACACACAGCAGCTCCTCGCGCGACGCTATACTGAGGCAGCCCGCCTCTTTCGGCGGAGAAGCGGAGGAATGGTGCGAACTCGACTCGCTCGGGTGTCCGACGCCGGACACCGCACACTCATACTGCTCACGGTGCTAGTGCTGGCGAGCTGCTCGCCGACGGCGACCGCCGGGCCGAGCCGCGATCAGCGCATCGACGCGTATATCGCGAAGCTGACGCCGGCGCAGCAGATCGGGCAGACGCTGATGATGGCGGTCTACGCCAACGGCTACGACGCCGACCTCGATCAGGCGCTGACGCAGTGGCACATCGGCAGCGCGATCGTCTTCCCCAACTACAACGGCGGGCCGCTGCAGCCCACGACGCTGGCCGGTATGCAGCAGCTGATCGGCGATCTCACGTCGCACGCCGACACGCCACTGCTGCTGGCGACGGATGAGGAGGGCGGCGAGGTCGATCGCCTCTCGTTCTACTACGGGCAGACGCCGTCGCCGCAGGCGCTGGCCGCGACGGGCGATCCGCAGCAGGCGTATAACCAGGCGAAGACCGACGCACAGCGCATGCGCGCCCTCGGCCTTAACATGGACTTTGCGCCACTGGCGGATGTCTTCCAGGGCGGCGGCATCGACCAGAGCCGCACGTTCGGGACGACGCCCGATGCGGTGACGAGCTACGCGGGTGCCTTCCTCGATGGCCTGCAGCAGAACGGCGTCGGGGGGACGCTGAAGCACTGGCCGGGGCTCGGCGCCTCGACGGGCAATCCCGACTTCGTGCTGCCGGAGGTGACCCACTCGCAGGATCAGCTCAACGCGATCGATTTCGCCTCGTTCAAGGCGCTGCTGAGCCACTCGCCGGCCATGATCATGGTGACGCATGTGATCGTCCCGGCGTACGACTCGCAGGCGCCGGCCTCGCTCTCGCCGATCCTCGTGCAACAGGTGCTGCGCGGCCAGCTCGGCTACCAGGGCGTCGTCGTCACCGACGCGATGGACGCGCAGGGGCTGATCCAGTTCATGCAGCAGCAGGGCTACGCCGATCCGGCGCAGGGCATCGCCGAGGCGTGCGTACGCGCATTCCTCGCGGGCGACGACCTGATCGAGGCGCCGATCGAGCAGGATCGCCTGGCGGCGGTGGTGAACGCGATGACGCAGGCGGTGCAGTCGGGCCGCATCTCGCAGGCGCGGCTGCACGAGGCGCTGCACCGCATCATCGCGCTCAAGGTGAAGCTCGGCCTGCTGAAGCTGCCGTGAGTGCTGTCCGCGTCCTCACTGCGTTGGTCCGCCGCCGCAGTCCTGGTGGCATCGCGTCGCTGCATTGCCTGCGTACGAGGGGGCGCGGACCGAAATCCGCTGCGCGTTAGGCGAGGCTGCCCGGAGTGGGGAAAGGATGCGTGGCGAAGAAGGACCAGATCAGCGCGGAGGCGTCGAGCGAGGTGTCGCCCAGCGGCATGTGACCCGCGAATAGGGCGTTGCCCGGCCAGTCGTGAACGCCGTCGGCGATGCGATATTGGATGACCTCGGCGCCGCCCTGGCAGCTGGTCCAGTCGAACTCGGTAGCGCTATAGAAGAGACTCGTCGTCGTCTCATCCGCGCAGTCGTCGCGCACCGCCCAGGTCTGCACCCACTGCATCGCGCCGATCAGGCCGGTGATCGGGTTGCCGTCGTAGGGCACGGTGCCGTCGCTGGTGCCGTGGAACTCGAGAAAGGGCACGGCTCGGTCAGGGAGGCAGCCGCCATCGGGGGTGAAATAGGAGCCGGAGACGGAGGCGAACGCCGCGATGCGCCCGGAGAGGCGACAGGCCAGGACACTGGTCATACCGCCGCCGTTGGAGAAGCCCGTCGCATAGATGCGCGCCGGATTGACGCAGAATGCTCGCTGCAGCGAAGTGAGCAGGTCGCTGACGAAGAGGACGTCGTTGGTGTGTGGCTTGTTGGGTCCGCCGCTCGCCCAGCCGGTTCGCAGATCAGGTCCGATGACGCCTTGCGGATAGGCGACGATGAAATGCATGTGGTTGGCGAGTACGGAGAAGCCCGTCGACTGCTCCTGATGCGCGGCGGTGTTGCCGTGGCCGTGGAAGTTAAGCACTAAGGGATACTGCAGCGCGCGACTGTAGCCGAGGGGCAGATGCACGAGGTAGGCGCGCACGGTACCGCCTGAGATGATGGTGCGAGCGGCGGTTAGGCCGGGGGTGATGGAGGGGGACTTGCCACAGCCGGTGCTGGCTCGCGGGGCGTCCACCACGCCCAACAGTGGAGCACGCGGCATAGCGGTGGCGCCCCCTGCCGCGTCGGCGGGCAGCGAACTAGAGTTGGTCAGCAATGAGGAGATCACGAATATCAGGAGTAACGTCGCGATGACCACCGCGCCGCCGAGATTGCGGTCGGGCGCGCTTGCGCTCATTGGCGGCCGGCGAGACGCGCGAGTAGTCATCACCGTGCCGCATGCTCCAGTTGTTACGGGGTAGACGTCGTCAACAGTTGAGGCGCAGCGAACGTGAGGTGGACCGATCTTGGGCGAAGAGCCAGGGATAGAGCGGGTTGTTGGCGTTCCCCGCGAGCCCATAGACCGTGTCCCAGATCGCATGCTGGGCGTCCGGATAGAGAGTATAACATGCGTGTCCACCGCTGGAGCGTATCGCCAGGACCATCTCCTTCGATCCGGCGGGCGGCACGCTGACGTCCGCCGCGCCGTGGAACGCCCAGACGGCGATCTGCTTGAGCTCGCTGGCCAGCGGTGGGCTGCCCGCGCCGGCGACCGGCACCGCCGCCGCGAAGTAGCCGGGCCAGCGCTCGATCGCGTCCCAGACGCCGAACGCGCCCATCGAGATGCCGGTGATGTAGCGGCGATTGGGGTCGATCCCCGCGTACTGACGCTGCACAAGCTGCACGAGCACCATCGCAGTCGCCAGATCGACGGTCGCCTGCGCGGGCAGGGCGTAGCTGCCAGTCGAGAGCGTCGCGCTCACCCACGAGTCGGGCTCCGGGACCTGGGGCGCGAGCACGAAGCCGGGATACGTGTCTTGCACGCTCGGGCCGCCGGGCGGCGAACCGGGACCCCACACCGCGACGTACTGGTTGTCGAGTAGCGCCGCGCGGTTCTGCGCGGCAGTGTTGCCGGCAGTCGAGCGCTCGCCGCTGCCGTGCAGGATCACCGTCAGCGGGTAGCTATCGATCGGATCGTAGTGCGCGGGCACGAAGAGATAGAACGTCATCGTCGCGTCGTTCGGCCCGGAGTAGTGGCAGGTCAGGTAGTCATCCTGGGAGCCCGCCGGCAGCGGATCGCAACTGAACGAGCCGGTGGCAGCAGGCAGCGCGTGCGAGATGGGCCTCTGCACGACGCGGTGCGTGGAAGCGTTCGCCTTGGCATCGCCGCCACTCGCCAAGCCCACCAGAATGATGGCCACCACCAACAGCCGAAACAGTTGTACGATTACCTTTGCGAATGTCATGGCTCTGCTCTTGTGCGAACGTATCGGGCTCGCCCGCTGGCGGCCTAGCGCGGGCCGCCGCCGAGGTCCGCGGATGAGCGTGCTGAGAGGGTCCCGTCTGGCGGCGGGTCGCCGGTCGTCGCGGTCGCGACATCGACCTCGCTCGCCGCCCGCGTCGGCCCAGCGTCGCGGTCGCGACGCCCTCGCACTGCGGTGACAATGAGCTGCAGGCGCGCGGCGGCCCATGCCTGACGCGGAGCGATCCAGCGGCCAAGGCGCGAATCTGGCGGCAGCGCGCTGGGGCGCCCGAGCAAGCGACTCAACCCCGGCGTGTAGAGGAAGAGCGTGCAGAGCGCCACCGTCGTGATCGCCACCATGAGGTAGATCAGCACCGCGCCCACCGGCACAGGCCACGTGCGCGGGATGCGCGGGATGACGTACTGCACGGCGAGATCGACGAAGTAGGCGTGCATCAGGTAGATGCCGAACGAGATGTCCGAGATCAGCACCCAGAAGCGCGCCCAGCGCGGTGGATTCGGTGTGCGTTTGGTGGCCCAGCGCAGCGCGATCCAGTAGATGAAGGCCGAGATCGCCAGCCCGTACGGAGCCACCGCCGGCTGGTACACCGAGTTGGCGTAAGTCGCGCCCTGATGCACCACGTCGAACTGGTAGAAGAAGCTCGCCAGCAGCAGCGCCAGCGACACCGCCAATGCGCCGACGATCAGCGTGCCGTGCCGCAGCACCCATGCGCGCACCTGTTGCATATAGAGTGCCGCGAGCGCGCCGCCGATAATGTAGAGCTCGTAGATCGGCAGGAAGCGATCCTGGTGGGTGTCGATGAAAAGGCCAAGGCCGGTGGCGAGCCCTGCCGTCGACTCCGGGATGGTGTAGTCCAGCGCGAGCAGCACCACTTGCACCACGAAGGCGGCGCCAAGCAGCAGCCACGGGCGCTTGCCGGCCCAGTTGATGAAGATGAGGAACCAGGGCAGGATGATATAGAACTCGATGGTGAGCAGGATGTAGTATAGCTGCCACGAGGCGTGGCCTGTGACCAGATCGCTGAGGAAGCGCCCGATCCATTGCACCTGGGGCGAGAACGTCTTTGACGGCGGGAGGACCCCTCGGGTGGTGATCTCGTAGAAGAGGCTCCAGATGACGTAAGGCAGCAGCACGGCGATGCCACGCTTGCGCCAGAAGGCCTTGGCCGAGAAGGGCCGGTTGGCGTAGCTATACGTCAGCACGAAGGCCGTGATCGCCAGGAAGATCTCGCGGGTGAAGTGCAGCGCGTCGATCGCCGCGTTCTGAAGTTGCTGCGCCAACGGCGTGGTCGCCAGCACCAGCGTGTACGCGGCGACGTGGACGCCGATGACGGAGAGCGCCGTCACCGCGCGCGTCAGGTCGATCTCGTAGAGGTGGGCGCGCGAGGATCGGGGGGTCGCGCCGTTCGGACGCGCGTTGGCGCCGATCGCGGCTGGTGTGGTCATGCGACGGGGCCTCCCTAGATCGCGCCGGCGCCGACGAGCTGGCGGCGCGCCAACTTGCCGTTGCCGTTGCGGGGCAGCGCCTCCACCACGTAGAACGCCTCGGGCACCTTGAAGCCGCTGAGTCGCGCGGCACAGTAGGTGCGCAGCGCCGCCGCCTGCGCCGCCGACCACGCCTCGCGCGGCACGACATAGGCGACGACGCGCTGGCCGTAGAGCGGGTCTGGCTCGCCGACGGCGGCGGCGTCGCGCACGTCCGGGTGGCTCAGCAGCACCTCTTCGACCTCGCGCGGCGCGACCTTCTCACCGCCGCGGTTGATGATCTCGCGCAGGCGGCCGGTAATGAAGAGGTAGCCGTCGGCGTCGCGGTAGCCGAGATCGCCGGTGCGGAACCAGCCGTCCTGAAAAGAGGCGGAGCCCTCGCCGGAGGTGTAGCCCGCGACGACGCTCGGTCCGCGCACGCAGAATCTCGCCGGTTTGTCCTGTGAGCACGTCGCGCAGGTCGGGTGGGCCGCCCTCGACGAGCGGCTCGCAGATGCGCATCTTCACCCCGGTCGGCAGGCCGACGGAACCGGGCCTGCGGAGGCCGGGCGGCACAGGATTCGCCGCGACCTGGCTGGCCGCCTCCGAGAGGCCGTAGGTCTCTACCAGGGGGATGTCGAAGCGCCGCTCGAAGGCCTGTTGATACGCCACCGGCAGCGGTGCGGAGGCGGTCCGCACGAAGCGCAGTGCGCTTGGGGGCGTCACCGCGCGCTCGTCGGCGACCAGCAGCGCCACGATGGTCGGCACGATGCTGGCCCAGGTGATGCGCTCGCGTTCGATCTCCTCCCAGAAGCGATGCAGGCTGAAGCGCGGGGCGATGGCAACCGTGCCACCAGCCAGCAGCGTAGCGCAGAGGCTCACGACGGGCGCGTTGATGTGGAAGAAGGGCAACACGCTGAGGCCGCGATCCTCCGAGGTCAGGCGGTGCGATTGTCGCACCTGATCTGCCGTCCAGGCGATCTGCCGCGACTCTAGCACGATGCCCTTCGGCTCGCCGGTGGTGCCGGAGGTGGTCAGCCGCAGCGAGCCCCCGCGATCCGGCAGCGCGCCATGATCGCCCGGGGCCGGGTGCGCGGCGAGGGCCGCGATCTGCGCGGCGGGGAAAAGCTCCGCCGCGGGGCGCACGAAGTCGGCGGCGGCTTCGTCGGCGACGACGAGCACGTCGGGGCGCTGCTCGCCTAGTCGTTGCCGCTCGGCGGGCATGGACTCCGGCGCGATGGGCAGCAGGCGATGGCCGCCGGTGAGCGCCGCGATCCAGACCAGCGCCGCGGCGAGGCCGCCGGGCAGCGCCAAAGCGATCGTGCGCGGCTCGTCGCCGAGTGCGCGACGCAACGCCCGCACCGCGCGAGCGAAGTCGGCGTAGGACACCACCCGCCCCGTCTCTAGCTCGACCAGGAAGTCGGCCTGTGGGCGAAGCACCTCCCACTGGGCAAGCGCGGCGTGCAGCGTGGCGGGTCGTGTCGAAGCCGTCATCGAATCGTCTACTCCTTCGTCCTGGTGTTCTCCGTGCGCCGGCAGTGCCCGCTCACCATTAATACATCATGCGCGGATCGAGATAGTGCTTGAACTCGAGCAGGTTGTTGGAGGGGTCGATCAGCATGAAGGTGAAATGCTCCTCGACCAGCCCCTCGAAGCGCCGCGTCGGCTCGGCGAAAAAGGGCAGCTCGCGGCGTCGCGCGAGGTTGAGCACGGCATCGTACTCGGCCTTGTCTTTGAAGGTGATCCCGAAGTGGCGCGGATACATCTGCGGTTCGTGGTCGATCTTGTCGGTCAGGTGGCAGACGACCTGATCGCCGAAGAAGTCGAGCGTGATGCGGTCGTCGTAGCGCCGCGCGAGCTTGCAGCCGAGCTGCGTGACGTAGAACGTGAGGGCGGCGTCGAGATCGGCACAGGGGATCGCCAGATGGAACGCGTTGTTGCTGTCGCGCATGTGTGCCTCCGTCCCTTGTCTCAGTCGAAGAGCTGCAGCGTGTCGGAGCGCAGGCCCAGCCGCAGCGTCTCTAGCGCGATGGCGTCGGCGAACGGCACATTGGCAAGGTTCACGTCGGAGCCGAGCCGCTTGATGAAGGTCGTTTGCAGCGTCTTGTTGGGCGCCTCAAAGATGAGCTCCGCTACGGAGACGCCGGACTCCACGATCTCTTCGATCAGGCCATAGCGCAGGGTGCCGTCGGGGCGGCATATGCCGCTGGTGCCGCTCTCGCGCGCCTCCAAGATCACCTTCGTCGCGCCGGCCTCCAGGTCTTGCCGAATATAGGCGATCCACATCGCCGGCGAGAGCATCTGCGACTGTTCGCTATCCTTGAAGCCAACCTCGCTCAGCACGCGGAACTCGCCCGCGAAGTCGGCGACAACCCGCGCCTTGTCGGCGTTGGAGAGGTCGATGGTGCCGTTCGAGATCTCGACATAGCGGCAGCCGTGGGCTCGGCAGTATTCCGCGAAAGCGCCGACCTGCCGCTGGCGGTAGAACTTCTCGAAAAGCGTGCCGCCGAAGAAGTAGTCGATGCCGTGCTCTCGCAGCGCGGCGATCTTCTCGTCGAGGTGTGGCGTGAGCACGGAGGTGCCCCAGCCAAACTTGACCAGATCGATGTATGGCGCGGCGCTCTCTATCACATCCTCGAAGTAGTGCGTCGGCAAGCCGGGATCGATCAGGATCGTTATGCCGCGCGCCCGCGGTTTCTCCGCGCGCGTGGGGAGCGTCAGGCCGCTCGGCGTTTCTAGATTCATGGCTCTCTCCGTCTAAGAGCTGGGCGCGGTTCCGATGGGATCGTCGCCCGCCGGACTGGCCGCTTCCTGTCTCGCGCAGCGTCACGCTCGGCGGGGGGGTCGATCCATGTCCGATCAGCATAGTGCGCCTCGCTGAAGATTCACTGAACAAGGTGGCCGAGCGGCTGAGAAAGCGCTGAGAATGCTCTCATGATGCAGTGGGACCTCGCCTCTCCCCGCGAGGCGAGGGAGAGCAAGAAGATGGGAGCGGGTGCCTGCACTGCGCGTACCGCTATCGCACGGAGTGCGCCACAGCCGTTTCGCGGGCGCGCGGGCGATCGAGCGGCGGGTGGGGAGACTGGGGAGCGCGATTGGACGCGCGATCTTGGCATGGCATGTGCTGCCAAGCAACCGCGACTGGCGGCGCTCGCTCGCCATGGGGATGCGGCGCGGCGCGGGATGCGCGAAGCAGGGGGGCTAGACACGAACGCGGCATAACCGCTATCATGCGGCCAGTCCGTACGCGCTTCCTCACCCGCTTCGTGGCCGGCGTGCGTCGCAGCTCGCCACGGGCGTGACCTTGCCGGTCTCGGCGGGGCGCTCGCCGAACCGCGCGCTCGGAGAAAGTTCAAGGGGGAATGCGCCCATGCAGCTCACGCGCCGACTCGTCCCGCTGGGGGCGCTCTGCTTGTGCCTCGTCCTCGCCTCTTGCGAGGCCATTTCCAGCACCAACAGCATCAGCGTGACGCCCGCGCCGACCGTCGTCACACCGCACCGCATCGCCGCCTTCGCGCAGTATTGTGCAGACGACACCGGCAGTTATCCGCGCGCCGATTTCTTCCTCGCGAACAAGCTCGTCGTCAGCAGCCTACAGCAGTCGGTGGTCGCCAACTCAGATGGGCTGCAGCTCTACGCGACGTCGATCACCAGCACCACCTACGACCCGTCCAATACGCTGGCGCCGTTCATCATCCCAGCCATTACCGCCTATCCGACGCTGCCAACGCCGCTGCCGACGCCGCCGAACGACAATCCCGTCTCATACTCGGCGACGGCGACGGCGGTGGGGAATGAGAACAACGCCGGCATCACCAGCTACAACGCCGCGGTCGCGCAGAAGAGCGCGGAGGTCAAGGCGGATCAGGCGCAGGTGGCGAATGACGGTAAGCGCCTCTATCCGGGCTGGAATCCCAAGATCGACTCGAACGCCACCAGCGTGTGGGGATGCCTGCAGCTGGCGCGGCAGCGTTTCGCCGCGCAGACCGGGACCAAATATCTGTTCATCGCCTCGGACATGCAGAACAACACCAACGTCGACTACACCTCGGATTTCACCGCGAACCAATACCTCAAGGGCGTGATCGTCAACGTGATCTACTACGTCTGCCAGAACGGCGCCGGCGCCTGCCAAGACCTGCAGGCCCAGTGGACGCACACCTTCACCGCCTCGGGTGCGAAGTCTGTGCGGTTCTACGACCCCGCCCAGTCGGACGCGCTGGGCAACCTATTCGGAGGTGCATGAGATGCCAGATTTTCTGACCCCCGGACTCATCGCCGTCATCGCCGCCGTCGTCGTGGCGCTGATCCTGATCGCGGTCTCGCCGCAGAGCTTTGCCGACGCCATCGGCCAGGTCTTCCAATTGCTGAGCCGCTTCTTCGGGGCGCTCGCGGGCGAGGCCGAGCTGGGCGCCAACGCCCTCTTCGGCATTGTGGGCGGTGTCTTCAACGCGAAGCCCCCGAAGCCGGCGCCTGCGCCAACCCCCGCCGGCTCGACGACCGCGACGACCGCGACGACCGCGACGACCGCGACGACGGCTGCGGGCGCGAGTCAGCCCGCGCAGGGTTCGGCCACCACCGCGACGGCCGCCCCACAGCAACAGCCCGCCGAGCAAGAGGACTTGCCCTTCTCGTGGATCGCCGAGACGATCTTCACGCGGCTGCTCTACCTCGCCACCGTCGTCATCATCGTCGCGGCGGACTTCGTCTTCGCCATCCTGCGCCTGCAGGCGGTGCTCTTCCCCTCGCTGGAACCGCCGATTAAGGACCTCTCTACCCTCAGTCTACTGACCGGCGGACTCTTGGTCTCGATCGTACTGCTGACCGGTTCGCTCACCCTCGACTTCCTCGACATCCTGCCGCGGCCCGTGCGCCTCTTCCCGAATCTGCCGAATCGGCTGCGCGTGGGCTTCCTCTTTTTCTCGGCGGCCTGCCTCGTCCTTTCGCTGGTGGTGGTCGGCGCCCTCTTCCTGCAGGGCCAGCTACTCACCTCGCTCTCCGAGACCTCGCCGGTAGGCGCGGTCGCGCTAGCCGCAGCCCTCGGCGTCTTGCAGGTCCTGGTGGTCTTCCTGGGCGCGTGGGGCGCCGTGCGCGGCCTGGCGATCATCCTCGCGCTGCTCGGCGGCCTAATCGGCCTCGTGCTCCACCTGATCGCGGTCGTCGTGCAGTGGCTCTCCGATGCGCTTGACCTGATCGGCACCTCGATCATCGCCGACATCATCTGGGGCATCGCCGCCGTCTTCGGTCGCAAGCGCCCCGGCGAGCGCATCCAGCGCTCCGCGCTGCAGACCAACGTCCTCTCGGTGGTCGGCTATGGCGACCGCAGCAGCACCTTCACCGCCGTCCTCGTGCAAGACGTGCTGAGCATGTACGGGCGCAGCGGCCTGATCGCCGTCGGCACGTACGCGCAGGAGCCCGCCGTCCGCTCCGAGGTGCAGGCGCGCTTCGGCCAACTCGGCGTCAACAACATCAGCCCGCTGCTCGCTAACGACTCCGACCCGCTTGGCGCACTGAAGACGCAGGTGCTGCGCGCCTACCAGGGCAAGCGCGTCACCAACAAGATGGTGCTGTGGATCGTGGACGGCGAGTTGGCGGCGCAGTGCGCCAACGCGCTGGCCGAGATGAAGCGGGCGATGTCGGACCTCTCGATCACCGTGCTCTGCCTACTGCCGCCGGGCGGTATCCGCGGCGCCGACCCGTTCACGCAACTGAGCAAGCTCGCCACCGAGCGCGACGCGCGCGGCCAGACGCCGATCGCCACGACGATCATGGTGGACGATCGCTCGCCGATGTATCGCATCCTCGGCGAGCCAGAGGCCGACAAGCTCGTCGCGCGGAGCCTCTCCGGCATGCTGCTGGCGCCGCTGCACAATACGGCGAACCCCGCGTTCGTCAACGTCGTACGGGCGCTGAACGACGCGGGGCAGGCGTTCTCGGCGCTGGCGATCGACTCGGCGGGTATCGTCACCACCGACGCCGTCGCGAGCGACAACCGCACCTCGGGCAGCGGCAGCGTCTCGACCGAGCTGGCGGAGGAGCGCACGCAGCAATTGGCGACGCGGCTGCTGACGGGCAGCAGCTCCACCACGATGCAGCAGGGGCCGACCGCCACACAGCCCGCGCTCTACCTCAACTTCATCGTGCCAATCTCGGCGAGGAGCCCACAGGCGGCGGAGTATCGCGGGCACATCAGCAACTGGCTCGCCGATCACTATTCGGTCTACGTCTACGGCGTCGTGGACGGCGAGGGCATCGCCATCACGAACAACACCACCGGCGCGCCGGGCGACCGCTACACGCAGGTGGGCGTGCTCTACGGCCTCGGCGCCACCGCGCCCCAGCTGCAAGGCGCCGTCGCACCGGCGAACGCACAGACCGGCGCGCGCGGCGTGGTGGACTCTGGCAACTAGTGAGCTAGAGCGACCACTCGCGACTCTCGCGGCCCTCGACGTTGCGGCGTCTTGGGCCGCGAGGTTGTATACTCCATAGTCGTTGTATCCTGCCGCCTCCGGCACGGATTCTGCTGCGTTACGGCCCGCAACACAGCAATTTCATCGTCCGCGCGGCGGGAGGCCGGGAGGATTCATGGGGCGTGACAGTGGCGAGCAGCCGGATCGACGTCCCGCCGTCGCGGCGGCAATACGGCAGAGCCGCGCAACACGAACGTCCCCGACCTCGGAGCGCCTTCCCGCGCCGGATGCCGCGCTGCTGGGCATCCTCACCGCGACGCTCGATGCCCTGGCCAATCCCGTCGTCGTCTACGACCCCGACGACCGCGTGCTCTTCACCAACGCTGCCGCCCGCGCCGCGATGACACCTCAATCGCCCGAGGCATATTTCGAGCGCCCGCTGGCGGGGCGGGCGGCGGCACTCTCCCCGCGCGACGCCGAAGGCCGGCCACTGGCCGAGGAGCGATGGCCGCTGCGTCGCGCCCAGTGTGGCGAGGACTTGACCGGCGAGCATGCCGTCGAGCTGCGGCTGCTGATGCCGGGCGGCGGCGAGCGGTGGGTCAGCCAGAGCGCATCGCCCGTCCGCGACGCCAATGGCATAATGGTTGGCGTCGTCACCGTCACGCGCGACATCACGGCGGCGCGCATGGCGCAGCGCCACGCGAGCGAGCGTGCTGCCGATCTCTCGGCGATCATCGAGACGATCCCGGACGCCGTTGCCGTCTACTCGGCGGACGGGGCCGTGCTGCACACCAACGCCGCCTATCGCGACCTCTTCGCGCTCGACCGCATCAAAGACTTCTTCACCTACTCCGTCGCCGAACGCCGCCGCTTGCTGGACACTCGCACCGCCGAGGATGCTCCCATCCAGGAGGATCAGTCCGCCTATGCCCGCGTCCTGCGCGGCGAGACGGTGATGGGGGCAAGCGCGGTGGACATCCGCATGCGCCGTCCCATGGGTGACGAGGTGCTGCTTAACGTCGTCGGCTGCCCCGTACGCGACGACTCTGGTCGCGTGACGAAGGCCGTGCTGGTCTATCGCGACGTGACCGAGCGGCGGCGCGCCGAGCAGGACCAGGAGCGGCAGCGGCGCGAGCTAGAGGCGATCCTCGATACCGTCACCGACGGCGTGGCGCTCTACGACGCCAAGGGGGGATTGGTGCGGGCTAACGCCGCAGGCGTACGCCTCTTCGGCTTTGACGAGGATTCGTCGGCGGGGGCGGGCGCCTTGTCGCTGACCGACCGGTTGGGCGTCCTCGACGAGCGCGGCGAGCCGTTCACGCGAGAGACCCCGCCGCTAGCTCGCATGCTGTGCGGCGAGGTGCTCAGCGGCGAGAGCTCGGTCGACGTCATACGGCGCCAACCGGATGGGCGCGACGTATCCCTCAATGTCGAGGGCGTGCCGATGCGCGACGCGGATGGGCAGATCGTCGGGGCAGTGGCGGTGGCACGCGACGTCAGCGAGCGCCGCCGCTTGGAGCGCCGCACCCGCGAGGCGCTGGACGCCCTGCTCGAAATGGCGCAGACGCTCGTCTCGAGCAATCCCGCTCCCAGCAGGGCCGGGCTCCACGCGTTGCGCGTCGTCGCGCGGAGGCTGGCCGAGCTGATCCGGAGCGTGCTCGACTGCGACCGCGTCGCCATCACCGCAGTGGACCCCGAGACGGAGGCGACACAGGTCCTCGCCGTGGTCGGCCTGACGGCTGAGCAGGAGGTGCAACTCTGGGCCACACTGCCGAGCGACACGCACCTGGGCGACACGGTTGATCCGACGTCGCTGGCGCGGCTGCGGGCCGGCGAGGTGCTGACGGCGGACCTCGGAGGGCGCCTGGACGACCCCAAGAACCCATACCAGGCGCGCTCGGTGCTGGTGGCGCCAGGGCTGCTGCGCGGCCAACTGCTCAGCGTGCTGTCGGTGGATTACGGGAGTATGCCGCACGAGTATCCCGTCAGCGAGCAGGCGCTGTCCGGCGCCGTCGCCCAGCTGATGACGCTGGTGATCGAGCGCGATCGGCTCGTCCGCGAACGGGCCGAGGCCCAAGCGAGTGCGTTGGCGCTGCGCGAGTCCAATCGCCGGCTGGACGAGTTCATGAGCATCGCCAGCCACGAGCTGAAGACACCGTTGACCACGATCAAGGCCAATGTACAGCTCGCCCGCCGCCGCGCCGCCCGCACCGTCGAGCGCGCCAGGCAGGCCGGCAAGGACGACGCCGCCGAGATCGAGACGCTGCACACCCTGCTCGTGCGCACCGACTCGGCGGTCAGCCGGCAGGAGCGCCTGGTGAACGATCTGCTCGACATCTCGCGGATCCAGACCGGCAAGCTGGTGCTGCGCGTCGAGCCGATCGATCTGGCGGAGCTGGCGCGCGACGTGGTGGAGGAGCAGCGCATAGCCGCGCCCTCGCGCGTGATCGTCCTCGCCGTGCCCGAGCGGGCCGTCACCGTGCAGGCCGACGCCGACCGCATCCGTCAGGTGATCACCAATTACGTGAACAACGCCGTGAAATACTCCGCGGAAACCGAGTCGGTGGAGGTGCGGCTCGCGCGCGAAGGCGACGCGGCGCGCCTGAGCGTGCGCGACCGTGGCCCCGGCATCCCCGCCGGGGAATATGCGCAGATATGGGAACGTTTCCACCGCGTCGCGGGGATCGAGCACCGCAGCGGCTCCGGCGTCGGGCTGGGCCTCGGCCTCTACATCAGCCGCGAGATCGTCGATCTCCACGGCGGCGCCGTCGGCGTCGAGAGCGTGCCAGGCGCGGGCAGCACCTTCTGGTTCACACTTCCCCTCACGTAACATGCGTCTACGCTTGAGACTGCTGTGAATGGGCACATTAGGCACCGCTTTCTCTAGAGGGCGAGCCGTCGCGTTGGTGGACCTGTGGATCTGGGTGAGGTAAGGCGCGATCTCCGCGATCTTGCAGGGGAGGGCGGCTCGCGCGCTCGGCCGTGGTGGCACAGGTCGTGCGGCCTGGAGTCTGGCACGCCGAGAGGTGTTTCCCGGCGGGCCAGCTCCATGCACAGCAGCGCGATGGGGCCGCGTGAGAAGGAGGATCGCTTCGATGTCGAGCAGCCTCGGCCAAATGTCCAACACATCCAACACGATGGGCCAGAGCGCGACGGGCATGCCCAACTATGTGTATGATCTGGTCAGCGTGCTCTATCACTGCCTGAAGAGTGGCACAGCGTATCAGACGTACATCCAGGACGCTCAACAGTCGGGCAACAACGACCTTGTGCAGTTCTTCCAGCAGATGCAACAGGAGGATCGCCAGCGCGCCCAGCGCGCGCAGCAGCTCCTCGGGCAGCAGATCTCGTCTCCGCAGCCGACCCACTAGCGCTTCACCGGCACGGCACGATCGGACGAGTACAGGGGGCCGGGACCGTGATGTTCCAGCCCCTCTTTGCGCGCCCGCAGCGCGGTGGTAGCGCGCCGACGCTCCTGCTACAATCGCATGCGGCGGCCCTGCCGTATGCGGCCGCACCTACCGTAGGAAGCTCCCCCCGCGATGCGCTCTCCCTCGCTTGCCTCGCGCCTCGGCCTGCTCGCCGCGGTCGCGCTCTGCGTGTTACTTGCCGGCTGCGGCGGCTCGTCCTCGTCCTTGGCGGCCGGGCCGAAGCCATCGCCGACGGCCACGCCGAAGCAGCCGACACAGCCCGTGGGCTTTTCGCTCTACCTCAGCCCAGACGGCCTCTACGCGCTGACCTATCCCGACGGGTGGGCGCTCACGGCGGAGAACGGCGCGGAGGGCGGGCTGACCGTCAAGAACGGCGTCTCGTTCATCTCGCCCGACAAGGCCGGGAACCTGCAGCTGCAGCCGCTGAACCAGAGTGTGGCCGCCGGGGACTACGGCGTCTTCGTGCAGAGCCTGGCGGTGTCGCTGGGCGCCAGCAACTACTCGCCCGGCAAGGCCGATCCCATCATCACGACGAGCACGACGATCGGCGCGCACACCTGGACTGAGCTCGACGGCAGCATGACGCTGGCCGGCAAGACCTATACGATCAAGCAGTTCGGCACGCCGCATGACGGGGCGACCACGCTGGTGATCGCTATTGCGCTCAGCGGCTCGTTCGCGCGGCTCTACGCCGCGGACTTCAAGCCGATGTTGGCTTCGATCACGTTCTTCAAGTAGGGGTGAGGTCACCCCCCTCCCCTCGCCTGCGCAGAGGCGAGGAGCAGGGCACACGTATGCTGGCACTGTGCCGCAAAAGTGCATCGGTGCGGGCGCGGGCTAGCGGTGGGCATCGCGGCGCTGCAGTGTCGGCGCGCGGGGACGCGGACTGCAGGCCGCCGGGAGCATGAGTCCGGGTTCCTGCACAGTGGGAGTGCGGCGAGGGTAAGACGTGGCGGGCGTGTTAGGATGGGGCATCGGCGTCGGCTGCAACCTGGTTGAGCAGCTCGACGGCACGGCGGGCGTCGGAGAGGCTGCGGGCGATTTCTTTGCGCCCGTTGTCGAGTTGGGTGAAGGCGTTGCCGAGGCGTCCGTTGATCTCTTGCTCGGCGCGCTCCAAGTGCTGGGCAATGTCGGCCAGCAGCCGCGCCTGCCGCGCCTCATCGAGCCGCAGGGGGCTCTGGCGGTGCTGCTCGTAGACGAGCAGGACGAACGGCAGCACGAGGCTGTACGGCACGACGAGCACGCGGTTCTCGGTGTAGGCGCGCGAGAGGACAGGACCGGCGACGGCATACGCGCCGTCTGAGATGGCGGCGACGCCGAAGCCGGGGGCGCGATCGTCGATGTATTGATGGACCTCGGAGACGCGCGAGAGGACGGCGCTCTGGATCGCTTTTTCGAGCCGCTTGCGCTCGTCGGGGTCGGCGGTCTGGCCGAGGCGGTCGAGCTCGTCTTGCGCGGCGACCTTGCTGTCGATCGGCAGGATGTGGCCATCGGGCAGCTTGACGGCGAACTCGACCGGCTTGCCGGCGACGCGGTGATTGCTGAGGAGCCACTGCGGCGGCAGGCCGCGCAGGGCGTCTTGCACGAGGCGCTCGCCGGTGGCGCCGACCCGCGCCGAGCCGAGCATCACCGCGGTGAGGCGCTGCAGCGAGGTGAAGGCGCTGTCTTCGGGCCCCCAGCGCTGGCGCTCTTCGGTCTGGAAGGTGGAGAGCGTGCGGTCGACGTTGCGGATGGTCTCCCAGACGCTGGCCTCCTGGCGGCGGCGCTCTTCTTCGACGGCGGCGGAGGTCTGGAGCAGCTGCACCTTCTCGCGCACCTCGCCAAGCTGGGCGCTGAGAGTGTTGAAGGCGGGGGCGAGGGCGTCGACGCCGGGGAGCGCGGCGAGGGCGCTGAGATCGATCGGGGTGAGTTGGCCCTTGTCAATCGGCGCGGGCTGGTGGCGACGCGAGCGGCTGCCGAGCAGATAGCCGATGACGAGCAGCAGCGTCAACAAGAGCAGGCCACCGGCGGCGGCGAGGGCGAGGATGATCTGCTGATCGGACATAGCGGAGATCTCCCTGCGACTCGTCGCGTCGTACGTGCTCCTGATGTTCCCTTCGCACTCTACGGGCTGGTCGCTAAGGTGTCAACCGGCGTAGCCTGAGGTCACACCCGAATTGACAGGCTTACCGCCACCTCCTACGCTGACGCTGCCCGCGCACTCCGCGCGGCGTGGAGGAGGTATCGACGGCATGGCGGATCGCGCCGGGATGCCCACCATACGCGGCGCCAAGCGGCGAGTCGCGCGGCTGACGGCGATCTGCTCGCTCCTCGTGTTGCTGAGCTCGGCGTTTGGCGTGCGCGGCGCGTCGGCGTCGCCTGGGGCGGCGATGGGCTCGCGAGCTGCGCCGACCGTCGGTGGATGCCCCGTCTTTCCCGCGGACAATGTGTGGAATGCGGACGTGTCGGGGCTGCCGGTGGCGAGCGATTCGGGCGCCATCGTGGCGAGCATCGGCGCGGGCGGGCATCTACATCCCGACTTCGGCGCGGGGCTGTATCAAGGTGAGCCGATCGGCATCCCGTACGTGGTGGTGCCGAGCACGCAGTCGGCGGTGCCGGTGAGCTTTCAGTATGCGGACGAGAGCGACGCAGGGCCATATCCGATCCCGGCGAATGCGCCGATCGAGGGTGGTGCGTCGAGCAGCGGCGACCGGCACGTGATCGTGGTGCAGAGCGGGACGTGCAAGCTCTACGAGACGTTCGCCAGCTATCCGCAGGGCGACGGCGGTTGGAAGGCGGGCAGCGGCGCGACGTGGAGCCTGACCTCGGATGCGCTGCGCCCCGCGGGGTGGACCTCCGCCGACGCGGCGGGGCTGCCGATCTTGCCGGGATTGGTGCGCTACGATGAGGTCGCGGCGGGGGCGATCGACCACGCGATCCGCTTCACGGTGAGTGCGACGCGCGACACGTACGTCTGGCCGGGGCGGCACGAAGCGTCGGCGCAGACGAGTGCGAGCCTGCCGCCGATGGGGCTGCGCCTGCGGCTGAAGAGCGGGGTGGACATCTCGGGCTTTTCGGCGGCGAATCGAGTGATCCTGACGGCGCTGAAGCGCTACGGGATGATCGTGGCGGACAACGGCAGCAGCTGGTATCTCTCCGGCGCGCCCGACGAACGCTGGAACAACGACGATCTGCACGCGCTGGGCGGCATCCCCGGCTCGGACTTCGAGGTGGTAGATACGTCCTCGCTGGAGATATCGACGAACTCGGGCCAGGCGCGCGGCGGCGTCACGTCAGCTCCGACGGCGACCGTCGCGGCGACGCATGGGAGCGGGCCTGTGGTCACTGCGGTGACACCGACGCCGAGCGATGCGGTTATCCCGACGCCGGCATCGCAGGGGCCACAGATCGGGCATCCGGAGTCGTCACTGCCTCTAGGTGGGTGGGGCCTGGCGCTGCTGGTGCTGTTGGTGCTGTGCGTCGGTGGGGCGGCGCTGATGGTCTGGCGCTACCTCCGTCGGCGGAGATGAGGTGAGCCGCTGGGGAACTCGGCACTTTTTCCGAAGGTATCGCGGCACTGAAGCGCCGGCGCAGGGTGCTTGCGAACGAAGTCCGCTCCGTGTGGGCCAGTGGCGCGCGTGCTAGCGCTGTTAGGCGCTCGGCGGCTCGTCGCGCTCGGGCTCGTCGGGGCGTGGGCGCGGCCCCTTGATCACAGCGAGGCCGATCAGCAGAATCATCAGCGCGAGCGGCGCGACGACCGAGACGACGGTCAGCCACGCCAGCGACGGCGGACTCGCGGCCCTTGCCAATTGCGCCAGCGCCATCTCGCCCACGACTCCCCCCTTCATCTCACATGCAACTGTCCTTGGGAGGGTAGTGCGTCGAGGCGGCGCTGTCAATCGGATGAGAGCCGCGCGAACCGACTTGACACTCCCCAGGCGTAAACGCCGGGGATGCTCAGGCGCTAACGCAGTGGGGTACCCCATGGGGTACCCCACTGCGTTAGCGCCTGACGGGCCTGCCCGGCCCGATTGTACGGTGTGGCGTCCGAAGAGGCCACGTTGCTAGGCCGTACAGGGCACTCTTCTACCGGACGGGTAGAGCAACGGCAATGGACCGGACTGGATTTTGCTAGGGGAATCGCAGTCGCGTCCCGCGATAACACGTGCTTTACGTCTACGTAACATCGAGTCGATAACTCGACCATTAGCGTGGATAACTGTGCAGCGATGTGTACAAGTCGGCGCATCCCTTGACAATGCCATCTAGGTATGCCTGCTAGTGCGACGTCCAACTCGAAGCTGTTGGCGAGCAGTGACCAGGGCCCGCGGGAGAGGCGGGGCCTCCCGCGAGCGGAGGCCTGCCAGGGGTGAGGTCTCCGCGTCCCCTATGGAGATGATCCTACGCCGTCGCGGGTGGCTGGTTGTCGGGCATCGCGTTCGGGTCGTTCGCGCGTTCGGGCGCGTCGAAGGGGCCGCGCGCCCGCTCTTCGGGCGGCGGATTCTGCGCTCGCGTCACCTCGAACGGGCGCTCGTCCGCCGCGCCATCGGTCGGCGTCTGGCCAGTCGGCGTCTGGCCAGTCGGCGTCTGGCCGGTCGGCGTGCCGGTCGTCTCGCGCGTCGCGGCGGCTGGCGTAGCGGTATCCGTTCGTGCGGGCGCCTGGGTGTCGGTCGCGCCGCGTCGTCGCGCCGCTCCGTCGTCGCCGCGTCCGTCGTCGCCGCATCCGTGCTGCCGCTGTGGATCGCCGCCATCGCCGCCGCCTCCGCGCGCTCGGCCCGCGCCTGCACGCCCTCGCGGTTCTTCACCGCGTCATCGCGCTGTTGCAACGCAGTGTCGCGGTCGCCTTCCATCGACGAGACGCGAGCCTGCAACGCCTCGTTCGCCATGCGCTGCTCCGCGAGTTGACGGTCAACCTGGAGGTTGTGCTCGCGTTCGAGGGCGTTGGTGCGCGAGGCACCCACCGCCGGCGACAGCGTCAGCAGCGTCAGCAGCACGCCGAGCACCGCAGCGAGCGCCACCGGCAGCCAGATCGGCATCGTAACTTTGTTGCCGAGCAGCGAATACGTCGCGTTCGCCGGATTGCCCACGGCGAAGAGGATGACGCCGACGGCGAGCACCGCCAGCAACACGATACCGAGAACGGTCGTGAATCCACGCATCGTATGCCTCCTTCCACGCGCCAGACTACCCGCATGGGCTACTTCTATGGCAAAATCAGGGGTGACGCAGAATGTATACCGCGGGTCGGCGGCAGGTGGGGACGCAGGACGTTGGGGCTGGGGGCGGAGCGATGACGCAGGCACGGCAACGTGGCGCGCGCACGGGGACTGCGACGAACGTGCGGCGTCGCACGCGGGACACGCAGGGCGATCCCGCGCGCCCCGCCACATCCAGCGCGCCTGCCGCGCCTCGGAAGGGCGCCGCGACCACGCCGACGGGCGGCTCGAAGCCCGCGCCTGCCGCGATGCCTGCCGCGCACCGCGCAGCCTCATCCGGGACGGTCGCCACGCAAGGCACGCGCCAATTGCACGCGGGACGCTCGTGGCACGCGCCGGCGCTCGCCGGGGTGCGCGGCCGCCTCCGCGCGTGGGACACGCCGTGGAGCCGCCTCGCGCTGCACGCGGCGGGGATCTGGCTCGCCACGCGCCTCGCCTACCTCGCACTGACCTTCTTCGCGGTGGCGTTCAGTTCGCCCGACAAGACCATCCCCGTGCTGGGCCACCTGCTGCAGCCGTGGGAGCGGCTCGACACGACCTGGTACGTCAACATCTCGCGCTACGGCTACTGGGCGCCCTCCGCCGCCACCTTCGCCCGCGACGGCGGTCAGATGCCCACCGCCTTCTTCCCGCTCTACCCGGCGCTGATCAAAGTGACGAGCCAGCTCCTCGGCGACACGCAACGCACCTTCTCGGCGCTGCTCGTCGCCAACCTCGGCACGCTGCTTGCCTTCGTCGGGATGGCCTTCTTCGCCGCCAATGAGGACGGCATCGCCTCCGGCACGCGCGCGCTGCGCCTCGCCGCCGCCTATCCGCTGGCCTTCTTCCTCGCCGCGGGCTACACCGACGGGCTCTCCTTCGGCCTCGCTGTCTTCGCGCTGTTCTTCGCGCGCCGCGGCTGGTGGTATCCCGCCGCGCTCTGCACCTTTGTCGCCGCCCTCACGCGCATCACCGCGCTCGCACTGATCCTCCCGCTCGCCTGGGAATACGCCCGCCAGCAGGGCTGGTGGAGCGCCCTCACGTCGCTCGTCCGCCGCGCCGCTGCGTGGGTGCGCCGCTCCACATCGTCACGGGGTGTGGAGCGGCGACCGAGCGCACCCGCGTCCGCACCGTCCGCGACCGATGCGCCTCCGCTAGCCGCGCAGATCCTCTATGCGCTGCGAATCGCTCTCGTCGGCGCGCTCGTCGTGGGCGCCGCGCCGCTCGGCCTGGGACTCTACATGCGCTACCTGGGGCTGACCTTCCACGATCCGCTCAGCTTCGTGCATGCCGCGGCGGCGGGGTGGTATCACGTCGCGCTGCCGCCGTGGAAGTCGATCCCGCTCGGCCTGCACCTCTTCTTCACGCAGCCACCGTGGTCCTACACGCAGGCGCAGATCGTGCTCGACCTCGGCGCCTTCTTCGTCTTCGCGGCGCTGACGATCCTCGCCGCGCGTCAGCTCCCGTTCGCCTTCACGCTCTACATGGCGGGGCAGCTCTATCTCGCCATCGCCTCGCCGACGATCTTCACCGGCAACGCCAACATCTTCTCCTCCGCCGGACGCTACCTGATCCCCTCCGCGCCGATCTTCCTCGTGCTCTCGCGTTGGACTGCCAGGCGCCCCGCCCTCGAATCCTTCCTCGTCGACGGCGGCTTCCTGATGCAGGCGGCGCTCGCCACGCTCTGGCTCGCCATCGCCGCCTACATCGTCTGAACCAGGCGGGCGCCACCCGCCTTTGCATGCTCGTAACGCCCGTCCGGGTACAGAAGTGACGGCGCGTTCGGACGCAGGCACGCGCTTTCGGCTCACTTCTTGCGGCTTTGTAATGCAAATTTAATCTCTGGTAAGCCTCCCGCAACGAGGAGAGAAAATCGTGCCCACCTTAACCGCACCGAAGAGACACGCCATCGGTTTCGCGTTCGCCCTGCTGATTCTCTGCGCGCTGGCGATGCCGTCGATCAGCGCCGCCAGCTACCAGGCGCATGCGGCCACCGCGACGCCCCCGGCCAGCTGGACGACCTACCATCACGACAATCAGCGCAGCGGCTACGACACGCAACAGCCGACCTTCAGCTCCATCACGCGCGGCTGGGCCTCCCCGACGACGGTGGACGGCTCCGTCTATGCCGAGCCGCTCGTCTCGGGCGGCAGCGTGTTCGTCGCCACCGAGAATGACTCCGTCTACTCGCTCAACGCGGCGACCGGCGCGATCCAGTGGCAGGTCCACCTCGGCACGCCCGTGCCGCTCTCCAGCCTGCCCTGCGGCAACATCGATCCCGAAGGCATCACCGGCACGCCCGTCATCGATCCCGCGGCGGGCGTGATCTACGTCGTGGCGCTGGTGCAGCCCTCTGGCCAGGCGATGCACCACGAGCTGGACGCCCTCAACCTCTCGACCGGCGCCATCCTCTACCGTGAGACGATCAACGTCAGCGGCATCGATCCGCTGCACCACTTGCAACGCGGCGCGCTCACCCTCCTCAACGGCAACGTCTACATCCCCTTCGGCGGGCGCTTCGGCGACTGCACGCCGTACCACGGCTGGCTCGTCGCCGCACCCACCAGCGGAGCGGGTCCGCTGACCGCCTTCCAGACCTCGACCGACCAGGCCGGGGCGCTCTGGCAGCCCGCGGGCGCCTCGGTGGACGCCTCGGGCAACCTCTACGAGACCAGCGGCAACACCTTCTGCGGCAGCCCCTGCACCTTCGACGGCGGCGAGGCCGTCTTCAAGCTCTCGCAGTCGCTGCAAGAACTCGATTACTTCGCCCCCTCCAACTACGCCACCCTCGACGCCAACGACCTCGATCTCGGTTCGACGAATCCCCTGCTGGTCAACGGCGGTCTGATCTTCCAGGTCGGCAAGACCGGCGACGGCTTCCTGTTGCACCAGAGTAGCCTCGGGCACGTCGGCGGCCAGGCTTTCACCGCGCACGTCTGCCCCAACCTCAGCGACGACGCGGCCTTCGGCGGCGACGCCTACGTCGATCCCTACATCTACGTCCCTTGCAACAACGGCCTGGTGGCGCTGAAGCTCAACAGCAGCACGCCCTCCTTTTCCTTCGCGTGGCAGGGTCCGTCGGTCTCCTACGGGGGGGCGCCGATCGTCGACGGAGGACTCGTCTGGACGGTCGATCCCGCCGGCACGCTCTACGCGCTGAACCCCACCACCGGCGCGACGGTGTATAGCAACGCCATCGGCGCCGCGGCGCACTTCGCCACGCCATCCGCCGGCGATGGTGCGGTCTTCGTCGCCGCCAACACCCACGTCTACAGCTTCGTCAGTGGCTCCTCGACGCCGCGCCACGGCGACCAACTCGCCGACCATTACGCCAACCAATACCCCGACCAACACGCCGAGTCCCTCGCCCCGAGTCCCTCGCCCGAGTCCCTCGCCTTCTCCCGCCCGTCGCCGAGCCCGACGCCGGGCGGCACGCTCTTCGCCGACGACTTCTCCAAGGACGCGGTGGGCGCCACGCCCGCCGGCTGGTCCGTCGCCGCACAGACGCCGTCGCAGGTGCAGTTCACCGTCGCCAACGACGGCGGGCACGTGGTGCAGCACGGCGGCTGGGGCGGCAAGCTCGTCGTCAACGCCAGCGTCGGCTGGACCGACGTGAGCGTGACGCTGCGCGTGAAGACGGCGGGCTGGGGCAACAGCGCGCAGGAGGGCATCGCCGTCCGCCTGACGGACTACCAGCACTACCTGCGCCTCGTGCTCGTCGGTACCACCACGCTGGAGCTCGACTCCGTCAACAACGGCGACGATCACCAAGCTCGCCTCGGTGCCGTTCGCCTCCTCGGGCGGGACGTGGTATACGCTGCGGCTCGACGCCGTCGGGTCGGCGCTGACCGGCTACGTCAACGGCAACGCGCTGATCACGGCGACGGCGCCGGCGGGCTACGCCAGCGGCCAGGTCGGCATCGACAGCAGTTCGCCGACCGAGTACGGCGCCGTCTCGGTCTCGTCGCCCGGCAGCAGCCCGACGCCGACGCCGACGCCTTCCCCGTCGCCCAGCCCGTCACCGTCACCATCGCCTTCGCCGAGCCCATCGCCTTCTCCGAGTCCCTCCCCTTCTCCGAGTCCATCGCCTTCACCGAGCCCATCGCCGAGCCCGACGCCGGGCGGCACGCTCTTCACCGACGACTTCTCCAAGGACGCGGTGGGCGCCACGCCCGCCGGCTGGTCCGATCGCCGCACAGACGCCGTCGCAGGTGCAGTTCACCGTGGCCAACGACGGCGGGCACGTGGTGCAGCACGGCGGCTGGGGCGGCAAGCTCGTCATCAACGCCAGCGTCGGCTGGACCGACGTCAGCGCGACGCTGCGCGTGAAGACGGCGGGCTGGGGCTACAGCGCGCAGGAGGGCATCGCCACCCGCCTGCACGGACTACCAGCACTACCTGCGCCTCGTGCTCGTCGGTACCACCACGCTGGAGCTCGACTCCGTCAACAACGGCGACGATCACCAAGCTCGCCTCGGTGCCGTTCGCCTCCGTCGGTGGCGCGTGGTACACGCTGCGGCTCGACGCCGTCGGGCACGCCCTCACGGGCTACGTCAACGGCGACGAAGCTGATCACGGCGACGGCGCCGGCGGGCTATGCCAGCGGCCAGGTCGGCATCGACAGCAGCTCGCCGACCGAGTACGGCGCCGTCTCCGTCACGCAACCGTAACCTCGCCCTCGTCGCGAGTGCCTGGCGACGAGGGCGAGAGCGCGCTCCCTCGCCGCCAACCGTCGCCTCGGCACGCGAATTGCGAACTGTTGTCGCACTTGGCGCGGGCACCGCGCGTCTCGCGATGGGGCGAGAGCGACAAAGCGGCTGGCGTCACCAGAAAAGGGCGTGCGTCTATGTGGTCACTCCTGTTGTGCGGCTGGGGCATGCTCAGCCTGCTCGCCCTCGCGCTCACCCGCTCCGCCTCCGTTGCCGATCGGCGCCTCGGCGGCGATCCTGCGCGGCTTCGCTCCGACAGTCACCCGGCGCGCTGACGTTGCCCCCGCGCGGTAGACCATCGCCGCCCTCGCCCGCGTTCGGGGTACGAAACCTGGTGCGCTTAGCGATACACATACGAGCGGTGTTTCTCCGCTCACCTCCGACTCCGCTCCGCACATGCCCGCCGCGATGCCAAGCCCTTGCGGCCTCACCTCCAAATTGACCCGCCAGCATGGAGTTTCCTCAACCACTCAGCTCGGTGTCCTCGTCCTCGTGCTTCGTGGCAATTGTGCCGTGTGCGCTCAATCATGCACAGGCATTGACGGGCACGCGAAGCGGCTGCAGGCAACGGTGATGGCCTCGCTGGTCGAATCGCTGCATATGCCGCACGCTGTGCCTCGTCCCCCGCTGCGGAAGCGCCGTGGAGATGCCCGAAAGGAGGGAGCGAGACACCTCCGATAGGGAATACTCGCATGTCTCGGAGTTCAGCGTACTGGCAGAAGGGGAGCACGGCATGGCATGGGATGCGCATAAGGTGCTAGACTGACCTTGCTCGATCGGCTCACCCGAGGCCGGGCAAAGGCCTCGGGTGCGGTGCTGTCGCGACTAGGCATACTTCGGTTCTCAAAGGATTTCGCACATAAGCTGATAGCGAGCGTGTCGTCGGGCGACGAGGTGATCCGATGTATCAGACCGTCATCGTAGTAACGCTCCTCGCGTATACCGTCGGTTCCATTCCGTTCTCGCAGCTTATCACCTGGTGGCGCACCGGGCAGCACCTCCGCGAAGTCGGCGAAGGTAATGTCGGAGCCCGCAATGTGTGGCACGTCGTGGGTGCAAGCTGGGGAGTCTTGGCGTTCACGCTCGACATGTTGAAGGGGATGATCGCCTTTGGGGTCGCCCAGGCGGCCCACCTCCCGGTTCTCGGTCTCGTGACGTGCGGGCTCGCCGTCTTACTTGGGCACCAGTTCCCGGTCTTTCTCAACGGCCGGGGCGGGAAGGGCCTTGCGACCGCTCTCGGATTCATGCTCGGGATTTCCCCGGCGTCCACCGTGATCGGCTTGGCACTCTTCGGGCTCGCCTACCTTGCCCTCCACGAATTCAATGTAGCTGTGGGCCTTGGCATCGTCGCCTTGATCTTCCTCCCCCTGGCGTTCCAGCAGCCGTTCTGGGTACCACTCTATACTCTCACCGTCGCCCTGCTGCTCGCATTGAAAAAGGTTATTGACCGCCCGCACGAGCAGCGGGTATGGGCGCGCCACCCATGGTCGGCATCGGCGCCGGAGGAGTTCCAACCCAAAGAAGGGTTGGATACAGCCCCGGCAACGGACGGACAACTCCCTTAGGCAGGCTCCAAAGCCGTGGGATGTCGATAGTATGTTGCTGTATCAAGGCATTGTGACCTTCGCGCTGACCTTATTGCTGGTCAACACGCTCCTGAACCTGTGGTTGATCGCACAACCTCCTCGCACGGGTTCGCCGCGTGGCGAGCCGCTCGTCTCGATCCTCATCCCGGCGCGAAATGAATCACAGACGATCGCTCGATGCGTCGTCTCCCTCGCACGGCAGGACTACCCCCAGTGCGAGATCCTGGTGCTCGACGATCAAAGTGACGACGATACGGCGGCCGTGGTCGAACAGCTTGCGCGACGCTATCCCCAAATCAGGTTGTTGCGTGGCAAACCACTCCCCGCCGGCTGGCACGGCAAGGCCTTCGCCTGTGCTCAGCTGGCAACGGCGGCGCGGGGTGAGTGGCTGCTGTTCGTCGACGCGGATACGGTCCACGCGCCGAAGACCGTCTCCTCGGCGGTGCTGTTGGCGCAAGAGCGTCAGGCGGACCTCGTAACACTCATGCCGCGGCTGGTGGCGGGCTCCTGGGGCGAGTCGCTGCTCCTGCCCACCATCCCGCTCACCTTCCTGGCGTTTCTGCCACTGGGGTTCGTCACCTGGCGGCGGACGCCGTTCGTCGCCGGGGCATTGGGCCAATTCCTGCTCTTTCGACGAGAGGTGTACGAGCTGATTGGCGGGCACGAGGCCGTCCGCCGCGACATCGTGGAAGACATGCAGCTGGGTCGTCTCGTCAAACACTATGGCCGGCGAGTAGTATGGATGGACGGCACCACATTGATGCGCGTGCGCATGTACCATGGGCTGAACGCGGCGTGGCATGGCTTCGCCAAGAGCGCCTTCGCCGCGATCAACTATTCGGTGCCGGCATTGTTCCCAAGCATGCTCGCCGGTAGCGCGCTCTTACTTGGCCCCTATGTATGGCTCGCCGCTGGACTCGTCTCACAGCACGTGGCGATCTCGACGATCTGGCTCCCCCTGGTGCAGATCGGGTTGCTATGGACGTCATATCTGCTAGTGCTCCGCCGCGTCTTCTTGCCGCAGCGGCTGATCTGGCTCCACGCGGTCACGATCCTGGCTATTTTCGTGTTCACGGCGTATTCCACCTATCAGACGATCCGCGGCACCGGTGTCCACTGGAAAGGGCGGACGTACCACTTTGACAGACCGCCTACCCGCGCTATGGTAGCGCGGCCCGATCCTCTTCGCTGGGAGCTTCCCGCCGTCCGCATGCTCCTGGCGATCGCAGTCGCCCTCGGCGGATGGTTCGAGGGAAGGACGGCATTGTCCATTCTAGCCGTTGCCGTGTTGGGCGCGTGGACCTGTGCCGTCGTTGAGTATGTGATCCCGATCGCGTCCCAGCCGAGATGGAGCTCCATTGCCGACGCGACTATGGCCGCCGCCAGCGTGATCGCACTCCAACATTCCGGCTTGTCCTCGCTCGGCCTCGTCCTTTTCGCGACGGTGGTCGTCCTCGTAGGTACCCTCGTAGAGTCACCACGCGCTGGACTGTTGCTCGGCAGTGTGACGTTGAGCGGGTCTCTCATGCTCGCCGCTGCTGCGAACGCATCGGCACCAGCGCTGACTGTGCTGCTGCTCGGGTGGACTGGCGGATTGGCACTACCTGTTGGGCATCGAGTTGTTCAGGGTGTCCTCCTGCGCCTGAAAGGAGGGACGGGCGAGATTTGACCACTCCCCACGGCTGAAGCCGGGGGATTCTTGGGCTGACCACCGCTCACCTAGCGAGCTAAGAGCGTCGTACACGGTCATGTCGTGGCCCGAAGCCACCTCCACACGCGTACCTTCCCGCAGGCCCTGCGGTAGAGCGTACGTATCGCACACCTGGTCGTTTGGTGTCCGGTGGTCGGGAGCGCCTGACGGCGCGCGGCGTTTCCTCCCCATGGCTCAAGCCAGGGGTCTTCACGCCGCGCGAGCTGATAAGCGGGTGCTGGCCATGGCCCGCCAACCGGGCAACCCGCTACCTGACTGTGTCGAGCTTATCAATTTCGGCCTGTTTTTGGCACGTCCACAGAGAGCGCCTGAGGAGGGCCGCCAGCGTATCGAGCAAAGTCTTGCGATCAGTGAACAGCTAAGTGATATCTTCAACGCCGGCAAGTGTTACCAATTCCTCGCTTGGCTTAACGAAGATGTTGACGCGACGAACGATGCCATTGCGCACTGCCTTGAGGCACTTCGGCGCTTCACGTAGGTGGGCTCGCCCGACGCAGAGTGGGTGCGCGCGTCGTTGAGCGCGTTGGGGGGCAGCGGAGGACGAGCCATGAGCGACGCGACACGCTGCACGAACGACCCCGCGCACAGCGCACCGTTCCTGATCGTGCACCTCGACGTGCACTTGCCGAGGATGATGGTCGAGATCTTGGTGTTGGAAGGCTATCAGGCCAGGGCGACGTCGAGCGGCGGCATGGCCCTCGCCATCCTCCGATCCGCCAAGCAGGGCCTGATCGTCTACGTCGAGCCGCTCCTGCTGGAGGTGCGGGGCAACGAGCGCCTCCGCGACTACGTCTTGGGGCGAGGGTCGGATGACCCGCATGTCTTCATGCTCCTCGCTGCATTCGTCAACATCCAAGCGCAGCGGGAGGCGCTGCGGCCGGACGGCGCATTGCAGATACCGTTCACTATGCCGCAGTTGCTCGCATCGGTGGAAGAGGCCCAACACCTCCCGCACACCAAGCAGGCGTGAACTGCTTGGCGAGGACGACGGTCGCTTTGGACGACTCATCCAGTGGCTGAGGGAGTCGCGGAGAAACACCGCTCGTCTGCGAGACTTACAGCGCACATAGCAGGCAACCGGACAGACGGCCGGCGACCGGCATAGGACACGCGACGAGGGGTAGATCGGGCGGCGAGAGGCGGGGCGGCGAGAGCGGCGGAGCGGGGAGAGTGACGGGCAGGCCGTCCAGCGAGAGGCGGAATCGGGCGCCGCAGAGGTGTGAGCGGCGGCTATTTCGGGGCTCAGAGGTACGGATAGCAGAAACACCGCTCGTATGTGCCACTTTTAGCGCACCATGCATCATACCCCCCTCGCCCGCGATCTCGAAAACTCGCGTCCGCACCTGCCCGGCATTGTCCGTGCATGTCCGCATCTGCGACCAGCATTCCCTCATCCGCGCGTGGTATTCTATAAGAACAAATATTTCCCCTGCGGCCCGTCCCCACCACCATCCCACTCCCCCCTTGCCCGCCGCCTCCGATGGATGTCACCCCATGCCGGCCGCGATACTCCCTCACCCATCAACCGTCACGCGAAGGTCGCCGCGATCTTCGCCCGCCCGGCGGACCACGGTCCCCTCCGCCCTGTGCGCTCGCACTGCAGTGCCTCGATCCCTCGACCTCACGTGCGCCCTCCGCGTGGTACTCCCCGCCTGTGCCCGATTTCCGCTTTGGGCGCCGACGCGCGCGCGCATGCCCTTGAATCCGCCGCACGAGCGCGATCTCACCGCAAAGGCGGAAGGAAACGGAAAGAGACTCACCCCCGTGCGACCCGTGCATCGTGGCAAAAACCGGCGCCTGTCCCTGGGTCAATCGCGCCAAACGCCGAATATTCCGCGGTTTCCGCTAGTGTTGCAGCGCGGGCACGACGTAGAGCAGCGCCGCGATCAGCGCCACGCAGAGCAGCACCGTCCCCAAGATCTGGCGGTCACGATAGAGCAGCACGTCCGGCTGGTCGCCGTCGCCCTTGACGTAGATCAGGTACATGTAGCGGAAGAGGCCAAAGACGACGAACGGAATCGTGAGCATCAGCGTGTGGCTGGCGTTCTCACCCTGGAAGGTATAGAGGCTGTACGTCACCAGCGTGCACGTCGCCACCACCACCATCAGTTGATCGAGGAGCTGCACCGTGTACTCGCGCAGGTTGCTGCGGTGGTTCGCCGCCTCGGCGCTCAGCGTCGTCAGCTCCGCGCGCCGCTTGCCCAGCGCCAGGAACAACGCCAGGAACGTCGTGCAGAGATAGAACCACGGCGAGATCGGCACGGGGATGGCGAAGGCGCCCGCCAACGCGCGCAGCACGAACCCCGCCGCGATGATGAAGACGTCCCACAGCACCTGATGCTTCAGCCACGTCGAGTAGGCGATGTTGATCGCCACGTAGCCCACCAGCGTCAGCGCGAAGAGCAGGCCGCTGCCGCCCCACGCCGCGAACGGATCGCGCACCCCGTGCAGCCCGATCTCCCCCAGGAGCAATGTCATTGCGATCGAGCCGAGTGCGCAGAGTGCCGCCGTCGCGATGGCCGCGCGCCGCGAGAGCCGCCCCGCCGCGATGGGCCGCAGCCGCTTGCGGGGATGCAGCCGATCCTTCTCGACGTCGGCCAGATCGTTGACGATGTAGACCGTGCTCGCCGCCAGCGAGAAGGCCGCGAACGCCAGCAGCGCGCGCCCCACGCTCGGCCCGTCCGTCAGCCGACGCGAGAAGACCAGCGCCAGCAGCACCAGCGCGTTCTTGCTCCACTGCCGCGGGCGCATCGCCAGCAGGGCCTCGGGGAGCTGCGCCAGCACGCCGGGCCGCGCGACCGCCATCGATGGCGTCCGCTCGAAGCGCGAATCACGGTTCGCGGCCACGCCAGCCGGTTCTTTGGATGTCGTCGTCACAGGCATCACCTCGTCAACGCGTCCATGCACGACCCGCGCCAGCCTCCCAGGATTGAGGGTAGCAGAGAATCGGCGGCCTGTCATCTCGGCGAGCGGTATGGACTCGCGCACGCTTCGACGTATAGTGTACGCGCAGGGAGTGTACGCGTGCGCCAGCCCCCCGCCTATCGTCGTCGGTGTGCTGAATCGGCACGCCGACCTGTGTAGGGGCGCGACAAGATGCGCCCGCCCTCACCCCCTGTTCCCGGCGCGACGTGGCTGCCGCCCCACCGTTGGGGCGAGTCCCGCCTCGCCCGCCGTAGTTACCATCAACACGATTCGTCGCCCACCACCTTCCGGCTCCCCCTCCCCGCCGCGACGGGGCGGTGGGGCCCACCGGGGGCGTGGCAGCGGACGAGGACACCTCGCATGCACGATACACAACAGTCCGCGCCGGTGCGGCGCAGCGAGTTGACCTGCCCCGGCCACTCGCTGGCAATGATGACCAAGGCCGCCGCCTCCAACGCCGATCAGGTCATGTTCGATCTGGAGGACGCCTGCGCCGTCTCGCAGAAGGTCGCGGCGCGCGCCACCGTGATCCAGGCGCTCACCACCCTCGACTTCGGCGGCAAGATCCGCACCTTCCGCCCGAACGACAGCGCCACCCGCTACTGCTATGGCGACCTGATCGAGGTGGTCGAGGCGGCGGGCCAATATCTCGACGGCGTCGTGATCCCCAAGGTCAATAACGCCTCGGACGTGCAGTTCGTCGATATGCTGCTGTCGCAGATCGAGCGCAACGTGGGGCTTGAAGTGGGGCGCATCGGCATCGAGGCGCTGATCGAGTCCGCCGAGGGGGTGCTGCACGCCGAGCAGATCGCCCACGCCGCGCCGCGCATGAGCGGCCTCGTCTTCGGGCTCGTCGACTACGCCGCGGACATCGGCGCCAAGGAGCTAGGAGCAGAGCAGTTCTTCTACTACAACTACGCCAAGGCCAAGGTCATCGCCGCCGCCCGCGCCGCCGGCCTCACCTGCATCGACGGCGTCACCCTTGCCATCCGCGATCTCGACGCCTGCGCCCGCGACGCGCAGATGGCCGCGCGCATGGGCTTCGACGGCAAGTGGGCCGTACACCCCGCGCAGCTCGACCCCATCCACGCCGCCTTCACGCCCTCGGAAGAGGAGATCGCCCGCGCCCAGCGCATCCTCGACGCCTACGCCGCGGCGGATAGCGAGCGCGGCCTCGGCGCCATCGTCCTCGACGACCAGATGATCGACGCCGCCAACCTGCGCGTCGCTGAGAAGACGCTCGCCATCGCCCGCCGCGCCGGACTCGCCTGACGCCTGTTACCTCGGCCCGATGCGCCGGTACTTCGCCTCGGCCACCGAGAACGCGCCGTAGGCCAGCAGTCCCAGCGCCACGATCCCCAGCACGAGCGGGCCGAACGGCATGCGCGTCAATTCGAGCAGCGCGCCGCCGAGTCCCTTCGCCTTGCTCGGGTCGTGCTGCACCGCCGCGATGATGAGGAAGACGCCGACGATCGCCAGCACCACGCCGATGGCCGCCAGCCCGATCTGGCCCAGCCAGATCACCGCATTCTCCACGCTCTGCGGCATCTGCCAGCGCTTCAGGCTGGATTTGAATTCGGCGCGAAACGCCACGTAGCCAAGCGCCGCCGCCACGACGAGCACGACGATGCCGCCGAGCACCACCAACGGCGTCCCGAACGGGAGCGCGAGGAAGCGCGCCGTCCAGTCCTGCGTCTGCTGGTCGGTGCTCTTGCCGCCGTTGCCGTGCGACGCCAGGCCGAATGCCGCGAGCGCGAGGCCGACGTAGGTGAAGCAGACCGCGCCATACCCCAGGCGTTGCGCGATGCCCTTGGCATCGTCTTGCACATGCTCGACGTTGAGTACCGCGCGGACTACGCACCAGAGCGCGTAGGCCGCCAGCCCGACGCCCATCGCGATCAGCAGCAGCTTGCCGAACGGTTGCGCGTAGATGGCGACGAGCGCGCCCTTCGTATCCGCGACGCTGCCGCCCGCGCCGATCGCGACGTGCCCGGCGATCAGCCCCATGATGAGGTAGACGACACCCTTCGCCACGTAGCTGAAGCGCGCCAGCGCCACCGCCCACGGGCTTGTTGCCGTATTCGCGGCCTTGCCCCCGGCGCGCTGGGCCATCCTCCGCGCCTGATCGGGCACGTGCGTGGCAAGGTCCTGAACGTTCGCCATCGGTGTACCCCTTTCGCTCATGTTCGCTCGTGAAGCGAGCCAACGCCAACCTGTTACGCAATATCCGCGCCGACTGCGCCGCCTTGGCCGCCGCCGCGATGCGGTACGATAGAGGAGCCAGGTTTGGGGGTAGGTATGCTGGTGATCTCCGCAGGCGATCTGCGCCGCGCCGTCTCGATGGAGGCGGCGATGGAGGCGGTTGCCGATGCCTTCGCGCAGTTCTCCACGGGGCGGGCCATCGTCCCATTGCGAACGGCTATCCCTTTGCCGCCGGGCGACGGGGTGGCGCTCCTCATGCCCGCGCGGCTCGCCGACGCGGGAGGGTTCGGCATCAAGGCGCTGACCCTCTTCCCGGAGAATCCCATTATGCGTGGCCTCCCGGCGATCTCCGCGCTGGTGCTGCTCTTCGACCCTGCGAACGGCCTGCCGCTGGCGCTGCTCGACGGCGCCTACCTCACCGCGCTGCGCACCGGGGCGGCCTCCGGCGTCGCCACGCGGCTCCTCGCGCGATCCGAGGCGCGCACGCTGGCGCTCTTCGGCGCGGGCGCGCAGGCGCTGCCCCAGGCGCTCGCCGTCTGTGTCGCGCGCGCGATCGATCGCATCGTGCTGGTCAATCGCACCCGTGCCCATGCCGAGCGCCTTGCCCAGGAGCTGCGGGGCTTCGGCCCGCCCGTACCCGCGAGGGTCGAGATCACCCCGACGGCCCGCGAGGCGCTGGCTTCAGCGGACATCATCTGCGCGGCGACCTCCGCGCCGAGTCCGCTCTTCGCCGACGCCGATCTCCGCCCCGGCGCGCACATCAACGCCATCGGCGCGTTCCAGCCTGCTCACCGCGAGATCCCTGGCGAGACGGTTGGCCGGGCGCGCCTCGCCGTCGACTCGCGCGAGGCTGCCTGGGCCGAGGCCGGCGACCTGATCCTGGCCCGCGACGAGGGGTTCGTCGCGACAGATGCGCCCATCGCCGAGCTGGGCGAACTTGTGGCGGGTCGGGCGCCAGGCCGTACATCCGGCGAGGAGATTACGCTCTTCAAGTCGGTCGGCCTCGCCGTGCAGGACATCGCCGTCGCGCAGGTGGCGTACGAGCGCGCTCGTGCGCTCGGCATCGGCGTCAAGGTAGGCCTTTAGCGGGCGTAGCGGGCGCTCCCACGCTGTCGGGAAAACGACGACGCGATTCGTCATGTCGTCGTGCTCGCAGCCAGCCGCGATCAGTTCGAGATAATCGCGCCGCCCCAGCCGCCTCAGACGAAGAGGCGCAGCGGAGTCACCAGGCGCTCGCCCAGCTTGGCGATCCACGGGCGCGCGGCCCACTCATCCGGCGCTATCTCTACCGAGCTTTGGAGGTCGCAGGCGAAGAGCGCCTCCATCTGCGCGGCGACCTCGGCGCTGTAGATCTCGACGTTCAGCTCGTAGTTGCCGACGGAGCTGAGGCGGTCGAGGTTGGCCGTGCCGATGGTGGACCATTGCCCATCGATGGTGCAGGTCTTCGCGTGGATCATTGCGCGGCGGTAGCCGTAGACGCGAATACCGGAGCCCAGGCAGAACGAGAAATAGCCGCGAGCCATCCAATCGATGAGGATCTGGTTCGAGATCCACGGGACGAGCACCCGCACGTCCACGCCGCGCTTCGCCGCCGCCCGCAGCGCGCCCATCAGGTGCCGGTCGGGCACGAAGTACGCGTTGGTGAGCAGTATACTGCGCTCGGCGCGGTCGATCGCGCGGATATACATGGCGCGGATCGGGAAGGTCAGCCGCAGCGCGTCGGTGCTCCACAGCGAGATGCGCGCGTCGAAAGTCCGCGGATAGCGCCGCGTGATCTGGTCGTCGGGCGGCCCCTGGCGGTTCCAGAACTCCGCGAACGACTGTGCCAGATCGGCGGCGGCGGGCCCGCCGATGCGCACGTGGGTGTCGCGCCAGTCCGTGGCGTAGCTGGTGCCGAGGTTGAACCCCCCGGTGAAGCCGATCGCGCCGTCGATCACCAGCAGCTTGCGGTGGTCTACCACGTAGCGGCGCGGATCGACCACATGGAGCGGCCTGCGCACGCCGCGATAGCGGAAGAGGTGGATGCTCTTCGGGAAGCGCTTGAACCGGGGCCGCACCAGTAGATTGCCGAAAGTATCGAAGACGACGTAGACCGCCACACCCTGCGCAGCCTTAATCTCCAGGTGCTTGCGCAGCTCGCGCCCGAAGGCATCCCCCTTGAGGATGAAGGACTCCAGGTAGATCGTCTCCGTCGCGCCGTCGATGTCGGCGAGCATCGCGTCGTAGAGTGTCTGGCCCTGGCTGAAGATGCGCAGGGTATTCTCGCCCACCCGCATCTCGGCCAGGTGTGGCACGGGGAAGCCGTGGAGCGGTTTGCGCGCCTTGCGGAGCAGGGCGAGGCCTTGCAGCGTCAGGATGGTGAGCACCTGCAAGGTGAAGTAGGCCCCGAGAATCCACAGCACGACGCGCATGACCACGCTCCCTCAGCGCCCGATTACGAATGGCTGGCAGCGCGGCCCTTGTGGAAGATGCGCTGGTGGTGTTCGGCGACGATGACGCGCGGGAGGACGCCCAGCAGGCCATACGCGGCGAGTCCGATGAAGATCCAATCCACCACGGCGTCGGCGGGAAGGTCGACGGCCGGCCCTACGAAGGGCAGCACCACGCCCACCGCCGCCGCCACGACGCCTTCCGGCACCAACAGCGCGATCAGCAGCGCCACGATCGGCGCGACGTAGAGCACTTTCTGGATCCACGAGATGCGCTCGTCGCGGCGCAGTGCGTTCATGAAGCGCACCGTCTTTACCGGGTGCGCCATCATCTCGGCGGGATTGGGACGCGGGTCGCCTTTATTCGGCGGCTGGGTGGCGGCCTGCATGCCGCGGGACGAACCTTTGGGCGCCGTGCTCGCCATGGCTGTGCTCCCCCTTCTTCGTTCGCTGCGTTCGCTTCGGCCCCGGTACCGAGAGGGCGCCGAGGGGACGCGCGGTTCGATGCACTCGGCGCACCGCGTATGCGCCGCTCAGTGAGGTGGTCACACCGCATGTTCGTTGCCGAATCGACAGGCTGCTCTCTCCCGCGACGCGGGCCGGCGACTTTCCACGTGTATGTGCCCCCAGGAAGCAATTTGGCATCGCAGTTGCGTCGGCACAGGGCGTTTCGTGGGCGGATCTCGCGGCCCGGCGGTCCGCCCATCCGGGTGGCGCGTCGCCGCCCCAGAGCGCGGGAGGTTCAGCGCCTCGCGTTTGCGTGGCGCTCGTCGGCAGCGCGGGGCGCCCACTCGGCGCAGCTCGCGACGGTAAGGAGAAGCTCGGCATGATCTCCAGCAGAAGCACACATTACTGGCTCTGGTTCCTCCTCTTCGGCGTCATCGCGGCCATCGTCGCCGCCTACAACAGTCAGCCGGTCACGTCGGAGACCGCCATCTTCCTCATCACCGGCTTCGCGGGGCTGCTCACCGGGTTCGGGATGTTCTCGCGCTTTGCCCGTCCGTACGACCTGCTGATCGGCCTCTTCTTCACGGTGATCGGCGTGCTCGGCATCATGAGCGGCCTCGGCTTCCAGCTGATCGCGTCGAGCGGCACGGCGGCCAGCACCACTCTCAGCGGCCAGTCGATCCTCGGCCTCTACCTTGGCCTGCCCTATGCGCTGATCCACACCGTGCTGGGCCTGACCTCGCTCAATCACGGCCTCAAGGCGCCAGCGGGCGCGGCGCCCGTGGCCGTCGCCACATCCGTCCCGGCCAACAGCTAGGCGAACAGCGAAATGCGGCGTTCACGCCTCCCGGCCGCGCTCCCCACCGATCGCGTGCGCGGCGCTACTACGATCTGGTATGCTGCCCCCGGCGCGGCGCGAAGATGGGGAGGCGACGACGATCATGCCAGACGACACCACTCGCGCGGCGAAACGGATCGCGCTGGTCGCGAGCCACGCCGCCGGCCACGCGGACGCGCACGTTAACCTCGCGGGCATCTTGCGGGACGCGGGCGTGAGCGTGGCCGAGCAGCTCGACGTCGCCGCGCTCGACGGGCGCCCATCGCTGGGCGAGCAATGGCGCCGCGCAGGACTGGATGCAGTGGTAGCGGCAGGCGGCGACGGCACGCTCGGAACCGTGGCAACGCACCTCGCCGGGAGCGGCCTGCCGCTCGGCATCCTGCCCATGGGGACCTCGAACGACGTCGCGCGATCGTTGGGCGTGCCGCTCGATCTGACCGAGGCGGCGCGGATCATCGCCACGGGCGCCGTCGCGGAGATGGATATGGGCCAGGCGGTGCCCGCCGTGACGGAGCCGGGGGCGGTGGCCGTCGGGCCGTTTCGCCGCTTCACACGGAGCATCTTTCGCAGTCGCCCTGCCTCGGAACGCGAGGCGCTCAACCTGGCGGGCGCGTGCTTCCTCCACGCTGCGACGCTCGGGCTGAACGTCGAGTTCGCGCGCCTCGCCACAGACGCCGCCCGGCGTGAGCGCTGGGGCCCGTTGAACTACGCCTCCGCCATGGTCGAGTCGCTGGCCCACGCGGAGCCGATCCCCGTCTCGCTCGCGCTGCGCGACGTGCGGGCGCGATCCGCCTTCGAGGGCGCCCCCACGCGACCCGAAGACGTGATGACCATCGACTGCCGCGTCGTGCAGATCGCCGTGGTCAATACGCGCATCTTCGGCGGCGGCCTCAACCTCCAACTGCCCGGCGTGGAGGCGGGCGATCACCTGCTCGACGTGCTGATCATCGAGGCGCTGGAGCCGCGCCACCTGCGCGAGACGGTCGATGGCCTGCTCGCCGCGCTCGGCCGGCTGAAGGATCGCCTCGTCCCCGGTGAGACGGAGAGCGCCGATATCGCGACCGACGACACGGCCGCCGGTTTGCTGCTCCCCGGCGTCCGGCGCTATCAGGCCAGATCCCTGCGGGTGACAACGCGGGAGCCGCTCGACGTGACGCTCGACGGCGAGATTCGCGGGCGTACGCCGATCGATATCCGCGTGGCGCCGCACCCGTTGCGTGTGCTGCTCCCGCGCGACGCCGAGGCGCTCGCCATCGGCGGCACGGAGCCGCGAGAGGGCTAAGACATCGTTGACACTCCCCATGGCGAAAGCCAGGGGATTCTCGGAGAACGCACATGGTACCCCATCACGTGAGCCCCCGAAGGGCCTGCCCGGCCCCGCAAGGCGTTGACGGCATCGCCGGGCGAGTGTGACCTCAAACGAAACCCGACGCAAGCGCAGCGCACCCTGTCCAACGTACGTCGATGCTTTTGCCCGTGGGAACGATTGACCACGGAACCGCCGAAACAGCATGCCGTTGGCAAAGGTGCAACGTGCCGACACCGGTATTCGCGCGCAAGCGGGCAAAACCGGCAATCGAGCGTACCACTCGTCGCCTGCGGGCGACCCGGCTTGCACCCCCATACCGAAAGGCAGTGGGCCTCAGCCGGTTTCTTTGCTAGGGCTTCGCCATGACGGCTTTGCTGCTCAGGATCACGCGGACCTCGCCCTCGGCGATCTCAGCGCTTCCACCGCTGGGCTCCTGATCCACCACCGTCCCCGCCGCGACGCCGGGCACCTGTCGCTCGCCGGAGACGACCATCTTCAGATCCACCTGGCGCAGGACCGTCGCGGCGTCGAGCAGGGGTAGGCCGCGTACGTCGGGCACGCGGGCGATGGCGTCGTTGAAGAGCGTGGAGAACCACTTCTGGTTCTCTTTCTTCTGCCGGTTGGTCGCCGCTACCGCGTCGCGCTCGCGCAGCAGGTTGATCTGGCGGAAGATATTATCCATCACCCGCCCCGCGTGCGGGATGTTCGTCATCTGGAGCGTATTGCGCCGGCCTGACGTCTCGACGCTTATCGAGCCATAGCCGAAGATCACGCCGAGGAACGGGCGCTCCACATGCACGTCCTGGACGCGCGCGTAGGGCGCGTCATTGCTGTACTCGTTGAGGATGAAGAGCAGACGGTCGACGTCGATGACGCGGTGCGTGGTGAGGACGAAGACATCGTCGGCCCAGTTGAGGTAGAGGAGGAAGCCGGCGATGCCGCTCGCGCCGAGCCCAAGGGCGAAGAGGAGCGTGGGCAGGCTCGCGGGGGCTCCGTTGCGCACCAGCAGCGCGGCCAGGACCGCCGACGCGGTCAAGACGGCCAGCGGGATGATCTCATTCCTCAGCAGCACGATCCAGTGGCGATAGACCACCTGAACCACCTGCTCGCCCTCGATGAAGCGGATCGGAATGCGGCGCTGGAGGAAGGTGGCGAACACGCGCCCGCTGACTGGCGTGGCCGCGGGCATCGGCGCGGGCTTGGCGAGGTCGTCGAGCGAACCCTGCACTCGCTTGAGTGGAACGGGCGGAATGGCGGGGGCCGCGGCTCCGGGCGTGCCGGCGCGTGCGGCGGCAGGAAGGCCATAGTTCGCGTCTTCCTGCGCCGCGAGGATGGAATCGGCGACATCGCGCGGGCGGGCCACGCCGGGCATGTTGATCGGGGTGCCGATCGGGCGAATCTGCACATCGCCAACGCCGAGCGCCATCACGAGCGGGTTGGTGCGCTCCACGTAAACCTGAGCGACGCTCTTGAGGACGACCTGCTCGGTGGTCTTGTGAAAGTACCCCGACGACTTGATCACCCGCTCATTGGTGAGGATGAGATAGGTGAAGAACCAGGGATAGAGAATCACGAGGAGCCAGCGGATCAGGAGGATCACCTCGACGATCAGCACCAGCACGCCGAGGGGGCCGATGGCGTTGCCGAGCAAGAGGCGCAGCACCACGAGGCCGAGCAGGATGAGCACCATCGGCATGGCGGAGGCGAGGAGATAGATGCGCGACTGGCGTTTCATCCAGATCACGCGTTCGTTGGGTATCGCGCCGGGCAGTTGCGGCTGCCGTCCCGCAGGACCCAGCGGCACCGGCCCGCGCGGCACCACGCGGGCGATGCGAGGATCGGGTGGCTGCGTATTCGGTTGTGTTGGCGTCCCTGGACCGGTCACTCGCTTTTCCTCTTGCCCGCGCAGAACCTATCGCGCTTCCCGTAACCGCATCTCCAAGAACCGTGCCGCGAAGCAGCGAAGCGACCCGCACGCTCATTCCTCGAACATATCTATTCCCGTATCGCCCGAGGGAGTGTGGAGCGCGTGCCTGTTGGTCTGGCGGGCGATGAAGTACACAACCAGCATCCCCAGAATACCGACCCCGATCACCAGCGGCAAGTACGCGCTGGCCGCGACGGGCCCAGGGGTCGCGAGCGTAATCACCCTGCCGCGCAGGACGTTGACGCTGAGATAGTATGCGATCACCGCGCCGTTCACCGCACCAAGCAGCATGCCCGAAAAGCGCTGGGAGAAGGCGCGAGGCGTCGGGAAGACGAAGCGCCCGACGCGGTACGCGATGAACGTGAGGCAGAAGAACGTCAGCGTGGAGAGCGTCGCTGGCAGATTGTCGACGCAGCTCGAGGTCGCCGTATACGTCGTCGTGGAGCCGGGGTCGGCGATGCTCCCCGTGCCGTGCGAGAACAGATTCGCCAGGAAGTAGCCGCCGCCCGTATTCACGAACAGCAGCGTCGCCAGCAGGATCGCCGCGGTGAGCATCTCGCGCTGCCATCCGCGCACCGCGCCGGTCAACGCGGTACCGGCCACCAACAGAAAGTACGCCCCGGTTTGTGAGATGACCATGCGCTTCGCCCCTTTCGCGCGGCGCGGTCTTCCTCTACCCGCCAGACGCGTGTCCGGCCTTGATGTGACTTTGTACGATTCAAAATCGACTCTTACCAGGCGACATTATTGGGCGAGAATGTGTCGTTGCAAGGTTCCATCGGCTTGTGTGCCCCGCTAAACCCACGATCATTATGTCACACACCAGTGTAATGTATCAACTATTAGTGCACTAATACCAAGTTAAGAGATTGGCCAATTTGTGTAATGCGCGTGAGCTCGTTCGCCTTCCGCTTGCCCCTTGCCGCGCGGTCTGCTAAGCTGCCCGCGGAAAGTCGCGGCCGTGCCACGCTCGCGATGAAGAAGGAGTGCTGCCGTGCCACATACACCATTCGCCGCCGTCCTCACCGCGACACTGGCGGATGTCGCCCTCCAGTTCATCCTCGTCGGCGCCGTCGCTGCCATCTTGGTAATCGCGCTTGCTTTCACGCTCTTCTCCCGCGCGCGTGATCGTGCGGGCCCCGTGGGCTCCGTTCAGCCGCCCGCCCGCGCCCGTGCGGACGAGGCGAGGAAGTCCGATGCGTCCTCTGCCCCAGCCCCGCAATTACCCGTCGCTGCCCAGCCGGGAGGCGCCGCCGTCCCGGAACAGTACAAGGCGCCGCTCTTCGGCGCGCCCGCGCCTGAGTCCGACGGCGTGCCCGCCTCCACGTCGTGGGCGCATGCATCAGAGCCCCACGCGCCGCCCGCACCCCGACCGAGCGCTGACGGCTACGGGTCACCCGCGCCTGCCCAAGCCGCGCCTCCGCCACCTCCACCACCATTCGCTGCGCCTGCCGCGCCACCACCTCCGCCGCTATATGACGAACCCGGCGCGCCTCCTCCTGCGCCAGAGCCATACCCCTTCGCCCCCTCCGCCGGGAGTTCATCGAGCGGCATCGACTGGGACGCTATGGAACGGGGGCGGGCGCTTTCCTCAGGTGAGCGTGAAGAAGCGAAAGAGGCTGAGGAGGAGGCTTTTGCCCTGCCCCCAGCTGGTGAGAAGCGCGCGGACACGCCCCCCGCCGAAGAGTTGGCCGAGATCGAGCCTGCCGCAGGTGGCGACATGGCGGACGACGAGCGCCTGCGTGGCATCACCCTCGGCGGCCTCAACCGCCAGCAGGCTGATCAGCCGTCTGCCGGCTCGGCGACCGCCGCATCGCTCCAGTTCACCAGCTTCTATCCCCGCGAAGTGCCCACACAGCAGTGGCAGACCCTGCTGGTCTACACCCACATCGCCGATGCGCTCGAAGCCGTCCGCCGCGACGCGCTCAAGTTCGCCGAGGAGCTTGGCGAGCGCCCGCGCGTGATGCAGGCCGCCGCCGCGCAGCCCGTCGAGCGCGGCACGACGCTCACCATCGTCCCCTCCTGCGCCGGCGTACGCTTCAATCCCGAGCGCCTCTCGCTCTCGTGGGACGAAGATTGGCAGCGCAGCAACTTCCGCTTCCAAGTGGCGGACGAGCTGGCCGGCTCTGCCGCCGCGGGCGAGATCGCGGTCTACGTGGGGCCGCTGATCCTCGCCGTCCTCAAGTTCGGCCTGCTGGTCAGCGACAGCTCCCCCGCCGACGTGCCCGCAACCAACGCGCAGCAGCAGACCGTCGGCCCGAGCTCCGTCTTCGCCTCGTACAGCCACGACGACACGCCCGTCGTCCTCGCCTGCCGCAACGCCTACAAAGCGCTCGGCCTCACCGTCAACATAGACGTGGACGCCCTGCGCTCCGGCGACCAGTGGGACCCGCGCCTGCTGCAGCTCATCGACGGCTCGGACGTCTTCCAGCTCTTCTGGTCCGTTCGCGCCGCGCAGTCCGAAGCGGTGCAGCGCGAGTGGCGCTATGCCCTCGCCCACACCCACGGCGCGGGCTACATCCGCCCCGTCTACTGGGAGCAGCCGCTCATCGCGCCGCCGCCCGAGCTCTCCAACGTCCACTTCGCCTACATCGATCTGCCGCGCTGAAGGTTGCGAGCATCGGCGTAAGATCCCGAGACGACTGGATCATGGCGAATGTTTGGCTATTTTTTAGGGCGCGCGCCGGTCGTCCTGGCGACACGCGGCTACTTCGTCGGGATATCCCTGGTGGCGCGGCGGTTCTACAGGCGAACGCAAGCATCGTGGAACGTACCGCGGCTGGTCTGGATCGGATTCGTGGCGGCGTTCGGCCTGCTTGGCATCAGCGCAAGCTTGATGTCGATCGAGGCAGTCTATGCCATCACCATGTCCGCCGACAACGCCCAACAATCTCTGGCTAACGCCTCAGGGGATGCATTCGTCGCTGCTTGTTCCTCATACCCCTAGGAGTGTTCGTCGTCTTCATTTAGATTGCGTTAGATTGCGTCGGCATACTTCGCCTCGTTTCGCCTCGCTTCAAAGAGGATCGAATCCGAATCCGAAGGCCTGCGATGACGAGCCAGAAGCTGCTCACTGCCGCTCTGATCATCACAGGAGCAATCAGCGCGGGACTCCAGCTTGGGGTGCCCTTACACAGTTGGCAAGTCGGTGTACTAGCAGGCGCTCTGGCCGCTGTCATTTTACTTGTCCCGACGCTCTACATCATCCGCACCCGATAAAACCGACACCGATGCGCCGAGTAGGGAGCCGTGACTCGAGCACAACGCCTGAAACCCACCACTGGGCAGCTCTCGCGCCGCCGTGTGCTGCACTGCGTTGAACTCGCGCAATTGCACCGTCTGCTCACTAGTTGCGGCCCAGCCGGTCGGCAACGAAGGTGTGAGTGGTTGAAAGCAGTCCCGTATCCAAGCGGTCGGTGACAGCATTGACTCCGAACACTCGACGACTGGAGCGGTGTCCCTCGTCCGGCTCGCGCTGCTCTGGCAATGCACACAGAGACTGGCTGCAGGCTGGCACAGCCTGTGCTGCTGCCTCTGTGTGGGTCCCTGCTACCGAGGCCATGCGTGCTGGTGTCGCTTCGCAGGATCCATCATCGCGGCGCATCGGATGTCAGAGCCAACGCGGGTACCACCGAGCGGGGGCGTTGACTGAGAGACGGCGAGCGCTGTGAAGCGGCTGTGAAATCCGCGGAGGACAACGCACAACCACAACGCACAACCACAAGGAAAAGACATGAAGGCCATTCGCGTCGGCAGGTATGGCGGTCCCGAGGTCTTACAGGTCGTCGAGATGCCCACCCCCATGCCTGGCGAGCAGGATGTGGTGGTACACGTTGCCGCCATTGGCGTGACGTTCGACGACGTCCTTGATCGCACCGGGGAGACGGAGCGTGAGCTCCCCTACACCCCTGGCTTTGAGGCGGTAGGGACGATTGTTGCCGTGGGCGCCCAAGTCTCCAACCGGCGCATCGGCGAGCGCGTGGCGTGCCTTGCGCCGGCAACCTATGCCGAGCAGCTCGTCGCGCCGCAGGAGCACGTCGTTCCGATCCCCCAGCACCTCGACGATCTCCAGGCCGTGGCAGCCGTGCGCGATGGCATCCTCGCGCTCGCCCTGACCAAGCACGCTCGTGCTCTACGAGCAGTCGATGTGGTCCTGGTGCGGCCTGCCACCGAGGGGCCAGGGCTCGGCCTCCTCCAAATGGCCAAGCGGGGCGGCGCTCGCGTCATCGCCGTCATTGGTACGCCCGAGTCGGAGAAGATCGTCCGGGACTTGGGCGCTGATGCTGTCCTCGTCTGGCGGCCGGCAGAGGTGGTCGCGGAGATGAGACGCCTGACCGATGGGGAGGGGGTCCACGTCGTGTTCGACGCCATGGGCAACGCCCCTGACGAGACAGCCGTCAAGCGGGAGCTGGATTGCCTGCGCCCGCGTGGCCACCTCGTCCTATATGACCGGGCGCCGCGCTCGGCGGGGTTTGTCAACTTCGACGTCCTGTCTGGCGCTTCCCTCACTGTGACGTCGGTGGTTGCCGCAGACTACCTCCTGGAACCGGGCGAGATTCGCATCCCTCGCGGGCCAGGTACTAGATGCTGTGGCCGGGGGCGCGCTGGAGTTCCCCATCGCCGGGACGTTTCCGATCGGTGAGGTGGTCCGTGCGCACCAACTGGTCGAACGCTGTGCCGCCGTTGGCAAGGTCATCTTGCAGCCGTGACGGTTCCCTCGCCGTCTGGAGTGGGCGAACGATGCGGTGGACACACTGCTCAGGAGCCATCATGGCCATTATGCCTAGCGATCAGTCCGCCCAGAGCGGTGCGTCACCATGCCCACAGCGGATACACGTGCCGGCGAACTCAGATTGCTGATGGCTCGATCGTATATGTGGCAGCCGCGAGGTGCACCTCGGCCGTTCCGGTAGGGCTGGTGCGGGCGCCGTTCCAGGGCCGGCTCAACTGGACCACCGTCTCCAGCACGGGGGAGGCAAGCCGCTGTGGCGACCACGATGAAGGCGATCGGCTTGCAGCAGCGCGACGTTCAGCCGCGGTCGTAAACGGCGGCGTGGTGGCATGGTTACCCTCTCGCTCTGCTCCCTCTGGCGCTGGGTCGGTCGCCGCTAGCATGGCAGAACGCAGATGGGCTGGTGAAATAGCGACGACAAGCCATGTCTACAGGCATAGCCGTCATATCTGACGAGAGGGTGCGCCGGCCATGGGCATTTATGAGATGGCTTCTCGGCGAGCCCTAATTCCTCGATCTACCCCCATCACCCATAGCCCATCCCGCGCTGCAGGCTCCGACCGACCAGCGAGCAGAAGCCGCTCTCTGATATGATGCCGACATGCTCATGTTCAGCAGTGACGACGTGGCGGACAATATCCGGCGGCGTGCGGCGCTCACCATGCCGCTCATCGTGGCGCTCGACGGCCGCAGTGGCACGGGCAAATCCACGCTGGCGATAGCGCTCGCAAACCGACTCAACGCGACGGTGATCACGCAGGATGACTTCTACACCGGCGGGACACTCGCCGACTGGAACACGCTGACGGCGCAAGAAAAGGCCGACCGTGTCATAGACTGGCGGCGCGTGCGGCACGAGGTCCTTGAGCCGCTGATCGCCAACCGACAGGCCGTCTGGCATCCCTTCAATTGGGAAGCGTTTGAAGGTCTGGCCCCGCATACGATCACCGCGGACGCGGCCCCGATCATCATTCTGGACGGCGCCTATGCCGCCCGACCCGAACTCTCGGATCTGATCAATTTGTCGATTCTGTTGCAGCTTCCAGACGATATCCGTAGGGAGCGACTGAAACTCCGCGAAGGAGAAGACTACCTATCGGCGTGGAATGCTGTTTGGGAGGAAGCCGAAGACCATTACTTCACACACGTACGGCCGCCAAGCTCATTCAATATCGTCCTGGATCGAGCGCCAGACTAGGCCCGAACCGCCGCGTCACCGTCGGCTCGCCATAGCCCGTAATGGCCGCTAATCCTCATAAATAGCGGCCTGGCGTCTCCTGGGTGATATAATAAGTAGGGTTTGCGCCAGCCATCCGCCTCGGCGACGGCCGCGTTGCCACTTCGCGCGCAGCCCTACGGAACACACTTTGGATCGCATGAACTGCCGCCACAGTCTCACACTACCTGGCACATGGGCTTGAGGAGCGTTCTTCTCCCCCCTCTGTGTCCTCTGTGATCTCCGTGGTGAATCCGCATCCCCCGAGAGGATCCCGCTCGCATGGAACTTGGCATTGTCAAGCCCAGTAGGCATCGTCGAACAGATGACGGACGCCTACCTCGACTACTCGATGAGTGTCATCGTCAGTCGCGCGCTGCCCGACGTGCGCGATGGCCTCAAGCCCGTGCACCGCCGCGTGCTCTACGCGATGGACCAGATGGGGCTCCAGTCGAACCGCTCGTTCCGCAAATGCGCCGGCATCGTCGGTGAAGTCCTCAAGGAGTACCATCCCCACGGCGACGTCGCCGTCTACGACACCCTCGTCCGCATGGCGCAGCCGTGGAACCTGCGCTACCCCTGGTGCTCGGCCAGGGCAACTTCGGCAGCCTCGACGACGATCCGCCTGCGGCGATGCGCTACACCGAGGCCAAGATGTCGGCCATCGCCGCGGAGCTGCTGGTCGATCATCGACCGCGACACCGTCGATTTCCAGGCCGAACTACGACGGCCACAGCCGCGAGCCAACCGTTCTGCCCGCGCGGCTGCCCAACCTGCTGCTCAACGGCGCGGCGGGCATCGCCGTCGGTATGGCGACCAACATTCCGCCGCACAACCTGCGCGAGATCTGCGACGGCATCACCTACCTCATCGACAACCCCGAAGCCACTACTGAAGACTCTGAGCACATCATTCGCGGGCCAGACTTCCCGACCGGTGGCATCATCCAGGGACGTGAGGGCATCCGCAACGCCTACACGCACTGGACGCGGGCGCATCGTCGTCCGCGCGAAGGCCCACACCGAAGAGAACGAGCGCGGTACGCATCAGCATCATCGTCACCGAGCTGCCCTATCAGGTCAACAAGGCCGATCTGTCAAGAAGATCAGCGAGCTGGCGCGCGACAAGAAGATCGACGGCATCACCGACGTGCGCGACGAGTCCGACCGCCAGGGCATCCGCGTGGTGATCGAGCTTCGGCGCGACGCGCGGCATCTGAGCGTGCTCAACCAGCTCTTCAAGTTCACCTCGATGCAGACGACCTTCGGCGCCAACATGCTCGCCCTGGTCGATCGCCAGCCGCGCACCCTGACGCTCAAACAGTTCCTGCAGCACTACATCGCATACCGCGAGATGGTCATCACCCGGCGCACACGGTACGATCTAGCGAAGGCCGAGGCGCGCAGCACATCCTCGAAGGCTTGACCACTCGCCCTCGACAACCTCGACGCCGTGATCGAGACGATCCGCCGCTCGCAGAACCGTGAGACCGCGTCCAACAACCTGCAAACGCGCTTCAAGTTGAGCGAGGAGCAGGCCAAGGCCGATCCTCGACATGCAGCTTGGTCCGCCTGGCCGCGCTCGAGCGCCGCACGCATCCTGGACGAGTTGGCCGAGGTCAAGCGCACCATCGCCGACTTGCAGAAGATCCTCGCCAACGTCGAGCGAGGTCCGCGCGCTGATCAAGGCACGACCTCGCCGAACTGAAGGAGAAGTACGGCGACCCGCGCCGCACCGAGATCGTCGACGCCGAGGCCACCGACTTCACCGAAGAAGACCTCATCCCCAACGACGAGGTCGTCGTCACGCTGACCCCGACGGCTACATCAAGCGCATGGCAACACCGCGCCTATCGTGCCCAGCGTCGCGGCGGTCGCGGCTCCAGGGCATCACCACGCACGACGACGACAACGTGGCCACCTGCTGGTGCGTGAAGGCGCACGACTCGCTGCTCTTCTTCACCAATCGCGGCAAGGTCTATCCAACTCAAGGCGTACAGCCTGCCCGACGTGGGCCGCGCCGCCAAGGGCGAGCACCTGCGCAACCTGATCGGCATCGAGCAGATCGAGTACGTCACCGGCGTCGTCGCGGTGCCGAAGTTCGTCGCGCGCGACTTCATGGTGATGGCGACACGCGCAAGCGGCGAGGTCAAGAAGACCAGCCTCGACGAGTTCGCCGTCGTGCGCTGCCTCGGCCTGATCGCCATGGACCTTGAGCCCTCCGACGAGCTGATCGGCGCGCGTCTCGTCGGCGCCACCGATCAGGTGATGCTGATCACCGAGCGCGGCCAGTCGATCCGCTTCGAGGTGCAAGAACTGCGCGCCGCCTCGCGCACCAGCGGTGGCGTCCGCGGCATCCGCCTGGACGACCATGATACGTCGTCTCGCTCTGTCGCACGCGGTGCCGCAGTCCGAGGTGCTGGTCGTCACCACCAACGGCTACGGCAAGCGCACGCCGATCGACGAGTACCCCACGCAGGGGCGCGGCGGCGGCGGCGTCATCACCGCGCGCCTGACCGACAAGACCGGCTCGATTGGCGGCGGCGCGCATCCTCACCGAGGAGGACCGCGACCTGATGATCATCTCGGCGGCGGGCATCAGTCATCCGCACCGACTGGCACACCATCTCGCAGAGCGGGCGCCCGACGCAGGGCGTGCGCCTGATGAACCTCGTCCCCGGCGACCGCGTCGTCTCGATCGCCACCATCTTCGGCGACGACGAGGATGAGGCCATCGACGTGGCATTCGAGGGCGAGGAAGAGGGCATCGAAGACGGCATCGAAGACGGCAACGGCGGGAAGTAGCCCGTCACCCGCCCTCCGCCGCTACGGCAACAGCGCCCTGGTCTCCTCCACGAGGACGGCCAGGGCGTTCGCCGTTTCCGCGAGCCGCGACTCCTCCGCCGCCAGCCCACCAAAGATCGTCGTCACCCGCTCAGCCAGCCGCACCGGCGCCATCGCGAAACCGTCCGCGAGGCCCAACGCCCCCTTCTCATTCAGCCAATACTCGCCGTTCAGCGCGAACAGCGTCTGCAACAGGCACGCGATGCAGCGGAAGCAGCATCCCGCCACATACGCCACATCCCTCCGCGCGACGCCCTTGCGCGCACCGATCAGCGAGAACTCCGCCTCCCAGAGGAACTGCCGGATGATCGCCGTACGCAGCGCGTCGGGATATGGCTGCGTGCGCCGCTTCAGCGCCGTCACCCGCCCATGCGGATCCCACAGCACCTGGCACAGCGCGATCTCGCCCATGTACGTCGCCGAGAGGAACCCCTGCGGGTACCCCGGCTGGTACGCCATCCGCACGTGCCCCGCCTCGCATTCGTCCATCACGCCGCCGACGACGCCGAGATCGCGATAGAGCAGATCGACCGGCATCCCCTCGACGCGCAGCCAGCCGCCGCCGTTGATCCACGGTCCCCACTCCCCGACCGGCGTGACGAGATCGCCGCGATGCGAGTCGTCCGCCCGCGCGGCGAGGGCCCGCAGCGCATCGAGGTCCGGCGGCTCCCCCGCCACATAGTAGAGCCCGATGTCCACATCGGAGGACGCCGTGTGCGTGCGGCGAGCGCGCGATCCGCCCAGGACGACCGCCTCCACACCCCGCACCCGCCGCAGCTCCGCGACGAGAACGCCAACGATCCATGAGATCAGCGTTTCGTCCTCCACGCCCACGCCGTGCCTCGCCTCGTTGTGCTATACCTGCGTATGCCATGCACCTCGCTCTCAGTATGCCCGCCACCCACCGCGCCGGCGATCAGATAAGTGGAGCGTCGAGCGACGCGAATGATCCACACATGGGGAGCTACTATGCCCGCAATCGTCACCCTGCGCGACGTGACGCCAGACGACCTACCTATCCTCTACGAGCACCAGCACGACGCCGAGTCGAGCGCGATGGCCGCCGTTCCCTCGCGCGAGTGGGACGCCTACCTCGCCCACTGGACCCGCATCCTCGCCGACCCGACCGGCGACAAACAAGCCATCCTCTACGACGACCAACTCGTCGGCAACCTCGTCGCCTTCGATCATTTCGGCCAGCGCGAGGTCGGCTACTGGCTAGAGAAGGCCTCCTGGGGCAAGGGTATCGCCACGCAGGCGCTGGCCGCGTTCCTGCGTCAGCTCGCCACGCGCCCGCTCTACGCCCGCGTCGCCAAGCACAACCCCGCCTCGCTGCGCGTCCTGCAAAAGAACGGCTTCACCCTCGTCGGCGAAGAACTCGAAGCGGACGATGCCGGCGGCGAACCCCTCACGCTCTACCTCCTGCGGCTCGACGCCTAGGCTCGCGATCCAAGTCGGCAGGCGTGCAGACCGCGTTTCAGGTCCGCGACGGTACGACAGATCGCCCTTGGTAACATTCTCACGGGCGCTCATGAGCCGGCTGTCGCGTCGAAAAGTTCGGGTGCAGTGTGCGGCGGCGCTTACGGGAGGCGCGCTTCCCCATCCTCGTTCACGCCGTCGAGCGTCTGATCGACTCGCAGCGTCCCCAACTCCCAGGGAGCGCGATGCTTCGATACGCGCATGACACCCCACAGGAGGAGCCGCGGGCAACCGCGCCGGCGAGGAAAAGGACGATGCGAATCAGATAGACCGTGATGGGCTGCGGCGCTTGCGTCCGGCTTATTTCGCGTGGTGCAAAGCCGGCGAACCCCGGTTGCAGCGCGGACGCATAGGGGGGAGCGGGGCGGACGTCCGTGGACAGGCGGTTGATGAGGCGTAACGCCAGGCGGGGAGCGGGAACGGACGATGTCGCCGTGTTGGCCCTCGCGCCGCCCTGGCACAGTCGCAGGGGCTCGCCACCGCCTGACTGCGCCAGGGCCTTGTCCGCGAGGCGGACAACCAGACTGCTCGAATATGGGTTGGGATCGGAGGAGCATACGTATCCCCCTCCTAGAACCCAGCTAGGACTTGACGATCTGCACCGTGCCGCTATTGGCATTGTCCAGTTGGGCGTTGAGCGTCGCCGGCGTGGCGAGGTTGGCCCCCGTTTCATCGGTAAGCGTGCCTGATGCCTCTACCATGCGGGAGTCGCCGGTGAAGTGGGAATTAAAGATGAACCCGGGCGAACGGGAATGCGTGCTGTCGATGAACGTGGTCGTAGCCCCGAAGCCCTGCCACGTTACACTGATGGATGTCGTAAACAGAAACGCGCCGAAGTTGGAATCGAACATGGGCGCCGTCCCGACCACGGTTGCCGTCGAGAGCTTGGTGCCGAATTGTATGGTACCAGTGAAGTCTGACTGGCCGGTGCTGGGGTCAAAGTTGGATGCATTCTCCAGGAAGATGCCCTGGCAGTTGTCGGACTTGTTGATGGTCACGAACACCGCTTGACTTGTCACATCGTCGGGGCGTGTCAGGCTGTCAAACGGCTGGACGGACGCAAAGGTGAAGGTACACCCGTCGCTACTGACGCTGTCAAAGTCGCCGAACGCGTTGGTGCTGGTGAAGTGGCAGGCCGGTCCCGCGGTCGAAATGCAGCCTCCGCCGCCGCTGCCGGAGCCATGTGCGACTCTGGCACCGAATGGCGAAGCAGCAGCGAACAGGACAACAACCACCGCGGCGAGGCCGACGAGGGCGAGGCCAACCAGCACGAGCTGCCGATGGCCTGTCAGACTGAACCCGCGAGTAGACATGCGCGATGCTCGTTTGGTGAGTGTGGTGAATGCGCGGCACGTCGACAGGTGACGCGATGCCGCCGTGGAGGGCGCGTGCCCTGCGTGCCGGCCGCCTGTCACCTGATCACAGTATTGCTGATGTCTAGACGTAGCTCCCCGCATAAGCGCGGGTAAAACCCGCATAAGCGCTCGCATTATGGCTACCCAGCGGCCAATATGGGTGGAGACGCGTGCTGGTGCCGAGCGGGGTCATGCGCCCAACGGGAAGCGGCCAGCGGAACGGGAAGCGGCCAGCGGATGACTCGCACGCCGCTGGCCCCCTATCACGCTTACCAACACAGCGGCGAACCCTCAGCGTTTTCAGAGTATGCAGAGGTCTCCGCAGGCATCCAGGACGAATGGGGCATCCACAATGAGGATCCCCATACCCTCACAAGCTGAGCAGTACGATGGAAGCGTAACCCCATCCCAATGGCCTACGCGATCCGCAATGAGGTAGCCGATGATCGCGAGGAGCGTGAACCCACCCACGCCATCAAAGAGAGGATCCATTACCATTCCAAACGTGGCCCGAAATCCTCATTCGCCAGCCAATCAACGATGCGCCACGCGTAATATATCGTGCCGCAAGCATCTTCATCTACTGTCCGGCCATTCCTCCCCCTGCCTGCAGGCAGGGGGAGGAATGGCCGTCTCCTTTCGTGCTACTCGTCGTGCTACTCGACTTCCCCTTGTGCACGCCTGTGCGAGAATGAGAAACTATCACGCGGAGTAACCGCGAGCGTCGTACCTACCGCTGGCAACAGCGAGAGACAGAGGCCGCAAGGCCGGGGCGACGGTGGGTGTCTCCGGTACGTCGACGGGCCGGACCGCCCCACGCTGGTGGTCGACCGGCCTCCCGATGCGAACCGGGGAGGGGATGCGGAGGAACCTGGGACGACAGGCAGAGGCAACGCTCCCTGAAGGCGACGGGGTGATCCTCCCCAGTTGCAAGCCCCTCGCTTTAGCGATGGGGTAGTTGACAGTAGCTGGCATCCCAGCCTCGCCCCTTGCCACCACAGAATATTGGTTCTATAATGAGGTCAGCAGTTCACCCACGGTGAGCCGCAGATCGGCGCCGCTTCCTCCCATCCACACGGAGGATCCGGCGCCGTGTCGTTTCCCGCCGACTCGAAGGAGATCCAACGTGCCCCAGCGCAACGTCCACCCATCCACCAGCGAGTCGCGAAATTCGGCAGAAATGGCAGCCGCCTCGCGCAAGCAAGACGAAAAAGCGGCAAGAATGGCAACCGCGCGCGCCGCACATGCGAAAAGCGGCAGAAACGGCCACCCCACCCGCCCCTCACTGTCTCGCCCGCACAGCATCGGCCATGTCCTTCAGGCCGCGACCCACATCAACACTTCCTGAAAAGCGGCAGGAATGGCAAGTCGACACGCGGCGCGAATCGCACAAAGCGGCAAGAATGGCAACATCGCAAACGGCGAAAACGCGAAATCCGGCAGAAACGGCAATCGTCGCCTCCATCCCGCTCGCGGCAGAGGCGGGGTCCGGCGCGGGCAGGGGCAAGCCCAAAATCGCGGCAAAAATGACGACACGCCTTCCTTGCAAAAATGAAAAACCCCCTCTCGCGAGGAGAGGGGGTAGGGGGAGAGGCTCCCCTACTGAATCAGCTTCGGATAGAGCCGCGCCGCGATCACGATGAGCACAGTCGTCACCACGATCATCACCGCGAAGTCCGTCCCCAGCCCGAGGATGCTCGACTGCCCTTGCAGCATCAGCGTCCGCAGCGCGTCCACTTGATAGCTCAGCGGATTCAGCCGCGAGACCACCTGCAACCAGCCCGGCATGTCCTTGATCGGATAGATCGCATTACTCGCGAAGAAGAGCGGCATCGTCAACACCTGCCCGATGCCCATCACCCGCTCGCGCGTCCGCAGCGAACAGGCCACGATCACCGAGAAGGTGGCGAAACAGGCCGCGCCCAATAGCACCATCGCCAGCATGCCCAGCAGCGCCAGCGGATTGAAGTTCAGCCCTACCCCCAGCAGGAACGAGAGGACGTAGATGATGATCGCCTGCGGCAACGCCCGTATCCCCGCCGAGAGTGCCTTGCCCAGCGCCAACGACCCGCGCGGCGTCGGGCTCGCCAGGAACTTGTGGATCACCCCCAGGTCGCGCTCCCAGATCACCGCGATCCCGTAGAAGATCGAGAGGAACAGGATACTCTGCGCCAGAATGCCCGGCGCCAAGAAATCCTCATACGGCACGCCGTCGACGTTCCCGCGCAGCTTCGCGAAGACCTGCCCGAAGATCAGCAGCCACAGCAGCGGCTGCACCGCCCGCGTCACCAGGTCCGTCGGGTCGTGCAGGATCTTCAGGGCCTCCCACTGCGCGATGATCAGCGTCTTCTTGACGAAGCCATACAGGCCGCGCGCCGGCTTGATCACCAACGCGCCACCCGCCGCCGATGCCCCAGGGATCGTGCTAACCGACTCGTCGCGCAGTGCGGCGGGCTCGCGAAGTGTCACGGTAGCTGCCTCCAGTTTCCAACAGGTCGCCGGTGTAATGAACAAACACGTCGTCGAGCGTCGCGTCCTCCTGGCCGAGCGACGCCTTCAACTCGTCGGGCGTACCAATTGCCGCCACCTTGCCGCGATGCATCACCGCGACCCGGTTGCACAGCGAATCGGCCTCCTCCATGTAGTGCGTCGTCAGGAGGATCGTCATCCCCGACTGCGCGCGAATCTGCGCCAAATGCTCCCAAACCGCCCGCCGCGCGATCGGGTCCAGCCCCACCGTCGGCTCATCCAGGAACAGCATTCGCGGAGCATGCAACATCGCCTGTGCCACCTCCAGCCGGCGGATCATGCCGCCCGAATAGGTGCGCACCAGTTTGTCGCCAGAGTCCGCCAACCCCATGAAGTCCAGCGCGCTGCGCACCCGCGCACCCTGCTCGGCGCGCGGCAAATCGTAGAGCTTGGCGAAGATCAGCAGATTCTCGAAGCCGGTCAGCGACCCGTCGGCGGAGAGCGCTTGCGGCACGTAGCCGATCACGCGCCGCACCTCGGCCGCCTGCCGCACGATGTCGAAGCCTGCCACGTCAGCCGTCCCAGAGGACGGTGGCAGCAGCGTCGTCAACATCTTGATCGCGGTGCTCTTGCCCGCACCGTTCGGCCCCAACAGGCCGAACACCTCACCCTCGGCCACCTCGATCGAGAGCGCGTCTACCGCGCGCAACGAGCCGAATTCGCGACTCAGCGCGTGGGTACTCAGGATGCTCGAATTGGACATAATTCCTCTCATTGCGCGTCACGCCCGCCAGCATCGATCGCCCTAGTCGCCGCTCGCCCCTCCACCGCAAACACCTCATGGAGTAGTGTGCTCGCCTCGCTGATCAGATCGAGTTGCTCGTCGCTCAGTGCGGCGAGCCGATCGCGAAGATGGGCGCGCGCCACGGCGCGAGTGGACTCGGTGATCGCCGCCCCTTCGGGCAATACCCGCAGCTCGACAACCCGCCGATCGCTCGCCGAGCTGCGACGGTCGACGTATCCGCGCGTCACCAGGCCATCCACCAGGCGCGAGGCGGCAGCGGGCGAGAGGCCGATGTGCTCGGCGAGGTCGGCGAGCGAGGTTGCCGGCCTCCGCCCGATGAAGCCCAGCGCGCGGAATTGCGCCACCGAAAGGTCGGCGGCCCGCGAGCCGCGCATCTGGGCCCGGATCACCCGCATCACGAGGGGGGTCGTCTCCAAGAGCGAACCCGCGCAGGCGTCGCTACGTGCAGAGTGCATTTGTTGCATAGTGCAACTATATCACACGGCCGCTCGCCCGCGCAACCCCCTCACGACGCCGTGCCGTCCAGCGAACAGCCGGCTATCCGCTGCGGCTCCCGACCATGTCGCCGCGCCGCCACTTTGCTACACAACTCGCCAGATGATATACTGGAGCCATCAATCGAGAGCGCCTCACCGCCAGGAAAGTGGGTTTTGCCCACTTTTCTTTTTCGTGTGGCGCAGACTGCGCACCGCAGGCCGCTGCGAGAGCGGGCCAGAAACGCGGCAAGCGCGACATCGAACAAGGCGTGGGACATCTCACGCCTTTGCTTATGGAGTGCAGCGGACTTTTCAAGGACGTGGGCAGCAAGCATGCGGCCCCGCGTCACGCATCAGAGGAAGGGGGGGCACAATGCGGACTGAGTACCAAACGGCAATCGCTCAGCTTACCCATGAAAAAGGTCTGCCCCAGAACGTGGTCACGGAAGCCGTCGCCAATGCCCTGCTGATGGCGTATCGCAAGAGCGTCGGCGGTGGCGAGAACGTGCGCATCGAGGTCGAGCCAGACGGCGAGGTCCACGTCTGGGCCAGCAAGCGAGTCGTCGCCCAGGTCAAGGATCCCGTCGAGGAGATCTCGCTCGGCGAGGCGCAGCAGATCGAGCCGCACGCCGCGTTGGGTCAGCACATGGAAGTTGACTCGCCGCAGATCTTCGACCGCATCCCCGCGCAGACCGCCAAGCAGATCATCCTGCAGCGCATCCGCGAGGCCGAGCAAGACTTTCTCTTCGAGACCTACAAGGACCAGGTAGACGACCTCGTGATGGGCACCGTCGTGCGGCGCGACGAACGCAACACCGGTGCCTGGGTCCTCGAACTGACGACCGGCTCCGGCACGCGCGTCATCGACGGCATCCTCGAGCCGAAGGAGCAGATCCCCGGCGAGCGCTATCGCCAGGGGCAGAAGCTCCGCGTCTACGTCGTCGAGCTGCGGCGCGGCGGCGGTCGGCCCATGCAGGCCGTCGTCTCGCGCACGCATCGCAACATCATCAAGCGGCTCTTCGAGCTGGAGGTGCCGGAGATCTTCAACGGCCAGGTCGAGATCAAGGCCATCGCCCGCGAGCCGGGCAGCCGCTCGAAGGTCGCCGTCTGGGCGCGCCAGGAGGGCATCGATCCCATCGGCGCCTGCGTTGGCGTCCGCGGCACGCGCATCAACAACATCGTCAACGAGCTGAACGGCGAGAAGATCGACATCATCCAGTGGAGCATGGACCCGGCGCAGTTCGTCGCCAACGCGCTCAGCCCGGTCAAGCCGCTCCACGTCGAGCTCCGCGAGAGCGACCATACCGCGCTCGTCACGGTGCAAGAGCGTCAGCTCTCCCTCGCCATCGGCAAGGACGGGCAGAACGCCCGCCTGGCCGCCCGCCTCACCGGCTGGCGCGTAGACGTCGCGCGCCCCGCCGACGACGCCGACGAAACCCATGTGCCTGCCCCCACAGAGGCGCAGGCCGAGATCGCGCGCGGATAGCCTCCGCGCGCCGCAACCGAAAGTGAGAGGCGTATGAAAACGACAGCGAGTACGCCACAGCAGCCGTCGCAGAACGCGCCGAGGAAGGCGAAGCAGCCGCAGAAGCCTCGCCACATCCCCGAGCGGACCTGCGTGGCCTGCAAACAAGTCCGCCCCAAGCGCGAGTTATTGCGCATCGTCCGCACGCCCGACGGCCACGTCTTGCTCGACCCGACCGGCAAGAAGTCCGGCAGGGGCGCCTACCTCTGCGCCAAGCGCTCCTGCTGGGATCTCGGCCTCAACAAAGGCAAACTCGAGCGCGAATTCGAGCTCACCCTCCCCGCCGAAGATCGCGCCGCCCTCGAGGCCTACGTCGAGACCCTGCCGGTCGAGACCCCGAAGGTGGCGAAGGCCGCCAAACCGCGAGCGCCGAAGGAGGCGTAAGCGCACACGCCGCCGCGCTAGAATGGCTGCGTGTCGGCGTTGGGGTCGGCCGGAGGACCAGACTCCAAGTACGGCGCCGAGGGGTACTGCGGCCCGCCAGGGTGGTACGTTGGCGTGCGCGTCGGCATGAGCGACGGCGGCGCCGGTTGGGCGACATAGACCGGCGTGCTGGCCCCGCGCCCCTGCACCGTCAGACGGAGGACAAAGGCGACTATCGCGCCAGCGATGCCCGCGACGGCGGCGCCAAAGTAGACCGGGATGAACGCGCCGCCGATAATCCCCGGTATATCCGCCAGGGTCTTCACCGGGCCGAGACCGCGCGAGACGGCGAAGACGGCGAGCCCGATGAGGATCACTCCCGGCAGCGCAGAATTGAAAACGGCCCACGCCACGCTGGCGATGCGTCCCCACCGCCTGCTGACGAGGACGAGCAACGCCGCCAATAGGAGCGAGACGAGCCACGCTATCAGCGCGAACTGCGCGATCGTCTGATGTTCCGAGGCCGTCAGCGTATTCGGCGAGAGGCCGATGTGGCCGGCGATGTTGAGCAGATCGACCGGCAGCGTCGGTAGCGAGGCGGGCAGCCCATACTGCTTCGCGTAGCTTGCCAGCGCGCCGTAGTCGGTGAGGACGCTGCCGACATCCGACGGCAAAGAAGGCACGTCAAAGGCCGCGCTGGCGCCACCCGTGTAGTAGGCGTCTGCCACCTCACCGTAGATCACCTTGATGCCGTCGTCATAAGAGAGCCCAAGGATCTCGCTACCGCGCACCGTCGCCTTCAGCCCCGGCACGGAGAGCTGTGCCGAGGGCGACGCCTGCGCATGCGCCTCCAACTGCTGATAGCGCGCCTGGTCAACGCCTTTGCCCACCGAGGTGATCGCCGGATTGACCAGGTGCATCCCGACGCTCGTCAGCAGCGGAATCGCCGTCGGCCGGTCCGACATGCGAGCGAGCGCGGTCGTCCATAGGGCGACGATCAACGCGAGATGCAGGAGGATGAGGATCACGCGGCGCAGCAGGCTATCGACCACAAACATGTGCTTCTCCTTGCCCCCGGCGTCACGCGCACGCTCAAACGAGCATTCGGACATCAGCTAGGACGCTCGCAGTGAAGTTGGTGTCTGGATCCGTGTCAATTGCCGCTGAGCTTCGCATCTCGCGCGTCAGTGTCCTGTAAAGAGCGTGCGGTCATCCACGAAGCACAGCGCATTACCATCGGGATCGCGCGCGTAGAACGAGCGCTCGCCCCACGGGCGCACGGCGATCGCACCAGCGGACGCGCCGTGCACCTCGTCGGGCACCAGGCACCCCAACGCTTGCGCTCGCTGGTGCATGCCATCGAGATCATCGACCGCGAAGTAGAGCGCCTCCGGAATACGCCGAGGCGCACGACCGTCATGCGAGACGTCCACCAGCCCCACGATGACAGGGCCGCAATCGAAGTAATATCGACCGCCCTGGACCCCGCGTCCCTCGATGCCCAGTAGCGAGGTGTAGAAGCCACTCGCGCGATCCAGATCGGCGACTTCGAGTAGCACGCGAAAAAGCTGCGGTCCGGCCATGGTCTCCTCCGCAATCGGGGCTACAGGCCGGCGAACACGTCATCCTCGGGCACTGCGAACGTGCCGACGCTGTAAGCGGGCACCAGCTCGAAATGCTCAATGCCCATGAACATCCGCAACTGATCGGGCGTCGCCTGCGCCCACGGACTATCCTTCGGCATCTGCGTGGCGTGCGCCGCGAGGGACTTCAGCTTCGCCTGGAACTCCGCATCGTTCAGCGTCACGATGGTGGAGACGCGCTCGTCCGGCGTGCCCATCTGCTCGATTGGGATCGTAGCCTGATCGCCGCCGGGTACGAAGTCCTCCCCGCTCGACTGCGCCGCCTGCTGCATCGCCTGCCACCGGCTGCGCGGCATCGCGGCGTAATAGAGCTTGCGCACGCGACGCGTCGTGAGTCCCTCGGCGATCTGATCGGCGAAGAACGTCGGGTTCGCGGCCGCCGGGATGGCGGCGAGCGTCAGCCGGTGAATCGCCATATGGTCGATGTGGCCATAGCCGCCGTTCGCGGCAAAGGTAATCACCACGTCAGGCTGGAAACGGCGAATCTGGCGCACGAGGCGGCCAATCGCCTCGACGGTATCTGCCTCGGGCAGGTGCCCGTCGCGGTAGTCGAGGAATGAGACGTCGGTGACGCCGACGGCGGCGCAGGCGTTGCGCAGCTCCTGCTCGCGCACAGCGCCGAGGTTCTCCGGCGTGGCAAGCGCCGCGTCCGCGATCTGCCCCTGCTCTCCGCGCGTCGCGCTGACGACGGCGACCGCGTGCCCAGCATTGACGGCGCGCGCCATCGTCCCCGCCATGCTGAACGCCTCGTCGTCGGGATGCGCCCAAATGCCCATCAGTCGCGGACGTGCCTGACTCGCGAGGTTACCTGCACTCATGTTCACCGGCCTCACCACGTTCGAAATCACACAAAAAGGAAGCGCAGGTTGTCCCACGCTTCCTCTATCATAGCCCGATCTCGCGCTCGATCGCGAACCCCCTAGTCGTGCGTCGCGTAGGGCCTCGCGACCGCGCCATCCGTCCCGCCGGGGAGGCCGCGAATCTGCGCGCGGAAGATGTGACCACCCTCGATGGCTATGGTTAGTGCGTCACGCGCATCGTCCACGGCGTAGAAGGTCATCTCGTTGCGCAGGTCGGCGGGCAGGTCGTCCAGATCAGGCTCGTTGCGTTTGGGGAAGATCACCGACGTGATCCCCGCCCGATGCGCCGCGAGCACCTTCTCCTTCAGCCCGCCGATCGGCAGCACCTTGCCGCGCAGGCTGATCTCGCCCGTCATCGCCACGTCCGACCGCACTTTGCGGCCCAGCGCCAGCGAGACGATCGCCGTCACCATCGTCACGCCCGCCGAAGGGCCGTCCTTCGGGATCGCGCCCGCCGGCACGTGGATGTGCAGGCTGTTGTCCTCGAAGACGCGCGGATCGATGCCGAGCAGCGCCGCGTTCGAGCGGACGTAGGTCAGCGCCGCCTGCGCGGACTCCTTCATCACGTCGCCGAGCTGGCCGGTAAGCGTCAGATCCGTGCCGTGCGAACGCATCATCGCCGCCTCGACGAAGATGATGTCGCCGCCCGCCGCAGTCACCACCAACCCGGTGACGATGCCGGGGCGGTCGATGCGCTCCGCCGCTTCGGCGAAGAAACGTGCGCGCCCCAACAGTTCGTGAACCTTGTCGGGTGTCACCTCGACGGGACCAGGGTGGCCCTCGGCGATCTGCTTGGCGATCTTGCGGCAGACCGAGCCGATCTCGCGTTCGAGCCCGCGCACGCCCGCCTCGCGCGTGTAGTCGCGCACGATGGACTGGTACGCCTCGTTGGTGAATGTCACCTCGTCCGCGCCCAGGCCATTCGCCGAGATCTGCTTCGGAAGCAGGTAGCGGCGGGCGATGTGCAGCTTCTCCTCCTCGGTGTAGCCGGAGAGCTCGAGGATCTCCATGCGGTCGCGCAGCGGCGCGGGGATCGGCTCGAGCGAGTTGGCCGTGGCGATGAAGAAAACCTTCGACAGGTCGAACGGCAGGTCGAGGTAGTTGTCGCGGAACGCATGGTTCTGCTCGGGATCGAGCACCTCCAGCATCGCCGACGACGGATCGCCGCGCCAGTCCGACGAGAGCTTGTCCACCTCGTCGAGCATGAAGACGGGATCGTTCGCCCCCGCGCGGCGGATTGACTGGATGATGCGCCCCGGCAGCGCGCCGATATACGTGCGCCGGTGCCCGCGGATCTCCGCCTCGTCGTGGATACCGCCGAGCGACATGCGCGTGAACTCGCGCCCCAACGCCCGCGCGATCGAGTGGCCCAGCGAGGTCTTGCCCACGCCCGGAGGGCCGACGAAGCAGAGGATTGGCTCGCGGCTCGTCGGCGCACCGGTGCCCGGACCACCGGTCTGCGTGCCCTGGCGGTCCTCCTTCAAGCGCCGCACCGCCAGGTATTCGAGGATACGCGCCTTAATCTTTTCGAGGTCGTAGTGGTCCTCGTTGAGGACCTGCTCAGCATACGTCACGTCGATCTTCTTGCCGGTGGACTTATTCCAAGGCAGAGCGACTAGCGTCTCTAGGTACGTACGTATCACTGAGTATTCGGGCGAGGCCGAGGGCAGCTTCTCCAAGCGCGACAACTCGCGCTGCGCCTCTTTCAGCGCCTCCTCGTTCATCCCGGCCTGCTCGATCTTCTCGCGCAGGTCATTGACAGTTGCGATCTCGTCGCTCTCCTCGCCGAGCTCCTTCTGGATGGCCTTGAGCTGCTCGCGCAAGAAATACTCGCGCTGCGCCTTGCCCATCTCCTCCTGCGCCTGGCTCTGGATGCGTTTGCCAAGCTCCAGCACCTCAAGCTCACGCGTGAGGAACGCCGTCACCTTCTCCAGCTTCTCGCGCACCGAGTCGAGCTCCAGCAGCTCCTGGCGCAGCGCCAGATCCATCTGCGCCGTGCTGGCGATCAGATAGACCACCTGGCGCGGGTCGTCCAGGTTCATTGCCGCCAGCGCCAGCTGATCGGGCAAATACTGCACGAGGTTGACGAGCCGCTGGAACATGTCGATGGCGTTGCGCTTCAGCGCCTCGATCTCGATATCCTTCGGTGACGTCTCCGGCGCGAGGTGGGCACGCGCCTTCAGAAACGGCTGCGTCTCCACGAACTCGTCGATGACGATGCGCTCTATCCCCTGCACGATGATCTGAATCGTGCCGTCAGGGATGCGCAATAGTCGCGCGATGCGCGCCACCGTGCCCACGCGGAAGCAGTCATCTGGCCCCGCATCCTCGACGTCCTCATCGCGCTGCGCCACCAAACCCACCAGCCGCGAACCGCGCATGACCTCGTCGATCAGGCGGATCGAGCGCTCTTTTCCCACGCCGAGCGGGGTCACCGCCATGGGATAGACCACCGTATCCTTCAGCGGCAAAATCGGCAACTCGTCCGGGAGTTCGATTCGCGGCTCGTCGTCGCCATCATCCACCCGAGCACGCTCGGGTGACACCGGCTCCAAGGCGCGAGACTCGTCCTCCTGCTCGCGCTCGCCATCCGGTACCTCGTCCGAATCGGGGAGATCGGAGGTTGGGGAATCTTCGTCGCCCGCGATTAGCTGGGCGAAGATGGCCTGGGCGGTGTCGGGCGGCAATTGGAGGTCGTCGTATCGTGAGGGCGCGTCGGGAGACTCCTCCGAAGAGTCGTCTCTCGCGTCGTCGGTAGGCGGTGGCGCGTCGTCGTGCATCAGGCTAGTCTCCTGGTCGGAGTGGAATGTGAGCCGCTGCTATTGGCCGGCGAGTCAAAGAGGCCGATTCCAGCCGGGTCAACTGTCCCGGCGTTGAGATGACCCTTCGAACCGGCGAGCGAGCTCTCTTCAAGCGACTCGCCGCCGCGCCACGATCCCGGCTCGCTGGCGACCGCCTTGGGCAACCGCACCCGCAGAAAGCCGTTTTCATAGAGTGCCGTGACGGCGTCGTGTTGCACCGGCAGCGGCAAAAGCACCTCAGCACGAAATGGGCCGTAATGCACCTGCGCCTCGTGATAACAGATCGGTTCGTCGTGAACGGAGTCGTCTTCGCGGGCACCAGTCACCACCAGAGCATTGTCATAGAGTGTGACTTCGAGATTATCTTCGCGGATGCCCGCCAACTCCATCTTGATCGAGAGTAGCGTCTCCGTCTCGTGGATGTCGACCGGCGGACGCCACACCGTGCTTGGTTGCAGCAGCCCGTAATGGTGACTCTGCCGCAGCAGATCGTCGCGCAGCTCGCGGTAGTGTCGCTCAAGACTCTGGCTCGCGCTGCCGAAACTGTACGAGACGGAGACGTGTCGAAATCGCATACGTGCCTCACCTCGATTGCTGCCTCGATGCCCTCGGAACATGTGCACCTACAATGACCGCGGCTCATCTGCCTCGTCGCCAGCGGCATTGTTTCACGCTCTCAACTACTACTATAGAACGTCCGAGGGCAGATCCTGCTCGCCGTCGGCCAGGCTCTGCTGGCAGTCGGCGCACAGATATCGGAACTCCGACACTTCTTCGAGCGCCGTTCCGGGAACGAGCACCGCCGATTGCTTGTCCACGACGGTGCCACAGCGTGAGCAGGTCACGTATTCTCTGTGACTCAGGACGCGCTCTGTGCCTACAACATCTTCTTCCATCGTCTCAGCCCTCCCTGGTGATGACGTCCGGCCGATTCAGTTGTGCAATCGCGCGAGCAGTCGAGCGGGCGATGCAAAGCCGCGCACCGTCTATCGTCGGTTCGCGCCTGGCATTATGCCACACGAAAACGGCCCTCGCAAGCGGTCGATGTTCGCCCCACAATACCAACGGCATTGCTGAGTTTGCGATACCGGCGGCCATACAGACCGTTCTAAAGACGATTGGCGGGTTTTTGTCGTGGCGCTTTGCTCGCGCCGCGACACGACCTACCGTTGCGCAACGGGCACTGTTCGAGCGGCCCTCATCCCTCTTCGTCGTATTCATTCCGTCGGACCGACAGTAACATACGGTAGCATTATGAATGCCGCCGTCGAGAAGGAGTCTTCGCATGTCAACCCCCGACTCTCACCCGCGCCGCGGTCGTGGTCGCGCGCTGCGCAACACCGCCGTGGGGGTGCTGGCCATCGCGGTGCTAAGCGCCGGTGGACTCGTCTACGGAGTCAAGCAGGCGCAGGGCCCCATCAGTGCCGTCCAAGCCTACTGCGCCGACCTCAAGACACAGAACTACGACGCCGCGTACGGGCTGCTCTCAACCGGCTACCAGTCGCAGGTCACCGAGACCGACTACGTCGCCGACGCCAAGCTCCACGATCAGATCGACGGCAAGATCTCGGACTGCGGACAACCGCATAAGGGCAACTTCACGTGGAACCTAGGCGAGTCGCCGCAATCGCTCGACACCCAGATCAAGCGTGAGACTTCCGCCGGCGCGCATGAGGGCACGGGCAGCGTCTCGCTGGTGAAGCAAGGCGGCAACTGGAAGATCGACGCCGTCGCCGACTCCTTGCAAGGGACCGATCTTCGCCCGTATCGCCTCTCGCAGACCTTCTGCACCGATTTCCTCGCCGGGAACTATGCCGCGGCGTATCAGTTGTTCTCCGCCAATGGGCAGCAGAACTACGGCAACGAGCAACAATTCGAGACGGCGTTCAAAGGGGCCTTCACCAACGGCCTCGCGCTGGCCCAGTGTCAGCCAGACATCACCACCTACTCCGTCGCCTCGCCCGCCGCGCAGATCAACGCGAAGCTCTCCGTCAGCGAGACGACCTCGGCGGGCACGGACACCTTCCCCTTGCCCGGCGGCGCCACACTCAAATTCGTGCTCGAAAGCGGCGCGTGGAAAGTCGATTCGCTCAACCTCAACATCTCGAATACCTAGGGGCACAATCGGCGGATTAGCGGCAGCCCAGCTCCGTGCCCGCTCCCAGCTCGACAGTTCTCATACCCGACGTCGGCTGGACGCGGGCACGCTTCCGGTGTTCGCTTGCCCATCATCAGATCGCGGCTTGCCACTGCGCCGCCGCCGCGGTACACTGGCACTCGGTATAATCAAGGCTCATGCCATCTTCGCGCACTCCCGTTTTGGGAGGCAGCCATGCAAGACAATGGCCCCTTTCAGCCCGGCCAACCTCCGCGTCCTCAGGTGCCCGCGTCGGGCTACGGCGCGCCGACCGCTCATCGCACGAGACCTGAGCCGTGGCGCGCCTTTCTGCCCCTCGATTTCCGAGTGGGCCCGTCAGCGCGATCGGGCCACCAGCAGGAGTTGCGCCATGAGTGACACGTCGGAGTACCAAACAAGCCACCCTGGCGAGATCGCGTACGAAGATTTCGCCAAGGTCGAGGTGCGGGTGGGCCGTGTCCTCTCGGCGGAGCCCTTATCCGGCGCCCGCAAGCCCGCCTACAAACTCAGCGTAGACCTCGGCGAAGCGATCGGCGTAAAGCAGTCGAGCGCACAGGTCACCGTCCGCTACACCGCCGAAGAGTTAACAGGGCGCTTGGTGCTCTGCGTGGTCAACTTCCCGCCGCGCCGCATCGCCGGATTCAAGTCCGAAGTGTTGACCCTCGGCGTGCCGGACGCAAACGGCGATGTGGTGCTGATCACCCCAACCTTCGACGTGCCGCTGGGCGGCCGCCTCTACTGAGCGCGCGCCACTCGAACGGCACCGCCTCCCTCCACCGACATGCTACACTTGACTCCGAGTCCCGATGCCTCTCGCCTCACCAGATCGATCCGCCACGCTAGAAAGTGCGCCATCACATGACCTCAACCTTCGAATCGCGCGTCGGCACGCTCGCCACCGGCCCGCGGGTAGATCTGCGCAGCGATACCGTGACGCACCCGACGTCCGCCATGCGAGAGGCGATGTATCGTGCCGAGGTTGGCGACGACGTCTACGGCGAGGACCCGTCGATCAATCGCCTGGAAGCGTTGGCGGCGGAGAAGGTCAGCAAAGAAGCCGCGCTCTTCGTCCCCAGCGGTACGATGGGCAACGCGCTCGCCATCATGACACACTGCCGCCGCGGGGACGAAGTCATCGTCGGCGATCGCTCGCACATCTATCTCGACGAGGCCGGAGGCCATGCGCGCCTGAACGGTTCGCCCGCGCGCCCTGTCCGCAACTTGCCCGATGGCACGCTCGACCGCGCTGAGTTGGCGCGCGCCTTCCGCGGCGGCGACATTCACGAGGCGCGCACCGGCCTGCTCGCCATCGACGACACGCACAACATGTGCGGCGGACGCGTCTTGTCTCCCGCGACGGTGCGCCAGTTGGCGTCTGGCGCGCGCGCGCGCGGCGTCCCCGTCCACATGGACGGCGCACGCCTCTTCAATGCCGCGACCGCGCTCGGCATCCCGGCGAGCGAGCTAACGGCGGAGGTCGACAGCGTGATGTTCTGCCTCTCCAAGGGCCTCAGCGCCCCCGTCGGTTCCCTGCTCGCCGGCCCGCGCGACTTCGTGGCGGAGGCGCGACGCATGCGCAAGATCCTCGGCGGCGGCATGCGCCAGGCGGGCGTGCTCGCCGCCGCGGGCATCGTCGCGCTCACCGAGATGGTCGACCGACTGGCGGAAGATCACGCCAACGCGCGACGCCTCGCCGACGGACTCGCCAACATCCCTGGCATCGCGATCGAGCCTGATGCTGTGGAGACGAACATTCTCTTTTTCTCGATAGTCCCGCACACAGCCGAAGCGCGAGCGAATGAGATGCTCGTGGAGGCCGCCGCACACGCGGGCGTGCTCTTCTCCGCCGGCGACGACGGCCGCATCCGTGCCGTGACGCACTACGGCATCTCGGCCGGCGACATCGATCGTGCCCTCGCCGCAGTTGCCGTCGCTATGAAAGCGCCCGTCGCCTGAGCCCTCGCGCCTACGTCCGGTCGGCGCGGTCCGCGAGCGCGTCATCCTCGCGGCGCAGTTGGCCGTCTTCGAGCGACCACACCGTGCCGCCGAAACGCCGGAGAAACCAGCGGTCGTGCGAGACGGCCAGCACCGGCCCCTGGAATGTCAACACCGCCGCCTCGAATGCCTCCAAAACGTCCAGGCTGAGGTAGTTCGTCGGCTCATCCAACACCAGCACGTTCGGCTGATCAGCGGCTAGCCGGGCGATCTCCAACTTGCGGCGCTGACCGAGGCTGAGCGCAGCTATGGGCTTTGAAAGTTCGTCAAGGCGAAAGAGGCCATTGCCGAGGATGCTCGCCACGATCGTCCCCTCGGGGCCGACGAGGCCCTCTCGGTACGCCCCCAGCACGCTCTGCCCCGGCGCGATGGGCAGCGGCTCTTGCGGTAGGTAACCCACCTCCACGCCTGGCGCTCGCGTGATCATCCCCGCGTCCGGCTGTTCCGAGCCGAGCAGCAGCCGCAGCAGCGTCGTCTTGCCCGCGCCGTTCGGTCCCACGAGCACAACGCGGTCCCCCTGCCCCAGGTTGAACGTGACGTCAAGCAGCACCGAGCGCCCGCCCAGCGCCTTCGAGACGCCCTGCGCGGCGAGGATCGTCCGTGAGTGTAGGCGTTCTCCCCGAAAGCGCGGCTGAAAGCGCATTGGCTTCGGCGGTTTCTCGACGGGGTCGGCCTCGATCCGCGCCAACTGCTCGGCGGCGGCCCGCACATTCCGCGCGACGGCCCGATCGACGTTCGCGCCTTTGAAGCCATAGATGAACTTGTCATTGTCCGTTGGCCCTCTATTGTGCGCGACCTGTCGCCCCGTCTCCCTCGTTCGGCGGCGAAGCGCGGCGATCTCGTCCTGCTGCCGCGAGTAGTCCTCCTCCCAAGCGGCACGCTCCGCACGCTTGGCGTGGGCATAGGCGTCGTAGTCGCCTTCGAAGCGGCGCAGACGATGCGTGACGTCGTCCACCTCGCAGATGCGATTGACGCTCGCATTGAGGAAAGCGCGATCGTGCGAGACGGCGAGCACGGCGCCGTGATATGCGCTGAGGTAGTCCTCCAGCCAGGCGAGTGTGGCATCGTCGAGGTGATTGGTCGGCTCGTCGAGCAGTAGCAGGTCCGGCGAGCGCAGCAGCAGCGCCGCCAGCCCCACGCGCGCCTTCTCGCCGCCGGAGAGGCGCCGCACCTCAGCGTCGCGCGGGAGGTACGCAATGCGCAGCCCCGCAAGTACGCTGTCGAGCCGGTGGTCGAGCGTATAGCCGTCGAGCGCCTGAAAGCGCGTCGCGACCTGCCCATACTCGTCGAGCATCGCGGCGAGTGGTGCATCGGCGGCCTGCGCCATCGCCGCTTCGAGGTTGCGCATGCGCACCTCCATGCCGCGCAGATCGCCCAGCGCTTCCCGAATGAGATCGGCGATGGTCTGGCCGGGCGCCTCCGGTAGGAACTGCGGCAGATAGCCGACGACCACACCCGCGGAGAGCGCCACTTCGCCCGCATCGGGTTGCTCGACGCCCGCGAGGATGCGCAGCAAGGTGGACTTGCCGGCGCCGTTCGCACCGACCACGCCGATACGCTCGCCAGGCGCGACATCGAGCGAGACGTCATGCAGCACGGTCGAAGCACCAAAGGCTTTCGTCAAAGACGAGACGTGTAGCAGTGTAGACAAACGTGCGCCTCCCCGGAAACTGACGGATGGCTGGCATGCAATGCGCGCCGGGGCACGCGGGCACGCCGCCTCGGTGGGGCAATCCATCGTGAAGCAGCTCGCGATTGGGGATTCGCGGGGGATGCGAGCCGCAATTGCCGGCGTGGCGCGGGCCAGTCTTGGCCCCGGCGCAAGGGGAGTGCCGGCGGAGAGGAGCAGGGATCACACGACCACAGCGACGTACCAATACGCCGCGAGGGACGATTCAAGCTCGTTCAGCCGGCGATCAGGCGATCTTCTTCATGGGTTTCCTCCGCGCGCATTGTAGCTTCGAGTGGCATCTCGCGCAAGCGAATGCGGCTTGATGCGCGGCGCCCTCAAGCCGCCCCGTAGACGGGGATCGACGCGCCGCTGATCAGCTTGGCGTCGTCCGATGCGAGGAACAGCAGCACCCGCGCGACCTCCTCGGCCTTGGGCCAGCGGCTGAAGTCCGCGCCGGGCATACTCGTGCGATTCGCCGACGTATCGACGATGCTCGGCAAAATCGCATTCACCGTCACGTTCGCTTCACGCAGCTCCTCCGCCTGGATCTCGGTCAACGCCAGCACGGCGTTCTTCGAGATCGCGTAGGCCGCAGCGTTGCGACGGCCAGCGCGCGCGCCGCGCGACGAGACATGGATGATGCGCCCCCAATGCTGCTGCACCATCGGACGTGTCGCATGCTTGGCGAGCAGGAAAGCGGCGGTCGCATTTAGGTCAAGCATCCGCTCCCACGTGCTCAGCTCCAGCGCGGTCACCGGTTGCCCCGCCTTCCAGCCGCCGACCAGGTTCACCAACACATCCAAATGGTGATGCTCCTCGGTCACGCGGAACACCAGCGTCTCGACCTCGCCCTCGTCAAGCACGTTCGCCCGCCGATAAGAGAACCGCCCAGCAGCCTCGCCCAGTCGCGTCTGAAGGTCGGTCACCTCGGCGGCGTGGTCACCCTCGCCCACCGCGACGACGGTTGCCCCAGCGTCGAGAAAAGCGAGCGTCGCCGCCCGTCCTATTGGCCCTAGCCCGCCTGGGATCAAGACGACTCGTCCCGTGAGATGATACGTTGCGCCGTCGGTTTCGTCGGCCATCGCCATAGCACCCTTTCTCGGCTCGGCAGCTGAGCGCTTCCTTCGTCGCCGCGCGACCTCACTCCGACGCGGCGTGCCAGTCGGTGTCATCAAGCGTCGGCGGCGCGTCCGATCCCGCCTCCTCGTCTGGCACCGCGTGCACGAAGGCGACGACGGCCGTGCTGTTGTCGTGCCCGCCGGAGCTATTCGCCAACTCCACCAACTGCCGCGCGCACTCGTTCGGGTTCGATGCCTCGGCGAAGATGCGCTCGAGCGACGTGGAATCCACCTCGTCCCACAGCCCGTCGGAGCACAGTAGCAGGCGGTCGCCGTCGGTCAGCGTGAACTCCAGCGAGTCAACCGCCAGCTCATCCTCCTGACCGAGCGAGCGATACAGCATGCTACGCGGCACGTACACGTCGGGGTCGCTCAGCAGCGGATGATCGACCGCCTGGAGCCGAGCCAGCACGGAATGGTCCTCGGTGAGCGTGTGCAGCGTACCCTGCCGCAGCAGGTAGGCGCGACTGTCGCCCACGTGCACGATCGCCGCGCGCGTGCCCACCAACGCGATCGCGGTCAGCGTGGTGCCAGCAGCCTGCCCAAGCTGGCGCACCAGTTCGCGCACCTGCCCGTTCGCCACCGCCGCCGCGCGCCCCAACGCCTGCGCCGCCGAATGCTCGGTCGGCAGATCGAGTGCCTCTCCACCGTCCGCGCTCGTGACGAGGAACGCCGGCAGCGCCAGCGACGGCACGACCAATTGCCTCGCGACTTCGGCGGTCACCAACCGAGCCGTAATGCGGCTGGCAAGCTCGCCGCGCGCCTCGCCGCCCATCCCGTCGGCAACGAGGAAGAGTCCAACCGGCGCGTCGCGGCCATAGTCGTCCTGCACGTCCACCAACAGGCATGCGCTAGCATCCTGGTTTTCCGCGCGGACGCGCCCGACACTGGTGGCGCTGCTCATGACGACGCGGATGCGCTGCGGTGGCGCGTCGACATGCAGCAGCGAGAGCAAGTGTTCCGTGTTCTGCAGGGCCGCGCTGCACGCGCCCGCCACGTCGCCAGCGGACTCGAAGGCCGCAGCCTCCCCGTTGGCCGCAATCTCGCGTAGCGTCGCGGTCATCGAATCGTCATCCGACGATGGCGCGGGGGCCAACCCGGCCAGCGCGACCATCACCCGCGCCAGTGCATTGGCGTCGCGCGCGCCTAGCTCCACCGCACGCTCACTGCCCTCTTCCGCCTCGGGCACGAACGTGGCGCGCTCCATCCCTCCGAGGAACGCGCGACCGTCGCGAATGTGGATGACCTCCGGTGAGACGCCGAGGTGGAAGACGCGCATCCGGTGCAAGTAGCCCAGCGCGTCGGCCAGACCCGCGCTCGCCATCAGCGCGGAGCGTGGATCGAGATGCCCCCCTGCGCTCACCGTATGCGCGATCGCGTCATCCTCATTCAATAGTGTGGTGAGGGCCAGATACTCTCGCCCACCGCGATCGAACAGCCCGCGCGGGGCCAGCAAGCGCGGGTGGCGCAGATCGAGCGCGAGCAGCGCACGCAACCCGTCAAAACTGCCTTTGGGCCGCTCAATGAGCGTGACCGCGACGTCGCCGCCGTCCGTCCCGAAGGCGTATGGATCGCCGCGGCGGATCGCGAGGTAGATGCGCTCGCCTGGCGAATCGCTCAGCACACGCTCGATGGTGTACGAGGCCAGCATCTCGCCCGGCGACAGCACAGCATCCTGCGGCTGATCGCTCGCGCCCGCGTCTTCGCTCGATGGCATGGCCTCGGGCGCAACCCCCGACGAGGGCGGCGACGACGCCTCCTCCGCTACGGGCGACGAATCACCAGCGACCGCCGCATCCACGCTCGTGGGCGACGGCTGCTCTTCCGTCGCCGCGGTTCCACTGATTTCATCGCGCTGATCCACGCCAACCCCCTGACTTTCCTCTGACGTGCCGGAACCAGTCCAGTCAGTTATAGCACGTGGGAGGCAGGAGAGGGTGGCGACCAATTACACTTGTCTGGTCTCGCTTGGTCACGCTCACCGCCACACCACAGGTTCACCTCAAGCGCGTACACGTTGTGGTCGCACAAGCCGGCGTATACGACGCCATCCTTGACGATGGGCGCGCCGGGCACCTTGTCGCCCGTCTCGTAGTGCCAGATCAGCTTGCCGTAGCGCCCGTCCAGCGCATACACGTTGCGATCGATGGAGCCGAACTAGATCGCGTCGTTGGCGTGCGCCGGATTCGACGTCATCTAGTGGCCCGTCTGATATCGCCACAAGAACTGCCCCGTGCGCCGGCCCATGCAGTACATATGCCGTTCGGTCGAGCCGACATACAACCGATCATTGACGATCAACGGCGACGACAGCACAAACCTCTCGGTCGGCTGGCGCCATGCCACGAGTCGCTCGGTGTCAAGCCCCCTTCCTCCGACTCGTCGAGCGACGTCACACGTCAAGGGAGTGGAGCGGGGCGGCCAGCGCGGTCGCCTGTGCCGCCCACGGCCCATCCGGCTGCAGCGCGATCGCGACGCGCAGGTATCCCGCCGCCGCCATGTACGCCCCGGCCTGAAATGCATACCGACCGAGCAGCGTGTAGGGGCCGGGATCGGTCGGATCGAGCAGCACGGCCGCTCGCGCCGCATACGTCGCCGTGTCCTGCGCGCCCGTCTCGTCCGCGATCTCCGCCTGAAGGAAGCGGATTGGTTCGCTCTGCGGCCAGCGTCGCGCCGCCGCGGCAGCCGCCGTCATCGCGCGGCCATCGCCCAAACCGTAGCCGCGTTCCGCATAGAAGTGCAGCAGGGTAACCGTTTCGTCAGGTCGGGTCGAGAACCGCGCGGCGCTGCCGAAATCGAGTTCCGCCGCGACGTAGTCCGCCTGGGCCAGCGCCAGGTTTCCGGCCGCTGACCAGATCGCCGGGTTGCGACCGTCGAGCGCCACGGCCTTCGCCAGATCGGCGTACGCGACGCGTAGATCGCCGCTCGCCGCCGACACCGTTCCGGCGGCGAACCAGGCAAAGCTATTGCTGCTGCTCAGCTTGAGGGTCCGCTGCAGCTCGCTCATCGCCTCGGCGATGAAGCTCGTTGGTGTGCCACTCGGCGTCACGCCCTGCTGCGCGAGGAGCCAAAGTGTCCACCCGAGGTAGGCGTGTGCGCTCTCGCCGTCCTGGTCAAGGTGGGTCGCCGTCCGCAATGGGACCAGGGCCAGCGCGGGGCGGTTCGCCACCAGGAACGCGTAGCCCAGCTTCCCCCAAGCCTCCGCGTCGAGCGATCCTCCCGTGGCGAGCGAAGCGAAGCCATCGCTCAACAGCGACTGCGACGCGGCGTCCAATTGATTCTGGACCACCACAAAATCGGCGCGCGCCGTCGCGGCATCGCCCCGCCAGAGCGCCAGCATGCCCAGGTGCGCGCGCGCCTCGGCATCGTTCGAGGGCAGGCGCTTCCATACCGCGACTGCCGCGTCCACATCCCCCGCCGTCTCATAAGCATCGCCCAAGCGCCGGATAGCAGCACTTCCGCCCGCGTCCGCCGATCGCTGCCACGCCGTCAGTGCGCCCGCCTCGTCGCCAGCCGCCGCGCGCGCGTCTCCCAGCGCCAGCCAAGTAGCCGCCACATCGGCGGGCTGCAATGCGAGACAGCGCTCGTAGGCCACTTCGGCGAGCGACCATTCATGCTGCAGGCTGCGCACGTCGCCGGTCGCGCAGATCGGTCGGGGATCGTTCGGCGCCGCGACCCCGGCACTGGCATACCACGCCAACGCGCGATCGTACCGATAGGTCGCGCGCGCCCTCGCCGCCGCCGCCAGATCCTCGTTCGCTGAGGGACCAACCGGCGCCAACGCCACTGCGAGCCCAAGCCAGATCGCCGCCGCAACGCCTAGGCGCATGAGCCGGTTGGCCCGGCCACCGGTACGATACGGCGCGGGGGCGACCCCGATCAGCGACGCGGGCACCGCGCGAACGCGCGCCCGACCGGCGGGTACGCCCGATGCGCCGAGATCGATCTCTGTCATACGTCACCGATCGGGGAAGGGTTCGCGGCCTAGAACGCCGAGGTCATTCTAGTGCTGGCGCGAATGGCGGTCAACTTCGGCGCCCAGGCGGTACGACGATCACCGCGCAGGCGCTACTCCTCACCAAACCGGCCGCCATGCCGCGACATCCACATCAAGCATGCCGTGGAGGGAGCGGAAACCGAACGAGACGCGAACGAGCCGCAGGCGTGGCGGGCGTCACTGCCTGCCCCGCCCCGCCGGAATCCTTCCCGCCGTCCGCCGATCATGGCCAAGTGCACTTTCCTGAGCACACCCCTTTCCTTAAGCAAGCCACATGCCTGTCTGTACGCTCGCTCGCTTGACGTGCGGGAAATGGCGACGCTACGCAGTCTGCCAAGTATGCCGGTTCGTCAGCGCCAATATGCAGACCACGAGGAAGAGCGCCGCGCCCCCGATGAAGAGATAGGAGATATCCGGCACAATCGTCGCCAGCGCGCCGTAGGTGAAGATCGAGAGCGGGCCGCCCGCGAAGCTCCCTAGCATCACGATGCTCATCATGCGCCCCATCATCTCCATCGGGATGAACCGCTGGATCACCGTGATAAAGAGCACGTTGCTCGCGCCCAGCAGCACGCCCATCGCCGCGAAAACACCCGCCAGCGCATAGGCGTTGTCCACGAACGGCATCCACGCCACCAGACCCGCGATCGGCAGCAGCAGCAGCACGGCGACGAGCGGCTTGTGCGGCAGTTTCCCCGCCACTCCCGCGGCGACCGCCCCGAGGATCGAGCCGAGGCCGAAGCCGCTGGCGACGATACCAAGAGCGGTGGGACCCTGTCGAATGCCAACCATCCCTTTGAGGACGAGCGGAAGGGCGATCTCCAACAGACCGATGATGCCGAAGTTTGCCACGATCGAAAAGCCTACCATCATGAACAAGAACGGTGTCCGACGCAGGTAGCGGAAAGCATCGCCGAAGTCCGACAGGCCGCCGCGCAACCCGAGCTTCGCGGCCGGCGCGGAGCTCGCCCCACGATCCGCTAGCGGGGCGACGCGCACGAAAAGCAACGTGAAGACCGAAACGGCGAAGCTGGCCGCATCGATGACGAGCCCGAATGCCAGCTGAGTCGCCGCCAGCACCGCGCCCGCCACCGCCGGACCGGCGAAGTTGCTGCTCTGCGCCGAAAGCTGCTCAAAACCGTTCGCCGCTTGCAAATCGTCGCGCGAGACGAGAAACGGAATCATCGCCGCACCGGACGGGAAGAACAGGCCCGTCGCGATGCCGAGCAGCGCCGCAATCGCGACGAGCTCCCAGAGCGTGGGAGTCGTCAACAGCGCCAGCACGGCCAGCACGGTCATGAGCACGAATCGCACGACGTCTGAGCCGATCATGAGTGCGCGCGGGCCAAGCCGGTCGGCCAGGACGCCGCCGACCAGGGTGAAAAGCCCCGTCGTCAGCGCCGATGCGCCGAGCACTAGCGAGAGCGACAGTGGGTCGTGCGAGATGCGCAGCACGAGCCAGGGCAACGAGATGGAGAAGAAGGCATCGCCGACGCGCGATATCGTCTGCCCGCCAATCAAGAGGCGAAAACTGCGCAATCGCAGCGGCGCCATGAAACCTCTGGCGTGCGCCGAGCTCCCAGGCGCCTCCGTCAAATCAGCCTCCCCCAGCGCCTCAGGGGCGTCGGCTGGCCGCGCCACACCCACCGGCGGCGCCTCGCCGATCGCAACTGGCTCCTCCACACCAAGCAGCAGTCGATCGGGCACGTCGCCCACGTGTTCGGCCATAGCGCACCCCCGGTCCCTCAACAGCAACGGCGTTTCCACCGACGTCCTGTGGGATGCTGGCCTTCGCTCCGCCTCCGCCGCGCGGGTTTCGCCCCAGCCTTCAAGCCGGGGAACGGCAACAAACTCCAACAGCCCGCTGCAACAGCATTTATATACTATCCAGTCGGTATTTAAATAGTAGCCGCAACGCCGCTGGCTGTCAAGTGATGAAGTGGCGAAAAAGGAGGAAGGATCCGTCAGTCGGCGAAACCGATCGCCACGACGCGCGGCTGAAGGTCTCGGCCATCGCGCGCGGCCGCCAGCGCGTAGACCAGCGAAACCGGGGGCAGGGTCGCGAGCGCCGCGACGAACGCCTCGCAAAGCTCCCCGCGCCGCGGCCAGAAGGCCACACGCTCCACATCGCCCTGTCGCACGCGCAGCCGCAGCGTCTTGCCGCCGGGGCCGCTCCGCCAGCAGTTCATGATCTGGACCGGCGACGACACAAATATAGGCTCGGCGAACCTCGTCCCGTATGGTTCAAGGCTGCTCACGGCCTCAAAGAGGTCCGCGACTAGACGCCGCAGCGGCAACTGGCAGTCAACGTCGATCTCGTGGGCCGCATCACCCTCGCCCCCCAGAGCGCCGCCAGTATCTTCGGCCGCAAGCGCCGAGCCCGCATCGTTGGACTTCACCGCCCGCGAGCGCGACCGCAGGTGATCGATCAACGCCGGCAGATCGGCCTCGGCGAGCGTAAACCCGGCGGCCTGCGCATGGCCGCCGAAGCGTCGAAAGATTGGCGCAACCTCCGCGAGCGACTCGCCGAGATTCACGCCAGCGGGTCCGCGGGCCGACCCGCGACAGAGCCCCGACTCCACATCGCGACTGATCACAATCGCGGGCCTGCGGAACTCGTCAACGAGGCGGCTAGCCGCCAAGCCCAAGATGCCAAGCGGCCACCCATCGCCCACCGCGATCAGCGGACCCCCCAGCCCGTCCCCCGCCGCCAACGCTGCCTCGCGCGCCTGCGCGTACACCTGCTCCGTGAGTCGTTGACGCTCCTGCTGCAAGACCTCAAGCTCGCCAGCCAGCGCAGCCGCCGACGTAGCATCCGAGGCGAGGAGCAGCCGTATCGATAGCAGTGGCTTTCCCAGGCGTCCACCGGCGTTCAGCCGGGGAGCGATAGAGAACGCCACGTCGCGCGCAGTGACGGCATTCGGCGCATGCCCCGCGAGATCGAGCAACGCCCGCACGCCCGGCCGCGGCGCTACATTCAGCCGTCTCAGGCCGGCGCGGGCCAGCGCCCAGTTGCCGGGCGTGAGCGGCACGACATCGGCAATAGTGCCGATCGCCACGAGGTCCAGCAGTCCGCCGAGCGCCGCCTCCGCATCCACCGTCGACCGCGCGAAGATAGCCTCCGCCAGCCGGAACGCCACCGCGACCCCGGCGGCATCGACATCCGCGCCACCCTCACCCACGAGATGCGGGTTGATTAGCGCATATGCCGCCGCGAGCGGGCCATGCGGCGGGTGATGGTCCGTCACGATCACGTCCATGCCCAGCTCCGCGGCCGCGGCAACCTCCGCGACATTATCGATGCCGCAGTCGGTCGTGACGATCAGCCGTGTCCTGTTCGCCGCAAGCTCAGGCAGCTTCTCTAAGTTCAGTCCACGCCCGTCATCCTCGCGCGACGCCGCATACGGCTCGGCCTGCACGCCTACGCGCTGCAGCGCATCCACGAGCAAGGCGCACGAGGTCATGCCGTCGCAGTCATAGTCGCCCCACACCACGACGCGCTCACCCCGCTCCCGCGCTTCGAGGATGCGCCCGACGGCACGATCGAGCCCCGGCAAACCTGAAGATGCTCGCCGCCAGGCACCGGCCAGGAACGCGCTCGCGTCCTCAGGTACCCTCACCCCGCGATTGTGGAGCAATTGGACGGCAAGCCGCGATACGCCGGCGACACTATCCAGCAGGTCGACCGGCAACATCTCGCGCACGCGCCACCGAACCGTCTGCTCCCCCCACGGTGCTGATGGTCGCACGCCGCCGGGCCCAGGCGAGGCGTCATCCTCCGCTGCATCCGCTTGTGCCCGCTGCTCCGACATGGAAACATCCTCATGCAACCAGTGCACGCACACTCAGCGAATCGACGCCCGCTGAAACGAGTCCCGACCGGCCCAGTCGATGCCAGATTTCCATCGAGTTGGCACGGCGCGTGCAATACAGTTTTCGTAGTCGATTGTACACCAGGTGGGAGGATGTAGCCGATGTTACCTCAGGAGCATGCAAACAACGCGAATGCACGGCCGACGACGCTGAATGGCGACTTCACGTCGGCGGAAGTGGATGCGCTCACCGATCTGCGTCGCAACTTCTTCGAGCACACCGAATACCTGGAGCGGGTCATCGACGAGCGCCGCCTGGAATTCGCGCGGTGGCTGCTCGACAACGGCAAGCTCTCCGAGGCCTGCCAGGACAAATAAACGCCGTGGATCGCACACGCTCAGCGCCGCAGGGACCGTGTGGGTCACGACTCAGCGCGAGATGAGCGTCGTGTACTTGGTTCCAAGTGTGTTCACGAACCTGCCTCGTCCTCCGGAAGGAGTCGCTCGAACACTTCATTCCCCAGGAGTTTTCCCCGCTCGGTGAGCCGTACCCAGTCGCCGGACTCCTCGACGAGACCCGCCGAGCGCACCTCCGCAAGCCGCCTCCCGAACACCGACTCGAAGTCGCGGCCAAAGCGATGGGCGAAATCCCCCCGATGCACGCCCTGCGCCAGCCGCAGCCCAACAATCGCCGTCTCGGACATCTCCAACTCCCGCGAGATCGCCTCCGATTCGACCACCGCGCCCGCCGGCAACCCGGCATCCACCGCCGGCTTCGCGATCGACTGCCGCACCCGCGCGATGTAGTCGCGGATGGGCTTCGCCTCCACGTACCGGGTGCCGCCAGACCAGCCGTGTGCCCCCGCACCCAAACCAACATATGGCAGGTTGTGCCAATAGGTGAGGTTGTGGTCGCAGTCGAACCCGGGCCTCGCCCAATTCGAGATCTCATAGTGGTGGAAGCCCGCCTCGGCGAGCTTGGCCGCCGCCAGTTCATACTGGTCCGCCGCGAGATCTTCCTCGGTAGCCTGCACCCGACCCTCCGCCACCCAGCGAAAGAGCGGCGTACCCTCCTCGATTATCAGCGAATACAGCGAGAGATGTTCCGGGCCGAGCGCCAGCGCACGGTCGAGCGTCGCCTCCCACATCTCCATCGTTTGCTTCGGGATCGCGTACATGAAGTCGAGATTGACGTTCTCGAAGCCGGCGGCGCGCGCCTTCCCGAACGCCGTCTCGATCTCGTCGGGCGAATGGATGCGTCCCAGCCACCGCAACAGCCCTGCGTCGAAACTCTGCGCGCCCATGCTCAAGCGGTTAACCCCCACCGCGCGCAGCTCGCCGAGATGACCATACTCCAGCGCCCCGGGATTCGCTTCCAGCGTGACCTCCGCGCCATCGTCCACCGCGAATGCGGTCCGCGCGGTGCGAAGAATCACGTCGACCTGCTCGGCCGCGAGCATGCTTGGCGTCCCGCCACCGAGGAAGATCGTGCGACACCGGCGCGCGCCGCCGTCGGGGAGCCGTCCGCGCTCGCCCGCGAGCAAGATCTCATCCCGCAGCGCGGCCACATACGCCTCACGCTGATCGAGCATGCCCGCGTACGTATTGAAATCGCAGTATGGACACTTGCGTTGGCAGAAGGGGATGTGCAGGTATAGCGAGATCGAATCCAGCAGTTCGGTGCCAACGCGCAGAGAGCGCCCGAGAGCTCGCGGTGCGTGTGATGAGAGCGAGGTCACGATGCAATTGTCCTGACAAGCAAGCCTTCGCGATGACAATCAAGAGGGACGGCGCGGTTTCCCCATACGCCGTCCCCAGTATGTCACACGCCGCCAGAGCGCCGACTCACATGCTGGCGAACTCGACGCTCGGCGCCACCATCAGCCGTTCGCACCCGGAACGGACTGCGTCTGAACGCTCGGCAGCGTGGCGTTCAGGTCCGGCACCACCGGAAGGTTGCGACCCGCGCTCATCATGTCTTGGTTCGCGGCGCTGATACGCGTCGTGCTACGATGCCGCTCGCCAGAGATCCAGTGCGCGAGAGCGCCCGTCTTGGCCTGGCTCAGCGCCGTCGCATCGACGACCCGGCTCGGATCGATGCCGAGCAGTTGGACCACATCGTATGTGCCGGCGGCGTCGGCAATCACGCCGCTCAGGTCGCCAACTTTGCGACTCGAATCGAAGGTCCACAGCTCGATGGCCGCATCACTGGACGATTCGAAGCGGAAGTACCAGCCCTTATCGCCGCCCGAATTCTTGCTGTCCGCATCCAACGAATCCTGCTTGGCCAGCGTGCTCCACGAAGCGTCCGAGCTGTCCTTCTTCAGCGCCGTTAGCGCTTTCTGCGCATCCCCCGCGGTATTGGTCTGGATCAACCGCAGGTGCACTTGTCTCGCGGGCGAGACAAGCAGACCCGCCAGGTACGACTGCATCAGATCACGTCGCAGCTTCACCGTGATAGCGCCGCGCATGTCGGCATCTGTGAGGTTGTCTTGCGAGAGGAACTGCGCATAGCTCTGTCCGGTAGGAAAGCTCTTCTTGAACGTCGCCAGGGCGTCGTTGATCGCCTTAGCAGACGGCTGAATCTTGGCGACGTCCTTCGAGTACTGCGTCTGCATGCCTTGCTGGATCAGCTCATTCTCAACGAGATCACTGACCACGGTGGGGGCGAGCGATGCCTGCGAATAGTTGCCCTCGTCGGCCTGAATCTGCGTCGCCAGACCTTGCTGTTGTGTGGTGGCCGTCGCATCGCCCGACGCGACCTTGTCCGAAAGCTGAGAATACTGCTTCGCCTCGGCCTCAATGTTGTTGAAGGCGACCGCAGCCTCGTAGGCGAATTGCTTGCGATACGCGTCCTGAGTGATTTTAACTCCGTTCGCCGTGACGATCGTCGCGTTCGGAATGATGAAGGATTGTTGAATCCACCCGAAGACGAATACGAAAATGATCGCGGCAACCACGATCCCCGTGCCGATGTACGTGGCAAGCGCACGATAGCGGGATTTCTGAGCCCGAGTCAGGTGCGTGCCCCACCCGAAAATGAGCGGCGAATTGTCACGCCGTCCTTCAAGTCGCGCGGTCTGCCGGCGGGGCCCCGCGGAACGGTTCGCCGCCTTCGTGCGTGCCTGCCGCTTCGTTGTTGGCTTCTGCAGCGTCTGATTGCTCATGGCGTCCAGCGGTCCTCCGGCTCTGCGGCAGACGTGGGGCGGGGGAAGCGAGGATTCGCCCCCCGCCCGTGAGGAATGCGTCATGCCGGTTACCCGGCATCAAACTACACGGATTAGTCGCCTCGGATATGCGCGGCGGTATACGGCAGCATCGCCATGTGGCGGGCATTCTTCAATGCCACGCTGAGGCGCCGCTGGTGCTTCGCGCACGTCCCCGTCTTCCGACGCGGCTCGATCTTGCCGCGATCGGAGAGGTACCTGCGCAACCGTGAGACATCTTTATAATCGATTTCGCGCACGTGGTCAACGCAGAACGCGCAAACTTTACGCCGCGAACGGAAATCGCGCCCGCGCCCGCCGAAACGGGGTCCATCTGGTCGCCCGCCGGGTCCACCTGGTCCCCCAGGGCCATCCGGCCGCCCACCGGGTCCGCCCGGCCCGCCAAAGTCACGTCGTGGCTGCACTGCAAGCTCCTTTACGTTCGGGATTGTCGGCTCGCCCCACACAGTGGAGAACCGGCACGTAAACAGGTTGCGACGACGACGCGCCGCAACCCACGGCAATGGCACTACGCCTGCCGCCCTGCCGCCGACACACATGCCAAGCGGCAGGATATCTATACTCCAGGATATCTATACTCAATGCACGAAAACGCTAGAACGGAATATCGTCGGCGCCAAGACCGTCTCCGCCGCCGCTGAAATTCGAGCCGCCTCCAGGAGTAGAACCCTTCGGGTCGAGTAACTCAAAATTCTCGGCGACGACCTCCCAAGCCGTCACCTCAACATTGTCCTTGTTGGTGTATTTGCGGGAGGTCATGCGGCCCTCAACATACACGCGAGAACCTTTGTGGAGGTACTGATTGGCGAACTCGCCCTTTTGTTCCCATGCGACGATGTAGAACCACGTGGTCTCTTCGCGCGATTCATTGCTGTCGCGCTCACGAGAGCGGCGGCTAACGGCCAGCGAAAACTTCGTGATCGCTTTGCCCGACTGCGTGTAGCTCATCTCCGGATCGCGACCCAAATTGCCGATGAGCATAATCTTGTTGAGCATGAGAACTCCTCTCGTCTTGACGAGGCGACCACGTGCGGTAGCGCGCTTACTCCTCGGTCTCAGCCTCCGCATCGTCCGTCGCGTCGTCCACCGCCGCATCGTCCACCGACTCGCCAGCATCAGCTGCGTCCACCACGTCCGCGGCTGCTTCCGGCTCCGCAGTCGCTGCGACCGACGGCATAGCGGCGGCGCGGGCTTCGGCCTCTTGCGCTCGCAGGGCCGCGTTGGCCTCGCGCTCGGCCTCGCGCTGCGCGGCTAAGATCGCCTCAGCCTCGCGCTCCGCGTCGCGCTCCGCGTCGCGTTGGCGCGACTGCGCCACCAGCTTCGGATCGCGCACCACGAGCAGATGGCGAATTATATCCTCGTTGACCCGGAGCGTCCGCTCCACCTCGGCCACCGTGGTCGGCGGCAGCGCCAGATCGAAGAAGAAATACAGCCCGTCGCGGTGATGCTCGATCGGATACGCCAGGCGTCGGCGGCCAACCGCGTTCACGCGCACCAATCGCCCACCATTCGAGGCGATGACCTGTGTGATGCGCTCCACCGTCGCCCGAGCCTGATCGTCGCCCACGTCTGGGTTGATCACGATGCCGAGGTCATAGTCCCGCTCCACGCGAGACAGCGTACGAGACATGCAAACTCCTCCTATGGGGTTGCGCCCGCCAGAATGGTATCCTCTGCGCGTCTGCATGCGACATCGCGAGTCGGCGGGGCAGGATGGACGGCGTCCCTCACTGTGGAGCGACGCGAACGACGACGTATGCCTGCGGCAGCGGCGTCACCGGAGGCATGTTATGCCACCGTCGCATTATAACATTGTGCCGAAGAACCCGCAAACCGTGGGGCTTCGCTCACCCTGCTAGGCAGCGACACATTCCGCGCGCCCGTCCGAAAACCGGAAATCGGCGCAGGCTCATCGCAACTTCGCCATATTCCGCAACGGCCGTTTGCTGCCGCAGGTCACGTTCCACGCTCCTAGCATGACCCTCACGCTGAGACAGTAGAAGCCGCGTGACAGCTAGAGCGCGGGCAAGACCCCGCTAATCGCCTGGGCCACCGCCGGACCGATCAGCGTCAAAGGGCCGATCACCATCAGCACGAACATCAAGAAGACGAGTGAGTATGCTCGAATACTCTGGCCGCGCCCTGCATGGCTGGCGCTGGCTCACCCGCTGGGGCAGAAGTATGCACTCTGCCAAAACCTTTCGACGCTCCACGCGACTTCGTCCTTCCGCGCAACGGACAGTATGAGTATAGCAAGTACTTGATCAATTCACGAGGAGTCGACAACGTATGCGTTATTCCAGCCAGTTCGCGAGCAGAGATGAGGAGTTTTGGAGCATCGTGAGCACAAAACCGTCCAGTATTTGACCACGGCACAATTGCTATTCATCAAAGAATGTGGCGCGAAGACCCCGCGGTTCACCCACGGGGAGGAAGCGCCGCGCGCCGTCAGGCGCTCCCGACACCCGGACAACCACCGACCAGGTGTGCCCTACTTGCCACCTACCGCAGGGCCTGCGGGAAGGTACGCGTGTGGAGGTGGCTTCGGGCCACGACATGACCGTGTAAGACGCTCCTAGCTCGCTAGGTGAGCGGTGGTCAGCCCAAGAATCCCCCGGCTTCAGCCGTGGGGAGTGGTCAACAACCAGGATCTGGCCCATCGTGAACACCACTCGTGTTACGTCGTGGCGTAAACAAGCCTATTCGTGACGAGGTCATGGCGCCAATCGTACAGCGCGGATCATGCAACGGTGAGTTTTAGCGCCAAACCGCGGTGAGAGCATGCCACGGGAGCAAAACGAATTACCAGCGGCCGCTACCCCGCAACCGCCTCGTAAAGGTAGGTCAGAAACGGCTGCATCGCGGCGCAGTCCGCTGCCACACGCGCAACAAGGTCGTCCGCCAACACGTTCGCATCGCTGAAGGCGGCGCTTACGAGGAACTGCTTGCGACGCAGCAAGTCGATCGCCGGGTGATCCTTCGCGTAGCCTTGCGGGGCGCTCTTCAGCGACTCGCCATGTAGCTCGCCAAAGGTCGCCACAAACTCCGGCGCCGCCAAGATCGCCCGCAGCGGCGCACCATCCGCGGCGATGGCGCGCCGCACGCCGTCCAGCTCTGCCGATGTCGGCGAATGCAGCCCACCGGCGACGAACGATTCGTCCCCCGGCTGGATGTGGACGTAATAGCTCCGCCCGATGGGCCTACGCCCTCCCCGCGCGATCACCGCGCTCATCGCCGTTTTGTACGGCCGCTTGTCAGGCGAAAACCGCGTGTCGCGGTAGATGCGAAACATGCACTCATCCGGCGTCACCCCCGCCAGATCCTCGAGCTCGCCGACCGCGTCGATCACCGTGCCGACAAAGTCCTCAAACACGCCACGTGCCGCGTCATACTCCGCGCGATGCTCCATGAACCACTGCCGCTCGTTATGCTCATCCAGTTCCCGCAGGAAACCCAGCGTCGCCTCCAGCTCTCGTGGCATCGCGCACTCTCCTTCCTCCACGCACCTCGGCGTCAGCGTAGAAGCGGTGCGGCGCGGCAGTACCGCCCCACACCAGTCCGATCGTCCTGTTGTACGGCGCGCAATCGGGATTCGCCCCGGCCTTCAAGCGGGGAGCACCGAATCTACAACGATTCAACCGGACGTAGTATCGCATCGCTCGCAATCGTCCCGCTCGCTCAGCCGCCGAGCTCGCGCAGCCGCGCGCCCAACTTGGCGAGCGTATCCTCCGCGGCGGCCAGCGCGTCGCGCTCCTTCTGCACCACGTCCGGGCGTGCCCGCTCCACAAAATTGGGATTTTCGAGCATCCGCCGCGACCGCGCCACCGCCTCGCCCTGCGCCCGCATCTGCGCCTCCAACCGCGCGCGTTCCTTGTCAAGATCTAGCATACCAGCGAGCGGAAGATAGATCTCAACACCTCCGGCGACCAACCCCATCGCCTGCTCCGGCTTCGCCGCCAACTTGCGCTCGATGCGCGGCGCCTCCGTCCGCGCCAACTGCTCGATCAGTGCCGCCTGCTGCTTCAAGAGCGCCGACTTCCCCGACGAGACGAGGATGATCTGCACGCGCTTACCCTGCTCCACCTCCGTCTGCTTCTTCGCATCACGGATGCTCGTAATGATCTCCTGTAGCAGCGCGTAATCCGCCTCCGCCGCACCATCGAGCTGCGACGTATCGGCCACCGGCCAACGCGCGACGATCAACGCTGGCGCGGGCCGCTGCTCCTCTGGCGTATCCGCGTACAGGTGCTGCCAGACCTCCTCCGTCACATAGGGCATGAAGGGATGCAATAGCCGTAGCGCGCGGTCGAGCACCGCCCGCAGGATATGCGCCGTCCGCTCGCGCTGCGCCGCGTCTTGCAGCTGCGCCTTCGAGGTCTCGATGTACCAGTCGCAGTACTCCGACCAGAGGAAGTCGAAGACCTGCCGTCCCGCTTCGCCGAACTGGAATTCGTCCACCAGCCGCGTCACCTCGGCGGTCAGTCGCTGCGCCCGGCTGACGATCCATCGATCCGCCAAGGACTTCGGCTTCAATATCTCCAACGCCGGCACACCGCCCGCCACGTCCTCCGTCTGCCCGATCACGAAGCGCGCCGCGTTCCAGATCTTGTTGGCGAAGTTGCGGTTGCCGACGATGCGATTCATCGAGAGCTTGATGTCATTCCCCGGCGTGCCGCTCGTCGTCAGCGTGAAGCGCAGCGCGTCCGTCCCATACTGGTCCATCACCTCGATCGGGTCGATCGCGTTGCCAAGGGATTTGCTCATCTTGCGCCCCTGCTCGTCGCGGATCAGCCCATGCAGGTACACGGTCTTGAACGGCACCACGCCGAGGAAGTGGATGCCCGACATCGCCATCCGCGCCACCCAGAAGAAGATGATGTCGTAGCCCGTCTCCATCACGCTAGTGGGGTAGAAGCGCCGCAGGTCGGGAGTGTCGTCCGGCCACCCGAGCGTGCTGAACGGCCACAGCCACGAGCTAAACCACGTGTCGAGCACGTCCGGATCCTGGCCGATCTCAGTGCTGCCGCACTCCGCGCACGCCGTCGGGTCCTCGCGCGTGACGGTGATGTGCCCGTTCTCGCAGTACCACGCCGGGATGCGGTGCCCCCACCAGAGCTGCCGCGAGATGTTCCAGTCCCGGATATTTTCCAGCCAGTCGGTATACGTCTTCGAGAAGCGCTCCGGCACGATCCGCATCTGCCCGTACGTGTGCGCGCCGAGCGCCCCCGTCGCCATCGAGGTCATCTTGACGAACCACTGCGTCGAGATCAACGGCTCGATCACCGTATGGCAGCGCTGGCAATGCCCCAGCGGGATCGTGTAGTCATCGGCGCGGTCCAGCAGCTCCAGTCGCTCAAATTCTGCGATCACCGCTTTGCGCGCCTCGAAGCGGTCCAGCCCCGCGAAGGGACCCGCTGCTTCCGTCATGCGCGCGTCGAAGCCGATCACCTGGATCCGCTCCAGCCCGTGCCGACTGCCGATCTCGAAGTCAGTCGGATCGTGCGCGGGCGTCACCTTCACCGCGCCCGTGCCGAACGCAAGATCCACCGCCGCGTCCGCCACGATCGGGATGCGCCGGTTCACGATCGGCACAATGGCATACTTTCCCACCAGATCGCGGTACCGCGCGTCCGCCGGATTGACCGCCACGCCCGTGTCGCCGAGGATCGTCTCCGGGCGCGTCGTCGCCACCGTGATGAAGCGCCCCGACTGCCCCTCCAGCGGATAGCGCACGTAATAGAGCTTGCCCGGCGTCTCCTCGACCTCGACCTCCAGATCCGAGATCGAGCTCCGGTCCTTCGGGCACCAGTTGATGATGCGCTCGCCGCGATAGGCCAGCCCCTCCTCGTAGAGGCGCACGAAGACCTCGCGCACCGCCCGCACCAACCCCTCGTCCAGCGTGAAGCGCTCGCGCTCCCAGTCGCACGAGACACCCAGCCGCCGGTGCTGATCCTGGATGCGGTGCTTGTAGGTGTTCACCCACTGCCACACCCGCTCGACGAATTTCTCGCGTCCCAGCGCGTGCCGGTCCAGCCCCTCGCCGGCAAGCTGCCGCTCCACCACCACCTGCGTCGCGATGCCCGCGTGATCCTCGCCCGGCACCCACAGCGTCTCGTCGCCGCGCATGCGGTGGTAGCGCACCATCAGATCCTCAATCGTCGCCGTCAGCGCGTGGCCGAGGTGTAGCGCCCCCGTCACGTTCGGCGGCGGCATGCTGATCACGAACGGTGGCCGTTCGGCGTTCTCCGCCGTGCGCACCGGCTTGAAGTAGCCGCTGCGCTCCCACCAGGCGTAGAGTCGCTGCTCCGTCGCCTGGGGATCGTAGGCCTTGGCAATCGCGTCGAGCCGCCGTGACGCCGCCCCCGAAGCGTGCGCCCCCTCGCCCGTCGAATCAGTCGTGGTCATCCTGTCGCACCTCGATATGTACGATGTACGGAAAAAGCCTCCCCCGCCAAGGACGAGGAAGGCTCCCGTGGTGCCACCTTGCTTCGCCGCCGCGCAATGTTCGGGCGCGGCAGCCTCTCCAGCGCGATAGCGGGCGCCAACCGTCAAGCAATCGAGCGAAAGCAAAAACCGCTCAAGGCGATGCGCGGGCGACTTCATCGAGCGTCGCTGTGGGGGCTTGCAGCCAGAGGCTCCCCTTCTCTTCCAGCGTCGCGCCGACTACTCCTCCCGCCTACCCTCGTGCGTCAATGTTCGATCATGGTTCTCGTACAGTACGCTGCTGCTCGCCGCCTGTCAACCAGACAGCGACCCGCGGCCACGCGCAGTCCGCGCCGGCCCACAACCTAGACCCCGACCGGCGGACGCTCCCGCTCCCTGGCATTCTCGCGCACGCTCGCGTCCTCCGCCTCGCGCCTCGCTGCCTCGCGCCTCGCTGCCTCGCGCGCCCTCCGGCGTCCCCTGCGCGGCAGCAGCCAACCGAACAGCCGCACCAGCCGACCAGTCAGGCGTCCGCCAGTTGGGCCGCTCAGGCCCGCCGTGACCGGCAGCAGCACCGGCACGTCCGCCAGCGTCAGTACCACGATGCGCCCGTCACCGTAAAACGGATAGCCCATCGAGTTCACCGTACTGATCGGGCGCCCGAAGCCCGCATCCCACTGCTGCTCGATCACACCCCCCGTCGCCGTCAGGTCACGCGCCACGGTCGCGCGCTCGCTGTCCACATCGGGGGCGATACGGTGGGTAAACAGCCGCGTCCTCGGCGAGATATCCACATTTACGTCGCGCGTCGCCGCGCCCACCCAGATCGGTCGCCCATCCGCGGCCACCTCACCCGAATCCCAGAAGCGAATGTGATCGCGTTCGCGCGCATCACTGCCGGGCTTCTGAAAGGCATAGTCCTGCTTCCGCCCGAACCAGTAGAGATTGCTCACCGGTGCCGAAGAGTAGCCTAGCTTGAAGATCGTCGCGATGCTCAGCCGTAGCGACGAGAGAACGCGTATGCGATCTGCGCGATACCACCCCGCCGCCAGGAATGCCGCCACCACCTGCTCGGCCGTGCCGACGATCTTCACGTTGAGAGGATCGCTCGCCGTGCCAAAGCGCGAGAGTGTCATCAGCGGGTACTTGCTCGGTTCTTGAGCCGACGCCGCCTCGCCCTCGTGATCCGCCCGCACCTGCGCGCCCTCGATGCGCCGCGCCGTTCGCACAACCTGCCACGCGACGACGCCAAGTGAGAGCGCCAAGACGGCGATTGCGACCACCAGCATGGCCGGCACAGGCCCAGGTGCGCTGAACGACATGAGACGAACCCCCACTCAGAAGAGCACGCGTGGCAGCGTCTCCGATGCGATCTGAATCCTTACGGCCATCTTGTCGAACGCAAGAACGCGGCCAAATCGCCTCGACTGCTTTAGCTACCGCACTCAAGCCGAAGGCGATGCTCCCTCGGCCAAGTGCTCGACATGGCCCGCGCCTCGGTGCTCTCCAACGCCACGCGCCAGGTCATGCAATCGATCAGTGTAGCGCTGCTGGCAACCAGCCTCACCACCACGCTCTCCGGCGCCGTCCAGCGCTACAAGGCACAGATCCTGCAAACGCTCGCCACCTCATCCTCCACGGCCTTCGTCCTCTGCGAAATCCGCTCCACCGCCGATCTCGCCGCCTTCACCAGCAGTCCCTCCGGCACGCGGCCCTGCGCCGGCCCTAGCCCCGATCAACTCGCCGCCCCATCAAACAGGCATGCGCCGAGAGCGGGCAAGGCTACGAACGCGTCGACGAATTCACCTGCTGCCTCGCCGCCTTCCTGCTCGGTGCACTGCTCACTGGCTGGCCCTTCCGCTGGACGCAATAGCGCCGCCGCGTCCCCCCGTCACGGCTCACCAGCACACGCCTCAGATCAAGTCGGCTGCCAGAAACGCACCGTACCGTCCTGTGCGCCCGCGCAGCTCGCCAGCGTGCCACCATCGGGCGACCAGGTCACGTCATGCACCCAATCGGCGTGGCCCCCCAACACCGCCAGCGCCCTGCCGCGCCGCACGTCCCACAAGCGAACCATATGGTCGGCCGAGCCCGACGCGACAATCGCGTCGTCCGGTCGCCACGCTATGCGCAGCACATTGCCCGTGTGCCCCGATAGGACCGCGCGGGTATCGCCGCTGGCGAAGTCCCACAAACGCACCGTCGTATTGCCCGACGACGCCAGCATCGTCCCGTCGCGCGACCACCGCACACAATAGGCGACCTCCTGGTGGCCCGTCAGCAGCGCCGCCTGCGCCCCTGTCACTGCGTCCCAGATCCGAATCGTCGCGTCGCGAGCGGTCGAGCCGATCCAGCGTCCATCCGGCGACCAATCGACGCTCGTGACGGGCGCCGTATGCCCGCGCAATATCAGGCGGCAGCGCGCGCTCGCCACGTCCCACACCCGCACCGTCAGGTCCGCCGACGACGAGGCGATCGAGTCTCCATCCGGCGACCAAACCACATCCGAGACGCCCTCCGTGTGCCCCTCGAGGACGGCCCGCTGCTGTCCGCGCTGCACGTCCCAGATCCGGATGCCCGGCCCGAGCGAGGCCGAAGCGAGCGACTGGCTATCGCGCGTCCAACTAAGCGCGTCCACGCCCTTCGTATGGCCCAGCAGCGGTTTGATAGCGGTGCGCGTGCGAGCGTCCCAGAGCACGATCGTTCGGTCATACGAACCGGTCCCCAACGTCGCCCCGTCCGGAGACCAGCTCAAACAGTAGGTGCCGCGCGTGTGCGCCATGATCACTGCCGTCTGCTCCCAGAGCGAAGGAGCAGTCGGCGCCGCGGTCGGCGCCGCGGCCACGTTGAGCACCCGCAGCAGCTGCGCGAGATTGGTGGTGTAGGTTCCCTGCGCGAAGTCCACACGATGCATACCGCGAAGCAGGAGTGGCACGTCGCACTCCACCGCGACAACCGGCACGAAGTAACGTATCCTCCCTTCGCGAGAAAGATCCCACGCGGCATACCACTCGCTCTGCACCCACTGCGAAGAGACGGCTTGCTGCGAGAGCACGACGATGAACGTGTCGCAGGCGAGCAGCTCGCGTTCGACGTTGGCGGCCAGTTGCCCGGCGCCCAGGTCGGTCTCGTCAAACCAGACTGAAAGCCCCGCTTCCGTCAGCGATTGCACCAGCCGCCGACAGAAGACATTGTCGGCATGCGAATGGCTCACAAAGACGCGACGCGCCGGGGGATTTTCTGCTGGTGAAGACATGCTTCGCGCTCCTCTCGCCCGCGCCTCTCAAGAAGCGCATCCTCGCTCAGCGAGCGTCCTCTCAGGTCCACGCGCGCGGTAGCGGAGGGAGCGTAACAGCAAGGCAGCTAAGCGTCAAGAGCGTGGGGCACTCTGCATGCGCAATCAAAAAGGCCGCCTCCCGACATCTGGGAAACGGCCCTCGTGCAAGCGCCCCAACGCTCGATCGGCGACCTATGCCTTCGTCGTCGATTGCGCCGCCAGCGTTGGTTTCAGCGCGGCCTTCGCAGTGCGGGCCTCTCGTGCCGCAACCCACCGGGGCACCTTGCCCTTCGCGCTCAGGCCGACCAGCCGCCGGAAGCTCGTCACCATCACGATAAGCAGCACCCAATTCGCCACGCCCGCGATGATCAGCCGTGTCGTCAGGTCCAGCGGCAACAACAGCAGCCCGCCCGTCAGCAGGATGTTGAAGAGCGTCAGCGGGATCAAGAACAACCATGCGAAGCGCATCAGCTGATCGGCGCGCAGGCGCGGCAGCGTCGCGCGGACCCAGAGGAAGATGAACAGGATCACCGTCATCTTGAAGATGAACCAGAACGCCGCGATCACATTGAAGACCAGCTGACCCGGGAATGACCCCAACAGACTCGTCCAGAAACCGATTGCCGTCCCGGGACCCGACCAGCCGCCTAAGAACGCCGCCGTCGCGACCGCCGACACGATCGCCATATTGCCGTACTCGCCGAGGAAGAACATCGCCCAGCGCAGTCCGCTATACTCCGTTAGGTAGCCCGCCACCAGCTCAGACTCCGCCTCCGGCAGGTCGAACGGCGAACGATTCGTCTCCGCCAGCCCGCAGATGTAATAGACGATGAAGCCCAACGGCTGCAGGAAGATGAACCAGAGCCACGGCGACTCCGGCCGCATCTGCGCAGCGACGAGCTGCGAGAACGAGATCGAGCCAACGCCGCAGGTCGCCAGATCAGGGTTGCTCCCCGTGCAGCCCGGCGCCAGCGCGCTCGTCAGCATCACCGAACCCACCAACGCCAGCACCAGCGGCAGCTCGTACGAGATCATCTGCGCCGCCGAGCGCAGCCCGCCGATCAGCGCGTACTTATTGTTCGAGCCCCAGCCCGCCATGAAGACGCCGATCACGTCGATCGAGCTGAGTGCCACGTAGAAGATGATACCCGTCGCCAGCGCGCCCGCCGTCAGATACGGCGAGAACGGCAGCACCACGAAAGCCGTCACCACCGGCGCGAAGAACACCATCGGCGCCATGCGAAAGACGATATTGTCGACCGAGCCCGCCTTCACGTCCTCTTTCAACAGCAGCTTGCCCACGTCCAGAAACGCCTGCAAGATGCCGTGCGGGCCGTTGTGCAGCGGACCGTAGCGGTCCTGCGTCCACGCCTGAAACTTGCGGTCGAGGTACGAGAGCAGCGCCGCCGCCGTCATCAAGAACAGCAGCGAAAACAGGAATGTGACGATCAGATGGATGACGTTCTGCAGGACGTCGTTCATGAAGTCTCCCGTCCGGCCAGTTGCGGGCTACTAGCGGTCCACGTCGCCCAGCACGATATCGATACTTCCCAGGATCGCGATCACGTCGCCGATCTTGCGCCCGCGGACCAGCTCCGGCAGCACCTGCAGGTTCACGAACGACGGCCCCCGCAGCTTGGCGCGATAGGGATACTCCGAGCCGTCGCTGATCATGTAGATGCTTTCCTCGCCTCGCGCGCTCTCCACCGCGAAATAGGTCTCGCCGCGCGGCGGGCGGAAGGCGATCGGGCTGCGCACCGAGATCGCCCCACCCGGCAGGTTCGCCATCGCCACGCGGCACAGGCGCACCGACTCCGCCATCTCGTCCATCCGCACGCGATAGCGAGCGAACGCATCGCCCTCCTGCCGCGTCTTGATCTGGACGGGAATCTCCTTGTATGCGCCGTACGGCCGATTCACTCGCACGTCGAACGGCACGCCCGATCCGCGCGCCACCGGCCCCGTCACGCCGTACGCAATCGCCTGCTGCGGATCGAGGTAGCCCACGCCTTGCGTCCGCGCCTCGAAGATCTCGTTGCCGGTCAGCAGGTTGTCGAGCTCGCGCAAACCGACCTTCTCGAACTGATCGAGGAACGCCTCCAGCGTCTGCAGCCAGCCCTTCGGCAAGTCGTAGAGCAGCCCGCCGACACGCATATAATTGTGCGTAAAGCGATGCCCACTAACCGCCTCGAACATGTCCAGGATCTGCTCGCGGTCGCGGAAAGCCCACAGCACCGGCGTGAACGCGCCCAGGTCTAGCCCATACGTCCCAACCGCGACGAGGTGGCTCGCGATCCGCTCCATCTCATTCACGATCAGGCGGATGTACTCCGCCCGTCGCGGCAGCTCCAGCCCCATCAGTTGCTCGACCGCGCCGGCATAGCACGTCTCGTTGATCATCGGGCTGAGGTAGTCGGCGTTGTCGATGTAGCGCGGCCCCGCCATATACGGACGGTTCTCGAAAATCTTCTCCATCCCGCGGTGCAAGTAGCCGATCACCGGCGAGCACTTCACCACCGTCTCGCCGTCCAGCACCAACACCAACCGCAGCACGCCGTGGGTGGACGGATGTTGCGGCCCCATGTTGAGGATCATCTCCTCGCTTCGGATGCCCGCGAATTCACCCTGGAGATCCGGCCCTAACTGCACCTGCTGCAGCTCATCTGCTTCAGTTGACATCGCCCGCTTGCCTCGTTCCTAGCTTAGCCGCGCTGGGGCGTCGTCGAGCCCGCCTCGGTGTCTTCATCGACCACGTACCCGTGCTCAGGGCTCGTCCCTGACTCCACACCCTGCCCGGTCTTCAGATAGACCGCCGCGCTGCCGAACGTCAGCTTGCCCGGATGCAGCCGCTCCTGCGTGCCCTGGCCCAAATGGTGCGCCGTCACGTCGCGCGCGTTGCGCTGCTGCTCGCCCGAGACCGCGCGGATCGCATTGGTCTGCGTGGTCGCCCGATCGTGGACCGTCACCGGCGTCTGCTGCCAGCTCTTGAGCAGCGGAAACCCGAAGAACTCGTCGTCCAGCAAAATGCGCCGCAGGTCCGGGTGGCCGCGGAAGATGATGCCATACATATCGTAGGTCTCGCGCTCTAACCAGTTCGCCGAAGGGTACAGGCTGAACAACGAATCGATCTCCGGCGTCTCGGTCGGCGTCTTCACCCGCACCTGCAAGAGCCAGTTCCGGCTGATCGAACGGAAGTGGTAGACCGACTCGAGATGCTCGATCATGTCCACGCCCGAGACGCAGGTCAGCATATCGAAACCCAACCGGTCGCGCAGCACGCGGGCAGCGTCCAGCAACTGATCGCGCCCCACCTCGATGCCAACGATGCCGCCGTTCATGCGCGTCTTCGGCACCGTCGTGCCCAGCGCCTCGTCGAGCTGGCCCAGCCCGCGCAACAGCTCGCCCACCTGCGCGGCGGAGTCGAAAGCATTCGCGTTCGACATGCCGGTCGGCGCCGATCGGCCCGGTACTAGATCCACCGGATCACTCCCTTCCGCCACGCGTATACCAGCCCCAGCGCCAGGATCGCGATGAAGACCGCGATCTCGATGAAGCCGAAGAGACCCAACTGTGCGAAGATCACCGCCCACGACAGGATGAACACGATATCCACGTCAAAGGCGACGAACAGCAGCGCGAAAATATAGAACGCCAGTGGGAACTGAATCCATGCGCCGCCGATCGGCGTCTCGCCCGACTCGTACGTCGTCAGCTTATCCTTCGCCGGTTTCCGCTTCAGCAACAAGGCATTCAGGACGTCGGCGAAGACCAGCGCCACCACCACAAAGCCGAACCCCAGGAGAAAGAAGATGGCCGCGAAGAGATATCCGATTGCCACGTGCGCCTCCTGAGTTGACGTTGATAGCCGCCCCTGTGGACCGCGCTGGACCTATCAAATCGCCGGATGGGACGAGTCGCCGCCTAACCGCGCCTCGGTGCGCTATAGTGGGAGTGACCGCGGCTGGCTTTTCCGCGCGGCTCCGGCGACACGGTTCGCCAAGAGGCCGCATGCGAGACACCATCTTCGATTATAACATAGGGGTCCGGGCCACACAACGAGATAGCCGCCTGCCACCAACCGTGGCCCGCGCACTCCGCACCGCCCCACACGTCGCCTCTGTGCCGCCGAAGCGCCGCACCGATCCGTGTAACCGATCCGCCTAAAGGAGCACCATGGACACGTTTGACCCGCCCGAGTTCTCGGGCCTCAACGCCCTCCTGGAGGATGAGCGCGCCAGCGTGGAAGTCGAGGTCGCCCTCGTCAGCGGCGCGACGGACCTCAGCGAGCGCGACACGCTCGCCGGCATGGGCGCGCAAGAGGTCGGCTTCTGTGTGGCCTTGCGCGAGCGTCTGGAGCGTAGCGGAGGCCCGGTGAGCCCGCGCGTCAACGGCGTCGTCCTCGACCTACTCAGCATCGAGCACTACGACGAGCGCCTGAACGCCTTCGCGGATCACCAAATGCGCATCGCCGAGGGGCTGCCCGCCCTGCGGAGCGACGCGCCCGACGACGATCTAACCATCCTGCTAGGCGACATCGAGGACGCCCATCTCCGCTCTGCCGCCTGGTGCCGCCGCCGCGCCAGCGCCTTCGCCGCGACGCGCCTGCTCGTCTTCCGCGGCAACCCCGACGGCTCCTATCCCGATGCCCATGGTTCATCCTCTGCCCCGAACGGTTCCTACTCCGCGCCGACCGACTGAACGTGCCACGTCGCCGCGAACCTCCGCCGTGCCGCGCCGAGAAAGACAAGGATCAACGTCCATGCGACTCGCCACCTTCCGCGACGAGACCTCCGACGCCGTGCGCATCGGCCTTCTACTCGCCGACGGCTCACTGCTCGATCTCGCCCGCGCCGCCGCCCTCTCCGGCGAAGAGCCACCGATCGAGCTGCGCGACATGCTCGCCCTCATCGCCAGCGGACCCGCCGGGCTCGCCCGCGTCACCGCCCTGCGCGACGCCGCCCCGCCCGCCGCCATCCTGCCCCTCTCGTCCGTCACCGTGCTCGCGCCGATCCCTCGCCCGAACAAAAACGTCTTCTGCGTCGGGCGAAACTACGCCGAGCACGCCGCCGAATCCTTGCGCGCCTCGGGCCGCGAATTCCAACTCCCGCCAATTCCCAACATCTTCACCAAGGCCGTCACCACCGTCATCGGCCCCAACGCCCCGATCCCCTTCGACCCGCGCATATCCGAGCAGATCGACTGGGAGGTAGAGCTCGCCGTCGTCCTCGGTCGCGGCGGGCGCCACATCCCGCGCGAAGATGCCCTCGCCCACGTCTTCGGCTACACCATCGTCAACGACATCACCGCCCGCGACCTCCAAAACACGCCGGGCGTCCAGTGGTTCCAGGGCAAGAGCCTCGACGGCTCCTGTCCCACCGGCCCCTGGATCGTCACCGCCGACGAGCTCCCCGATCCGCAGGCGCTCTCGCTCCGCCTCTGGGTCAACAACGTCCTCAAGCAAGACGACACCACCGCCCACATGCTCTTCGACGTCGCCACCCTCATCGCGTCGCTCTCGCGCATCCTCACGCTCGAGCCCGGCGACATCATCTCCACCGGCACGCCCGCCGGCGTCGGCTTCGCCCGCACCCCACCAGAGTTCCTGCATCCCGGCGACGAGATCCGCGGCGAGATCGAAGGCATCGGCACCCTCACCAATCCCGTCGTCCAGGTCGAGGGCTAGGACCAGCCCGACAAAGGTGAGACCGGTGGGATTCGAACCCACGACACGAGGCTTAAAAGGCCCCTGCTCTGCCCCTGAGCTACGGTCCCGCGCGCAATGCAGCCATCAGCATAGCACGCGCCGCTCCGCGCCTGCAAGCAGCCAGCATCACTGCCCGCGAGTGCTCCCGCCGCCATTTCCACGCGGCACGCGCACCGTCACCGTCGTGCCAGACTCCGCCTGGCTGCGCACCACCAAGCTGCCGCCCACCAGCGCCAGCAGCGCCCCGTGCGTCAACAGTCCCGTGCGCGTGCCGCCCGCGCCCTCCTCGCGTTCGGCGCTCACGTCACCCGCCGCCTCATCCCTGGGACCACGCGTCGCCTCATTCTGCAAGCCCACGCCGTCGTCGCGCACCGTCACCGTCACCCACTGCTCATCCGCCGTCAACGCCACCCCCAGCGCCAGCCGCCGGTGCAGATCGCTCCCCCGTGCGTGCCGCCCCGCATTGCGGATCGCCTCCAATGCCGCGCCCAGCAAGAGATCCGCCGTGATGGCCGGCAGCGCATCCGCCGCCACGCTCGCCCCAATCGGCGCATCGCATTCCACCGCGTCGAACGTCCCTTTAAACTCCCCGTCGAGCGACGAGCGCAGCGCGCCAACGAACCCGTGCTCCACCCGCCGCGGGTTCGCCGCCGGCGACTGCCGCATCAACAGCGCGAGATCGTGGTGCGTGGTCGCCAGCTCTCGAACTACCTCCGCCAGCTCCTTCCGCAGGTGCTCCGCCTCGACATCCAGATGCTCCGCCTCCGTCGAGGCGCCACCCGCGCGAACTGCGACTCCCCTCGGCGCACCCGCACGGCTCTTCAACTGCTCCAGCCGCAGCATCGCCAGGTGCACCCGCGGCAGCACCTCATCGTGCAACACACGCCTCGGCAGCGCCGCGCTCAGTTCCGCCTCCAGCCCGCGCCGGCGGGCGAGCGACGCCACCGCCTGCGCCGCCGCGAACTCGCCCATCGCGTCGAGGATGCGCTGACCGCAGGCCCGCGCCACCTCCAGATCGCCCGACGTATACCCCGCGCCGTCCGCCCGCGGCCCCAACACCAATTGCGCCACCACGCCGCGCTCATCGCTCACCGGTAGCGTCCACTCCCGTTCATCCGGCGCCGCCTGCTCACCCTCCATCGACGCCTCATACATGAACGTCCGGTGCAAACGTCCCGCCGCGACCGTCAACCTTCCGCGTGTCGCGCCCAACACGTCGCGGCAGAGGCTCGTGAACAGCGCCTCCACACTCCGCTCCGTCTCGTGCGGATCACCGTTCAGCCACCCCGCGTGCCCGACCGACAGGCTCGATATGAAGGGTCGCAGTTGCGCCAGCATGCGATCGTGCTCGCCATACGCCTCCCATGTGAAGAGCGCGTACGTCACCGTCACGATCGTCACCAACACCAGCAGCTCCGGCAGCGCCACCGGGATGATCGCCGCCATCCCCGCCACCACCACCGCCAACAGCCCCGCCACCGCGGACGTCCCGCGCCAACGGCTGCGGAAGTCGCGCTGCGGCAGCCGGCGCTCCACCAGAATGCCCTGCCGCACCACCGCCCAGCCCACCGCTATGCCCAGCCCCGCTAGCGCCAACTGCACCGCCAAATCCGCCGCCACCAGCGCCAACGGCATGTGCCCCGGCAACGTCGATGGCGCCTGTATGCTGCCCAGCCCCGTCGAAGCATCCCGACGCAGCGCATTCCGTTCCGCGACCGATGCCCCAATGCCGATCAGCGCTGCCACCGCGCCGGCACCCAACATGCAAAGCGACGCCGCCAGCAGCGCGGGACGTGCGCGGCTCCACGCGTCCGCCGCGTCCCACAGCAACGTCCCATCAGTTCGCAAAGGCGTAGCGGCGGACGCGAGCCGTCGCCGCGCCACCAGCGACGCCCACGGCAGACACGCGCACGCCGCGACGTACACCACGAACGACAATCCCAGCGCCGAGAGCGCCGACGCCGTCCCCTCCGGCAGCGGCTCGACGGGACTGTGCAGCCGCAGCAACCCGCCGAGCATGTGGATAAAGTCCCCATACGTCCGAATGGCGGACCAATTGAGCAGCGCAAGCACCGCCGAGATGCCGCCGAGGCCCGCCACCACCACCAGCGCCGGCAAGCGCAGCCGCCGCAGGTAACCCGTCAGCCCTGCGTAGTGCAGCCCAATCGCCGCCCAGAAGAGCGGCGCGGCGAACCCCGGCACCCACGCCAGGTGCCACCAGAAGTCCGTCGCCGAAGGTCCCGACGGCACGCCGGCCCCCACGATCGCCCCGTGGCAGAGGAAGAATAGCGCCGCCAGCAACAGCCCAACGCCGCCGACCCACGTCACCTTGCTGCGCCGGTCGCCCATCAGCAAGACCGTCAGCCCCAGCCACAGATAGATCATCAGGCTGAAGACCGACAACGCAATGGCGGAGCCGGCGAGCAGCGGCTGCAGCAGGTGTGACATCGCGCGCCCTACCTTCCGCCCGGCTCGCGCGCCACGCCCATCTCGTCCGCGCCCCCATCGTCGAAGAGTGGCACCCACCCATTCTTGCGGTCCGGCACCATCGCCCGCCCCGCCTCGTCCCAGATGATCGGCCGGTCTGTGACGAAGATCAGCGTCGCGCGGGCGCGGGCAACCTTCTCGTCCGTCGTGCTGTCGCTCAGCCGCCACGCGTCGTAGATGCGCCCGTTCGTGCGGCTGACCGCCCGCGCGTCCCGGAAACCTAACCGCGCCGCGATCTGCTCGTTGGTCAGCCCCTGCGCCACCAGCTCCACCACGCGAAGTTCGTTCGGCTCCAGCAGCGCCTTCGGCGAGGTCGCGTCGCGCTCGCGCACCTCGTCCACCCGATCCTCGATCTCCGGATCGATGAAGCTGCGCCCCGCGACGGCGTCGCGCAGCAGCGGCACCAGCATCGACGGCAGCAGATAGTTGCTCTTGCGCACGAACGCATAGTGGCTGAGGATACCCGCCGCGCGGAACTCGCGAAAATAGGAATCGTCGTCCTGGATCGAGTAGAACACCACCGGGAAGCGCGGCCGCTCCCGCCGGATCGCCACCGCCGCGCCGACGCCGCTCTGCGCGCTCGCCCCCAGCTCGGCGTCGCGCAGCTCCACGTCCATCAGCGCAACCTCCGGCCCGCCCGCCTCATTGCCCAGGCTCTCGACCACCGTCGCCGCCTCGCGCGCCGTCGCAGCCTCCGCGATTACCCGCACCTCGCCGGTCGCCTCCAGGCCCTCGCGCAGCGCCTGCCGCACCTTCTTATGGTCCTCGACCAGCAGCAGTCGAATCACCGTTCACCCCCAACCGCGGCTCCGCGACCAGCGCCGCCTACGCGAGGCACGTACCGGCTATGTACCGACCCACACGAACGCTCGCCTACCGTAGGGACATGGCCAGCCTCGCCCTCTGACTCCGGCCTTAACGTCCCGACGTTCATCATCACGGTGCACAGCGTCTCATACCAAGTCATGCTCGACTGTAGCCGGGCGCTTGGCGGACCGCAGTCCGCACCCCGTCGGCACTGCAGCGCCGCGACTCAGTAGCACGCGACAAGTATGCCCGCCCCACACGCCCCGGCGCGGACACACGCGTGCCGCCCACCCCTCATTCTACGCCACGTGCCGCCCGTTACGTCTACTCGCCCTCCTCGTGCGCCCGCAACAGCCCCGCGTCCAATGCGTACCGCACCAGCTCCGCGCGGTGGTGCAGCCTCAGCTTGCGCATCACCCGCCCGCGATACGTCTCCACCGTCTTTGCGCTCAGTGCCAGCCGCTCCCCGATCTCCTGGCTCGTGTACCCCTCCGCCGTCAGCACCAGCACCTCGCGCTCCCGCTCGCTCAGCCCGTCGTCCGCCTCCTTCTCATCCCCCGCCGCCTTGCGCGCCTCCAGATAACGCGAGAGCAGCAGCGTCGCCGCCGCGGGATACAAGAACGCCTCGCCGCGCGCCACCGTGCGAATCGCCTCGAACAGATCCGAGTCCACCGCCTGCTTTAGCACATAGCCGTAGCCGCCCGCCTCCAGCACCTGCAACAGGTACTCGTTCTCTGCGTGCATCGTCAGCACCAGCGCCCGCGCGTGGGTCCCCTCGCGCTGCAGCTCGCGCAACGCGCTCAGTCCATCCATCCCCGGCATGCTCAGGTCCAGCAGGATCACGTCCGGCCTCAGCGTCCGCGTCAACGCCACCGCCTCGCCGCCCGTCCCCGCCTCGCCGATCACGCGCATATCCGGCTGCGCGTCGAGCAGCGCCCTCAACCCGGAGCGAAAGATCGCGTGGTCGTCCGCCACCAAGATACGGATCACCCCCGCGGGCGCTGCCGATTCCGCCGATGTCGGTATCGAGCTTCCATCCTGGCTCATAGCGCCGCCCTCGCCTCATCGTCGACTCGCTCGCCCGCCGCCTCATCCTCGGCACGCCCCACCATCGGCAGGTCCAGCGTCACCTGCGTGCCGCCTCCCGGCGTGGAGGCGATGCGCAGCGTCCCACCCACCAGCCGCGCCCGCTCCTCCATCCCAAAGAGGCCCACGCCGGGACCACCCTCCGATCCGCGCCCCTCCGGTCGCGAGATCGCCTCCGGATCGAACCCCCGCCCGTCGTCGCCCACGCTCAGCCGCAACGCCTCGCCGCTCAGCGTCACCGCGAGCGCGATCTTCGTCGCGTCGGCATGCTTCGCCGCGTTGGTCAGCGCTTCCTGCGCGACGCGATACACCGCGATCGTCTGTTCCGGCGAGAGCCACACGGCCGTTCGCGGAAGCTCTAGCGCCACCGGGATTCGCGTGTTCGCCGTGAAGGTCGTCGCCAACGAACGCAACGCCGGTGCGAGCCCCAACTGATCCAGCGACGGCGGCCGCAGATTTAACGCCAACTGCCGCACCTGATCGATCGCGCCGGAGACCAACCCACGCAGCTCGGCGATCTGCTCCTGCAGCGCCTCCGCGCCCGGCTGCCCCTCCAACAGCTTCAGCCGGATCAGCAGCAGCGTCAGCACCTGCCCCGTATCGTCGTGCAGCTCCCGTGCGATGCGTTGTCGCTCCTCCTCCTGCGCGCGGATCACCCGCCCCGAAAGCGCCCGCATCTGCTCCTGATGCCGCTGTACCTCGTCGAGGATCGAGTTCAACGTAGTCGCCAACTGCGCGATCTCCACATCCGCCAGCGGCGAAGGACGCGCCCGCACCGCCAGATCGCCCGCGCGCACCCGCCGTGCCACCTCCTGCAAGCGCGCCAGCGGATCCAGCGCCGCCCGCAGCAGCAGCGCATTGAGCAACCCTGTCAACGCCAGCCCGACCACCGCGAAGCCCGCCGCCAAAGGCACATCCATCCCATGCCCCTGGCCCGACGCCGCCACCCGCGCCGTGATCGCCGTCCCCGCCACCGCCCCGACCACCACGATCGCCGAGTTCGCGAAAAGCACTTTATAGAACAGCGGCACCATCAGCAGCCACCGCACCAGGCTATGCGTACGCCATCCCGCTGCGCGCTCGCGAGACATCACCTCATCTCGCGCCATATCCTCACCCGGATCCGATAGAAGAGGCTGCGCGCCGTTTCGGGTATACAAGTTCACGGAATTCCCCGGCTAGAAATCCCCCCGTGTAGAATAATAGGACGCGCCCCTCCATGGCTGCCACGCACACCCTACGCCACCCGCTTGCCATCTCCCACGTCAAACTGAACAAAGATGAGTTCTGCACAGCAGCCGCTGTGCACGCCAGCCGGCGCTCCTCGCCGCGATCACGCCTCTGCCCCCTCGCCCCGCAGGGAGAGAGGATAGGGGGTGAGGAACCACGCCATCGCCACGCGACAGTCCTGCATCCTCGGCTATGTGTTGAGTCACAACGACAAGGAGCCACCCTATGACAGCGCCCCAACCAGCCGACTACCGCCGCCGTCTCGACGAGGCGCGCGCCGCCATGCAACGGGCTCAGCTCGACGCATTGCTCGTCGCCAGCCAGCACAATCGCCGCTATCTCACCGGCTTCTCCGCCGAGGATGGCGACATCACCGAGTCCTCCGGCCTCGCGCTGCTCACCGTGCGCGACCTCTACCTCATCGCCGGCACCTTCAGCCTCATCAGCAAAGAGCACGAAATCGTCGCCAGCGGCGCCCAGGTGCTCTCGATAGACACCATGCCTCCGCAGCGCGTGCTCGCCTCCGCCGCCGCCGAGCATGGCCTGCGTCGCATCGGCTTCGAGCGTGACTGGCTCTCCTACTCCCGTTGGGAGCGCCTCGCGGAGGCGCTCGCCGCGTCCGCCCCCCAAAGTGCCCTCGTCCCCTGCGACGACCTGCTCGCCCACGTGCGCGCCCGCAAAGACGCCGCCGAGATCGCCACCATCCGTCGCGCCGCCGCCATCGCCAACACCGCCTTCGCCCAGCTCGTGCGCGAGATACGCCCCGGCATGACCGAGCGCCAGATCGCCTTCCGCCTCGACGACCTCGTGCGCCTTGGCGGCGCCCAAGGGCCCAGCTTCCCCACCATCGTCGCCTGCGGACCCGGCGGCGCGCAGCCCCACGCCGTCCCCACCGACCGCGAGGCGCAGCCCGGCGAGCCGCTACTGATCGACTTCGGCTGCCGCGTGGACGGCTATTGCTCCGACCTCACGCGCACCGTCTGCCTCGGCGAGCCTACCGACCAGCTCCGCCAGATCTATGCCGTCGTCCGCGCTTCGCAGGACGCCGCCGAAAGCGCCCTCGCAAGCGGCATACGTCACGGCAGCGAAGTAGACGCCGCCTCCCGCCAGGTCATGATCGACGCCGGCTACGGCGACGCCTACATCCACAGCCTGGGGCACGGCGTTGGAATGGCCGTCCACGAGCTACCGGCCCTGCCGTGGAAGCGCAACGACGACCCAGACACCCTCGCCCGCATCGCCGCCACCGAAGGCCTCCAAGAGAACGCCATCGTCACCATCGAGCCGGGCATCTACCTCGAAGGCTGGGGCGGCGTCCGCCTTGAAGACATGGCCCTCATCCAAGTCAACGGCATTGACCTGCTCACCGACCGCAACCCCGACCAGATCCTCCAAATTCCTACCGCTTAACCCCGCCTCACCACCGCGACACGACCGCCATGATGCAAGTGGAGGGGGCGAGGTCGGCCTCGCCCCCTCCACTTGCACCCTCGCCCTCCGCCAACGCAAATGCTCGCACGCGACGCGAAATCCGCCCAATCCGTGTCGGTACCTGACCGGCAAAGAGCGGAAATGTCCGCACTTGTCCGTCCCAGACGCCCACCTCCGCGTGATAGCCTAACGTAGGCCCAATCACCTCACCCCCGCCCCCAGCTTCTCCCCATGGTGCCTGGCGACTACTCCGCGCAAAACACCTCCCCGCTCCCCGCCACGAGAGGCAGCCCCCGTGCGAGAGAGCTCCGAGCCCACACAGGCGGGCTTCGTGGCCGCGGGCCCTCCGGGCGCGAATGCATTTGCCGGCATGCTTCATCACCCGAAAGGTGCTCCTGACCAATCCACCCCTCGCACCCCACCACCCGTCGTCGCCAACGTGCGGCAAAAATGGCAGCACGCAGTTCTCGAAAAACGGCAGAAACGGCAAGTGTATGCGCCTACACACCACGCCAAAAGAGTCCCCCTCACACGCGGACACGTTTCAATCCAACTTCGCCTGAAAACGCGGACCTCAGTTGACCCGCTATGGTGCCCACCTGTACGCTTGAGGTGAAGGCCCCGAGGAGGTGTTCGCAGGTCGAAACCTATGCCACCCTATCCGCCAGAGTTTCGTAATGAAGCGATCCAACTCGCGCACGAGCGACAAGCCCCATGCTGAGATCGCCCGGGAGTTGGGTATGACCGGCGAAACGTTGCGGCTCTGGCTCAAGCAGGCGGATCTCGACGAGGGGAAACGCCGCGACGGGCTGACGAGTGACGACCAGGAGGAGTTGCGCCGACTCCGGCGCGAGAACCGGATCCTGCGCGAGGAGCGCGAGATCCTGAAAAAAGCCGCGGCGCATCTCCCGCGCAGGAGACCAATTCGATCCGCTAGTCGCCTACGAGTTTGTGGAGCGCGAGCAGGCCACCCATGCCGTCGTCACTCTCCGCCGGGTGCTGGGTGTCTCCCCCGCGGCTAATAGCGTGGCGCCAGCGCGACCGCTCGGCACCTGCCCAGGCCGACGAGCAGGTGGTCGAGCACATCCGGCTGATCCATCACGCAAGCCGCGGCACCTCTGGCGTGCCGCGCGTCCACGCAGAATTGGCGAGTGCGGGAACGCGCTGCGGGCGCCAGCGCATCGCGCGCCTCCTGCGGGGCGCCGGTCTGGTTGGGTGCCATCGCCGGCGCCCGTTTCACACGACGCAGCGCGATCCCCAGGCCGAGCTGGCCCCGGACCTGGTCCAGCGCACCTTCGCGGCGCCCGTCCTCAACGCGCTCGGGGTGGCGGATATTGGGTGGCGGATAGCACGTACGTGCCGACTCAGTATGAGGGGTTCCGGTATCTGGCCGTGATCTTGGTCGCGTGCAGCCGCCGGGTCGTGGGCTGGTCCATGGCCGATCACCTGCGCTCCGAACGAGTCGTGGCCGCGCTGGAGATGGCCGTCTGGAACCGGCGGCCGGGCGAGGGGGGCATTCATCACTCCGACCATGGCTGCCAGTGCACCTCGCTGCTCTGGCAACGCGCCAGGCGGTCGGCATCCGCGCTCCATGATGCGGCAATGCACGATACGCCATGGCCAAAGCTTTTGCCACCCTCGATGCGAACTCCCGTCCAGTCGTCCGACCCAATCGGGCCGCACCGCCGATCCTCGAAGCAAACGGCACGCCCCATGGCGCTCGACTACTCCGCGACGTCCTGAAGGAGATGGGCTACGCAAACACTGGTTGTCGCCTAATGCTGAACGGTCTCCAAACCGGGACACTTCAGACCGGGTATGGAGAATGTCGCGTATCGTCTGGGCGCTCCAGCCGGGCCGGATGCAACCGCATTCTCGCTCTGATTCCGCGACCCACGGGCGTCTTCACCCTGTCTCCCAAGCTGCACCCCCGCTGGGAAGTAGCCCGTGCGCCAGGAGAGAAGCTAGGGGTGAGGTCCGCCCAAACACACCCGTACATCGCCTCTATACCAAAACAGCGGAAGGCAACGGAAATGAATCTGCCCCTCCGCCCTCCTGCTATACAGGTTGTCCGTCCCGGTCGCCCCGCCACCGTTGGCGATTCCCGTGGCGATGCCCCCGCACCTCACATGCAGATCGAGAGACCGATGACCTCCGACGCCCTTCCCATCGCCGTAACCACCACCCCCCAGCCGCGCCCGCCCTCAAGCCCCTCGCCGCGCAACGACTGGCGCGTCCTCCTCGGCCCAGGCCTTGTCGGCGCTTCGCGCTAGACACTCGGCAATACACCACACAAACGTCTTGCTGGGGAGAAGTGCCCGACCGGGTTACCATTGAGTGCTCCCTTCGATTCATCAAGGATACAACGAATGCGGAGCAAGCACCTTCACAGGCACCTGCCCCGCTTGGTTCGGGCCTACTCGGCAGCGTCCTTCGCGCCGCGCGCTCGCTCCAGCGACTTCGCGGCGAACTGGGCGAAGTACGCTTTGGTGGCCCCGTCTACGTCCGCGTCCTGAGCTAGCAGGGTGCTCTCCGAGGATACCGTTCAGGATAGCGACCGTCTGCTTGATAACGGCGTCGAATGCTTCCGCGCTGGGCTACCGGCTTCGGTCCGCGCCACGATTGCCTTGGCGATCGTGCGTATCGCCATCGTCGCCGATTGCTGCGACTCGATAACCTCCGCAAGCTTGTCTTCGGCGGGCTTCGCGCCATCGCCTGCTTCCGCCGGTCGCAGGGTTTCCGCTCGGCTCCTCGGTCGGCCCCTACCTCGGCGGCCAGATCGTCCAGCACCAGGGCATCCGCACCTTGCTGCTACTAGACGCCGCGCTCTCCGTCCTCGTCGGCATCATCCTCACCCTCGCGATCCGCCCCGAGCTGCGCGCCCGCGCTGGCCAGACCGCCGGCAAGCTCCTCCGCGCCGCCCTGCGTGACATCTTCCGCACGCCCGCCGTTGTCCGCCTCTTCGGCCTCTACTTCGCCGCCATGTTCGGCATCCAGCTCATCGTCCCCTTCGTCACCATCCGTCTCCAGCACCTCGACACCGGCGACCCCAAGCTGCTGCCCAGCCTCGTCGGCGCCACCTTCACCGGCGCCGGCATCGCCATGGCCGTCACCACCCCGCTCTGGGGTCGCCTCGGCAATCTCCTCGGGCGAGCGCGCGTCTTGCCGATCTGCCTCGCCGCCGTCACCCTCGGCCTCCTCGCCGAGTGGGCCGCGCCCGCCCTCCTGCCCTTCCAGTTCGCCTATATCGCCGTCGGCCTCTTCCAGGGCGGCATCGGCACCAGCGTCATCGCCCTGCTGGCGCTGCTCGCCCCCATAGAGCGCCGCGCCTCCATCCTCAACTTCTCCCTGCTCCCCACCCAACTCTCCTGGTTTCTCGCCCCCCTCACCGGAGCCGCCCTCGCCTCCGTCGCCCTCACCCTCCCCTTCCTCGCCGGGGCGATCATCGTCAGCCTCGCGCTGCTACTCTCCCTCTTCCTACTCCCTCGCCTCCTCGCCGACGCCACCAGCCGCTAACCCAGGGTCCCAGGGTCCGACTCCGCCTCCCCTCTCCCCGCGGGAGAGGCGGGGTCCCCCGTGCGGGGCTTGGCAGAGAGTGAGGTCACTTCGCCGCGCGGGAAAGCGAAAAGGCCCCGACGCCGGTAGACGTCGAGGCCAGTGGGGGCGAGGCAGGCCTCGCCCGTCGTACCGTAGCGAACCCCCAACTACGCGTAGCGCCCGCTCCCGCCCGGCAGCACCCGATTCTTCCGTTGCCCGAAGAACAAGTAGATGAACGGCCCGATGAACCACACCACCCACACCAGCACCAGCCAAAGCGTCTTCTCCATGATCGTGTAATCATCCTCGAGAATCATGTACGTCAGGATGATATGCCCCACTATCGGGACGAAGATGCAGACCAACGCGACGCACCCGGTCGTCGCGCAGCCCCGATCACCGCGATTCGTAGACACTGAACTCTCCTCGTGGCTGGTGCCCACGGCGTTAACGCATCAGACCGCCGCCGGTGCGCGTCGCGTGCACGATCCACGTCCAACGCCGCACATACTCTCTACGCGCCAGCCGCACCGCAAGTTGGTTGCCAGTTGCGGCTCGCCGCTAGCCCGCATCACCAAACACGAACGAGTTCAGCAACGGCTGATACACCAGCGTATTCGTCACCGCATAGCTCGCCACCGGCGACGAGAACTCGATCGTGTAGATCTCCCCCGCGCGCAGCGTCGCCAGCACCACATACTGCCGCACCGCTCCATCGGAGCCGGTCGCCTGACCCGCGCGCTGCTCCCAGCTCGCCCCCCCGATCACCTGCGCCGGCTCGCTTATCAACTTGAGTGGCGCCGCAATCGAGTCCGCCGCCGAGGCCGCGCTCTCACCCCCATCCGCCGCCCGCACCGCCACCACCGCCGTGCTCGTGCCATTCGTGTCCGAGAGCGAGACCCCGCCGCCCGTAGCGCTCACCTGCCACAGCGTTGGCCGTTGAAAGCTGAAGCGATGTTCCGGATCACGATACAGCGTCTGCTGCGACACATTCGGGCTTGCCGTCACCAGCCGCAACACATACGCCGCGCCGCCGAACGCCGCCAGCACCAGCACGCACGCCAGCAGCAACACCGGCCACAACGGACGCTTGCGCCCCCGCGTAGGCCTGGGCAGCGGCCTCGACATGGGCACCGGCGCGACCGGCGACGAAGATGCCGTCCCCTGCATCGTGGGCGGCGACGAGCTCGCCTCCGCCCCATCGGGCCTGATCCGGCGCATCGCCGGCACCGGCTGCGTATTCGAGCGCGTCTCGCCGATCGGCGCCCCACACGAATAGCAGACCGTCGCCTCAGCCTCGTACGGAGCGCCGCAGCGCAGGCAGGTGCCGCCCTCCATACTGCCCCTCCCGCCACGTCAGTCGCGCACCCGTCTCCGCGCCATCCAGCAGGCGCCTCGCTCCATTTTACACCTGAGCCAAAGCGCCGCGCACGCCCACCCTGCGACCCTCAACCACGCTCAGTTCGCCCCATACTTCGCCACATAGTCGCGATAGGCCATCGCCCGAAAACCGAACTCGCGCTCCACCACATCCGGCGAAGCCGCCACGTTCGGGAAGTCGAAGAGCCCCAGCGCCGCCACCGTGATCGGCGGATTTGCCAGCACGAGCTGCATGGCCGCCGCTCCCAGCGCTGCGAACGGCATCGGCCCCGGCACCTTGATTTTACGCTTCTTCAGAGCGCCCATCAGCAGATCGAGGATCTGCGAATACGTATACACCGCCGAGCCGCCCACATCGATCGTCCGTCCATCATAGCGTGCCGGCTCCCGCGTCATCTTCAGCAGGCACGTCACCACGTCCTCCACCCAGATCGGCTGGAAACGCAGCGACCCATCGCCGATCATCGGCACCACGGGTAGCGGCGACTTGATCAGGTTCGCCAGCCCCGAAAAGAAGGCCGACCCCGGCCCAAACTGCACCGACGCGCCGAGGATCGAATATGCCAGGCCGCTGTTCTGCACCGCCTGATCCGCGTCGTAGCGCCCCTGCATATAGCTCCCCGGCTTGTCCGGCTTCGTGCCAAGACCGCCCGCCACCACGATACGCTTCACACCCGCGTCCTTCGCCGCCTCGATCACGTGCCGCGTCCCCAGCACGTTCGTCTGGTAATAACTCACCCCAACACGCTGCTTGCGGTTCGCCGTGACGAACGCCGCGTGGATCACCGTCTCCACCCCCGCGAAGGCGCTCGGCAGCGAATCCGCCCGCGTCGTGTCGCCTACGATCAGCTCGACCCCCGCCGTCGGGATCACCCGTCGCGCCCGCGCCACGTCGCGTACCAGCGCGCGCACCAGCTCACCATCATCCGCCAATCGCGCGACGAGATGCCGCCCGACAAAGCCATCGGCGCCAGTGACGAGCAACATGGAGTTATCCTCTTGAACACCGTACCGGCGCCGGCCGCAGCGCCAACCCAGCCGCACGGGCGCGTTGCAATCGCCGTACAAACGGTAGCGTGCCCGTGCGCGACCCAGAAACGGTTCAGCCTTAGTGCCGATCCACGTTCCAGAGCGTAGACCCGTCGCAGCCCCTCGTGCCACCATCCACGCGACTGCCCGCCCGGCGCCTCGCGTCGCGCCCGCCGTCCCTCCTCCCCTTGGATTCTCGGATGCGCTTTCGCGTGCGCGGACGCATGCGATTAGCCCCGGCCTTCAGGCCAAGGAGCATACCAAACGGACATAGCGCAATGTGATGTGGGACCGCGCGCTACTCGTCGTACAACTCCGGATGCACCAGCCGCGCCAAGATCTCCAGGCTGTCCACCAGCCGTGGCCCAGGACGGCTGAAATACGCCGATCCGTTCACCACATGCACGCGTCCGTTCCGCGCACACGGTAGCTCGTCGAAGCCCGGCAACGCCTCCAGGGTCGGCAGCTCTTCCATCGTGCGCTCCTCGTCGAAGCCGCAGCACGAGATCACCATCACCTCCGGCTGGCTCGCGCGCATCTGCTCCCACGGCACCCGCACAGACGGCTGATGCAGCCGCCCGACCGGATCGTACCCCCCCGCGATTTCCACTAATTCCGGATTCCAATGCCCGCCGCAGAAGATCGGATCGATCCACTCGATGAACCCCACCGTCGGCCGCGTCTCCGCCAGCGCCACCATCTCCTTCACCCGCTCGACGCGCCGCTCCAATCCCGCCACCACCGTTCGCGCCGTCTCCCCGATGCCGAACGCATCCCCCACCCGCTGGATATCGGCGAGCACCTCGCCCAGGCTCATCGGCTCCAGATTCAGCACCCGCGGCCGTCGCGGCAACGACTTCACCGCCTCCAACACCTCGTCGTAGGCCACCGCGCAGACCTCGCAGAGCTGCTGCGTCAGGATCACGTCCGGCGCCAGCTCCGCCAGCAGCGCCCGGTCGATGGAGTAGAGCGAATGCGCGTCGGCCGTCAGCTGTGTGCGCACCTCCGCGTCGATCTCCCCGCTCCGCATGTTCGGCTTCAGCAGGCTGCGCGTGATGTGCGGCTTCGCCAGCGCCTCTGGGGGATAGTCGCACTCGTGCGTCACCGCGACCAGCGCATCATCCATCCCCAGCGCGCAGACGATCTCCGTGGCGCTCGGCAGTAGCGAGACGACTCTCATGGCACCCGCCTCCGAATCCAACAAGGCTCGCGCATGATCGCACGCATCAGTAGTCGGACAGCACGATCGGGCGCGCCCAGCGCATCACCCGCCGCGCCCGCGCCAGCAGATCCTCGGCGGTGTCGCCGCCCACCGCGTCGTCAGCATCCTCCGCCGAATGCTCCTCAAGAAACGCACCGGGATGGTATGGGTTCAGCACGGCGAGATCGTCCAATACCGCCTGAGGAGCCTCGGCCAACTGCCCCAGCGCCACCAGATCGTGCGCATACGGCGCCGGACTGTCGTTGCGCAGCACATACACCGCCTGCAACACCTCTTCGGCGACCTGATTGCAGAGATCGGCGCAGTTGAAGTGGTTGCCCGCCGCCTCGGCCAGCCCCGCGCTCGAAAGGTCCTGCGCGGCCTCCGCATAGCGACCCAGCGCCTCATCCAGGCTCATCTGCGCTCCCCTATCGACCGTGCCACGTGTGCGCCCACCCGCGCGTCATGGCGGCACAAGCTGACCACCATCGCTCGATAAGCGGACTGCAGGCCGCATCCCCGCGCGAACGCGCTTCGGTGCCGCGATCCCGCGCCCCTTCCCCTGCGGGGGAAGAGGATCGCCTGTGAGCAGGGACTTGGCCGAAGGTGAGGCTCCCAACCGACAAACCGCCCTCCTCTCCAACGCGGAGAAGAGGGCGCGAATGGCTTCCGAAGCGACGGACGAGCCTAGGCAACCATCACGATCGCAAACGGCGTGTCGCCAGTGTCGCTCTCCGCTTTGGTGTCGGACTCTTTCTGCGCCGCATCGGCGGTTCGCTCGGCCTGCGCCCGGCAATCCCAACACAGCGAGTGCATCGAGCGGGACGTTGGGGCGTCGCGGTCGCCGCCGAGCTTCCACATCTCCGCGTTCTTCATCGGATGGCCACAGTTCTCGCAGCGCATGGCAGTGCTCCTCGAAATCTCTACGCCGATCGCAACAGATAGAGGAGAGCGCCGTCGCTCCGCTACCCTTGCTACGTGTAGATCCGGGGGTCGCGCCTTTGCGCCGGGTCTGCCGCAAGTATACCACGATGCCAATCCTGCGCGGCACCGATCAATGCGTTTGCCGCGAGAGGCGTCTCTTGCTATCGTATTCCATACGCAGTGCGCGCGCCTGGCGGATACCGTCGCCCTGGCCGCTCATCCCACGCGCCAGGAGCAGACCATGTCCGCAGAAGATCAGACCCAGTTCGCATCGAGCATCGATACCTCTGCCATCCGCCAGGCGGTGCACACCATCATCCAGGCGGTAGGCGAAGACCCCGACCGCGAAGGGTTGCGCGAGACGCCCCGCCGCGTCGCCGATATGTACACCGAAATCTTCTGGGGGCTCACCCAGGACCCCGCTGACGTCCTGCGCGTCGGCTTTGAAGAGGGCCATCAAGAGCTGGTGCTGGTCAAGGACATCCCTTTTTACAGCATGTGCGAGCACCACTTCCTGCCGTTCCACGGCGTCGGCCACATCGGCTACATCCCGAACGGCAGGGTCGTCGGCCTCTCCAAGCTCGCCCGCGCCCTGGAGATCCTCGCGCGCCGCCCGCAGGTACAGGAGCGCATGACCTCGCAGCTCGCCGACGTGATCATGTCCACGCTGGAGCCGCAGGGCGTCGCCGTCGTGATCAAGGCCGATCACCTCTGCTATGATCGCGAAACCGAGATTCTCACGACAGAAGGTTGGGTCCGTTTCGATCATCTAAAAAAGGGCGTGCCCGTCGCACAGGTTGACACTGAGACGCTCGACATGAGCTTCGCCACACCGACAGAATATGTTCGCTACCCCTATCGCGGCTCGATGATTCGTTGGCTGAGCAAGAGTGTTGACCTGCTGGTTACGCCAGACCATCGTGTGGTGATGCAGTCGGAATGGACATTTGATTGTTCCATGAACGCCGCCTGGACAGTAACAGCGGCAGATCAAGTGCCTGCCCGTTTTTACGTTCCACAAGCCGTCCGATGGTCGGAGCCAGATATGGACTCCGTAGAGATTGCGGGAGCCGCAATCTCAGGTGACGACTACGCGCATTTCATGGCTGCGTGGTTAGCTGAGGGATGTACGAGGCGCGGGCCGAGAGACGTTGTGATTTCCCAAAATGTTGGGGAATACGCCGATATGATTTGGTCGCTCTTACAGGATCTCCCTTTCCGATTTCGCCGTGAGCCTCAGGCAGGTCGTCCCCACCACATCCATTTCATATCTCGCGACCAGCAGCTTTACGAAGCGCTCGCCCCTTTTGGCAGGTCAGGCGACAAATATGTGCCCAATACTATCAAGCAGATGAGTGCGCGCCAAATAGATGAATTTCTGCACTGGTATGCTCTTGGCGACGGGCATTACTACGAACACAACCCCGTGCGCGCGCAATACGTGTCAAGATCGTACCGGCTGATCGACGACATCCAGGAACTCTTGCTACGGACGGGCAAGACGGGGAGTATACAGACATATCCTGGTTGCGCGCGTGTTGAGGTACGCACGCATAAACGCGAAACAGACAAAGGGTATAAGTGGTATGGGAAACTCCAGCCATATCATCGCGGTACTGTGGAGTTTGATGACGAAGTATTCTGCGTTTCCGTCCCAACGGGCGCCCTTCTCGTGCGACGCAATGGCAAGCCGATCGTAAGTGGTAACTGCATGCAGATGCGCGGTGTCCGCAAGCCCGGCAGTCAGACCGTCACCAGCGCCATGCGCGGCGTCTTCCAGCGTAGCGCGCCCACCCGCGCCGAGTTTATGGCCCTCATCAAAGAGTAGCCCCCGGCGCGCTGGCGGCCCGGACCGACTCGCCCTCCGCCGCGCGGATCGGCATGATCTCCACCACCGCGTTGTAATCGGGGATGCCGGCGGCCACGTCGCAGACACGCCGCCGGATCAGCGGATTGCACTCCGGCCAGAACGCCTGCACGTTGCGCGGCTTGATCGCGTCGATACGCACATGGCAGCGCATCGTCGCGCCGTTGTCGCTGCGCACCTCCACCGCGTCGCCATTCGCCACGCCGAGCGCCGCGGCATCCTCGGCTGAGAGCAGCAGCGCGTCGCGCACCGCTCCCGTCAGCGGATCCTTCTTCGCGTGGATCAGGCTGTTGAACTGCTTGCCCCGCCGCGTCGAGAGGATGAACCGCCCCTCCGGCAAGGACAATTCCGGCGGCGTCAGCGTCGTGAAATGCCCCTTGCCGTCCGGCGTGTTGAAGCGCCCGCCCTCGTAGAGCAGCCGCCCGCCGTACTGCACGGAGTCGCCCTTCTTGCGCAGCTGCTCGATCCCGGCGTAGGACGGCACCGCCCGTGCGATCTCCGCCCGGATCGCCTGCGCGTCCTTGAACACGATCTGCCCTGCCCGCTCGGGATGTACCCGCGCCGCCAGCTCGGTGAAGATCTGCCACTCGCCGCGCGCCTCGCCCACGCGCGGCCCCGGAATCTCCGGCGAGAAGATGATGCGCCGCTCCGTGCTCGTCTCGGTGCCGCCCCCCGGCTGCTCGTAGCGCGTCGCCGCCGGCAGCAGCACGACGGTTTCATTTGGATCCACGAGCATCTGCGTCGTCACGTAGATGTCTTGGTGCACGCGCAGCTTTGGCTTGCCCAGCGCGTCGCGCACGTAGTCGGGCTCCGGCAGCACTTCGAGGAAGTTGCCGCCGCTGCAGTACAAGACGTCGAGCGCGCCGTCGTAGGCCGCGTCGATCATCTCGACCGCACGCAGCCCCCTCCACGCCGGCACCTCGAAGCCCCAAAGCTCACCCAGCTTCGCCGCGTTTTCCGTCGTTGACCGTCTTCCCGCCGGGGAACGTGTTCGGCACCGCGCCGACCTCCGCGCCGCCCTGCACGCCGCTGTGCCCGCGGATCGGCACCACGCCGCAGTGCTCCTTGCCAAGCCAGCCCTGCGAGAGCGCCAGATTCACGATCGCCTGCACGTTATGCACGCCGAACGTATGCTGCGTGATGCCCATGCTCCAGACGAAGATGCCGGTCCGCGCCGCATGGATCGTCTCCGCGAAGGCGCGCATATCCTCGTGGCTCGCCCCGCTCAGTCGCTCCAGCATCTCCCAATCCTGCCCCGCGATGGACGCTGCCAGCGCATCCCAGCCCGTCGTGTGTGCGTCGATGAAGGCGTGATCGACCCAATCCTGCTCAATTAGGTACTTCAGCGTGCCGTTGAGGTAGGCGATATCGCCCCCCGTCGCGATCTGGTGGAACTCGTCCATCAGCTTGGTGCCCATCACCGCGCTCTCCGGCACCGACGGCACCCAGTAGCGCACCATCCCTGGCTCACGATAGGGATTGATCGACCGCCAGCTTCGCGCCCTGCTGCTTGGCGTAGTAGAGATACTTCGTCGAGACCGGCTGATTGTTGGCGATGTCGCTGCCGACGAAGACCAGCAGATCCGTCCCGATCCAGTCCTTATACGAGACCGACGACGCCCCCACGCCGAGCGTCGCCGTCAGCCCCACGGTGCTCGGCGAGTGGCAGACCCGCGCCGCGTTGTCGATGTTGTTCGTCCCCAGGAAGCGCGCCGCCTTCTGCGCGGCGTAGTAGACCTCGTTGGTCAAACCGCGCGAGGTCAGATAAAACGCCATCCGCTCAGGCGGCGTCCCGCGGATGCGCCCCGCGATCAGGTCTAGCGCCTCGTCCCACGTCACCCGCGTGAAGCCTGCTTCGCCGCGCTGCCGCACCATCGGGTATGGCAGCCGCCCCAGATTGCGCAGCTCCTTGCTGGAAAGGGACCGCAGCCCGTCGAGGTCGTCGCGCAGCCGCTCCCACGGCATCGCGTCCATCGTGTTGAGCTTCAGCAGGTTCAGCCGCACCGTGCAGAGGTGAATGCCGGACATCGTCCAGTCGCGCATGCCCGTCGTGCCGAGCGCGCAGCCGTCGCAGCAGCCGTTGTTGAGGATGTTCCAGGCGTAGAGCGGATGCCGTCGGTTCTCCCACGCCGTCTTCGCCATCTCGGTGAAGTGGTGCGGCTTCTGCTCGCCCGCGCCGAACGGCTTCCAGTCGGCCCAGAGCTTGGGCATCACCCAGCGCTTCGACGCCTTTGCCGAACTCGCCATGGCCGGGCCTCCTCGGGTGGGATATCGCTGTCGCGCCTCATCGCGCCGCGCATCGCTCATTGTAGCGCATGACGAGGGCTGAAGAGCGCAGAGGACGGGTCTACGCAGGTTTCAAGGGGCTTTGAAGGTGTCGCGCGTTTTTTATCATGTGGCGGCGAGTTGGCAGGGGTGATGCCGCTCCCTGGCCTGAAGGCCGGGGCCAATCCTGCGACGCGAGCGCCAACAGCCCAGGAGGAAATCGGTACTACTAGAGGAGCGGCCGGGGCTGAGGGGGCGGAAACCGCAATTGCTGCGGGTTTGGGGGATCATTGGTGAAGGGAATCCCTCATTTCTTGGGGATTCGGAGTGCTTTGGCCATTTCCGTTTCCTTCCGCTTTTTCGATTTGATCGTCCTCATATGGGGCGGAGAAGGTGGAATCACAGCACCGTACGCACGAAGCGGACATCGGAAATGCGCTACTCGGGGGGGTTAGAGGGGACGGACTAACGAGGCGAAACGCAGAATTTATGTTCTAGTCGAAGTATAGCACGGCACGCGAGGGTGCGCAAGGATCGACCCGACCCCTACAGACCCCTGTGCTTGGGGGACCCCACCCTCCCTGCGAGGGAAGGGGCCGCGAGGCGGGAGTCGAGGTGAACGTTGGGAAGGATACAACGCCGCACGGAGCGGGATTTTCCCTCGCGTCCTCGCCACGTCTATTGGAGCGTGTGTGCACACGAACCTAGCCTTGGCTGCCTGGCGCGGCGGAGGAATGGGCGATTGGGCGCAGCAGCGCCTCGTTCAGCGAGCCCGTGCGATAGCCCTGCAGGTCGAGCGCGACGTACGTATACCCCGCCGCGCGCACCGCCTCCACCACCGCCGCGCGCACCGCATCGTCCAACACCCGCGCGAAATCGCCCGGCGCCAGCTCGATCCGCGCCACCGCGTCGTGGTGGCGCACCCGTATCTGCGCGAACCCCAGCTTGCGCAGCGCACGCTCGGCCCGCCCGATCCGCGAGAGCGCCTCCGCTGTCACCGGGGTTCCGTACGGGATGCGCGACGAGTAGCACGCCATCGCAGGCTTGTCCCACACCGGCACGCCGAGCTGCCGCGCCAGCGCGCGAATGTCGTCCTTGCCGAATCCCGCCTCGTCCAGCGGCGCGCGCACCCCACGCTCTCGCGCCGCGCGCTGCCCCGGACGCCAGTCGCCGCGATCGTCCACGTTCATGCCATAGACGACGTGCGCCAGCTCCAACCGCTCGCGCAGCGGCTCTAGCTCGTCGAATAGCTCGGTCTTGCAGAAATAGCAGCGGTCGGCTGCGTTCGCCACATAACGCGGATCATCCAACTCGCGCGTCTCTACCCGCACTACGTGCGCGCCCATCGCCTCCGCCGTGCGCAGGGCCTCCGCCGTCTCCTCCTCGTCGTACGCCGCCGAGGTGGCTAGCGCGCCCACCGCCCACTCGCCAAGTGTCTCCGCCGCCACCTTCAGCAGTAGCGCGCTATCCACCCCACCCGAGTACGCCACCAGCACCGACCCCAGCTCGCGCAGAATCCCTCGCAGCCGATCGTGCTTCGCCGCTAGAGCATCCGGCATCTCATGCGCAGTCTCATCGGCCCGACCTTGCGCGAGCGCACGCGTCGTATCCTCTGGCTCGCCATGGTCAACCAGCGACTCGTCCCGCTCCTGAAGTTCGCGCATGCGCTATCCCGTCCTCGTCCAGTGGCCAAGAATTGGCCAACCGTTGCATCTTACGCGGCTCCGCCGAGGCCAGTCAAACCGCGGCGAATGCTATACTTGGCGGGCATCCTGCGCAGACATCGCCGGCGAGGTCCACCGTGCCCACTTCAGACCATCCTCCCACCACAGCCCTACTCACTGACCCTTCACGCATCGATGTCCTCGGCTTGCCCGTAGACGCCGTGACGACGGCCCAAACCCTCGCTTGGGTCGCCTCCGCCGTCGAGCGTCGCCGCGCCACGCTCCGCCGCGGCGATCCCGCCCCGGCCGCCCGCCAGATCGTCACGCTCAACCCCGAAATGGCGATGGCCGCCCGCCGCGATCCTCACCTCCGCGCGATTGTCCACGCCGCCGATCTCGTCGTGCCAGACGGCATCGGCATCGTCTGGGCCGCGCACCTGCTCGGCTCGCCCCTTCCCGAGCGCGTCACCGGCGTAGATCTCCTCGAAGCCATCGCCGCTGAAGCAACCATCCCGAACGTGCGCGTGTTCCTGCTGGGAGCCGCTCCCGGCGTCGCCGCCGAAGCCGCCCGCCGTCTCTCCGCGCGGCATCCAACCAGCCTCCACATCGATAGCCTAGCAGGCTCGCCCGCTCCGGCCGACGCCGAGGACGTGCTGGCCGCCATCGGTGCCGCGCCCCTCGACCTGCTCTTCGTGGCCTTCGGCAACCCCGCGCAGGAGCGATGGATCGCTGCTCACCGCGACCGGCTGCCCGTGGCTGTCGCCATCGGTGTCGGTGGTGCGCTCGACTTCGCCGCCGGGACCGCCCCGCGCGCCCCGCGCTGGCTGCGACGCCTCGGCCTGGAGTGGCTCTATCGCCTGGTGAGACAACCCTGGCGGTGGCGGCGTATGATGGCGTTGCCACATTTCGGGGCGCTGATGCTGTGGCACGTTGCCGCCGTTCGCTTGAGTCGTGTGCCAGCAACACGGGAGAGGTCTACGTGATTCGGGTCGAGCGACCGTCTGATGAGATACAGTTACCCGCCGCCGACGCAGTATCCTCCAATGGCCAGGGTCCCGCCGACGGCGCCGGGAATGTCGAGCGCCCGCTGCGCTCGCGCCTGCTGGATATCATCGCCCGCTTTAAGGGCCAGCGCGTGCTCGTCGTCGGCGACATGGTGGCCGACGAATACCTCGTCGGCAGCCCAAGTCGCATCTCGCGCGAGGCGCCGGTGCTCGTCCTCACCCATCGTGAGCAGTTCACCGTGCCCGGCGGCGCCACCAACCCCGCCGTCAACGCGCGCACCCTCGGCGCCGATGTCTTCCTAGCGGGCTTCGTCGGTGAAGACACCTCCGGCGAGCAGCTCCGCGGGCGGCTGACCGAATTCGGCATCTCGATGGACGGACTCGTCAGCGAGCCGGGGCGACCCACCTCGACCAAGATGCGCATCCTCGCCGGCGGCACGCAGGTCGTGCAGCAGCAGATCGTGCGGCTCGATCGCATCGACTCCTCCGACCTCGGCGAAGATTGCGTCCGCCAGATCGTCGCCTACTTGCGTGACGTCATCCCCACCGTCGACGCCCTGATCCTCTCCGACTACGAGAACGGCGTCATCAACCCCGCCATCATCGAAGCCTGCGTGCCCACCGCCACCGCGCTCGGCAAGATCGTCGTGGTCGATTCGCATGGCGACCTCGCGCGCTTCCGCGGCGTCACCGCTCTCACGCCGAACCAGCCCGAGGCCGAGGCGACGCTCGGCGTGCGCATCACCGATACCCCATCGCTCGAAGCGGCGGGCGCCCGCCTGCTGGACGAGACGCGGGCCCAGGCCGTCCTGATCACCCGTGGCAGCGAGGGCATGAGCCTCTTCGAGCGCGGCCAGTCCCCCATCCACATCCCCGCCTCCAACCTCACCGAGGTCGCAGACCCCACCGGCGCGGGCGACACCGTCGCGGCGACCTTCACCCTCGCCCTCGTCGCCGGCGCCACCATGACCGAGGCCGCCACGCTCTCCAACATCGCCGCGGGACTCGTCGTGCGTCGCTTCGGCTGCGCCTCCAACACCCCCGACGAACTGACCACGGCCGTGCACTCGCTGGTCGAGGCGTAAACCCTATGGGCGAAATCGTCGACCGCGCCACCCTCGCCGGGATCGTCGCCGAGCGTCAGGCACGGGGGGCGCACGCCGTCTGCACCAACGGCATCTTTGACCTTTTACATCTCGGCCACGTCACTTATCTCCAGCAGGCGCGCACGCTGGGCGACCTCCTCGTCGTCTGCCTCAACAGCGATGAATCCGCGCGCCACCTCAAGGGCCCTTCGCGCCCGATCACACCGCAAGGTGAGCGCGCGGAGGTCCTGGCCGCGCTCGCCTGCATTGACTACGTGACCATCTTCGGGGAGAATACGGCGGAGTCGTTGGTGGCCGTGCTGCGACCGGCGATTTACGTCAAGGGCGCGGACTACGCCGGCGGCTCGACCGAGCCGATCTTCCTCGACGCCGAGGCGCTGCGTCGCGCGCTCGCCGGCGCTCCCGGCGCGCCGCCCGCGCTCGTCGGACTCGGCTCCCGCCTCCCCGAAGCCGCGGTCGTTGCGGACTACGGCGGCGCGTTGACGCTGTTGCCCTATCTTCCCGGCCACTCAACCACCGAACTGATACAACGAATAGTGAGTCGATATGCCCCTGCGCCGGAAACGATCGATCCCAACGCCTGATTCTCCGAGCGAGGCGCTGGTGGCGGGCGCGGGAACGGCTGACGGCGAGCGACACATCGTCATCTCGCCAGCGGCAGCCCCAACCGAGGCGTTCGCGCTCGAAGGCTCACCCGATCTGGCCCTCACCTCAACTCTCACCCTCGACGAGGCAGACGTATTCGCATCGAGCGCCGCGCAGCAGGCGGCGCAGCAAGGCCAGCGCGAACGGCGAATCGTCGCGACGGCGGGCATCATCGCCGTTGGGCAGCTCCTCAGCAGCATCCTCGGCTTCGTCCGCATCACCGTCCTCAACGCCTTCTTCTTCCCGATCGGCAGCGGCGCCTTCGTCATCGCCCTGCGCCCGATCCAACAGGTCAGCGATCTCCTCGTTGGCGGCTCCGTCTCCGGCGCGTTGATCCCCACCTTCGTCGATCATTCTGCCCCCCACCAGAACGACGACCTCCGCCGCATCTACAGCACCGTCGCTAACGTCGTCCTCATCGTGATGGCCCTCGCCGTCCTCGCTCTCTTCTTCATCGCCCCAATCCTCATCCCCTTCGAGGTGCCCAACTACCCCACCTCCGCGCAGCAACTCACCGTCCTGCTCGTCCGCATCGGCGCGCTCGGTCTCTTCGGCCTCGGTCTCTACGCCGTCACCTCGGCGATCCTCTACGCCACCCGCCAATCCGCCTATCCCGCCTTCGCCACCGGCGCGCAGCACGTCGGCGTCATCCTCGTCGGCCTCATCACGCTCTTCGCCGCGGGCGTCCAGCTCGGCGTTCCCCTCGACGCCCTGGTGCATTCCGGCTCCGTCTCCACTGCCGTAACGCACGCCCGCACCATCGGCGCCGGTGGCCTCGCCGTAGGCTTCGCGCTCGGCTCCCTCGGCGAATTCCTGATCTGCCTGCCCGGCCTCCGCCGCATCAGCGTCGTCTGGCGCCCGGTCCTCGATCTCAACCATCCCGCCGTGCGCCAGATCTTCAAACTCTACATCCCCATCGCCGCCGGCCTCATCATCAGCGTCCTCTACCAGAACCTCGACGTCAGCCTGATCGGGCGCACCTCTGGCGGCGCACCGGCCAATGCCACCGCGCTCCAGAGCGGCACCGTCCTGATCCAGTTCCCCGTTGGCCTGGTTGCCGCCGCGCTCACCTTCGCCGTCCTCCCCGCCCTCACCTCAGCCGCCTCCACCAACGACCTCACCGCCTTCAAGCGCACCCTCCGCATGGGCCTCCGCCTCGGCCTGCTCTTGATGGTCCCCGCCGCCGTCGGCCTGATCACCCTCCGCGTGCCCATCGTCTCGCTGCTCTTCCAGCACGGCAGCTGCAACCAGGGCTGCACCATCCGCAACGCCCTCGCCGTCCAGAATTACGGCTACGAGCTGCCCTTCATCGCCGCCGATCAGCTCCTCATCGCTGCCTTCTACTCGCGGAAGAATACCCTGATCCCTAACATCGTCGGCGTCGTCTCGATCCTCGCGTACGTCGCCGTCGCCGTGCCGTTCGTGAGCTCCATCGGCATGCCCGCCCTCGCCTTCGGCGACACCGCCAAGAACAGCAGCCATGCACTGATCCTCTTCATCCTGCTGACCCTTGCCATCGGCAACCTCGGCATGCGCGACCTCGCCTCCAGCATTGGCCGCATCCTGCTCGCCGGCGCCGCGATGACCTTCACCTGCGTTGGGCTCCTCCAAATCCTGCCGACCTTCGCGCCGCACCTCTTCGATCCCACCACCACCCGCGGAAACGCCCTCTTGCTGCTCGTGCCCGGCCTTGCCGGCGCCGTCGTCTACTTCGCCGTCGCCGCCCTCCTGCGCATCGACGAGGTGCGCCTCCTCGGCGGCCTCGCGCGCTCGCGTCTCGGCCGCTCCCGCTGACCCGCGCCGCCGTCCCCACTGTCCACCCTAGACCGCAAGCCTCAGGTATCTAGTCCTGAGTTTTGGTGTATAGACATCTGCTATCAAATATAGTCATATATGTGATAAATGCCCGGTGTTGTCCTACGCTGTGGACATGAAACTTTCCGCCTATGCCAAGCAACAAGGCATTAGCTATCAGACTGCGTGGCGCATGTGGCAACGGGGCGAATTGCCCGCCCATCAGTTGCCGTCTGGCACCGTGATTATCGATGTGCCGCCACTGTCACAAGCCGTTCGCCCGCAGAAGGTGGTGGTCTATGCCCGTGTCTCTTCGGCTGAGAACCGCAAGACCCTCGACAGCCAGGCCGAGCGCGTTTCTGCCTTCTGCGCGGCGAAAGGCTGGCGGGTGGCAAAAGTTGTCAAGGAATGTGGCGCTGGCGTCAATGACCAGCGCCCGCAGTTCCTCGCCCTGCTGGCCGACCCTAGCATCAGTCATATCGTGGTCGAGCACCAGGACCGTTGCTCCCGCGTCGGCGTGGCCTACATTCAGACGCTCCTCAAGACGCAAGGCCGCGAACTGGTCATCATCAACGAGGCGGCGGAGGAACAGGCCGACCTGATGCAAGACTTCGTTGCCATCATCACCTCGTTCTGTGCTCGGCTCTATGGCCGCAGGCGGGCAAGCCGCAAGAAGGCGCAATTGCTCGCGGCCCTGGAGGTGGACTGATGCGCCTGACTCGTGCCGTGACCCATATTCACCCCTGTGACGCCAACCATGCCAAGATCGCCACGCTGGATGCGCTGGCCGCCGAATACCTGCAGCTGCTGTCAGGCGTACACGACCTACTTTTGCATCGAAGCGGAACCCAATGGCTCCCCTGGCTCCCTGGCTCCCTGGCTCCCTGGCTCCCTGGCTCCCTGCTTCGAGAGTTCGCTCTCGCAGCGCTGGCAGCGCGTGGCAATTCAGCACGCCGCCGGTATCGCCCAGTCCTGGCGAAGCAACTACGCCAATGCCGCGCACGAGTACCTAGCGCACGAGTACCTGGGTACCTAGACGCGCTGGCCGCCTATGAAGAAGCCCACGAGCCAGACGAAGCGCCGCCCCAATGGCGCGACTGGAACGCATCTGGAATACGCCCATCTTGAAAGAGCCGGTGATTCAGGCCAACGCCAATGTGGCGCTGCTTCAGCTCGCAGAGGAGAGCACCTTTGATTACTGGCTGCGCCTGTCCACTCTGGAGAAAGGGCACCCCGTCTTCCTGCCCGTGAAACTGGCCGCTCATCATCGGCAGGCGCTCGCGGGCAAAACCTTCAACACCAGCATGGTGCTGGCCCGCAAAGCGGATGGCTGGTGGCTGACGCTCTCCTATGACGAGCAGGTGAAGGTAGAGACCCCCACAGATGCGCCCGTGATCGGCGTAGACGTGGGCATTGCCAACTTCCTCACCGCCTCAACAGGCCAGCACGATGGCACGTTCACTGGCACACTAGCCGAGCGCCACAAACGGGATAGAGAGAAGCGCCGTCGCAAAGCCAAACTGCGTGCCTGCCTCAAAAAGAAAGGCGTCACGCGCCTGCCCTCCACGCGCACCCTCCACGCGCACCCTCCACGCGCACACACACGAAGTTGGCGCGGCAGGTGCGACAAGAGATTAACCGTGCCGTCAATGGACTCTACCGCGATTACCCTGATGCCCAGTTTGTCTACGAGCAGCTGACACGTTGCGGGGATGAAGTTGAAAGCACGTCGGATGAACGCGTACCTGTACGCTTCCAATCTGGCCCATATCCCGCCGCAACTGGCCTGGGGCGCAGCCAAGCGAGGCATCCGTGCCCGCAAGGTCAAGAGCGCCTACAGGTCCCAGGAATGTCATCGCTGTCACCAGGTCGGCCGCGAGAACCGTCCCAACCAACAGACGTTCTGTTGTATGGTTTGTGGGCAGTATGGTTGGTGGGCCCACCAACCATGCCGACACCAATGCGGCTGAGCACCTGGCGGGTCGTCTAGGCGATCAAGAGTTAGCAGCCTGTGCAGACCGCAAGGCCATCAAAGCACTCTTGGACAGGCGACACCAGGAGTGGCAAACCATGCAAAGGTTGGCCGTAGTCCAACCTGCCGCCGAGTTGTCTCGTCAACCGGCGTAGCGCGAACGGGTGACACGTTTGGTAACGTTTTGCTCAACTATTGAAGCCCCAAGCGTTGCTGGCTCAACGATGGTCGCGGCGCTGGCATGCTAGATGCAGCGTCCGCACCGTACCAACCGCATACGGATACTCCTGAGATGCGCTATACTTCCCAGAACATCCGCGTCACAGCACGGGACGCGCGGATGACACGCCTGCGAGATGATGCACAGTGTAGGAGCAGCATGGCCGCCGAGACTCACCTGCTGGTGGTACCTCACACCCACTGGGATCGCGAATGGTACCTCACCTTCCAGCAGTTCCGCATGCGTCTGGTCCGCGCCGTCGATCTCGTGCTCGACACCCTCGAAGCCGACCCCGCTTTCACCCACTTCATGCTCGATGGGCAGACCATCGTCCTCGAAGACTATCTCGAAGTCCACCCTGAGAACGCCGATCGCTTGCGAAATCTGGCTCGCCAAGGACGCCTCCAGATTGGCCCTTGGTACCTCCAGCCCGACGAATTCCTCGTCAGCGGCGAATCTCTCATCCGCAACCTCCTGGTAGGGCGTCGCATGGGTGTGGACTACGGCGGCGTCATGTCAGTCGGCTACGTCCCCGACACCTTCGGTCACATAGCCCAGCTCCCGCAGATCCTGCGCGGCTTCGGCATCGATAACGCCGTCTTCTGGCGCGGCGTCCCGCCCGGCAAAGACAAGGGCGCCTTCACCTGGGCAGCGCCCGACGGCGCGCAGGTGCTCGTCGCCTGGCTCTACGACGATTTCGGCTACTCCAACGCCGCCTCACTGCCCCTCGATGCCGAGTCGCTCTCCGCCCGCGCGCACCTTATCGCCGCCAGGATGGCCTCCCGCGCCGTCATCGACACCTCCCTGCTGATGAACGGCACCGATCACATGGAGCCGCAGCCGCGGCTCCCCGAGGCCATCGCCAAAGCCAACCAACTCCTCGCCGCAGACGGCATCGACCTCACTATTGGCACCCTCCCCGACTACATCGCCCGCCTCAAGCAGACCCGTGAGACCTTGCCCCAGCACGTCGGCGAGTTCCGCAGCAGCCACTCCGCTCATCTGCTCCCCGGCGTCCTCTCCACGCGCATGTGGCTCAAGCAGCGAAACGCCGCCTGCGAGGCCCTGCTCACGCGACTGGCCGAGCCCGCGGCGACCTGGGCCTGGGCGCTAGGCGAGCGCTACCCGGGGGGATTGCTCACCATCGCCTGGCGCCACCTGCTGCACAACCACCCGCACGACAGCATCTGCGGCTGCGGCATCGATGAGGTCCATGCCGAGATGATGCCGCGCTTCGCCCAGAGCGAGCAGATCGGCGAAGGGGTGACGGCGCAGGCGCTTGCCTCGCTCGCCACTCGTGTGGATTCCCACGGTCCCGCCGGAGCAACCCCCATCGTCGTCTTCAATCCCGCCGGCGGCCCGCGTACCGAGGCCGTGCGCTGCGAAGTCGTCTTGCTCTCCCCAGATGCCGAGCTGGTGGACGACGAAGGCCGTGAACTGCCCTATCAGGTGCTTTCCGCGCGCGGCGGCGTGCTGCTCGACGAGCGCGTGGACAAAGGATTCGTCGCGGGCGTTATCGGCACGGCGAGCGAGGGCCAGGCCCTCGGGTACTCCATCCTCGACGCCCAACTCGACGTGCACGAGGCAGCGGATACTGCCGAGCTGCGCCTGACCGTCTCGCAGAACGTCTCGCCCAACCTCGCCGTTGTCTCCCGGCTCTTGCCGGAGATCCAGGCGCTGCTGCAGCGCCCAGAGATCACCACCTTCCGCGTCGTCGCCCGCGAAGCCGAGAAGTCGGAGATCCTCCTGCTCGCGCGCGACGTCCCACAGTACGGCGGGCGCGTCCTCTTCCTCCGCCCGCGCGCCGGAGACTCCTCCAACGCCCAACGACGTCTCGTCGAGACGAAGCCGCTGAGCCGCACCGTCTTTGCCACCGAAACCTCGCTGGAGAACGCGCATCTCCGCGTCACCATCGACGACGCGACCGGCGCCTTCACGCTCGCCGACAAGCGCACGGGCCGCGACTACGCCGGACTCCATCAATTTGTCGATACCGGCGATGTGGGGGACCTCTATAACTACTCTCCGCCCGCGCGCGACACGACGATCGCCGCACCCGCCTGGCCGCCGCAGCTCTCCCTGATCGAGGCCGGTCCCGCACGGGCGACCATCCGCGTCAGCGCGACCTATATGCTGCCCGCCGGCTGCACCCTCGACCGCGTAGGACGCTCCCGCGAGCTCGTCCAGTGCGACATCACGACGGACATCTCGCTCGACGGTGGTGCGCACCGCGTTGAGCTGCGCACCACCGTCGAGAACGCCGCGCGCGACCACCGCCTGCGCGCCGTATTTCCCGTGCCCTTCGTCGCCGATTCCGCCGACGCCGAAGATACCTTCTGCGTGACGCGCCGCCCCGCCCGCAGGGAGCCGCAGCCTGGCGAGCCGCCCTGGGCGGAGTGGATCGAGGCGCCGGTGGACACCAATCCGCAGAAGCGCTTCGTCGATCTCAGCGACGGCGCCGCGGGCCTGGCCATCCTCAATCGCGGCCTCCCGGAGTACGAGGTCGTGATCAGCGACGACGGCGCGTCGAGTGCGGTCGCGCTGACCCTCCTGCGCTGCGTCGAGTGGCTCTCGCGCGACGATCTCACTACGCGCCGGGGTCACGCCGGCCCCCCGCTCCACACGCCCGCCGGGCAGGGGCTCGGCCGACACACCTTCGAATACGCCGTTATGCCGCATGCCGGCGCGTGGGACGCCGAAGACGCCGTCGTGCTGCAAGAGGCCCACGCGTACGAGGCGCCGCTCCGCGCCCTCGCGCAAGAGCAGCATGACGGCAGCCTCCCCAGCAGCTGGAGCTTCGTCCACGTCGCGCCAGGAACCGTCATCGTCAGCGCCGTCAAGCGCAGCGAGCGAGGCGACGGGCTCATCGTGCGTATAGTCAACATGGCGAGCCATGGCGAGAACGCCGAGGTGATCCTCGTGCAGCCGTTCGACGATGTCTCCCTCATCACACTTGCCGAAGATGCCGCCCCATCAGCTGAACAGCGGCGTTTGGCACGCATCTTGAGTACGGGTGTACGCATACGGCTGCGCGGCGGCGAGATCCAAACGCTGCTCTTTCGGTTGAGTGGCATGCAAAGTGAAGGGGATGAGGTGGCGGTAAGGACGCAACAGTAGCCCGGTAGGCATGGCTGCTTGAACAGGGTGTGGCGATGCTGGTATCCTACATTCCCGTGACGGCTTGCCCTGGGCTCTTGGCTGTCTCCCAACCAACGTAGCGAAACTCAATGGTGCGCGTGACGTCCCCGCCATCACTCACGTTAGAGACGATTAAGGGTTCGATCTGCGCCGACCCTTATGTGGGGCGAAATGCATGGATACCATCGCGATCGGATGCAAAGCCGAGAAGGTGCGAAGAGGTTCGGTGTGGCAAGTCAGGCGAAAGTCGAGTGCGGCGAAAGAGGTGGCTTTGAGTGAGTAGTCTTCTCCTGCTCCAGCACGGCGTTGCATCCGCTGCGGATGTGCTCCATAACGGGATAACACTCGCCGCGCAGCATCTGGCCGCCGGCACCCCCAGCCCGTCGGCGACAACACCGCCCGCAACCGACGTGCCGGCGGTCTCCTCCGCGTCCACGTCGAGTAGCCCGCTCTCGAACTTGCAGGGCTTGCTCTTCATCGTCGTCTTCTTCTTCGCCGCCTTCATCGTCATCTTCTGGGTCGCCCTGATCTTCTGGACCTGGCGCGACGTGCGCAGTCGCACGCAAGATACCGTCCTCCAGATCACGGCAACGCTGCTGGTCGCCGTCTTCAGCCTGGGCGGCCTCTTCATCTACCTCGTCGTCCGCCCGCGCCAGACCCTCGCCGAGCTCTACGAGCGCCAGCTCGAAGAAGAGTCGCTGCTCGCCGAGATGACCGAGCGCCAGACGTGCCCCACCTGCCACTACCGCGTCGACAACGAGTTCCAGGTCTGCCCCTCCTGCGGCACCAAGCTGCGGCGGCCTTGCCCGCGATGCGAACACCTGCTCGAGCTCAAGTGGAACGTCTGCCCGTACTGCGGCTACGGCGGCGGCGCGATGGACGGCGGCAGCCGATCGCCCGCTCGTCAGGGCGCCCGCATGGAGCGGTGACGCCGCCCTCCTCGTTCCCGTGAGGTCCAACGCCATCTCGTGAACCGACCATCGAGACTCCGACGACCATAGAGGCCTGCCCGATTCCTCGGGCAGGCCGTCTTTGACATTGCGCTGGGTGAGGACCGGACGGGGGCAGCGAGATGGTACGGCGAGGCGAATCGCCCAACGAGGCTGGCAAAACAAGCACCAGTGGGGGAGTGGTGCAGATGATGTACCACTACCGTACCTTCGCTACCCGTCAGGCCTTGCCATCACGCCCTGCCGAGCAGGTAACATGAAGTCCTCAACTCACTCGCATGAGAGCCAGGTACATGATCCACTGGCTTCCCTGGAACTCAGTGATGAGGCTGATCTCGATCAGCAGGACGGTTTCTGCTCCCAGCCGGCGACCGGGGCGTTCGCGAGATGAAGTCGTAACTGTTGACGATACGAGTGCACAAGTGTCATGCCTACCATAGGGGCACGGCACGATGGCCGCATACGGCATCGGCAGCCGCCTCCGGTGGGCTGCCGACGGCATGTCATGACGCGGGAACCGCGGGCACTCAGACGGCAGTCTCTGCGGAAGTGGCGCCGGAAAGCCTCGGATGTTCGCGAGAGCGGTGTCCGGAGATCTAAATGCCGTGGGCCACGCGACAAGGAAGAGACGACGGGGAGGCGACGACATGAACGCGATCGTTCCGACCCCCGAGGCGCCGCGGGCACTCGGTGACCACGCTGCGTTGGGGCCCATAGTGATGGTCAACCTGTTGAATTTCGTGAGGGATGGCGGACGCGAGGAGTACGAGCGCTACTTGGAGGCGCGGGCACCCATCCTGGCGAAATTCGGAGCGCGCGAACTCTATTTCGGGTATTTCGAGGACTTGTTGATCAGCGACGAAAGGTGGGACGCCATCGCGATCATCGAGTATCCCTCGCAGCGAGCGTTCATGCAGATGGTGCGCAGCCCAGAATACCAGGCGTCCCGACCGATCCGCGAGCACGCGCTGGAGCACTCCCTGATCTACACCACAACGCGCCCCAAGACCTCCTGATCCGGGCCGTCTGTTTCATCAGCACTATGGTCCCGCGTTCTGGCCGCCCGCGCTCTACTTACGGGGCAGGCGCGGCACTGGCACGCGCCTCAAGCTGCCAGACGAGCAAGAGGACGCCTGCGATGCCGAGCCATCCGGTGGGACGGACCACGCGGGCAGCGCACGTCGGCACGGTCACGCGGTCGCCCCGCTGGATGGAGACGACGGCGGAACCAACCTCCTCGACCACGCCCAGCGGCTCGCGCCCCTCATAGTCGTGCGGGTCGGTGCCGGAGATGGCCGAAGAGGTGAGCGGAACAGGGCGTCAGTGGCCCATTAGATGCGCACGTCCTCGACGCTTTCCACTGTACCTTCGCCTAATCCGCGGACGATGACAGCCCTCACGCGCCGATCTCTCGCATCTCCGGGTGTCTGCTCACTGGGCTCCTAGCGTGCATTATCACTCGCTTGCACAATCTCGAAGAGGAACCACGTGCGGCGCTCCGCCTCGTCAAGCAGGATCTCCAATATGCTTGCCGTGGCGTAATCCCGGCAGCGGTCGCAGACCTCGTGTGCGGTGCGGATGCTGCGAGCGAGCGCACGGTTGTCGTCCATGAGGCGCTGCGCCATCTCTCGCGCAGGCACGAACTCCTGATTGTCGTCAGTGATCGTCTGCAACTGGCTGATATGGGCGATGCTACGGATAGTGGTTCCGCCGACCTTGCGCACACGCTCGGCGAGTTGGTCGGTCGCGGCGAAGATCTGGTCGCCCTGCTTGTCGAAGAGCAGGTGATAGTCGCGGAAGTGCGGGCCTGCGAGGTGCCAATGGAAGTTCTTCGTTTTGAGGTAGAGCGCGAAAAGATCCGCGATCAGTGGATTGAGGATTTCGGTGATCGCGAGCGATTCCTGCGCCGTTAGATCGGTCTTGGTGGAAAGGTGTGACGGCGCAGGGAAGGCCTTCCCGACGACGATGGTGCTGCCATTTGCCGTGGCCTTGCGGGTGTCTTGGTGCGTGCCAGTAGACATGTCGCTTCTTTCTGTCTCCCTTCATCGGGAAATCGCACACGAGTAGAATCCAGTCCGATCGGCTGCCACGAGCGCGCTGTCGCGGGCGGTGGCAGCGACTTCATCGTCCATCATTCCTACGGTTGCCCCCACGCATTCCCCCGCGACACGGTGTACCGATGCAATGGTGGGTGCAAGGAGTCGGGTCAAACCTTCATTCCATCGGTCGACGTGGCGATATCGTAGGCTTTGGATGTTGCTTGAACATGAACGGCAGTGTGCAATGTGTCACGTGTCCCGCATTCCGCACCTGCCTCACTCTGGTCTGGCGAATACTTCACACGTCGCTCCCAAAGGCGCTTAGTCCCTCATCTGCCATGTGAGGCACGCCGTCTGCAGAGTCCGTCCTGCAGAGGGAGGTGTTGCCCTGACCCGCGTGCGCCCCGCCACCCCGACGGTGGCCTACAGCGACCACTAGTGCGCCCCGTAGCGCGGCCTGTTCCACAACGTGCGGCACTTCGAGCAGTTCACCGCCCTGCACCTGGGGTTGCTGGCGGAGACCCGTCGTCAGTCCTTGCCACGCTTGGGGAAGACGGTGCCTGTCGACCCGCAAGCCTTCCACCATTTCCTGGCCCATGCCGACTGGTCGGTGGAGGCGCTGCGCCGCACGCGGCTGGAGCTGCTGCGCCAGGCGCTGGGCCAGACGCCGTTGATCCTGTGCCTCGATGAGACTGGGGATCGCAAAAAGGGGCACACCACCGACTACGTCGCGTCCCAATACGTCGGCAATCTGCACACGCTGGCCAATGGTATCGTCTCGGTGAATGCCTACGGTGTGCTCGAGACGACGACCTTCCCGCTGCTCTTCCGCCTCTTCAAACCGCAGACCCGTCTCAAGCCGGGTGACGTGTACCAGACGAAGCCACCACTGGCGATCGCGATCATCGAGGAACTCGTGGCGGACGGCTTCCGCTTCCGTGTGGTGCTCGCCGACAGCCGGTATGGCGAAAGCGGGCCCTTCATCGCCGCCCTGCACCGCCGGGGTCTGCAGTACGTGGTGGCAGTACGTGGTGGCCCTGCGCTCCAACCACGGCGTCTGGATGCTGCCGGGCCAGCGCATCCGCCAGACGCGCTGGCGCCCCTTCGATCGCGTCAACGCCCTCGGCAGCAGCGAGCAGCGCTTCATCCGCGAGACGATCGTCGGCCGTCGCCATGGGGTGCGCTACTCCCAGATTACCACCGACCCCGTGACCCTGCCGCCGGAAACCACCTGGGATCTCATGACTACCCTGCCTGGCAAGATTGAACAGACGGTGGGCCATACCTTCGGCTTGCGCACGTGGATCGAATAGGGGTTCAAATAGGCCAAGGATGATCTCGGGTGGGCGGACTACCGCGTCACTGACGCGGCCAGCATCGAGCGCTGGTGGGAGCTCGTCATGAGTGCCTACACGCTGGTCAGCCTGCAGAGTCCAGCCCTTGCCACCCTCGGCCATCTGGGCACGCCGCCCCCGCTTGCCGGCACCTCGCAGCTCCCGCCGTCCGCTCCTTTGCCGGCTCATCCCGCCTGGGACACGGGCACCGGCTGGACGCACTCGCTCAACAACCTGCGGTTGCTCCTGCAGCCCTTCGTCTGTACCTGTCTGCTCTTGCCCTGGCGGCATCTGCTCTCGCCTCCGCACGCCCAGGCCGTCCAGGTGGGACTCGCCACCCTGGGCTCCTGCGTCAACACCTTCCGCTTGGCGCTCCCAACCTGACAGATGAGCAACTGTGTCGGCGAGTGTCTGCCCCTGGCAGGCTCAGGCGGCCCGAGCCTGCCAGGGGGTCTGGTGCTTGAGGATGGCGTTGAGGATGGTGAGCCGCTTATGCATGCAGGCCACCACTGCCACCTCCTTCGCCTTGCCCGCCGCCAGCAGGCGTTCGTAGAACGGACGGATGGCGGGATTGCAGCGGGTCGCGCGCCCTGTCCCCATGGAGAGCGCGGTGCGCACCGCCCGTCGCCCGCCCCAGACGCTGCGACGGCCGCGCAGCGTGCCGCTGTCGCGATTGAGCGGGGCGACGCCCACCAGCGCGGCGATCTGCGCGTGGGAGAGCCGTCCCAGTTCGGGCAAGTCCGCCAGCACCCTCAGCGCGGTGCCCGGGCCGATGCCGGGGACGCTCTGCAGCAAATCGTCCGGCTCACGCCAGAGCGGGCTCGCGCGCAGCCGCGTGCGCAGCTCCTCGTCCACCTCCCGCGGGTCGGTCTCCAGCCCTTCCAGGTGGGCGTGGATGCGGGCCCGTACCAATGCCACCCGCGTCGCCCCCAGGCGGTGCTGTTCGGCGGTGTGCATCGCCACGACCTGACGCCGACGCTCGACGAGCGCCGCCCACGCCTGGGCCTCCTCGTCGGCCAACGGGCGCGGGGTCGGGCGCACGGCCTGACCGAAATGGGCCAGCCTCCGCGCGTCCAGCCAATCGGTCTTCGCCTAGCGCCCGGTGGTGCGGGCGAAGTCGCGCGCCACCGGGCGGGGATGGACCACCGCAACCGGGAGGTGGGCCATGGCCAGCTCTGCCACCCGCGGAGCCTCATAGCCGCCGGGAGCCTCGACCACGATCACCTGCGGCCCCATCGCCGGCAGCCACGCCACCGTTTCGGCGATCCCGACCGTATCATTGGCGCGATGACGCTCTTCGCCGCTCGGGCGGACCGCGACATCCAGCGCCGCTTTGGCCACCTCGCTCCCCACGACCACGCCCTCCGGTACGTCCATCTATCCTCCCTTGCCACCCACGCCGGCCCGGCCTTGCACGATACGGACTCAGCCGATGGCTGGCCCAGGCAACGGTTCGGGCTCATTGGGGCGAGGGGCGCGACGACCCGCGCTCCTCTACGGCCTCGAGGGACCGCGGGATCAACGGCCTGTCGCGCCCACGTGTAGCAGTTCACGGTGCCATACTACACGACTCTTCAGATACAAGGGACTAGTACTGCAGCGACACTTAGCCTTAGGTCGGTTGCCATGAGTCCGGGAACTACCTGGCACGGACGCTTTCGGTAGTGCGCAGATCTCGCTTGCTGCTAACTCTGATTTCATGGGCCATCTAACTATAAGTGTCGCTGCAGAACTAGAGCGTGTTGTGGACTAGCAGCACAGGGATCAAGCGGTGCAGCATGAGGCAGGCGAAGGCGATGCAGTGGAGCCCCGCCAGCACGTGCGGCAGGCGTTCCTCGTCGCGGGCGAGCCGACGGAAGCGCGCGGTCCAGGCGAAATCGCGCTCGACGACCCAGCGGCGTGGCAGCAGCACAAAGCCATGCTGGGCCTCGGGCAGCGTGACCACCGCCAGACGGCTACCGTGCGCCGCGGCGTCCGCCGCCGGCTGCTCGCCGGTGTCCCGCTGGTCGACGTACGCCAGCTCCACCGTCTCGCCGGTCACCTCCTGGACCTGGCGCGCCAGTTCGTCGACCTGGGCGCGCTCCTGCTCGTTGGCCGGGGTGACGAGCAGGGCCAACCGGTGGCCGAGGGTCTCGACCGCCGCGTGGACCTTCGAGCCACGGCGCCGCTGGTGGCCGTCGTCGCCGGCCCGCGCGCCGCTCTGGGGGGGTCGCCTGCAGCGTGCGGGCATCGCAGATCGCTGCGCTCGGTTGGCCGCGGCGCCCCGCCGCCCCGCGCAGCAGCGTGCGCCGGTCGGCGACGAGCGCCGCGAAGATGCCCGCCTGCAGCCAGCGGCGGGTCTGCGTGTAGACGACGTCCCGGGGTGGCAGGTCGTGCGGCAGCCAACGCCAGGGGGCGCCGGCGTGCCCGATCCAGCGGGCGGCGTTGAAGACCGCACGCAGGTCGTGGCGGCGCTGCGGGGCGTCCTCGCGCACCAGCGCCAGGTAGGGGGCGACGAAAGCCCACTCGTCGTCGCTGACGTCGCTCGCGTAGGGCTTGCGTAGGGCTTGCGGGGCGGTACGATGATGTCCATCGCGTGGCCGAATTTCGCTGGTGGCTCAGTGAACATCCGTGGCGGCGCAGCGCAGCGGCAGCGTGAACCAGAAGGTGGAACCCCGACCGGGGGCGCTGTCGAGCCCCACGTGGCCGTGATGCTGCTCGATGATGGCCTTGCAGGTGTGCAGGCCGAGGCCCAGGCTGGTGCCGGAGCCGCTCTGGACCGTGGTGCCCTCCACCACGTAGAAGCGTTCCCAGACATGCGGCTGGTCGGCGAGCGGCACGCCGACGCCCGCATCGTGCACCGAGACGCACGCCGCCTCACGGGTCCCCCCCGCCTCTCCCGCCTCTCCCGCCTCTCCCGCCTCGCCCGTGCGCTCCGCGGCTCCGCCCCCGATCTGCACCGCGGCCAGGCGGACCGCGACGGGCCGGTCCGCGGCGGAGTACTTGAGCGCGTTCGTCAGGTAGTTGGTGACCACCTGGCCGATCCGCTCGGCGTCGGCGCGGATCGGCAGGGGCGGGCCGCCCGCCGGCGGGTGCAGCAGGATGGTCCGCGTCGGCTCCGCCGCGCGCTGCTCCTCGACGGCCGCACGCGCGATGGTGCCCAGGTCGCACGGCGCCAGGCGCAGGGTGAGGCGGCCGTGGAGGACGCGCGTGTCGTCCACGAGATCGTCGGCGAGCCGGGCGAGACGCTGGACGCTGTGTTGGGAATAGGCGAGCGCCGTTTGTAGCTTCCCCGCATCAGGCGCCGGCAAGGCGTCGACGCGGCGTGCGACGAGCCCGAAGAACATCTCCATGGTGGTCAGGGGGGTGCGCATCTCGTGGCTGACCACGGCCAGGAACTCGTCCTTGCGCCGATCGAGTTCGCCGCGCGCCCGCTGCTCGGCCTGCGCGGTCATCGTCGCGGCCTGCGCGGCCAGGACCGCGTGGCGCAGCCGCGCCGTCTCCAGGAACATCACGACCTGGCGCACGATGACGAGGAGCAGGAGGACGAAGCTCACGAGCACTGGCACTAGTAGTTGCTGCCACGTGGCACCCGCCCGGGCATCCGTGGCGGCGCGGAGGATGATCGCCACGCTCGCCAGCAGCGCGGCGACGAGCGGCAGGAAGAGGCGGAGAGCCGCCCGGACGTCCGCCGCGTCGAGCCGGTGCAGACGCGGGCGATCCGGGCCCTCGAGCGCCGCCCGCCCCGCGGACTCGACGCGCTGGACCACGCGCACCTGGACGACGGCCGCGAGCGGGATGAGCAGGTCGGCGGCGAGCCAGAAGAAGTCGGGGAACTGCCCCGTCCGGTACTCGTGGGCGGGATGCAGGATGAGGAAGGCGGCCCCGACATCGGCCACGATCAAACAGGCGCCGCTCGCAACGACGAGCCCCACGACCGGGCGATCCTCGCCGTGGCGCAGCGTGCGCAGCAGGATCAGCGAGAGGGCGAGGAGCAGGAAGAGATCGGCGACCGGGTAGCCCAGGCTGACCGCCTTGGCGAGGGGCGAGAACCTGGTCGCCGTGTAGAGCGGCGCGAGGAGGAAGTACCAGACGACGGCGGTCGCCGCCCCCATCCAGAGCAGGGCATCCAGGATCGCCAGCAGCCGGGGGCCCCAGACGCCGCCGAACGGCAAGAAGATCACCGCCAGGACGTAGAAGGGGTACTGCAGCACGAAGAAGAGGTCGGGGGGGCTGGGGAAGGGGACGCCGTGGTGGTAGATCAGCGTATCGTCCAGTATCCACCACGTCCGCGCGATGGCGTAGCACAATGCGCCCCCGCTGAACAGCCACCAGGAGAGCGCCTCCGGTCGGTGCCGGCGGCTGAGCCAGAGGCTGACGGCGACCATGATCGCCAGTTCGGGCCAACTCAGGGCCGCGCGGAGCCAATCGGTGACCGGCCCGATCCCTGGTGGTTGGCTGAGGAGCAGCGCCAACTGGAAGCCGAGCAGGAGCGCGCAGGCCACCACGGCACCCAGCAGCAGCCGATCGTGCAGCAGGTCCCTGGCCCAACGCCAGCCCGAGGAGGCGCGCGAGGCGCCGAAGGACTGGGGGACGGATCGTGTCGGCGGCGACAACATAGGAGCGACCTTTTTCCCATGCCAGTCGCTGGGTGGACTTCCGGCTGAGCCTGTCCCAAGAATCCGCCATGTGCGCGTTCTGGACCACTCCCTTGCGTGCAAGATTCACGCCATGTGCTGTGTGCGGCGCACGAACGATGATCAACGCCAATATCGCGCGTCACGCGCATTTGGGCCGCAATAGCCAAATAAGCAGTAAGATTCTTCGACTTGACTCGCACGGCACGCTAGCTGAGGCGTTGACCACACGCTGTAACTACGTTGAAAACGGTGCCAAATCGGCTCAAAAGGACGAAGACAATGAGACACCTGAGAGCAGTCACGGCAACCGTCGGCGAAACCAGTCGCCGTCTCCGCTACCTTCCTTCGTGAGGAGATCTCCGGGATCCAGGTGCTCCGGCCGTCGGCGTCGGTGCAGCAGCCAGCGCGCGATCAGCCCCACCGCCACCAGTGCGATGGCATACATCACCCCTTGCACAATGGTCCAGGTCCACAGGTCCCCGATATCCGCGTCCGCGATGATCCGGTAAGGGTCCTCCGGCAGATAGCGCAGCGGGATTGTGTCGCCCGGCTGGTACGCCGCGTCGCACGACTGAGTGAAGCCCCGCAGCTCGTGACCGTCGCGATCTGCATAGGCAATATACGCCCCCGTCGCGTCTTCGCCCCCGCAGATGCCAGCGCGCAGCACTGTGCCCGTGGTTCGGATACCCTGTCGCACGATGTTCCAATCGCGCACGGCACTCCACGTGCCCACGGCGAACCAGACGACCATGAAGAGCACCGCCAGCACGACACCCAACGGCCCCCCGCTGCTGGCGCGCTTTCGTGCCATGCCGCCTTCCTCCCAGCTCCACCCGTCGAGCGACCTTCCCGGATAACTCCAGCCCGCTCCGACGTGCCGCCGACATCGCCATGGTAGCACTCAGCAGCAATGTGGCGATGGGAGAGGGTGGCGCGAGGCAACGCAGAGGGAATTGACACCGGACAGCGAGCACCAATAGGAGGGTGGCGGCTACCGTCTGGGCGTTCCCAGCGGATGGGCCGAGACGCGAGCGCTAGGATATCCCCCTGGAGAAGTGCTTGTTCGTCGGTCGATATTCACGGACGTTCGCTGACGTCTGCGAGTCCTGCAATAATCGGGCTTTGGTAGGCCAACTTTTGCACGCGCATGCTCCATCACCAAGAATCTGGTCCAGCCACTGGGTTTAGAATGTTCAGCAAGTGAGAGGGGACCAGATGCGGAAGACGGCCCGTACGGAGGAGCAAGTCGCGCGCACCCTACGTCAGGGAGAAGGCGGAACCCCGGTGTTGGAGGCCTGTCGCAAGCTCAGAATCAGCGAGCGGACGAGTTACCGTTGGAAGCGTACGTTTGCCGGGGTGGGCGTCGCTAGCCTGAGAGCACGTGAAGGACGCTCCCCGGGCTCCCTATAAGCGACAACATCCAGCCGATCACTGGAGAGATCGCCGAACTGATGATGGTGAGGCGTACACCCTGTTTTGAGGACAGCGCATCTCGCTCCTCGATGGCGGTGAAATGGGCCGTGGTCTCGGCATGTTGCTCATCCATAAGCCCTTTGATTTCCTTGAGCAACCGTATCTGAATCCTGAGTTCGTTGAGCCTGGCTGCACGCTTCTGTTTCTCCGCTGGTGTCGGGGGAAGGTTGGAGCTTTTCGCGCGCTTCTGGGCGGCCGCCTTCCGCGCTTCCTCTTCCTCCTTCCTCAGTTGCTTCCGTGCCGCGATGAGTGTGCTCTTGACGAACTCCTCTGCTGTCGCCATTGTGTCGTACTCCCAGCGCGTATAGCGCGTAATGTTCCTCCTCATTGCCTGCCAGTTGCAAGCATAAAGGTGGGAGCAATTGTTGGGAAGCGGGCATGAGTGGATAAGACGGAGAAGTTGAGTCAGGACTGCCAGCGCCACCGCGCCAAGGATGTACCACTGGGCGTTGGTGGAGCGCTCGACGTTCTTCAACCTATCCTCGTGTGCTGCTTGCTGAGGCATAACGGCATCGAGTCTGGATTCTAGCCTGCGACGCACATCCACGATGGCTTCGACTTAGCGGTCGGACAGGGTCGTCAACGTATCAGCGATTGGGGTTTCGGCTCATGGGTCGCGTGTTGTTCGTCCATAAGCTTTCAGTCCTCTGTGTCCTGGCGCTCTCCACGGGCATGCGGCAAAGCGAATTGTTCGGTTTGCGCTGGAAGGATGTGGACTTGGCCGCCGCCACGCTGACGGTCGTCACGGTGGTGTAGCGCTCGCGGTCGGCGGGCACCCGGCTGATCTTCCATACGCTATTGTTACCCAGGAACTCGCTGACCGTAGTCATAGTTCGTGTGCTGTGAACATCCTCGTAACGGGCGCCGTAACGTTCGCGTGACGCGGTGCCGCGTACACTAGGGCTGAACGACGTCGCACGTCGTCAGACGCGGTGCTGAGAGGCGAGCAAAGTATGGCATACTTCTTCGGTTTGTTCCGGGCCAGATTCCCCGCACGGCGGGCGCGTCCGCAGGAGGCGCAGAAACCGGCGCCACGGCACACGAGCGATGAGCCGCCCGTGGATATCGCCTCGCACGACCCCCTCGTGGCGTACTTCCTTAGCTCGCCGGGGACAGTGGACCTCGCGCGGCTCCATCTCGACTCTCCGGCGCTGCGCGCGTTACGGGCGGCGGGGGTGGTGGTGGCGGTGCCGCTGGTGAGCCAAGGCGAGCTAATCGGCGTGCTGAACCTCGGTCCGCGCCTAAGCGAGCAGGACTACTCCTCCGACGATCGCGGGCTGCTGAACACGCTGGCGACGCAGGCGGCCCCGGCGGTGCGCGTGGGTCAGCTCGTGCGGCAGCAGAAAGCCGAGGCGCGCGAGCGCGAGCGCCTCGAGCAGGAGATGCGCATCGCGCGGATCATCCAGCAGACGCTTCTGCCCAAGGAGCTACCGTCGCTGCCGGGCTGGCATGTGGAGGCATATTACCAGCCGGCGCGGGCGGTCGGCGGCGACTTCTACGACTTTCTACCGTTCGACGACGGGCGGCTGGGGATCGTGATCGGCGACGTGACGGATAAGGGCGTGCCGGCGGCGCTGGTGATGGCGACGACACGCAGCATCCTACGCACCTCGGCGGCGCAGGCGGGGGCGTCGCCGGGGCAGGTACTCGAGCGCGCGAACGACCTGCTCTGCCCGGACATCCCGGCGAAGATGTTCGTGACGTGCCTCTACGGCATCCTGGAGCCGGAGTCGGGGCGCTTGGTCTACGCCAACGCCGGGCATGATCTGCCCTATCACCGGCTGCGAGGGGGCGCATGCGAGCTGCGGGCGACCGGCATGCCGCTGGGCCTGATGCCGGGGATGCGCTACGAGGAGCGCGAGACGACGCTGGCGTCAGGGGACAGCGTGCTCTTCTACAGCGATGGCCTAGTGGAGGCGCACAATCCCGATCGCGACATGTTCGGCTTCCCACGATTGGCGGCGTTGATGGGCGACTGGACCGACGAGGTTCCGCTGATCGAGCGCATGTTGGCGCAGCTCGCCATCTTCACCGGGGCGGGCTGGGAGCAGGAGGACGACGTGACGCTGGTCTCGCTGCAGCGCGAGCAGGGCTGGCCGATTCGCGGCATCCCCGCGGGCGAACCGGCGAAAGAGGGCTGGGAGCGGCTGGACGCGTTCGAGGTGGCGAGCGCGCCGGGTAACGAGCGCATGGCGATGAAGCGCGTGGGCGAGGCGATTGACGGGCTGGGTCTGTTGGCGAAGAAGGTGGAGCAACTGAAGACGGCGGTGGCCGAGGCGACGATGAACGCGATGGAGCACGGCAATCATTATCGGGCGGATCTGCCCGTGCGCATCGAGGTGGACGCGTCTGCGGGCGCGGTGGCGGTGCATATCTCCGACGAGGGCGGCACGCGACCTATCCCAGAGGCGCCTGAGCCGGACCTTGAGGCGAAGCTCAGCGAGCAGCAAACGCCGCGCGGCTGGGGCCTCTTTCTCATCAAGCATCTGGTGGACGAGATGCAGATCACCAGTGACGAGGCCCACCACACCGTCGAGCTGATTATCCATCGAGAGGGGGCCACCAGTGGCAGCCAGACCGCTTGAGGCGCGCGTGCGCCATCACCGGCCACGTATCGCGGTGATCGAGCTGCATGGGGAGATCAACGGCTTCGCCGAGGAAGCGCTGAACGCGGCTTATGAGGAGGCCGAGCGCGAGGCGCCGGAGTCCGTCCTCCTCAACTTCGCCGACGTGGACTACATCAACAGCACCGGCATCGCGTTGATCGTGACGCTGCTGGCCAAGGCCCGCAAGGCGCACCGCAGGCTGCTCTCGTGCGGGTTGAGTGAGCACTACGTGGAGATATTCAACATCACTCGCCTCGCCGATTTCATGTCGGTCTACTCGGACGAGGCGAGCGCGCTGGAGGCTCAGCAGGGGTAGCGGGTTGCGATATGCAGCGCGCGGACACGAAGCGATGCGGGAGGAATGGCATGGCAGACTCTACGGTCACGCTGGCGGTGCGACGGGTCGATCCGGCGATCAGCATCATCGACATCAAGGGCGATGTGACGTCCTTCGCCGAGCAGCAGCTCATGGATGCCTACGGTGAGGCGGTCGCGCCGAACGGGCGCGTGGTGATCCTCAATTTCTCGGGCCTCGATTACATGAACAGTAGCGGCATCGGCCTGCTCGTCACGCTGCTGATCCGCATGAACCGGCTGAAGCAGCACCTGCTCGCCTACGGGCTGAGCGAGCACTACCAACACATCTTCGAGTTGACGCGGCTCAACGAGGCCATTGGCATCTACGACAGCGAGAACGCGGCGGTGGCCGCGGCGGGTCGCCTCTCATAGCGGGGGACCTCACCCCTAGCCCGTCTCCGGTGGGGAGAGGGGAATCGCGAGTGACGCAGCATCCTGCCTTGCTGACCTAACTCCCTGGCCCTCTTCCCCACTGGTGAGGGGGGAAGCTCACCCACTGGGCCATACGGCTTTTCCAAGTAGTGTTGGCTACGGGATTTAAGAACGGGAGGAGGACGATCATGTCGTCTCCATCGGACCCCACCGCCGCAACCGAGGCGGGCACGACCAATGCGACCGATACTTCTGCCCAGGTAGACACGCCAGAGGTCCCGGCGGGGGATGCGCCGCGCGACGCGGCATTCTGGGCGCGCGAGGGCACGCACCTGAAGGTGGGCGCCGCGCCGCGCAATCAGGTGAATAACGTGGATGGCCGCAGCGTGGTGGGACCGCTGCAGGGCTTCGGCAAGATGTGGCAGAAGACCTATCACGTGCGGCTCGTGGGCTCCTCGGCGACGCCGGTGGAGGTGATCCGCGTGTGGAAGGAGAACTTCCCGAAATTCTGGCCGCGCGGCAATCGCTTTTATGTGCCGCTGACGGGCATCACGCCGGGCGAGGTGGCGCTGCTGACGGTGCGCGCCGGTGGCATGCCACTCTCGACAGGCGTACTGGTGCTCTATGCCGACGATGAGTCGTTCACGCTGATGACGCCGCAGGGCCACATGTTCGCGGGGTGGATCACGTTCAGCGCGTACGCGCAGGATGACGTGACGGTCGCGCAGGCGCAGGTGTTGATGCGGGCGAATGATCCGCTCTACGAGATGGGGCTGCGGCTTGGCGGACATCACCAAGAGGATAAATTCTGGCGGCGTACGCTCAGCGCGGTGGCGACGCACTTCGCGGTGACGGACCAGCCGGTGCAGTCTGAGGTGGTCTGCGTGGATCCGCGCGTGCGGTGGTCGTACGCTAAGAATATCGTCCATAACTCCGCGGTGCGGACGATCATCCTCGGGCCGACGCGCTGGTTCAGGCGCGGCTAGAAGGCATCGTTGCGGCGAGAAGAAGTGTGGTCTCAGTGGCTACGAGCACGGAGTACGATGCGGCGGTGATCGGGGCGGGTCCCAACGGCCTCGCGGCGGCGATTACGCTGGCGCAAGCCGGGCACTCGGTCATCGTCTATGAGGGCAGCGCGGAGATCGGCGGGGGCTGTCGCTCGAAGGAGCTGACGCTCCCCGGCTTCGTCTCCGACGTCTGCTCGGCGATCCATCCCTATGGCGTGGCGTCGCCGTTCCTGCAGGCGCTGCCGCTGGAGCGGTACGGCCTGGAGTGGGTGCATGCGCCGGCGCCCCTGGCGCACCCGTTGCCGGACGGGAGCGTGGCGGTGCTGGAGCGCGACCCGACCGCGATGGACCGGACGCTGGGGGCGGCGGACGCGGAGGCGTGGCGGCGGCTCTTCGGCTCGCCGATCGCGCACTGGGGCGCGATTGCCGACGGCGCGCTGGGGCCGCTGCGGGTGCTGCACCAGTTTCAGCGGCCGTTCGCGTCGCTGGCGCTGGCGCGCTTCGGGCTCTACGCGCTGCAATCGGCGCGGGGGCTGGCCGAGCGGACCTTTGCCGACGATCCGGCGCGAGCGCTCTTCGCGGGCGTGGCGGCGCATGCGATGTTGCCCCTTGAGCAAGCGCCGACGGCGGCGGCGGGCATGCTGATGTCCACAATGGCGCACGTGGCGGGGTGGCCGCTGGCGCGCGGCGGCTCGCAGCGCATCGTGGACGCGATGGCGGCGCACCTGCGCGCGCTGGGCGGGGTGATCGTGACGGGGCGGACGATCGCCTCGCTGGATGAGTTGCCGCCGACGCGGGCGATCCTGGCCGACGTGACGCCGCGCCAGCTGATCGCCATCGCGGGCGACCGGCTCCCCGCGGGCTACGCGCGCCGGCTGGGGCGGTATCGCTACGGGCCGGGCGTCTTCAAGCTCGATCTGGCGCTCGACGGGCCGATCCCGTGGCGCGATCCGGAGTGCCTGCGGGCGGCGACGGTGCATGTGGGCGGCACGCTGCCGGCGATCGCCGCGAGCGAGCGCGCCATGTGGGCGGGCGCGCCCTCGGAGCGCCCATTCGTGCTGGTGGCGCAGCAGAGCCTCTTCGACGCGAGCCGCGCGCCGGCGGGGAAGCAGGTCGCGTGGGCGTACTGCCACGTACCCAGCGGATCCGAACAAGACATGACGGGGCGGATCGAGGCGCAGATCGAGCGCTTCGCCCCGGGCTTCCGCGACCGCATCCTCGCGCGGCACGCGATGGACACGCGGCAGCTGGAGGCCTACAACCCGAACGACGTCGGCGGCGACATCAACGGTGGGCAGGCGGACCTGCTCCAGCTCTTCACGCGGCCGGTGGCGACGCCGGACCTAGCCAATCCCTATGCCACGCCGGCGGAGGGGCTGTATCTCTGCTCGGCGTCCACCCCGCCGGGCGGCGGCGTCCACGGGCTCTGCGGCCACTTCGCCGCCCGCGCGGCGCTGCGGGGCGTCTTCGGGCGGCGCACAGCGAGGGGCGCGCCGACGGAGCCGCTGTGGCATCCGTCGAGCATGGGGACGGCCGGCGGGCGGGCGAACCTACGGCCAGGATCGCTTGGAACGGCTGAGGAGGAGCGACCGCGGTGAGACATCGCGCAGCCGTCACGACCGGATGGCTCATCCCGCTCGTTTGCGCAGGCGCCTACGTGATCTCGCTGGTGTTATTGACCGCAGGGGGTCCGGAGGCATGCTCGTCCTGGTGATGCAACTTGTCGCGTTCCTCGCGTTCCCAACCGTGGGCGCGCTCATCGTCACGCAGCGGCCACGCAACACGGGTGGGCTGGATCTTCTGCGCCATCGGCCTGGGCACGGCGATGACCGCGTTCAGTGCGTCATTCGTCGCGCATGCACTCGCCGTCCACGCCGACGCACGGGTGAGCACCGGCCTCATCGATGCGGCGGGCGATCTCGTCTGGCCCTTCAACGTTGGCCTTGGCATGTCGCTCCTGCTGCTCTTCCCCGATGGGAGACTGCCATCACGTCGCTGGCGACCGCTCCTGTGGCTTGTGGCGATCCTCATCGCGATCGATGCCGTCACCACCGGCCTGTACCCTGGCCCGTTGGAGCCAGGCGGGCACGTGCCAAATCCACTCGGCATTGCTGGGGCGGCGCCGCTGATGGACGCGCTGCTCTCCGTGGATCAGCTCTTTGTCATCCCGGCAGCGCTCGCGGTGCTGCTCTCGGTGATCGTGCGCTATCGCAGCGCTTCGGGGGCACAGCGGTAGCAGATCAAGTGGTTCGTCTACGGCGGCGTCAGCGCGGTAGTCCTCATCTTTGCGGCGCAGTTCCTGGCGACGCTGGTGACGCCCGCGGGGCAGGATCCGTCGAATAGCGTCGTCGTCGACCTCGGCTCGTCGCTAGCCTTCATCGCGCTGCCACTGGGCGCGGGCATCGGCATGCTGCGCTACCGCCTCTACGACATCGACATCATCGTCCGCCGCACGCTGATCTACGGCGCGCTCACCGCCATCCTCCTGGCGATCTACTTTGGCAGCATCGTCGCCATGTAGCAGGTCGTCCGCGCGATCTTCGGCGAGGCGGCGGCGCGAGAGCCGGTGCTGATCGTGCTCTCGACGCTGCTGATCGCCGCCCTCTTCAGTCCCCTGCGCCGGGAGATTCAGCGCGGCATTGACCGGCGCTTCTACCGGCGCAAGTACGACGCGGCACGCACGCTGGGGGCGTTCGGGGCGGCGCTGCGCCAGGATGTGGACCTCGCCGAGCTGCGCGCCCACCGAGTGGGGGTGGTGGCGGAGACGATGCAGCCGGCGCACGTCTCGCTGTGGCTCAAGAGTGAGGGATCGGAACGCTAGGTGGGATCCAGAGATACGAGCGTCACCACTCGGCGAGCTTCCAGATCTCGGGCTGGACGGCGCCGGACTCGACGCCGATCTCGGCGAAGATTGCAACAGCCTGTTTGAGGTGCGGCATGGCCTCAGCGGCGCGACCGGCGGCATGGAGCAGATCGGCGATGTTGTTGTGCAGCGCGGCCTGGTGATGGCGGTCGCCCTGGGCGGCGCAGAGGGCCAGCGCCTCTTCAGCGAGGCGCAACGCACGCTCGGCGTCGCCCGCCCGGCCCAACGCCAGCGCGAGGTTGGTGAGGGCAGCCGCCCGCGCATTCATGCTCTCCGCGCGCTCGGCAAGCTCAAGGCTTTGTTCGAGGTGGCGGATGCCGGCGGCGTGGTCGCCCTGGTCGCTGGCGAGGACGCCGAGCATATTGTGAGCCTCGGCCAGGGCGCGGAGGTCATCGCCGGCGACGGCGTATTCGAGGGCACGCGTGGCACGCGCCTGGGCCTCGTCGGCATCGCCGCGACGGCGCGCGATCAGGCTCCCTTCGGCGTAGATGTGCGCGCGGAGGGCGGGCTCGTCGGCGTCGCCGAGCAGGGTGAGCGCATCCTCCAGGTGGCTCTGGGCGGCGTTCCAGTTGCCGCGGCGAGCGTGGACTTTGCTCAGCTTCTGCTCTAAGCGCCCGAGGGAGGCGTCGTCGCCATGGGCGGCAGCGTTCTCGAAGCTGGTGAGGGCATTGCCGTATTGGCCAAGCAACACGTACATGTCGCCGGATGCCTCGTGGAGTGCGGCGGCGTCGGGGTGGCCAAGGGCGAGGGCGCGCTGGAAGTCGCGCAAGGCGTCTTCGTTGGCGTAGAGCGAGCGGGCCCGCTCGGCGGCAATACGGAAGTACTCGGCGGCGGCAGGTTCATCCCCGGCGGCGAGGTAGTGCTGGGCGATCTGGCTCGCGTAGAGTCCCCCCGCACGCTGACGGTGGCCCAACGCGACCAGCGCCTCGGCGGCTCGGCGGTGGAGCAGCCTGCGGCGGGCGAGGCTGGTCTCTTCGTAGGTCAGCTCATGCAGCTTCTGATGCGTGAAGTCGTAGGTAGGTCCAGCGGGGCGAGTGCCGACGACCTCGGCGATCAGGCCGTGCCGCGTGAGGGATTCCAAGGCAGCAATGACCTCTTCTTCGCTGCGTCCGCTGCTGTCGCGGACGGTGGCGAAGTCGAAGGAGTGGCCAAGCACGGCGGCGGCGGTGAGCACCTGTCGCGTCTCTTCGCTGAGGAGGCGCAACCGCGAGCGTAGCAGGTCGCGCACGCCGCCGGGGACGCTCCACTGCTGGTCGCGCGAGCCCAGTGCGCCGTTGGCCAGCGCCAGGACGTATTCGGCGACGAAAAAGGGCAGGCCCTCGGTCTCTTGATGAACGCGGCTGGCGATCTCGGCAAGGGGACGGTCAGAGTCCGCGGGAAGCGAGGCGGCGACCCACTCCTCCACAGCGGATGCGGGGAGGCGGTCGAGGTGGAGGTAGGTGACGCGTCCGGCACGCTTCGCCTCGGCGAGCCACTGGCGCAGCGGATGCTCTGGCGACTCGTCCGCGCCGCGCCAGGCGACGACGAGCAAGAACGGCGCGTCGGGGATGCGGCGGGTGAGATAGGCCACCATGGCGAGCGAAGCGACGTCGGCCCAGTGGAGGTCGTCGAGGAAGAGCAGGCCGGGTTGCGGTGCGCTGCCGAGCGCGGTGGTCAACGCCTGGCGCATCCCCTCGAAGAAGCGGCTCTGCGCGCCGGGGCTATCCAGCGGCGGGGCGGCGAACACGCCAGTCCGAAGCGTGGCGACTTCGGGTGTCAGGCGGGCGATTTCGGCGAGCCAGTGATCGGGCAGGCCAGCCAGGCGCGCGCGTGCAGCGTCTTGCGCGAGGGCGGCGCGCAGCGCGGCGGCAATCGGGGCGTAGGCCAGCGTCTCTTCGCCCTCGTAGCAGCGAGTCATGACGACGGGCGCGCCGGCTTCGCGAGCGTGCGTCGCCAGACGCTCCACCAGTCGAGTCTTGCCGATGCCCGCCTCACCCTCGACGGCGAGGATATATCCTCCAGATGCGGCGCGCTGATAGGCCACGAGGGCGTCGCGCCACTCCGCCGTCCGCCCCACGAAGAGAGCATGACGCACGGGCGGAAGTGGCGTCGGTGAGGATGCGGGGAGGCCAGACGCGGCGCCGCCCTTGGCTCCGGGACGCGGCGAATCAACTGGCACGGGCTTGGAGGAAACGGAGCGGGCAAGGGGCGGTGGCGCGCGATGCTCGCGGATGGCCTCGTAGAGGCGGGTGGTGGCGTCGACCGGCGCGATGCCCAACTCGCGGTCGAGGATCTGCACGCAAGAGCGGTACTGGCGGAGAGCGGCGGCGTGCTGGCCAGACCAGTCGTAGAGGCGCATGAGGTAGCGATGCGCCGTCTCGTGGAGTGGATCAAGCTCAAGCCAGCGGCGGGCGTAGGTCAGTGCCTCGGCGAAGGCGTGCTGCGCGATGAGCAGCCGCGTCAGGCGCTCGAGGGCACTGGCAAGCTCGCGGCGGAGGGCGTCGCGCTGGGCGGCTTGCCAGTCCTCGAAGGGCTCGCTGTCGCGCAGGATGAAGCCAGCGAGGAAGTCACCCCGATAGAGCACAACCGCTTGACGCAGGGGGGCGAGGCACGCGGCGCAGACCTCGTTCTCGGCGTGCTTGTGCTCAGCCGTGCGGCGAAGGGCCCGCCGGAAAGCCTCGACGTCGAAGGCGAGGTCCGCGTCGTCGGCGAGGGCGATGGTATCGCGACTGATGACGAGAGCGTTGGGTGGCAGCGCATGGCTGAGCGTCGAGAGTGTGCGGCGGAGGGTCGCGCGGGCGTGGGGCTGGTCGTACTCTGGCCACAGCAGCGCGGCCAACGTGTCGCGGGTATGGGCGCGACGCTCCATAGCGAGATAGACAAGCAGGGCGATAGCCTTGCGCGTGTCGACGACGATGGACTGACCGCTCGCTTCGACGGCTGGCGCGCCGAAGGCGAGGATACAGAGTAGCGACATCGTCATTCCCTCCCGCTCGCAGTGTAGGCAGGCGGGGAAGAAAACGCAACCGACTTCGAGGCAAGGTGAAGGTCATCACCACAGCGGCAGGCGGCGGGTGGTCGAGTACCGGTGGACGCGCAACGTTGCTAGTGGGTCACGCGGGAAGTGGCCCGCAGAATGCGAAGGTCGGGGGGAACAGTGTGACGCTGCAGAGCCGCAGGATCGAGTCGGGAGGTCTCCCCGATGGCACGCCCCCAGAAAGAACCGCTCCGTCCCCTGAGCGCGGCGGAAGCCGCCCAGCTCCAGCGCAGCGCGCGCGCCAGCAGTGAACGCCATGACCGCCGGCAGCGCGCTCAGGCGCTCGTCGCCGTGGCCAGCGGCGCGTCCTTCCAGGCGGCAGCGCAGCAGGTGGGCTACCGACGCAGCGGGACGGTGAGCGCGGTGGTGGCGCGGTTCAACCAGCAGGGTCTGGCCGCGCTGGACATTGCCCACGGGCGCGGGCATCCCCCCACCTATGGCCCCGCGGAGCGGGCGCGCATCCTGGCGATGCTCCAGCGCCCGCCGCAGCGGCGGGCAGACGGGACGGCGACGTGGTCACTGGTGCTGCTGGAGCGCGCGCTGCGCCAGGAGGCGGCGGGGTTGGAGCAGCTGAGTGCGACGACCATCCGCGAGGTGCTGCGTGCCGCGGGCTACACCTTCCAAGGGACCCGCAGTTGGTGTCCGACCGGCACGGCGCGACGCCGACGCGCGCGCGGGGTCGTCACCGTGGTGGACCCCGAGGCCGAGCGGAAAAGGGGCAGATCGAACAAGCGTACGCCGGAGCGGAGGCGGCGGGGGTAGCCCTCTGCTGCCAGGATGAGGCTGGCCCGTACCAGACCGTGCCGTATCCCGGGGCGAGCTGGGAGCCCGACGGCCATCCCGCCCGCCAGCCCCACGAGTATGAACGCAACGGCACCGCCAAGCTGCTGACCCTGTTCCGCCCGGCCACTGGCCAGGTGCGCGCCCACGGCGTGACACGGGCTCCTAATGCCGTGCTCCACCCCTGGCTCACGGCCGAAGTGGAGCAGCTCCTGGCCACGCTGCCTGCCGTCACGATCCCCGAGGCGGAGCGCCCTGCCCTGGCGCGCTGGGAGACCTGGCTGGGCCCGTCTCGCTCCGGCCCGCTGCCGATGCCCCCACTTCGGCTGATCCTGGTGTGGGACAATCTCGCGGGGCATCTGAGCGCGGAGTTGGTCCGCTGGCTGTTCGCCCACGGCGTCTTGCCGCTGTACACCCCGCTCTCGGGCAGTTGGCTGAACATGGCCGAGTCGGTCCAACGTATCCTCGCACGCCGGGCCCTCGCTGGCCAGCACCCCCAGACCCCTGCAGAGATCATCACCTGGTTGGAGGAAACCGTGGCCGCCTGGAACCAGCACCCCACCCCCTTCGTCTGGGGCGGCAAGCGCCAGGCACGGCGGCAGCGCGCCCGGCTGCGACGTTTGGGCGGCTCAGGCGCCGCCTTGCCCAATGGCGCCTCAATTCCCGCATGACCCACTAGTGTCGGTTCAAAGTGGGTAAGCGAGAATGTGGTATCCTCGCCGGTATGAGACCTCCTATTTTTGTGCGTCCCCTCACGGACGCCGAGCGTACGGGCGTGACCGCGGGGCTGCGCTCGAAGGACACCTTTGTCTTGCGGCGCTGCCAGATCCTGCTGGCCAGCGCCCGCGGCGAGCGCGCCCCCCGCATCGCCGAGCAGGTGGGCTGCGACGACCAAACGGTGCTTGCAGCGCTGCACGCCTTCAACGCGCGTGGGCTCGACGCGTTGCGCCAGGGCTCCTCGCGGGCCCACCATCCCCGTCCGCAAGCCTTCCCGGCGAACGCGCCGAGCAGTTGCGCGCGCTCTTGCACCGCAGCCCGCGCGAGTTCGGCCACCCCACCAGCGTGTGGACCTTGGAGCTCGCCGCCGCGGTGAGCTGCGCCCAGGGGCTGACGGCGACCCAGGTCAGCGGCGAGACGATTCGCCTCACGCTGAAGCGCCTGGGCCTGAGCTGGATGCGCGCCAAGCAAGTGGATCACCAGCCCCGACCCGGAGTACGCCCGAAAAAAAGGCGCCGCGACCGTCTGATCGCGCTGGCCACAGCGCACCCCGACTGGGCGCTGGGCTTTGCCGATGAGGTGTGGTGGAGCCGGTTGGCCCAGCCATTCCTGCACGCCTGGGCCGAAGCGGACCACCCGCTGCGCCTGGTGGAACAGACGGTCGCCAAACACGATCCCGACCCCAAAGCCATGGCCTGCTACGGCGTCTTGCTGCGGCGCGCCCAGCAGGACGAAGCGGTCTGGCTGCGCTTCGTGGACGGCCGCCCCGTCAGCGCGCTCACGACCCCGTTCCTGGACTGGTGTTGCGGCAAACTCGCGGCGCAAGGCGTGCCGGTCTGGGTGCTGATCTGGGACAACGCCTCCTGGCATGTGAGCAAGGCGGTGCGCGCCTGGATCCGTGCCCACAACCGTCAGGTCACGCGCCAAGGCCAGGGTGTCCGCATCCTCGCCTGCTACCTGCCGGTCAAGAGTCCCTGGCTCAACCCGATTGAGCCCAAGTGGGTCCACAGCAAACGCGCGATCGTCGAGCCCACCCGTTTGCTCAGTGCTCACGAGGTGGCCGAGCGCGTCTGCGCCTATCACGGCTGTGCCCACGAGCCTCACCTCACGCTACCTGATCCTATTCTCGACAAGGCCAGTTGATCACGCACTAGCTCTCGCGCTCCGCGTGGTCGATTGAGGCCACGTCTGTGACGGGCCGTAGCCACAGCGAGACGTGCGCTGGTTGCATCGTCTCCTCAACGACGCCGACGAGTGTATCGGCGAGCGTCGAGAGCTCAACGTCTTGCATAAGCGTCTCGCCAAAGGCGGCGATGGTCCGTGCGGCGTCGTATCCTCGCCGGTAGAAGCGGGCGGCAATAGTTCGACGTACGCGCAGGCGCAACGGCCGGAAGAGAGCCACAGTGGCCAGCGTCGAGACGACGATCACCGCGTCAGAGGTGCGTCCCGTGAGTGCCTGCACGACCAACTGCAACAACACGACGCTGCCCCCGTAGAATGCAGCAAGCAGCGTCGTCAACGCCCCATAGACCAGCGCGCGGTTGATCACCAGATCGACGTCGTAGAGCTGGTGGCGCAAGATAGCGATTCCAATAGTCACCGGGATCAGCAGCGCCGCCGCACAGAAGATCACCAGCGAGGCGAGCAGGAGCACGGGTGCCGAAACGATCGGACGGCCGAACATCAGCGTCCCGATGTGCGGCACGACCGCCACACCCAGTCCCGGGATTGCCAGAGCGAAGCCGAGGACGACCCACTTGGTTTGTTGTCGTTGGACCCTGGTCGACACCGCTCGGTACCGATAGATCTGGGCGAGCACGCCCGCGCCGAGTCCCGCGACCCAGACGAGGAAGGACAGCGCGAACGCGATGGAGTTCGCTTGCGTCATCGCTCCCCCATCAGCAAAGAAGACCACGACCCACACTGCCCATGCGGGCAGCACGTAGCGGCTCCACGCTGGCACGAAGCGCCCGTCGGGGAAGAGACAGGCGAACGGCAACAAGATGAGCCAACCAAGCACCTGGAGAGGCCCGCCCGGAACATCCCAAATGGGGCGGCTCACCGCGATGGCATAACAAGTACCGGGCAACGCCGTCCCAAATGCGGCGAGCATCAACGCCACGAAGCTCGCCATCCTGTCGTTCGTCCGCCGCCAGGCGATGAGCGCGGCAACGAGGAAGAATCCGAGGGCCGAGACTGCCTCCAGCGCGATGATGAATCCGATGGTGAGAGCGGGAGCTACACCGGCCAGTTCCCAGCGGTGTTGCGCGCTGGCAGACGCCATCCGCAATTCGCCATACTGTTGCGCAACCACCCAGGCCACGAGTGCGATGCAGATCGCCATCACCGTCGGCAGTACGATGCGCGACATGGCTCGTCGCTGGCGTGCGGGCGGCGAATGCTCAGCCGCGACGGACGCGTCGGGTGCGGGAGGGATTGCCCGCGGCCGTGGCGTGAAGTGGCTCATCGGAAACTCCCCATACGTGTCGAGCGCGTTGTTGAAGTTGACGGGCTGTGAGGTCCACTTTAACACGCCCCCCGTTCTGACGCATCCCCCTTCACAGGAAGTTTCCCCGCGAACACGTGACGAACTGTGACGGTTAGAGGATTGCCAAACATCGTCTGGCAGGTCATCCGAATGACGCGAACTGCGGCTTATGCGGGCCTCACTAGAGTAAGCGGGGCCTTAGGTGTACTCAAAGTCGGCAATACACTCGCGGACCCAAGTACGAGACCGCCTACGCTGGAAGCATGGCTCGCTCCGCAGTCGGCTACCAAACTTGACGTGAACGAAACAACTACGAAACAACATGCGGGCCAGTAACGAAGAGCCATTGTAAACCGCAGGCTGCAGGTTCGATTCCTGGCTTACTGGGCAGCGCTGTTCAGCGATCGTAGGTCAAGTCGCTCGTCTGCCAGGACCGCTTCCGACAACCTGGCACGGGTACGAATCAGGTCCTGGCACGCGCGCAGCTCGGAATCGGCCGCAAGCTCCGGATCGCCGCCACGGTTCAGACCGAACGCCGCCCGCAGGGTGCCCTGCGCCAGATAGAACGCCAGGAACGTCCTGCTCGCGTAGGTGCCCCGCAGGACGATCTGGTCCCAACTCTGGGCGACCCCGACATATTCCAATTTGTGCTCGTATTGGTCGGACCAGAACGTGTAGATATAGTCATAGGGCCGTGGGTCGCCGAGCACGCTGCGCGCTGCTGCTCGGCCTTGCTGCTCGGCGTTGTTGAAATGCTCCACCCGCACGCGCCCGAACACCGGATGGAGCAGATTGGCGACATCCCCCGCCGCGAAGACATCGGGCACGCTCGTCTGGCAGCGCGCATTGACGAGTACCCCATTGTCTAGGGCGATCGCACTGCCGATGAGGGCCTCCACCGCTGGCGCGATCCCGATGCCGGCGACCACCAGGTCGCAGTCCAGCCGCGCGCCCTTGGCGGTCAGCACGCGTTCCACTCGGCCCTCGCCTTCCAAGCCGATCACGCGGTCCTCCGTCAGCAACTGGACCCCGTGCTCGCGATGAATCGCCGCCAGCACGTCGGCGACCGCGGTGCCGAGAACGGAAGCAAGTGGCGCGGCGCCAGGAAGCACGGCGGTGACCTCGACCCCCATCTGGCGAAGCGAGGCGGCGACCTCCGCACCGATGAATCCCATGCCGACCAGCACCGCTCGCGCCCCAGGGCGGGCCGCCCGACGGATCGCATCGCACTCTGCGATCGTGCGCAACTGATAGATGCCGGGCAAGGCTGCCCCGGGCACATTCAAGGTCCGATTCGTTCCGCCCGTGCAGAGCACCAACGTGTCGTAATCTAGCGTCGCTCCACCGACGAGTTGGAGCTGCTTGCTGGCGGTGTCCACCCGCCGCACGGTGGCGCCGGTGCGCAGCTCAACACCGTGAGCGGCATACCAGTCCGCGGGCTTGACGTACCAAGCACTCAGATCTTCCTCGCCGCGCAGGTAGGTCTTGGAAAGTGGGGGTCGGCCGAAGGGCGCACCAGGCTCCGCGCCCAGCAGCACGATGCGCCCCCGCCACCCCTCCTCCCGCAGCGTCACCGCCGCATTGCCGCCGGCGAGCCCCGCGCCGACAATAACCGCGATCTGCCCCTGCGTTCTGGCAGCACCCATCATGACGGATCCTTTAATGTGGTCGTGGCACGGCCTGCCGCCGCACATGTGCGGGTCTTTACGACGAGGGCCCGTCGGCGACCGCGTGGGACGCCTTGCCACACGCGAGACAGCGGCGAGAGGCGTGAACCCTTAGCCGATATCGTAGCGCACATGAAGTGGCATGCCCAGAACGTTCCGATGTGCGAGTGGTTGACGGTGTCGTCCAAACTCGCCTGGTGCCCACATCTACCCACATCTAAACGAGGGAATCCGAACAGATGCTGAGCTCTGCTGCCGCGGCGCCACCAGACTGTTTTCGACCCAGCAACGGCATGCACTGCTTCAGGCCTGCGCGCTCGAATGCTAGGTATGCAGTGACGAGTGCCAGCACCATGCGCAGCGAGGCTTCGCCCACTGCCAGATGTGCCTGGAGGCAGCCGCCGCTGCGAGCAGTCGTGCAACACCGTTCTCTCGCTCATGGCGGCGTAGAGGCTGCGCGTTTTCAGCGGGGGGGCAACCCGCTGGTCTGGGTGCGGGTACTCGTAACCTCTGGTGGGGTGACCACTACATTGGGCGCATGCCACAGGGTCTCGCCAACCAGATCGAGGTGCGTCAGGGCCTTGACAGCGGTGGACTCAGATTCCATACTTATATCATCGGCTGCTCCCATGGGCAATAGATATTGCTGGTCTGGACATCGCGCCCTGCTTCCACTTGCCGTGCAGTGAGGCTGACCATGCTCGCACGCAAGCCATCTGCCGCCAGTGCCCCCTCGGGCGCACCAGCCCGCTACGACCGTGCTGCACTTCTGACTGGCGTCCTGCTGATCGCTGCGTCGGCGGTTTCCTGGGTAGTGCTCATCCGCCAGGGGAACATGGGGAGCATGAGCACCCAATCCAGCATGAGTGGCGCGATGGATGGTGGCATGGACCAGGGAATGGGTGTGTCCACGCTGCTCTCGCCGTTCGGCGCGGCCACGTTCCTAGCGGCCTGGGGCGTGATGATGGCGGCGATGATGCTGCCGAGCACCACGCCGCTCATCACCCTCTATGCGGCAATCCAGCGGCGCTCACCTCCCGACCAGCGTGGCATCCCCGCCGTCCTGTTCGCTCTGGTGTACCTGGTTATGTGGCTCCTCGCCGGCGTGCCCGTGTACGCCGCCAGCTTGGGCATTGTAGCGGCGGCGGGGGGTTCTTCAACCGTTGCCCGCCTCCTGCCGTATGGCGTTGCCCTCACGCTGCTCGCTGCCGGCATTTACCAGTTCACCCCGCTGAAGTCGCGCTGCCTCACGGTCTGCCAGAGCCCGCTGGGCTTCCTTATGGGTCACTGGCGCCCCGGCGCCGTGGGGACCCTGCGCATGGCGCTCGACAACTCGCTCTACTGCCTTGGTTGCTGCGCTGGACTCATGGTAGTGCTGATTGCAGCCGGGGCTATGTCGCTCCCGTGGGCGCTGTTCATCGCCGCAGTCGTCTTCGCCGAGAAGGCGCTCCCACTTGGCGAGTGGGCAGCGCGGGCAGCCGGTGCGGCGTTCTTGCTCCTCGGCGTGGTCGTCGTCGCGCAGCCTGGACTCGCTGTAGCGCTCCGCGCCTGGTCGTTGTAAGCGTGCGCCGGAGGTCCGGCGAACCCATCTGCCCGGAGGAACCCATCTACCCGGAGGAGGCATACCATGGCAAACACACCCTGGCAAATCAGTGGGCAGTACTTCGAGACGTGCAGCTGCGACTTCCTCTGTCCCTGCATTACCTCGAATCTCGCCGCACGGCCGACCCAGGGCAGTTGCACCGTGGCGATCGCCCTGCACGTCGAGCAGGGCACCTACGGCGGGACCGATCTGGCGGGCCGCGACGTCGTGGCGGTGATCTTCACGCCTGAGGAGATGGGCAAAGGGAACTGGACCGTCGGCCTCATCATCGATGACGGCGCCAACAACGATCAGCAACAGGCGCTCACGGCGATCGGCAGCGGGCAGGCCGGCGGCCCGATGGCGGCGCTCGGCCCGCTCGTTGGGACCTTCGCCGGAGTCGAGGTGCGCCCGGTCCAGTTCCAGCAGAATGGATTGAAGCGGTCGATCTTGGTCCCAGGGCTGCTCGATCAGGTTGCCGACGGCGCGATAGGGGCAAATCAGGGCGACCCCATGTACCTGGAGAATGTCCCCCACCCGGTCAGCGCACGGCTCGCGCTGGCGAAGGCGGAGCGCACCCACGTCCACGCCTTCGGCATCAACTGGGACGCCGACAGCGGCACGACCAACGGCCACTTCGCGCCCTTCAGTTGGCAGGCCAGCTAGCGCGCCTACCTGCAGTCCCACGGACCGATCCAGTACGCCGCCCGCCTATGGCCGCTCTCACAGCCAACGGCCCCAGGCGGAAGCGTTACGTCCCGTCACCGTCAGTTAGGTACACGCACGGTCCGCAATGTGCGCACCGCGCTCACTGCGATCGCAGGGCTTGCTGGTTGCTGCGAGCCCTATTTGTTAGTCGCACCGAGTAGTTCGCCAACAACCCGTACCTGTGGGGCGGGTGCGACCTGGTGCGGCGAGCGTTGCCGTCGATCGAGCGGTTTCGTCGATCACGGGACGCACGGCGTCGGGATAGCATAGCGCCAAACTTGACGCCAACCCATGCGGTCAATGACGAACGTCGGCGAACACACGTGGACGCGAGCTCTGAATTATTCGACATTCATGGACGAAGGCAGACGACGACGAACCGACCGGCTGGAAATCGGGATGCGGATGGCGACATACCTTGCCGCAGCATGTCGTCAATAGCTTGACCCCAACCGAGACACACACAGACAAACATCGATGAACAATCGGCTCGCCAAATGTCTCAATTGTCCGTGCTTGGCGGACGCCAGTGGACGCGGACGGACGCAAGGGACCGGCTTTATAAACCGCAGGTTGTAGGTTCGAATCCCACCGTCGGCTCCAACGAAATCCTGAAAATAGGCGGCCTTATGCGTTATTGCCTGAGGCCGATTCCTTGATATTGAGCGAGTTTACGCCAACCGTTACGCTAGCGCAGAAGGCTAGGCGGGAACGGGAAGTGCCGAAGCGTACCAATTCCTTCTAGTGAGTCATGCACTCTAGTCATGCCCAGGTCGCAAATCAATCAAAGTTCACCGAATCGGCGAACGCCACGTTGCCTATCGCGCGAACCGTTCGCCCTGCGCTCCCGCATTAGCCCTTCCGGCCCCGGGGCGACCTCTGGTATCGGCGACGCCCATCTGGTATAGTCGGGCGCGAGTAGGAGGTGTACGAAGATGTCGGGATCGATCGCATGGCCCGCCGACGGCGAGGCGACCACCACCGTGCAACTCTACCGGCTGACGGACGACATCGTCGACCAAATGCTACGCCTGCTCCGCCGGCGCAGGGACGTCGACGTCTCCTTCCTCCCGGAGGATCCCCTTGCGGACGACCCCGGTGCCGACGAGGACGGCGAGGTGAACGCCGGCTGGACGCTGGGCCACCTCGTCGCGCATGTGACCGCCACCGCCGAGGAGTCCGCCGCGCTGGCGGCCGAGCTGGCCCGCGGGGTGCCCTCCCACGGCCGCTCAAGGCGCGAGGTGCCGTGGCGCGAGATCGCCACCGTGGCGCAGTGCCGCGCCCGCCTGGAGGAGTGCCGCCGCCTCTGCCTCGCTAGCCTGGCGATGTGGCCGGATCGGCCGGACCGCGACAACGCGTATGTCCCGTGGGAGGGCAGCCCCCCGATGGGCGCGACCGCGCGCTACCTGGTGGGGCTGCGTCACGCGATCGGGCACCTGGAGCAGATGCGCGAAGTCCTCGCACAGGCTCGCGCCGACCGGATGCGCCGGACGCCGCTTGGGCGGTGGCGTGGGCGTGCCACCGTGTTGCGCCCACGACAGTCGCCGGTCGCGGCCGACGCACCCTCCGCGTGAGCCTGCCTCGTCCCACCGTTGCACCGTCGCGGGCGTCGACGCCTGTCAGGGGGATAGCGCACGACCTTCCCGACCCCATCCGCGACCCCAACGCCGGTGGACGTCTGCGCACATAGACGAACGCCAGCCTGACCCAATGCCGGAAATCTCCGACTGTGGCGTGCGCTGACGAACGGTGACGGACTGAGCGCGAAAAGACATTGTTTTCAGGTCATACCTTGAGAACGATCCGACCGGGCGTGATTGCTGAGCGGTCAACGGTCGACACATTTGTCTTCGTTGCCAGCGACTGGGCGCCGAACGATCCTGTTGTGCGACGCTCTTGATTCCCCATGGGTCAGTGGTTCCCCACAATCCTGCCTAGAGCTCTTGTTACTTTGCACGCTCGATAACGTCGTGCACGGCATCAGGCGGGCGCGAGGGTCGCGTCCGGTACAGCGACCTGGCCGCACCGCGAGATTTGGCAGGGTAAAATGAACGCAACCACCTCGATTCTTCTAGGAGCGCACTGCTTGTACTTGTTGTGAAGCCCGTGTGCGCTCTCGTTGACCAGGCGTCCGCTCCCCCTCGAAGTCGATGGTGGCCTCAACGCGAATCGACAGCCGCATATGGCGGCGAGGGGGAACGGACGGGCGGCGGACACTGGCACGCGCGGCCTGCTCGACCTAGTAGCGGTGCCAGGTGACGCCGTAGCTGCCTTTCAAGGTGTTGGTCGCCAAGGTGTAGGTGAAGACGTAGGGCGCCATGCCCCAGTACTTGGTCGGATTCAGGCAATTCACCGTGAAGGTGAACGTGAAGGTGTGCCCCGCCGCGATACCGGATCCGGCCGCGGACGCGGGGTCCCGCCAGGATGGGTCGCTGTCGCATCGCTACCTCCGCTCGTGCCCCGTGAGCAGGTAACTCGGCTGCGCGCGCCGGAGGGGGCGTCGTGAATCGTCAGCGCCGCCCGCTCATGGCTGCTCCGCAAACCGATGAGCGTCAATGCGAGTATCAATGCCGACTGCATGGAAATGTCATGGGCGGGTGGGAGATGCCGCGTAGTCAGCGCCGCGGGGCGACGCACACGCTGCCCGCTCGATCTGCTCGCTCGCCGATGGTTTCTGACCGCTTTGGCCGACACGGCGGACTGTGGCGGACGTCGACGGACGTCCACGGATACCTCATCTTCGGACTTCGGTTCAGCGGTTCAACGCTCCAACCGGAGGGGGCCCTGCCGGCGGTCGCTTGGCTGCTCCTGGCCGCCTCCCTATACTGCTCACATCTCAGGGTGGGCTGCCCGCAGCTGCCCCTGGGTGCTGTACGACGGTAGATCTGCGGGCGCGCCCGCGGGCAGAGCCTCGGGAAGGGAGTGTTTCATGAAGGTTGCGCTGATCGGGCTCGGCGTGGTCCTCGCGGTCCTCGCGGTCCTCGGCCTGGCCAATCACCTCACGGTCCGCGCGAATCCGGTCCCCCACACCAGTTCCGTCGCCTTGGCGGTCGGCGGTGCGTTGCTGCTGGCCGGGTGCGTGTGGATCCTCGTCGGCGACAGGGCGGCGAACTGAGCGGCGCGACGCGGGCGCCGCACGTCGGAGGGCCGCGCGAGCGGACGGAGAGGAGGGCAAGGGCGCGAACGCACCAACTCGGCTGCGGCAGGGGCTCGCGAGGTAGGGGGTTGCCCGACGCGACGGACGCAGCCGATCGACGACCACGCCAACCTCGGGGCGCAAGGACAATGCTGGGCGGGGCGATTCCTCCCGCTTGCTACCGTCGGCGCCAGGCATACGACGAGGAGCTAGCCCGCATGGACCGCGCGACCGCCTGCAGACACACCTAGTCCCGCGGTCAGCGGGTGAGCCTTTGCGTGCTCCGCGCACCTGACGCCAACCCTGACGCCAACCCTGACGCCAAGCCGGGCAGTCAGTGGCGAACGTCGGCGGGCGGATGAGAGATTTGAGCGCTGAGTTCTCCTCATTCGGCGGTCATCCGCGAACATGCGCGTACAGGATGCAGCTAGCTTGAAAAAAGGAGTAGCTCGCTCAACGCGCGATGTCTATACGCCGTAGCATACGTTCGGACATCCCGAGCATCTTTGTCTCTGTCGACCTGGAGGCATCAACGCGGGTGATGGCGTTACTTCGCTCGTCCAGGTACACTTGCAGCCGGTTCGATTCGGCAGTTCATGCCTGCTGGACGCGGAGAAAGGAAGGTTGACACTCCCCAGGCGTAAACGCCGGGGATGCTCAGGCTACGTATGTGGTACCCCATGTGGTACGCCCACTGCGTTAGCGCCTGACGGGCCTGCCCGGCCCGATGGTACGGTGTGGCGTCCGAAGAGGCCACGTTGCTCGGCCGTACAGGGCACTCGTCTACCGAACGGGTAGAGCAACGGCAATTGGACCGGACTGGCTTTCATCCCCCTGCCTCAAGGCAGGGGGCCTGAAGCCAGGATTTTGCTAGGCAATGCGTCGACTCATGCAACTGGGCGTGCTGTGCTTCGTGATGGTCATCCCAGTGTGGTCCGTCGCGCGCTCACAGCAACATCCGGGAGTTAGCACGCGGTCAAACTTGCCGTCGGTCGCGTTCCGTCACTACGGCCCGTGCCCGGGTGCAGTTCCGTCCTGCTGAGCCACGCGCCGGCTGGCTGCACACCGACAACAGCGCGCAGTCACTACGCCAACCCAGGCAACCGTGCATGGACGCGCCTGGACTACTCTGCCAGCTTCGACGCCAATTTTCATGGGTTTTCCGGACGTCAGTGGGCGCGAGTGGACGTGTGGAAGTGGCTTTGTAAACCGCAAGTTGGCATTCGGCTCCCTGCTGCATAACGGTCGTAAGAGCTTTAAGCGCTTGACGACTGCGTGTAGTATGTGAGTCTCACCTTTAGTAGCGTGGCGTACATACCCGAGACCCGGCGTGGTATGGTGGGGGACGCCGTCGATTTCATCGCACATCCTCGCCGAGCATCACTGAGCTCAGATCATGCGCCACCTGCCCCCGATGCGTCGCCTGTTCGCATTGTTGCTGTTCCTGTGCACCGCGTGTGCGCAAGGTCACGCCTCCATGTCGGCAGTGCACGGGGCGAGCACCGCCGTCTCTCCGAGCGCGCCCCCGACGAGTCCCGATAGTTGGGTGTATGCGGACGCGAGGCTCGGGTTTCGCTTGACCGTCCCGCTCGCATGGCGAGCACTTCCGCAGCCCGGTGCGGTGGAGGCGGGCGCGAACGCGTCCGTCACCTTCGAGGTCGATGAGCCGAGCAGCCACGCCGTCGTGGTCGTGGGCGTCTTCCACGGAACGGGGATGCCGACGGCCTTCGCCCAGCGCGGCACGCCCACCGCACACGTCGGCCAGTATCCAGCTTTCGACGCGGATCGCACCTCAAGCCAGGGGCGTGCGCCCTGTCTCGTGCGCATCTTCCTCGCAGGGGACGACTACGTCCTGGCCGATTGGTGCGCCCCCGATGCGCCCAAACACCAATCGGCATTCGAGCGGGCCCTTGCCACCTATCAACCCGCTCCCCAAAGCTTCGTCGCCCACGCAGTGACGCCGTCCGCGCAGACGTGCGCCGCCATGCAACAACAGCTCGGCTATGCGTCGGCATCGTGGAGCAAGCAGCTCGCCTCACCCACCTCTTCCGGCTGGCGGGGTCTGGACGGCGTGTACCTCTGCAGCAATACGGGCTCGCCCGACTGGTACCTGTTCCAGTGCACCGAGGTGATCAACCGGTACCTCGCCGAGCGGCTGGGCCTCCCCCATCTGCCCGGGAATGCGGCCCGTTACCTCGACTATTACCAGGACGGTGCCTTGCAGCCGGGCGTCATCCGCACCTTCCCCGCGGGGAGCTATCAGGTCTCCGACGACGCCAGCCAGGGAATGAGTGCGTTTCCACCTTCCGCTGGCGATGTGCTCGTCTTCCAGGATGTGAACGACCTGCGCGTGGGATGGACATCGGGGCTGACAAGCTCGCCGGGGCACGTCGCGCTGATCGTCGGGGTGGATGCCACGCACGTCTACGTCGCCCAGGAGAACTACAACGACACGCAGTACTTCCTGGCGCTGCCCCTGCGCCACGTCGCTGCGGGCTACGAAATCACGGACCTCAGTGGACTGAGCCACCGTGTCGTGCGCGGCTGGATCCGCTTCACCGTCGCGTGATCGCACGAGCGTGCGTATCGAGTCCATCGGCAACATCCGCCAACGTCAGAAGACGCGCCCATGCTTACCGAAGGACCCGTAAAGCCGCTGGGCTTCAGCCCATGCGGATGAAAGGGTCTGCGTGGCTTTAGCCGAAAGCCTGTTGCGGTTGCCGATTCCGCCTGCCTGTGCAAGAATAGGTCCATAGGCACTTTGCACCTCACCAATCAAATAGGGTTTGGCGGTTCCGCAGTCAATCGTTCCTGCGGGTAAAAGCACTAACGTATCTTGGACGTGGTGCGCTGCGCTTGCGTCGGGTTGATTGAGCCGAGCTCGCCCGGCGATGCCGTCAACGCCTCTCGGGGCCGGGCAGGCCCTTCAAGAGCTAACGTAGTGGGTTGCCACAAGCGTTTCCTGAGCATCCATCGGGCCTTGGCCCGTGTGGAGTGTCAAGAAATATCCAGCAAATGCCAGCCGCGACCCTCGACCAGGCCCCAAAGCACTCAGGGGCAGGTTTCTTAGCAAGTCGTAGGTGTGCCCGTCATCTGCCCTACTGGTGGCGCACAACACCTCGTCGTCTGCCGACACCTTCGACGTCAATTGGAACTCGACGCAGTACTTCACCTACACCCTCCCCGCGGGCGGGATCGCGACCTTCCAGTGGAGCGGCACCCCGGTGGCCTTGAGCAATGGCTACTCCATCAACGCCGGCGGGAGCGCCACGGGTAGCTTCAGCGCGGACGGCTACTACAGCGGCGGCCAGACCTACTCCACCACGGCGAGCATCAGCACGAGCGGCGTGACGAATCCCGCCCCGCAGGAGGCCTACCAGACCGAGCGCTACGGCAACTTCACCTACAGGCTGCCGAACCTCTTGCCGTGGTGCAGTACACCGTGCAGCTGCACTTCGCCGAGATCTATTGCACTCCCCAGGCGTAAACGCCGGGGATGCTCAGGCTACGTATGTGGTACCCCATGTGGTACCCCATGTGGTAGCCCACTGCGTTAGCGCCTGACGGGCCTGCCCGGCCCGATTGTACGGGGTGGCGTCCGAAGAGGCCACGTTGCTCGGCCGGACAGGGCACTCGTCTACCGAACGGGTAGAGCAACGGCAATTGGACCGGACTGGCTTTCATCCCCCTGCCTCAAGGCAGGGGGATGAAAGCCAGGATTTTGCTAGGGCAGCAGCGGCCAGCGCCTCTTCAACGTCGCCGTCAACGGGGCGCAGGTGCTGACCAACTTCGACGCCTACGCCGCGTCCGGCGGCAAGAATATCGCCATCGTCGAGCCCTTCACCGCCACGGCGGACACGAATGGGCAAATCACGGTCCAGCCCAAGATTGTGTCAGAGATGCTGGGGCACTCGCATATCTCCATTACGCTCGGACTCTATAGCCATGTGACGCCGCACATGCAGCAGCAAGCGCCTGCTGCGATGGATGCAGCCCTGGGAGAGGATTGAACCGCGGACAGGCGGCTGAGGATGCTCAGCCGCCTATCGAATATCTGCAGATATACGGCTACATGCAGTACCGCCCATGCAGCAATTCGCAACGCTCCCCGGTAGACGAATGCCGGTTTTGACATTATAACCATCATATGAAAAACTTGAGAAGGGTAGTACGCCGCTGTGGCGCGCAGTAGTCCGCTTGCAAGGTGGCAAGCTTCTTCGAAGTGGCGAAAGGTAGGGAGACATGCCGCTCTCCAAGCAGCACAAGCGAGAGACGCGCGAGCGCATCGTGCGGACGGCAAGCCGCGCGTTTCGTGGCCAAGGGCTGGGCCGCGCGAGCGTCCCAGGGGTGATGGCGCAGGCGGGCCTCACCCACGGGGGATTCTACGCGCACTTCCCCAGCAAGGACGCGCTCGTTGCTGAGGCTGCCGCCGAGGGATTGGCCGAGGCAGGCGAGAAGTTTGCAGCGGCGGCAGCGGCGGCACCTGTGGGGGAAGAGATGCGCGCCATCATCGATGCGTACCTCAATCCGCGTCACCGCGACGATCCCGCCACCGGCTGCGTGATTGCGGCGCTGGCCGGCGAGCTTTCGCGCGAACCGTTTCCGGTGCGAGAACGTTTCACCGCCGCGCTGGACACGTTCTTCGCGCGATTGGGGTCGTATGTGCCCGGGAAAGACGACCGCGTCAGGAGCGATACCCTCCGCGTGCTCTTCTCGGGCATGGCCGGCGCGCTGATGCTTGCCCGCGCGGTGAGCGACCCGGAGGAAAGCGACCATATTCTTTCGACCGCTCGCGCGTTTTACGCGCGGGCCCTCGGCGAGGCGCACAACCTGGAAAGACCTGAAATCGAACGGAGCTGAACTGATGGCGAATGATAGCGGCGCGGGTAACCGGTCTTCTCTCCGGCTCCGCGATGCCGAACCCCAGGACAAGGCCGCGATCGATACGGTGACGCGAGCCGCGTATGCGCAGTACGGCGCGACGATGCCGCCAGACTTCTGGCCGATGTACTGGCGGAATCTCGTCGCCGCGCTGGAAGGGGAAAGCTCAGCCGAGGTGATCGTGGCCGAACTCGACGGGAACCTCGTAGGGATCGTCCGCCTGTACCCTCCGTCCGCTAACGCCTATTCGAGCTCGGAGGTGTCGATCATGTGGCCGGAGATCCGGCTGCTGGCCGTCGCCCCGGAGGCCCGAGGACGAGGGGTCGGGCAGGCCCTGATGGACGAGTGCCTGCGACGCGCGCGAACGACTGGCGCCGTCGCGGTCGGCTTGCATACGATGCCCGTGATGGAGGCGGCCGTACGGATGTACGAACGGATGGGGTTTGTTCCGGCGCCGGAGACGGACTTCCGCCCGATGCCCGGCATCGTTGTCCAGGGGTATCGTCGCGATCTGTAGTTGGCAACCAGCGCTGACGCTGCACCTTACCAGACGTGGCCCTTGGAGCGGGAACGGGCTCGAGAGGAAACAAGGCAACGCAGCATCACGTTCTGGCGTACCAATTGGCATAGTGGAGCGTTTTGGGGGCGACGGCGTAGTCGCCAACGCAGAATATTTCTGGTGGGACCGAGAGTATTCGAACCTCCGACATGCGGTTGAGGCAGCTTGATGACAAGCATCACCGACTACCCGATGCTCTCCGAGCGCTTGCGCGGGTGGCTCAAATGCCTGCATCATCTCAAATCTTCGGCGCGGATACCCCCGGCTTTAGCTGCAGGGAGGAAGCGCCGTCTCCTTTCACATGGTATCCTGTTTTGTGTACCGCAGGGCCTGCGGGAATTTACGCCTGTGGAGCGGGGCCGAGAACCATGGTCCCAACGAGCGTGTGAGACCGCCCCAGGGCATCTGGACGGCAGTGCTCGGCCCAGGAATCCCCTAGCTTTAGCTATGGGGAGTGGTCAAAGGGTCACCATGCCCGACGTCTGGGACCGTGGGGGCCATCCCTCGTCCTCTTTGTCTGGCTGCTCCTCTGTTGCGCATCACGGGGGTAGTGGGAAGGCTCTGGTGCAGCAATCATCGTCGGTGGGGGTACTCCTTGGTGCGAGAAGTACCCGCTACTGCGCTATTCCCCGGAAGGATGCAAGGCATCCATGAGGTGGTGCTCAATGAGCTGCTCCGCCTCTTCCATCATTTCGTGCACAATGTCACCGGCGGGTTTGATCGCTTTCACCAAGCCGACACTTTCCCCGGCGATGAGCGCCATTTCTTCGAAGTCGCCCGTTGTATCGGGCGTAGGCGGGAGGGACGAGAACTTGGGCAGCGGGACGGGCCGGCCTGCAAGGATCGTATGCCCGATGAACTCGTGGGGGTCGGGGGGATAGACGACCTCCTGCTCGCGGGTGCTCCACGCGTTGACCACCCGATTGCGAATGACCCGCATCGCCTGATGCGGCCACTCAGGACCAAAGATGGTCGTGCGCACGGTATCGGAAGCGTCGGCCTGGACGATGCGCTGTTTGTACGCGTCATGCGCATAGGCCTCCTGGCTCGCCACCAGCCGTGTCCCGACCCAAACTGCCTCTGCCCCCAGCGCCAGCGCCGCGACCACGCCTCGTCCGTCGGCGATGCCCCCGGCCGCAAGGACGGGAACGGGGGCGATGGCATCCACGACGGCTGGGACCAGCGCGAGGACCGACCCAGTGCTGCGGTTGTGTCCACCGGCTTCCGTCCCCTGCACGACCACCGCATCGACGCCGCCGCGGACTGCCTCCCGGGCCTCCTCGAGCGAACCGACCTGCATCCACACCTTCACGCCTGCCGCTTGCAGGCGGCGGATGGACGCCAGCGGGGGATCGTTCCAGAAGAAGCTGACCACCGGGACCCGCTCTTCCATACAGACCTCCAGGTGCGCCGCCTCGGTGAACTCCGTGACGAAGTTCACGCCGAAGGGTCCTGCGGTCAGGGAGCGGGTGTGCCGGATGAACTCCCGTAACGGATCGGGCGGCACCAGCGCGGCACCGAGCGTCCCCATGCCGCCGGCATTGGACACCGCTGCCACCAGCGCAGGCGTCGCCACAAAGCCCATGCCGGCCCCAATGAAGGGGACCTCCAGTCCATACGCTTCGGTCAAGCGTGTCCGCAACATCGTTTTCCTCTTCTCCAGGGAGTGGCTTTCATACGTTCTTTGGTCCTTTTGTGTGCGTGGTGCTCCGCGTTTGTCGTGACACGGGTGCTCCTCATGTGGAGCGCCCTCCTTCACGGGTACGCTCCACAACGTGGGCCACGTTCACCTTCCATCGGCAGGTATGTCCAAATCTATGGCAAACCATATTGCGAAGGACAAACCTCGTTGCGCATCCCGTGGGTGCCACACTGCACCAATAGTACGTGTGGGCCGGCGTGCACCTTCGGCCGGAACGAACGGCGAGCAACCGTGCGATAGGGTGCGCCACCGTCTCGAGCGGCCGAGCGATGGCGCGTGGTGCTTGCTGTGCCCCTCGGCTCCATGCGAGTATGTGCAAAGTGGAGGCTGCGAGACGACTACGCGGCGCGAAGGGAGGGTGCACGACATGGTCTACGCGATCGTGGTCGTCGTCTTCGCGCTGCTCGTCGCGGTGGTGGCGCTCGCCTCGCTCGCGACCCGCCTGCGCGTGCCCTACGCGATCCTCTTGGTGCTCGGCGGCCTCGCGCTGGGGTTCGTGCCCGGCCTACCCGTGGTCACGCTCGATCCGGCGCTGGTCCTCTTCCTTTTCCTCCCGCCGTTGATCTACTCCTCGGCGTGGTTCACGCCCTGGCGCGAGTTCCATGCCGACTTGCGCCCGATCCTGCTGCTGGCCGTCGGCCTCGTCCTGACCTGCACCGCGCTCGTCGCGATCGTGGCGCATGCGGCCCTAGGGCTGGCCTGGTCGGTCGCGTTCGTGCTGGGGGCGCTGGTCTCGCCGACCGACGCCGTCGCCGCCAGCGCGATCCTGCAGCGGCTGGGGGTGGGCCGGCGCGTCGTCACCATCGTCGAAGGCGAGAGCATGGTCAACGACGCCACCGGCCTCGTCATCTACCGCTTCGCCGTGGCGGCGGTCGTCGGCGGGACCTTCTCTCTGTGGCAGGCAAGCTGGCAGTTCGTCGCGGTGAGCGCGGGCGGCTTGCTCATCGGCCTGGCCATCGCCTGGCCGATCGCCTGGGTACACCGCCACCTGGACGACGCCCCGCGCGAGATCACGCTGACGCTGTTGACGCCGTTCGCGGCCTATCTGCTGGCCGACGCGGTGGGGGCCTCCGGCGTGCTGGCGGTGCTCGCCGCCGGCCTCTACTTATCGCGCCGGTCCTCGACGTTCTTCTCGCCCAACACGCGGCTGCAGGCGGACGCGGTCTGGGGCGTGTTGGTGTTCCTCTTCAACGGGCTCGTCTTCATCCTGCTCGGCTTGCAGTTGCACGGCCTGCTCGCTGGGCAGGCCGGCCCGTTCGTCGCCCAGCTGCTGGGCTCCGCCGCGCTGATCTCCGTCGTGGTCATCGTCGCGCGCCTCGCCTGGGTCGCCGTCGCCACCAGCGTCCAGCGCCTGCTCGCGCATTTCCACCTCATCACCTATCGCTGGTACGGTTGGCGCAACGCTGTGCTGGTGGGATGGGCGGGGATGCGCGGCGCGGTGTCGCTGGCGGCGGCCCTGGCCCTGCCGCTGACCCTGGCCGATGGGATGCCGTTCCCCGCGCGGAGCCAGCTTATCGGGGTCACGTTCGGCGTCATCCTCTTCACGCTGGTCGGGCAAGGGCTCAGCCTGACGCCGCTGATCCGCGCCCTCCGCCTGCAGCCCGGCGACGAGGCGGAGCACGAGCAGCGGCTGGCGCGCCGTGCGCTGACGATGGCGGCCCTCGCGCGCCTGGAGGAATTGGCGGTGGCCAACGAGGTACCGCAGGCGATTATCGCGGACCAGCGCGCCCATTTGGAGCAGCGGTTGGGTCGCCTCGGCGCACCGACCGACGGCGGAGACCGAGGGGACGACGGAGACGGCGAGCGAGGGGCTCGCGTCCGGAGTGCCGCGCGCCGCCTGCGTCGGGACGTGCTGGCCGCCGAGCGTGCGGCGCTGATCGCGCTGCGGGAACAGGGCACGATCAACGATGAGGTGGCGCGCCGGCTGGAGCGCGATCTTGATCTGGAGGAGCAACACGAGCAGCAACACGTGAGCGGCTAGGCAGAACGCCGGTGATGGCCGTCGGTCTGCCATGTCTGTGAGCTGCGATCCCAAGCAGCAGGCGAATTCAAGATGCTCTGATTCGTTGTGTGAGGAGAATGTCATCTAAACGGCATCGCTCCAGGGGCACGCGATCGGCGATTCGTGGGCACATGTATCCACGCGCCCGCCCGTTAGGCGGTGACCGGCTCAAGCAGGATGACGGGAATGTCGCGTCCCGCAGCACGTTCCCGATACTCCGGATAATGCGGCCAAAACCGCTCGGCTACCTGCCACCAGGAGCGCTTTTCGTCCCCAATGACTTCCCGCGCGCGCAGCACGTGCACAGCGCCGCCATCTTGGAGCAGCACCTCCGGATGCGCGCGCAGGTTGTTATACCAGGAGGGGTTGCGCGGCGCGCCAGCGGCAGAGGCTACCGCGACGTACGTGCCGTCTTCGAGGATGCGCATGATCGGATTCTTGCGAACCTTGTGGGAATGTGCGCCAAGGGTGGTCAAAATCACGACTGGTCGCCCTTCCAGCAGGTTCCCTTCCCTGCCATTGGTGGCCTCGTAGAGGGCCACCTGGTTGCGAATGCGCTCATCGGGGCTTGGTTCGTACTCCCCGCTCCACCACTGCTGCCCTCCAGGCGACGCGTTGCGCTGGGTCATCGTGGATCTCCTTCATGGGTCCGTGTGGCGCCCGAGAGGCGCCGATTGTCGCGGGGGCAGGGGAGGTCACGTTCCTATTCACCTTCACCGCGGCGCGAGCAGCGGATTTCCTGCTCTCTGCTCGGCTTTAGATGGCGGTGCGACCTCCGTCGACCGCGATGATGGCGCCCGTGATGTAGCTGGCGCGAGAAGAGACCAGAAACTCGACCACCTCCGCAATCTCACCCGGAGTGGCGGCACGATGCATCAGCGTTGTGTCGCCAAGCGCGGCGATGCGTTCGGGAGCTGTGCCGCCGGTCGACACGGGACCGGGGCGTCGTGGAGATCACAGTCGTGCCATGCGGCCTCGTCTTCGCGCCGAAGGATGGCAGGTTGGACGGCCCGATCTCGTCCTATGTCGCGAAGGTCGCTTGCGGTAAGTCGAGCGCCTGGAAGAAGGATTGGGTGGCCTGGGTGGCGGCGTCGTTCACCGCCTGGGGTGCCGGGCGTTGTGCCGCCGGCGCCACCACGGTGTGCAGGGGGCGCTTCCCCGCCGCGAGGGCGATGACGCGCGCCACCGCGTCGGCCACCTCCTGCGGATCGGGCGGCGTGGCGGAGCGGTCCTCGGCGTAAAACGGCGTCAGGAACGCCTCCATGTCCGCCTGATAGAGGGCAGCGCGCGCCGCATCCGCCGCGACCTGGTGCTTCGCAGCGATGGGGGTCGGATACGTCCCCGGTTCGATGATGGCGGCGTCGATGCCGAACGGCGCGAGCTCGTCGCGGTACGACTCGGTGAGCCCCTCCAGGGCGAACTTCGTCGCGCCGTACAGGCCGAGGAACGGCAGCGCCACACGCCCGCCGACGGAGCCGATTTGCAGCAGCAGCCCGCTGCCTTGCTGGCGCATGTGGGGCAGGGCCGCGCGGTTCACCCGCAAGACGCTAAAGACGTTGGTCTCGAATTGCTGTCGGACTTGCTCGGGCGTGTACGCTTCCAGCGGGCCAGCATACGCGATGCCGGCGTTGTTGACCACGACATCGAGGCGACCGGTGCTGCCGACAATCGACTGGATCGCCTGCTCCACGGACGCGTCATCCGTGACATCCAAGTCGACGACCTGGATGGCCAACTGGCTTCGGTCCGCCAGCGCGCGGAGGTCTGCCGCCGCGGGGGCGTTCCTCCCCGCCACCGCGCGCATGCCCGCGAACACGACGTGTCCCTGGCGTGCCAGGGTTTCGACGGTCAGACGGCCGAAGCCGCTGTTGCTGCCAGTGACCAGGATGGTTTGCGCCATCGGTAGGCTTCCTTTCTCGAAGGCATTTCCCCATGCTCGCTGCCGCTGTGGTCCGGCACGTCCGGCGCCCAAGTGCCCACCACGACACTGGTGCCAGAGATGCCTTACCAAAGCGTTATGCCGGGTGACGCGTTTCTTGCGGTCCTGCGCGGTGCCCAGCGCGTCGCCTCGTGCCGCTACGGTTGCGCCGAGCGCACTGCGCCGAGTTGCATCCTCCTCACAGCCAGCACACACCAATGTGGCGTCTCGCAGCTTCACGATGCCGCTCGCTACAACTACCGTGCCCAATTGCTCCAGCGAGCCTCGCTGCTCTACGAGGGCCGCATTCCCCAATGGCTTGGCTCGTGGTTCTTGGCTGTCCTCGCAGGCTATGGGTATCGCCCAGGTCGTACGCTGTCGCTCTATCTCGTCACCATCGCTGGTTTCGCCTGCGCCTATCTCAAAGCGACTGCTGGCTGGATTCCCTTCGGCTTGCCGCATCCCTCTACCTTCGCCCCGCTCACGTGGTACGAAGCCTTGATCCACAGTGTGAGCAGCTTTCATGGACGCGCCTTCTTCCAGCCAGTACAAAGCCTCGGGGACCCCATCGTCGCACTTGCTGCCGTCGAAGCGGTGACCAGCCTGCAGATCGAGATCAGCTTCATCGCCACCTTCACCCGACGCTTCTTCAACGCGCGGTGAGGGAGGGGTAGTTGCGTCAATCGTCGCGGCAGTCGTCATCCCCGCGCGCGCGCAGCGCGACCAGCGCGTGCGCCGTCCAACGCTTCGCGGGCTTCCGGCACCAGCCAATAGAGCAAAGCGAGCGCCGCTAGGCCGTCGGTCCACCACCACCCGAGGGCCGTGGTGAGGAGGAGTCCGACCAAGAGCGTCGCGGCCATGTAGGCGCACCTCACCGAACAGGCCGCATCCCTACGAAGGGCCGCGCTGCCGATTTGGTTGGCGATGGTGCGCTTTCGGCGGGCGAGGAGCGGCATGAGGACGAGGGCAGACAGCGCCAAGACGATACCCACCGCGGAGCCTTCCGTGCGCCCGTGCAGCAGGAGCCCGAGTGCGGCACGGGCAACGATGTAGATGCATAGCAAGACGAGGGCAATCCCCGTCACCCAAGCGGCGCGCCCTTCCGCTTGTTCGACACGTTCGACTGAGCCGCCGCGCGCCTCGGTGGACAGCCGCCACAGGAGCATGCCTCCCGCCACCAATTCAAAGACGCTATCCGCGCCGAAGGCGCTGAGCAGGAGACTGCGCGCCACGATACCCGCACCAATCGCCACGGCGGTTTCGACGACCATCCACGCGAAGCTGGCCGCTTCTACCCGCACGCCAGACCGTACCTGACGAGTGCGCACGTCCCGGGTTATCGTCGCCATGTGGCGCCTCCCCGCTGGTGTGGCGGTTATGGTCGCGCTCATGCCACAGCCCATCGTACTGCCCAACCGCCGCTTCTTGCCCCACGACAGGGGCACCCCGTCGCCCGCCTCACGCTGCGAATGTCCTAAGAGGCTGTTATGAACTCGCCGTAGAATTGCGGATCCAACGGCGTTTGCGGCAAGCGACCAGGAGACGCGCGCCTGACCGCTATGCCCCTACATTCGGGGATTCCAATGCGGTGTAATGAGGATCTCGTGGACGCGGAGGTGGCGCGATTCGTGCAGCACGGCGCAGCGGGTCGTGTCTGCCTGCCGAACGGTGCTCTCCGTCGTGACCTTGTTGGTGATCCCCAGGGAGGGCCTCATGGCGCAAACAAGCAAGCAAGACAAAATCAAGAACGTCGTGCTCGTCCACGGTGGCTTCGTGGACGGCTCTGGTTGGGAGGGCGTCTACCACGCCCTGAAGCGGGATGGGTACACGGTCGCCATCGTGCAGAATCCCACCACCTCGCTGGCCGACGACGTCGCCGCAACCAGGCGCGTCATCGCCGCGCAGGACGGTCCCGTGGTGCTCGTCGGCCACTCGTACGGCGGTGCGGTGGTCACCGAAGCGGGCACCGATCCGAAGGTCGCGCGGGTGGTGTATATCGCCGCCTTCGCCCCGGACACGGGCGAATCGGTGGGTTCCCTGATCGCGAACCCGGCACCCGGCGCGCCGGTGCCGCCGTTCCTGCCGCCGCAGGACGGCTATCTCCTGCTCGACAGGGCGAAGGTACCCGCCTCGTACGCGGGCGACGTGCGCACGGAGCAGGCGGCCTTCATGGCCGACTCGCAAGTGCCGTTTGGCGAGGCCGCGCTCGGCGGCACGATCAGCGAGCCGGCCTGGAAGGCCAAACCCAGCTGGTACCTGCTCACCACCGAGGACCAGATGATCCCGCCCGACGAGCAGCGACGCATGTCGCGGCGTGCGGGCTCGACGGTCGTCGAGGTCAAGGGCAGCCACGCCATCTACGTGTCACAGCCCCAAGCGGTCGCTTCGCTCATCGAGACGGCCGCCCAAGGCGCGTAGGCAGGGGCACACGCGAGTTACTGACGTTCGCATGAAGGGCTAAACATGGTAGCCGACCTGTCGGATGCACGCCTGGATGACTGCACGCTTGTGGCGCAGCCGCTCTTTGCCGCGTCGGAGACGATGCGGAGGTTGGCCAGGCCCGCCAGATCCCCGGGCACGCCCAGCCCCGCGCGCACGAGGAGCGCGAACGACAGCCGGGGAAATCGCGGGCGCAGCGACGCGCGAGGTCGAAGGCCTGTTCGTTTACGGCGGGAACGGGGCAGTTGCAGCCGCCTGATTCGTTCCTGCCATGCTGGACGAGATGCGCGGGCTCGCCCCCTGGATGCGTTAGTCCGAGTGGCGCATCGCCACCGATGGCTCGCCCGCCTGTTGGCGCTGAAGCACGGCGCGCTTGTGGTCCAACATCCGGTGGAGCGTCGCGAGCATCTGATCGCACTCGTCCTTCCTATGCTCGATCTCGCGCATCTTCTGGCGGATCCACTCGATCACCTGGAGGTCGGAGCGCGTGTGCGCGTCTTGGTCCTGCAGGACGTCCTTCAGCTCGGCGAGCGAGCAGCCCACACCCTGGAACTTCTTGACGAGCTTCAGGCGTTCGAGGGCCTCGTCCGAATAGTCGCGATAGTTGTTCCGCTCCCGCCGGACATGCCGATCGTCCAGCAAGCCCTCTTTCTCGTAGAAGCGGATCGTGTCGGCGGTCAAACCGGCCTTCTCGGCCAACTCTCGAATCCGCATCCGCGTCTTTCCTCACGACTTCTCTCAGAAAGCCTTGCCTTAGAGTGAACTCTATAGTTTACGCTCGAATTGCGCAAGGGTGACTTGCGCGAGTGACTCGATAGGCAACACATTGAGGAGGTTCTCACGATGCGCGTCTTCGTCACCGGGGCGACGGGTTTCATCGGCTCCGCCGTCGTCCGCGAACTCATCGCTGCCGGCCACACGGTCGTCGGCCTGACCCGCTCGGAGGTCGGCGCGGCGGGGCTGCGGGAAGCGGGGGCCGAGGTGCAGGGCGGCGCGCTTGACGACCCCGACAGCCTCCGCGCCGGCGCCGCCGCTGCCGACGGCGTGATACACCTGGCGTTTCAACACGGCTCTTCGGACTTCGCCGCCGCGCTTACCACCGATCTACACGCCGTCGAGACGATGGGGGCGGCGCTCGAGGGCACGGGCAAGCCGTTCCTGATCACCGCTCACCTCCGCGGGGAGGCATCGGCGAACGCGGCGCTCACCCTGGCCGGAGTGCGCGCATCGGTTGTCTCGCTCTCCCTGTCCGTGCATGGCGAGGGAGACCATCACGGCTTCGTGCCGAGACTGATTACCATCGCCCGCGAGAAGGGCGTCTCGGCCTACATCGGCGATGGGGCCAACCGCTGGACTGCCATCCATCGCCTCGATGCGGCGCACCTGTTCCGCCTGGCGCTGGAAGCCGCCCCGGCAGGGTCGCAGCTTGACGGCGTCGGCGACGAGGGGGTGCCATTCCGCGACATCGCCGAGGTCATTGGTCGCCACCTGAACCTGCCGGTGGGCAGCATTCCCCGTGACGAGGCAGACGCCCACTTCGGCGCTTTTCTCGGCGCCGTGGCGGCGCGGGACCTGCCGCGGTCGAGCGCGCAGACCCAGGAACTCCTGGGATGGCGCCCGACACATCCCGGGCTGATCGCGGACCTCGAACAAGGGCACTACTTCGACAGGTGATGCGCGGCGTCGGGACGCAGCCGAGTTTCTCACCGCAGGCCTCGCGATCGTGCGAGGCCTGCGGTGCGCAAGGATGGCCTACTCGCGTGCGAGTCAGGTGCACCAGGTACAACTCAAGCGAGTGGGCCAAAAAAGTGTGCGCCTGCGAAACCCCTCTTGGAAGCCAGGTACTCGCTTTTTCACCGCTTGCCAGCAGCGCCTGCCAACTCCTGGGCTCCGCTTCTACCGTCTGGGCCGTGGTCGCTCCAATCGGCGCCTGGGGTGTCGCCTCGAAGGTCAGGGTGCCCACTTCCTGGTGCGCAACTTGCGACACCAACTCGCTGGTAGGTACATGAGCTTCGGGCGAGCATCCGCGTCTTTCGCCGGTCTACCGGTCTAGCGCGCGCCGGCTCGGAGCACGGTGAGGCGCTCGCCCACCAGGTCGGAACTGTTGGATTCGCGCTGCCTGAGGCAACCCCTGGCACGCTCCTGCTGGGCGCGTGGGATGAACTGGTCATGCCATGCCGCATTCAGCGATGACATCTGCCCGGCATGACGCCGGCCAGCCACCGCCCAGCGCGCCCGCGGGCCCGGCTCGCTGGTTGTGGCACGATCGGCTGCTGCGGAGCGCTTGCATGCTCTGTGCGCTCCTGATCGGTGTCCAGCTGGGGATGACGCTCTTCCATCCGGCCTGGGGCCCGGCAGTCACCGACTGGATCGGTGCGGTCCTGGCCTGGCCGGTGCTGCTGGTGCTGGCGTATGTCAGCATGCAGCTCAGCCGAGCCCGCTGGCGGGGCGCCCTGGCCTGGTGGATGTGGAGCGCGGCGCTGCTCTTCTACGCGATCGGGCATTCCGTATCGCGGGGGTACGACCCACTCAATTTCTCCCGCCAGGGTCCATTCCCCACCCTCCCCAGTGTCGTGTATTTGCTCCAGTATCCCTTCTTCTTCCTGGCGGTGATCCTGCTGCCCAAAACCAGTCGCTGGGAGAGCCGCTGGATCATGTTCCTGGTCGGCTTGCTCCTGCTGGGGGGCGCGGCCGCCCTCTCCTGGTATTTCATCCTCGCTCCCCTGTACATGGCGAGCGGCCTGTCGCTGCTGGAACGAACCGTTAGCCTGGCCTTTCCGGTGGGTGATCTCGTCGTCCTGTTCGGCCTGACGTTGATCCTGTTGCGTCCGAGTCGCTACGCGGCCGATCGCCTGGTCCTGAGCCTGTTGGTCGTGGCGATCGTCTGCTTGATCGTCGCCGATTCCTGGGCGGCTTGGCATTTCCTCACCGCCCACCAGCCCTACATGGCGGGCAACCCCTCCGACCTGTTCTGGGTGCCCTGCTATCTCCTCATCCCGCTGGCTGGCTTGGTCCAGCTGCGCCTGGTGCACGACGTGTCGGCTGCAACCGGCAGCCTGGCCGGGAGCTCGCTGAACGGCCAGGGTCCCCAGCGACCGGACGTCATCGCAAGCCTGCGCTTGTTCCTTCCGATCGTGGTCGCTGAACTGGCGAGTGTGCTGGTCCTGATCCGCGCGATCACGAAGCACATGGAGTTTGGACGGCGGTTTGCGATTGATGCCCTCGCGGTGAGCTGCGGCTTACTGCTCCTCATCATCGCGCGTCAGGGCATCATGTTCCTGCAGAATGCGCGATTGCAGCGCGCCGCCGAGATGGCGCGCGCCAACGAGGCGGCGCTGCGCGAGCTCGATCGGCGCAAGGACGCGTTTCTGAGCATCGCCAGCCACGAGCTCAAGACCCCATTGACGAGCTTGCAGGGCTACCTCCAGCTGCTGTCGCGTCGCTTCACCGCCTGGCGGACGCCGGCGGACGTCAGGCAGCTCGGTGAGGATGCGCTCGCACGCGACCTCTCCCTGGCGCATGCGGCGATTGCCTACTCGGAGGAGAGCATCGGCCGCATCGGCCGGCTGGTCGATGATCTGCTCGACGATTCGCGCATCCGCGACGGACGACTGGCCTTCGAGCTCGCGCCCTGCGACCTGGGGGCTATCGTCCGCGACGCCGTCGCGGCACAGCGCCTGCTGGCGCCCCAGCGGGTCATTCGGCTCACGCTGCCGTCCGGCCCCGTGCCCGTCCGCGCCGACCTGCTGCGCATCGGGCAGGTCGTCACGAACTTCCTGACGAACGCGCTCAAATATTCCAAAGAGGATCAGCCCGTCGCGGTGGGGCTGGAGGTGGCCGGCGCGGTGGCCCGCGTCGCCGTGCGCGATCAGGGCCCTGGGCTGCCGGACAGCGAGCAGGAGCACATCTGGGAGCGCTTCTACCGCGCCGAGGGGATCGCCGTGCAGAGTGGCTCGGGCGTCGGGCTGGGCCTTGGCCTGCACATCAGCAAGGTGATCGTCGAGCGGCATGGTGGCCAGGTGGGTATCGAGAGCACACCCGGCCAGGGCTCGACGTTCTGGTTCACCCTGCCGCTGGCGGGCCAGTGAGTGCGGGTGTGCGCGTGTGTGTGCCGCGTGTGCGCGTGTGCGCGGTTGGCAGCGGCTCCGTGCGGAGACGCGTGGGCAGGTTCGCGCCGCTGACGCCGACGCTGCGCGGCCCATGAGCGCCTCCTTGCCTCGGCGCAGAGCAACCCGCAGGCGGTGAGCAGCGCCCGGGCGCTGCGCCCGGTGACAGAGCGGGCGTGTGGGCAGGATGCCCCGGCGTCGGCGCGTCGGCGAGGGCGGGCTCGGCAGGAGGGTGGGCGGGAGGGGGCGCGTGCGTGATCATCCTGCATGTCGGACTGCGACGGGGCAGATCCCTGAGCTGTCGGTCCAGCCGTCTGGCTCCCGTGGTCGCCTGGGACGTCACGCGGATAGGGGTTGTGGCGGCGTGAGTAGACACAATGTAAGCCTCAGTGTAAGCATTGTATCTGGTCTCCGCCTCCAGCCTTGCGGCAGACTCAGAGGGCCTCGCAGATGGTTGATGTGACGCCGAAGACGAGCGCGCGCCGTGCTGGCTCAAGCCGGTCAGTTTTCCGTGAGGGAGAGGTGTCTTCGTGGTTGCATTTGCAGTCACACGGCAGGTTGTTCCCGGCGAGTTAGAGCGTTTGCTTGCTCTGGCCCCTCAGCTTTTGCGAAGCCTGCAATACGAGCGAGATTTCCAGTCCCTCGCTGTGTACGTAAATCGCGAGGAAAGTACGATGCTCACGATTGGCCGCCGAGCAAGCCGTGACGACCTAGAGGCCGACATCCCACATCACGCGCAGAGTGCGAAAGCGCTGGCTTCAGTGGCGATGGTGAGAGCGTCGAACACCTATGAACTTGTCAATCTTTAGCTCTGATATCTCGTGCGCAGCAAGGGCCTCCGTCCGAGGAAAGCGAGTGAAACCCATGTGGAAGAGGATATTCGGTACACCAGGCAATCGGCGCACGAGGCGCAAGCAACAGGCGAATGGCGCCACCACGGAAAGCCAAACGGTGATCCACCCTATTTCTGACCCAGTGAGCAGCATCGTGCGCTGCGAAGTGCCCTGGCGCCCCGCGGACTATCCGCCGCCGCCGCCATGCATGGCATTGCCAGAGGATACCGCCAAGCAACCGGAGCATATGGAGCAACGGCAAGAGGGACGAGCATGATCGGCGCATCCGAGGATCAAGCGTGCTTTGACGCGCCCTCCGAAGACCAGCCCCGCGTGAGCGTGAAAGCGGTTGAGGTGCCCGAGCCCGCGGCGGTGGGCACTTGGGCAGAAATCGGCCTGGGAGACGACACCCCTGGCGATGGTCCACGACACCCCGCATTGTATCGCCGGCTCAAGAACTCGTTCGGTCCGACCTACCTGACGCTTTTGAGCATCATCCAAGGTGTGGCGCTCAGTACGCTTGCCGCGGTTGTGGTCGATCGCTCTGCCCACTTCACGCTGGTGAACTGGCTCCTCGGACTGATGACGTTTTGTGTGCTGGTCGTGACGTGGAATGTTTACACCGCGCAAAGCATCATGTGGGACTGGATTCCGGATCTGCGCGACTGGGCCATCCCGTTCGTAATCGGCGCGATCGAGCTGTTTCTCGCCAATACGCTTGCCACGAGCATGACCGCATGGCTCCTCGGGTTGGCAGTGTTCGCGTTTGTCGGCGCCCTCGCCACCCAATACATCAGCTTCCGCGCCAAGGAGGAGCCGGAGAATGCCGAGCTTCTGCGCATCCTCATCTCGCACCACCGGATGTTTTCCGGGTTCCTCGCTGCCGCCGGCGGCTTGCTCATCGTGCTGGGGCTCATCAGCAACGCAACTGGCGCCTCGGCGGTGCAATGGGGGCACGATGGACGCGGCTTCCTGGCGCTGTGCATCGCCATCGTCACGAGTATGTGCTTCGGTGGCGCACTCTACCTAGCACAAAGCTATCTGGACAAAGCTGTCGCCTACGCGCACCGCGGCCGTCTGCCCAGGAGACATCGCTTGCACCTGCGGCGACAGCTTCGATTCGGCGACAGGAGCCGCTCGGCAGAAACGCGTTAGGTCGAACGTCACGCGCGGCCTACCAGGACGGGGAGGGTTTGGATGGGGAAAAGTCTGCGCGTCGCGCTCACCTGCGGTGGGGTGCTCGCGCTGGCCGTTGCGGTCGTCTTCTGGGTTGAGGCCGGCTTGACAGCAAGCACATCGTCTGTGTCTGACACGATCGGTTTGTACCTCTTTCTCGGCGCTGTCGCCGCCGCAATCGGCGCTTCGACGCTCTGGGGCGCGATCTCCGGCGAGATCGGCGCGATGGCCGGTGGAGCGCTCACGCTGGTGGTGTTCTATGCGTTGCTGGCGCCGTCTCTACTGCTGTTTTCAGAGGATGGGTCCGCCGACGTCGCCACTGGAGTGCTCAGCAGCGCGGCTGCCGCTCTCGTCTTCGCCGCCGTCTACGTACGGTTGCGCCGCTTCCCGATCTGCGATAACCGGCCGTTGCCGGCGCCTGTGCGCATCTCCTTCGCGGGATATAGCGCCGCGCTGGCGGTTGTCGGCCTGGCGCTGCTGCTGCAGGTTCCCGACGTCTTCCCGATGCCGCTGTCGCCGCTCGGCTCGGCGATCATCGGCTCGTTTTTCGTGGGCGCGGCCAGCTACTTCGCCTCCGCCCTGCGCCGACCGAGTTTGGGCAACGCGACCGGACAAGTGTGGGCGTTTCTCGCCTACGACGCGGTGCTCATCGTCCCTTTGCTGCTGCAGTTCGGCCATGTCGCGCCGGGACACCTGGCGAGTCTGATCCTCAACATCGCCGTGCTGATCTACAGCGGAGCGCTCTCGGTCAGTTGCCTGCTGATCTCGGCTCGCTCCGAGCGTGTGCCGTCGCCGTCGTCTCCACCGTGCGCGTACGTGGTCGAGCGTCAGCGCGGAGCGTGGGAAGCGGGCGATCGACCCGGTGTCGTCGGGGTGCTCGTAAGCCGGCAGCGGGCGCGGGCGACGTATGAGATGGGCGCGCAACGGCGGCAAGGGCGATGGCCTCATCGAGCACCTGTTGATTGGAGAGCGCGGCCCCGGCCGCCCAAAGCGCTTCGAACACCTCGTCGCCCAGGCTCTCTCGCATGGCGGCAACTACCTTGTTGTACTCGTCCTGCTCGGCGGGCCGAAGCGGCAACTGCGCGGCCTGGCGCAACGTACCAGCGGCGGCCAGCAAGCGCGCTGCCTGCTGTGTCTGGCCCTGTGCGGCCACGGCGCGGGCGATTCCCTCGACACTCTGAACAGTTCCTTCCTTCCATCCTACATCGCGACTCAAGGCGAGCGCCTCGGCCAGTAGCGCTTTTCCACGCTCCAGATCGCCCTGCATGCGGGCGACGTCGCCCAAGTTATAGAGGGCAAGCGCAGCACTGCGCGTATCGCCCAGCTCGCGCGATAGGCGCAAGTATTCCTCAAAGCATATCGCTGCCTCGGGCAAGTTGCCTTCAACCCCGGCAAGGTAGCCTACATTGTTCAACGACGAACCGAGCGCCCAGCGCTCGCCGACCTCGCGCCGCAGAGCGAGACTCTCTTGGGCGAGCGGCCGTGCGCGTACGGGATCGTCTTGGTCCAATGCGACACAGACGAGCGTCGTCAAGGCATCAGCCCGGCCGCCACGATCTGCCAGACGCTCATACAGCGCAAGGCCTTCTCCGGCGAGAGCAGTCGCCTCGGCAAAGGCACCTTGGCTACGGGCGAGCCAGCTCGCCCCAACGATCGCCTTCGCACGCACATCCGGAGCCTGCGCAGCCTCTGGACTGGCTACCAGTAATGCAGCCAGCCAGCCTCGCCCTTCATTCTGGCGCCCAGAGAGAAACCAGAAGTACCACAAGGCGCCGGCAAGGCGTAGGCCCACATCCTGGGCGTCGTGGTCTTGTGCCCACCGCAGCGCCGCACGCAGGTTGTTGACTTCCAACTCCAACCACTCCATCCACTGCACCTGCTCTGGCCCGCGTAGCGCCAACTCTCCTGTTAGCGCGAGAGTCAGGTAGTAGTGCGCGTGGGCTCGCTCGGTCGCATCGCGCTCTCCGCTCTCTGCGAGGCGCTCCAACGCGTACTCACGGATAGTCTCCAACATGGAGAGGCGCGGCTCTCCCGTGCTCGTTTCGTGCTGGAGCAGTAGGCTGTGATCAACCAGGGTCGCCAGCGACTCCAGTACCTTGACGCGGGGGTCGTGACAGCAGACTTCCTGGATGGCGTCTAGCGTGGCGCCGCCCGCGAAGACGGAGAGGCGTCGGAAGGGCGAGCGCTCAGCTGGGGAGAGCAGCTCATGGCTCCAGGCTAATGCGTCGCGCAGCGTGCGCTGCCGAGCGGGTAGGTCGCGGGCGCCACTAGTCAACAATGGCAGCCGGGGCTCAAGCCGGGCGAGGAGCGCCGAGGGGGGAAGCAGCCTGACCCACACCGCCGCCAACTCGATGGCCAGCGGCAGACCGTCTAGACGGCGGCAGATCTCCGCGATAGCCTCGCGATTGCTTTCGGTGGGCACCAGGTCGGGAGCTGCTTCCCGCGCGCGCTCGATGAAGAGCGTTACCGCTGGGGCGTCGGCGTCGAGGTCCCGCGGCTGGACCACCGCAGCGGGCGCCGGGGCCGGGCCCAGCACCACGAGCGGCGCGAGTGGCAGCACGCGCTCGCCGCGAATCTTCAGCCGTATACGACTGGTCAGCAGGAGCATCAGGTGCGGGCAGTCCAGCAGCAACCGTGCCACCAGCGTCGCCGTTGCCGTGACGAGGTGCTCCGCGTTGTCGAGAAGCAGGAGGAGTTGCTTGCCGGCGAGCCACGACACGAGCGTTTCTTCCGGCGGCCGGCCCTCCCACTCCTTCGCGCCCAGCGCGTGGAGGATGGTTACGGGCAGCAGGGTCGGGTCGCGGAGCGGGGCCAACGGCACGGCGATCACGCCGTCGGAGTAGTCGGCGTGCAGGGACTCGGCGATCGCGGCGGCGAGGCGTGTCTTGCCGACACCAGCCGGTCCCGTGAGCGTCAAGAGGCGGCCCTCGCCGCGCCGCAGCAGCGCCAGGGCCTGCGCCAGTTCGCTTGCGCGCCCGATCAGCCGCGTCGGCGGCGTGGCGAGGGCCGCGAGCGCCGGCGCGGGTGTGTTAGTGGATGAGGATGACGACACATCGGCGACGCGATCGGTGGAGAGCCGTCGATGCGCCCGCGCGGCGTCTCTGAAGTGAGTGCGTGCGGCGTCATCCAACCCAAGCGCGTCGGCGAGCAACTGTACGGTATCCTCCCGTGGAGTCTGCCGCCGACCCGCTTCCAGCGCCTGAATCGCCAGGCGACTGAGTCGCGACCGCTCCGCCAGCTCCTCCTGCGTCAAACCGCGGGCACGGCGATGGCGTCGTAGCAGATCTGAGAAGGCTAGGTCCGATGTATCCATTGCATCGGCCTCCGGCATCCCTCGCGGGCGGCCATCTGCGTATCTTTTCACTCTCCCCAGGCGTTGCGCATGCAGCATAGCACGCCTCGTGATGCTCGTGGGCGCCACTGCGGCGCTCGTGCCGCGCAAGCATTGTCGCATGATCGCGTGCCACACTGCCGGTGGGCTGCGGTGGCGTCTCGATTTTGCGCCCCGCCGAGTGTGTGCTACACTGGAGAGAACGCGTGTTCTAGTTGGTGAGGGCAGCACAGCATGGCACGGCGACCGCACAAGCCCATACCCGTCGAGGAACGCCCTTGACCATACGCCGCGCGCCTTCACGTGGCATGGCGTGGCATACCGCGTGCGCGTCATCGGCAAGTGGCACCTGCAAGACCGCTGGTGGCAAGCGACCGCCGATCGCGGGCGCAGCAACCGCTACTACTACCGCGTGGCCACGCGCGACCATCAGGTATTCGAGCCGTACCTGGACGTGGCGTGCCGCCCGCCGCTCTGGGTGCTGGACGTGATACAGGAGTAGCGCGGAACGGGCGTTAGAAGTCGATGTCATCGGACGCAAACCGGCTCGCGCCGTACTTCTGAGGCTTTGACTTATACAGCCGCGACTCAGCATCTAGCACGTAGCCGCGCAGCACGCCGCCGCCGCCGTAGCCCGCCTTTGATAGGTAGTCGTTGAGGACTTTCTTGTACACGTATCGCGAGCACGTTTGCGCCTGCCCCAACTCGTGCGGCATGCTGTCGCCCGCGACGTCTGTGGGGGAACCGCGCGCATAGATGCTACGGAACTCGAGCTTATCCTTATTGGGGAGCAGCAGCCCCGCTTCTTCGACGCGTACCATGCGCTGGCGGGTATTCACCGCATGCACGCCCGAGCGGAAGAAGCCGTGGTGCCTGTCTAAGGTAAACGTGATTTTCAGGCTTGGCCGTCTCTCCTGTCGCCTTCCCCAGTAATTCACCACCGAGAGACCAAACTCGGCGATACCCGCAAAGTTTGCGCCGACGCCCGCGATAGCTGCCCAGTCTGCCAAACGTACCCCCGGCGAGTTGCCTTGCACTGTATGGTCAGACGATTCGCCCCCTTGCCAGCGAGGAGTACATAGCCCTTGGGATGTGTCGAACCCGCCAAGGTATTTATCAGCTCGCGCGGCGTGAAGACCCCTGGCTTGAGCCATGGGGAGGAAACGCCGCGCGCCGTCAGGCGCTCCCGACCACCGGACACCAAACGACCAGGTGTGCGATACGTACGCTCTACCGCAGGGCCTGCGGGAAGGTACGCGTGTGGAGGTGGCTTCGGGCCACGACAGGACCGTGTACGACGCTCCTAGCTCGCTAGGTGAGCGGTGGTCAGCCCAAGAATCCCCCGGCTTCAGCCGTGGGGAGTGGTCAAGATGGCCTTGTTGACATCCTAGGGCAGAACTGGAGCGAGAGGGAACCGCCGACGAAGCCGGTGGCGGTTGAAGGCGACGCCGAGCAGCAGGGCTTGCCGCTCGTGCGTGCGGGCCGAGCGCCCGGCAGCCCGTGCGGAGAGCGTGCGCTTCGCCGCGGAGCAGACGGACTCGATCAGCGCCCGCTGGCGATAACGCGCGGAGGGGAAATCGGCGCGCATCTGCGCACGCACGCCTGCAGGTGCCGGGTCCGCTTGCCGCGCTTGGCGGGGATGCTGCGGTCCGCGCCCACGACCTTCCGGATAGACGTATGACTTCGATCGCTAATCGAACTCGGCGTCCGCCTGTACGCAACAGATGGGAGCTTGGTGGCGCACCATCTCGAGGAGCGGACGCAACGTTGCGCCGTCGTCGGTCGGCCCCGGTTTGGCCGCCTTCGGTCTGCTACCGGTGCGGCACGCTCCCAACACAACCTCCTCCCATCCAATGTGCAGGGACCCATCCAGCAGCACCGCACTGTCCCTCTTTAGATCGCCTCCTCGACTATGAGGACGACCACCTCCTGCTCCAGTGGGTCGACAGGTGGCTATCGCTTCCTCCACATCTTGCTACGCCATTGCCTCGCCGATCTGCACCCTGAGGGGAGGAATAGCCAAGGTCATTCCTCAAGGATAGTCGCGCGATGGCGACACCCGCTGAAGACCTGGCGGGATGGGTGTACACGCTCAGAGACGCCACTGTGAGCGCCTGGCTATCGTCCAGGAGAGTGACCTCTTGAAGAAGGATTGACCAGATAACGGGAATTATCTGCCAAGATGACCCCTCACCGGATCCACGAGCCCGGGAAACCCGATCCGCAAAGGCCCGAAATCTTGGCAAGATAACCTTTTCTGGACGGAAAAGGAGAGACGATGGAGTACCTACTGACCATGTTGAGCATGCGCGATCGCTCCGAGCGGCCGGACGAGTCAGCCGTCAAGAAGACCTACACCTACAACGGCTTCACGGGCCCGATCGAGCGCGAGGGCTGGTTCATCACGATCGAGTGCCTGGGGCAGCTCCAGGCGCTGATCCGCGAGATGTACGCCACCGTCGAGCAGGCCCGCATGGCAGGCGCCACCGCCCTGGCCCGGACGACGCGCGACGCCTCAGTCGCCCGCTACGAAGCGCTGCTGGGCCACGGCGTCATCCAGAACCCCCAGCCCCCCACCACCTATCCTCACCGGCGCGGACGGCGCAAGCAAAGGCCGGTGCGCAACCTGCTCGACCGCCTCCGGACCTACGAACACGAGGCGCTCGCCTTCCTCGAGGATTTCGCCGTCCCCTTCGACAACAATCGGGCGGAACGTGACCTCCGCCCGATCAAGGTGCAACAGAAGATCTCGGGCACCTTCCGCAGCGAAGCGGGCGCCGACGCCTTCTGCCCCCTCCGCAGTCTGATTTCGACCTGGCGCAAGCAGGGGCGCTCAGCGCTGGCTGCCCTCGAAACGACCTCTGCCGGTCGTTCGCTCAGCCTCCAGTTCCCGATCTGAATAGTTACCCGCGCGGGCCTCCAACTCCCGCACCCGCGCGAGCACGGCCGACACCTGCTCCCGCAGACCCGACAGCTCTCTCACCGGCGTTCGCAACGCGGTGTTCTCAGCTTCCTGTTCGGCGATTCGGGCTTCTGATGTCATGCCTCGATGCTCCACTTGCTCCGCAACACGGCCTCACCTGCTACCCGCGCGGCCAAGGACGGCCACAAGAGCGGCAAATCGCCGTCGAGCGACGCTACTTCTGGCGGGCTTTGATCTCGGTAAAGCGCCGCACGAACATGAGCGCGTCGGTCTCCGGAAAGGACTTGAGCGCCGGCTTGCCCTCTATCTGGACCGTCTCGAAGGAAAGCAGGTGTTTCTTTCGGTAGGTAAAGACCAGGCCGCCATCTTGATACGCTACCGATTCGAGGTCCCCGATGGGGCACTCGATCGTGTGATGGAGCAGCTGCTCCACCTTCTCGGTGACGAAGTGGGCGAAGCGCGCTGCCAGTCCGCCTTTCTGTACGTCAGGATCAGTCTGCAGGTCTTGGCGCATCTCGCTCTGCGCCTCCTGGAGGATGGCGTCAGAGAGCTTCATGGCCACGGTGGTGTCCGTCAGCACCAGCTCCACGCCATCAGGTGTCGAGGTGATCGTGAGAGGGGTTTCGCTCATGGTCAATCTCCTGGTCGCCATGTGGGGTCCATGACAAGACTGCGCAGCACGTCAGTCCACGGCAGGGTAGAGAGAGGGCGACCGGCGAAGACGGTCTGCAGGGCGGCATTTCGGGCTTCAGGTGTCATGCTTCAATGCTACACTTGCTCTGCAATACCTTTTGATCTACTACCCCAAAAGCTTGGCAGCCATTCATTTGCATGGTATGCCTGTCCTGTAAACGGTCGAGCGTGTTGAAAAGGCCAGCTTCATCGCTGGCTCGCTATCTCTGGCTGATAGGTTACTCGGCGCCACAGCGCCCTACGAAGCGGGTGGCGGGTGCCAGGACCCCAGCGAGCAGCAGGCGTAGGCTGGCATCGTCTCGTCGCTCGCGTGCTGCCGCTCCGCTGGGGAACGGTCGCCGTCCCCAGCCACGCTCGCACAGGATCCGCTTGAGATTCTGCCCGGCGGCGAGGAGCAGCGCCTCGCAGTTGACCCGCCACAGCCGGCGCAGCCGGAAACGGTGCATACGGTGCCACTGTTTGCCCTTCGGCAAAGAGCGGCTCGACCCACACCTTACGCTTGCGCATCGCCTTGGCATACGGCTCACCCGCGTGGTAGGCGCGCACACGGTCCAAATACGCTTCCTCGAAGTGCCGATGCACCGCCTGTCCATGTTCGCTCGGCGTGCAGGCCGCTGTGACAGGACAGGCGTTACAACTGGCGGGATCGGCATGGTACTCCACTTTTTCGGCCGTGTACTCTGTCCGGTAGCGCCGGAGCAGTTGGCCCTGCGGGCATATGTAGACATCGCGTTCTGCGTCAAAGGTAAACTGCTGGGGGCCGTAGTAGTCTCGCTGGTGTTCCCAGTCCGGCAAGGGCACGTAGGCGCGAATGTCTTCGCGCTCCAGGGCGGAGATGTTCTCGAGTGTGCCGTAGGTGGTGTCGCCCGTGACCTGGTGCGGCCGAAGCTGGAAGCGGAAACGGACATGCCAGGCCAGGTCGAACATGGGCTGATTCTCCATGACCTCGCCCGGTGTGACCAGGACGCCCAGGATGACGCGGCGTGTGCCGCCGTCCACCACATAATGCGTTTGGTAGTAGTAGGTCAGGCCGTGTTGCGGAGCAAGTGGAGCATTGAGGCATGACACTGGAAGCTCGAAATGCCGAACTGGAAGCCGAGAACGCCGCGCTGCACGCGCAGGTGCGTGATCTGCTGGCCCGCGTGCAGGAGTTGGAGGCCCGGCTGGCCAAGGATAGCCACAACAGCGGCAAGCCGCCTTCCACGGATGGGCTGAAGCGCAAGACGAAGAGCCTGCGCAAGCCGAGCGGCAAGAAGGCCGGCGGGCAGCTGGGCCACCGCGGGGAGACGCTGCATCTGGTGGCGACGCCCGACGCGGTGGTGGAGCACCGGCCGGCGGTCTGCCCGGTATGCCAGGCCGACCTCGACGGGGCGGCGGTGGTGGGTCGCGAGCGGCGCCAGGTGCAGGAGGTGCCGCTGGTGCGGCTGTTCGTGACGGAGCACCAGGCGCTGCACCTGCGCTGTGGGCAGTGCCAGGCGGTGAGCGTGGGCACGTTCCCGGCGGCGGCGCCAAGCCGGGCGCAGTAGGGGCCGCAGCTGCGCGCGCTGACGGTGTATCTGGTGGAGGAGCAGCTGGTGCCGCTGGGGCGCGTGCAGCAACTGCTGCGCGACCTGGTCGGCGTGCGCCTGGGCCGGGGGACGCTGGTGCGCTGGATCCAGCAGGCGTCGGCGACGCTGGCGCCGGTCGAGGCGCAGCTGACGGCGGCGTTGCAGCGAGCGCCGGTGCTGCACAGCGACGAGACCGGCGTGCGGCGGGGTGGGAAGCTGGCCTGGGTGCACGTGGCGAGCACGCCGACGCTGACGCGCTACGCGGTGCACGCCAAGCGCGGCAGCGAGGCGACCGACGCCATGGGGATCCTGCCCACCTCTACCGGGGTGAGCATGCATGACGGCTTCACGACGTATCGGCGGTACACGCGCTGCCGCCACGCGCTCTGCAACATCCACCACCTGCGCGAGTTGACCTTCCTGGAGGAGCAGTACCAGCAGCCGTGGGCCACCGAGATGAAGGCGCTGCTGCTGGAGATGAAAACCGCCGTCGAGCAGGCGCGCTCGGTGGGCCACGGCCAGCTGCCGGCCGCCATCCATACGGCGTTCGTGACGCGCTATCAGGCCCTCCTCGCCGCCGGACACGCGGCCAACCCGCCGCCCGCGCGCCGTCCCCATCAGCGCGGGCGCGTCAAGCAGTCGCCGGCGCGCAACCTCTTGGAGCGCCTGTGGCTCGGCCAGGAGCAGGTGCTGGCCTTCCTCGCCGACCTGACGATCCCCTTCGACAACAACCAAGCCGAGCGCGACCTGCGGACGCTGAAGACGCAGCAAAAAGTGTCAGGCTGCTTCCGCAGCGATCCCGGCGCGGAGGCGTTCGCGCGGCTCCGCGGGTATTTGGCGACCTTGCGCAAGCAGGGCCAGCCGCTCTTCGCCGCCTTGCAGACCGTCTTCACCGGTCGCCCTCTCTATCCTGCGTTGGGCTGACTTGCTACGTTTGGTAGCCTAAATGCGTCCCACCGCCCTTGAGACGCAGTGGCGTCGCATCAGGGTCGGTCGTACTGATGCGGAAGTCAGCGGTGCGCCGGTAGAGGCCATGCACGTCCCGCTGTTGCCGACCGCACTCCGCAAACCAGTCATGCCGCGCCGCATTGACCTCGGCGAGTGGCTCGCGCACCAGCTCCGGAGCGTTCACCGGCAGTGGACTTGGCACGCACGACGGAGGAGAGGACATCCCATGTGCGTCCTGCCCCGTAGGGGCAGATGCGGACGGCTCAGCAGCGCCGACGCTCTCGTCCTCAGGGCGTGGCACGTCCTGGCTGGCCTCGTCTGAGAACAGTGTTGCCAGGTGCTCCTGGAGGGCGGCATGTGCCTCGACAGCAAAGCGGGGCGCAAGCGAATCGAGCGAGGCATCGGCCTGCACCTGGGTCGCGTCGACGTAGAGTTCTCGCCCCCCGACCAGCCCGACCTGCTGGCACTGCTCCACGACAGCCTCGAAGAAGCGGCGGAAGACCTCCAGGCCGTAGCGGGCGCGGATGCGCGTCAGGCTCGAATGGTCCAGCAACGCTTCGTCGAGGTTATAGCCCAGGTACCATCTGACACTCAGTCGGTCTGCTGCCAGTTGGAGGAGTTGGCGCTCGGATCGAATCCCTTCGAAGAACATCAGCAACTGGAGCTTGAAAAAGACGATTGGATCGACACTCGGTCGCCCACGGTCGCCGGCGTAGCAGGCCTGGACAAAGTCGCGCACGAACGTGAGATCGAGCGCTCGATCCACGTGCCGGTAGAAGTGGTCGGCGGGCACCAACTCGTCCAGGGAAACAGCGGACACTGGCGTGAAGAGCCGGGCCTTCGTGCCCATCACGGGAGACCCCCTTTCAGTCCAAGCACGGCGACGACTCGAGCGTGGCATGACCTGAGGTCGATGACCTGCGCTCCCTACAACGCCTGGTAGTAGTGCGCGATCGGAAAGAGGGTGTAGCCCGCCTTCTCGTACGTGCGACGGGCGGGCGCATGGCCGGGATCCCCGCCCGTCCCAACGATGGCGATGCGCATGCCTGCCTCTCGCATGCGCTCGATGACAAGGCGATTGAGCTCGGTGCCGATGCCGTGGTTCTGGTAGTCCGGATGCACGGCGAGCAGATCGACGACGCCCTTGAGGGTATCCTGGTGCAGCTCATATGCAATAAATCCAGCAACCGCGCCTTCCACCTCCGCGAGGAGCGCGACTGCTCCAGGCGTCTCCGCACAATAGCGCCGCACCTCCTCGCGCTGGCGCCGCCGCCAGTCGGGGTGGAGGATGGCATCGATCTCCGGTCCGAGGACGGCACGCACTGAGGCGAAGACCGGCTCCCACGCCAGCACCGCCAGCTCCTCCAGCGCCGCTAGATCGTTCTCCCGTATTGGGCGAATGGAGATTTCCATGTTGTCATCGTTTCCTGCTCCGCCAAGGCCCACTCCACCGCTGCTCTACCCTGGCTCCCGAACACGCGCTTGAGTACCTTATCACCCAACTGCGCGCGCCTTCAAACAATAAACAGCTCCCTTGTGGCAATGCCGACAGGTAGCCTTAACAAAAGCTTTTTCAACAGGCTCGGTCGTTTATCGTACAGGCCACAGGGCGAGACACTAGACAGGATGGGGCGCGATGGTACGCAAAACAGGGAGCAAAGCACTGCAGGCGACCCCAAATGCCGTACAGCGTGTCGCAGCGTATTTGCGCGTCTCGACGGATGAGCAGGAATTGGGCATCGGTGATCAGCGGGAGCGTTGCCAGGGGATGTCCGCTGCCAAAGGGTGGCCGGCTCCAGCGCTCTACATCGATGAGGGCTTGAGTGGCACGAAGGACGCGAAGGACCGCCCCGCGTTGGCGAGGCTCTTGGCCGATATGCGCGCCGGCGAGATCGACGCCGTGATCGTGCTCGACCTGTCGCGCCTCGCTCGCCGCACGCGCCTGGTGCTGGATCTGGTCGATGAGATGGCCGAGCTTGGCATCTCGCTGGTGAGCTGCAAAGAGAGCTTCGACACCACGACGCCGCAGGGGCAGTTCGTGCTCACGATGTTCGCCGCGCTGGCACAACTCGAGCGTGACGTGATCGCCCAGCGCACCAGGGACGCGTTGGCAGAGCTTGCCCGCAATGGTCGCACCGCGGGACGTGTGCCCTATGGCTACGTTCCCGACGGCACGGAGAGCTCAGCGGGTGGCGCTGGTGTGGTCTGTGACCCTGAAGGCCGCAAGGTGGAGGCGGTGCGGCGCATCTTCGCCTGGAAGCGGCGCGGCCTGACACTGAGGGCCATCGCCGAGAAGTTGCAGGAGGGCGGCTATCCTGCGCCTCGTGGTGGGACGTGGCACCATTCAGCCGTGGCCACCATCCTCGCTAACCGTGACGCCTACCGAGGTGGCTACCGTGGCAGTGGCAATAAGGAGAAATGGCGTAGCAAGTCAGCCCAAGGCAGGGTAGAGAGGGCTGCCGGCGAAGACGGTTTGCAGGGCCGCAACGAGCGGCTGGCCCTGCTTGCGCATCGTCGCCAAGTACCCTCGGAGCCGGGCGAAGGCCTCCGCGCCCGGATCGCTGCGGAAGCAGCCCGACACCTTCTGCTGCATCTTCAAGGTTCGCAGGTCGCGCTCGGCTTGGTTCTTGTCGAAGGGGATCGTCAGGTCGTCGAGGAAGGCGAGCACCTGCTCCCGCCCCAGCCACAACCGCTCCAGGAGGTTGCGCGTCGGCGTCTGCTTCACTCGACCGCGCTGGCGAGGGCGCCGTTCGGGCGGCGGGTTGGCCGCATGCCCGGCGGCGAGGACGGCTTGGTAGCGCAGGACGAACGCCTCGCGGAGGATGGCGGGGAGGGAGCGCAGTCCCTCCGCCCGCGCCTGTTCGGTCGCCGCCTTCATCTCGAGCAACAACGCCTTCATCTCAGTAGCCCAACCCTGCTGGTACTGCTCCTCGAGGAAGGTCAATTCCCGCAGGTGGTGGATGTTGCACAGCGCATGGCGGCAGCGCGTGTAGCGCTGATAGGTCTTGAAGCCGTCGTGCCCGCTCACGCCCGTGAAGCCCGGCAAGATGCCCAGGGCGTCGGTGGCCTCGTGGCCGCGCGTGGCGTGGACCGCGTAGCGCGTCAAGCGACGCGTGCCGGCCACATGGACCCAGGCCAGTCGCCCGCCGCGACGCACGCCGGTCTCGTCGCTGTGCAGCACCGGCACCTGGCGCAATGCCGCCGTGATCTGCGCCTCCACCGGCGCCAGCGTCGCCGATGCCTGCTGGATCCAGCGCACCAGCGTGCCGCGACCCAGGCGCACGCCGACCAGGTCGCGCAGCAGCTGCTGCACGCGGCCCAATGGCACGAGTTGCTCCTCGACCAGGTAGACCGCCAGCGCCCGCAGCTGCGGCCCGTATTGCGCCCGGCTCGGCGCCTCGGCAGGAAACGCCCCCACGCTCACGGCCTGGCACCGCGGGCAGCGCACGTGCAACGCCCGGTGCTCCGTCACCAGCAAGCGTACCGGCGGCAGCTCGTGCACCTGGCGCCGCTCGCGGCCCACCACCGGCGCCTCGTCCAGCTCCGCCTGGCATACTGGGCAGACGCTCGGCCGATGCTCCACCAGCAGGTCGGGCGTCGCCACCAAGTGCAACGTCTCGCCGCGGTGGCCCAGCTGCCCGCCCGCCTTCTTGCCGCTGGGCTTGCGCAGGCTCTTCGTCCGGCGTTTCAGCCCGTCGCTCGAGGGCGGCTTGCCGCTGGTGTGGCGGTCCTTCGCTGCGCGGGCCTGGAGATCCCGCACCTGCGCCGCCAGCGCCTCCACCGGCGCTCGCAAGAGCGGCAGTTCGCTCACCTGCGTTCGCAACGCGGCGTTCTCAGCTCGCAAGGCACCGATCTCTTCTTCTGGCGTCATGCCTCTAGGCTACACTTGCTCTGCAAGTCCGCCGGACCTGCTACGAAATGGCCTGAGATACTGCGTGCCGCATAACCTATGACCCGTAAACGCTCCGCCAGATCACTGCTCGCGCTAGGTTTCTGCCGAGGTAGCCCATCACCATGTCTCCCGCGAGGCTGCGCTACCCTACTATTACCCCCCACCTCGTGCGCTATCCCCTGCGCCATGCCAGTCTCAGCAGCAGTACAGCGCGCCTACACCCTAGTACATTCTCACTGAGCGTCTCGCTACACTGCCTCACACGGCAGATGTGCGGTACGGGTGTCTACAAATCAAACGCCCAGAATCGCATCCTACGCACATACAGTGGCATGTACCACAACGCTTGTTCTAATCACTGTATATGAGGGCTAATTGTTTCACGGACCAACATGCAGGGCTATGTCTCATCGAGCGTTTCACGCGTGAAACGGTGTGCGTGCGATAGCCTTGCCTCTCGTGCGTGAAACATGCGCGCCGTGCTGAGCCACGCCGAGCCGCGCTACCCCTGCACACCGCGTGAGGTCTCTCCGCCGCGGTGTGACTCCGGCCAGGCGTCGAGACGTGAGTGTCGATATACTATGCCTTGCATTTTTTACAGTATCTCATGAGCCTCACGCGTGAGTCGTCGTATACTGTGCCGGTGAGCATTCGATGATGTGGATATGCAAGGGATCGGTGTATGTTCGGGTGGCTGCGTGGAGCCTTCACGCGACTCGGCGAGGCGTTCATTCGCATCTCCGGGGCGCCGGCGCTGCCTCCGCGGGTGACTCCGCACCAGGATCACAGCGACGAGGACGCGCTGGGCGCCGATTGGGAAGCCTTCGAGGCCGATATACGGCGCATGGCGGTGGGTGGGCGCGAATACCCGGCGGAGGAGCCTCGCGCGTGAGGCTCGTCTGAAGGTGGAACGCGCCTAGTACTACAGTGACACTTGCGTGCAGAAGGCCCATGAAATCACGATTGGCAGCAAGCGAGATACGTGCACTACCGAAGCCATCCGTGCCACGTAGTTCCCGGCCTCATGGCAACCGACCTACGGCTAAGTGTCACTGTAGTACTAGAGCCTGTTATGAACCTGAGGGGAAGTGCGTGCTAGCATGCGGCTATGGCTACCACCCCACCCCCAATGCGGTATCCGAGTGATGTCAGCGACGAGGGATGGGCCTTCGTCACGCCGTAGCTGACCGTGCTCGCGCCCGACGCGTTGCAGCGCAAACACGAGCTGCGCGCGGTCTTCAACGCGGTGCGCTCTCTGGTGCAGACGGGCGCACCCTGGCGCTCGCTGCCGACGAATTTCCCGCCGTGGCCCGCGCCGTCTACCAGCAGGCGCGCCGCTGGCTGGCGGCGGGCTGCTGCGAGGCGCTGGTGCACGACCTGCACCTGCTGCTACGCGTGCTGCAGGGCCGCGCGCCGCAGCCGACGGCGGCGATCCTGGACGCTCGCGTGCGGCACTCGAGCCCCGAGAGCGGCGCGCGGGCCGGCGACAGCGGGCACCAGCGCCGCAAGGGAGCGAAGGTCCACGCGGCGGTCGAGACCCTGGGCGACCTCGTGGCGCTGCTGGTCACGCCCGCCAACGCGGATGAGCGCACCCCGGTGGCGGCCCTGGCCGAGCAGGTGCAGCAGGTGACCGGCCAGACGGTGGAGGTGGCCTTGATCGATCAGGGCTCCACCGGCGACGAGGTCGCCGCGACGGCGGCGGAGCCGGGCATCTACCTCCCGATCGTCCAGGTGCCGGAGGCCAAGCGCGGTTTCGTCCTCTTGCCCAAACGTTGGATCGTGGAGCGTAGCTTCGCTTGGGCGAGTCGCTTCCGCCGCCTCGCCCGCGACTATGAGCGCCTGCCCGGCGTCTTGGCGGGCCTGCATTTCCTGGCCTTCGCCGGCCTCATGCTCCATCAACTCATCCATCTCTACTCAAGTCCATAACAGGCTCTATGCACGAACGACATAGGCTAACCGAATCATTCTCGCATAGGCCATCTCTGAAAGCCCATTTGCCAATACCGCGAGCGAAAGATGAATCAACTGAAATAGCCAGCTGCCGATGCCCTCTTGCGTCAAGCCGACGATGGTGAGCGCAATGCCAACGACAAACATAGCAGCCGTAGTGCCAATGCCACCACCACGCAATGCAAGCTCCACGCCGATCCAGAACAGCGCGACGACGAAAACGATCCCGACGTATTCGTGAATGAGCGTCAAGCCTCCCACGAGGTTGGTCCAGGAGGCGATACCGAGGAGGAGATTGACGGGAAAGGTGAGGCGCAGGATGAAATGCAGGGAGCGAGACGGGACGCGATAGTGCGATGGCTGGGCGGCTTGCGGTGTCAGTTCGACTATTGATGGAGTGGGAGATGATGGTGCTGGAGGCGCCTGGTAGGGAGTTCCACCGAACGGGCGTTGAGCGATGCCGAGAGTGGTGAGCAAGTCGTCGTACGCTCTGAGGTAGGGCACTGATGACACGAACGAGATCATCTGCCGTGTCCTGAGATCCGCCCGCACCTGGCACTCCCGATAGAGGATCGGGATGATCACCTTCCCAGTTTTCGAGTTCTTCTGCTGCCACGCAAGATTGATCTCGTCCTCTACTCACTTGGATGCGACTGCATCGGGCGAGAGCACGACGATGAAGGTATCTCGCGTGGTGATTTCGGCGACAATCCTGCGCCACCACGCATCGCCTCCGTGCAGCCCGCCGCTCACGTCGTACCAGACGGCATCCTCACTGCCCAAGTCACGCCGCAGGTCGGCGATGAGGCGCTGGCCGAACGCGTCATCCATATGACTGTGACTCACAAAGATGCGCGGCGTGGCCATCGACTGCTGTCCCTTCTCACTCACGCCTGCAGCTCATCCCTATGGCGTGAGACAAGTATACGGCAGATTGTCATACGAGCCTGGTGCTAGCACGGTGAAAGCACGGTGCTGCGCTGGTGCTGTCCCGCGGATGTCCGACGGATGTCCTATGGACGCGACGAGCTGCGCTGCGCTGGGAAAATAATTTCGCGACGGAACGTGCCTCGTGCGTGAGCCGCTTGGTTGTTTACGAGATCATGGTAGGTGCTGTATGACCGAGATCGTGCTGATGGACGACGAGGAGCCGTTCGCGAAGGTGTTGCGCCAAGTCTTCGAGGACGAGGGGTACGACACGCTCGAGACAGAAGGCGCCGACGACACCATCGCGCTCCTGCGCACGCATCCACGTCCGGTGGTGGCCATTCTGCAACACTGGATCGGTGAAGAGCGGGCCATGGACGTGCTCGCAGCGGCGGAGGCGGAGGGTGGCCCGCTGCGACGCCACGGCTACATCCTCCTCGACGCGCACGATCTCGCAACGCGGCCAGACCACCGGCAGCGGATCTTCCGCATGGGCGCCTGGCTGCTCAGTATCCCGTTCGACCTGTAGACGCTCCTGCGCACCGTCGAAGAGGCGGCCGCCACCTGTCACCCGTGACCGCGCGTAAGCCACTCGGCTGCTACCCGACGATCGTCGCTTCCTGCTGCCGCTCCCAGGTGGCGCGCACCTCTTCGGCCTGCTCCGCCGTGTCGTAAAGCGTCACCGCTTGCGTGGAACTCGCCGTGCCATCCTGAGAGAGCGTGAGCCAATGGTCGCCGAGGGTGCAGGGCGTCCGCATGCCATAGCGCGACACGCCGTCGGAGCGCACCGGCGTGAGTTCCCAGGCCGCCCATTGCCAAGATCCGTCGCGGCACACTAGTTTGAGCCCCTTGGAATTGCCCATCTCAGCCCTCCTCGCGGTCACGACGTGTCACGCATGACAGTGAAGCATAGAGCAGGCTGGCGGCGGATACCGGTGGGCCGAAATTCCCGCCTCGCGCGTGTGATCGCGTGACTTGTGTACACAAAGACGGCTCCCTCACAACGCCGTGAGGGAGCCGTCTTTATCGTCTTGGTGCCTGGCCGGCCGAGCGCTCCAGGCGTATTCGGTCGCCAGGACCAGGCTACTCGCCGTACGGGAGCAGCCGCAAGGTATTAGAAGTGGCGCGCACCGGCCACGGGAGCCTGCGGCGCATAGGTCTTGGGATCACTCGTGAGGGCGAAGAACGGGAGCTCGCCGACGTGGCCTTGGGCGGACGCGACCAGTTGGCCGGAATTTTCCTTGATCCACTTGTCGAACGATTTCATCGACCGTTCGGCCTGATCGCGCGTCTGCCAGATGGCGATGGAGACCGCGCTGGACTCGCCGGCCTTGGCGACGGTGTACGCCACGAAGCCGCTCTCGTTGCGCGCAATCGGGAGCAGGTCGGTCTCTACTTTGCGCAGGAAGTCGCGCATCTGTCCGGCCTTGGGGGTGATCGTTGCGGCGTGTGTATATTGCATGATGGTCTCGTTTCTGTTCCAGCACGGCCGTCATCAAGAGCACGTCATTGGGCGCACCAGAACGGTTGCGGGAGCACCCCTCATCAACACACACATTCCATTTTATGTCAAGCAATCGTCCGCAGAATACGTTTATTTTACCAGCAGAGCTCTACAGTATTTATCGACATTCTCCACTGGCTCGCCGCCGGGATGAGGCGGTGCTCATTTTCACGCCTCGCGCGTGCGCGCCAGGTGACTTGTGTACGGTCCCGGCTCGTCTGGAGAGAATAGATAAGCAGCATTCCCCAGCGAGAGGAGCATCTCCACATGTGTGGCCGCTATCAACTCGTGTCTCCGCGCCTCTTGGCGCAGGTCTACGGCGTGAAGCAGGGAAGAATCGACGAGCTGCAGCTCGCCTCGAATGCGAACGTGCGCCCGACGCAGCGCGTGCCGGTGCTGCTCGGCGAGCACGAGGGCGGACTCGATCTCGAGGTGATGCGCTGGGGCTTCGTGCCGTCTTGGGCCAAGGACAACCGTGGGGCCATGATCAACGCGCGGGCCGAGGGCCTCGCCGACAAACCCATGTTCCGCAAGGCGTTCAAATCGCAGCGCTGCGCCATCCCGGCGACTGGCTTTTATGAGTGGAAGGCAGCAGCCGATGGCGGCAAGGGCAAGACGCCGTACCTCTTCACCGTCGAGGACGCCGAGATCTTCGCCTTCGCCGGCCTCTGGGACAACTGGCAAGAGCTGCAGACCTGCGCGATCATCACGACCACGCCCAACGAGCTCGTGGCGCCGGTCCACGACCGCATGCCGGTCATCCTGCGCCCTGAGGATATGGACGAGTGGCTCGACGCGGATTTGCGCGACGTCGGACGCCTAGGGGCCATACTCCAGCCGTATTCCGCAAAGCGTATGGCCGCGACGCCGGCGGATGCGGCCGCGCTTCGCTCGTAGCGGGCGTTGTGTTGTGGAGGGCGACCACCGTCTATGGCCCGATACCGCTTATGGGCAGCTCATGCGTGCAACCACACGTGACGGGCGTGCGTAGTCTGCTTGCGGATGAGTGCCGAGGTGGGGGAGGTCTGGCCGTGAGCGATGCGCAGATCGAGGCCGGCTCGCGCGCGTCACAGCTGATCGGCAGGCTTGGGCTCTACGCAACGTACGTTGCGGCGGCCTTGTTCACCCTCGCGCTCGTCGGCGATCTGGACGTGCTGGTGCGCCGCCCGGCCGTAGTCGGTGGCCTTGCGCTGCTCGTGCGGATGGGGCCGCTCGCCGCGCTGCTGCTCAGTACCCTGGCGAACTACATCAATTTCTACGGCGTCTGGCGCATCGCCCGCGGCAAGGACGAGTTCGACGCCGGGCAGGACCTCAAGTCGCACGCCGCCGACCTACCTGTGGCGGCACAGGCCCTCCTAGCCAGGCGTGGCGGGTGCGTCCCCGCTGCCTCCATCGCGCTGCTCTGCTGCTCGCTCGTGCTCACCGCGGTCGGCACCGCGCCGGCGTCGACGCCGTTCATCGGCGCGCTTAGCACCGGAGGCACCGGCGGTGGAGGGGGCGGTGGTACCATCTCGACGCTCGGCGTGCCGACCGCGACGCCGACGCTCGATGTGCCGACCGCAACCGCAGTCACGGCCACGGCCACGGCCACGGCTCCTGCCCAGCGGCCAACAGCGACTCCCACACCCGCGTCGCCAGTTGTCGCCTTCTCCATCTCGCCGCAACAGGCCTCGTGGGATTGCGCCCACGAAGGGCAACTCCCGGCCGCGCAGGTCCTCACGCTCGACAACAGCAGGAGCAGCGAGGCCGTCCACTGGAGTGCGATCATCGTCGAGCATGAGACGGGTGGCAATCCGTGGGCGACGGTGAGCGCCAACAACGGCGTCGATCCGGCCGGCAGCAAGCAGACCATCACCGTAACGCCCGACTCCGCCGTCTGCTTCTCGTCGTCATCGAACGGTACGCCCTGGCACGTCAACATCACCACCGATGTCGCCGGGACGCAGACATTCACCTACACGATCGACTACTACCTCACCTGATGCTCCGACGATGCTCCGACCAATCGGTACGGCGGGCATGCCCAAAAGGCGAGCAGACGGTATGGCGGGCGGGAGGCGCTCAGGGAGGATAAGCCGATGCAAGTGGCGCTATCAGGTGTGGCGTTGGCGTCTGGGCTGGCCACGGTCGTCTTCATCGTCGTCGGTCTGCGCCGTGCCTTCCTGCGCCACGAGGCGCTCGGCGTGCGCACGTTGGCGCTCACCTCAGTGTTCAGCCTACTCACCGGCGCCTTCACGGTTTGGCAGCTCGTGCTGGTGGCGGCACAGCTCCACCCCGGTCGGTGACGTTGCGCCGTGCTCCGACGGGCTTCGAGCGATCCCCGCAGCAGAGGCGAGTCGCTGCGACACGTGCTGGCCAACAGAACTGGAAAGCCGTTCCGCGATCTCGAGGCAGCCGTAGCACGTCGCGCCCTCTTGGGTGGGGCACAGCTCGCCCAGGCCTCCCGCGAAGCGGTAGCGGGGCATGCAGAGCGCGTCGCCTGCACGGCGCCGCAACTTGCCGAGCGCGACATCCTCGCCGCAGACGATGTGGACCGCCCCGATTTTCCTCGCGAAGTGCGACGGAGTAGCGCGGACCAGGCTGTACGGGAACGGCAAGCCTTCGGCGATCGCGACGGCGCGGGCGCGCAAGGCGGCCACTCCGGTCGGCCGCGACCCGCAAAGGGAGTCCGTGGCGGCGGGCGGCGCTGGTGGAGGCCGCCCAGGCGGCGGGGCGGACCAAGAACACGCAAGAACACGTACGTGGGGGCGCAGTACCGACGCCTGCTGCCCCGCAAAGGGAAGCGACGTGCGGCCGTTGCGGTGGCGCACACGCTGTTGGTGGTGGCCTACCACCTTTTCACGCGGCACGAACCCTCCCACGACCTCGGCGCCAACTACTTTGATGAGCGCGACCGCCAGGCCGTCGAACGCCGCCTTGTCCACCGCCTTGAGGCGCTGGGCTACACCGTCTCGCTGCAGCCTCCTGGCTCCGTCGCATAGGAGATTTTCACCTCAGCCTCTAGGGCAATTTGTTTGACAGCAAAATGCCTCCGTGGCTAACTCCGGTCAGGTGCAGCTAATTTTGGGTATCGCGGGGGATAGGAGCGTGTGATGGCGCGCAGGGGCAATGGCGAAGGCGGCATTCGACAGAAGAAGAATGGCTTTTGGGGGGCACGCATCACACTCGACGGCAAAGCCCACTCCTTCTCAGCGCCCACGAGAGCCGCAGCCGCCAAGAAGCTCGTCGCGTTTCAGCATGACCGTGACATCGGGAAGCCCCCGTCAGTGGACAGTGGTGAGAAGGTCGAGCGCTACCTCCGGGAGTGGTTGGAGGTGAAGCGGGGCACGCTCCGCTCGCCGCGCACCTGGGATCGCTACGAAGAATACGTGCGGCTGCACCTGGTGCCCACACTCGGGAAGGTAGCTCTGGCCAAACTCACGCCGCAGCAGGTGCAGCACCTGCAGGCGCAGAAGCTGGCATCTGGGCTGTCCTCTACGACCGTCCACCACATCCGCGCCGTGCTGCACACCGCCCTGCGGGATGCACTGCGCCTCGGGTTGGTGCCGCGCAACGTGAGCGAACTGGTGGATGCGCCCCGGATGCATCGGCAGGAAATGAAGGTGTGGACAGCCGGACAGACGCGGACGTTTCTGACGGCGGTGAGCGGGGATCGACTCGCTGCCCTCTACACGCTCGCCTTTCGACGGGCATGCGGCAAGGCGAATTGTTCGGCTTGCGCTGGAAGGATGTGGACCTCTCGGGGGCCACGCTGAGCGTCGTCACGGCCGTGCAGCGCTCGCGCTCGACGGGCACGCGCCTGGCTCACCCGAAAACGGCCTCAGGCCGCCGCACCATCGCCCTCACCACGATGGGCAGTTTCAATGCCGTGGAGGCCCTGCGCAGCCATCGTGTGCGCCAAGCTGAAGAGCGGCAGGCATGGGGTGCGGAGTGGAAAGAACTGGATCTTATATTCACCGACACGCTCGGTGGCCCCTTACGGGGCAATAACCTGGAGCGGCGGCACTTCGGCCCGCAGATATGCGAGGCGGGTGTTCCGCGCATCCGCTTCCACGATCTGCGCCACACCGCCGCCACGCTGCTGATCGCGGCAGGGGTGCCCGTGAAGGTCGTGAGCGAGATGCTCGGCCATGCCGACGTGGGCACGACCTTGCGCATCTATGCGCATGTACTACCGAATATGCAGCGAGATGCCGCGGATGTGCTGGGGCGCCTGCTAGACGGTTAGCGGGCTTCTGCCCGTCGGGGTGGATCCGGTGCCTCGGTCGCCTCCGGAGGTTGCCCAGGCAAATCTCCCACCGCAGCGTACCGGTTGGACCCGATAGCACAGTCGACTTTCCGACTCCGCAGATCACGGTTTACACTGTTTTTGGGCGCGGTGTGCCGATGAGGCACCCATGTGCCTCCCACGGCCCCACAGGCGTGACGCGCCCATTCCGTCTCGATGATCGGCGTATGTCGTGCCGGGATTGCGTCAGCGTGCAGACGCTTCGGGGGTAGGGAGCACAGATGAGCGAGTATCAGCGGTACGAGTTCATGACCAGCGATCGGCCGCTCACCCGTGCACAGTTCGACGCGGTCAATGCGCTCTCCAGTCACATCGAGGCCTCGTCTACCCATGCGCTCGTCGAATATCAATGGGGCGACTTCAAACACGATCCCATCCAGGTGCTCCACGACTTCTTCGATGGTTTCCTCTATTGGGCGAACTGGGGAGCGCCCGAACTCGCCCTGCGCTTCCCACACGCGGTTTTGCCCGACGATCTGCTCGAAGCCTACGATCTCGCTGATGTTGTCACGTTCACCCGGTATCCTGACTACGATATCCTCGATATCCACTTCGGCGAGTTGGAGGCGCCCGACGAGTGGGTGGAGTATGAACTGGGATCGCTGATCGCCCTTCGCGACGAGCTGATGGACGGCGACTTGCGGGCACTCTACATCGTCTGGTTGGCGAGCGAGTGCCTGCGGGGAGAGGACGACGACTACGGCGACGAGCTCCAAGACGATGAACACGGCGACGACGACGACGTCATCAGCGTGCCCTCAGTGCCACCCATGATGGGCGCACTCACGTCGGCTCAACAGGCGCTTGCCGACTTGTTGCAGGTGCCGCACGAAATGCTGGTCGCCGCCGCGCGTCATAGCGGCACATCCCCGGTATCGATGCGCGATGACGTGGAAGCATGGGTCACCTTGCTGCCAGCCGATCGGCGCACGGAGTATCTGATTCGATTAGCGCGCAACGAGCCTGGCCTGAGCCGCCGCCTCCTCAAGGAGTTGCGCGATCTGAGCCGGCTGAGGCAGGATAGCCGGGATCCCCGGAGCGCGATACCCTCGACGACGGATGAACGCGTGCCCTTTGCCATCCTCCGCGCAGAGAGCAAGGCCCTTCGAGACCGTTGGGAGCGCGAGCGGCGCGAACAGGAGCGGCTTGCGCGTCAGCGCCAGCTCCAGCAGATCCACGATCATCCGGACGAGTACTGGCATCGCGCCGATTTGGCGGCGGCACGTGGTTCGGGTGCAGGCTATGATGAAGCCGCCGCGCTGCTGAGTGAGCTGCGTGCGGTCGCCGAGGGATTCGGGGAGACTCCGCAGTTTGAGGAGCGTTTCGGCGCCTGGGTCCGGCCGCACCTGCGCCGTCCGGCCTTCGTCAGGCGGCTGCAGGACCGCGGGTTTGCGTTGCCGAACGCGTAGGAGCAGGTTGCGGACGAGCGTCGGCATTCCGGCGACGGCGGTACGATGCTTGTCCGGCCACAGACCATCAGTGTGACGGGGCTGTCGAGCGGCTCGGCTAATTGACACTCCACACGGGCCGAAGCCCGATGGATGCTCAGGAAACGCTTGTGGCAACCCACTACGTTAGCTCCTGAAGGGCCTGCCCGGCCCCGAGAGGCGTTGACGGCCTCGCCGGGCGAGCTAGGCTCAATCAACCCGACGCAAGCGCAGCGCACCACGTCCAAGATACGTTAGTGCTTTTACCCGCAGGAACGATTGACTGCGGAACCGCCAAACCCTATTTGATTGGTGAGGTGCAAAGTGCCTATGGACCTATTCTTGCACAGGCGGGCGGAATCGGCAACCGCAACAGGCTTTCGGCTAAAGCCACGCAAACCCTTTCATCCGCATGGGCTGAAGCCCAGCGGCTTTACGGGTTCTTCGGTAAGCGGGTGAGTGTAGGATGACGGACACGGGTGCGCGACCCTTCCCGTTTGAGACGCCGCATGCCGAAGTCAAGCGTCTCCGGGCGGAGAACGCTCACTTGCGACAGCTACTTGCCGCGCACGGCATTCCCATTCCACCACCTGGGCCGGAGGGGCGGTCCCCAGCAGAACCGTTGCCCGCCCCCATGCCTATTGCGAGCGCCACAGCCGAAGCCACGACGAATGTCCACGAGGGCGGCCCCCGTGAGCATGTTGCACACCATATCGCGCTCTTTCGCGGCCTCTTTCGGGGCCGCGAGGATGTCTATGCCAGGCGTTGGCAAAGCGCCGACGGTCGCTCGGGCTACATGCCCGCGACGGTCAAAGATTGGAATGCCATCAATCGGAGCCGACCGGAAGATCGCAAGAAGGTCGATCACGCCACTCGCACCTTCCTCCCGCTCACTGATGCGGTCATCGCAGGTCACTTCTACGGGAGGGAAACGATTGGCGTCTATCCCCTCCTCCTAGATGAGACCTGCTTCTTCCTCGCCGTGGATTTCGACAAGACGACGTGGGCGGACGACGCACGCGCGTTCCTTGCGACCTGCCAAGCGCTGAGCGTGCCGGCGGCGTTGGAGCGATCGCGCTCTGGCAATGGGGGGCATGTCTGGATCTTCTTTGATCGGGCGCTGCCCGCCGCACTGGCGTGCAAGCTGGGGAGCGCCCTACTCACCCGGACCATGGAGCGACGGCACCACCTCGGCCTGGATTCGTACGATCGCCTCTTTCCCAATCAGGACATGATGCCCCAAGGCGGCTTCGGTAACTTGATCGCGCTTCCATTCCAGCGAGCCCCCGTCACGCCCGGCAACAGCGTCTTCATCGACGCCGACCTCCATCCGTATCCGGACCAGTGGCAGTTCCTCGCTTCGCTAGCCCGAGTGCCGCTCAGCACCGCTGAAGCGCTCGTCGCCGACGCGCAACGCGCGGGCACACTGGTGGGGGTCCGGATCAGCGTCGTCGACGATGACGCCGAACACGACCCGTGGACCTTGCCCCCGTCCCAGGAGCGGGTGGAGCGACCCATCGACGGACCGCTGCCGGAACGGATCCAGGTGGTGCGCGCCAATCGCGTCTATGTGGAGAAGCAGGAGCTGCCATCCGCGATGGTCAACCGACTGCTCCGACTGGCGGCATTTCAGAACCCCGAGTTCTACAAAGCTCAAGCCATGCGGCTCTCGACCTATGCCAAGCCGCGCGTGATCGCCTGCGGCGAAGAGTTGGCCCACCACATTGCCTTGCCGCGTGGCTGTCTCGCCGACACCCTGGCGGTGCTCGAAGCGCACCACATCGTGCCGGAGATACGCGACGAGCGTGTCGCGGGCACGTCAATCGCAGCGGAGTTCCACGGTGAGCTGCGGACCGCGCAAGAGGCAGCAGTCGCCCACCTGATCGACCATGACGAAGGGATCATCAGCGCGCCAACCGCCTTTGGCAAAACCGTGGTCGCCGCCTGGCTCATTGCACAGCGCAAGGTCAACACCTTGGTGTTGGTGCATCGCCAGCAGCTGTTGGATCAATGGCGCGAGCGGCTTGCGCTGTTCTTGGGGCTTCCAGAGAAATCTATCGGCCAGATCGGTGGTGGAAAAACCGCACGGACTGGGTCGGTGGATGTGGCGGTGATCCAGAGCCTGTATCGCCGCGATATGGTAAAGGATTTTGTTGCGGAGTATGGGCAGGTCGTCGTGGATGAGTGCCACCACATCGCGGCCTTCAGCTTCGAGCAGGTGATGAAGCAGGTCAAAGCGAAGTACGTGGTCGGGCTGACCGCCACGCCGACCCGCAAGGACGGCCACCATCCCATTATCTACATGCAGTGTGGCCCCCTGCGCTTTCACCTGAGCGCCAAAACCATGACGCAAGAGAGCCCGTTCACCCATTCGGTGATTCCTCGACGCACCGCGTTCCGGATGGAATCCGAACACCCGGGCCGAGCCGGTGAGGCGACGATTCACGAGGTGTATGCGGCGCTAATGCGCGATGAGGCGCGAAATCAACTCATCGTCGCCGACCTCGTGCACTCCCTCGAAGCAGGTCGCTCCCCGCTGCTCTTGACAGAAAAGGGCTTTAGCCCGCCGCAAGCCGGGCTGTTTCAACGGCAGCGGTTAGGCGCTCCTCGGCTTTAGCCATTCTTCCAACCGCTTGCCTGTTGGTCTTATTTGTTGTGGACTAAAGACCCTGGAACAGACACACGAGTACCAGCGAGAGGAACACCGCGTCCATCTCATCATCTAGCACCTCATCTGGTGCCCACGCCGCCGCAAGCCCGTGCTCGTGGGGCCAGTGGCGGCACGGTGTCGGGAGTTGCTCGAAGGCAAGTGTGCTGAGAAAGGGTGGCAGGTGGTAGCCCTCGCCATTCAGCCCGAACATAGCCATCTGTTCGTGCGGGTATGGCCGAGCGATAGCGCCGCCGAGGTGGTGAAGGAATGCAAGGGCGTCACCTCCTTCCATCTGCGCAAAGAGTTTCCCCACCTGCTGAAGCTGCCCTCCACCTGGACCCGCTCGTACTTCGCCTCAACCGCCGGCAATGTGAGCCAGGAGACTCTTCAGCGGTATATCGCCGCACAGACGGGGCGGTGAGCCATGGAGCGCGTGCGCAAGACGTGCAAGGAGAAGCTTCGCCCGACGCCCTCGCAGGAACAGGCGTGAGACGACGTGCTCTGGCGCTGCCGCACGCTCTACAACGTGGCGCTCGAACAGCGCATCACCTGGTGGCGGCGGGGACAAGGCATCGGCGCCACGCGCTTTCAACAGGAAGCGGAGTTGAAGGAGCTCCGGGCGGAGTTCCCGGAGTATGCGGCCATCCACTCGCAGGTCCTGCAGGAGGTGCTGGCCCGGCTGGACAAGACCTAGCAAGCCTTCTTCCGCCGCGTGGCGAATGGCGAGCAGCCCGGCTTTCCCCGCTTCCAGGGCAGAGATCGTGACCACGCGTTCACCTACCAGGAGTATGGCAACGGCACTCGCCTGGAGAACGGCTTCCTGGTGCGCAGCCCGATCGGGCGCCTTGCGGTCCGGTGGTCCCGCCCCTTGGAAGGCACGCCCAAGACCGTCACCGTCTCGCGTGAGGCCGATGGCGGGTACGTCGCGTGCTCCTGTGCCGACGGGCCGATCCAGCCGCTCCCCCGCACCGGACGCGAGACGGGCCTTGAGGTGGGGCTGCAGGGGTTCCTGGTGACGGCGGAGGGGGAGATCGTGGACAATCCCCGCCACTATCGCACGGGCGAGAAACGGCTGGCGAAGGCGCAGCGGCGGGTGAGTCGGCGGAAGCAGGGGAGCAAGCGCCGCACGAAGGCGGTCAAGCTGCTGGCCAAAGCCCATCTGCACGTCAAGCGCCAACGTGCCGAGCACCACCATAAGACGGCGCTCGCCCTCGGGCGCCAGTACGACACGATCTACCACGAGGCCATTGCGCCCGCCAACCTGAGCCGACGCCCCGCCCCGATCCCCGATGGGCACGGCGGGTATCTCCCGAACGGAGCCAGCCGCAAGGCGGGCCTCAACACGTCCATCCACGACACCGGATGGGGCCGCTTCCTGTCCATTCTCGCGTGCAAGGCAGCATGCGCCGGGAAGCGAGTGGAAGCGGTCAATCCGGCGTACACCTCCCAGGACGGTTCAGGCTGCGGCACACGGATGGAGAAGAGCCTGTCCGTGCGCACGCATGTCTGTACGAACTGCGGGCTGGTGCTGGACCGCGACGAGCACGCGGCCAGGAATAGCCAAGGGCGCGGGCAGCGCCTTCGGGGAGTCCCGGCGATGGCGGGGGCGTTGAACCGAGAACCCGTGGGGCTTTAGCCCCTGCGGAGTGTCAGCAATCGCACCGAGCACCTGCAGCACTTTGCAGTACTGATGCGTGAGAGAACCAAACATGTCTTCGTCTTGCAGGGAGGCATGGGCAAGAAGCAGCGCCAAGCGGTGGCTGCGGCGTTGGCTGCGGTCCCGGGGGACGAACGGCGGGTGATCCTGGCAACGGGGAGCTATATCGGCGAAGGCTTTGACGATGCACGCCTTGACACGCTTTTCCTGGCGATGCCCATCTCGTGGAAGGGCACCCTTCAACAATATGTCGGTCGATTGCACCGGCTCCACGACAACAAGCGCGAGGTACAGGTCTACGACTACGTGGACACGCAGGTCCCCATGCTGGCCAGGATGTATGCGCGCCGGCAGAGCGGCTACCGCGCGATTGGCTATGTGATCACCTGAGGAACCGCGTCGCCGGACGGCGCACACGGCATTGGCACTTCGGTGTGGGCAGGATTACGTGAGGTTACCTGGGATAGTGCAGCTGTCACGGGACAGGGAATCGTGACGATTGATCACAGTGTGAACGTGCCCACCCAGACTTTCTCGTCGAGCGCTGCAGTCCTGGCGCGGACCGTTCGGCCGCGATGAGGCCAAGTGAGGTCCAAGGCGGCACAGAAGGCGGCACAGCCAGAAGTGGGCAGGTGCTGCACGAACTGCGTCACGCGGCGGCACCCCTCCTGACCCTTCGTAGCGTCAATCCGAGAGTCGTCTGCGCGCTTCCCCGCGACGCCGGAACGTCTGCTCGCCGAGCAGCAAGGCGAGTCGACCAGCGGCGAAGGTATTCCAAGTGCTACCACCCGACTATCGCGCTCAGTTCGCGGCTGCCGTTGCGGCAGGGTGCGCATCGAGCGTACGCAGCATGGCCGGGAGCGGCCATTTAGCCCAGAGCAGCACGCCATCACGAGCTACGTTCGCGACGAAGGCGGTATCCCACTCCCCTAGGTCGCGGGAAGCGAACTGCACCTTCACGTCACGGCGCGCATTGACGTGCCGATCATAGGCTTTGCCGAGGATGCCGAAGAGTGCCGCACCTTCGCGCAGCGCCACCCCCTCGTCCTCGGTATCCAGCACGACCAACACATCCACATCGCTCGGCAGAGCATCCTCGAGAGGACGTTCCTCACTGCGTGCCACGGATCCGTACAAGATGACCGCGCGCAGATCCGGCCGCTCGTCCGCCAGCGTCTGCACCATGTCGGCGACTAGTGCCCCCGTAGCCGAGTCGAGATGCGGCAACAGTGCATCCCACCTGCTCATGTCTAGCTGGTTGCCCACGTGTGAATCTCCTGCAGGAGGGATAATGCCGTTGAAACGGCCAAAGGGTCTGTCTTCGTGCCATACCATCCGCCCTGCCTCAGCGAGTCCAAGCGCTCCCATGTATCGGCGGTCTGCGACTCTCCGAGCGAGCGCAGGAATGAACCTAAGCGGGCGTGGCTTTCCTGGTGGCGGTTGTGCTTTGTGGCGCACCCGTAGGCGATCCAGTGGAACGCCGCGCCCCAAGCGCCTTCGATAATGATGCGACCCGAGCGCGGGACCGAAGAGAGCGAGGTGATGGAGGTTTCGATGTCCTCGGCGGCGGTGCGATGGTCATCGGCCAGCATGGGAAGACCTCACCCGTATGTGTTGCCCTTAGGATACTGCCACTGCGCGAAGGGGGTGTTCGCGACCTGTGGACACTCTACCACACCCGCTGCTCGCGCCCGCGGGATTGCCCCGAACGCATCGGCGCGCTCCTCCGCGATCGCATGGCCCCCCGCCTGCCGATCGGTCGGTTGTGCCTCGCGCGACGCCTCGTCTGCCATGGCGGACCCCTCCCCTTGCTGCACTCTTTTTCAGCGACGAGAGAAGTACACAGGGCACAAAAGCAGAACTTGCTGATCCGACGGGCAGTGCCGCGTTTGTACACGCCTTTCTCGCGCGCCCGAGCCGTGCGCCTGCGGGACCGACTTGGCGCGGTTGGGACTGAAGCGTAGCGCCTGCAAACGCTATTAAGCCCACAGTGGCCGGGGAAGCCATCGGGTGAGGCCGAGAGACGCATCCTTGCCGCATGGCACATCGGAACGGCGGCCCACCGGCGGGCCGCTCCACCTCGCCGTGCGACGCTCCCCGCCGCCGGGATCTCGCCGCCACAGCGAGCGGGTTACGTTGAGGCCCTACGTATCGCGCGGCATGGCTCGAAACGAGGACGACGAAGGAGGGAGTTGTTGCTCGCATGAAGGCCGGCACAATTGGCATCAGGATTGGCATCAAATGGTCGTGTAAACAAACGAGCGGCTTTGAGTCATGCTGCTCAAAGCCGCTTCATTTGAGGTTTCATAGGGGTGGGACCGAGAGGATTCGAACCTCCGACACGCGGTTTAGGAAACCGCTGCTCTATCCCCTGAGCTACGGCCCCGGGATTCCTAAGAAATCACCGGAATCGTCCTGAGTATAGCACAGAGCTCGACGGGCCCCATCGGGCGTCACCCCTGCCTGTGCTATACTGCGGGCGAGTACGCTGCGCCATCTTCCCGACCATTTCAGCGCATACACGGTGCCGGCGTGCGGGAGTCACCTGCTCACTATGAAATGTCCCTATTGCGGATTCTACGAGTCCCGCGTGACGGATTCGCGCGATCAAGGCGGTACGATCCATCGGCGGCGGCGTTGCGAACGTTGCGCCAATCGCTTCAGCACGGTGGAAAGCGTCGTGCTGCCCGAGTTGATGGTCGTCAAGCGCGACGGGCGACGCGAACCCTTCAAGCGCGAGAACATCCAGACCGGCCTGATACGCGCGTGCCAGAAGCGACCCATCCCCGTCGGGGAGCTCGAGGCGATCGTTGAAGACATCGAGAACGCACTGTACAAGCTTGGCCGGGCCGAGGTCGAGACCCGCGTCATCGGCGAGATGGTGATGGAGCGTCTCCGCAAACTCGACGATATCGCCTATATACGATTCGCCAGCGTCTATCGCTCCTATCCCGACATCCAGGCGATGCGGCAAGAGCTCGACACCCTCTTGGACTCCGACCACCTCAGCACGCCGAAGATTGCCGCGCGTCGCCCCACCGAACCGGCGCGCGACTCCGTCTAGGACGCTCCGGCTACCTCCGGCAAGCCCGGCGCAACCCGCGGACTCCTTCCAGCCGTAGACCGTGTATACTCTTCACTGGGCGGCAAGGGGTCGCCCGCATGCAGCCTCACCTCACGTGCGAGTCCCCAGCCGCGCGGCCGCAGTCGGGAGTTCGGAGCAACCATGTCGCCGTTGAACGTCATCGTGGTCATCGAGACCTTCGTCTGCTTTCTGCTCGCCGTGCCCCTCCACAACGTGGCGCAGGCCGGCTTCGCCGCGCTGCTCGGCGACGGCTCGGCGCTCGCGGCGGGGCGTGCCAGCCTGTCGCCCCGCCGCCAGACGGCGCCGATTGGAAATATCGTCGCGTTGGCGTTCTCCGTCACCTCGCTCGGCGGACTGGGTTGGGGCAAGCCGGTGGACGTGGACGCCCGCAGGATGCGCGTCGGACCGAACCTCGGCCTGGTGCTCGTCGGCATCGTCGGCATCCTCAGCTACCTGATCATCGGGGTCGCGCTGCTCTTCGTCCTGCGCCTCTTCCCCGGCTCCGCACGGCTCGAAGAAGGCATGTTCTCGTGCTTCCTTGCCCATTCCAACACCGTGCTCGGCGGCGAGGCGCTGCAAAGTTGCCTCATCACCGTACAGCCGGCATACATCCTGCGCATCGAACAATTCATCTATATCTTCGCGCTGACCTGCCTCGTGCTCGCTCTGGTCAACATCATCCCGCTCGCCCCCCTCGACGGCTACAAGATTCTCTACGCGTTCCTGCCCACGCCCCAGGCGCTGCGCTTCCGCTCGTGGGAGCCGTACATGGAGCTGATCCTCCTGGCGTTCTTCTTCCTCGTGCCCTACCTGCTCTCCATCGCCAGGATCGCGTTCTCGCCCGCCGACATCTTCATTACTTGGGGGGTGGGCATCGGCCAGCACGTCGTCGGCAGCCTTGATGTGCTCTTTCGCACGCTCTGATGCACTCCTCGTCGTCTGAAGCGCCCCCCGTGGGAAACGGCGTCGCGAGACTCGCAAAGGCACGTTATCGCATCTGGCAGTTCTGGCGGTCGATCACGCCGCGCCCGCTCGACGTCGACGACCGCGCGATCCTTGCAGAAACGCTGCCACCGGAGGGTCGCGCGCTCTTCGCTACGATGTCGCTCAACGATCAACGCCACAGCCTGACGGTCTATCGCGCGCTACGCGAGCACGGCACCAGCGATCCCGATCTGCTCGCCGCCGCCCTCCTGCACGATTGCGGCAAGGGCGGGGGCCGCGCGCCACTCTGGGTGCGCCCGCCGCTGGTGCTGCTGCGCGCCTTCGCCCCAGGGGTGCTGAGCCGCTTGACCCGCGAACCAGATACTGGCGAGCGGGTGCAGCGCTGGCGCAAGCCGCTCTACAACGCCTGGCGCCACCCTGCGATAGGCGCCGATCTCGCCGCGGAGGCCGGACTCTCGCCCCGCGCGGTGCTGCTGATCCGCACGCACCACCTGGCGGACGGACCCGCCGCGGAGCTGCACGCCGTGGACGACGGACTCTAACCTCCAGAGGCCCACCAACCCAATTGCCTAGCCCATTCTGTCCGCTTCTTCGCCTCTACGGGCCACTGCTGCGTAGATTAACGTGGCGTATACTGCTCCCCGGACGAACATCCGTCCCACGCCACACGGAGGCTGCATGACGGCGACGATGCGCGACTCCTCCCCCGCTCGTGCCACACGGAACGCGCGTGACACGGCCGCGGGCGAGGTCGTCGTGGTCGAGTCCGTCGAGCTGCACGACGTGGAAACGCGCGCCCCCTATACGATCCACCTCCCCGGATTCGACGGGCCGCTCGAGTTGTTGCTGCACCTCATCGAGAAGAACCAGCTTGAGATCACGACGATCTCGCTGGTAACCGTCACCGACCAGTTCATCAGCTACCTTCGCACCTGGGACGAGCCGCCGCTGCCGCGCCTGGCGGAGTTCGTGGCGATGGCCGCGCGGCTGCTGCTGATCAAGTCGCGGAGCCTGCTGCCGCGTCAGATCCTGCGCGACGAATCCGACGACGAGACCGATCCGCTGGAGGATGCCGAGAACCTGCGGCGGCACCTGCTCGAATATAAGGCGGCGCGCGACATCGCCCGCGCCCTCAAGGCGCGCGAGCTGGCGGGTTTGCAGTCATTCGCACGCCCAAGCCGCCTCGTGGATCCGGAAGCGATGGTGGTCTGGTCGCCGCCCTTGCTCACCGGACTCAACGCCAAGGCGCTGGCCGCCGTCTTCCGCCGCGTCATCGCGGAGAAGAAGCTCTCCGAGCCGGAAGAGCTGCCGCCGCCGCTCGTCACCATCGCCGAGAAGATGCTCGAAGTGGAGGCGATGCTGCGCGAGCAGGGCAAGGTCACACTGGAGTACGCGCTGCGCGCGGCGAACTCGCGCTTCGCAGTGGTCGTCACGTTTCTGGCCGTGCTGGAGATGTGGCATCAGGCGCGCCTCGACGTGACGCAGGAGGAGCTCTTCGGCCCGATCTACATCGTGCCGGGGCCGGAGTTCGGCAAGCGCACCATCACGTCCTTCATCGACGCGGCAGTTCCTGCGGCGGAGCCCGCTGCACCCGCGACAGCGCGTGGGCGCACGAAGCACTGATCGCCGCCTGAAGGCCGTGGCGAATCCTCCCCGCCACGCCCGTCTTTCTGCCCCTGCGAGCTCCTTGAGCGTGTTTGGGACCGCGGCGACGCGGTTATTGCTCCGTCGGTTGGCCGAGCACAAATTGCACACCGCCGAACACCGTCAACCACCCAGGTCGCCCTTGTCACGCCTTGGAGAAGTCCGGGAGGCTATCGCCGCACGCTCTTACAGGGTGGCTCATTGCTGCTCTGCTGCTCGCTCCAAGGCCGCTTGCGGCAGGTGGAGCGCCTGGAAGAAGGATTGGGTGGCCTGGGTGGCGGCGTCGTTCACCGCCTGGGGTGCCGGGCGTTGTGCCGCCGGCGCCACCACGGTGTGCAGGGGGCGCTTCCCCGCCGCGAGGGCGATGACGCGCGCCACCGCGTCGGCCACCTCCTGCGGATCGGGCGGCGTGGCGGAGCGGTCCTCGGCGTAAAACGGCGTCAGGAACGCCTCCATGTCCGCCTGATAGAGGGCAGCGCGCGCCGCATCCGCCGCGACCTGGTGCTTCGCAGCGATGGGGGTCGGATACGTCCCCGGTTCGATGATGGCGGCGTCGATGCCGAACGGCGCGAGCTCGTCGCGGTACGACTCGGTGAGCCCCTCCAGGGCGAACTTCGTCGCGCCGTACAGGCCGAGGAACGGCAGCGCCACACGCCCGCCGACGGAGCCGATTTGCAGCAGCAGCCCGCTGCCTTGCTGGCGCATGTGGGGCAGGGCCGCGCGGTTCACCCGCAAGACGCTAAAGACGTTGGTCTCGAATTGCTGTCGGACTTGCTCGGGCGTGTACGCTTCCAGCGGGCCAGCATACGCGATGCCGGCGTTGTTGACCACGACATCGAGGCGACCGGTGCTGCCGACAATCGACTGGATCGCCTGCTCCACGGACGCGTCATCCGTGACATCCAAGTCGACGACCTGGACGGCCAACTGGCTTCGGTCCGCCAGCGCGCGGAGGTCTGCCGCCGCGGGGGCGTTCCTCCCCGCCACCGCGCGCATGCCCGCGAACACGACGTGTCCCTGGCGTGCCAGGGTTTCGACGGTCAGACGGCCGAAGCCGCTGTTGCTGCCAGTGACCAGGATGGTTTGCGCCATCGGTAGGCTTCCTTTCTCGAAGGCATTTCCCCATGCTCGCTGCCGCTGTGGTCCGGCACGCCCGGCGTCGTTCGCGCATCCTCCGGCCCCGACGAGAAGGCGGGTGTGGCGGCGCGAGCGGCACCCGCATGCTCACCACGATAGAGTGGCCGGAGAGGCTTACCAGGATGTCTTACCGAAAATCGACCTGAAAGCCCCCGGCTTTCGTCGGGGGATGCATGGCCCTACCGCCGTGCGAGCCGTGTTGAAGAATGATGTACTATCACCGTGGACTACGCCCCTGACGGGCACAACGTACATCTCCTCGTGTACCACAGCATCTGATGTCCCAAACGGCGACACAAGGCGGTCGTCGGCCCGATACGCACTCGCCTGGAGCAGCGTGTTCGCGCGGTGGCGGCGGAGCACGGGTGGACACGGTGCGTGCGCTGGCGATCCAGCCCGATCAGGTCCACCTGTTCATCCGGGCCAATCCCTACACGCTGTCTTCGGCAATTCCGAGGCGCAGCACGGGGCGTCGCTCGCAGCATCTGCGCCAGGAGTTCCCGTAGCTTCCCAGACCCCCGTCCCTGTGGACGAGATCGTTCTTTCTTGCGCGCCATTGACAATGTGCGTCAGGAGACGATCCGCACGTACTGTGACGCAAACACCTCGAGAGGCAGCGCAAGGCGGAGATGGACGAGCAGACGGTACGCAGGACCTCCAAGTTCAAGCGCAAGCCCACCCCAGATCAGGAGCGGGCGATGGCGTTGGTCGTACGCCGCTGCCGCGAACTCTACAATGCCGCGCTGCAAGAGCGGCGCGATGCCTGGCAGAAGTGCGGCGTCAGCGTGACCGTCGCCGGGCAGAGCGCCCAATTGCCGGACCTCAAAGCGGTCCGGCCCGAGTACCGCGCCATCCACTCCCAGGTGTTGCAGGACGCGCTCACCCGGCGGGACCGCGCGTTTCAGGCGTTCTTCCGCCGCGTCAAGAATGGTGAGAAGCCGGGGTATCCCCGCTTCCAGGGAGCCAACCGCTACCACAGCTTCACCTCTCAAGCAGTTCGGCAACGGGGCTACGCTGGACAACGGGTTCCTGGTCCTCTCCAAGATCGGGCGCATCGCGGTGCGTTGGAGCCGCCCCCTGGAGGGCACGCCCAGGACCGTCACGTTGTCGCATGAAGCGGACGGCTGGTACGCCTGCTTCTCCTGTTCCGAGATCCCCGTACGGCCGTTGCCACCTACCGGACAAGAGACGGGCATAGACCTGGGGTTGGAGTCGTTCGCCACGCTAGCAGACGGGACGATGATCCACACTCCCCGCAGCTACCGGAAAGCCGCGCGCGCTCAAGACGGCCCAGCGCCGTGTCTCACGCCGCAAGAAGGGCGGCAACCGCAGGCGCAAGGCGGTTGGATTGCTTGCCAGGGCGCATCTCAAAGTGAGGCGCCAACGCGCCGACTTCCACCATAAGGTTGCCCTTCAGCTCGTCCGGACCAACGACACGATCTAGCACGAGGATGTGCAGACGGCCAACCTGGTCAAGAATCACCACCTCGCTAAGAGCATCAGCGACGCGGGGTGGTCCCAATTCTTGAGCATCCTCTCCTACAAGGCAGCATGCGCCGGTCGGAGAGTCGTAGCGGTGCCGCCTGCCTACACGAGCCAGATGTGCTCTGGCTGTGGCGCGATCGTCTCGAAAGGCGCATCCGTCCGGTGGCACAAATGCCCGGACTGCGGGACGAGCCTGCAGTGGGACCACAACGCCGCCAAGAACAGAGAGAGGCTCGGGCAGAGCCTTCGGGGAGGGGTTGCGTAGGCAGCCCCGCAGAACCGAGAATCTCCCGGCTGTAGCCGGGGGAGTGTCAACGAGTGACACGTTCCTTGCGGTTTTCTGCGCGCGGCGGGTGCCATGCGCACTCTGATGGGCGCGCCAGAAAGGTGAGAGACGCCGTAAACTCCGAGTCCGCTGAGGTTAACCCTCATTCGTCTTCGGCGTGCCACGCAGCAGCGTCAGATCGGTGGCCGCCGGCAAGGTGGCGAAGAAGTCCTCTGCGAAACGCTGGCTGTAAGATTGCAGCAGGTCTTCGACGCGGGCATGGTCGCTCGACGCGAGGACGAAGCCGACGTGATGGTGCTTCTGCATGCACCAGACGATCTCGGGGTCGGTGTAGCCCGCGGTGTCGGGGTGCTCTTGCCGGGCGAGGGTGACGATCACGCCAGCATAGTCGTAACGCCGCTCGGGCAGCTTGTATGTGCGCGGCTGATCGCCGAGCTCCAGGCGGGCCCACTCGCGCCAGAGGTTGATGCCGGTGGAGGCCTCCACCAGCTCGGCGATATTGGCGCCACCGACGCGTGCCCCAACTTCGAGGAAGTAGAAGCGGCCGTCCTCGTGCCCGCGGATGAACTCCATGTGCGAGGCGCCACATTGGAGCTCCAGGGCGGCGAGGACGAGGCGGTTCAATGCGTCAAGTGCCTGGGCGTCCTCGGACTCACGTGGGAGGGTCCGCGTGACAGCGATGCCGCCGGAGTGATAGACGTCCAGCGGCGGGCGCGCGTAGCCGTGCGCCTCGGAGAAGATCACCTCGCCGTCGCGGGTGAGCGAATCAACATGGTAGACATCGCCTGGGACGTAGCGCTCCAGCACGTAGAAGGATTGCCGGTCGCCGAGGAGGTCAAGCTGGGGCCAGAGGACGTCGGCAGATTCGATCTTCTCGATGCCGACCGTGGATGCCTCGGCGCGCGGCTTCAGCACCCACGGCGGTGGCACACGCTCCATGAAGGCGCGGATGGCGTCGTAGTTGAGCACGGGCGTGAAGTCGGGCACGAGTATGCCGGCCTCCCGCGCCCGCACACGCATGGCGAGCTTGTCGCGGACGAGCTTCGAGCGGCTGACCCCCATCCCCGGCAGCCGCAGGTGGTCGCGCAGCACGCCGGCGGTCTCGACATCGTAGTCGTCAAGCGCGATGACGCATCCGATGTTGTGGGTGCGGGCGAGGTAGGCGACGCCCTTCAGCACGTCGTCGCGGTTGGCGAGATCGGGCATGCAGAAGAGCTCGTCGATGCTCTCGCGGGGCCAGTTGGCATCTTGCAGCGCGGTAACCGTGACGAGGATGGTCTGCCAACCCAGACGCTTGCACTCGCGGACGAACTCGTGTCCTTTTTCGTAGCTGGCGAGGCAGAGCACCGTGCGCACAGCGGCGCCTGTCTCGCCTGAGTCGCTGGTCATGGTCGCACTCCTCCGCCGGGCAGGCCGGGGCGATCTCGCCGTGTGACGTCGTCCTACAAAAGAAACAAGCTGAGTGCCCCTGCCTTCAGCTATGGGGGTGAAAGCCCGGTCGCCCGCAGGCGACGGAGTACCGCCGCTTGGCTGTCTCATATCCTAGGATACAATTAGGATATGAGGACGTTTGAGTACCGACTTTATCCCACCCGCGCGCAGCGCAAGCAGTTGATGACCTGCCTGATCGGATCGCGGGCCATCTACAACGAGATGCTCGCGGCGTTGAAAGCGCAGTACGAGGCGGACGGCACGTTCCCGACGAAGTACGACCTGACGGCGCGCTTCAAGGGCGTGGCGGTGAGAGTCGTGCCCGCGACCACGGTGCAGACACTTGCCGACCGGCTCAGCAAGGCGCTCAAACGCTACCTCCAGATGAAGGACCTCGGCGTGTCGGTTGGTTTCCCGCGCTTCAAGACGCCCAACCGCTGGCACAGCATCCAGTTGCGTCAGTATGAGCCAAGCCGCGATGTGTGGCTGGACGAAGATGGGAAGCATCTGCATGTGCCTGCCAAGTTGGGCCGACTGCTCAAGATCAAGCTGCACCGCCCGCTGGTGGGTATGCCCGTGACGGCGCATCTGGTGCTGCGCGCCGACAACCACTGGTACGCGCTGATCGTCTGCGAGACGGAGCCCCAAGACGCCTTCGGCGAGGCGCATCCCTCCCAGCTGGATTGCGAGCATCCGGCCATCGGGCTGGATGTAGGCCTGAAGGTGTTCCTGGCCGACTCCGAGGGCGGGATGGTCGAGAATCCGCGCCACTACCGCAGAGGGCAGAAGCTCCTGGCCCATGCGCAGCGCACGTTGTGCCGCCGCAAGAAGGGCAGCCACCGCCGCCGCAAGGCCGCGCGGGAAGTCGCGTGCAAGCATCTCAAGATCGCGCGCCAACGCCGCCATCATCATTGCAACGTCTGCTAAGCACTATGCGGAGCGGTACAGCCGCATCTGTGTCGAAATCCTGAACGTGGCAGGGATGGTGCAAAACCATCACCTGGCCAAGAGCATTCACGACGCCAGTTGGAGCGTGTTTCTCGGTATCCTTGACAGATAAGGCTGAGAGAGCCGGTCATCACGTCATCCGAGTCCCGGCGCGCTTCACGACGCAGAAATGCAGCGGGTGTGGTGAGTACGTCCAGAAGAGCCTGAGCGTCCGCACCCATCTCTGTCCCTCCTGCGGACTGGTGGAAGACCGCGACGTGAATGCTGCGAAGAATCATTTTACGGGCGGGGGCACCGCCTTCAGGGACGGGAACCGATGGGTTGCCGGTTGAACTGAGAAGCCCCGCCGCTTTAGCCGTGGGGAGTTGTCACGAGACATAGTATGTCACTTGCATGATGTCGCAAGGCGGGGAGAATAGCTAGGGTGCAAACGCAATCGTGTCTTGAAGCCAAACAAGCTTGGCGCCACGATTCGGATCATTTGGCGCGGCACGACGCGTGCTGGGCGAGACGGCGAGGTGTTAGGAGCACACGCATGGCCGGAGCGAGATTGCCACGCGGCTTCCCCGCTCATCTCAAATCTTCGGCGCGGATACCCCCGGCTTTCGCTGCAGGGAGGAAGCGCCGTCTCCTTTCACGTGGTATCCTGTTTTGTGTACCGTAGGGCCTGCGGGAATTTACGCCTGTGGAGCGGGGCCGAGAACCATGGTCCCAACGAGCGTGTGAGACCGCCCCAGGGCATCTGGACGGCAGTGCTCGGCCCAGGAATCCCCTAGCTTTAGCTATGGGGAGTGGTCAATTCGGACAATCCGCGCTTGTCAATGAGTCTGGTGAGCTAGCCTGGCAATACCCGCTGGTGCTGGAAGTTGTTGCTGCGCTAGTGGAGCAGGGTTACGCAGTCTTGGGCGGCGACGTCATGCATGAAGCAGGCGAGAAGCTCGAGTATTTCCGCGAGGAGACGTACTGCGGAAACTGGTTCTTTACCTGGAAGGACGGCGAGTTATGGGCTGCATACGTCTAGGAGAGCGCTGCCGTCGCAAGGCGCTACATCGGGGCGTATGTACGCAGAAACGACGACTCGCACTGATACGGCTCATCTTCGCGGGCCACGCAGAGACAACAATACTCCGCTACGGCAAAGGGCAACGTTGAGGGTGCGTCGGCATCGCGCCCTCGCGGCTCAGCGCGGGACGGAGTCCGCGATTTCGCGCGAGATATCGGGCGTCGGTACGACGAGGTCGTCGGGCGCGTGGGCGGGCTCGCGGAAGGCCTTGCGCGCGAACTTGCGCGGCGGGTCGAGCACCATGCTCCAGAAGCACTGGCCGATGTACGAGGTCAGCGGCAGGCGCGGCGGCTTCGCGTCCTGCCCACCGTCGCGGGTCGCCTTGTTGAGAATCGCTTGTCGCAGATCCTGCGCGGTCTGTCCGGGGAAGAGGGTGTAGCCGGCGCCGATGTGCTGCCAGAAGTGCGCGTCGCTGCTGCCGGTGGCGGCGAGGCCCCACTGCTCATTGAGCTTGCGCACCTCCGAACGATACCAGGAGTTGGCTGGGGAGGGATTGTAGAGCTCGATGCCGTCGATGGGATAGCCGCGATTGAGCAGCTCGTCGATCTTGCGGCGGCTGAGGCTCGGCACGAGGCGACCCAGCGGGTGCGGGATAATGCAGAGGCCGCCCTGCTCCTTGATGGCCTCAATTGCGCCCTCGACGCGCATCAGGAACTTCACCGGGCGCTTCATGAAGAGGCCGAGGAAGTGCCCCTCCCGGGCCGTAACCTCACAGCCCCATATCATCTCGATATCCCACCGCTCTTCCTGGATCAGATCGTAGATGCGCTTGGCGCCCTCCATGTGATCGTGGTCCGTGACGGCGATGACCTTAAGGTTGTGGCGTTGGGCCTCCTGCAGGACGCGACGCGGGCTGGCGGTGCCGTCGCCGAGATTGGTATGGAGATGCAGGTCGGCCTTGGTCAGCAGCGGGCCGCTCTGGCGCGGCGAGCGCTGGCTATCATCCGGCGTGGAGAATGGCGTGCTGCTCATAGTGGGCCTTCGTATGCCTTTCGCGCCGCGCGACGAGCGGACGCCGCTCGCCGTTGATGCGAGGAGAGATGCTGGAACATTCCGTGCGCATCGTACACGACGCGGCGCTGCGACGCAACGATCGCCCTACTTTTCCCGCAAAATGCCCCGTTCCAATGTGACTCCAATATTCTTTCGCCAGGGGGTTGAATGCCGCTAGCTCTCATGGTATACTCGCCACCGGAGACGCGACCCGCCTCTAATGCGTCGCCCGGAAGGCGCGCACATTCACGCTCGTCGGTGGCCTACAAGGGTATCCTGCCTTGGCTTTGGGACGATATCCCTCAGTTCTCCCCCACAGCGTACTGCGCTCGGCAACGTCGCCGCACGCACCGTCCAACATCGTCCACAATCATGGGCCTCGCTCCACCGGAGCGAGGCGGCAGTGGGCCAACCGCCAAGGGCTGCGGCTTGGCCTGAAAGAGGAGATACCAGTTTGGCCACCGATCAGACGCTTCGGTGTCGCGAATGCGGCCGTGACTTCGTGTTCACGGTTGGCGAGCAGGAATTTTACGCGAGCCGGGGCCTGATGAACACCCCATCGCGCTGTCCCGAGTGCCGTGCCTCGCGCAAGGCTTCGATGAGTGGCGGAGGCGGCTCGTACGATCGCGCCCCCCGCCAGATGTATACGGCAACCTGCTCCAGTTGCGGCGGCGAGGCTCGCGTGCCTTTCCAGCCCCGCGGCGACAAGCCGGTGTATTGCAGCAACTGCTTCCAGCAGATCGGCGGCGGCGCGCGCGGCGGCTCCGGCGGCGGCAGCAGCTACGGCAGTTCCAACTGGTAGACGCCGCATCCTTCGGGATGCGCGGTTCAGATGCACGGTCGGCGCCTGGATTCCGGGATCTGGGCGCCGGCTTTTTTGTGGGAACCTCGATCTCACCCCAGAACCTGACCCCTCCCCTTTCCCAGGAGGGAGGCGGGTCGTGAAGCGACGATCGCAACATCCTGATCCCCGATTCTCCCCGGCGACGAATTCAGCGAAAGCGTAGTCATGCGATATCGGCTCTTGGCCCTCGACGTGGACGGTACCCTGCTCGACTCGCAGCACCGCCTGCCCCCCCGCGTGACCGCCGCCGTGCGAGCGGCGCACCAATCCGGCCTCATCGTCACGCTGGCAACGGGCAAACTGCTAGCCTCCGTGCAGCCGATGCTGGATCAGTTCGGCATCTCGGGCCCGCAGATCGTCCTCAACGGCGCGGCGACGATCGAAAGCGCCACGGGCGAGGCGCTGCGCTTCTGCCCACTCGACGATACACGGCGCCGCGGCATCCTGGCGTTGGTACGCGCCACCGACCCCGGCGTGCTGATCTCGCACTTCGCGCTTGACGCCATCTACGTCGGCGAGGACCAACGCGACCATCCACTGCTGGGCATCTTCGCGGAGTATGGCGAGGGACCGCCGATCATCATGCCCGATCTCGACACGGCACCGCTGCCGCACTGCGCCAAGATCCTGCTCACCGAAGACCCTGCCCGGCTGGCGGCGCTCCGCGCGGCGATCGCGGGACGTCTGCCCGAGAACGTCGCCGTGACGACGACGACCCCCGACTTTCTCGAATTCTTCGACGTGGCGGCGGGCAAGGGGCAGGCGCTGGCGGCGCTGCGCGAGACGCTGCGCATCGCCAAGGAGGAGATCCTGGCGATTGGCGACGGCGAGAACGACGTGCCGCTGCTTCGCGAGGCGGGGATGCCCATCGCGATGGCGAACGGGACGGCTCTGGCCCACGCGGTCGCCCTGCGCATCGCACCGAGCAACGACGAAAGCGGCGCCGCGGTGATCATTGAGGCGCTGCTGGCCGGCGAAGACCTCTAGAAGCCGCGCGAGGCCCAGGCAGCGGCGACCAGCGCAAGCAGGCCGAGCAGCGTGGGGAAGCCGGTCCACCAGCTCAGCGGCGGGCGCTCTTCGGTGGTCGGCAGCCGCACCGCGAATCCGTCCCAGGCGCCGATCAGCAGCGCCGTGACGATCAGCGCGGCGACCCACAGGATCGTGCGTCCGGCGCCCGTGAGCGTGGGGAAGAGCGGCAAGACAAACGCGGTGGCGAAGAACGCGGCGACCGCGGCAAGTTGCAACGCCTCGGCAACGCGGAAGCGGGCCAGATCGCGACCGCTGACCTCGGCGAGCTCACCGGCGGGCAACTCCGGCTGTGTCGCCTCGTCGCGCAGGGCAGTGACGCGTGCCAGCATCGGCAGCGCGAAGACGAACGCCAACGCGGCGAGCACGCGGGTGATCAGGTCGATGTTGGTGAGCGGCGTCTTCGATGCGGAGTTGAAGTTGAGCTGCACCGTGGCGAACTGCTCGCCCACCGCCACCAGCGCGAGCACGATCGGCGCGAGGGCGCCCGCCAGCAGGCGCGCGCTGCGATCCGCGGCGAGGCGCGTGTACGGCGAGGGCACCGCCCAACCGATGAACATCCGCAACAACGGCAGGCCCAGCAACAGGCCGCCCTCCGCGACGAGATCACCTCGCAGCCCTATGCTGGCGACGAGAGGATTGCCCGGCACGGGCAGCAGCACGAGCGCAATGAGCGGCAGCACCATTGCCAGCGTCGAGGCGAGGCTGAGCACGAGTCCATAGGCTGACTCGGGCATGATACCGTCGCGGTCGATGGCGCCGCGCACCTCGGCCACGTCGCGAAGAGGGCTGGGCAGCGGTGCGCCCATCACGCCGGCGCGCGCCGAGGCGCGGCCCCAGGAGAGGATCAGCGCGGCCACCAGGGCCACCAGCAACCCCGGATAAATCAGCACGCCGATGACAACAGCGAGTATTCCGTTCACGCCTTGTGTTCCTCCTCGTCCTCAGCATCCGCCGCAAGCTCGTCACCTGGGGCGTCGGCGTCCTCGACCTCTTCGACTTCGACTTCGACGTCTTCGTCGTCGTCCGCGTCTTCGTCGTCTCCTTCTTCGTCGTCTCCTTCTTCGTCGTCGAGTTCGCCGTCCGCGGCGTCAGCCCCCGCGAGCAGTTGCGCCGCTTGGGCGATGGCCGCTAGCACCGACGACGGCGCGGGTGGGCAGCCGGAGATCTCCACGTGGACGTCGAGCGCCTCGGCGAGGCTCGGTACGAGGTCAGGGCTGCCGTGGAAGACGCCACCATCCACCGCGCAGTCGCCGACCGCAATGAGCGCGCGCGGCTGCGGCACGCCGTCTACGTAGGCTTTCAGCGCGTCGAGACTCGCCGTCGTTACGGGGCCGGTGATAAGGACGACGTCGGCGTGTCGCGGGCTGGCAGCGAAGCTGATGCCCCGCGCATTCAGCTCGGCGGCATAGTGCGGCGCCTGGAGCGCCAAGACACTCTGGGCACAAGCGCCGCAGCCGCCCGCCGCGATCGGCAGCGCCCACACCACGGAGCGCTTAGCCTGTGTGGCTGTGCTGGCATCGCTCATTATCGGCCACCCTTCCGTCCGCTTCGTTTGCCATCTCGCGTACCGCGCGGGCGCGAGGCGACTGGCCGTGCGCCGTTGCCGTTCACCCGAGGCGTGGGCGTTGTCGGCGCCTGCGGCGGCTCCTCAGCATGGTCCGCTTCGACGGGCGCGACATCGTCCACCTCAGGGGCCGCCGCGGCGTTGAAGGCGCCAGCCTCGCCCTGGCCGGCGTCTTCGTCGGTGGATACCTCACCTTCGGTGGATACCTCGCTCATTTCGGCAGCTTTGGCACCTTCGGCACCGTCCCCGTCCGCGGCCTCATCCTCCCCCACAAGATCGGCGATATCCTCGTCTTCGTCGGCGTCTACCGTTTCGAGATCGCCATCTTCCTCGCCGTCGCCTTCCACGACCATCTCGTCCAGTTCGTCGTAATCGTCATCTTCCCCGACGATGTTCTCGTCATCCTCGGTCTCGTCGTCCGCCTCATCTTCGGTGGCATCGTCCTCTAGATCGCGGAGCAGTTGCGAACCACCGGGCATCGCCCAGAACGAGGAGAACCCAGACGAGAGGTCGCTCCACGCCGCGACGGGATCGGCCAGCCCCTCGGCCTGCGCACGCTCCTCCTCTTCGGCGGAGGCGACGGCCTGGCCGGCCAGCACGAGCGGACGTCGCGCGCGGGCACGCCCCTGCAAGAGGAACGCGAAGAGCGCGCCGAGCATCACCAAACCGATCCAACCGAGCGTCGGCATCCACTGTGCGCCCGCGGCGGAGTAGCCAAGCGGCAGGGTCTGTGCCGCAAGATCGGTAGTGCCGAACTGCACCAGCGCCCCTGCGGCGAGGACGCCGCCGAGCGCGAAGAGCGCCTGCGGGGCGACGGCGGCGGCCAGCGCCAGCAATCCGTAGAGCGCGGCGACCAAGCCGGGCAGATCGGGGCGGCGCTCGCGGGGCGTCATGTCCGCACCAAGGCGAGCGAAGGCCGGGGCCGTCGCGCGGAGCAGCGCCAGCAGTAGCAACCCATCGCCGATCCAGGCCAGGGCGAGCAGCGGGACGGTCAGCCCGTGCGACTCAACGGCGCCCATCGAGGCCAGCTGGCGCGCCGGGAAACCGGCGAAGAGCGGCGCGCCGACCAGTGTGAGCGCGCCGACGCTCCACGCGGCGAGGTGCAGCGGGCGCAGGGGGGCGCCGAGGGCGCGCGGCCCCGTCGTCTCTGGCTCGACGTCGCTGAGCAGGGTGCCACCGGCGTAGAGCGCGGCGAGCATCGCGCCGATGCCCAGTACGGCGCTTGCCAGCAACAGCGTCAAGCCGAGCGCGCCCGCGGGCGAGCCGGTGCCCAGGGCGAACATGCCCCAGCCGGCTTGCGCGATGGCGAGGAATGCGATCAGTGAGCGCGAATCACGCCGGCCCAACGCGAGGAAGCCGCTCAGGGCGACGGCCAGCCCGCCGAGCAGCGCGAAGGCAACACCGGCCGTGATCGGCGGCTGCGCCGCGCCAATCTGCGGCCAGAAACTTGTGGAATCTTGCAGGGCGCTGTAGGTGCGCCCGCCGACGAAGAGCGTCAACGGGAGCAGCAGCATGGCGATCACGGCCAACCCGGCGGGCGTGATCAGCGCGGCGCGCCGACGGACCCAGACGGAGAACGGGTAGACGCCCGCAGCGACTGCGAGCGCGACCGCGACGGCAATCACGAAGCCCGCGCCGGCGGTGCCGCGCCCAGCGGTGTCGGAGATCGTCGGATAAATGCTCTGGGGCCGCTGCTTGGTGATGGCGGGGAGCAGGAAGGTCAGGACCCACAGGATCGGGCCAGCGATCATGAAGCCGAGGCCCACGCGGTCGAGCGTCTGCCAGTCGCTACCCATCTCGCCGAGGCCCCAGGCGAAGATCACCAACAGGAGCCACGCCAACGTCAGCCAGAGGATGTTATCGGCGAAGACCACGGTGAGCGCCGCGGATTCGACGGCCAGCGCCAGCGCGACGCCGCCCCACTGCACGCCGCCGAGCCGCCGCTCGAACAGTCCCAGTCGCCTGGGGACGGCAGTGGCCGCGACCTCCTCCTCGCCATCGGCGGCCTCGACGGCCTCAACTTCGACGGCCTCGACGGTCGCGGACTCGCCATGGAACGCCATCCAAAGCAGCAGCGGCGCCACCAAGAAGACAATGCCATAGGCGGCGAAGACGCCGAACGCGTCGATGCGATACGCCGGCGTGAACCACGCCGTCTCGACATGGGCATCACCGAACGGTGGCAGGATGCGAATAAGTTCGCCGTTCTTGAGGATAGGGGTGAAGAATGGCAGGCAGATCGCCGGTATGAGCGCGCCGACTGTCGCCAGAATCGCGATCACGGGGAGGCGGGCGATGCGGAGCAAGGCGGCGAGCAGAACGAGCAGCGCCAAGACCGCGGGGGCCAGCGTCAGCACTCCTATGAAGAATGGAAGCGTCATCGCCGGTTCCTTTTCTTACTGGTCCAGGCATTCGAGGCAGAGGTCCAAGCTGGCGAGCGTGGCGAGCGCGTGCGCCAGCGTCTGCCCCTCTAGCAGCGCAGGAAGCGCGTCCAGCACCGCCGGAGTCGTCGTCTCGATGCGCAGATCGCCGAGCGCGCCGGTCGGCGTGCGCGTGAACGAGAGCATCACCGGGCCGTGCGGCCCTTCGACGGCGGACTGCAGCTCAAGCGCGCGGCCCGGCAAGGTGAGCGTGCGGGCCGCGTCGCCGTCACCGGCGGGCAAGGTGCCGAGGCATGCTTTGGCGAGCGAGACGCTGATGGCGATATCTTCGACGGCGACGGTGAGCCGCGCCGCCACATCGCCGCTGCGTTTGCCGTCCAACGACGGCCAGTCGACGCCGAGTGCGGCATAGCCGCTCTCCGTCTCGCGCGCGTCCTCCGTCGCATAGGATCCGGCTCCGGCAAGCCCGTGCAGGCCCAGCTCGCGCGCACGCTCTTCGGAGAGGCGGCCCACGCCCTTGCCCGCGCGTCCCAGCCGACCCTGCGGCCCGACGGCGACCCGCCACGCCGTCAGCGACGTCTCGACGGCATCGAGCGCGGTGCGTAGCGGATCGAAGTCGAGGTCACCCCGCGCACCGCCGGGGACTGCGATGCCCCAGTAGGCGCGAGCGCCCGCCGCGTCATCGAGCGCGGCGAAGAGGTCCTCGCGCTGTTGCAGGGCCGACTGCCAGAACGGCGCCTGACTGAACGCCCGCGCGGTCGTGCCGAGCGCCCACAGCCGTGCTAGGATGCGCTCGACCTCCGCGAAGAGGATGCGCGTGGTGGCGGCAGTCTCTGACGGAGTGGCCCCGGCGGCGGATTCGAGCGCGCGGCAGAACGCGATGCGGTGCGCCGTTCCCGCGAATGAGCAGGAATGTTCCACCACCGGCAGCGCCGCATCGACGGCGCGCCCCTCGACCAGCGCGGCGATGCCACGGCGGCAAAAGCCGGTCTCCGGCGGCTCGATGCCCACGACGGTCTCGCCGCGCAGTCTGAGCAGAAGCGCGACCGGTTGCGCGGTCGCTGGGGCATAGGGCCCCAACGGGAACAGGACGGTATTCGTGGGACGCTCCTTTCGCACGCGCAAGCGGCCCAGCGGTGGAATGCGCCTGCGCGTGGACATATAGCGCGAGTATAGCATGGGTACTAGGGCCGCACAATTCGGTGCCGCGCACATGTTACCGCCAGGACCGGCATGTTGCGCACGTTCGGACACATAGCGGCTCCGCGCACGGAGCTGCGACGCACCTAGTGAAAATCCCGGCTGAGGCCCCCTACTTTGAGACAAGCGGGTGAAAGCCGGGCCGCACCTAGCGCGACAACTGTACCAACGCATTGCCGGAACCTCGCACGGTGGCGAGAAGAGATCACGGTACGGTTCACGTAATTGTTCCCTCTTCGGACGGAGCACCCCGTACAGTCGGCCCGGGCAGGGCCGTCAGGCGCTAACGTGGCCCGATGGGGCGAGCGTAGCCTGAGAATCCCCCGGCTTGAGCCGTGGGGAGTGTCAATAGTTCAGACGTTGCAGCGCGGGCATAGCCACGCCGGCGATCTCGCGCACGCGAATCATGTGCTCGCGGTCGGCGTCCCAGTCGGGCGTGCCGGGCGCCGTCTCGGCGATCGGCGTCTCCAGCAGCAGCGTCGCGGAGGAGAGGCGTGGGTCGCGCAGGAATGTGGTGAGCCCCTCGAGGCCGATGACGCCCTCGCCCAGCCGGGCGTGGTTATCGAGATGGCTGCCCAGTCCTTTGGGCGTGTCGTTCAGGTGATAGACGGGTACGCGCTCCAGGCCGAGGATGTTGTCCGCCTCGGCCAGCGTGCGCTCGGCGCCCTCCGGCGTGCCGATGTCGAAACCGGCGCCCCACAGATGTGCGGTGTCGAGGCAGATGCCGAGCCGCGCATCGTACTCCGGCAACTGGGCGAGCACCGCCGCGAGGTTCTCGAAGCGATAGCCCAACTTGCCGCCGCCGCCCGTGTCGTTTTCGAGCAGCAGGCGCACATCATCGGGCGCGCCGTCGAGCGTTCGGCGGATGCCCTCGGCCAGTCGCGCGATACCCGCCTCCTCACCGGAGTCGAGGTGGCTGCCGATGTGGAAGACGACGCTGCCGGCGCCGTGGAGCTGCGCGCGGTCCATCGTGGCGCGAAGCAGGCCCACCGAGAGATCGAAGAAGTCCTTGCGCGGCGAGGCGAGATTGATCAGATAGGCGGCATGCACGACTATAGGCGCAAGCCCGCACTCCGTCGCGGCGCGACGAAATGCCTCTTCGGCCTTCGCATTGGGCGCGGGCGCGCGCCAACCGCGCGGATTGGTGACGAAGACCTGCAGTGCGTCGCAGCCGATCGCGCGCGCGGTCTCCAGCGCCTGCACCGGCTTCGAGCCGAGGGGCATGTGTCGCCCGATCCGCATGGTTCCGCTCCCTGCTCGCTATGATCGTGCGTGCGGCGCTGCCTCACCCTCGTCGCCGCCGACCGCCTCGCGCACACGCGCCGCCGCCTCCGCGATCTGCCGCTCAATCGCTGCCAACTCAGGCGACTCCGGCCTGGGCAACGCGTCGAGGCTGCCGAGGCCGAACTGCTGCAGGAACTCCGCCGTGGTGCCGAAGAGCGCGGGTCGCCCGACGGTGGCGGCCCGGCCCACTTCGAGCACGAGACCGTATTGCAGTAGGCTCGCCAGCGCGCGATCGCTATTCACGCCGCGGATGAACTCGATCTGCGACCGCGTGATCGGCTGGCGGTAGGCGACGACGGCCAGCGTCTCGAGCGCGGCGGTGGTCAGCTTGGCCTGCGTCGGCAGCCCCAGCAGCGCGGCGACGAATCGCGCGTTCTCCGGCGCGGAAACAAACTGGACGGCGTCGGCGGTGCGCAGGACCCGCAGGCCGCGCCCGTCGCGCTCGCAGTCCACTTCGAGCGCGGCGACGGCGTCGCGCAGCCGGCGATCCTCCACCAGCAGCAGGCGGCGCAACTCGGCGAACTCCAGTGGACGCCCCGCGACGAAGAGCAGGCTTTCGAGCACGGAGCGCAGCTGCTCCGCGGTAAGCAAGCTGGCGGGAAGGCCGGTGTTGGCCACCTCCAACGGCAGCACGGCCGGGCGGGGGCGGCTTTCCTCCCTCGTCTCGGCGGGCGCGTCGTCGGCTGGCTTCATCGTGCGTGAGGCTCGTGGCATGACGCCGATTATAGCATGATCGCCGACGTTGCGCGGGTCGCCGTCACGCACTCGGAAGCCTTCCCCGCGCGACGCGGGCCGTGTTATCACGACGCCGATTATAGCAATCGCCGACGTTGCGCAGGTCGCCTCACGCACTGGATGCCTCCCCGCGCGACGCGGGCCGTGTTATACTGTGCGCGCCCCGCTGCTAGGGAAGCGGGGGGTAGTGAAGCGCGGGGCTGGGAGGGCGTGACCGGCATGGCAGGAAAGCGCATCCGCGCCGCTCGGACGGCCGGCGTTCTTGCCTGCGCCGCCTTTGCCTCGTTGCTGACGCTGCTGGTCGCGCTGCCCTCCGCCGGCGCCGACCCCACACCCTCCCTGACGATCCAGACGCCCGCGCCGATTGGGCCGACCTCAGAGGGGCCGGTCGGCACGAACGTGACCGTCGCCGGCCAGGGCTTCACCCCGACGGATACCGTCGTGCTCGGGTACGCCTCGGCCGATCAAGGGTGCGCCACCGGCGAAGTCAACCTCGATCCCTCGATCTCCGGCACGGTCGGTCCGGACGGATCGTTCACGCTGACCTTCCCCTGGCCAGCGTCGGCCCCGAACATCGGCGCGAGGTATTTCATCTGCGCCACGGACACCACACCAGCTACCCCTGGCACACCTACGCCCAGCGTACCCGTCCGCCTCCCCCCAAACCTTCAAGGTGGACGCGAGCCAGCCGCCGAGCATCATGCTGGCGCCGGGGCTGGGTCCCAACGGCGCCACGCCCGTCCCCGGCCGAGACCTCGTTCACGATCGGTGGCCAGATCGCCCTGCACCGCGGCGAACTATCAGCCGGGCGGCAAACCCCTTGAAGGCACTGCTGCTCAACAATCCGTACTCGGTGCCCTCCGACCTGACGGACTCTTCGGTGGTGACGCTGGCGACCGCGGACTCATCCACCGCAACTGATGGCCGACACCACCGGCGCGGTCAGTGCAAGGCTGGTGCTGCCGTCCTCGCTCGCCGAGGGCAACTACTGGCTCTATCTCGTCTCCAGCGACGGATTCCGACCGTCGCGCCATCGCTGTTCGCGGGCCAGCAGATCAACGTCCAGAAGCCCGCGGCGACGCCGACGCCGAGCAGCACGCCGAAGTCCACCCCTGGCACGACGCCCAAGGCAACCTCCGCCACCACGCCGGTGGCCGTGATCGCCGGGCTTGGCGGGCTCAGCCTGCTCTTCCTGATCCTTGGCGTCGTCTTCCTCGCCTCTGCCACCGCGCTGCCGCGCCAGCCGCGCTAACGTCGGGATTCGAGCGCAGAAGGGACGTCAGCATGCAGCGTATCCTGCTCGACTGCGACCCCGGCCACGACGACGCCATCGCCATCCTGCTGGCCGCGCGTCACCCGGAGATTCAGCTCGAAGCCATCACCACCGTCGCCGGGAATCAGACGGTGGAGAAGACCGCGCTCAACGCCCTCAAGGTCTGCACGCTGGCCGGCATCCGCGACGTGCCGATCGCCAAGGGCATGGATCGCCCGATGGTGCGCGAGCTGCGCGTCGCGGCAGACATCCACGGCGAGTCCGGGCTGGACGGTCCCGCGCTGCCCGAGCCGACGCTGGGCCTCGCGCCGATCCACGCCGTCGATCTGATCATCGAGAAGCTGCTGGCCTCCGAGGGCGACCTGACCATCGTGGCGACGGGTCCCTTGACCAACGTGGCGACCGCGATGCGACGCGAGCCGCGCATCGTGCCCAAGATCCAGCGCATCGTGCTGAATGGGCGGCTCGATCGGCCTCGGCAACACGACGCCCGCCGCCGAGTTCAACATCTACGTCGATCCCGAGGCGGCGCACCTTGTCTTCACCTGCGGTCGCCCCGTGACGATGATCGGCCTGGACGTGACGCACTCCGTGCTGGCAACGCCGAAGGTGCGCAGGCGCATCCGCGCGCTCGGCACCCCCGTGGCGCTGCTCACCGACGATCTGCTGGGCTTCTTCGCCGGCACCTACAGGCGCGTCTTCGACTTCACGGCGCCGCCGCTGCACGATCCCTGCACCGTCGCGCTGGTGATCGATCCGACGCTCTTCGCCACGAAGCCGATGCATGTCGATATCGAGCTGCGCGGCGAATTCACCACCGGGCGGACGGTCTGCGACGTACATGGCATCACCGGCAAGCCGGCCAACGCCGAGGTCGGCGCGAGAGGGTGACGTGCCGCGCTTCTGGAACCTGCTGATCGACACGTTGGCCCGGTACGGAGCTTAGGGCGAACGAACACATATGGGCATGTTCGATTGGTACGAGCCAACTGGTCATCGACCCCTGCCTGAAGGCAGGGGCTTGCCGCTCGCCCGGAACGACCAAGCCGCCGCGTGCGGCCCGATGACGGGGGCCCGGCAGGATCGCACCCCTGCCGCGGGTGCCGCAGCGGCGGCGTCCGCTGGCTCTGGTACCCCGGCATCGCTGGCGGCCGGGGACCCACGCATAGCCCGGTGGGACGGTGCGGTGCCACCCGTCGTCCCTCGCGAGCGCAGGGGTCTCAGCACGGCCGTAGCGTACCGCGCGCGAAAGGAGACGGCGCTTCCCCCAGCCCGCAAGGGCGGGGCCTCCGCGCCGGAGCAGGTGAATACAGATGTCCCGCATGCGGCAGGCTGCTCAGAGGTTGGCAGGGAATGGATGGTCCCTGCACGTTCTTTGTGTGGCAAGAAGGGGTTAGGCATCCAATCGAACATCGCGTCGATGAAGAGGTGCGACTCCCAGCCGAAGACTTGAGTACCTTCACGCTGCCGCAAACATTCCTCATCTACACGTACACGCTCTGTTGCGACCTCCGCCTCTACCCGTGCCATCGGGACCTGTCGCGATGGCGTGTAGGCGGAGACACACATGCTGGCCGATGATCAAGGGCGATTACCCGGAGGCCCCATCGCACTCGACGGATCGCGAGGCTACCCGCGCCAGCCGAGGTCTGGTGCGGATCTGGCGCAGCTGCTCAGGCGGGAGGATGTGGAACATGCCGAGCAGGGCTTCGAGGTCGTAGTCCATGCCCGAGGCGGCAAGCTCCTGTTTGACGCGTCCCAGGCCGGCGATCTGCTGCGGGTCAGCGACAGCCCGACCACGGTTGAGGAGCGCGGCCAGCAATTGATCCGGGCTGAGGAACTTGAAGATCAGGGCCAGCTCGCCCAGCTTGAAGCCCATGTCCACGCTCGCAAACATCGCCTGGATGCCGCGCAGCGCCTCCAGTTTCTGCGGCGTGAGCAGCGCGCCCTCTATCCGTACATCGCCCAGCGCGCGGTCGGCCGGCGAAGCGGCGACGGCGGGAAGATTGGAGAGGTTCTTGGGCGTCGGGATTCGCGCGGTCTCCATGCGGGTCAACTGCGCAGAGGGGCTTTGGTAGCCGCGCATGGTGTAGGCGGCGGTGTCGCGCAGCCCCTCGCGCTCCCAATCGGGCCTGTTCCCGGACAACCACGCGTCGGGCCCGGCGTCGTGCGAGGATCCACCGAGCGGAGCGTAGGCCAATTCGGGGACGACACCGGTCTCACCGTCCATCCCGGGGGGGCGTCCAGGCGTCGGAGATTGGCGAGGGGGCGGGCTGCTCGTAGTGCGGGCGCTGCGGCGTCGGCCCGAAAGCGGCGAAGTTACCCTGCGGCGGCGCGGGTGGGGGCATCGCGGGACCGGCATCCCAGGTGCGCGACTGCGCAGGGTTGGCGTCCCAGGCATGCGGCGGCGAGACCTCGAAGGGCGAGCGCGGCGTCGGCGCCGCGTACCCACGTTGCGTGGCCTGCGCCTCTGGCAGGTTGAATTGCTGGGCATACTGCGCGCTCAACTGGGCGGCGCGCTGCTCGAAGTGGGGATCGCCAAATTGGCCAGCGGGCGGCTGCCCGAAGGGCGAGGCGGCGGGCTGCCGCATGGTGGCCTCGCCGAACGGTGACTCAGGCGCGGCGCTCTCGGCGGCGAAGGGGTTGGCGCTCAGCGGCTGTGCGAAGGCGGAGTTACGCTCGTCTACGGCGAAGGGGTTCGTCTCGATCGGTTGCGCGAAGGGGCTGGCCGGCGCAGCCGCCGGCCATTGCGGCGCGCCGAAGCCTGCCTGGCCTCCGAATGCCGGCGCACCGTAGGGAGCGCTCTGCCCCGGCGAGGGCGCATACGGGTTCTGCGGCCATAGCCAAGGCCCTGCTGCGGATCGCTCGGGACGACGAAGCCCTGCTGATAGCCCATCTGCGGCTGCGCGAAAGGGCTGCCGCCGAACGCCGGCAGCCCTTGCATGCCAAATGGCGTGGGCGTGCCGTTCAGCGCGGCCATGCTCGCCGCGGCCGGGTCGGCGATGCCGTGCGCCGGGATGCGCTGCCGCAGGCCGTCCACGATCAACTGGAACTCTTGCGTGCCGCGCACCTCGACGTCTGCCACGACGCGACCGCCGGGATCGAAGTCGGGATCGATGAAACTACCGAGCGGTGTGTAGCGGAAAGTCATCACCTGCAGGTTGCGCCCGCGGCGCTGTGCGTCCAGCGCGACCCAGAACTCGCGGCGACCGGCGGTGGCGTTGCCGAGGTCCACCAGCACGAGCGAGACGGAGTTCTTGCCGAGGATATCGAAGAGTTCGACGGGGGTGCGCGCCGCGCGGACGTCGAAGCCGCCGAGGCGGACCTGCGAGAGCAGCGGCACGGCGATGGCGTCGTCACGCTCGAAGAGCACCACCAGCGGCCCGCCGCGGACTCCAAGCTCATGTCGTAGGCCGACCCCGGTAGCTGCACAATGGCCATCTGCTGCTACTCCCCTCACATCGTCCGCACGGTCTCGCGCTCGGACTCCATCCAGGCGGCGTCGCCCTGAACGAGAACCAGTATAGCATATCACTCGACGTTGAAAAGTCCGTACTGGTGGCGTCTTTGGCTGCGATCAGGACTTCGTTCGCGGCGCGACTCGCTCGGCGCCAACGAAGGTCTCGGCGACGAGGTTGACGCCGAAGTGATACGCGAGCGCGCGCTCGTCTGGCCCGTCCAAGACGATGAAGTCGCAGCGCTTGCCCGGCTCCAGCCTGCCGACCTCGTGTTCAAGCGCCAGGGCGCAGGCCCCGCCGAAGGTCGCGGCGATTATGGCCTCGTCGAGAGTCATGCCCATCGCGCTGACGGCGAGGGCCATCATCATCTGCATGCTCTCGCAATACGACGTACCGGGGTTGAAGTCAGTCGCAAGCGCGACGGAGAGCCCGGCGTCGAGGAGATGACGGCCCGAGGATAGGCAGCGAGAGCGAAACGAGCACCCCGGCAGCAGCGTACCGAGGACCCCCGCCTCGCGCAGCAGCGCCAGCTCGTCGTCCGAGGCGAAGTCGAGGTGATCGGCGGAGGTCGCGCGTAGCTCGGCGGCGAGAGTTGCACCACCCGTCGCGCCGAGCTGGTTGGCGTGCAGCTTGAGCCGGTACCCGAGATCCCGCGCCGTTCCGAGGATGCGGCGAGCCTCCTCCACGCTGAAGGCGGTGCGCTCGCAGAAGACGTCGCAGAAACGGGCGCGTCCGGCGAAGGCGGGCAGCATCTCATCGCAGACGAGCCGTACGTAGGCGCTCGCGACCCCCTGCGGCCTCGCGATACTCCGGCGGGAGGGTGTGCGCGCCGAGGAAGGTCGGCACAACGCGCGGCAGGCCGGGCTCGGCGGCGAGGGCAGCCATCACGTCCAGGCAACGCGCCTCCGTGGCGGAATCGAGCCCGTAGCCGGTCTTGCCCTCAACGGTGGTGGTGCCGTGGGCGGCGAAGCTGCGCAGGCGCTCGCGGCCCAGCTCGGCCAATGCATCCTCGCCAGCAGCGCGAGTCGCGCGAACCGTGTTGAGGATGCCAGCCCCGCGACGCGCCAGCTCTTCGTAGGAGACGCCAGCGTGGCGCAGTTGGAACTCCTCGGCGCGGGTGCCGGCGAAGACAAAGTGGGTGTGCGAATCCACGAAGCCGGGGAGCACGGCGCGCCCGCCGGCCCCATGATGCGACCCGCGCGGCACAGCGGCAAGATCCACGGCGGAAGCGAGCTGCGCCTCGAGGCCGACCCAGACAATGGTGCCGTCACGGGCGGCGAGGGCCCCACCTCGATCACGCCAAGCGGACCAGACGCACCAGCAGTCGCGGGTGCGACGGTGACGAGCCGCGAGACGCCGGTGAGGACGAAGTCGGCAGGCACGGCGGGTGGCGGCTGGGGCATGCGGGTCGGCCTCCTCGGCGTGGCGCTAGCAAAATCCTGGCTGAGGCCCCCTGCCTTGAGGCATGGGGATGAAAGCCAGTCCGGTCCAATTGCCGTTTCTCTACCCGTTAGGTAGAAGAGTGCCCTGTACGGCCGAGCAACGTGGCCTCTTCGGACGCGACACCGTACAATCGGGCCGGGCAGGCCCGTCAGGCGCTAACGCAGTGGGGTACCACATACGTAGCCTGAGAATCCCCGGCGTTTACGCCTGGGGAGTGTCAACTCCTCTGCTGACCGAGACGGCGGCGGATCGCCTCGCTGACGGCGGGCGTGACGATGCCGTCGAGATCGCCGTTGAGGCGCGCGACCTCTTTGAGGAGGCTCGAGCTGATGAAGAGGTGCGGCAACGCGGTGATGATCATCAGCGTCTCGATCTCGGGGGCGAGGTTGCGGTTCATCAGCGCCTGCTGGAACTCGTACTCGAAGTCGGTGACGGCGCGCAGCCCGCGAACCGTGGCCTGCGCGCCGACTTTGCGCGCGAAGTCCACGATCAGCCCCTCAAACGGGGAGACACGCACATTGGCGAGGCCGGCGACGCGGATGGCATCCTGCCACAGGGCAACGCGCTCCTCGGTGGTGAACATGAGATTCTTGCCCGGCGTCGCATAGACGGCGATCACCAGCTCATCCACGATGCGCGCGGCCCGTGCGGCGATGTCCATATGCCCGCGATGGACGGGGTCGAAGAGCCGGGATAGACCGCGACGACACGGCGGTGCGCCGATTGGGTCCACGGCTTGGGGCTGCGCTGCGGCGTCGTGCGGCACGGCTGGCCTCCCTTTCGTCGCTGACGGGGCATGTGGAGCGCATTCTACCTGCGACGGCGCAACTCTGTCCAGCGCCCATCAGGGACTCCACCGCCATGGTTTCGCGTAGGTGAGAAGCAAGCGCCATCTCATCACAAACCTCACTGCCTGACGAGTTGCAACTCAACGATCACGCCGCCAACGAGGGGATAATATACAAACACCGCCGAAGTTCGGTATGCGCCGAGCACACGCGGGCGGGCTTCGTCGTCGCAGGCGCCCATGCGCGGCTTCAGACGCCAGCCGTGATCCACGCGGACCCCGCCTCACCTCGACCGGGTTACCCGGTTTCACCCACCCGCACGCACCTCATCGCGAATGGCAGCGATCTCCCCTACCAGCCGCGCGATCTCGGCCTCGGTGTTGTAGAAGCCGGTGGCGACACGGTTGGCGGCGGGATAAGGCGTGTGACGAATCAGCGTCCCACGCTCGGCGAGTAGGGACGTCAGGTTGGGCGGCTCGATGCCGTCCACCGTGAACGAGACGAGGCCGGCCATGCGGTCGCGCGGCGTGTAGAGCGTCACGCCGTCTAGCTCCGCGAGCGCATCGTAGCAGGCCGCGCCAAGCGTGGCGATGCGGTGGTGGACCCAGTCCCAGCCAAGCTCCTCGCCGATCCAGCGCAGGCTCGCGGTGAGCGCGCGCAGCCCAGCGGGATAGTGCGAGGCAGCCTCATAGCGCACCGCGCCGGCGGCGGGTACGAAGTTGCCATCGAAGTCGCTCATCCCCGGCTTCACCGCGAAGTAGCCCGCGTAGCTCGTGTGGATGTCAGCGAAGCGATCGGCGCGGATGAAGAGCGCGCCGGTGCCGTCGGGTCCGCAAAGCCACTTCTGCCCCGAGCAAGCATAGGCGTCCACACCGAGGTCATAGACCTTCGAGGGCACCATACCGCAGGCCTGCGCGGCATCGCAGATCAGCAGCGCCCCCGCCTCGTGCGCCAGATCGGCCATTTCGCGTAAGGGCAGCACCATGCCGGTGGTCCAGACGACGTGCGAGATCACGACAGCCCTCGTGCGCGGGGTTAGCGCGCGGCGCAGCTCGTCCAGCGGGTCGACGTCGCGCAGGCCGATCTTCGTCATGCGCAGCCGCACGCCGTTGCGCTGGTGCAGCACGAAAGCGGGATGCAGGCCGCCGGGATGCTCCGTCTTGGCGGTGACGAGCTCGTCGCCGGGCCGCCAGTCGAGGCCCATCAGGGCGATGTTCATGCCCTCGGTAGTATTGTGCGTCAGCGCGATCTCGTCGAGCGCGCAGCCCAGCAGCGCGGCGAACTGCGCTTTGAGCTCGTCTCGCGCCTGGAACAGGCGTGGGAAGCTGTCGGGGGCGATGCGCCCCTCGACCAGCTCGCGCTCGGCCTGCGCGATCAGCGCCTCGTGCGCCTGGCGCGGCATCGGACCATTCGTGCCCGCGTTGAGGTAGACGTAGCGTTTCAGCGCGGGGAGCTCCGCGCGAATCGCCGCAATCTTGTCGCCCTCATCTAGCGTGCCCACGGCATACGAGCGCACATCACTCGCCGACCATCCAACGGCATCAGGCTCCGTCGCCATATCGCCTCCCGCCACTTCGCTGATAGATACTCTCGCCCCCATTCTATCGCGGGACGCAACGTACCTACGTGTGGGCCAGCGGCTTTCGTCTCCTTGGCTGAAGGGGTAGACATACCTCGACGTTTCGCATCTCCCAAGTCCTCTGCCCGCTCTCGAATGGCTGTCGGTAGCCAAAGCGGTGCAGCACGCCCTAGTACTTCTGTTCCTCTCGACACAGCCTCATTGTCCCGTCGCTTGGCGAGCCTCGCCGCGACGAGTCTAGAGTGGGTATGTCCGCTTTTGCACACCCGCCAGAGAAGCGTTCCTCAGAGTGGGATCTAGGCACGGCATCACCGCGGGCGGGGCCAAGCAGCGCGGGCGTTGAAGCACCAGGAGGTTCGCATGCCGCCATCATCGAGCGTCGCGACCGGCGTCACGGTTCACCTGCCGCCCCTAGCGGGGCTGCCTGTAACGGATCGCCGAGACCTACGCGTCGCCGGCACGACCGTGCGCGAGGTGATCGACGCGCTAGAGGCGGCCCATCCGGGCATGCGCTTCGCCCTCTGCCTCGAAACGGGCGAGATCCGCCCGTTCGTCAACGTCTTCGTCAACGGTGTTCACGTGCGCTACCGACAGGGGCTGGAGACGCCGACGCCCGACGGCACGGCGATCCACATCTTCCAATCGGTCGCCGGTGGTTGAGCCCGCTACGGATCGGATCTCCCTCGAACGGCGAAGCAGTCAGCAGAGCGTCGCGGCCCTGGGCGCGGCACGCAGAAGGAGCATGACATGGCACAACCGGCACAACTGGCGCAACCCCTCTCGCTCACCCCTGGCACCGTCGTGTTGCTCGTCGGCACCAAGCGTGGACTGTACACGGTTAACTCGTCTGACCGCGAGACGTGGGAGGTCCACCCGACCAACCTAGAGCAGTTTCGCGTCTTCAACGCGATCCTCGATCAGCGCGCGGGTCGGCGCATCTTTGCCTTGCAGAACGGCGATTTCTTCGGCAATTACGTGAAGTACAGCGACGACTTCGGCGCGACCTGGGAGAAGCCGGAGCAGGGCATCCAGTTCCCAGAGGGCGGTGATCTGAGCCTCGTCAACCTGTGGGAGATCGTGCCAGGACGCGCCGACGAGCCGCAGACGCTCTACGCCGGTGTGGACCCCGCCAGCCTCTGGGAGAGCCGCGATGGCGGGCTGACATGGAGCATGAATGAAGGACTCGCCAACCATCCGACGCGTGCCGAGTGGAATCCCGGCGCGGGCGGCCTCTGCCTGCACACCATCGTCGTCGATCCGGCGAACCGCGATCGCATGTGGGTCGGCATCTCGTCGGTCGGGTGCCTGCGCACGGACGACGGCGGCGCGACGTGGAACTTCGTCAACAAGGGCACACGCGCTGGCTTCCAACCGGACATGTATCCCGAGTTCGGGCAGTGCATCCATCGCTTCGTGCAGCATCCCACCAAGCCGGATGTGCTCTATCAGCAGAACCATTGCGGCATCTACCTGACGGAGAACGCCGGCGACGAATGGATCGACATCCAGAACAATCTGCCGTCGGAGTTCGGCTTCCCCATCGTCCTCGACGCGCACCACCCCGAAACGCTCTTCACCATCGTGGAGGGTGAGGCACGCGCGAACATCGGCGAGCACTTCACGGTCTGGCGCACGAAGAACGCGGGCGAGCAGTGGGAGCCGCTGACCAACGGCCTGCCCTCCGGCCCCGGCGTGCAGCTCGGCGTGCTGCGGCACGGCATGTGCGCCGACACGCTCGATCCGTGTGGCGTCTACGTCGGCACGAACACGGGGCAGCTCTTCGCGAGCAACGACACGGGCGACTCGTGGCACCTGATCGCCGACTTCCTGCCGTCGATCTACTCCGTGACGGCGGCGATCCTCGTGTAGAGCTCACCCCCTGCCCCCCCTCTCCCCGCAGGGCGAGGGAGAACCTGAATGGGTTGCGGTTAGTCCTTCCAAGGGGGCAATGGCTGCCGAGTTAGTCTTTTCGCCTTGTGGTGGAGCGGCGTTTCGCGCCCTGCTCGTTCTGCTTGACGACGGCCAGGGCGCGACGCGTGACCGGGCCGTAGGCCTCGCTGAGCGGGGTGACGACGTCTTCGCCGACGTTGGCGAAGGGCGGGCGACCCAGGCGGTGCAGCAGCGCGGCGTCATGCTGGGGCGGCGTGAAGTCTGGCGTGAAGGCGTCGAGCGCGGCGCCGGCCTCGAAGAAATGGGCGGCCCGCAGGGGCGCGGTGTGGCTCTGCGCGTCGGCGGCGGTGCGCTCGGAGGAGGCGTCGCGGGACTCCGTGGCATTCCACTGCGCGCGGATGCCGCCGACGATCTGGCGCTCCGTGCGACCGCGCAGGGTGGTCAGCGCGAACGGCTGCTTATCAAGGTGGCTGGCGAAGCGGTAGTGCAACGCGGCGATGTGGCGGCAGATCAGGCCACGAACAGGGCAGGCGCAGCTCGCCTCGATCTCGTAGAGGTCCCTCGGGAAGAGCGAGACGCCCTCGGCGGCGGCGAAGACATCCTCCAACTCGCGCGGCAGCTCGCCCGTCAGCAGCCGCACGGCCACGTCGGGATAGCGCGCCAGCGCGGCAAGGATACGCTCCCAGGTCTCTTCTTGCAGCACGTGGAGGCGCAGGTGGGCGACGTAGGGGCTGCCGTAGAGGCCATAGACGGTGCCGCTGACGTGGCCGGGGGCGACCTCGACGTTGGCGACCTCGCCGCGCTGGAGCGCCTCGCGTCCGCGCCGCACGTGCCCCTCCTGGTCGGTGGGGAGGCCGTCGAGCAGGCTTAACCAGCGTCGCGCCCACCACGACTCCACCAGCTGGGGGACCTTTCGCGTGCCGAGCGTCATCATCACCTTCCGATTCTTCGCTAGTCTGCTAGTGCGTCGGCGCGCAGGCTGAAGAGCTCGCGCAGCTCGCCACTGGAAAGCTCCGTCAGCCAGCCCTCGCCGCTGCCGACGACGTGCTCGGCCAGGTCGCGCTTCTGCTCGATCATGGCGTCGATGCGCTCCTCCAGCGTGCCGGAGCAGACGAGCTTGCGCACTTGGACGTTGCGCGTCTGCCCGATGCGGAAGGCGCGGTCGGTGGCCTGGTTCTCGACGGCGGGATTCCACCAGCGGTCGAAGTGGATCACGTGGGTCGCGCGCATCAGGTTGAGGCCCGTGCCGCCCGCCTTCAGCGAGAGCAAGAAGAGCGGCGGCCCCTCGTCGGACTGGAAACGCCCGACCATGCTTTCGCGCTTCGCCTGCGGCGTGCCGCCGTGGAGATAGAGCACCTCGACGCCGAAGCGCTCGGTGAGGTACGGCTGGAGGCGGTCGCCCATGCCGGTGAACTGGGTGAAGATCAGCGCGCGGTCGCCTTCGGCCAAAAGCTCCTCGATGCAGCTCCTCGAGCCGCGCGAGCTTGCCGGAGCGGCCCGCCAGCGAGCTGCCGTCGCCGAGCAGGTGAGCGGGGTGATTGCAGACCTGCTTGAGGCGGGTCAACGTCGCCAGCACGGCCCCGCGCCGCTCCATGTCGCCGGCGGCCTCCTCCACCCGGCGCAGCCCCTCGCGCATGACCGCCTCGTAGAGCGTGACCTGCTCGCGGGTGAGGGGGCAGTATTCTTTCATCTCGATCTTCTCCGGCAGATCGGAGATCACGTTGGGATCCGTCTTGAGGCGGCGTAGGATGAAGGGGCGTGCGAGCCGCTGGAGGCGCTCGGTGGCCTCGGCGTCGCGCTGCAGCTCGATCGGCACGGCGAAGCGCTGGTGGAAGCGCTTGTGCGAGCCAAGGTAGCCGGGGTTGAGGAAGTCCATGATGGCCCAGAGCTCGGAGAGGCGATTCTCGACGGGCGTGCCGGTCAGCGCTACGCGGACGGGCGCCGTGAGCTTGCGGGCGGCACGGCTCTGGCGCGCCTCGGCGTTCTTGATGTTCTGCGCCTCGTCGAGGACGACGGCGCCCCACTGCGTCGCGCCGAGCACGTCGAGGTCGCGCGGCAGCAATCCGTAGGTAGTGACGACGAGGTCGTACTCCGCCACCTGCGCGGCGAATGCCTCGGGTCGCACACGCTTGACCCGCGCTGAGCCGTGATGGACAAGCAGGCGCAGACCTGGGGCGAAGCGCGCCGTCTCGTGCCGCCAATTGCCTACCACGGAGGTGGGGCAGACCAGCAGGACGGGCTGCTTCAGCAGCCCCGCTTCTTTCTGGCGCAGGACGAGTGCGAGGAGCTCGAGGGTCTTACCAAGGCCCATGTCGTCGGCGAGGCAGGCACCCAGGCCGTAGCGGGTGAGGTAGTCGAGCCAGGCCAGGCCGCGCAGCTGATAGGGGCGCAGGGTGCCGTCCAGCCCGGCGGGCGGCTCAGCATCCATCGGCACGTCGGCGCGACCGAGGCGGCCCAGCAGCTCGCCGATCCATTCGTCGGCGCTCACCTCGTCGAAGGCGACGCCCGGCTCGTGCTCGCTCTCCATCTCGCCGCTGAGGGAGGTGCGCAGGGCTTCGGGGAGCGTCATCGAGCCGTCGGGGTGCGCCTGGACGAAGCGCAGCGCGGCCTGCGCCTGCTCGCGGGGCAGTTCGATCCACGAGCCGCGCAGGCGCACCAGCGGTTCTTTCAGCGCGGCGAGCTGCTCAAGCTCTTCGCGGGTCAGCTCGGCGCCGCCGAGGGCGACTTTCCAGTCGAAGGCGACGAGGGCGTCGAGGCCCATCAAGCCGGAGGAGGTCTTCTGCGGGCCGCGCAGGCGCAGCCGCAGCGTCGGCTTGACGCGCGAGCGCGTCCACCACGCGGGCACCAGCACGCCCAGGCCGGCGTCTTCCATCAGTGGGACGGCATCGCGCAGGAAGGCGTACGCCTCGGCGGGGATGAGGTCGATGCCGATGGGATGCGGCGCGCGCAGGCTGCTGAGGATCGGCGGGAAGAGCCGTGCGGCCTGCCCCAGCGCCGCGAAGACACGCTCGTGCGGATGCTCGAAGCGACGGTCGAGCAGCAGCGCCGTCGACCCTTGCAACTGCCACAGCTCATCCAGGGAGACGAGCAGGCTGGGATCGTCGCGGTCCTGCAAGAGATAGTCGAGGCGCCAGGTGGCGTGCGCCGCGACCTCAGCAGTCGTGGCCTGGGCCGTTGCTGTCTCGGCAGTTGCCCCCTCGTCGGTGGGTCTCTCGACCGTCCCGTTCTCCTCCGGCGGCTTGAGGCGTAGGCAGAGGCGGAAGGGCGCGCGGTCGGGCGAGACGATCTCGGCGGTCCACTGCTCGGCGCCGTCGCGCAGGATCTGTGCCTCGCGGATGGTGGCGGAGATGGCGCGGCCCGGCGTGTGGAGTCCCAGCAGCCAGCGCGCGGCCAGTGTGCGCTGCGCCTCGGCGGCCTCAACGTACCAGCGGTAGGGGCGCTGGCCCTCGGCCAGGCGCGAGACGGGCGACTGGATGCGCAGCGACACACCTTCGCGCGAGAGCCACTTGGCGACGCGGGCGCTCACGGCCGCGTGGAGGAAGGATTCGAGCAGCGGGCGCGCGGCGGGCATGCCCTCCAGCGTGGTCGGCTCGCCGGCGTGCGAGGCGACGGCGCGGCAGAGATCGGGCATGGCGTCGGCGAGCTGCTCGAAGCGGGTGGCGTCCTCGCGAGCGCCCAACGCGGCGCGCCAATAGCTGGCGACGAGCGCGCGGGCGCCGTAGCCGGCCGAGTGGACCTGCCCCGCCTGAGTGGTGGCGCCGGGGAGGAAGCGCTGGCGCACCAACAGGTCCAGCACGAAGGTGGCGGCGGCGGCCCAATAGCGCAGATCGCCTCCGAAGTGGATGCGCATCGCTTCGCTCGCGTCAGGTGCGACCATAGCCTCGGACCCGCGGGCGTAGGGCAGGGCGGAGAGGAGCGTCGCGGCGCTCTCGACATCGAGCAGGATCGCGGGGATACGCCAGAGGGCGAACACCGCTGCGTCAAGTGCGACAGGCGTGTACGCGTCGTCCCAGCGGTCGCGCACGTGCTCGGGCGAGGCCAGCGGATAGGCGGCGGCGGTCGGCAGCCAGAGGGTGACGCTGGTGCTGGCGTGGGCGGTACGCGGCTTGACGCCGGGGCGCGCAGTGCGCCAGAGGCGTTCGAGCAAGTGATCGAGATCGGCAGACTGCGCGGCGAAGGGATGCGCGCGGGCATGCGAGTCGGGCACGAACGGTCGAGCGTCAGGGGCGCGATAGGCGCTGGTGACCTCGGCCCAGAGCGCGACGGCGGGGCCATCGGGACCGAAAGAGGGCAGCCAGGTAGCATGGGCGACGAGCTGGCGCGTGCTGGATGCTTGGGGGCGACTCGACGTCGGGGCGGGAAGAACCATCCAAGCGGCGTCCTCTCGTGGTGCGGCGGATTGGGTAGTGTACCGTGGAGGCGACGCTTCATTGCGTGTCCCGGCGGTTTGCGGCATGATGGCCGGCGCGATTCCCGACGCGGGACCGATCGCATCGCCGAAGCGACAGCGATCGCGCGGATCGCGGCGCTGAATTGCCGGCGTACCGGCGCACGCGGACTGAGCTCCGCGCCCCCACAGAGCGACCCCGCCGGTCAGGACATCGTATCAGAGTCGGGGCGGACGTCCAGTAGGGCGCAGTACTCCTGGCCGTGGGCAAGCGGCGCCGCCTGCACGGTACGTGATGACAAAACCGCGGCACCGCTCGCCACGCGACGAGCGGCCGCCAGCGGGACTAGAGGATGTAGCGGCTGAGGTCCTCGTCGGCGAGCAGCTTCTCCAGCCGTCCGCGGACGAAGGCGGCATCGACGGTGATGGTCTCGCCGGCATGTTCGGTGGCGTCGAACGAGACGTCTTCGAGCACCTTCTCCATGATCGTGTGGAGGCGACGGGCGCCGATGTTCTCGACACGGTCATTCATGCGCTGGGCGCACCGCGCGACCTCGGCGAGGCCGTCGGGGGTGAAGTCGAGCTTCACGTCCTCGACGCCGAGCAGCGCCTCATACTGCTTGGTAAGCGCGTTCTCCGGCTGCGTGAGGATGCGCTCGTAGTCCGACTCGGTGAGCGACGCGAGCTCGACGCGCAGCGGCAGACGCCCCTGCATCTCCGGCAGCAAGTCGGAGGGCTTGGCCTTGTGGAAAGCGCCAGCGGCGATCCAGAGCATGTGGTCAGTCTTGATCGGGCCGAAGCGCGTCATGACCGTGGAGCCCTCGACGAGCGGCAGCAGGTCGCGCTGGACGCCCTCGCCCGCCACGTCCGGTCCGACGTCTACCTTGCTGCCGACGATCTTGTCGATCTCGTCGAGGAAGACGACGCCGGCCTGCTCGACGCGCTGGGTGGCCTGCTCGACAACGCTCTCGAAGTCGATCAGGCGGTTGGCCTCCTCCTGCGTCAGCAGACGGCGGGCCTCTTTGACGGGCACCTGGCGGCTGCGACGGCGCGAGCCGGGCATGGTGCTGAGCAGCTCGTGGAAGTTGTCACCAAAATCCTCGCCCGACATGCCGGCGACGAACTCGAAGACCGAGGAGCCGCCCTCTTCGGGCTCCAGCTCGATCTCGATGATCTGCTCCTCCAACTCCTTGTTCGCCATGCGCTCGGCGATCTGCTTGCGGGCGCGGGCGCGCTTGCGGCGGCTGGCGGCGAGGGTCGAGGCGCTGACCTTCGGCGCGGCGACGGCGACGACCTCGCTCGCGCCCTTGCCCGACTTGCCATTCTTGCCGCTTTTCGCGGACTCCGCCACGGCGGCGCCGTTCGCGCCGTTCACCGAGTCGGTGGCACGCAGCTGCGGCGCGCGCAGCTGCACCGGCACGTCGTCGCCGACCTCCTTCTCGGTGAGGATGTCGACGATGCGATCTTCGGCGTTCTTGGAGGCCTGCTCGCGTACCTCGACGGTACGCTCATCGTGGATCATGCTGACGGCGGTGTCCATCAGGTCGCGGACGATCGATTCGGCATCGCGCCCGACGTAGCCGACCTGCGTGAACTTGGTGGCCTCGACCTTGACGAACGGCGCGTCGGCGAGCTTGGCGAGGCGGCGGGCGATCTCGGTCTTGCCGACGCCGGTCGGCCCGATCATCAGGATGTTTTTCGGGACGATCTCGGCCTGCATCTCGTCGGGCAGCGCGAGACGGCGATAGCGATTGCGCAGGGCAATCGCCACGGCACGCTTCGCATCGCCCTGCCCGACGATGTAACGGTCCAACTCGCGAACGATCTGCTGGGGTGTCAGATCTTTCATAATCCTACGAGCTCCTGCCGGCCAGGTGCGCGGTGCGCCTCGTCTCGCGGGCGTCATCAGCAACCGATTCCGGTCGCTCGGTGGCACCCGCCTCGTCCGCCACCACTTCATGGGCGGAGACCTGGTCGAGCGTATATACCAGTATACGGTCATTTGTATAGATGCACATCGAGGCGGCGATCTGCATCGCCGCGCGGGCGATCTCCTCGGCGCTCATCGCGGTGTGCTGAAGCAACGCGCGGGCCGCCGCCTGGGCGTAACTGCCGCCGGAGCCGATCGCCGCGACGCCGTCGTCCGGCTCGATCACGTCGCCGTCTCCAGTCAGCACCAGCAGCTCGTCGGCGCTGGCGACAAGCAGCATCGCTTCGAGGCGGCGCAGGTATTTATCGGTGCGCCACTCCTTGGTCAGCTCGACCGAGGCGCGGCGCGTGTTGCCGTGATAGCGTTCCAACATGTTCTCGAACTTATCGAATAGCGTGAGGGCGTCGGCGGTGGACCCCGCGAAGCCGGCGAGGACGCGATTGCCGTCCAGGCGCCGGATCTTGCGCGCGGTATGCTTCATCACCGTGTCGCCCACCGTCACTTGGCCGTCGCCAGCCATCGCCACGTCGGAGCCGCGCCGCACGGCGAGGATGGTGGTGGCGCGCATCTCGCCCGTCACGCGTTGTGTCGAACCAGTCATGATACTTCTGCCAATTCTGCCGTTTTTGCCGGATTATCGAGTCTTTGAATTGATCCGCTAGGCGTGCCGCGCCGAATCGCGGCGGGCACGCCTAGGTCTCCCCCTATTGTCGCACGGAATGGGCCAAACGCGCTATGAAGCCGGCGCCTCGCTGATGCGCTTCGCCCGCGTCGTCGTGCGGGCGGAGGTCGTCGCGCGGCGGGCAGTGCTCGCCGCGCGTGCCGGCTTCTTCGTCGCCGGGGCGCGACCGGCGCGGATGGTGCGCGTGGTAGTGGTGCGGGCCGTGCGCGGCGTGCGAGACGCGCCCGTGCCGTCCGCGGCGGCGCGCGCTCCGTTGGCGCTGGCGCGCGTGGCAGCACGCTCGGCCTCGGGGGCGCGATGGCCCACGACCTCCGGCGTCCCTTCCAGCGCGCCGCGCACGACCGCACCACAAGAATAGCAGACCGCGTCGGTGCGCCCGTTGGCGAGCGTCAACAGGCCGCCGCACTCCGGGCAAGGCTGCTCGATCGGGCGATCCCACACGGCGAAGTCGCAGGCGGGATAGTTCGCGCAGCCGTAGAAGATCTTGGCCGACTTGCGCGACTTGCGCTCCACCAGCTCGCCGCCGTCCTTCGGGCAGTGCGCGCCGGTCTTGATCATGAACGGCTTCTTGAAATCGCACTCAGGGTAGGTCGAGCACGAGATGAAGCGCCCGAAGCGCCCGTTGCGGATCACCAACGGCTGGCCGCACTGCGGGCAGGCCTCGTTGGCGTCTTCCACCGGCTTCTGCACGCGATCCATCTCGGCCTCGGCCTGCTTGAGCTGATCGCGCAGCGCCGTGTAGAAGTCCTTGAGGAAGGCCGTCCACTCCTTCTCGCCGCCCTCCACGGCATCGAGGCGGCGCTCCATGTCGGCGGTGAAGTTGACGTCCACGATGTCCGGGAAGTGCTTCACCATCAGCTCGTTGACCGTCTCGCCGAGCCAGGTCGGCACGAAGCGGCGGTCCTGCTGCTCGACGTAGCCGCGATCCTGCACGGTGCTGACGATCGGCACGTAGGTGCTAGGGCGACCGATGCCGCGCTCCTCAAGCTCCTTGATCAGGCTGGCCTCGGTGAAGCGTGCCGGCGGCTGCGTGAAGTGCTGCTGCGGATCGAGCTTGTGCAGGTCCAGCGCATCGTTGGCGTCGAGGGCGGGCAGCGTGTCGCCATCCTCCTCGCGAGGCCAGACGGCGTAGAAGCCTGGGAACTTCAGCATCGGAGCCGTTGGCGCGGAAGAGCAGGCTCGCCGCGCCGATGTCGGCCCGCACGGTGTCGAAGACGGCGGGCGCCATGAAGGCCGCGACGAAGCGCCGCCAGATCAATTGATAGAGCTTGTGCTGATCCGGCGAGAGGTACGGCTTGACGCGATCCGGCGTCATCGCCACGTCGGTCGGGCGGATCGCCTCGTGCGCGTCCTGCACGTTGGCCTTGGCCTTGGCGGCGCGGAGATCGCCGACGTAGTCCTTGCCGAACTGCTGCTCGACGTGCTGCTTGACGGTCACCTGCGCCTCGGCGGAGACGCGCGTCGAATCGGTGCGCATGTAGGTGATCAAACCCTGATGGCCGGCATCACCCACCTCGATGCCCTCATAGAGCTGCTGGGCGAGGCTCATCGTGCGCTTCGGCTTGAAGCGCAGCCGCACCGAGGCATCCTGCTGGAGCGTGCTGGTGGTGTAGGGCAGGAACGGCTGGCGCCGCACGTCCTTCTGCTCGACGCGCAAGCACGGTGTACGTCGCGCCGTTCAGCTCGGCCAGCAGCGCCTTCGACTCCGCCTCGGAGGCGACGCGGAACTTGGGCTTGCCGTTTCTGCCGCTTTTCGCGTTTTTCTCGCCCGCGCCGCTGCCATTCTTGCCGCTTTCGGCGTTTTCGTCGGCCGTCTCGGCATCCGAGGCGGCTTCTGGCGCGCCCTGGCGCCCGACGAGCTGCGCGACGAAGGTCTGCTTCTGCTGACGCTTGCTCAGCGTCGCCTCGATGCTCCAATACTCCTCGGGCACGAAGGCACGGATCTCGGCCTCGCGCAGACAGATCAGGCGCACGGCGACGGACTGCACGCGCCCTGCGCTGGTGCCAGACTGCACGCGCCGCCAGAGCAGCGGGCTGATCTTGTAGCCGACCAGGCGGTCGAGCACGCGACGCGCCTGCTGGGCGTTGAAGAGGTTCTCGTCGATCTCGCGCGTGTGGGCGATGGCGTCCTGCACGGCGCGCTTGGTGATCTCGTTGAAGACGGCGCGGCGCGGCTTCTTGAGCCCGAGCATCTTCTTGAGCGACCAAGCGATGAACTCACCTTCGCGGTCGGGGTCGGGCGCGAGGTAGACGGTATCGGCGCCCTTGCTCGCGTCCTTCAGCTCCTTGAGCAGGTGGTCTTTCTTCTCGATCACGACATACTGCGGCTCGAAGTCGTGGCGGGTGTCCACGCCGAGTCCCTTCTTGGGCAGATCGATGACATGGCCCATCGAGGCGCGCACCTCGAAGTCTTTGCCCAGGAATTTTTCTATTGTCTTCGCCTTCGCGGGCGATTCCACGATTACCAGATTTTTCGCCATGCCACGGTCCACCTATTCCATCAGTTCGGTCGCCTGGCGCGGGTCGCGTATGTCGCTCGCAAGCCCGCCGCACAATGCTGCCGCGCCGAGAAAGCGGCGCGCTCGCCGCCCTGGTTCACTGCACTTCACTCGTATCGGTCGTAACGTATCAGTTCTTTGCGTGTCGCGTCGTAACAGAACCCGCACTTCGGTCGCGTCACCACCGGCATTGCTCCATCCACTGCAGCAGGTATACGCCGGAGGTTCGGATTCGGCTCACCGATATGCTCTCGATGCGCTTTCCGCTCGCGTCCTGCAGTCAGGCTCCTCACCGCCGGAGCGTATGCTCGCTCGGCGCGAGAAGGAGTCGCGCACCAGTATGTCACACGTTGCAAGTCCCGCGGGTACAGGTTTTTCCACATCGCCGGCGACACGAAGGCCGGGATCGGTCGCTGGCCGGCTGCCGTGGACCAAGCATAACATCGGTTGTCCGGCGGCTCCATGCCTCAGGACGTTTGGCGCCCGCCCGGCTATGACCCTTTATGCGTCGCGGGCGATCCTGTACACGACGGCGGCGCGGGCGTTCGAGTGAACGTAACGCAGACGTAATGACTGAGTATAGCACAAAAGGGCGTGCGGCTGCTTCGCGGCCGAGGGTCCCTGACTCCCAACGGCCCCGCGAGAAGGGGTCGCGAGGCGAGACTCGGCGTGCATGGTGACAGCGTGTCTCCAGGCAGATCAACCGCACACCCCCACTGGCCCCCACGCGTGGGGTCCCCCACCGTCCCTGACGAGGCTGGGGGCTGTGCGCACGCGGGATCGCGGTGCGGCGAGATCGGTGTGTGGGGAGGGCTGATTGGGAGCATCAGCCGTTCGGGTGGTTCGCCTGGCTGTCAGCCTGCTTGGCCTCGGCCTCGCGGCGCAGCTGCTCGCGAAGGCGCTCGCGCACGGGTTCGGGGTCGTCGCGGGGGTCGATGTACGCCTCGGCGACGGACTCCTCGACGGTATCGCCGATCGTAACCTGACGCACGACGCGGATGTGCCTGAGCAAGTGCGGCGGCGTGGGCGGCACAGACTCGGGCGCGCCCGGAGCGGTCTGCCCGGCCTCAGCGGAGCGTTCGTCGGCGAGGACGCCCATCGCGCCAATGCTGCCCGCGCCGGCCAGTCCCGCCGCGTCGGCAAGCATGCCTGGCGTGATGCCGCCAGCATCGGAGGGCGTGGGAGCGGGCGGCTGGGCATCGGCGGGCACTGGCCACTCAGGCGGCTGCGCAGGCTCGGCGGGCCAGACGGGCGGGGCATAGGCCGACTCCGGCTCCGGCTCCAGCACGAGCAACCCGACGTCTTCCGCCCCCGTCTCGGCGCCGGCGCTCGCGTTGAGCAGCCAAGGGCCGCCCGGCTCAATGTCCGCGATCGGCGGGACGCTGCCGAGTTCGCCGCCGAGATCGGTGAGATCCCGCACGGGCAGCGGCGCCGTCGGAACGGGCGTGTCTGGGATGGTGCGCGACGGTGGCGTGGGGGTGTCCCACGCGGGCGTTTCGGGCTGCGTCGAGGCGTCCCATGCGGACGCGGCGGGCGGCGCAACGTACGGCTCGGTGGCGGGCTCGGCATACGGCTCAGCGACCGGCGCGGTGGGTGCCGCGGTCGCCCCGGCGTCGTGCGCGGGCTCGGCAACGACGCGATAGCCGCCGGCGATGCCCAGCCCGGCGATGCCCGTCATCGCCTGCACGCCCACGTCCAGTGGCGGGGGTGACTCGCGCTCCGGCGTGAACGGCGCGTCGGGCGTGGGCAGCGCGGCCACGTCGGCCGCCGCCGACGCCTGCCGCTGGGCAGCCTCCAGCGGCGCCTCGGCTTGGCGTTCGCGCGCGGGGTCGGCCAGCATCGCCCCCGAGGCGAGGCGCTCGGCGAGGAGGAGGTTGCGCTCGGAGACCTCGTCGTCGATGTGCGCGAGATCGACAAACGTCCAGATCAGCGCGCCCAGGATGAACGGCGCGACGATGGCCGCGATCAGCAGCGGCGGTACATCCACGATGATACCGGCGATGACGACCAGCGCGGCGATGACCAGCACCTGCAGGTGGAGCAGCGCGCGCGTCCACTGGCGCAAATAGATGCGGTGCGCGCCGACGCCGCCCAGGAAGAAGCACCAGAGGAACGCGGCGGTTTCGTCTTTCGCCTGTTTGCGATAGGCACGCTTGACCTCACGCGCCTGGTCGGCGGGCAGATGTTCGGTGAGCTGGTCGATATCCACGGTCATAAGACGAGAGGCTCGCTTTCGAAAGAACACGCGCCACGCAGGCCACGCGGGGGCGATGCCATCCGGGCGGCACGTCGCGGGGCTACCTTAGCACAGTGCCGGCAAGCCGTCAATCGTTAGTTGGTCGCCTGGTTATCCGGGCGCGGGCGGGCGCTCTAGGCCGAGGTGGGGATGGCGCGCAGCGCCAGCGAAGAATCGGGATCGACGACGACGACGGGGTGCTGGATGAACCATTGCTGCTCGTCGAAAGGTTTCTGGCCGTCCGGCGGGCGGATCCGCTCGTAGCTGCCGTCGGGACGCAGCAGCCGCGCGTTGGCGGTGTCGCGCAGGTAGGTGGGCAGCGCCACGTCGCGTAGCTGCGCGCGAAGGGCGACGTCTTCGATGGGGACGAGGATCTCGACGCGGCGGTCGAGGTTGCGCTGCATCAGATCGGCGCTGCCGATCAGCACCTCGTCGTCGCCGTCGCCGCCATTGGCGAAGTAGAAGATGCGGCTATGCTCCAAGAAGCGTCCCACCAGGCTGACGACACGGATGTTCTCGCTGACGCCGGGCACGCCGGGGCGCAGGGCGCACATCCCGCGCACGATCAAATCGATGGAGACGCCGGCCATCGAGGCGCGATACAGCGCGCGGATGAACTCCGGGTCGATCAGGGAGTTGAGTTTGAAGATCAGGCGTCCGCGCCCGGTGTGGTGGTGCCGCTCGATCTCGCGCTCGATGCGATCCAGCAGGCCACGGCGCAGCGAATCGGGCGCGACGAGCAGCTTCTGGAAGGCTAGGCCGAGCGAGAAGCCGGTGAGGGCGTTGAAGAGATACGAGGCGTCTTCGCCGATCTCGGGGCGGCAGGTCAGCAAGGCGTAGTCTTCATAGACGCGGGCGGTGCTGGCGTTGTAATTGCCCGTGCCGATGTGGACGTAGCGGCGCAGCCCATGTGCCTCGCGCCGCACGACCAGCGCGACCTTGCCGTGCGTCTTCATGTCCACCTGGCCGTAGACGACGTGAACGCCGGCCTTATCCAGCGTGCGCGCCCACTCGATGTTGTTGGCCTCGTCGAAGCGCGCCTTCAGCTCTACCAGCACCGCGACCTGCTTACCGTTCTCGTTGGCCTCGAGCAGCGCGTCGACGATGGGGGAGTTCTGCCCGACGCGGTAGAGCGTCTGCTTGATGGCGAGCACATGCGGATCGCGAGCGGCCGTCTCGATGAATTCGGCGACGGTGCCAAACGTGTCGTACGGATGGTGCAGCAGCAGATCGCCGCGCGCGATCGCGGCGAAGAGATCGCCGCCGCCGCGGCGCACCTCCGGCGGGACGCGCGGGGCGAGCGGGCGATCCTTCAGATCGGGGCGGTCGATCTCGGTCAGTTCGCTGAGGTCGCCCAGGTTGAGCGGACCCTCGAGCTCCATCACCTCCTCCGAGTCGATCTGGAGGTTCTCGCGGATCAGGTCGCGCACGGACGTGGGCATCTCCGGCTCGATGGTGAGGTTGACGACGACGCCGAAGCGGCGTTGCTGCACGTTCTGTTCGACGGTCTCCAGCAGGTCGCCCGCCTGCTCCTTATACACCTCGAAGTCGGCGTCGCGCAGGACGCGGAACGGGTAGGAAGCGAGGATATCCATGCCGGGGAAGAGCATATCGAGATGCGCGGCGATCAACTGCTCGACCCAGACGAAGGCGAAACGTTTGGCACCGTCGGCCTCGGCGCGGGCCTTGCCCGGCAGCGGAACGGGCACCAGGCGGCGGATCGTGTTGGGCACCTTGAGGCGGGCAAAAAGCTCGCCTGCGCCGGCCGGATCGCGCAGCAGGACGGCGAGGTTGAGGCTTCGGCTGGAGATCTGCGGGAACGGGTGGGCCGGATCGACGGCAAGCGGCGTGAGGATCGGGAAGATCGCGTCGCGGAAATAGGCGTCCGCCGCCTCGCGCTGCGACCTGGTCAGCTGCGAGTAGTCGAGGATCGCGATCCCGGCCTCGGCGAGCAGGCCGCGGAGCACGTCGGCCCAGTGCCTCGCCTGGTTGCGTTGCAGCTCCAAGAGCAGCTTCTCGACCAGCTGCAATTGGTCGCTGGGGAGCAAGCCGTCGGGGCTGAGGTCCTTTACCTGGGCCTCGATCTGATCGTGCAGACCGGCGACGCGGATCATGAAGAACTCGTCGACCTGGCGGCTGACGAAGCTGAGGAACTTCACGCGCTCCAGCAGCGGATGGCGCGGCGACTCGGCCTCCTCCAGCACGCGACGCATGAAGCCAATCGCCGAGACTTCTCTATTAATGTAGAGCTCAGGGCGCGTGAGGTCCCGTTCGCTCGTTTTGATCGCGCTTGCCATCTTACTCGTCGCCCTTGCACGCATATGCCGCTCCCCGACCATCCACTGCCGCTCACCGCCGCACCAGTGTACCGCATCCCCGCAACGTCCGCGCCACGAATCTTCCCGTCTCCCCGAACCTTAACACTGCGCCCGCTCGGTAATCGGCGCGCCCTTCCCATCGTCTTGCGCATCAGCCTATAAGTGACGACGCGCCGGCGGGACGCGCCGCCACACGCGTGGCCGAACGAGCGCGAATCGTGGCAGCAAGCGAGCTACATCCTACCCTTGACGCCACCGGCATGAGCGGCTACAGTTCGGGGTAAGTCGTCCGGTGGCCTCGGCCCGCACAGCCCCGGATGTGGGTGCAGGATGCGTGGGGCGCTGGGCAAGAAGGGGCCACCGATGACACATGCGTACAGCGAGGTGGATCCGATGGGCGCTGCGGGCACTCCACAAGAGGAATTGGCCGATCGCGCGGAAACACTCTGCCACCGGCTGATGGATATCGAGCAGGCGCTGGCCGCGCAGGAGTGGTGGTTGCTGGGCCGCGCGCTGCGCGAGGCGCGGCTGCTGGCGGAGATCGCGAGCCTGCTGGCGGTGGCACGCGGCGAGCTGGAGAACGCGCTGGCACAGTATTTCAACCGCCCGACGATGCGCGCCGAGCAGCCAGAGCAATCCCAGACGTCGCGCGGCCCCTCGACGGACGAGCTGAACGATCCGTCGTGGGTGGCGGCCAACCGCGAGCAGGCAATCTACCTGCTGCGCGTGGTGGCGACGGCGCTGCCCGCGATGATGCAGTACGCCCTGCTACTGCACACCAACGCCGAGCGGCTCGGCCTCCCCGCCGCCGGAGTTGACGCCTTCGGCATCGTCGCCGACCGCCTGAACGACTCCTACGAGGCCCTGCGCGAGCCACCGCGCTAGGGACCCTCGACGCATGGACGCGGAGAGCACAGAGGGCCAGACCAGCGTGTCTCCCCAGGGCATGCGAGGAACGCGGGTTCGCCTCACCCGCTGAGCGCCTTCGCCCGCCGCTCCGCCTCGGACGTCCGCCCCAGCACCCGCAGCGCGTTGCCGTTGTTGTACCAGGCCGCCACGTCATTCAGGTCGGTTGCCAGCGCCCGGTCATAGGCCGCCAGCGCCTCCTCAGAGATGCTTGGCGTCGTAGCGTTCGTCGCCTATGAAGACCAGGGCCTCAGCGTCGCGCTGCGTGCGCCGACCTTCTGCCATGCGACGGACCCCTTCCTCGCGCGTCCAAACAGATCCCACCCACTTGCAGCCCCATTCTCGCACAAGGCGCTTGAGCGGAAACGAGCCATCGTAGGCGCGATGGGGAGATGAACCATCGTGAGGTCCCCGCGCGGCCACCTCCGCCGCCTCGGCCAAGCAATCCCCTGGCGTCCAGGTCAGCCATTTCGGGATGCGTACCGATGATGGCGTGGTGGTGCGCCCCATCGATCTCTCGTGTCCCGCAGGCGAGTTTGCGATGTTCGATTCGATATATCTTGACATCGTGCGAATCGCGGTGTATGAATTAGATATATCGAAATACGGGGCGACAAACACAATTGAGATACAGCGCTCCGACGATAGAGGAGACAATGATGTTTAACGATTCCATGGGGCCGGGACGACCGGCGTTCGCATGGTACGGCGGGCCGCGCGGCGACGCCGAGGATGAGGGCTGGCAGCCGTGGGCACGCGGCTACCGGCAGGGTCCGCCGCCGCCCCTGGCGCGGATGATGTGGCGCATGGCGCGGCGCTTCCCGTTCGGCCCGCCGTTCGGGCCGGGCTTCGGCCGGCTTCGGGCCGGGTCCGCGGCAGGGCGGCCCGCGCATGTTCGGGCACGGGCATCTCAAGTTCGTCCTGCTCGACCTGCTGCAAGAGCGCCCGAAGCATGGCTACGAGATGATCAAGGACCTGCAAGACCGTTCGAGCGGCTTCTACACGCCGAGTGCCGGCGCGGTCTACCCCACGCTGCAGCTGCTCGAAGATCGCGGCTGGGTCACCAGCGAGACGGTCGAAGGCAAGAAGGTGTACGCCATCACCGATGACGGCCGCGCCGCGCTGGCGGAGCACAATCAGGAGGAGCGCGACCGCCACGAAGGGCACCCGCATGGGCATGGCGGTCCCGGCTTCGGGCCGGAGGGCGATCCCGACGGTTGGGGACGCGGCCGGCGCGGCTGGGGCGGCCCCTTCGGCGGACGCGGCGGCCCCTTCGGGCGTGACGCGCGGCCGGAGCTCGGCGCGCTGATGCGCGAGGGCATGGAAGTCGCACGGCTGATGCGCGCGGCGGTGCTTGCCTCGGGCGGCGATCCCGAGAAGCTGGCGCGCATTCGCGGCATCGTCGAGCGCGCCAAGGGCGAGTTGAACGCCTTCCTCGGCCAGTCCGGCACGGCCTCGAATCCCGAGACGGGCAACGCCGAAGGTCCAGTCGAGACGGTCTAGCGACCGGCGCCTGCGAACGGCTCGACACGGGCCAGCCTGGCACCAACACGGCGTCGGACTGGCCCACTCTCGTGCCCCGCGACCATAACGAGCCCTGCTGCGGACGTAACCGCCTGTGGAGAGATACCGGTGTATCAGTGGCTAGTCTTCGCGCATATCCTCGCCGTCTTTGGCTTCCTGCTCGGCCACGGCGTCGCGGCAGCGGTCGCGTTCAAGCTGCGCGGCGAGCGCGCGATTGAGCGTATTCGCGTGCTGCTCGATCTCTCGCGCGGCGCCTCATCCTTCGCGGATGCCTGCCTGATGGTGGTGCTCGTCGCGGGCATCGCCGTTGGTTTCATGGGCGGCTGGTGGAGCGAGTATTGGATCTGGGCCGCGCTAGGCGTGTTCATCCTCATCAGCGTCGCCATGCTTGCCGTCGGCTCTGGACCGCTGATTCGCCTCCGGCAATTGGTGGGCGCGGGTGGACCGCAGCACGCGCGGCGAGCGAGCCAGACGCCCTACGTTGCCCCGACGGAGCAACAGATCGCTCTCGCGGTCGCCGCGATCAACCCCGTGCTCCTCTCGGCGATTGGCGGCGGGGGCCTCATTTTGATCCGCTGGCTGATGATCTTCAAACCGTTCTAGGCGCTCCTGACGCCCTGGTCGTTTGACCGGGACGTACGCAGCTGGCGGCGTGGTACGCTATGTCTCACCCGGCGTGCGACGTCATCATCCCGATGTGCCACCGGCTCTCACGCATGAGGACCTCAGCAGGAGCTGGCAACTCAACCCATCTCTGCCCCGTGTGTCCTCGTGCCCTCTGTGGTGAAGTATCGGAATCTCTCGTGAGGCGGCGATATGGCGATGCGTGGCTCCGGCGTGGGGCGCTATAACCGGATGATGCGGAGTGGGGTGACGGATGAGCCGACGCGCAAGACCGACGCGCGCACGGTGCGGCGCGTGGCGCGCTCGTTCAAGCCCTATTGGCGGCAGGTGCTCGTGGTGCTCGTCGCCATCACGGTGGTGGGCCTGCTCGGCGTCGTCAACCCGCTGATGCTCAAGCTGGCGATCACCGTCGGCTTCGGCCAGCAGAACTACAACGCCCTGATCAAGATCGTCGCCGTCATGATCGCCGTGCCGATCGTCAGCAGCCTGATCGGCATCGGCCAGACCTACCTCAATACGGTGATCGGCCAGCGCGTCATGCGCGACCTGCGCATGCAGCTCTACACGCACCTGCAGAACATGCCGCTCAAGTTCTTCACCGACACCCGCACCGGCGAGATCCAGTCGCGGCTCTCGAACGACATCGCCGGCGTGCAGTCGGTCGTCACCGAGACGGGCACCTCGATCGTCTCCAACGTCACCATCGTGCTCTCGACGCTCGTGGGCATGCTGGTGCTTTCGATTCCGCTGACGATCCTCTCGCTCGGCATGCTGCCGATCTTCATCTGGCTGACGTATCGCGTGGGCAAGGTGCGGCGCGTCCTCAGCAAGAACACGCAGGCCTCGCTCGCCGACCTCTCGGTGATGGTCGAAGAGACGCTCTCGGTCAGCGGCGTCCTGCTCACCAAGACCTTCGGGCGCCAGCGCCAGCAGGTCAAGCGCTTCAGCGACGAGAATGAGAAGCTGGTCGCGCTGCAGATCCGCCAGCAGATGCTCGGCCGCTGGTTCTTCGCCTTCATCTCCACCTTCTTCTCGATCACGCCGGCGCTGGTCTATCTGCTGCAGGGTTACCTCGCGTTCGGTCCCGGCCACCACGCCGATCCGAAGCAGACGGCCGAGATCGTCGGCACGCTGGTCGCCTTCACCACGCTGCAGAGCCGCATGTTCTTCCCCATCGGGCAGCTGCTCAACGTGCAGGTGGACTTGCAAGGCGCCTTTGCCCTCTTCGACCGCATCTTCGAGTACCTCGATCTCCCCTCCGAGATCGTCGACAAGCCCGACGCGCTACCGCTCGATCCGGCGACGCTGCGCGGCGACGTGGCGTTCCACGATGTGACGTTCCGCTACGCGCCCGAGCTTGAGCGCCCGACGCTCGACGACGTCTCGTTCGAGGTCAAGCCGGGGCAGCTCGCCGCGCTGGTCGGCCCCAGCGGCGCCGGCAAGACGACGATCACCTATCTCGTCCCGCGCCTCTGGGACGTTGACAGCGGCTCCGTGACGATCGACGGCCACGACGTGCGCGACGTGACGATCGAGAGCCTCGGCGAGGCGATCGGCGTGGTGACGCAGGAGACGTACCTCTTCCACGCCAGCGTCCGCGACAACCTGCGCTACGCCAAGCCCGACGCCACGGATGCCGAGCTGGAGGCGGCGGCGCGCGCGGCGGCGATCCACGATCGCATCGCCGAGCTGCCGCTGGGCTACGACACGATGGTCGGCGAGCGCGGCTACAAGCTCTCCGGCGGCGAGAAGCAGCGCATCGCCATCGCACGGGTGATCCTGAAGAATCCGCGCATCCTGATCCTCGACGAGGCGACCAGCGCGCTCGACACGCACTCGGAGCGGCTGATCCAGTCGGCGCTAGAGGGCGTGATGCGCAACCGCACGACGATTGCCATCGCCCACCGCCTCTCGACGATCCTCGCCGCCGACGAGATCCTCGTCGTCAACGCCGGGCGCATCGTCGAGCGCGGCACGCACGCCGAGCTGCTCGCCCACGGCGGCCTCTACGCCCGCCTCTACGAGGAGCAGTTCACCTCCCGCGTCGCGCAGGTCTCCGACGACGTGGAGGCGGAGAGCCTGGCGCTGGCGGACGGCGCGCGCGAGTAGGTAGCCGTCCCACGGCCTGGCTCAGATGAGGTCGGGCACGGGTAGCGGAGCGGAATCGGCGACCCCATCGAGGCGGCGGAGTCCGCGTAGCGTGGGCGAAATGAGGCTGAGCACGCCGCTGAGCACGCAGGCGAGCGCGGAGAGGCCGATGACCGCCGGGGCCGAGATAGAGCCGAGCAGCACGCCACCCAGCGCGGCGCCCAGCGGGGCGGCGGCGGTCGTCAACGTCGCGCGCTCACCAAAGACCGCCCCGCGCATGTGCGGCGGGATCAGGCGTTGCAGCAGCGAGGTCTCGATGGCGGTGTAGGGCGCCCAGGCGCACCCGGCGAGTCCGAGGAACAGCATCGCCGGCGGGAGGAGCCGCAGGAAGATCAGCGGGCCGAGCAGCACGCCCCAGAGCACCGCGATGACCGCAAGGAGCACGCCGGGGCGGCGGTGGTGCGCGATCAGGCCGGTGCCCAGCGCGCCGATCAGCGCGCCAACGCCATAGCCCGTCCAGAGGAGGCCGTAGCCGACCGCGTCTGCGTGCAAGACGTCCTGGTTATACACGGGGAGCGCCGCCTCCAACGGGCCGTACGAGAAGAAGAACACCAACGCCAGCAGGGTGAGCGCGCGCACCTCTTTCATCGCCAAGAGTGCCCCGAACCTCCGCGATGGCCCACCCTGCGGGCCGCCCGTCACCGGCGTCGCTCGCGCAGCGCGAGGCACCTCCGGGAGGGAAAGCGCCACCAGCCCCATGACGACGAAGCTCGCGGCATCAACTAGCAGCGCCGCTGGGGCCCCAACCACCGCGACGAGCACGCCCGCCGAGACCGGGCCAACGAGGATGGCGAATTGCAGGTTGACCGACGACAGCGCGTTCGCCTGATCGAGCTCATCATCCGGGACGAGGTGCGGGAGCATCACACGCTCGCCGACGACGCTGGTCGGCGAGAGGGCGCCCGCGCAGAGCGCGAGGAGATAGATGTGCCAGATCTCCAACACGCCGAACGCATAGAGCGTGGGTATGAGCGCGATCACGAGCGCCCGCAGCAGGTTGTCGATCCCCATCAGGAGGCGCGGCTGCAATCGGTCGAGCAGGCGCCCGAGCAGTGGGCCGGTGACGACCCCCGGCAGCTCAAAGCAGAGCACTGCCAGACCGACAGCGGCGCCCGATCTCGTCAGTTGCAGGACAAACCACAGCAGTGCGATGACGGTGAACTGATCCCCGAGGCGCGAGACGGTCTGGCCCAGCCAGAGGCGCCGAAAGGCAGAGCGGCGCAGCGGTGCCCGCGTGGAGAAAAAGTGCATCAGGTCGGCTCCGTCCAGGCAGCTTCGCCGCATTGTGGCGGCGCCCCCGCCACCCGGCAAGCGCAGCGTAGCATCGGCGAGCCAGCGCGGCAACTGTACGTCGGATCGATGGCCTCGCCACCCGGGCGCTGCGCCCTCCAGTCATCGTCGTCCCCGTATGTGGTATACCCTCCTGCGGTAGCAGTCGATCAATACGACACAGTGCGGTACGACAAGGGAGCATACACCAATGGCAGAATCAAGCGAGCTTGAGCAGCTGCGCGAGCAGGCGGCCACCCGAGCGTACATCGACCGCGAGCTGGCGGCGCGCTTCACGCCGGAGGACGACGCGCTGCGGGCGGCGCAAGACGCCCTCGACGCCAACGACATGCCGCACATCACCATCTCCCCGATCCAGGGGCGGCTGCTGCAGATCTTGGCGCTCACCGTCGGCGCGCGGCGCATCCTCGAGATCGGCGCCCTCTCCGGCTACAGCGCGATCTGGCTGGCGCGCGGCCTCCCCGACGACGGCAAGCTGATCTCGCTGGAGCTCAGCGAGAAACACGCCAACGTCGCCCGCGCCTCGCTCGAGCGCGCCGGCCTCGGCAACAAGGCCGAGGTCCGCGTCGGACCGGGCGCCGATCTACTGCCCGCGCTGGCGTCTGAGCCACCCTTCGACATGGTCTTCATCGACGCCGACAAGCCGGGCTACACCACCTACCTCGACTGGGCGCTGCGCCTGACGCGCGTCGGCGGCCTGATCGTCGCGGACAACTGCATCCGCGGCGGCGCCCCCCTGCGCGGCGACACCAGCGACGCGGGCAACGCCGCCGTCGCCGACTACGATCAGCGCGTGACGAGCGATCCCCGCCTCGTCTCGGTGGCGCTGCCCCTCCGCGACGACGGCACCGACGGCATGGCGATCTCCGTCGTCGTCGCCGGCGACGGGCAGGGAGCGCGATGAAGGCGGCTCGCGGACGCGACGAGCCGATCGACATCGCGCGGATCGCCCACTGGATCGGCGTCGAGGTGCGCTACAGCGACCTCGACGTGCAGGGCCACGTCAACAACGCGACGTTCTTCACCTACTTCGAGCAGGCGCGCGTGGCGTATTTCGCCGCCATGCGTGCCCAGTTCGACGCGGCGCGCTCGGCGCATGGGCAGACCGGCGACGTCACATGGACCACGAACGCCGCAACCCCCGACCTGCCGTTCGTCATCGCCGCCGCCTCGTGTGCATATAAGCGCCCCATCGCCGGGCTGGCGCCGGTCTCCGTCGGCATCTATTGCGCCGCGATCACGCATGCCGCCATCGAGATGCGCTACGCGATCTGCCCCGCCCCCGGCGAGCCGCCCTACGCCACCGGATCGACGCTCACCGTCAGCGTCGATCTCGCCACCGGACGGCCCCGCGCCCTCCCCACCTGGGTCCGTGACGCACTGACGCTGGAAGCCCACGACGACAAACGGCCGCCTCGCCGCGACCCGCGACACGACGCATAACCCTCCACCGCGGCCCGCACTGCAACCACACCGGCGCACCACAAGGATTGGCCCCCACGCCCCCACAGGAAACCTTCGCGCGCCGCCACTCGGCAGTGGCGTCCACGGCAACAGAACGCCCTTGCCACCACATCGCCCACGTGCTACACTGCAGCTGAGAACATAAATTCTACTTCCTGACGCCGACCCGACCCTCATAGCCCATCCCCATCTGCCCCACCTGCGCACATCCCAAAACCCGGCGACGGAGCCCACTAATATCGGAATCGCGAAAAGCGGCAGGAATGGCAAGTGCCACATCGCAGTGAGCCAAAAAAGGGCGGAATGGGCGCGCCCGGAGGCAAAAAAGGGCAAGAGCGGCAGAATCGGCAAGTGCGCCGCTTCAGTGAGCCGAAAAACGGCAGAATCGGCAGAATCGGCAACAATGCCGGACGTCACGCGCGACTGCGCAAATCGGCAGAATCGGCAAGATTCGACCGTCGCTGGCGACCACAACCTGAAAATGCGGCAGAAACGGCAATGCCGATCCCCAGATCCACCCCCCGTCAGGGGATCGCACGGCCCCCGCCGGCGCCTCCACCGCACGCTCGCCGTCGCATGCCGCCCCACCCGTGACGCCGACCATCTTCGTGCAAAACGCGAAAATCGGCAGAATCGGCAAGATCGCCGCCGCACATCTCGTCGCCGCCTCCCGCCATAGATCTATCCACCGCCCGCCAGCCTCGTCGAGCTGAAACGCCCAATATCGGCGAGATCGGCAGAAATAACGTGATCTGCACCATCCTCAAAGTCGGCAGTAACGCCAAGATCGGCAATAGTGTCGCCGCTGCCGCGAGTGTGTGGCGGCCGAAACCACGTAAAGCGGCAAAAACGGCAATACCTCCCGTCCCCTCTCTCCCACAGGGAAATGGGTTGGGAGTGAGTTTCCATCTGGGGGCTTGGCCAGGGAGTGAGGTCAGCCACATGACCAAAAGACGGGAGCTTGACGCGTGGGAAGCGTGCTCCTACACTTGCGCTAGCGTAATCCGTCGGGCTTCGAGCGAGCCATTTCCCGCGCGGCGCGGGCGCATTCTGCGATGGAGTGAGTACATGCGCGGGCGTTTTGGTGCGGGCGTCGCGGGCTGGCTGGCGGCATTGGCCCCCTTGATCATCGCCAACCTCGCCACCTATCTCGGCTACCTCAGCTTCGACGAGGCCCTGCTCGCGGGGACGCTCGGCCTGGCCGGCAGCATCCTCCTCGGCGGCCTCGTTGCGGGCATCCTCGGCGGGCGCGACGGCGGCGGCGCACGCGGGGCCGTCGCGAGCGGCAGCTTCAGCGCAGCTCTCTACATCGTCTCGGTGATTGCCCTCAACACCGCCGCCAGCCTCGCCGAGTCGTCGTCCCCGCAGATCCTCACCGATCCCCTGCCAGCCGCCATGACCGTGATCTTCTGCGCCGCCCTGCTCCTCGGCGTGGCGCTGATCGCGGGCACGCTCGCCGGCGCGAGGTCGACGCCCCATCAACTGGCACCCAGACCCGTCGATCGCACCACGGTGGCGCTCCACGGCTTGCCCGCGCATCCCTCGCCGTATCAGCAGTCGCCGATCCCGCGCGCCGCACCGCCGACGATCCCGCGCCGCGATTGGCAGCCCTACGAGGACGATCCCCGCGCGCCGTATGATCGAGATGAGCGATACGACCGAGACGAGCGCCCGCGCGCGCAGGGTCGGCGCCCAGCCGACGTCATGTCGCGTCCGTCCGGTTCTCGCCAAGGCTCCGGGCGCGACGGCTACGATCGCTACGGAGATCGCCGCGGCTAAGGCTATACATCTAAAGGGGAGAAGGGCGATGGCACGCCTGACGTTTCTCGGCACCGCCGCCGCGCTGCCGCTGCCGGGCCGCGCGAATACCAGCCTGATGGTCACGTCGGACGGCGGCGCCAACCTGCTGATCGATTGCGGCGGCGACGCCTACAGCAACCTGCTGCGCTGCGGCTTCGGCCCAGACGATGTGAGCGCGCTGCTCATCACCCACGCGCACATCGATCACATCGGCGGGCTGCCGTCGCTGATCGAGAGCCTCCGCCTGGGCGGCCGCCAATCCGCGCTACCGATCTGGGCGTTGCCCGAGGTGCTGGAGGTGACGCGCAAGCTCGTCGCCGCCTACGACTTCGAGCTGACGCTCGATGCGTGGGCCTACGCGGTACAGTTCAACGCGATTGACGAAGGCGCCACGGTGCAAGTGGCGGGGATGGAGGCGCGCGTCGCCCGCATGGACCACTCTGTCCCGTCCATCGGCGTCCGTCTCGAATTGGCCGGCGGCGCGCTGGCCTACACCTGCGACACGCAGCCGACCCCCGCCATCGCGACGCTCGGTCGCGGCGCACGAACGCTGATCACCGAGAGCACGTATCTCCAGGGCTGGGAGCTTGCCGCGCGGGCCAGCAAGCACATGACGGCGCACGAGGCGGGGCAACAGGCGACGGAGTGCGGCGTCGAACGGTTGGCGCTCGTCCATCTCGGCGGCGAACCGGTGATCGCGGCAGCGGGCGCCGAGGCCGCGCAGGTCTTCGGCAGCGAGGTTATCGTCCCCAACGACGGCGACACCCTCGACCTGTGAGGCAAGCGCGTCACACCGTCGTGAGAGTGTGACAGGATTCACTCGTCGCCGCCCGAACGACGCCGCCCACTGTGGTACACTCTGCCGTGGCCGAGCGGCGATGAGCCGTCCAGCCCGGCGTGGCCCGGACGCAGCCGCCGCACAGCGGCTTCGCGCGGAGTGCTCGCCCCCGGCTCGATGTACGCCGCCCGGCTAGATTCGATGCGATGGCACACCGTAGAGGAGAAAACGACGATGTTTCAGGATCCGAATGCGCCCGAGGTGGCGACGCTCGCGGCGCACCACGACGCGGGCACGCACGACCAGATCCCGGCTGAGCATGCCGCCGCTGCCGTCGAGGCCTTTCAGCAGAATGCCGACCCGGCGATCGTCCAGCAGGTGACCGACGCGCATTACGAGAACATGTCGCCCGACCAGCTCCAGAGCGCGGCGCAGTCATTCCAAGGCAAGCTCCAGAGCGTCGCGAGCAGCTCGCCCGAGGCCGCCCAGCTCGCGGCGATCGATCCCGCGACGGCCACGCCGCAGCAGGTGGCCGCGATGCACAAATTCGTGCTGAAGGAACACCCCGAGCTGATGCGCGACCTGCTGATCGGCGGCGGCATCGCCGTCGGCGCGCTGGCCGCCTTCGCCGCGCGGCGCTATCTCATGCACCACGGTCGCTAGGCTCGCGGCCTGGTCGTATCTCCAAGGGCAGGAGCCGCTCGCGTGGCTACCTGCCCCGTCGCATCTCCCGACGTTGCCGAGGCTCGCACTCGGCGAATGCCGCCGCGATGGAGCCGCGCCCGCGAGGGTGCTATACTAGAGGCACCATCGGTAGAACGCGCGTTCAGGACAACCAGCAGGCGTTGGAGCATAGGTATGGCGGATCGGTTGGTATCGCCCATGAGCGGGGAAGACGACGAGCAGGAAAGTAGCCTCCGCCCGCGCCGGCTAGACGACTACATCGGCCAGGACACGGTCAAGGGTAACCTCAGCATCCTGCTCGAGGCGGCGAAGAAGCGCGGCGAGGCGCTCGATCACGTCCTGCTCTACGGCCCGCCCGGCCTAGGCAAAACCTCGCTCTCGCTGATCATCGCCTCCGAGATGGAGTCCACCATCCGCATGACCTCCGGGCCAGCCATCGAGCACGCCGGCGACCTCGCCTCGATCCTCACCGCGCTCGAACGCGGCGACGTACTCTTCATTGACGAGATCCACCGCCTCAGCCGCGTAGTCGAAGAGCGCCTCTACTCCGCGATGGAAGACTTCGCGCTCGACCTGATCATCGGCAAGGGTCCCTCCGCCCGCAGCGTACGCCTGCCGCTGAACCCCTTCACCATCGTCGGCGCCACCACGCGGCTCGGAGCACTGGCGGCTCCGCTGCGCGATCGCTTCGGCGTAATCTTCCGCCTGCAATACTACGACGAGGCCGCGCTGCAGACGATCATCATGCGCTCAGCGCGCATCCTCGGCGTGAAGGCCGATGCCGGCGGCGAGGCGGAGATCGCCCGTCGGGCTCGCGGCACACCGCGTATTGCCAATCGCTTGCTCAAGCGCGCCCGCGACTACGCCCAGGTCCGCGCCGACGGCATCATCACCGAGGAGGTTGCCCGCGCTGCCCTGGTCGCCCTCGAAGTAGACGAGCGCGGCCTCGACCCCACCGACCGCACGCTGTTACTTGCCATCATCCAGAAGTTCGACGGCGGCCCTGTAGGTGTCGAGACGCTGGCCGCGAGCATCAGCGAAGAGGTCGAGACCATCGAGGACGTGCTGGAGCCCTACCTGTTGCAGCTCGGCTTCCTCGCGCGCACGCCGCGCGGGCGCATCGCCACCCGCCTGGCCTACGAGCACCTCGGCATCCCCTTCCGCGGCGACCCCGGCACCCTCACGCTCTGGGATACACCGGATATCCCGCCGGTGTAGCGGCACACGACACACCACGGACACGTGGAGAGGAAAGCACCGTCATTGACCACTCCCCATAGCTAAAGCTAGGGGATTCCTGGGCCGAGCACTGCCGTCCAGATGCCCTGGGGCGGTCTCACACGCTCGTTGGGACCATGGTTCTCGGCCCCGCTCCACAGGCGTAAATTCCCGCAGGCCCTGCGGTACACAAAACAGTATACCACGTGAAAGGAGACGGCGCTTCCTCCCTGCAGCTAAAGCCGGGGGTATCCGCGCCGAAGATTTGAGATGAGCGGGTACTACACGCAATATTCGAAGGTGTATGGTCCTGAAGAGGTCGGCGACGGAGACCTACCGCAAGATACCGTTGAGCAAATTGCATTCGGCTATGGTGAGTTGAATGAGGACGGGATAGCCCAATTTGAGCCACTTGATGAGAATGGGACTGAATACGTCTCCGTTGTCTGGAGAGGTGACCCGCCGAAAATATGCCTCTTTCACAACGGTAGGTATAACATTTCCTTCGAAGAGGTCGTAGACCTTTTTTCCTTCGCTTGAGAAAGACCTCACTGCGCTGGGATTTATGAAGATGACGCCGCCAGAGTTCTGCGCACTCTTGGAGCGTCATGAGTTCAAGCCGGATACGGACTGATCAGCCGTCTGGTATCTCGTGGATACGCCGAGCAGAGAGACGAAAAGGCCCTACCGATTCGTCGGTAGGGCCAACGGTAGAGGGATCAATCGGGTTAGCTGCGGAGGCGCTCAAGCACCTTGGGGTGGCGCAGCTTGGCCAGCGCGCCCGCCTCGATCTGGCGCACCCGCTCGCGCGTGATGCCGAGCTGGCGACCGACCTGCTCCAGTGGGAAGGTGTGGCCATTGCCCAGCCCGAAGCGCAGCTGCAGCACCAACCGCTCGCGCGGCGTCAGCACGTCCTCCAGGACATCCTGAACCTCCTGGCGCATGGTGCGCGTCGTCGCCGCCTCCTCCGGCGAGGTGCTGGCCTCGTCGGCGAGGACGTCGCCAAGCTCCTGCTCCTCGTCTTCGCCAACCGGTAGCTCGAGCGAGATCGGCGTGCCGGGGGCGGCCTCAAGCTCGTGCAGGCGCTCGACCTCCATGCCGAGGGCGTCGGCGAGCTCGCGCTCGGTCGGGTCACGGCCAAGCTCCTGCACCAGACGCTGCCGCTCGCGGCGCACGCGGTTCAGCGCCGTGTTGACGTAGACCGGCAGGCGAATGGCGCGGCCCTTATCCGCCACAGCGCGGCTGATGGCCTGGCGAATCCACCAGGTCGCGTGCGTGCTGAAGCGGTGGCCGCGACGCCAGTCGTAGCGCTGCACGGCGCGCATCAGGCCGATGTTGCCTTCCTGGATCAGGTCAAGCAGCGAAAGCCCGCGTCCAACATAGCGCTTGGCGATGCTGACGACCAGGCGGAGGTTGGCGAGCACGAACCGCTGCACCGCCTCTTTGTCGCCGGCCTCGATGCGCTTGGCGAGGTCGATCTCCTGCGCGTGGCTGAGCATTGGCACGCGGCCGATCTCGCGCAGGTACGCCGTGATGGCATCGACCTCGGTCGCCTCGCCCCGCTCAGCCGCGCGCGCGACCTCCTGCGCCCGCTTCAGGCGAGCAGGACTCACCACGGCCTCGTCGGGGAGGTCAACAATGGGGGCGCTGTCGGTTTCCATAGCATGTAGGCCGTTTTCGATCACCTCGTCCTCCTGCGCGCGCGCTTCCTCTTCCTCGTCGTCGACGATGTCGACATCCGCGGCGAGCAACTGTTCCACGGCAGCATCGAGGTCCGTGAGCTCTTCTATTTCAGGCTCCGCATCGCCGGGTTTACCATTTCGCTGCGGCGCCTGCTCGGTGCTTGGCGTCTCTGGCTGCTTGCGGAAGACGGCCTCGAGATCAGCCCGCCGGATATAGCCGCGCTTGCGCCCCTCTTCAATGAGACGATCGAGATCGTTCGAATTTGTTGAAGTCGTGTCGGTAGTGTTCGTCGTCATGGTCACATCCATCGAGCGCGGAGGCGAGGTGCGACCCCGCCGCCTGTGCCGCTCATCTCAACTGGAACGCGTTAGTGCCCGTAGGTGGCTTCTCGCACGTAATAGTGTCGTGCCGGCCGAGCGCTACGCGTTACGGCGCTCGGTAGAGTAGGCTTACCGCGAGATCGATGCCACGAATATGCGACACGCAGACTCCAAAAGGAGTGTTTCCCTTCGAGTTTCGCGACCCTATCACTTACTATACGAAAGTGACGCGCCCACGGTTACACAACACCGTGTGCTCGCCACGAATTCGCTGGTAGCGATCAAGCAGATAGGCCCGGCAGCGTATGGCACGCCGGGCCGGGCCTGGTGACGAAGACCAACCGTTTCCAAGTAGATGACTCAGAGGAGTTGACTTCGCCTGTTTTCGCCTATCTCGGGCTGCCGAGCAGATGAGCAAACCGCGAGAACGGTGAATGTAGACCTGCACTCTGTATTTACCTCGATTTTGCCGGGCGGGCGAGCCCGCGATCGAAGGCGAATCGTCGCCGAGCGGCGTAAGACCACTCGCGTCGAACGTGCGTGAAGATGCAAAGAGCCAAGCCGTGCGGCCATTAGGGGTGCTTGGCTGAGCACGTTGCCGTGCGTACACCCGCGCCCTATCACCGCGTAATCTACGCGGGGCCTTTGCGGTCCGAAGACCGCGGGGAACGCTCATCTTGGGGAGGGCTTCGCGCTTAGATGCGTTCAGCGCTTCTCCGCACTGGACGTGGCTATCCGGCTGTGCCTCGGGCGAGGCAACCGGCACACCAGCGGTCCAGCCACTCCGGTCCTCTCGTACTGGGAGTGAGCCCCCGCAACGTTCCTGCGCCCGTGACGGATAGAGACCGAACTGTCTCGCGACGTTCTGAACCCAGCTCGCGTGCCGCTTTAATGGGCGAACAGCCCAACCCTTGGGACCGACTCCAGCCCCAGGATGCGACGAGCCGACATCGAGGTGCCAAACCTTGCCGTCGATGTGAACTCTTGGGCAAGATAAGCCTGTTATCCCCGGGGTAGCTTTTGTCCGTTGATCAACGGCCCTTCCACGCGGCACCGTTGGGTCACTACGCCCGACTTTCGTCCCTGCTCGACTTGTAGGTCTCGCAGTCAAGCCCCCTTGTGCCCTTGCACTCTGTCCGGGCGGTGTCCATTCGCCCTGAGGGGACCTTTGGGCGCCTCCGTTACGCTTTGGGAGGCGACCGCCCCAGTCAAACTACCCCCCTGGCCCTGTCGGGTCGCCGGATCGCGGCCGACCCTTAGACGCAAGCCCGCGCAAGAGTGGTATTTCACTAGTGCCTCCGCGCCGCCCGCGAGCGACGCCTCTCCGGCTCCCACCTATCCTACGCAGGCGCGGCCTCGCGCCCAGACCAGGCTGTAGTAAAGCTCCACGGGGTCTTTTTGTCCTGTCACGGGTAACCCGCATCTTCACGGGTACGTCAATTTCGCCGAGCCCCCGGTCGAGACAGCGCTCAAGTCGTTATGCCTTTCGTGCGGGTCGGAACTTACCCGACAAGGAATTTCGCTACCTTAGGACCGTTATAGTTACGGCCGCCGTTTACCGGTGCTTCGGTTCGGGGCTACGCGCACCCCTCCCCTTAACATTCCGGCACTGGGCAGGCATCAGCCCCTATACGTCGGCTTGCGCCGTGGCAGAGACCTGTGTTTTTGGTAAACAGTCGCTTGAGCCCGCTCCCTGCGGCCCCCTCGCGCCACGCCGGAGCGTCCGGCGCACGCTGTCGGGGCACCCCTTCTCCCGAAGTTACGGGGTCAATTTGCCGAGTTCCTTAACCGAGGATCGCTCGTCCACCTTGAGGTCCTTACCCCTGCCCACCAGTGTCGGTGTGCGGTACGGGCGGCCACGTCACTATTGGATCGCTCAGAGGCTTTTCTAGGCGGCCTGCGCACGACGCGACTTCCGCCCCCTCCTCGGGGGCTCCCGATCGCCCTCGGCGTGTGCGGCACCCGGATTTCCCTGGATGCCCGCCTCCGACGACCAACCGACCCTGTCCGTTCGGTCGGCTCGCGCTCGCTACCGCGTCCCCCCCTCGCTCATGACGGGCCGGCGCAGGACTGTCTACCTGCTGTCCATCGCCTACGCTGGCTCTTCGTTCTACACCAGCCTCGGCTTAGGTCCCGGCTGACCCTGGGACGACTGCCGTTGCCCAGGAACCCTCAGGCTTGCGGTGTGGGGAGTTCTCATCCCCAATAACGCTACTCATTCCGGCATTCGCGCTTCGGTTCGCTCCACGTGTGCTCACGCTCACGCTTCTCTGCTATTCCCGAACGCTCCCCTACCACGACCGTCGCAAGGACGGTCATCCGCGGCTTCGGTGGGAGGCTTGAGCCCCGTTACGTTGTCGGCGCGGCGCCACTCGACCAGTGAGCTATTACGCACTCTTTCAAGGATGGCTGCTTCTAAGCCAACCTCCTGGCTGTCTGCGCGATGCCACAACCTTTCCCACTGAGCACTCCCCTTAGGGACCTTAGCCGGCGGTCTGGGTTGTTCCCCTCTCGGCGATGAAGGTTAGCCCCCACCGCCTCACTCGCGCGCGACCGTGCATGCGGGCATTCATGGTTTGGTTGGGGTTGGTAACCGGCACCCGGCCCCGAGCCCATCCAGCGCCCTACCTCCCGCACACGCTTGCCGTGGGTCGCCCCACTGCGCGCGGCTGTACCTCCATACATTTCGGGGAGAACCAGCTATCTCCGAGTTCGATTGGAATTTCTCCCCTAGCCACAGGTCATCCCCCTGTTTTGCAACACAGGTGGGTTCGGGCCTCGACGGGGTCTTACCCCCGCTTCACCCTGCCCATGGCTAGCTCACTCGGTTTCGGGCCTCATCCCGGCAACCGTTGCGCGCCCTCTTCAGACGCCGCACGTTGCCGTGCTCGCTTTCGCTCCGGCTCCACGGCTCTCTGCGCCGCTTAACCTCGGGCTGCCGAGATGAACTCGCCGGATCATTCTACAAAAGGCACGCCGTCAGCGCGCCACCCCGAAGGATGGCAGCCGCCTCCGACTGCTCGTAGGTGCTGGGTTTCAGGCTCTCTTTCATCCCCCTCGCGGGGTGCTTTTCACCTTTCCCTCACGGTACTCGTGCACTATCGGTGGCCAAGCGTATGACAGCCTTGGAGGGTGGTCCCCCCTGCTTCCCACAGGATTGCTCGTGTCCCGTGGTACTCGGGTACGCGGCGGACCCATCACGACCAAGCGTTCGCCTACGGGGCTCTCACCCGCTCCGGCGCGGCTTCCCAGCCGCTTCGGCTCGCTCGTCCCCATGGACCTGGATCGCTCCTGCCGCGCCCCACAACCCCGCGCGCCCCCGAAAGGACGCCCGGTTTGGGCCGAACCCGTTTCGCTCGCCGCTACTCCGGGCCTCTCACACTTGATTTCTCTTCCTCGAGGTACTGAGATGTTTCAGTTCCCTCGGTGCCCCTCGCGCGGCCTATGCATTCGGCCGCCGATGACGACGCTCGCGCGCCGCCGGGTTGCCCCATTCGGATTCGGGTGGCTCTTCGCTCGCTTGCAGCTCCCCACCCACGTTTCGCCGCTCTCCGCGTCCTTCTTCGGCACTTGGCCCCTCAGGCATCCCCCCAGCACCCTTCTCCGCTTGGCATCTTCGCGAAATCACGACGGTTGCCCATCGTGCCCCACGCACACCCAAACGCGAGAGTTCGTTACGTCCGCTCGGACGAACGATCCACCTACGATCTTGGAACTCGCTCGCTTCGGCAAAATCGAAGCAAATCACATTGCCACGATTGCAATCGCGCACACGAAACGCTGGACGCGCTCCGCCCGCGGACGCTTTCGCGACAAGGTCTACATTCTCGTTCTGCGGTTGTTCAGGTGCTGCAGCCCCGCCCCCGACCATGCCGGGAGACGGTTGCGCCCGCGGAGGCGGCGTCACTTACGCAACACCATATCTCGCGGACACCCGCTTATATTACCATGGCATCTCAACCGCGTCAACCCTCCCGAGCCACCAATTTTTCAGGGGCCGGAAAGTCCTGCGCGGCGCAACATTATGCTTACTCGACGTCGGTGCTGCCATACACGATCGCGCGCTTGACCTCTTCGATCGCATCGGTGACGTGGATGCCGCGCGGGCAGGCCTCCGAGCAGTTGAATATCGTGCGGCAGCGCCAGACGCCGTTGCGGTCGCTGAGCAGCTGCAGGCGCTCCGCGCCGCCGCGATCGCGGCTGTCGAAGATGAAGCGGTGCGCGTTGACGATCGAGGCCGGACCCACCCAGTCATTGTTGGCCCAGACCGAAGGGCACGAACCCGTGCAGGCCCCGCAGAGGATGCACTTGGTCGTCTCGTCGTAGCGCTCGCGCTGCTCTGGCGCTTGCAGCCGCTCCGTGCGCGGCGCCGGCTCGTCGTTGATCAAGAATGGCTTGACCTTCTCATACTTCGCGAAGAAAGGGTCCATGTCAACGACGAGATCGCGGATGACGGGGAAGCCCAGCATCGGCTCGACCGTGATGCGCGAACCGAGATCGTTCAGCAGCAGCTTGCACGCCAGCCGATTGCGCCCGTTGATGCGCATCGAATCCGAGCCGCAGACGCCGTGCGCGCAGGAGCGGCGGTAGGTCAGCGTGCCGTCCTGCTCCCACTTGATCTTGTTGAGCACGTCGAGGAAGCGGTCGATGCCCTCCGCCTCGACGCGAAACTCCTGCCAGTACGGCTTCGCATCTTTCTCCGGCTGGTAGCGCTTGATGCGCACCTGCACCGTGCGAACGCTCGTGGAAGCTGCCATAGATGCCCACCTCTATCTCACCCATCGCGAACTCGCCCTAATATTTGCGCTCTTTCGGCTGGAACTCCGTAATGACGACCGGCTTGTAGCGCAGGTCTGGGTCGCCGGGGCGCTCGGTGCGATAGGCCAGCGTGTGCCGCAGGAAGTTGACGTCGTCGCGCTTCTCGTAGTCGGAGCGATAGTGGCCGCCGCGACTCTCTTTCCGCGCCAGCGCCCCCGCCACCGTCGCCTCGGAGCACTCGATCAGGTTGCCCAGCTCGATCACCTCCATCAACTCGGTGTTGAAGGTGCGCGTGGTGTCCATCAGATGAACGGCGTTCCATCGCTCCTTCAGCTCGGCGATCTTCCGCTGCATGGCCGTCAGGCTCGCCTCGTCGCGCACGACGCCGACCTTCTCCATCATCTCGTCGCGCAGCTCCTGACGGATACGCTCCTGCGTCTCGCCGGTAGCGCCCTTCTTGTCGCTGCCCTGCGAGCGCGCGAGCAGCGACTCGACCATCTCCGTTGCATAGGCGTCGGCATCGGCGGGGAGCGGGGCGAAATCGGCCTTGGGCAGCCACTCGCTGGCGATGTGCTTGCCGGCGCGACGCCCGAAGACGATCAGGTCCACCAGCGAATTGGTGCCGAGGCGGTTGGCGCCATGCACCGAGACGCAGGCGACCTCGCCGGCGGCGTAGAGGCCGGGCAGCACGGTGTTCTTCTCGTCCATCACGACGCGGCCCTCGATATCGGTCGGCACGCCGCCCATCGCGTAGTGCGCCGTCGGCTGGATCGGCACCGGCTCGTAGTACGGCTCGACGCCGAGGTAGTTGCGGGCGAAGTCGGTGATATCGGGCAGCTTGGCGTCGATCTTCTCTTTGCCGAGATGCGCCACCGAGAGATACACGTAGTCTTTGCCGTCGATGCCGCGCCCCTCGGCGATCTCCTGCACGATGAAGCGCGAGACCATGTCGCGCGGGGCGAGCTCCTCCAACGTCGGCGCATAGCGGACGCAGAAGCGCTCGCCGTCCTTATTCAGCAGATATGCGCCCTCGCCGCGCGCCGCCTCGCTGAGCAGGATGCCGACCTTGTACAGTCCGGTGGGGTGGAACTGGTACATCTCCATGTCTTCGAGCGGGATGCCGCGGCGATAGGCCACCGCCATGCCGTCGCCCGTGCAGGAGAGCGCGTTGCTGGTGATGCGCCAGGCGCGCCCGTAGCCGCCGGTCGCCAGCACCACCGTCTTGGCGTGGAAAACGTGGATCGTGCCGTCGCGCAGGCAGAGCGCCACGACGCCACACGCCTGCCCATCGTTGATCAGCAGGTCCAGCATCATGTACTCGTTGAAGAAGCGCACCTGGTTCTTCACGGACTGCTGATACATCGTCTGCAAGATCATGTGCCCCGTGCGGTCGGCGGCGTAGCACGAGCGGCGCACCGGGCCCTCGCCGAAGTTGCGCGTGTGCCCGCCGAAGCGGCGCTGGTCGATCTTGCCGTCCTCGGTGCGGTTGAACGGCAGCCCCCAGTGCTCCAGGTCATAGACGGCGTCGATCGCCTCGCGTGCCAGCACCTCGGCGGCGTCCTGGTCCGTCAGGTAGTCGCCACCCTTGATCGGTGTCGAACATGTGCCACTTCCAGTGGTCTTCTTCCTGGTTGCCGAGCGCCGCCGCCACGCCGCCCTGCGCCGCGCCAGTGTGCGACCGCGTGGGGTAGAGCTTGCTGATCACGGCGATGCTGGAGTTGTGGGCGAGTTGCATCGCGGACATCAGCCCCGCGCCGCCCGCGCCCACAATCACCACGTCGAACTTGTGGTAGTTCATCGATAGAATCCTCTCGCCGGCATCAGAGATATGCGAGCGCGGTCAGCAGCGGCGAGACGCTCCCCGTGGACGTCGCCGCGGCGTGGAAGGTGATGATGGTCATCGAGCCGAGCAGCCAAAAGCTGATGGCGGTGAGGAAGAGCACCGAGACGACCGCCAGGCGCATGCCGCGCGAGTGGATGTAGTCGTCGCAGGCGATGCGCAGGCCGTTGAGCCCGTGGAAAAGCGCCAGCGTCAGCAGCAGCAGATCGTAGACGCGCCAGAACGGGTTGGCGTAGCGAGTTGCGATGAACTGATAGCTCGTCTGCGAGACGTCGCGTCTCGACGTGCAGGAAAAAGAGATGGAGGATGGCGAGGAAGACCAGCGCGACGCCCGAGACGCGGAAGAAATACCAGGAGAAGGTCTCCCACCCGCCGGCACCGGGGCCGGGACGCGACGACGCGCCATAGGCGTTGACGCGCGCGCTGCTCGGAGCGGGTTTCCCCTCGACTTGCGTAGCCATGTGCATGCTTCCTTCAACTGACCGGCGTTACATCGGCACCGCGGTGCAGGACCCCTGTGGGCAGACGCCGAAGATCGGCGCGATGACGTAGAAGCCCATGAACAGGGAGCCGAGGATCGTCACCGCCATCACGCCGTAAAACATCGCGCGCTGATACTTGTACGCGCCCGGCCAGAAGTCGATCAGGATGATGCGGATGCCATTGAAGGCGTGGTAGAGCACCGCCCCGATCAGGGCGAGGGAGATCACGCGAACGACGGGATTGCCGAAGACCTCAAGCGCGTCGTTGTAGACCTTGGGGCCGAAGCCGATCAGCGTGATGTCCACGATGTGGATCAGGAGGAACAACAGGACGGCCAGACCCGTGACGCGGTGCAGCAGCCAGGACCACTGACCCGACTGGCCTCTGTACATGCGGTCTTCTCCTCAACTAGTGGGAACGCCGGCAGCCCGCGGGGGAGTGGGGCTGTGCCGCTGTGGGGCGTAGAAGGTGATGTCCATGGAGGAGCGACCTGAGGGGAGGCGGCAGCGTCTGCCACCGGCACGCCGGAACTGAGACCGACGCGCGCCACTCGCGCACCACCGGACGCCATCGTCGCGGCAGGCGGCAGCATGCGCCGCAGACCAGATTATACGCCCCGCTCAGCGGGCGTTCAAGCGCCTCCAGCCCGTCGTGAGACGCCGTGCGCTTCATCGCGGCGTCGCCCAGATCACCCACCCGCCAGGCGACGGTTTGGTCGAAGAGCGTTACGGCAGATGTCCCTGCAGGATAGTCGCCAGCTTCGCGGGGTCGAGGTTGCCGCCCGAGACGACGCAGACGACCTTCCCTCCGCCGGCCTTGCCCGCCAACACGGCGGCCACCGGCGTCGCCCCAGCCCCCTCGGCGACGACGTGCGCCCGCTCGACCAGCACGCGCACCGCGGCGGCAACATCAGCCAATGGAACCACCAGCGAGCCGTCGAGCAGCTGGCGCACCACGGGCCACATGGCGGGCAACACCGAGGGACTGCCAATGCCGTCCACGAACGTGGCGGTGTAGGTCACCTGCTGCGGGCTGCCCGCCGCGAGCGACGGGGCCAGCGGCGCCGCCGTCTCCACCTCGGCAGCATAGAGGCGCGTCTCGGGCTTGAGCGCGCGCACCGCCGAAGCGATGCCGGTGCTCAAACCGCCACCACCGTACGGGATGACGATGGCGTCCACGTCAGGGAGATCCTCCAGAATCTCGAGCCCAATCGTGCCATTGCCCGCGATCACGTCCGGATCGGCGACCGGATGGACAAAGTAGCCCTCCATGCCAGGGAATGATCGGGAGCTGAGGATCGCAAACCACTGCTCGAAAGGCACCGGGACGAAACGTGCTCCCAGCCGCGCGACGGCGGCGCGCTTGGTTTCGGGCGCATGATCGGGCCCGACCACCGTGCAGGGGATGCCCATGCGTCGTGCCTGCCAGGCGACGCCTTGGGCCATGTTGCCGGCGCTGGCCGTCCAGACACCGCGAGAGAGCTGCTGGGGAGATGCCGCGAGCAGCGCGTTGCTCGCGCCGCGCAGTTTGAACGAGCCGATGGGTTGGAGGTTCTCCAACTTGAGGTAGATCTCGGCGGGCACGTCTTCCACAGTGAGGCGGAGGAGTGGCGTCCTCACGATCGCCGTGGCGATGCGGCCCTGTGCCGCTCGGATGGCATCGAGCGGGATTGGCGCTGTGAAGGTCATGTCACGTCACCTCTTCCTCATTCAGTCGCCTCGCCGCGCCTCGGCAAACTATACGCCTCGCTCGGCGGGCATTCAAGCGCCTCTAGCCGTTGCTGATCGACCGGCCGAGCTTGCCCCTGCCCTCGGCGCATGCTAGCATGTGCGCAACCGATCGTCGCGGCGCACATCGTGCAGCGAAGGAGAGACAGACCATGGCCGAGCTACGCCCACATGTCATCATCCTCACTCCCGGCGGCCACGCCAGCTCCAAAACGCTCACCCACGCGGAGATACGCGCCGCGACGGCGGGGCAGACGCAGGTGGGTCAGACGGCGCATTTCATCGTCTACTCCGACGGCACCGCGGCAGGCAACGCGGCTGCCAACGCCGTCCTCGCCTCCATCGAGGCGGACTACAACCAGGTGCAGGGGTGGTTCGGCGGCCTGAACCTGCCACAGGGGCAGGAAGGGGACGATCAGAACACGCCGCGCACGGCGCTGCCGCTACACGTCCTCGTCGATCCGCAGGCCGGCGGCGCGTATCACTTCGGCTGCAACGCCACCGACATCTACATCCAGCCCGACGCCTCCGTCGCCGCCGGGCTCACCGTCGCCGAGCTCGTCGAGGTCTTCGAGGCGGCGCAGGGGAAGGGGTGGGATTGCGGCCACGTCAACGGCGAAGCGCTCTCGCGTGCCCTCGCCTCCAACGTCCAGCCCGCGCTCGGCGCCCTGACGCAGCAGACGGCGCAGACCTGGTGGTCCAACGGTCACGCCGACTACGTCACCTCCAACACCGCCGACGATCAGAACCAGGACGCGAACGGCTGTGGCCCGCTATTTCTCTATTATCTGCAATCGCAACTCGGATTCACCTGGAATCAGATCGTCGCAGCGGGCGGCGCGACGCTCGGCGGCACCTATCAGGCGCTCACCGGCAACGCCCCCACGGCCGGGTTCAACGACTTCCTCAGCCGCCTCCAGACGCTGGAGAGCGGCGGCCAAATCGCGCTGCCCGCCAGCGGCAATCCCTTCCCCATTAACGCCACTGCCACGCCCTCGCCCAGCGGCGCCGCCAGCACCAGTCCAGTCGTCGTCGTCCTCGCTGGCATCGGCGTCGTCGCGCTGCTCATCGTCTTATTCGTCACCGGCGTGATTCCCCACTAACCAACCAGCACCGCCTCACCGTGAGGTCGACCGGCACGGACATCTGGCAAAGTCCATCTGGCAAAGTCCATCTGGCAAAGTCGCCTGCCGCGCCACCCAGCGCTCCCCCGCCCGCCTGGGGTATTCCCCCCTCCCGCGGGAGAGCGGGTCCGGGGGGTGCGGTCCACCCGCCCGTAGCAAAATCCTGGCTTTCATCCCCCTGCCTCAAGGCAGGGGGATGAAAGCCAGTCCGGTCCAATTACCGTTGCTCTACCCGTTCGGTAGACGAGTGCCCTGTACGGCCTAACAACGTGGCCTCTTCGGACGCCACACCGTACAATCGGGCCGGGCAGGCCCGTCAGGCGCTAACGCAGTGGGGTACCACATACGTAGCCTGAGCATCCCCGGCGTTTACGCCTGGGGAGTGTCAATGCATGCCCGCCGGCTGCGCCGAGCGGCGCTCATCCGGCTCGCGGGCCAGCGCATCCACCAGTCCCACCAGCTCATCCAGGTCAAACGGCTTCGGCAAGAACGGCACCAACTCGCCGTCGATCTCGATGTACTGGGTGCTCGCCAGCGTGTCCGTCCGGCCGTGGTCGGCGGCATTGCGCGTGACGCCAGCGCGCGTGACGCCAGCGCGCGTGGCGCTCATCAGCACCACCGGGACCGCGCGCGTCGCCGGGTCCGCGCGCAGGCGGCGCACGAGATCGATCCCGCCGAGATCCGGCATCATGCGATCGGTGAGCACCAAAGCGAGACGCTCGCTACTCGCCAGCGCCAGCGCGGAGGAACCATCCTGCGCCAACACTACGTGGTAGCCGGCGGCTTCGAGGATGTCCAATACGAGCCAGCCGATGCTCGGCTCGTCCTCCGCCACGAGCACCGTAAGCCGCCGATCCGCTTTCGCCGCCGTATCCTCGTGCCGCGCCGAGACGCTCTCATCGACCCGACGCTCGCCGGTTCGCAGCTCGTCCGACCCCAGCTGCGCGCGGTAAAGTGGTAGCGAGGACGGGCGCTCATCGTGCACCGGTATCCGTATCTGCGTCATGGGTCGCCACAACTCTCGTAGGCCACGAACTCGGCGTGTGCGCCGATCGTATCGGGATATGATAGCATAGTACGCTCGGTTGCCGCCGGCCGTGGAGTGGACGTCAGTCCGCATCCTCGCGCACGCCAGCACTTTCATGCAGTGCCGCGATCCCCAGCGACGACATCGCCGAGCGTCTTCGTGTGAGGTCCCATACGAGTTCCGCGCGGGCTCCTTCTCGCTTATGGCAAAGACCGTGCCAGACGACACCAGGGCGTCGAGCGCAGCGAAAAGCCCCTACCCACAGCGGCCCTTAGCGGCCTGACGCGATCCTCCGGCAGGCTCGCACGCGTTACGCACACCCGCGAGCCTTCGTCTCCAAGGTGACGCCCACGATTTCAGAAACGGTGGCCGCAATGGCAACACACACGCAGCAGACGAACGGCCTCATGCACGGCATGCACGACCTCATCTGGGAAGACGGCCACGTCCGCGTGGACGCTGGCATCCCGGCGCTTCTAGAAGCGAAGCACTCCGAGGCGTCGCTCATCTGGCTCGATCTCGACGGTGAGCCGCACCAGTTCCGCCAGATGCTGCGTGGAACCTTCGGCCTCTCGGAAATCGTCCTAAACATCGTCGAGGAAGAGCGCGAGCGCTCGAAACTCACCGAGCGCCACGGCTACTTCCATCTCGTGGTGCATGGCCTCAGCTTCGATACCGCCACCGAGGAGGCCGAGACGCCGAAGATCGACATCATCTTCGGCGCGAACTGGCTCATCACCATCCACCGCTCGGAGCTGCCCTGGCTTGAAACCCTGCGCGACTCGGCGCGCAAAGACGCCGGTGACGAGCACATCATGGCGCGCGGCATGGCCGTGCTGTTGCATGCCGTGCTCGACACCCTCACCGACAGCTACTTCCCGATCCTCGACGACATCGACGACATCGTGGACGATCTCGAAAGCGCCGCCATCGTCGACACCTCGAACAGCGTACAGGGGCGCATCTTCCGCCTCAAGCGCACCCTTGCCCAAATGCGCCGCGTGATCAGCCCGCAGGTCGAGGTGATGAACTCGCTCATCAACCTCACCGGTCCGCTGATCCCCCACGAATCCGAGGTCTACTTCGCCGACGTCCACGACCACCTAGTCCGCGCCTTCGAGGTGATCGACTCCTACCGCGATCTGATGAGCGGCCTGCTCGACGTCCACCTCTCCACCGTCTCCAACCGGCTCAATCAAGTGATGAAGCAGCTCACCATCATCGCCACGATCTTCCTGCCGATAACCTTCATCACCGGCGTCTTCGGCATGAACTTCGGCCACTCGCCCCAGGTGGAGCACGACAACGGCTGGAACTTCTGGATCGTCCTGCTCGTGATGGCGTTGGTGACCGCCGGGCAGTTCTTGTATTTCAAGCGCAAAGGCTGGATCGGTTGACACTCCCCACGCCTGAAGGCGGGGGATTCTCGGTTCAACGGGGCTGCCTACGCAACCTCTCCCCGAAGCCTTTGCCCAAGGCTTTGGATGTTCTTGGCGGCGTTGTGGTCCCGATGCAGGCGCATGCCGCAGTTCGGGCAGGAATGCCAGCGGACCGACAAACCCTTGTGGACCAGGACGCCGCAGCCAGAGCACGTCTGGCTGGTGTAGGCAGGCGGCACGGCTACCACTGAGCGACCGGCGCATGCTGCCTTGAAGCTCAGGATGCGCAAGAACTGGCTCCACCCAGCGTCGCTGCTGCTTTTCGCGAGATGGTGGTTCTTGACCATGTTGGCCGTCTGCACATCCTCGTGCTAGATCGTGTCGTTGGTTTGAACCAGGCGGAGCGCCGTCTTATGGTGGAAGTCGGCCCGTTGCCGCTGCACCGTGCGGTGGGCTTTGGCGAGCAGCGTGACCGCCTTGCGACGGCGCTTGCTGCCCTTCTTGCGGCGACTCACGCGCCGTTGGGCCGTCTTGAGTCGGCGCTCGGCTTGGCGATACCAGCCGGGATGCAAGATGCGCGGGATGCAAGATGCGCGTCCCGTCAGCAAGAGTGGCGAAGGCTTCCAGGCCAAGGTCTATGCCCGTCGCCCTCCCCGTCGCAGGGCAGCGTCTGCATCGGCATGTCGGCACAGGAGAACGAGACCTACCAGCCGTCCGCTTCCCGACCGATCGTGACCGTCTTGGGCGTGCCCTCCAGCGGGCGGGACCAGCGCACCGCTATCCTGCCGATCTTGGACAGCACCAGGAAGCCATTGTCGAGCCGTGCGCAGCCGTGCGCGCCCACCTGCGGATAGGTGAGCGCGTGATACCGGTTGCGTCCGCGGAAGCGGGGGTAGCCCGGCGTCTCGCCCGCCTTCCCGCGACGAAAGAAGGCTTGGAAGGCGCGGTCTACCCGCTGCACCACGTCCTGCAAGACCTGGCTGGTGACCTCAGCGTAGTCGGGCATGTCGGCCTTGATCTGCGGAAGCTCGGCCTTCTACTGGTAGTAGCCGACGGAGACACCGCACTTCCGCCAGGCTTCGCGGCGTTCCGCGACGGCGGCGTTGTAGACGTGGCGGCAGAGCATCACGGCGCGATCAAGCACCCGCTCCTGTTCGCGCGTGGGCTTCAACTTGAACTTGAGGGTCTTGCGGATGCTCTGCTGTTCCATGTCGTGCTATTCTGCCCGCCTGGCATGAAATCGGTAAGTGAGACCATCCCGCCGCCTGCGACCTCACCCCGCCCCTCACTGACCCCAGAAGTGGAAACTCAGGTACCCAAACGTCACCAGTTGCGGATCAATGCGGAGTTGAGTCAGCACGTTGAAGAGGAACGTGTAGAAGAAATTGCTGACAGCGGCTACCTGGAAGAGCAGCAGGAAGATCAGGAAGAAGCCGATCGTGCCGAACGCATAGGCACTCTGCTGCACGTCGCGCGGCAGATACGGCGCGATTACGCCGAAGCCGTCGAGCGGCGGGATGGGGATCAGATTCAATATCACCGCGAAGGCCTGGAAGAAGGCGAGCAGCGCCAGCGCCGCCGCCAGGTACACGTGACTCGTCACGATAGGCAGTTGGAAGGCCAGGGCGATCAGACCCAAGCAAACTGCATTCATCAGCGGCCCGGCGAGCGAGATGGCGCTCTGCCATGCACGATTGCGCACGAGATCGCGCCGCACGTAGACCGCGCCGCCGGGGAGTGCAATGCCGCCGAGCAGGATAAACACAAGCGGCAACACGATGCTGAAGAGCGGGTTGAGATAGCGCAACGGGTTGAACGTGAGGTACGTGCGCGTGCCGTCGCTGTGGTCGCCGCCGAGATACGCCGTCGCCGCGTGCGCGAACTCGTGGAGGCAGAGGCTGAAGACCCAGCCCGTCACCACCAGCCCGATCGTGCCGGGGATGCGCCACTTGTCCTGATCCAGCGCGAGCACGAAGATGAAAAAACCAAGCACGATCACGAAGCCGAGCACGAACTCCCACCGCACATGCGCCGCGATAGCTCGCCACGGATTCTGCGAGCGGCGCGGATCGTTGACCGAGAGCGTCTCCGACCCGTATCGATTCTGCGAAAACGGACTTGGGTTGTAGTTGAACACGGGCACCCCCGAAAGAATTCCTGCCACGCGAAGTCGCGCCCATTATAGCAGTTGTTGCGGGTGCCCACCCCAACACGCCGTCCGTCGCCGCGGTGCCCACCGCGGAGCACTCGCCGTCTCGCCGTATAGCTCAGCGTTTGAACACGCGCCGCGCGATGCTGCCCAGCGAGATCACGTCGTCGGTGCCAAGGAAGTGCGAAAAGCCGAGATAGAAGCCCAACCCGACGACTAGCGAAATAAGGACGCGCGCCAACTCCCGCAGCGTCTCCGTCAGCGACGTGCCCACCTGCGGCAGCACGAGGAGCCCCACGCGGTAGGCGAGCAGCGACGCCAACGCCGCGACCACGCTGGCCGCGATAACGTTCAGCGTGAACCCGCCGAGATCTCGCAGGTTGATGCCGCCCAGGCGTGGGCGCAGCAGCAGCAGCAGCACCACCGCCTCGCCGAGCGAGCCAAGCGCAGTCGCCAGCGCGAGGCCGGCGGCGCCCATCGGCTGCAAGAGGATGATGCTCAGGCCGATCACGAAGAGGAACTGCAGCACGCTCACTTCAACCGCCGTGCGGCTGTCGTGCAGCGCGTAGAAGCTGCGCACGAGGATCTCGACCAGCGAAAGGCCGAGCAAGCCGATCGAGAAGAAGATCAGCGGCTGCGAGATCAGCGGCACCTTGCTTGCATTAAAGTTGCCGTGGTCAAGGAAGAGCGTCGTCAGCGGCGTCGCCAGCACGATCATGATCAGCGACGACGGCACCGCCAGCCACGTGACGCCCTTGATCGTCCGCGTGATCGTCGAGCGCAGCCGGTTCCACTCGCCCGAAGCCACCAGCGCCGCCAGCGTCGGGAAGGCCGCCTGCGAGACCGCCATGCCGAAGACGCCGATCGGCAACATCACCAGCGTGAACGCCGTCACGTAGCCGTAGGTGATGCCGGCCTGCCCCAAGATGCCGAGCAGGTCGCGGTTGACGAAGACCGAGACGTAGAGCAGCGCCGCGTTGAAGATGCGGGGCACCATCAGGCGGAACATCTCGCGCACGCCGGGATTGAAGATGTCGAAGCTCGGGCGATAGCGCATGCTGGCGCCGATAAGGCCGGGGATCTGGATCACGAACTGCAACGCCGCCCCCACCACCACACCCCAGGCCGGGCCGTAGATGCCGAGGTGGCCGCCGAAGATATGGGTGTTGTTGTCGACCAGCGTTGCGGCGATGCCCCCGATCAGGCTCACGGTGTAGATCACCTGCCCGATCGCCGGCAAGAGGAAGTGCTGCCGCGCCTGCAAGATGGCGATGGCCATCGTCGCCCCGCCCAGGAAGATCGGCTGCAGCAGCATCACTCGCGTCAGGCTGACGACCAGCGGACCCTCGCAGGTCGCGCCGACCTTGCAGACGAAGAGAGACGGCAGCGTCAGGTGCAGGAACGGATCGGCGAAGGCGAAGGCCAGCGCGGCGAAGATCGTCAACGCGAGGATGCTGAGGTTCAGCGCGGAGCTGGCGAGGTGCCACGCGCTATCCTTGTCGCGCTTCTCGATCAGGTAGCCGGTGAAGACGGGGATGAAGGCCGAGGCCAGCGCGCCACCCGCCACGATGTTGAAGATGGTGTCGGGCAGCGTGAAGGCGTTGGTGAACGCGTCTGCCTGCAAATTCGCGCCGAAGACGTAGGCGAAGAGCGAGGTGCGCAGCAGGCCGAGCACGCGGCTCACCAGCAGCGCGCCGGTGACGATCGCCGTTGCCCGCATCAGGTTACCCACGCGCATCGCACGCATTTGCGCCGACGGCTGATCGTCCACCGCGATGCCGCGCCGCAGCCGCGCCGAATCCGGCGCGCGGACGCCCTTGCTCCAGCCCGAGGCCCCCGGCGTGAGCTGCACGATCGCCGGGATGCGCCCCGTGCCCGTCATGTCGTTGAGGTTGACACTAGGATATGCCTGCTCGGCGGCAGAGTCCCACTCCCAGTCCAGATCGCCGTTTGGCGCAGGCTGCACCGGCGCTGCCGGCATGCGCACGCTCTCCGTCTCCCACGGCGGATCGACCTCGGCATCGTCGAGCCAGAGTTTCTGCGGCCTCGATCCATTCGGGCCGTTGGCCGGGGGAGCGCCGGCGCTCGCCCACAGCGGATTGCCCGCCGAACCCGCGATCCCGCGCTGCTGGCCGGGGCGCTCGGCGCCCATCTCCGGCTTTCGCTGCATCTGCTGGCGCTCCCCTCCCGACATCCGCAACAACCAGCCCAAACGCGCTCGTCCTGCGGCGCGAACCCTGGCATGATACCATTCGTCGCCTGCACCTACAATGTGGCTGGGACCGCGTAAGCGAGCGGATATCTCCGACCGCATGGCCCTCGCTCACCGGGCGCCATCGCACATCGCGCGCCCCACCAGCTCCGACTATGCGAGCCGACGCGACCCACGGTATACTAGTCCACGCGGAATCGCGCGGCCCCGTGTCGCCCGTCACACCCGCCACCATCCGTGCCGAGTCGCGCTTGATTGTTGCCGAATGCGCGGCGGACTTCAGACCTCGTCACCGGTACGCCGGCACTTCAGTGCCGCGATCCCTCGGCGACAACAGCCCTTCGCGACGCGGGATGACAGCCGGTGCGTGCAACGGTACGGCGCTTGCTACGTAGAGTTTGAACGTAGTCGCGCCGGCGCCTTCAGCCCGCCGACTGCCCACATCTATTCCGCACGACCGCCAGGAGGAGCGCATGGCCCGTGAGGCGACGGCGAACAAGCAGCGCGACTACGCCTATGAAGACGAGCAGGGCGAGCAGCGCGGCACGCGGCTTGTTCGCGAGATCCTCGAAGTCGCCATCCTCACCCTGCTGCTCTTCGTCGTCGTCCACCTCGTCGTCCAGAACTACCGCGTGGACGGCCCCAGCATGACGCCGACCCTTCGCAACCAGCAATACATCCTCGTCGACAAGGTACAGTACCTCTTCGGCACACCACAGCGTGGCGACGTCGTCGTCTTCGCCTATCCGCTCGACCCCACGCAGGACTACGTCAAGCGCGTCATCGGCATCCCCGGCGACACCGTGGAGGTCGACGGCGACGGCACGGTCACGGTCGACGGCACGGAGATCACCGAGCCCTACATCAACGACCCGACCTTTCTCTGCCCCGACGAGCAGGGTGATCCCAGCGCGCGATCCTGGGTGATCGACGCCAATCAATATTTCGTCCTCGGCGACAACCGCGGCGATAGCTCCGACTCGCGATGCTGGGGACCAGTGCCGGCGAAGAACATCGTCGGCAAGGCCGCGCTGGTCTACTGGCCGTTCAATCAACTCCATCTGCTCACCGACTGGTCGAGCATCTTCACCTCGGTCCACCCCTGACCCCGCGCGTCGCCGTCAACCGCGCGGACTCCACGTTCACCGCAGTCATCGGGCCTGCGGCGCGGAGACCCTTTACATTGAGGCATGGGCAGATAGCGCCCCTCCCTTGTCCTAATTTACACGATATATGCTATCATGTGAGCGTGAAACAGAAGCGTGCCTACCGCTACCGATGCTACCCGACGACCGCACAAGCCGACGTGCTGGCGCGGACGTTCGGGAGTGCGCGTTTCGTCTACAATTGGGCACTGCGCCTGCGGACCGATGCCTACTATGAACGCCAGCTGCGAGTGAGTTATGCCGATACCTCGGCGGCGCTGACCGCCCTTAAGCGAGAGCCAGCAACCATGTGGCTGAATGAGGTCTCCAGCGTGCCCACCCAGCAAGCCTTGCGCCATCTCGACCGTGCCTTCCGCAACTTCTTCGAGGGGCGCGCTAAGTACCCCGCCTTCCATAAGAAGCACGGCGCACAATCCGCTGAGTACACCACCTCCGCGTTTCGCTGGAACGCCGACACCTTGGGTTTGACGCTCGCCAAGATGGAGGCGCCGCTCGCCATCCGCTGGTCGCGCCCCTTGCCCGCTGGCGCCACGCCGAGCACCGTCACCGTCAGCCGCGACAGCGCCGGACGCTACTTCGTGAGTATTCTCGTGGAGGAGGACATCCAGCCCTTGCCTGTGGTTACGCGAGCAGTCGGCGTTGACCTTGGCTTGCACGACCTGGTGGTGCTCGATACCGGAGAGAAAGTAGGCAACGCCAAGTTCTTCTCCCGCGACGAACAGCGCCTAGCCAAGGCACAGCGTCGTCTGGCGCGCAAGCAGAAAGGCTCTAAGAACCGCGAGAAGGCCCGCGTCAAGGTAGCCCGCGTCCACGCCCGCATCAATGACCGTCGCCGCGACTTCCTGCACAAGCTCTCGACTCGCATCATCCGTGAGAACCAAACGGTATGCGTCGAGAGCCTGACCGTGAAGGCGATGGTCAAGAACCGCCCACTGGCGAAGGCCATCTCGGAGGTGGGATGGGGGGAGTTCGTCCGCCAACTCAGCTACAAAGCCGAATGGTCCGGGAGGACGTTGGTGGCCATCGACAAGTGGTACCCGAGTAGCAAGCGCTGCTCCGCCTGCGGACATGTGCTCGACTCGCTGGCCCTGGCGACCCGCCGATGGACGTGTCCTGCCTGCGGCGCTGTCCACGACCGCGACGTGAACGCCGCCAAGAACATTAAGGCCGCGGGGCTCGCGGTCTCCGCCTGTGGAGAGGCTGTAAGACCGGGACGGGTTCGCCCGCGTCCGGCTGGCCTCGTTGAAGCAGGAATCCCTCGGCTTTAGCCTGGGGAGTAGTCAACAGAGAGGAACGCGCGCCAATGTCAGGTGCTTCCGCCGCCGATATGCGCAAAGAGTATCAGTTGCACGGCCTCGCTGAGTCCGACCTCGACGCCGACCCCATCGTCCAGTTTGGCCGCTGGTTCGACGAGGCGCTGGCCGCCAACCTCCCCGAGCCGAACGCCATGACCCTCGCCACCGCGACGCCCGAGGGCCGCCCCTCCGCGCGCATGGTGCTGCTCAAGGGCTTCGACGCGCGCGGCTTCGTCCTTTTCACCCACTACGAGGGACGCAAGGGCGGCGAGCTCGCGCGCAACCCTTGGGCCGCGCTCGTCTTCTTCTGGGTTGAGCTTGAGCGCCAGATCCGCATCGAGGGGCGCGTCGAGCGCACCTCCGCCGAAGAGTCCGACGCCTACTTCGCCACACGCCCGCGCGGCAGCCGGCTCGGCGCTTGGGCCGCGCCGCAAAGCACCGTCCTCCCCAGCCGGGCGCCATTGGAGGCGCGGCTCCGCGAGCTGGAGGCGCAGTACCCCGACGAGCAATCCGCCGTGCCGCGCCCGCCGTACTGGGGCGGCTATCGCGTCATTCCCGACAGCATCGAGTTCTGGCAGGGCCGCCCCAACCGCCTGCACGACCGCCTGCGCTACCGCCGCGACGGCGAAACCTGGCTCATCGAGCGCCTGGCGCCGTAGACTCCCTTCGCCGATGCGCTACCAAGAGAATCCGGCTGAGTGCCCCTGGCTTTAGCTATGGGGATGAAAGCCAGGTCGTCCGCAAGGGCGACGAATATCCCGAATGTCCCAGGCACTTCCCGCTTGTCCACCCATCAGGCAGAATCAATTGGTATGGAACAGACTCCCACTCGCAAGACCTTCAAGTACCGGCTGATGCCAACGCCAGAGCAAGAACGGGCGCTGGATACCACCTTGTGGCGGTGCCGTGAGTTGTACAATGCTGGCTTGGAAGAGCGGAAAGCGGCATGGGAGAAATGCGGCGTCTCGGTAAGCTTTGCCATGCAATCGGCACAACTGCCGGGCATCAAGGAGGTGCGGCCAGAATACCGCGACATCAACGCCCAGGTCTTGCAGGACGTGTTGCACCGCCTGGATAAAGCCTTTCAGGCGTTCTTCCGGCGAGCCAAGGCGGGCGAGAAGCCAGGGTACCCCCGTTTCCAGGGCAAGGACCGCTATGACAGCTTCACCTATCCCCAGGTGGGCGAGCATGGCGGTGCCGTGCTGGATGGAAGTATCCTCAGTTTGTCCAAGTTTGGCCGTATTCCCCTTCGGCTGCATCGCCCCCTTGCCGGCACGCCCAAGACCGTCACGATTGCCAAAGAGGCGGATGGCTGGTATGCGTGCCTCTCGTGTGCCGAGGTGCCCACCGAACCACTGCCTGAGACGGGCCGCGAAACCGGCATTGATGTGGGGTTGAAGGTCTTTCTCATCACCGCCGATGGGGAGGTGGTCGAGAACCCCCGCCACTATCGCAAAGCGGAACGCGAGTTGACGAAAGCCAACAAACGGGTGAGCCGCCGCAAGAAGGGGAGCCAGCGCCGTAGGAAAGCGGTGCAACTCCTCGCCAAGGCACATCAACACGTCCAACGGCAAAGGCGAGACTTTCACCATAAAGTGGCCCTCTCGCTGCTACGCGCCTACGACACTATCTATCTGGAAGATTTGCGGGTCCGCAACCTGGTGCGGAATCACTACCTCGCCAAGAGCATTAGCGATGCCGGCTGGGCGCGGTTCCGCACCATCCTCGAAGCCAAGGCAGCATGCGCCGGGCGTCAGGTGATCGCGGTTGCCCCTGCGTACACCAGCCAGGATTGTTCGGGCTGTGGGGAGCGTGTGCCCAAGAGCTCTGAGCGTGCGCACCCATGTCTGTCCCTCCTGCGGGCTGGTCATGGACCGCGATGAGAACGCGGCCAAGAACATTCAATGGGCCGGGCAGGCCCTTCGGGGACTCGCGGCGGTAGCGGCGGGGCTGAACCGAGAAGCCTCTTGCCTTTAGGCATGGGGAGCATGTCACAATCCAACCGCGCCGCGCGACCTGCGGCCAATTGCCCAAGAGGAGTCCCCGATGGAAGACAGCGAAATTCTCAGCCAGATCAATACGCTCTCCAATGAAGAGCATCAGCTGCTGCACGACGGCGAGCAGAACGCCGGCCTCACCGACGAGCAGCACGCACGCCTCGGCGCGATCAAAGTCGAGCTTGACCGACTCTGGGACCTGCTGCGCCAGCGCCGCGCCCGCCGCCATGCCGGCCTCAACCCCGCCGCCGCCGAGGAGCGTGACGCCGCCATCGTCGAAAACTTCAAACAATAGCGCGCCGTGATGCTCGGGCGAAGAGCTGGGCAATGGGGCATGTGAACCCCGGCACCACGTCGTATCCGTCGAGCTGATCGGTCTCGTGCAGCACGAGCGTCGGCTCGCCGGCTCGCCACACCTCCACGATGCGCGGCGTTGAGTAGACGACCCATACCAGGCGCACGCCCGCATCCAGCCACATCCGCACCTGCTCGCCGATCGCACTTGTCCGGTCACCGGACGAGATTACTTCCGCCACGAGATCAGGCATCACGCGCACCAACCCCGGCGCGCCACGCGGCGGCACGCGCTCCGAGCGAGTGAACGCCGGGTCCGGCGCGCACCGTATCCGGCCGCTCGGCCACCAGGAAGCCCGTCTCCGCCGCGTAAATCTTCCCGAGCTCGTGGGTCAAGACATGGTGCCCCAGCCGAATTGTCAATCCACCCGCACCTTCGCCGTGGTCGTCAAAGGCTGGCGGCCTGGCGATGATCTCCCCTCGGACCAACTCAGGGGGCAGCCCCGCGTGTGGTAGCGCGGCGAACTCGTCAGCGGTCAGCAGGTGGCGACGCACGGCGGACATACCGGCTGCTCCAATCCCATGCATCGAGCCAGCGCATCATGCGCAGAATAGCAGGTCAGCGCCGGTGTCGTATCCTCCGGGCCTACTGGCCCAGTTCCGCGCGGATTGCCTCTACCTCCATGCGCAGGCGCGCGTCCGACACGAGCGCGCCGCCGATCCGCGCGCAGCCGTGCATCACCGTCGAGTGATCGCGGCCCCCCAGCAACCGCCCGATCGCGCCGAATGAAGTCGCCGTTTCCGCCCGCAGCAGATACATCGCCATCTGCCGCGCCAGCGCCACGCGCTGCTCCCGTGTCGGGCCACAAATCTCCTCTCGCGTCAACGCAAAGTGGCGGCTCACCGTGTCGAGCACCGTCGCGCTGTCAAGTCCGCGCGGGGGCATGCCCATCGCCAGCTCGCGCAAAGTCTCGCGGATCACCTGCTCATCCACCCGGCGTCCGAGCAGCCGCGCCGTCGCCAGCACGCGCTCCAGCGCCCCCTCCAGCGCCCGCACACTCTCATACTCCGGCGCCGCCAGCGCCCTCAGCACCCGCTCGTCGAGAACGGGATCGAGCGCCGCCGCCTTCGCCCGCAGGATCGCCAACCGCTGCTCGTACTCCGGCACATGGAGATCGACGATCAGCCCCCACTCGAAGCGCGACCGCAGCCGCGCGTGGATCTGCCGCAGTGCGCTCGGCACGCGATCGCTGCTCAGCACGATCTGCCGCCCCGCCTCGTGCAGTGCGTTGAAGGTGTTCAGCAGTTCCTCCTCCACCACCTCGCCGCCCGCTAGCGCCTGCGCGTCGTCCACCAGCAACACGTCCACGCTCCGGTACCGTGTCCGCAACGCCTCCAGCGCCTGCTGGTTCAGCGCCGCCACCACCTCCTCCGCAAAGTCGCCCGCGTTGACGAAGGCCACCGAGCGCCCCGCTGCCCGGGCTGCATGGGCGAGGGCGCGCAGCAGGTGTGTCTTGCCCAATCCCGCTCCGCCGTAGACGAAGAGCGGATTGTACGCCGCCCCCGGCGCGCGCGCCACCTCCTGCGCCGCCGCGAAAACGAACATGTTCCCCGCCCCGACCACGAACGTCTCGAAGGTATAGCGCGACGGTGGGGCATCCGCCTGCTCCGCGTCCCGCACCGGCTGCCTATCCAACGGTGGCTGCAGCACCGCCCCGCGCTCCATCGGCGCTGCCTTCGAGCTGCGCGCGCGCTTAGCGCCGCGCGAGCCCGCCGACCCCGCGCCCGAATGCGGCGCTTGCCCCGTCGCCGCGTGCTGCGCCACGCGGGCGCCCGGCGACCCAGGCCGCGGCTGCTCCTGTGTAGCGCCCTCGCCACCCACCATCAACACCACCTCCGCGCGACGGCCCAACACCTCGCTCACCACCGCGCGCACCTGCTCGCCGAAGCGCGTGCGCAGATGCTCGCGCGCAAACGTCGTGCGGACGGCGACGGTCAGCGTGGCGCCCGCGAGCTCGACGCCCTCCGTGCGACTGAACCACGCCGAAAAGGCGCCCGGTGTCGTATGCGCGCGCAGCCGCTCGAGCGCCGCCCGCCACACCTGCGCGGCCTCCATCAGCCACCGCCTCCCCACGCCCCCATCCACCTCGCGGCGCCATTACGTGCAACGTAGCTGATTAAGAACCAAGTGTAGCATCGTGCCCCGGTAGACGTAAAGCACCATTGCTGCCAAATCGCGACGGATCTGCCTCTCGCCATTTCTGAGCGATTTCTAAGAATCCACTCAGCCGACCCTCAGCCCATCCATCTATCCTCAACAGTGTTCGCATCCCACCAATCGCCCCGTCTCCTCGCGCAACACGTGCGGGCCAGACGCATTCCCAGTCATCGCGGCTCGTAGCGAGCCGCCAAGGGAGGAAGTTGCCATGACATCCATCGCACGCACGCGGCGACGGAGCGCCTCGCTGCTCGCCATCACCGCATTGCTCCTCGCGCTCGCCCTCTCGTCGTGCGCCGGTCGCGGCGTCGCGCGAGGGACCGGCGGCCCCGGCTACACCTCCTCGCAGACCACCAGCAGCTCCGGCGGCAATGCCGCGCTCGACGCCGACATCAGCGCGCTCTCCTCCACCGACTCGCAGATCCAGGCCGCGCTCGGCAGCGCCGACGACGCGCAGAACGCCGCCACTCAGGATCAGTCGTCGCAGGATAGCGACGTCACGCCGTAGCCCACGCCACCGAGAGTCGCCGACCCAGTACGTTTGAGGAGCATGTCCCATCATGAAACGCTTGAAGTCCCTCCGCAGCATGCCGGGCCGCCTCGTGGCCCTCGGCGTCCTCGCCGCCGTCGCCGTCGCCATCGCCGTCCCCATGACGGCCTCCGCCGCCCCAGCCAGCGCCACCGCCTGCAAAGGCGACCTCACCTGCATCAAGACCTTCGGCGACGACCGCATCGGCGACCGCCTGACCGCCCTCACCAATCTCGGCAACCGCGTCAGCAACGACCTCAGCGCCAACCGCATCACCAGCGCCGAGGCGAGCGCCCTGCAGGGCGACATCAGCACCAACGAGAGCGGCCTGAACGCGCTCAAGACGAAGCTCGACGGCGAGACCACCGCCGCGGCCGCCCTCACCGACGTCAAGAACATCTACGACCAGTTCCGCATCTTCGCCGTCGTCATCCCGCGCGACAATCACACACTCTGGCTCAACATCGGCGGCCAGATCGATGCGACCCTCCGCGGCAAGCAGAGCACCATCAGCGACGCCATCAGCAAGGCACCCGCGAGTGAACAGGCGCAGCTCAACGCGCTCTTCACCGACTACCAGAACCAGCTCACCGAGGCCGAGTCGCAAATGTCCGCCGGCAACGGCATCCTCCCCAGCCTCACGCCCGACAACTTCAACAACGCCCGCACGACCTACGAGACCAACCTGACCGACCTGCGCAACGACACGCGCACCGCCGCCCGCGACCTGCACACCGCCGCGCAAGACCTGCACAAGATCGTCGCCATCCTCAAGGGCGGCAGTTCCACCAGCACCGCGACCGCGACGCCGACCGCCTAGCCACCCGATTGACGTCAGCCAGAAGCGCATCACGCTCCGTGCGCGGTGCGCTTCGCCACATTCTACGCTCAGCCGCCGCGACACGCGGCATTGCTGTAGGGGCGCGACATGTCGCGCCCCTTTCCCGATGAGATGAGTTCGAGTGTAGAACGCGAGACTCGCCATGCCGCCGACACCCGTGCCCTACTCCGCGCCCGCTCCAAGCGCCGCGCCGATCCCGCCGCCAGCGCCTGGCCTGCGCACCGCGCACTGGTATACCTGGGGCGTCGTCGCCTATTTCGTCATCGTCGTCGGCATCGGCATCGGCTGGGACGGCTACTGGCACGCCACGCACCGCTTCGACACCTTCTTCTCACCTCCGCACATCTTCATCTACGCCAACGTCCTCATCACCGCGCTGCTCGTCGCCAACCTCACTTTCCGCCCTCGCCTCCGCCCGTGGTTCGGTCCAGGCTTCCGCGTCTTCCCCTTCCCGTTCGAGGTGCCCGGTCCGCTCTTCCTCACCGGCTCCGGCCTTGTCCTCCTTGGCCTCGCCGGCGGACTCGACTTCCTCTGGCACACCAACTTCGGCCTCGACGAGACAAACTGGTCCACGCCGCACGCCATGATCGGCTGGGCGCTCTGCCTCACCATCCTCGGCCTGATCTCCTGCCGCCTCGCCCTGCGTGGCTATCTCCCGCTGCACTGGTACAGCGCCCTTGTGCTCGGCGGGCTCGCCCTCACCTTCAGCGCCGCGCCCTTCCTGGGACCCTTCCACGAGCGCGCCACCCCCGCCGTCGTCAGCGCGATCGCGCACATTCCCGTCCTGCTCGGCCAGGCGCCCGCGCAGCATGCCTTCCGCATCGCCCTCGCCTGGGATCTCACGCGCACCAGCCCTGTCTTCCTGCTCCTCGCCTCGCTCTGGGCCGGAACCGTCCTCGCCTTCGCGCGCCAGCTCGATCGCCGCGCCTGGCTCTACCTGCTGCTCTTCGCGCTCTACACCCTCGTCACGCTCATCTCCTCCCACAGAGCGGCACTCCGCCTCGACCACCTGCTCGGCACGCACATCGCCCAGATGTCCGCCGCGTGGCTGCCGATCCCCCTGCTCGCCCCCGCCGCGCTCCTCACCATGCTGATTCTCATCGGCGTCCCCGACCGCATCAGCTGGCCCATCGCCGGCGTCGCCTTCGCCGCCTGTGTCTACGCCATCTGGGGCGTTGGCGTCTACCCCGCCGCGCTGATCGCCCTCGCCGCGCCGCTGGCCCTCCTCGGCCTCGCCGCCGGCGAGTGGGCCTATCGCACGCTGAGCCAGCCGACCCGCGAGCGCGCCTGGCTCCTCGTCGGCGTCTGCGCCACCGTGCCCTTCATCGTCGGCTGCGTGGATCTCTACCTCCGCTTCACCACGCCCTAGCCGGAATAGCCCCTCCGAGCGCAGGCACTTGCACGCGCTATGCTATGGTGAAATCGAGCTCTGCAGCGCGTGTTCGAGCCAGCTTCATCAAATGTCCGGCGTGGATACCCCACCCTTGAGGGTCGGGGAGGAAGCGCCGTCTCCTCTCCGTGTGCTATGCTGCCCGCATACCGCAGGGCCTGCGGAAATCTACGCTTGTGGATGTGGCTTGCCACGACATGACCGTGTACGACGCTCCTAGCTCGCTAGGTGAGCGGTGGTCAGCCCAAGGAGCCCCCTGGGAGTGGTCAACGTTGGTCCCTCCCATCCACCGCGGACCACTCCATGGTGGGCGGGAGAGGCTTGCTGCTGCCCATCGCCGGCAGCACCACATCAGACACAAGGTAGCACGTGAACGAGTACATCGAGATTCGCGGCGCGCGCGAAAACAACCTCAAGAACGTCTCGCTGCGCATTCCCAAGCGCAAGATCACCATCTTTACCGGCGTCTCCGGCTCCGGCAAATCGTCCATCGTCTTCGACACCATCGCCGCCGAAGCCCGCCGCCAGTTGAACGACACCTTCAGCACCTTCGTGCGGAACTTCCTGCCGCGCTACGCCCAACCCGATGCCGACGCCATCGAAAACCTGAGCATGGCGATCGTCGTCGATCAGAAGCGCCTCGGCGGTGGATCGCACTCGACGGTGGGGACCATTACCGACATTTACTCCGTGCTCCGGCTGCTCTATTCGCGCATCGGACAGCCGTCACGTCGGGCAACTACAACGTCTTCTCGTTCAATGACCCGCAGGGCATGTGCCCGGAGTGCAACGGCCTTGGGCGCAAGATAGGCGTGGATCTGGACACCTTTCTCGACACATCCAAATCGCTCAACGAAGGCGCGATCCTCGTCCCCGGATATGCCGTCGATAGCTGGGGTGGAATAACTACGCCGAGTCGGGGCTGTTCGATATGGACAAGAAGCTGGCCGACTACACCGACGAAGAAATGAATCTGCTCCTCCACAGCAAACCCCGCAAGGTGAAAGTCCAGTTTGGCGACAGGGCTGTCAACCTGACCTTCGAGGGGATTGTCGAGCAGGTTCACCCAGCAAGTACATCACGCGCGATGTAAAAACGCTGTCGGAGCGCACCCAGAAAGCGGTCGCGCCCTACATGACCTTCGGCCCGTGCTCCCTCTGCAAAGGCGCGCGCCTGAGTCAGGCGGCGCTGAGTTCCAAGATCAACGGACGTAACATCGCCGAGCTATCGGCGATGGAAGTTGACGAGCTGATCGAGGTCATCAGGGCGATCAACGACCCGGTAGCCGCGCCGATCGTGGCAACGCTCACCGAACGGCTGCAACACATGATCGATATCGGCCTGGAATACCTCAGCCTCAACCGCGAAACCGATACGCTCTCCGGCGGCGAGTCGCAGCGCATCAAGATGGTCAAGCATCTCGGCAGCAGCCTTGTGGACGTGCTCTATGTCTTCGACGAGCCGAGCATCGGCCTGCACCCGCGCGACGTTCACCGCCTGAATGAGCTGCTGCGGCAAACTGCGCGACAAGGGCAACACCGTCATCGTGGTCGAGCACGATCCCGACGTCATCAAGGTCGCCGATCACATCGTCGACGTCGGGCCGCACGCCGGCAGCGCCGGCGGCCAGATCGTCTTCGAAGGCAGCTACGCTGACCTGCTGCACGCCGACACGCTGACGGGCCGCTTCCTCCAGCAGCTCGCTGCCGATCAAAGAGCGCGTGCGGACGGCGACGGGCCACCTGCCGATCCGGCACGCCCGCGCCAACAACCTGCAGAACGTCAGCGTCGACATCCCGACGGGCGTGCTGACGCGTCATCACCGGCGTGGCGGGCTCCGGCAAAAGCTCGCTGATCAACGAGGTCTTCCTGCGCCAGCATCCCGAGGCCATTGTGATCGACCAATCGGCGGTAGGCGCCTCGACGCGCTCGAATCCCGCCACGTACACCGGCATCATGGACGACATCCGCAAAGCCTTCGCGGCGGCCAACAAGGTGGACGCCGGCCTCTTCAGCTTCAACTCCAAGGGCGCCTGCGAGAACTGCGAGGGCTCCGGCGTCATCTACACCGATCTGGCCTTCCTCGACGACGTCAAGATGCCCTGCGAGGTCTGCGGGGCAGCGTTTCAAGGACGAGGTGCTGGCCTACACGCTGGACGGCAAGTCGATCAGCGACGTGTTGGCGATGACCGTCGCCCAGGCGCTGGAGTTCTTTCAGCAGCGCGAGATCGTCCGCAGGCTGCAAGCGATGAGCGACGTCGGGCTCGACTACCTCACGCTGGGCCAGCCGCTCAGCACGCTCTCCGGCGGCGAATGCCAGCGCATCAAGCTGGCGAGCGAACTGCACAAGAAGGGCAGCATCTACGTGATGGACGAGCCGACGACCGGCCTGCACATGTCCGACATCACCCACCTGCTCGCCATCATGAATCGCCTGGTGGACGGCGGCAACACCGTGATCGTCATCGAGCACAACCTCGACGTCATCCGCAACGCCGACTGGATCATCGACCTGGGCCCCGAAGGCGGCAACAAGGGTGGTCGCGTCGTCTTCGCCGGCACCCCGCGCGATCTGCTCAACGTCCCCGAATCGCTGACGAGCCGCTATCTCCAGCCAAGCGTCGTGGTGAGCGCCTGAACCAGCGCCCGTGCCAATCCCCGCCCCCGACACCCAATCGCATCGCGAAACCGCTCCGCGTTCACCGCAGGGGCGCCACATCCGGCGCCCGCCCGCACCAGCCGCGCCACTCTACCCGCTCGTCACGCTATCTCGCAGCCTTGCCCTTGCACTCCCGCCCGCCACATGCGATACAAGTCACTAGAACATTTGTACAGAAGCCTTCACTTTCCCCCTCCACATCGTTGCCCATCCCGCCCATTCGCAATGTCCACTCCACAACCCCTTCCCTTCGAGGGAAGGGGCAGGGGTTAAGTCTTCCGCCCCCACGGACGACACCCCTCCAACCCCCTTGAATCGCCCGTAAGCGCCTCACCAAAACGCAAAAGCGGAAGGAAACGGAAATGTCATATGCGCATATCAAGCGGATTCCCCGGGCACTCAACGATCCCATCGTGCCAACAAATGCCCAAATATTCAGCCTTCATGACCGATTTCCGCCCCGTACGCGCCAAAGAAAGGGCACGTGCAGCGACCAACCCAACGTCTGCGCCCCGTCCCCTTCCGCTTCCTTCGTCGCCCCCGTAAACTCATGGTGCCTTGAAGCCTGCGGGTGCTAGCGACTCAGGCGGGCGAGGCGTCGACATGGGGGGCGACAGGGACGGTGCGCGGCCGGACGGTGGCGGCGTCCGCGGGGGGAGGGCCGCCGAGGAGGGCGCTGCTCTGCCATTCGGGACCGACGCCGGGGGGCGAGACGTGGAGCTTTGCGTGGCCGAGGCCCCGCGCCCAGAGGTAGTCGCGCACCTGGGCGCGGGCAAGGTCGGGAGTGTTGTTGGTCTTGCTGAGGTGGGCGAGCCAGACCCAGCGGGGGCCATCGTCGAGCGCCTGGGCCAGGGCCTCGGCAGTTTGCGCGTTGGAGAGGTGGCCGGTGTTGCTCAGAATGCGGCGCTTGAGGTGCCAGGGATAGGGGCCAGCAATCAGGCGCTCGCGGTCGTGATTGGCTTCGAGCACGAGCAGGTGCGCGCCGCGCAACGCCTCGACGACCTGCGGGGCGCACTCGCCGGTGTCGGTAGCGACGGCGACGGTCCAGGCGCCGGTGGAGAGGACATAGCCGCAGGGGGCCACGGCGTCGTGCGAGATGGCGAAGCTGCGCACGGCGAGGTCGGCGAAGGTGGTGCTGCCGCCGACGCGCAGCTCCTCGCGCGGGATGGCGCGTGGCGCGAGTTGCAGCGCCTGCTGGGCCATCGGCTGGCCGAGGACGGCCTTGAGCGTGCGCGGGTCGGAGACGAGCGGGACACCGTGCGCCGACGCGAAGGCCGCCGCACCGTTGGCGTGGTCGGAGTGCTCGTGGGTCAGCAGGATGGCGCTGAGCATGGCGGGGGTGATGCCGACCTGGCGCAGTCGGCTGACGAGCGTGCGCGGGGCGAAGCCGGCGTCCACCAGCACCACGGTGCGGCTCGTCTGCACGAGCAGGGCGTTGCCGCTACTGCCGCTGCCCAGGGAGACCACGCGCATTCGGTCGCTCCTCCTCGTCGCCGCCCGCGCCTCGACCTTCGCGAGCGGCGCGTTCGGTGCGCGTATGGTAGCGCGCGGGGCACCCATTCGGCAAGCGCCTGGCCCAAGTGCGTCGGGCGATGGCGAGGGAATCCGGCCTCAATGCCGGGGGCCAACCATGAGAGGGAGGGCGCGACGCATGGCGGGATTCGCCTGCCCTGCAAGACAAAGTGCTCGCCATCCAACTGCAGCGACTGAACGCCAACCACCGCTGCTCCGCTTCATCCGCCTCACGAGCGCGTCCCAGCCCGCGCAGCGCCTCACCCCTTTGGCGCCATGGCGACGCGATCGTTGGGTCGAGGGCACCTGCCGAGATCGCTCGTCATGCCCCCTCCACGTGCGTTCCTCCGCAGGTGCCGCTACCTTCGCGCGGCATGTGGGCAAGGGCCCGAAACGCCTAGCCAATGTGCAGGAAAGGCTCAGAGTGGCTCAAAACGCTTCAGGCCTGCGAGCTCTTGGGAGAGTGACAGAGCGAAGGACCCCCTCAATAGTTCACACTTCCGCCGTCGAGATTGATCGCCTGCCCGGTGATGCCCTTGCTGTTTTCCAGCGCCAGGAACACCGCCAGCGACGCGACCTCCTCCGGCTCGATCAGCCGATTCTGCGGACTCGTCATCTCCAGTGCCTCGCGTGCCTGTTGCTCGCTCATCCCCGTGCGCTGCACCATGTTCGCGATGCTGCCGTCCGTCATCGGCGTGTCCACATAGCCGGGGCAGATCGAGTTCACCGTGATGTCGTACGGCGTCAGCTCCACCGCCAGCGCCCGCATCAGCCCCAACACGCCATGCTTCGAGGCGGTATATGCCGCGATATACTTCGCGCCCACCTTCGAGGCGATCGACGCCACCGTGATGATGCGCCCGCCGCGCTGATCGATCATCGGCTGCACGAACGCCTTCGTCACGTAGTACACGCTCGTCAGGTTGATCGCCAGCATGCGATCCCACAGCGCATCGGGATGCCCTGCGAACTTCGCGCTCCCCGCGTTGCCTGCGTTATTCACGAGGATGTCGATCCCCCCGAGAAAGTCGAGCGCCGAGGCCGCCATCTCGCGCACCTGATCGGGATCGGTCACGTCGCACGGCGCCGGATGCGCGCGCCGCCCCAACTGGTGGATGTGCGCCGCCAACTCCGTCAGATCGCTCGACGAGCGTGCGCAGACCGCCACATCCGCGCCAGCCTCCGCCAGCGCCAGCGCGATGCTGCGCCCGATGCCCCGCGTCGCCCCCGTCACAACGGCGCGCTTCCCCGCCAACGGCAACGTGTTCTCCGCCATATCGCCTCACCCTTTCGTGGATTCGCTCGCCGAAGTTGCACTCGCCACCACCGGCGAAGTCCGTTGCAGACGCTCTACATCCTGCCGGTGGAGCGTTGGCTGAATGTATTCCAGCGGCGTCATCAGCACGAGATCGGCGCGACCGCCCGCGAGGATCGTGTTCGCCTCGTTGCTCGTCGTCACGTACCCGCCCACCAGCGTCGCGACCCCCGCCTCATTGCGGATGCGCTCGCTAAGTGGCGTCAAAAAGCTCCTACCATAGGGCAGCTCGGCCTGCGGAATCGTCTGCCCCGCCAGCACCTGGATCAGATCACAGCCATGCTCCCGCAGCGCCCGCGCCATCACCACCGCGTCGTCCAGCGTGAGTCCGCCCTTCACCCCGTCGTGGCAGGTCAGCGCCACGCCCAGCGGCTTCTCTTTCGGCCACGCCGCCCGCACTGCTTCGAAGACCTCCAGCGGGAACCGTATTCGTTTCTCCAGCGACCCGCCGTACTCGTCCGTGCGCCCGTTGCTCAGCGGCGAAAGGAAGCTCGCTAGCAAATACCCATGCCCCATGTGCAGCAGCGCCAGATCGATCCCACATCGCTCCGCCGCCTCCGCCGCCCGCGCGAAGTCATCTCTGACGCGATCCATCCCCGCGCGATCCAGCTCTGCCGGCACCTGACTCTTCGCCGTATACGGGATCGCCGAGGCCGAGACCAGCGGCCACGCCCCCTCGCGTAGCGGGCGATCAATCCCCGTCTCGGCGGATCGCACCGCCCCCCGTCGTCCCGCGTGATTGAGCACCACGCCGACCCGCGCCGCCTCCGCGTTCAACAGCGTGCGGAAGAAGCGGAGATGTCCCCGCCACGCCTCCACCTGCTCCTCCATATACAGCCCATACGGATCATCGTGGATGCGCCCCTCTGCCGAGATAGCAACCGGATCGGTCAGCAGCAGCCCATCGCTGCGTGGGAGTATGCCATCTCCCCCGCCCCGCTCCTTGCCCGACTCCGAAGGAAACGCCGCGCGGTTCGCGATCGTCACCCCGCCGAGCCGCAAGGACGTAAAGAGCGGCGGCGGCGCCACCCGCAGCAACGCCGGCGCACGCCCCATCTCCTCGCTCCCCGCGTACCTCGCCCGCGCCTCGAACGAGCGATCCACCGCGTCGCCGAACCGCGGATCGCGCAGCCGCAGATCGTCGTAGCTGATGCGCTTGCTCCGCGTCAGCAGGTTGAAGGTGAACTCCGTCGGCGGTAGCGACGTGAACCGCTTCACCGTCTCAAAGTACGCCTGGCTCTCGGCGGCGGCGTTTTGGAACAACTCCACCACCGGACGCCGCGCCAGCTCGTACTCCGTCAACGCCCACTCCACATCTGGAAATTGGTCTAGCGCGTTGGCGAGCGCGATGGCGTCCTCCATCGCCAGCTTCGTCCCCGACCCGATCGAGAAATGCGCCGTGTGCGCCGAGTCGCCCAGCAGCACCACATTCCCCGCGTGCCACGCGGCGCACTTCAGCGTGGCGAAGCTGATCCACTTCGAGTTGTTCGGCAGCAGTCGGCAGCCCTGCAACACGTCCGCGAAGAGTCGCTCGCAGTAGGCGATGCTCTCCGCCTCGCTGGCCGTGTCGAGCCCCGCGCGGCGCCAGACGTCCTCGGCGCACTCGACGATGAACGTCCCCGTCTCTCCGCTGAAGGGATAAGAATGCACCTGGAACAGCCCATGCTCGTTCTCCGCGAAGATGAAGGTGAAGGCGTCGAGCACCTTGTCCGTGCCCAGCCAGATATACTTCGCGTTCCCCGGCACAAGCCCCGGCTGAAATGTCGCCTCATGCGCCCGCCGCGCGAGACTGTTCACCCCGTCCGCCGCGATGATCACGTCCGCCACGCCAAGCTCCGCGAGGCTCGCGATCTCCGTGTTGAACTCCAGCGAGACGCCAAGCTCGCGACAGCGATCTTGCAACAACGCCAGCAGCAGCTTCCGCGAGAGCCCCGCGAAGACATGCCCGCCGCAGCGGATACGCTCGCCGCGATAGTACGTGTCGATGGCGTCCCACAACACGAAGCGGCTGGTGATAGCCTTGTACGACTTGTTGTCCGCCTCGGAGAACGCCGTCAGCGTGCGATCCGAGAAGACCACGCCCCAGCCATATGTCGCGTCCGGCGCGTTGCGCTCCACGATGCGAATCTCATGTACGGGACTCGCCTTTTTCAGCAGCAGCCCGCAGTAGAGTCCCGCCGGCCCCGCGCCGAGGATCGTGATCTTCACTGCCCCGCTCCCTCGCCCGCGCACGACACCGTCGCCGTTTCTGCTGCTTTTTCACCCCACCCCGCCGGGAACGTCACGCTGCTCAGCCCCGCGATCACCTCGGTCAGCCGCTCGATCTGCCCACTATCTGCCACCGCCGGGAAGAGCGCGATCTCGTCGCACCCAGCGTCGGCGTAGCCCCGCAAGAGCTGCGCGACGGCCTGCGGCGTGGTCAGCAATCCCTCCACGATCCGCTCGACATAGTGCCCTGTGAAGGCGTAGTAGTCGCGTAGGTAACGTGCCCCCGCCTCGCGCGCCTCGTCGCCGCCCAGCGTGAAATAGCCCTGACCCCACAGCAGCGGCATCCCCGGTCGGCCCAAATCGAGCCAGGCCGCGCGTGCCTTGTCGGCGGCGCGTGAAAACGCGCGCGGCGGTCCCCCGCCGTGCATGTAGCCATCGGCGTAGCGCGCGACCCGCGAAAACACCGCGTCCGATGAGCCGCCGACCAACAGCTCCGGCTGCCCCACATCCTGCGGGCAGAGCCGCACGTCCTCCCAGAGGTCGCGCATCTCGCCAAGCTGCTCGTTCAACCGCCGCCCGCGCGTCGCCGGATCGATCCCCGCCGCGGCGTAGTCATCCATCCGCGCGCCGATCGCCAGCCCCAGCGTCACCCGCCCGCCGGAGAGCGCGTGCAGCGTCGCCGCGGACTTCGCCAACTGCATTGGACTCCGCAACGGCCCGATCAGCACGTTCGTCGCCAGCCGCGCCCGCGAGGTGACTGCTGCGACCGACGCCAGCGCAATCAGCGGGTCGAACGAGTCATACACGATCCGGTCGAGCACGGCGACGCTGGTAAACGGACCCGCATCCGCTCGGCGTGCCCATTCGAGGATGAGCTCAGCCCCCGCGCCGGGGATCGTGGACGGTAGGCCAACGGCGACGCGCATGGCGGCTGCCCCTTTGCATGCCCGCGAGCCACGGTCCATCCCAGCCATCGGCGCCGTGGTGCATCCTATCGTCGCACAAATCGGCGTCGGCTGGCTAGGACGCCTGACAAAAATAGGGCTTTAGCCCGCCGCAAGCTGCGGGGTTTCACCCCCAGCGGTTAGGCGGGTTTCCGCGGCTTGAGCCAGGAGACCTGTTGTCCTCCCGCGGTTGTGCTGCCCGATTGGAATACTCACGTATGCGCGAACAGACGACGTGTCGCAAGACCTACCAGGAGAAGCTGCGCCCGACGCTCGCCCAGGAGCGGGAGCTTGAGCGGGAGCTTGAGCGGGAGCTTGAGCGGGAGCTTGAGCGGGAGCTTGAGCGCGTCCTGTGGCGCTGCCGCACGCTCTCCAATGTGGCCCTGGAGCGGCGCATCACCGCCTGGCACCGGTGCCACGTCTCGGTCACACGCTCGCAGCAAGAAGCAGCACTCAAGGCCATCCGCGCCGACTTCCCGGAGTACACTGCCCTCCACCGCCACGTGCTGCAGGATGTCTTGGCCCGGCTGGACACGCCGTATCAGGCGTTCTTCCGGCGGGTGGCGAACGGCGAGCAGCCGGGGTTCCCCCGCTTCCAGGGGCGCAATCGCTGGCACTCCTCCACCGACAAGGCGTACGACAATGGCGCCCGCCTGGATGACGGCTATCTGGTCCTGTCGAAGATCGGGCGCATCGCCGTGCGCTGGTCTCGCCCCGTCGCGGGCACCCTCAAGACGGTCACGGTGAGCAAAGAGGCGGCCGGCTGGTACGCCTGCTGCTCCTGTGCCGCAGTCCCGATGCAGCCGCGCCCGCTCACCGGACGCGAGACCGGCATCGACGTGGGCCTCAAGGTATTTCGCATCACCGCAGACGGCGCGGTCGTGGAGAACCCGCGCCACTACCGTAAGGCGGAGCGTACGCTGAAGAAAGCGCAGATGCGCGTCTCGCGCCGGAAGAAGGGGAGCAAGCGCCGCAAGAAAGCGGTGAAGCTGTGTGCCAAGCAGCATCAGCATGTGCGCCGGCAGCGCCGCGACGTTCACGACAAGACGGCGCTCGCCCTCGTGCGCCGGTACGACACGATCGACGTCGAGGCCATTGCGCCCGCGCACGTGAGGCGCCGCCCGGCACCGAAGCCGGATGGCAACGGCGGCTATGAACGCAATGGGGCCAAGCGCAAAGCCGGCCTCAACACAAGCCGGCAAGACGCCGGGTGGCACCACTTCCTGTCTCTCCTCGCGTACACGGCCGCATGCGCCGGGAAGCGAGCGGAAGCGGTGCCCCCGGCGTACCCCGCGCAGGATTGTTCAGGCTGTGGGGAGCGCATTCAGAAGAGCCTGTCCGTGCGCACCCCTGTCTGTCCCTCCTGTGGCCGCATCCTGGACCGCGACGAGAACGCGGCCAGGAATAGCCAAGGGCGCGGGCAGCGCCTTCGGGGACTCGCGGGGTTACCTACGGGGATGAACCGAGAACCCGCCGCCCTAATGAAGATTTGACAAGCAAAACGGGTAGTGATGAAGTAAAGCCAGGCACGCAGACCGAGCAGGAGGTAGGTAAGATGGCTTCGCGGCGGATGGTAGCGTTGAGTTGGGAGCAGCAGCAGGAGTTGGAGACCCACCGGGACCATAACCCGCGTCCGTATGTGCGGGAGCGGTGCGCCGCGCTGCTGAAGATCGCCCAGGGCACCGCCCCGTATGCGGTCGCCCGCCAGGGACTCCTGAAACGGCGGCAGCCCGATACGGTGTACGGCTGGCTGGCCCACTACCAAGCCGATGGGCTGGCGGGCCTGCTCGCGCATGTGCAGGGCGGGAATCGCCGGAGGCGTCTTCGACCCCGCGCAGAAGGAGGCCCTCGTGCAGCGGCTGCATCAGCCACCAGGCGAGGCCGCACGCCAGGAGGCGGGAGCGACGGCGAGTAGCCCGCCGCCCAGTCGCTGGACGCTGCGCACCATCCGCGTCTCGGTCCCCGCCATGGCCCCCTACAGTCTGAGCGGGATCTGGCGGGTGCTGCAGCGCTGCCGACTGCGGCTGCGCATGGCTCGCCTCCAGCAGTACAGCCCCGACCCGGACTACCTGCCCAAGGTCGCGCACCTGGAGCGCTGCCTGCGGGCCGCGGCGCGGGAGCCGGGGGCCATTGCCCTGGTGTTCGTCGACGAGATGGGCTATTACCGCTGGCCGGAGGCCGCGCCCGACTGGATGCTGGGCGCTCCCGCGGCCCCGACGCTGGCCCGCTGCGCCGGCCCCACGAACCGCCAACAGCGCCTCATCGGCGCGCTCAACGCGCTGACCGGCCAGGTGCACTACCTGGACAACTACCTGGTCGGCCGCCGGCAGGTGGCCGCTTCTATCAGCAACTGGACCAGACCTACGCCGGGGTCGAGCGCGTCTACCTGGTCCAGGACAACTGGTCCATTCACCACCATGACGACGTCCAGGCGGTGTTGGCGGCCTTGCCACGGCTCGAACCGGTGTGGCTGCCGACCTACGCCCCCTGGCTCAATCCCATCGAGAAGCTCTGGCGCTGGCTGCGTCAGGACGTGCTGAAGCTGCACCACCTGACCGACGACTGGCGCACGCTGCGGGCGCGCGTCAACGCCTTCTTGGATCAGTTTGCCTCGGGCTCGCAGGCTTTGCTCCGCTACACTGGCCTCATCGGTGATGGCCATCTGGCGTACGTCCTCCGTAGCGCGTGATTACCCGCTTTGGTCGTCAATGTTCATGAGGGCGTGCGGAGTGTCAGTCTCTGGACCATGTCCTTCCAGCCTCGCGCTACCTGGACCTCGCATCTGATCCCGGGAATGTGGAATGGGTCACGCGCCAAATCAATGAGATGAAACGCGACCGGACACCTGATGAGTTCTTGTGTCTGTTACGCGATATTCTCGCCTACCGTTCCGCCCAGTAGCCTTCAGGCGTCACCTTTCCCGTTGGGGGGAGTTGCCTGAGAAGCCGCTGCCTTGAGACAGCGGAGTCGTCACCAGTTGGACCTCGTCACCTCGCTCACAATACTCTCTCCAATCTGCGGTGCGTAGCGGCCCGCGTCTCGACCGCGTTCCCTGCGAGGGTCTATACTTGCTCGAGGAGGAGGCGTCATATGCGGATCGACATCGCGCTCTTCGACGGCTTCGACGAACTGGATGCGCTGGCGCCGTTCGAGGTGCTTCGTCGCGCCGCCGAGTTCGGCGCCGACCTTCGGGCGCGGCTCGTCACGCTCGATCCCGCAATCGAGGTCACGGCTTTCTATGGGCTACGCGTCGCCGTCGAGGGGACGCCGGAAGAAGGCCAACGCCCCGATCTGCTGATCGTGCCTGGTGGCGGCTGGAACCACCACGGATCGCGCGGTGCTCGCGCCGAGGCCGAGCGCGGCGATCTCCCCGCCTCGCTCGCGCGGCTCCACGCCCAGGGCGTCATCCTCGCGGGCGTCTGCACCGGTGCGATGCTGATCGCGTCTGCTGGCCTGCTGAAGGGACGCGCCGCGACGACCCATCATCTCGCGCTAGACGAGCTGCGCGCCGCTGGCGCCGAGGTCATCCACGCGCGCGTTGTGGACGACGGCGACGTGATCACGGCGGGCGGCGTCACCTCCGGCCTCGACCTCGCCCTCTGGCTCGTCGAGCGCTTCGCCTCACCCGCGATCGCCATCGCCGTCGAGTCGCGCATGGAGTACGAGCGCCGCGGCACCGTCTGGCATCGCTCCACGCCGCCTCCTGCATGAGCGCTGGTCGTCAACCCTCAGGAGCGGTCGGCGTTCCGCCACGTGTCCCCACCACCTCCCTTCGCGAAACTCCACGTCACTCCGTCCCCCATTGAGAGGAGCGAGGTCCATGTTCCAGCACATCCTGATCGAGACGACGCCCGACGGCGTGCGCACCCTGACGCTGAACCGCCCCGAGCGTCTCAACGCCGTCAATGTCGCACTCGCCGAAGAGCTACCCCGTGCTGTAGCCGAGGCAGGCGCCGACGACGCCGTGCGCGTGCTGGTGATCACTGGCGCGGGCCGCGCCTTCTGCGCCGGGCTCGACCTTGATCCGGCCAACCTCGGCGCCTGGCTCACCGATCAGGGCGCCACCCGCGCCGCTCGCCTGGACGATTTGGAATGGGTCGGGCGCTGGGTGCTGGCGCTGGTCGAGTGTCCCAAGCCCGTCATCGCCGCGCTCAACGGCGTCGCCACCGGCGCCGGACTCGGCCTCTCCCTCGCCGCCGACATTCGCCTGATCAGTGCGGGAGCTAGCCTCACCACCGGCTACGCCCGCCGCGGGCTCTCCCCCGACGCCGGCGTCTCGTACTTCCTACCACGCCTCGTCGGCCTTTCGCGCGCCGCCGATCTCGTCCTCACCGCGCGCGATGTCTCCGCAGAGGAAGCAGAGCGCATCGGCTTGGTCAGTCGCATTTTCCCCGCCGAGGATTTTGCCGCGAAGGTCGCCGACTATGCCGCCGGCCTCGCCGCAGGCCCGCCAATCGCCCTCACGCTCAGCAAGCGCCTCCTCGCCTCCTCGTCAGACACCGCGCTCGTGCCGCAGCTCAAGCGCGAGCTGAGCGCCATCCGCACCTGCTTCGCCACCGACGACCTCAGCGAAGCCCTGCGCGCCTTTTCCGAGAAGCGCCCACCGCGCTTCACCGGGCGTTAAGCCAGCTCGCCCGTACCCTCGTTCGCAGGTAAACTGTTGTGCTTCTCACACGCTACCCCGTAGCGCCACAGGCCGCGTCGTGTTACACTGGCGGCGCTTCGGAGCGGTTGCTCGCGGTGCGTGCGGGCGGCGAAGCAGTGGCCATTGGCTCACGTAGCGGGCCTTCTATGGGGCCCCGTCTTCCACCAGGAGCGGACTCATGAATCTCGAAAGCACGGCGTTTCACGTCTTCGGCGCGTTCGGGCGCGCGATCGGCCGCGTCATCCTCTGGTTCTTTGCCCTCCTCATCATCGGCTTCGGCGCAGTCGAAGCCGTCGCCCGCCTCGTCATCGGACACCCGAACACGGTGCTCCTGAATATCGGCGCGGTCGTCGTCGGCCTCGTGCTCGGCTATGCCGCGGCGTTGACGGTCCTCGTCCGCGAGGTCGTCGGCGCCTTGATCGGCGTCGTCCGCGAGGTGCGCAAGATCGGCCAGGACGGCGAGACCGACATCAGCAAGATCCTCTCACGCATCGAAGGCGCGATCGCCGGCCGCAAGTAGCGCACGGCGCCCATCCGTACGGTGGGCCGACCGCAGTGCCGGCCCATCCTGTCGTTAAGCCTCCCCGTTCGCGCGTGCCACCAAGGAAGCCGCGCAGCCCCAAGGATCGCCCCCGATGCGCCAGATAGCCGTCGTCAACACCACCACCGGCGAGACCCTCGCCACCCACGCCGCCGTGGCCGACACCCTCTGGGCACGCTTCCTCGGCCTCCAGGGCCGGCGCACCCTCCCCTCCGGCGAAGGCCTCGTACTGCTGCCGACCAACAGCATCCACATGCTCTTCATGTTCCTGCGTATCGACGCCGTCTTCGTCAGCAGTGACGGCCACGTCGTCCGCGTCGGTCGCCGTCTGCGCCCGTGGACCCTCGGCCCCATCGCCCGCGGTGCCCTCTACTGCGTCGAGCTACCTGAATGCGCCGCCGAACGCACCCAAGTGGGACACGCCATCGAGCTGCGCGCCCTCCCCACCGTCTAGCCATCAGGCGAACCCGCACCCAGGCGCACAGCGTCCGGCGCAGGCAGAGCAAGTGGACTTCAGTCTACATCCCCCTACGCCGGCACGTCAGCGCCTCAGCGCTCGTGATCGCTCGACTACCGTGCATCTTTCTCAACCGACCACCTTTGTCCTCCTGCGTTAGCGGACCACATGGCGCCTGAGCTCGCGACAGATTGCCCTGCAGGTACGCGTTCCCCGCGGGCACCTCTCGAAAGCCGTTCGTAACATACTGTCTTGCCGCGCGAAGACCCCCTTTAGCAGACAGTGCAGACTCCTTGAGTGGTATGGCGTCTGTGCGAGCCGCCCCTTGCGAACAGCATCCGCTGGAGCTCCGTGACCAGTGCGCTATTTTGTAAGAACACCGCAACCTGCTAGTAGCTTGTTCGCGGTACAGTGTCTATCACATGCATCTACGCGGCCGTGATGCCATCGTAGCTCGCCAGATCGCAACCGTGCGGCCGCGACGCGAGTCCCAGGTGCGCATGACGAACGGTCACGGAACGCCGCGCGAATCAACGAAGGCTGGCACAGAGCGAAGCGCGGAGCCCGCGATGGCGCGCCGGCGGTCGCAGAGAGCGAGGGCGACGTATGCAGTCCTTCATGCCCGGCAGCTCCACGCCGGCACTCGATCGCGGTGCAAACGTCGCGCCAAGCGGCGAGATTGCATCCCGGCCCCAGGCACCTCAAGGAGGTGACTGCGAGGAACGCAAGGATCTGGCGACAAGCCCAGAGGAGTGCGAGAGGCTCCTCCGAGCGATGTTCGAGCAGGCGCCCGTCGGCATCGTACTCATCGGTCTCGACGGCCGCTGGCTCGGTGTCAACCAGCGGCTCTGCGATATACTTGGCTACAGTAGCCAGGAACTCACGGCTCGCTCCTGGCGGGATCATGCGCCCCCCGATGATCTCGTCGATCTCATCGACCTCTCGTCCGTGGGACGCTTGCAAGCGGGCGACCTGGACACCTACGACGTCGACAAGCGGTGCATCCGAAACGATGGTGCATCCGTCTGGGTTCACGTCACCGCCTCGCTGGTGCAGGCACCTGAGGGAAAGGCGGCCTACGTCATCGCGATGGTGGAGGACATCACCGATCACCGGCGTTTGGAGCATGGTCGCGCGCGGTTGCTGAGGCGGGAGCAAGCAGCGCGGGCGGAGGCCGAGACGGCGCGCGAGGGGAGCCTGCGCCTCGAGGAGATACTGGCTACCGCAGCCCACGACCTGCGCACACCGCTCACCGCCACCGTCGGCTACATCGATCTCGCCGAGCGCCAGACCGAGCGGCTTGCCTCCATGGTGCGACAGTCTTGCCCCGATCTCTCTCGCCAAGTCGAGGCGGCACGCCAGCGCGAAGAGGAGGCAGTCCAAAGCGTGGAGCGCTTGTCGCGGCTGCTGGGCCGGCTCTTTGACACCGCCGCGATCCGAACGGGCAAGCTGGAGATCCACTGCACGCCGTGCGAACTAGTGGCCCTCGTGCGCGAGCAGGTAGAGGAGATCCGCGTGGCGGCGCCCGGGAGGGCCATCCGCTTGCACGAGCCGGCAGACGGCGGGACAGTGATTGTCGAGGCCGACGCCGACCGCATCGGGCAGGTGGTGACGAACTACGTGACGAACGCGCTCAAGTATTCCCCGTCTGACCGGCCGGTCGACGTCTCTGTCGAGGCGCGCGGGGGTCGGGCGCGCGTGGCGGTGCGAGACGCGGGGTCAGGCATCCCAAAGGCGGAGCAGGCACGCCTTTGGGAGTCGTACCATCGGATGCCAGGCAGCGCACTCCACGAGGGGACCCCTGGCGGGGCACAGGGTGACAGCCTGGGGTTGGGCCTGCACATCAGCAAGGCCATCGTCGCGGCCCATGGCGGGCGAGTCGGGGTCAAGAGCAAAGTCGGCGAGGGATCGACGTTCTGGTTCACCCTGCGGCTCTCCCACGAGACGGCTCAGTGAGCCCGGTGACGCCGCGAGCACCCATCGAGAGGCCAGCGCAATGGAGTCCTTTTGCAAGGTGAACGAGCGACTGATCATTCGACAATAGTCGGTGTGGCGCAACGTTGTGGTGTGAGGGTCTTTCGCAGAGCGCGCCAGCCGTTCGAGCAAATCGTTACGAATAAGCCATGCCAACGTCCGGCTAGGCGGCCTGCCCCGGCCGATTTCTCCTCACGCACGATAGATGGCGACGTCGTACCATAGGTATTCGCGCCGAACATGCCAACCTGAGAGGGTGGATCACCCGACATGAGGTGAATGACGAGTTATCCGAGTGCCTCTCCATTGTCGCTCGATGCAGCCAACTGCCGTCGCAGAGTTTTGCCGCCTCCGGGCGATTCGGGTTCGCACGGTCGCGCTGCATTCCATCCACTGCTCTTGGTCGCATAGGCACCGTGCGGTGCCACAAAGGCGTGGCGCCTAACCGCCCCAGGCACGGTTAATGACTTAACCCTGCTAGCGGAAGAGTGCCCTAGTGCTCCGTTCCTCAAAGGCAGTAGATGAAGCGGCGCCGCAGCTTCCGGTGTGAGGGCGGCGGGCGGCCCCAGACCCAGGGCTTGGCCCGCGCGTTGAGGTGCTCGGTGGCCACCCGAGTCGCCAGATCGATCTCCTTGGCATCGGCGAAGGACTGGCCAGCGAGCGCCTCGCGACGGAAAAGCCGCCACCAGCCTTCCTGCAGATTGAGCCAGCAGGCCCCCGTCGGGATGGGGACAGGGTGCACGCGCGGATGCTGTAGCAGCCATTGCTGGATGGGGCCGCTCGTGTGGCTGGAGAGGTTGTCGCTGATCAGGTTGAGGTCGCCGTCGGGATTGGCCGCGTCCAGCAGCGTCAGGAGCGTGAGATAGCCGGCCGTGTTGCGCGAAGGCGCCGTGAAGGTCCGCTCCTGGCCGTCACGCACCCGCAACGCCCCGTAGACCCAGACCTTCTCGGGGCCGCGCCCATAGTCGAGCAGCGCCTTGCGGCGGTGGCCGTCAACGGACCAGCCGGGGGCGGGTGGGAAGCTGCGCGGGATCACCGGCCCCAGTTCGTCGAGGCACAGGGTCGTCGCGCCTGCCGGCGGGTCGGTGTAGCAGGCGACGACTGCCGTCCTTTTGGGGCGAAGTCCTTCGCTCCCTTGGCGCTGCGCGGCGCCCAGGAGCGCGGACGCCGCCAGCGGACGCCTTCCTGGCGCAGGATGCGGCGCACCTGGCGGCGTCCGATCTGGATACCTCGTGCTCGCGCCGCCGCCGCCAAGGTGTCGAGCGACCATTCTGAGGTGTCGCCGCCCTGCGGCTGTGCCGGCGCCAGCGTCCCATCCTCCCAGGTCACCAGCCGGCCGGGCGGCGGGCTCGCCGCCAAGGCGATGAGGACGCTGCGCTCGGCCTCGCTCAGACGTGCCGTACGCCCGCTGCCCGGCTGCATGCCCAGCCCGTCGAGCCCGCGCGCGCCGAAGGCCTGGAAGCGCTCGCGCACCGTCTGCGGATGGCAGCCGAGTTCCTCAGCGATGATCCGGGTGCGCACCCCATCCCAACTGCGGGCGATCATGCGGGCATGCACCACCCAATCGGCGGGGGCATGCTGACTCCGGGCCAAGCGGCGCACCTGGCGTTCTTCCGCGGCATCGACGGGCGGGCGAGCTGCAAGCAATTTGGGCATCGGGCACCTCCTCGCCCCACCGCCCCGCACAATCTATACCCGTCTTGAGGAACGGAGCACTAGTACTACAGTGACGGTTGTTGACGGCCGGTGCTAGACTTCCCAACAGGAGTGGGGAGGTGAGCGCATGGCAGAGGACAACGGGCAGGCTGAGGAGATCTTGGAGGCCGTGGGGGCGGTGCGGGCGCTGGACACAGTGCATGCGCGCATCGGGAGCTATTTCCATCGGCGGGAGATGCGGGAGCGGGTACGGCGCTATCTGGGCGGGCTGCTGGGCCACGTGGAGCGCAAGAACAGCTGGCAGCTCGCCGAGGCCTTCGGCGAGGTGGGTCCCCAAGGCGTGCAGCGGCTCTTCACCGATGCCGACTGGGATGCGGAGGCGGTGCGCGACGTGTTGCGGGCGTACGTCGTCGAGCACCTGGGGGACGCGGCGTCGGGGGTCGTGGTGGTGGATGAGACGGGGTTCCTCAAGAAAGGGATCAAGTCGGCGGGGGTGGCGCGGCAGTACAGTGGCACCGCGGGGCGGCGAGAGAATCAGCAAATTGGGGTGTTCCTGCTCTATGCCTCGGAGCGCGGCGCGGCGTTTCTCGACCGCGCGCTCTATCTGCCCGACGAGTGGGTGGGCGATGCGGCCCGACGGGCGGAGGCGCACATCCCGGCGGACGTGGCCTTTGCGACCAAAGGGGAGCTGGCGCGCGAGCTGTTAGCGCGGGCGTTTGGGGCGGGGGTGCCGGCACGCTGGGTGGTCGGCGACACGGTCTACAGCGCCGACGAACTGCGCCGCTGGTTGGAAGGACAAGGACGCAGCTATGTCCTGGCGGTGCCCGAGACGCACGGCCTGTGGACCCGCGGCCACCAGCAGACGGTGGAGCAGCTCATCGCTGCACTGCCCGCCGACGCTTGGACCCGTTTGTCGGCGGGCGAGGGCAGTCAAGGCCCCCGCTGGTACGACTGGGCCTGTCTGGCCCTACCCTACGCCGCTGCATCCGGCAAAGCGCACTGGCTGCTCGCCCGTCGCAGCGTGAGCGACCCGACGAAGCTGGCCTATTACCGGGTGTATGGTCCGGCGGAGACGCCGGTGACGGAGATGGTGCGGGTGGCGGGCCGGCGCTGGACCATCGAGGAAGGCTTCGAGCAGGCCAAGGGGGAGGTGGGGTTGGACCAGTACGAGGTGCGTCGCTACGATGCGTGGTATCGCTACATCACCTTGGCCCTGCTCGCCCATGCTCTGCTCGAAGTCACCCGCCTGAGCGCCCGCCAGGGCCACCTGCAGGACGGGAAAGGGGGGCGCGTTCAGCGACCGCAACGGCATTTCGCTGACCGTCCCCGAGGTGCGGCGCCTGGTGCGGCTCCTGAACGAGCCGGAGGAGGCCCGGCGGCGTGTCGGGCTCCACTGGGTCCAGTGGCGTTGGCAGCACCAGGCCACCGCCCGTCAGGGCCATGTCGCCCGGCGGGCGGCGCGGCAGCCCCGCTACGGATCCGCTGCCCCGCCGCTCCCGATCATGCTGGCCGGGACCGCGGCCCTCAGCGACCCCCTCTGGCAGCAGATCGCACCGCTCTTGCCGCCGCAGAAACCGCCACGTGGCCGTCCTGCTGTGGCGCACCGGCGCCTGCTCGAGGGCCTGCTCTGGATCATGCACCGCGGCGTCCCGTGGCGCGAAATGCCAGCAACCTACGGCTCCTGGCATACCGCCTACAGCCGGTATCAGCGCTGGTGTGCGGACGGACTCTGGGACCGCATCTGTGCCGTCCTGCACCCCATGCCGACACTCTTCAGTACCGGGTAACTCAACAACCGTCACTGTAGTACTAGAGCGTGTCTGAGAAGGGATTAGCCTTCGCTGGTCGCGAGGCGTCGCAGCATGACGCGGGTCATGATGGCATAGAGGACGCACTCCGAGGTCGTGGGCAGGAACTCATAGTCCTTGCTGGTGCGACGCCAGCGCCCGATCCAGCCGAACGTGCGTTCGACGACCCAGCGCCGCGGCAGCACCTGGAAGCCCCGCGGCAGCTCCGGCGGCTCCTGCCCCGGTCCCACCCAACGCCAGCGGCGTGGCTTGCGCACGACCGCCACCGTCCAGCCCAGCGTCTGCTCCACCCACTCCTTGAAGCTGCCTTGGTAGGCGGTATCGACCCACAGATGCCGCAGGCGGGGCAGGGCGTGCGCCCGGTCGGCAATCGCTTCGAGCAACCGCTGCCCGCCCACGCCATCGGGCACGTTGGCCGGGTGGACCAGGGCTTTGACGACCAGGCCGGTCGTCTCGACCAACAGGTGGCGTTTGCGCCCCTTCACTTTCTTGCCGCCGTCGAACCCCGATGAGCTGGGCGGGCCCCTTTTTCCGTGGTCTTCACACTCTGGCTGTCGACAATCCCGGCGCTGGGGGTCGTGGCTCGGCCCGCGTGCACCCGCAGGCGCTCGCGCAGGATGGTGTGGATCCGCTCCCAGTCGCCGCTCAACCGCCAGGCGCGCCAGTAGTGGGAGACCGTCTTGCACGGCGGGACGTCGTGCGGCAGCGCCCGCCAGGCGACCCCCCCACGCAGCCAGTAGCTGACGGCATCGACGATCTCGCGCAGGTCCACGCTGCGCGGCCGCCCGCCCGGCTGGGCCGCGGGCAACAAGGGCGCGAGCAGCGCCCATTCCGCATCATGCAGATCGCTCGGATACCGACGACGGGGCATACGGCACCTCTTTCGCTGGCGCGCCCGTGGCTCCTCCCGCCGGCTCGCCACCTCCTGTCCCCGCACGATCCGTGCCCTTCTCAGACACGCTCTTAGAGCAACTTTCGATTAGGTTCAGCAGGCAGGGGGTAGCCGGCGTGAGCGAACCAGGCGAGCGCATCCTGGCGAGTGATCGCGTCGACTGCCACCCCCACCGCCTGCTCTAACGCCTCGCGGGTACGGGCACCAAGCCCGCGCAGGATGGCCTTGAGTTTGGAGAACGCTTGCTCGATGGGCGTGAAGTCCGGCGAGTACGGCGGCAGGAAGAGCAGTTCGCAGCCGCGTGCTTCGAGGGCCTGGCGAATGCGGGCGGCCTTGTGGACGCTCAGATTGTCCAGCACCACCACCTGCCCCGGCCGTAAGGTCGGCCCCAACTGCTCGGCGATGTACCACTCGAAGGTCGTCGTCTCCCTCGCCCCCTCGATCAGCCACGGCACCTGCAACCCGTCGGGCGTCAGGGCGGCGACCAAGGTGACGTTGTGGCCGTGGTTGCGCGGCACCGCGCCCCCTGCCCGCCGGTTGTGCGGCGCCCAGCCATACAGCCGCGTCAAGGCGATGTGGGTGCCGCTTTCGTCGACAAAGACGAACTGCTCCGGGTCACGCTGGGCAACCGCCTCCCGCCAGGCCGTGCGTGCCGCCTCATCGCGCTCGCTGGCCGCCAGTGCCTTTTTTTGTGCGTCCAGCCCAGGCGCTGCAGCGCCCGCCACATGGTGACTTCGCTCACCTGCTGGCCCTGCTGCTCGGCCCACCAGGCACAGTGCTCCAACACCGTCGCATCCGGCGCCGCCTCCAGCCGCGCCCGCAGGATCGGCTCGTGCTCGCGACGGATCGTGCGCGGGCGGCCCGGAATCGGCTTGCGCGCCAGCGAGCCGGTCTCCCGCTGTTGGACCACCGCGCGTTTGACGGTGGTCACGGCGACGGTGAAACGGCGAGCGGCTTCTCGCATGGGCTGACCGTCAGCCACCGCTCGCACCAAACGCTCTTTCAGGTCGGTCGAATAGGCACGCATGCCCCTCGGTCCCGCACATCTCGTGCCTGCCTCGGCTTTTTGGAAGTTGCTCTAGTATTGGGCCTCCTGGCGCAGAAAGCAATGACGGCCTTTGTACCATGCCACCCCTCTCCCCGCAAGGGGTAGGGGGTGAGGTCCCTCACGCCTCCGCGGGCTTGCTCCCCGCGACGACCGGCCGCGCCTCCAACGCACGTGCCAGAATCTCCGCGATGTCCTCCACGCCGAAGCGCTCTTGCGCGCCGACGCCCTTGATGCCGTCCTCGAACATCGTGATGCAGAACGGGCAGGCGGCGGCCATCGCGTCCGCGCCGGTGGCGAGCGCCTCCTCCACGCGCGTGTTGTTGATGCGCTTGCCGATCTTCTCCTCCATCCACACGCGACCGCCGCCGCCGCCGCAGCAGAACGAGCGATTGCGGTTGCGGCGCATCTCGCTGACGCCCTCGCTGTTGATCACGTTCAGCACGCGGCGCGGCTCGTCGTAGACGCCATTCCAGCGCCCGATGAAGCAGGGATCATGGTAGGTCAGCTTGCGCTGGTCGAAGCCCGCCGGGAGCGTGAGTTGGCCGCTATCGATCAACCGGCTGATGAACTCGGTGTGGTGGATCACCTCGAAGTTGCCGCCGAGCTGTGGATACTCATTCTTGATCGTGTTGAAGCAGTGCGGGCACGTCGCCACCACCGTCTTCACGTCGTAGGCGCGACCCGCTGGCACGCCCACACCGACGGTCGTGTGTCCATAGCTCTCCGCGCCGCTCTTCGTGTCCGAGACCTCGGCATCCCCGGCCCCCTTATTGAAGCCGTAGCCGTTCATCACCTCGATGTTCTGCTGAGCGAGCATGGACCAGAGGTATTCGTTGCCGATGCGGCGCGCGGGGTCGCCGGTGCAGCTCTCTTCCGGCCCCAGGATGCCGAAGCGCACGTTGGCGCGCTGCATCACCTTGGCGAAGGCCGTGGCGACCTTGCGGTTGCGCGCGTCGAACGAGCCCATGCAGCCGACCCAGTAGAGCACATCTACGTCGGGGTCCTCGGCCAGCGTTGGCACGCCGACCGCCTTGGCCCAGTCCGCGCGGGTGTCGTTGCGGATCTCCCACGGATTCTGGTTGCGCTCCAGGTTGGTGAAGAGCGACGTGACCTCCTGCGGGAAGCGGCTCTCCTCCATCACCAAATAGCGCCGCATGTCGTCGATCTTCTGGACGTGCTCGATCGAGACGGGGCAGATCTCGACGCAGGCGCCGCAGTTCGTGCAAGCCCACAGCGTCTCATCTTTGATGAGGCCGCCGACCATCGGCTCCGTCTTGCTCGCCTCTTCCGCCGCCTCATGACTCACCAGATGCAGGTTGCCCTTGGCGAACAGCTCCTCCTTAACGCCGAGGATGATCTCCTTCGGCCAGAGCGGCTTGTCGGTCGCCAGCGCGGGACACACGCTGTTGCAGCGCCCGCACTCGGTGCAGGCGTAGCCGTCCAGCAGCTGCTTCCAGGTGAACTGGGTGATGGTGTGGACGCCGTAGTCCTCGCGCTCCTCCAGGTTGGGGATCGGGTCGAGCGCGCCGATCGGGCGCAGGTTGCGGAAGAAGACGTTGAACGGCGTGGCGAGCAAGTGCAGGTGCTTCGAGTTCGGCAGATAGACGAGAAAGAAGAGCACCGTCAGCACGTTCGCCGCCCAGAAGACGCTGGCGAGCGCGACGCCCGTGCTCGCGCCTATGCCCGACCACGCCGGCCCGACCCACGAACCGAAGAGCGTCCAATCGGCGCCGTTGCTGCCGATGTAGGCGAAGGCCTCGAAGAAGAACAGCGTGACGAGCACCAACGTGATCAGGCCGAGGATGGTATAGGCGTCGGCCATGCCGTGACCCTGGCTCTCCAGCTGGCGCGGGCGCAGCACGGCGCGACGGAAAGTGAACTCGATCATCGCCAGGAACGCGAAGATGATGAAGATGTCGAGGATCACCGCGAAGGGGCGGCTGGAGATGACGGGGACCGTGAAGTTAAAGCCCTGTGCCCAGAGGTTGAGCGCGTCGAGCTGGATGATGATGAAGCCCCAGAACGTGAAGAAATGCGCGATGCCGGGCAGCGGATCGCGCAGCACGCCGCGTTGGCCAAGCACCATCAGCGCGAAGTACTTGACGCGCTCGCCGATGTGGTCGAAGCGGTTCTCCGGGCGACCAAGGCGCATCAGGCGGATTAACTGGCGGATGCGCACGGCGAACGCCAGCCATGCCGCCAGCAGCACCAGCCCGAAGATGATGGCGCCCCAGTTGGTGGCCGTCGGCGAGAACGATGGCTGACTCATGCCCGCACCCCTTCCAGAAGACCTCGCCCTCAGCGATTTTCCGAGAGAGAGACTACGTTCACCGCAAAGGCGCGCTACTGCCACTGAACCGAAAAGAAGAGGAGAGGGCCATCCCCCTCCTCTTCACCCGCCACGCAGCCGGCGCAATCGCCGCCGGATCGCTACTGACCCTTGCGCTGCTTCACAGCGGCGGTGAGCTGCGGCACCACCACGTTCAGATCGCCGACGATGCCGAGATCGCAGAAGCTGAAGATCGGCGCGTCTTTATCCTTGTTGATGGCGATGATGAGCTTGGAAGAACCCATACCCGATTTGTGCTGCACCGCACCGGAGATGCCAACGGCGATGTAGACCGCCGGTTTGACCGTCTTGCCCGTCTGGCCCACCTGATACGCATAAGGAATCCAACCATCGTCCACCGCCGGACGTGAAGCGCCGACACTGGCACCCAGCGCCGTCGCCAGTTCCTCGACCTGTGCGAAGCCCGCGGGGCCGCCCAGCCCGCGACCGCCGGAGACGATGATCTGTGCCTCTTCCAGCTTGGGGTGGTTGGCGCCCGGCTGCCAGTAGTCATGGCCGTCGGCGGCCTTGGCGAGATGTCCGGCTTCTCCCGCATCTGCGGTGCCAAGGGGAGCGGAGAGCTTCGCGCCATTGGCGGGTGCGCTGGCGGCGGCGACGCTGACGACCTCCGCCGTGCCGCCGACGCGATTCGCCTGGAAGGCGTTGGGCCGCGCGCCAATCAGCTTCGTCCCGCCGCCGACGAACTCCGCCCTGACGGACTGCGCGCCGTCGAAGGCCGGGACGGTGAGCGCCAATGCGCCGCCCTCGACGCTCACCTCAGAGACGTTGTACTCCAGACCCAGGCCGAGCCGCGCGGCGAGGCGCGCCGCCACATCGCGCCCGTAGTTGGAGAGGACGAAGAGGATGACCGCCGGTTGATGCTGCTGGACCAGCGCCGCCAGCGTCTCCACATGGGGCTGAACCAGATAGTCATTGTAGACCGCGCCATCAGCAGCATAGACGGTCTTGACGCCGACGGAACCAAGCTCGGCGGCGGAGGCGGCGGTGTTGGTCCCGAGGGCGACAGCGGCGGAGGAGCCGCCCAGTTGCCCCGCCAGCTCCGCCGCCTTGGAGGCGACTTGCAGAGAGACCCCGGTCAGTTTGCCGTTGGCGATCTCAGCCAAGGCCCACACATCGTTCGCCATGCTAGAGCACCTTCTGTTCCACCAAGAAGGCGACGACGCGATCAGCCGCCCCATCATTGCCGGTGATGATTTCGCCCTTGCGCTGCGTGTTCACGGGAGTTGAGCCGGTAGCCTTCTCCCTGGCGCCCGCGACGCCAACCTGCGCGGCGTCCACGCCGAGGTCAGCCAGGCTGAAGGTGTCAATCGGTTTCTTCTTGGCGCCCATGATGCCCTTCATCGAGGGATAGCGCGGCACATTGATCGTCTGGATCACGCTGACCAGTGCCGGGAGCGTCGCCTCAGCGGTCTGATAGCCGGTCTCAGCGGCGCGCTCGATGCGGGCCCTGCCGTCGGCGATGTCAAGCTTGGAGGCAAATGAGAGCAGCGGCTGGCCGAGGAACTCGGCGACCGCCGCCGGAACGACGCCACCATAGGAGTCCGCCGCCGCGCTCCCGAAGAGGACGAGGTCGAAGCCGAGCTTCTTGAGCGCCGCCGCCAGCACGCGCGCTGTCCCGATGGCGTCGGAGCCTTCTAGAGCGGGATCAGTCACCAAGACGCCGCGATCGGCGCCGATCGCCAGCGCCTTGCGAATGTTGTCGGTAGCGGTGGCTGGCCCCATGCTGAGCGCGATCACCTCGCCGCCGAGCTTCTCCTGCTGGCGCAAGCCTTCTTCGATGGCGTATTCATCGAAGGGGTTGATTTCCGCGTCCTCTTTGCGGCGCTCCAACCGCATATCGGCGGTGAAGCGTTTAACCGCCGTGATGGACGGGGTCTCTTTCATGCAAACGACTATGTTCACGGAAATTCTCGATCCTCGCTCCGCCCGCGATCCGGGCGCCTGAATCCTGAAGGACGTCTGGGGGGCGACGCGTCCCAGGGGACGCATGCGAGGCATGGTGAACGCCGTTGTTCCCCAGATAGAGGCTACAGGGCATTGTACCTGTGTTGCTGGCGGAGCGTCAACGTGTTGCTAGCTGACGAACGAGCGCGTAAATTCCGGAACGCGGGCAGGGGTCAGGTTGAGTATTCGCGGCGGTGAGAGCCACCACCTTGACCTATTCCCAGCCTCACCGAGGCAGGAGCGAAGCCTGCCTTCTACCTGCTCGTGAAGCTGGCAAGCAATGGTTTCCGCGGGTCACTATCGCTCGTGGCGATCGAGCGTGCAGCATTCGACCGTTTCACGTGAGTCGATGCCCTCATGACGTGGCGCTGGCCAGCGTGGCCTGTCTAACGGCGACGGAATGCCGCACCGAGGGTCGGTGTGCCGACGTTCCACATGTTGTCGTCGACGTTAATCGTGACGCCGGGGGGAACGATCTGGTCGATGCGATCGAGCAGATCGCCGGGCAGGACGATCCCGTCGGCGGCGAGGTAGGCGTCCAGGTGCTCCATGGTGCGCGGGCCGATGATCGCGGAGGTGACCGCGGGGTGGCGGGTGACGAATGCTGTCGCCATCTGGATCAGGGTGATCCCGGCCTCGTCGGCGAGCGCGCCGAGGGCGTCGGCGGCTTCGAGCTTTGCGGCGTTGGCTGGGTTGGTGGCGTCGTAAGTCCCGGAGCGCTGGGCGCGAGCCGCGGAGCCTGGCCCGCCGATCTGTCGGCCCTTGCGGTATCTGCCCGACAGCCACCCCCCGGCCAGCGGGCTGTAGGTCATGACGCCCATCCCGTACCGCTGGCAGGTCGGCAGCACGTCATACTCGATGGCGCGGGTCAGGATTGAGTACGGGGGCTGCTCGGTCCGAAACCGTCCGTGGCCTCGGCGCTCGGCGGTCCACTGGGCCTCGACGATCTCAGAAGCGGGAACCTTCGACGTGCCGAAGGAGCGGATCTTGCCGGCGCGCACGAGGTCAGATAGGGCGCCGAGGGTCTCGTCGATGTCGGTGTTCCGATCGGGAACACCCACCTGGTAGAGGTCGATCCAGTCGGTCTGCAGCCGACGCAGCGAGCCCTCGACCGCCTCCATGATCCATCGCCGCGACGCTCCCCGATGGTTGCGGTCCCCGTCGAAAGGAACGCCGAACTTGACGGCGAGCACCACGCTGTTGCGCCGCCCGCCTGCCAGCGCCTTGCCGAGGATCAGCTCTGACTCGCCGGCGGAATAGCCATCAGCGGTGTCGATGAAAGTGATCCCAGCCTCCAACGCACGTCGGATGATCGCGATCGACGCGTCGTGATCGGGGTTGCCGAAGGCGCCGAACATCATCCCGCCGAGGCACATCTGGCTGACCGAGATGCCGGTGCGTCCCAAAGGTCGGTAGTCCATGAAGAGCTCCTTGCGTCGCCGCACGTCCGTCACGGCGACGTGATACAATTCGTCGTGAAGCGGATAGCATGTCCGTTTCACGAAAGAGGATAGACCTATCCACTTAGGAATGTCAATGTCCCAACCGACCTCGTCCCAACCAACTTCCCAATCGCCGGCGAGACGTGCCGATGCCGAGCGCAATCGCGACAAGATCCTCGCCGCTGCCCGCGCCGCGTTCGCCGATCCCGAGGCCGAGGTGTCGATGGCCGAGATCTCGCGACGCGCCGGTGTCGGGATGGCGACGCTGTACCGCAACTTCCCCGGCCGCCGTGAGCTCCTCGAGGCGCTGTTCACCGACGAGGTCGATGCCGTGTGCGAGGCCGCCGAGGGTGACGGCGAGGGTGACGGCGAGACACCTGGGGCTGTGCTGACGGCCTGGCTGCGCCGGTTCTTCGCCTTCGCGACCACCAAGCACCACGTCGCCTCCGAGTTGCTCGCGCAATCAGACAGTGGCTAACCCCCTCTTCGGCGAGAGCCGCGCCCGAGTGCTCGCCGCCGGCCGACCGCTCCTCGCCGCCGCGCAGCGCACCCACGAGATCCGTGACACGCTCACGATCGAACAGATCCTCGACATGATCGTCGCCATCGCCACGATCCACAGCGACACCCGCTACGTCGAGCCAATCCTCCAGGCCGCGCTCGACGGCCTTCGCCCCCGGCCGACATGACCCCCCGCGATCGAGGGGCTGTCACGGCGCGAGACTTCGGTCTAGTTAACAGGAAGCTGGAGTCTGCTGCTAGTTGTGCCCTCGGCGCGGCCTATCTGAGGCGGCATGAGGCGGCTTGGTCGAGCCATTCCGGGAGAGCATGCCGCCTTCCGCTGGCGAGCATCTCCACTTCGCCCAGCCGTGCGCGCAGGGCATTCGCCGCAGCGACGGGAGTGGGCGCGCACCCCGCCATGTCGAGTGCGAGCGCCTAGCCTAGCCCCTTGGTCGGTCAGTGATCAACCGAGTCGCCTCTGGAGCATTCAGCTACAGCGGGTTCCAGTGTACTGATCCAAGCTCCTGGCGACTCGCTCGGATCGCCGAACTGACACTCCACGGGGGCAAAAGCCCCATGGGTGCTCAGGCTACGGGTCTGATGGGATGATTGTATCCACCCCTGCCCGTTCGCGCCCGAAGGCGGTGCCCCCGCCCAAGCGGACGTTGCAGGCATCGCCAGGCGAGCTAGGCTCTCGAAAAAACGCTGGCTCAACCGCATGGCACCGCGTCCAAGGCCCGTTGCTGCTTTTGCCCGTGGGAACGAGGTACCACGGAACCGGCAAACAGCATGCACTTGGCGAGGTGCAAAGAGTCCGCTGAGGTCGTCTGCCTGATGGGCAGGAAAACGGCAATGCCACCAGGCTGCGGGCGAAAGCCCTGGACGCCGCACCGCCCGGGTTAACACCCAGCGGCTTGCGGCGGGCTAAAGCCCTTTTCTGTCAGCGAAACAACACGCCACTTCGGCGACACGACTCCCCCACGTGTCATCGCGCCCTTGCACCCCGCACCAAGCGATGCTATACTGTCGATTGAACAAATGTTCTCGCACCCCACCCTCTCAACCCCCACCCCACCCTAGCGGACCTCAGTCCGCGTCAAACCGTTACGCTGGCGCTTCAGTGCCGCGACCAGTCCCCACCCCCAAGGATTTCTGCCCCATGCGCCCCGCCACCGCCCTCCCAATTCCGCCTGCCGCTGCTATAAATCCGCATCACACGGGCCTCCACGCCTCCCGCGCATGCCTCGCCGTGCGACTTCCGCCCGTGTCCCATTTCCGCCTCTACGGCCCCTCTCCCGCTGAAAATCGGCCCCCGACCCTGCAAAAAATGCAAAAGCGGAAAGAATCGGAAATGAATTCGCCACAACTCCCGAATATTCCAGGCCGCGTGGCCCACTGTGGTATAGGCATTCTTCCGCCTCACTACTCCTCGCGCGGTGGCCGCCCCCGCGGGATCCACGTCGCGCGCACGGCACGATGAGTGCGATCCATCTCGCTGCCATGCGCGTGATCCGAATGGTCATGGTGGTGCTGAGCCATGTTCGCTTCACGCGCGTCCTGGCGTTCGCGAAACCTGGAGCGAAGTGCAATCGGCACCGCGATGACGCCGCCGAGCGCACACAAGAACGCAAGCAACGTATACAGCACAAGAAACACGTCTTCTGGCGCCAATGTCGCTCTGCCAGCGCTACCCGACAAGGGCACGAACGCTACGAAGCAGCACAGCGCAGCGAACATCGGTGGGCCGATGAGGGCAGGAACACGATGCCGCGTACCCACGTAGCTGGAGTCGAGCAATATCACGAGCCAGCCGCACACCAGAAAGACCGCGAAGAAGAGAAGCATAAGCCAGCCTCACGAGCAGATCCGGCACGCGCCAGCTCCTTCCCCACGCATGCCCGCCCGCTCCCTACTCGCCGAGATACTTGCCCAAGAACAAGGCGTACTTCTCGCGCAGCGGCGCCGTGATCAGCGACGGATCGGTCATCACCGCGTTGGCCAGCGCGCTGCCGCAGCCGCACGTAAGCGCCTCCCCTTGCGCCGGGATGCGTCGCACGATCTCGCGGATGATACTCTTCGCGTTCGCCACGTTGCGTTGGAGGTTGGCGACCACCATCTCCACCGTCACCGTCTCGCCGCCCTCGTGCCACACGTCGTAGTCCGTCACGCAGGCGACCGCCGCGTAGTGCAGCTCCGCCTCGCGCGCCAGCTTCGCCTCCGGCACCGCCGTCATCCCGATCACATCGCAGCCGAGCTGGCGATAGATGCGCGACTCCGCCTTCGTCGAGAACTGCGGCCCTTCGATGCAGACGTATGTGCCGCCGCGATGCGCCGTGAAGCCCGACATGCCGCCCATCGTCTCCCAGAGCAGCCCGCCGAGGTGCGGGCAGAACGGATCGGCGAACGAAACGTGCGCCACAACCCCGCCCTCGAAGAAACTGTTGGACCGAATCTTCGTGCGGTCGAAGATCTGGTCCGGCACCACGAGGTCGAGTGGCGCGTAGTCCTCCCGCAGGCTCCCCACCGCGCTCACCGAGACGACCCATTCGACGCCGAGGCTCTTCAGCGCGTAGATGTTGGCGCGCGAGGGCACCTCGCTCGGCGTCAGGCGGTGGCCGCGACCATGGCGCGGCAGGAACGCGACGGGCACGCCCTCCAGCGTGCCGACGACGATGGCGTCGCTCGGCGCGCCGAACGGCGTCTGCAGCTGCACCTCGGTGACGTCGCGCAGCCCCTCGATGCTGTAGAGGCCGCTGCCGCCGATCACGCCGAGCCGCGCCGCCGGGGTCGTTGGTTGACTCATCAAATGGCCGGCGCGGATCCCCCTACCGTTCGGTGTGGGGAGGAAGCGCCGTCTCCTCTCTGTGTGCTACACTGCCCGCATACCGCAGGGCCTGCGGAAATCGACGCTTGTGGATGTGGTTCGCCACGACATGACCGTGTAAGACGCTCCTAGTTCGCTAGGTGAGCGGTGGTCAGCCCAAGAATCCCCCGGCTTCTAGCCGTGTGGGAATGGTCAAATGATGTCCCTCCTTCAGTACGAAGCCGATGCCTTTGGGGCGATCGCCTGCCGCGACGCCCACTGTCCCTCCTCTCCCCGCGGGAGAGGGGGCGAGGGGTGAGGTCCTCGCAGGCAGCAATTCGTTCGTCATGTGCGCGCGCCGATGCTGGCGAGAACGGCACGGGCGAAGCGGCCGCATCGCGGCCGTCGCGCTACGCCATGCCGCGTGGCGGGCGCACCTGGAACCGTACCGGCACGATCTGGTCCCCGCCGGTGGTCCGCACACCGAAGTGGCAGGTATACGGGCCGGGGCGCAGCCCGCTGGTGTCGATGCGCACCATCAGCTGCGAGACCTCCGGCTTGATCGCCCTCGGCTCGACGCTCAGACTGGCGAGATTGGTCTCGATCGTGCCGATGAGCTGGCCGCCTCCGTGGTTGGCGATCGTCAACGGCAGCGTGACGATCTCGTCCGGCTCAAGCATGCCAGCATCCATACGCAGCGGCCAGACGTAAAGCCTCGGCGCGTCACTCGCGGCCGATCCGCGCCCGGAGGCGTGCCCGACCGCGGGCCCCACGGACATGCCGAGCCGGCCAGAGACCACCGGGGCGGCCTGTGGCTGCGCGGAAAGGCCCGTCACCCTGTGGACCCCGCGTGCCGCCTGCTCCAGCGCGTCGAGCATCTGGCGCGCGTCGGCGTAGCGCTCGCGCGCTTGCAGGCTCAGCGCCCGCACGATCACACGCTCCACGGCCTCCGGCACCTTCGGATTGATCATCCGCAACGGCGTCAGCGACTGGCCGCCGACCCGCGCCGGCGCGGACTCCGGCACGCGCCCGGTCAACAGGTGATACATCGAGGCGCCCAGCGCGTAGAGGTCCGACCGCGGCTCCGAGCGCGCGCTGTACTGTTCGAGCGGCGCGTAGCCGTCGGTACCGAGCTGCGCGGTGTCGTGCGAGCGGTTGGTGTGCAGCCAGCGCGCGATGCCGAAGTCGATCAGCTTGAGCTTGCCGCTCGGCGTCAGCATCACATTCGCCGGCTTCAAGTCGCGGTAGATGATCGGTGGATTATTGCCGTGCAGATATGCCAGCACGTCGCAAAGGTCCATGCCCCACGCGACGACGCGTTCCCATTCGAGGGGGCGATTCGCCTCGATCAGCTCGTCCTCGAGATTCTTGCCCTGGACGTACTCCATCACCAGATACTGCTTCTGCCCCTCCACAAAGTTCTCGTAGACACGGGCCAGCGCGGGGTGATCCAGCGTGCTGAGCATGCGTGCCTCGCGGATGAAGTCGTTGACGGCCCCCTCGCGCTCTGCGGGCGTGAGGTTCGACTCGCTCATCTCCTTCAGCGCGCGCTGGCTGCCGTCCGCCATATCCGTGACGAGGTAGACCGCGCTCTGCCCCCCCTGCGCCAGCCGCCGCTGGATAGCGTAGCGGCGGTGCAGCAGTTGATTCGAGGGCAGCAGCCCCGTGGCGAGCCGTGGTCGCCCATCGCGCAGATCGAAGCCACAGCGCGGGCAGAACTGTGACTTGTCTGGCAGCCCATGTCCACAGCGCGGGCAGAGCGCAACCGTTCCCATGCCATCTCCCGTTGCCGCACCAGTGTCGCGGAATAGTGTAGTGTAGAGTCTGCGAGTTTGGGCACTGTCCTCGCGGCACGCTTCGGCCTCCGACGCGCCCGCATTGTAACACAGCCCCCCAGACCATTCGGTTGTAGCGCGGTTGCGGATGGGTATTTTGGGGCGCACAATGCGAGCGCGGCGAGAGTGCTATCCCCTTTGCGCATTCCCTCGCCAGTCTCTACAATGTGCGGACACTCGCCCGTCGCAACAGGCGCGGGTGGAGTTATCGAGGCCAAGCAAGGGAGTGGCCCACGGCGAAATGGGAGGCGAGATGGACCGCCAGGTGCAGAACGAGCCGGAGCGCGAGCTCGACCCGCGGGTAGTGGCCGCACTGGCCGGCAGGCGCGTCGTCACCATCGGCGGCGGCACCGGCCCCTATGCCGTGCTCTCCAGCCTCAAGCGCTATCCCTGCGCGATCACCGCCGTCGTCAGCATGGCCGATAGCGGCGGCAGCTCGCGTCGCCTGATGGACGAGTTCGGGCAGCTGCCGCTGGGCGACCTGCGCCAGGCGTTGGTTGCGCTCTCGCGCAAGGGCGCGCTCTGGCGCGATGTCTTCACCTATCGCTTTCGCAACGGGCGTCCCATGCGGGCTGGAGTCAGTGGGGACGACGATCCCAACTCCTCCAAGGCACAGCGCCTGGCGCGGCAGGCCGGCGTGAGCGGCCATAGCCTCGGCAACCTGATCATCTCGGCCCTGCAAGACCAAAATGGGGGCGACCTGCTGGCGGCCATCGTCGAGGCGCAGGAGCTGCTCGACACGGCGGGTCAGGTATTCCCCGTCACGCAGGACCATGCCACCCTCTGCGCGGAGCTCGGCGATGGTGAGCACATCTGCGGCGAGACCGATATCGACACCCGCGGCGAGCACGACCTGGGGCTGCTACCGCCGATCGCCCGCGTCTACTTGAAGGATCAGGCGCAGGCCTGCCACGCGGCGGTGGAGGCCATCGCCGCCGCCGACTTCATCCTGATCGGCCCCGGCGACCTCTACACTAGCATCCTGCCGAACCTGCTGGTCAGCGGCGTGGCGGAGGCGATCCGGCGATCCGCGGCGAAGAAGACGTACATCTGCAACCTGATGACCAAGCACGGCGAAACCGACGGCTACCGCGCCTCGGACTTCGTGCGCCAGATACATAAATACCTCGGTGGGCCGGTCGATCGCGTGATCGCACATGACGGCTGGTTCCCCGAAGACTGGGTGGACCGCTACGCCGCTCAAGCACAGCATCCCGTCGCGTTGGATGAGGGTGCCGTGCGACAGCTCGTGGCCGGCGTGACGGTGGGGCGCCTTCTCTCCGTCCACCAAGATCACCTCGTGCGCCACGACGCGGATAAACTGGTGGAGGCCATCTTCGCCCCGGCATAGCGCGAACGGATTCAGTCGAGATGCGTACTGGCATACACCCATAGATCTGACGCGCCTGTTATAATGCGAGGCGGCGCGTGGACCTCCGACTGGTGAAGCTACGCAGGGACGCGGTTTCGCGGGCCAAGAGTGTGCTGTCCATCGTGCGGGCGACGAGGCACGCAACGTGCGGAGAGGAAGCGGTTGGTGAGGACGCTGCCGGCTCGAGCGGAGAGAGAGGCGCGGGGCGCTTCACGAGGAGCAACCGCGATGCTGAGAGTGCGCCGCCAGCGCGTCGAGTTGTCCCGACTTGTGACGCTCTGCCTTGTCGTCACGATGATCCTCGTCGGGTGCAGTGTCAGCGGCGCGCAAGCTAACACCTCGGCGAGCGGACGTGGCGCCGCCGTGCCGACGGGCACAGCCGTTACCGGATTCGACCCCTCGGTGGGCGCGCCGCTGCCCGATAACCGCATCATCGCTGCGTACGGCATTGCTGGGGGCTCAGTTGTAAATGGTCCGGCAAGTTCAATTGACCAGCTTAATGTCTACTTACCTCAATTGAAGGCATTAGGTCAGCAATATGCTGCGCAAGATCCCGTTCACCCTGTCAAACTAGCGGTTGACCTCGTAGTCAACGTATTCCAAGGCGGGGGATACTGTGGGACCGCATACGATACTACCGGGGATTGCAGTTCTTGGGTACCTGAGGATTTGATCCAGCAATATATTGACTTCTGCAAACAGAACAACTTGCTTCTCATCCTTGACTTACAACTCGGGACTGAGCCGGTACAAGTTGCCATCCACGATACTAGACTAAATCAAGTGGATATACTGCCCTATTTACAGCAATATTCATTTGTAGAACTCCAACTAGACACCGAATTTCACTTTCCCGATTCAGCTTATGGTCGGGCTCAGGCAGACGCGTACGCGAGGGGCAGCATGCCGGCTTCTGAAATTAATTTCGCGATTGACACGTTGGCAAGTATCTCTCAACAGTACAGACTACCGCGAAAGATATTGGTGTTTGATCAGTTCTACCCTGAAGTGTTCCCGGACAAAGACAACATCAAACATGACCCAAACGTCTCTCTTGTTCTCCAAGCGGATGGTATTGCTAATTATCCTGCTGGGTTCAACGACAAGGCATTAGAATACCAGGAGTTTGTTCAGCAAGACCTCATCGAGTATGGAGGTTACAAACTTTACCAGTATTATCAAGGAAGCACGTCGTTCGATGAAGACCCTTCTGGCAACATTCGGATACAGACACCGCAGGAAGTACTGCAACTCTTTCCGCAGCCGCTTTACATATCCATCCAGTGAACATGGCGCATTCATAGCTGTTTAGAGCGTGACCTGCCGAGGAGCATCGAATTGGTGATGAATAAGTGTCGCGCCTCGCATGTGGCGCTCATATTGGTCATGCTTGGCCTGCTCGCTCTAGCAGGGTGTGGTTCCCCAAACGCGACGACTGTGACCATCGCGACGTTCTTCCCCACCTCTGGGGTGGATGGCTCGCTCGGCCAGGCGCTGCAGAACGCGGTGGACCTGGCGGTGTCGCAGCAGAGCACTATCGGCAGCGGCTACACGCTGGGCGTCGAGCATGTGGACGCGCTCAACAGCGACGGGGCGACGGTCGCGCGCGCGCTGGCGAATGACCCCACCGTGATGGGCATCGTCGGCCCCCTCGATAGCACGGCGGCGATGGGCATGATGCCGACCACTGCGCAGGAGAACCTGGTGACGATCAGCCCCGGCGCGACGCTGCCCGGCCTCACTCTCGCCGATCAGGCGACCGCGGAAAAGCTGCCATTCACTCAACTGCACCCCAAAGATGGAGCAATCGCCTTCCTGCGGCTGCCGGAGAACGACAACGCGATGGGCAAGGTGGCCGCCGATCTGGCGGTCGCGCCGACCAGCGCGCACGGGCTTGGCGCGAACGCGGTCTTCCTGGTGGACGACGGCTCGGCCTCCGGCATGGCGGCCACGGCGGCGTTCGCGGTGGAGCTGAAGTCCAAGGGCGGCACGGTGGCGGGCCAGCAATCGGCGCTGGCCGGCAACGCCGTCAACGTCCAGAGCACCGTCTCGGCCATCGTGGACGCCTACCCCGACGCCGTCTTCTACGCGGGCGGCTCGGAGGCAGGCGCAGAGTTGCGCGGCACCCTCACGCTCACCGGCGCGTCGCTGCCGCTGCTCGTCGTCGGTCCGGGCGCGGGCGATCCGGCCTTCGCGAACATGGCGAGCGTGGCAGCCGCTGCGGCGAACACCACGGCGATCCTCCCCGCGGCAGACCTCTCGAAGCTGCCGAACGCGAAGAGCTTCACCACGGCCTATAGCGCGGCCTATGCAGGACAGACGCCACCGGCACTCGCCGCGTTAGCCTACGACGCGGCGATGGATGAGATCGCCGCGATCAAGTCGGTGATTGCGTCGGGCAAGGCTCCCACCCGCGCCGCCGTCCTCGCCGCCATCACCGGGAAACCGTACGCTGGCGTGACGGGCAGCGTCGCCTTCGACAAGGACGGCGACGACACGACCGCGCTCGGCTTCAGCCTCTACACCACGGATGGCAAAGGCGCCTGGCAGTTCGTGGAGACGCTCAAAGGGTGAGGCGAGCGACCCCACTGCACTTCTCGGCCTGAAGGCCGGAACCAATCCTCCGCGCCGCCAGGTACCCCTATTCGTCGCGCCGCCGAGGCGCCACGAGTGGGGTGAGCGGGCCGCGGTCCCCACGCCTCATCGGGGGCGGAAGCCGACGCGAAGTTCCGTGCAATGTGTCGCCGTGCGCCAAGCGGACTGCGGTCCGCGTCCCGACCGTACGCCGGCACTGCAGCGCCGCGATCCCCGACGACCACAACCTCCAGCCCTCCATCCCATGCCACCCTGGCATCAGAATCCGTCGCTGATGGCGCGGGCCGGCGTAGGCAGCGGCGCAACGGCTTGATCGGCTCTGCGCGTGCCAAACCAGCGGGCGACGAGCAGGGCGCTGGCGAAGTAGAGCGGCGCGGCGATGAAGAACGTCGGCGCGTAGCCCGCGTTGTTGATCAGCCAACCGCCGACCACCGCCCCGATCGCCCAGACGATCTGATACGAAGCGTTGTAGACGCTGCTGGCGAGCACGCGCGAGCGCTCGGGCACTGATTCCATGTAGTGCGCCTGGAGCGGCGGGCCGACGAGCCCCATCAGGAAGCTGCGCGCCAGGAATGCGCCGGTGGCGAGGATGGCGAACGGAAACGCGCCGAGTGCCAACAGGAAAAGTACCGAGGCGAGTTGGGCGATCACCGCGCCGCGCACCTTGCCGAACCGGAAGGCGACCCAGGCTGCGATGAGATTGGCGGCGGCGACCAGCGAGGCGGTCGCCGCGTTCAGGACGCCGATGAAGCGATAACTCTGATGCAGCTCCTCCACGAAGTAGAGGCTGGCGAAGGGGATGAAGAGGCCCGCGCCGAAGCCGAGCAACACCTGCGAAAGCGTGAAACGCCCGATGACGCCGTGGGCGATCTCGCGCGCCGCCCGCGCCGCAAGCACGGCCCGCTCGCGCAGGGGCATCGCGCCGGGGGAGATGGGCTCCGGAATGGCCCGCGCCGCGAGAGCCTGCACCTCGCGTTGTGCGGAGGGGCGCTCCTCGCGCATCAGAATGATGGGGATGATCGAGGGCAGGGCCAGCAATCCGCCCGTCAACATCGCCAGCTCCAGCGAGCGCGCCGTGGATGAGGAAGCCAGCAACGGGTGGAGCGCGACCAGCAACCAAGAGTTGGCGACATTCGCTTGGCTAAAGAATCCGGGCAGGAAGCCGCCCAGAAGCGTGCCGATAATGCCCGCGAGCCAGTTGAGCGCGCCGTTGAGGCCGAGCAGCGCGGTGCGTTCTTCGGCGGTGCTGTATGCCGTGAGCAGCGGCGTGTTGACGACGAACACGACCGCCACGGAGGCGCCGATCGCGAGACTGGTTACCAATATGACGGGGCTGGTGGGGATCAGGATCTGGATTGCGATGGCCACGCCGCCGATGAGATCCGACCAGATCAACATCGCGCGGTAGCCCAGGCGATTGACGAGTGGATTTGCCGGGATGATGCCCAGGCCGCCGCCGATCGTGCCGACGAGCAGCGCGACGCCGATGAAGCCCTTGTTATAGCCGAGGGCGGAGAGGTAGAGCGTGTAAAGCGTGACGACCGCGCCGGTAGTCGCCGCCTGCAACAGGTTCGAGAGCAGATAGAGTCGCGCGTTGCGCCCCAGCATGCGATAGCGGCGCATCATGCGCGCGGGCCAGCCTAGGTGCAGTTGTTCGTCGCGGTCGGTGGCCATCAGCCGGCGTTCCCGGCCATGCGCGAGTACCCGTCATCCGGCGCGTGGTGGCCGTTGCGTTCGTCGCGACCGTCCAGTTGCTGGTTGCCGCGGATCGGCTGTGGCGTTTGTGGTCGAGCGACCGGATCGCCCTCGCGCCGGTGCCCGCCGCCGCGCGCAGATCCATCGTCGTCGGCGTTGGCGGGGACATTGGTGTCCATCAACTCAAGATCCGTCGCGGCCTGAATCAGCGACTCCTCGTAGACGCGCTTCGCGGATTGTGGCCCGAAGAGGAGCACGCGGAGCCCGGTCCGCACGGCCTGACGCCGCCCGTAGAACTCGGCGACGCCGTTCACCACGCGGTCGGTGCTCTGCCCCGCGACCGTTAGCACGTGCTGTGCCTTCGGCGCGTTCTCCTGCAGCACAGGCACGACCTGCATGTTGAGCCAGCGCAGCGCCAGCACCAGTCCGACCATCAGGCCGCAGACAATCAACAGCACGACGACCAATTCGAGGCCCAAGATCACGCCCGCGACCTTGCCGAGGGTATCGAGCCAAGATGGAGGCGGCGCGCCGCTGCTACTAGCGAGTGCCATCGAGTTGCCCCTTCGCGGCGAGCTCGCGCTCGATCTCTTGGCGGCGCTTCTGCCGGCGCTCGGAGCGCTTCTGCGCCTCGCCCCTGCCGAGCAGCACCGTCGCCACCTGCCCCGCACCGGCGAGCAGTCCCACCGTGCGAACGGCGGGATCGACGCCGAAGGCGCTGGCCGTCTTGGCGCCCTCGCGCACTGCGCTGCTGGTCGTCTTCGCGTTCTGCAGCAGCGGCATCACCTCCGCTTTCACCTGCAAGACGGTGGTGACTAGGGTGCGGACGGCGATGATAAGCGCGACGATCAGCGCGATGTTGATCAGGACGGCGATGATCATGACAATATCGAGGATAGCGGGCCACCAGCCCTTAGCGCTGAATAACCAGACGAGGAGACCAATGACAATGACAGCGGCGACGCCACCGCCAATGAGATATCTCTTCATGGGCGTCATGGGCGCTGATCCTTTCATCGAGAGGAGTGCGGTCGCCCCCACGAGTTCTACGACAAGGATGTCGAATGGTTGCGTGCCGCGCCCAGGGCAGCGGGCACCGAATCGGGGTGCGCAGGAAATGTGCCACTTCTATTCGCGGCTTGTTCATGCCGCCACGTTTCACCGTAGGCGACATCCACCTTGTATCCTATCACTCCATAAAGGCGGACGACGGCGCTCGGCGGTTGCGCCGATGGGAGTGGCGCCCCTTCGCTCGTCTGGCGGCAGCTCGTGGCGCGCCGTCTCGCCGAAAGTCTCCGGACGTTTGCCAGCCTGCATGGCAAACGGATACAATCATCTGCGTCTTGTACATTCCTCGAGGAGGATATCTGCGAACATGCCTGCGCGGGTGCGGTCAGGTCACACGGGTCCGGCGACGTTGCCGCGGAGGAGGGGTCGATGCGGTTGAGAGTTGGGCAGCCTGCCCCACGGTTCGTGCTGCCAGATCTGAACGGACAGCCGATTGATCTGCGCCGCTACTATGGAGCGCATGTCTTGCTTTCCTTCAATCGCGCCGCGGTCTGCCCGCTCTGCAATATTCGCACCTATCTGCTCTCCGAGCGGTACGCGAGCTATCAGGCCAAGGGCCTGTACGTGTTGGCCCTCTTCGAGTCGTCTCAAGAGCTGTCGCGGACGTTTCTCCCTCGCTTGCAGGCGCAATTCCCGATGATTCCGGACCTCGCGGGCGAGGCCTACAACCTCTATGGCCTGACTACCTCGTGGATCGGCACGGCGCGCGGCACGCTGCGGCGCTCGGTCTATCGCGAGGCGCGGCGGCGAGGGTTGGGTGTTTGGCAGCTACTTCGCGGCTTCTTCGCGATGGATGGGCGTAAATTCCGCATGCCGGCGGACTTTGTGCTCGGCCCCGACCAGACGATCCGCATCGCGCATTACGGCCAAGATGCCGGTGACTTCCTGTCGTTCGCGGACCTCGACGACTATCTCGCGCGCGTGCCCCCGGTCTATGCGCCGCGGGGGAACCGCGCCCCGTAAGTGACGCCGTCCGTGGATCGCGTCATAGCGAGCCCGAGCGGTCACGCTCGCTACCAAAGGAATCGGCAGAGTGCCCCTGCCGCCAGGCATGATGGGGGTGAGGGCCGAGTCGCCCGCAAGGCGACCACGCTCCCAGGCGATTTCCGCTTTTCCAACCGCCAGGCGGAATGGGAGCGTATGGAACGTGGCAGCGTACGTAAGACATTCAAATACCGGTTGCAGCCGACGCCCGAGCAAGAACGGGCGTTGGCGGCGGTCGTGTGGCGCTGCCGTGAGCTGTACAATGCGGGCCTGCAAGAGCGGAAGGCGGCCTGGGAGCAATGTGGTACCTCGGTCACCTTTGCCATGCAATCGGCACAACTGCCGGGCCTCAAGGAGGTGCGTCCCGACTACCGGGACCTCAACGCCCAGGTGCTACAGGACGTGCTGCATCGGCTGGACAAGGCATTCCAGGCGTTCTTCCGGCGGGTGGCAACAGGTGGCGGCGGGTGAAGCGCCGGGATATCCGCGCTTCCAGGGCCGCGACCGCTACAGGAGTTTCACCTATCCCCAGGTGGGTGAGCATGGCGGTGCGCGGCTGGACAACGGCTTCCTCGTACTGGCGAAGATCGGGCGCATGGCAGTGCGCTGGTCGCGCCCACTGGAAGGCACGCCCAAGACGGTCACCGTTGTGCGTGAGGCGGATGGCTGGTACGTCGCCTTCTCCTGTGCCGAGGTGCCCACTCAACCGCTTCCTCCGACGGGTCGGGAGACGGGCATCGACGTGGGGCTGCAGGTGTTCCTGGTGACGGCGGCGGGGGAGGTGGTCGAGAACCCTCGTCACTACCGCCGGGCGGAACAGCGGTTGGCCAAAGCCCAGCGGCGGGTGGGCCGGCGGAAGAAGGGGAGCCACCGCCGCAAGAAGGCGGTGCAATTGCTGGCCCGCGCCCATCAGACGGTGAGGCGCCAACGCGCCGACTTCCACCACAAGACGGCGCTCCTGCTGGTCCGCCGGTACGACGCGATCTATCACGAGGCCATTCAGTCCGCCAGCCTCAGTCGCCGCCCCGCGCCTGTACCCGATGGTGCCGGCGGCTATCGGTCGAATGGGGTCGCGCGGAAAGCGGGCCTCAACAAGAGCCTTGCAGACGCCGCATGGGGACGTTTCCTGTCTATTCTCGCTTGCAAGGCAGCATGCGCCGGCAAGCGAGTGGAAGCGGTCAACCCGGCGTATACCAGCCAGGACTGTAGTGGATGTGGAGCGCGCGTGCCCAAGAGCCTGCGCGTGCGCACCCACGTCTGCCCCTCCTGCGGGCTGGTGTTGGACCGCGATGAGAACGCGGCCAGGAACATCTTACGGGCCGGGCAGGCCCATCAGGGAGTGGTGGCGTTGGCTGCCGTGGTGAACTGAGAATCTCCCGGCATTCGCCGTGGGGAGTGTCAAGTATACCTGCCGGGGTGACGCAGCGATATGCCTTCGCGCTCAGCCCGCAGCGTGTCGAGCAACCCCGTCTCGCGATCGACGGCGAGATCAAGCTCTGCGCCCTCGTCGGGAGTCAGGAACGGGACGACATGTCCTCGGAGAGGATCGCCGCGGCGCACGCGGTCGAGGTTGTCCTGCGCGTCACGCGCGAGCAGGTCGAGGCCGCGCATGGGATCGTCGATGGCGGCAAGGTCGGCCGATGCCGGCGAGGAGTCGCGCGGTGGCGCAGGCGGGTCGAGGAGCCGGAGCAGGGCGAGCGGCCCACGCGGCGCGGGCGAGACGAGCGGGTGCGGCAGCGGCAGCGCGGCGGGCGCGGGCCAGCCGGTGCGGACACTTGCCAAGGCGCCGAGGTGCTCGGCCCAGAGAGCGAGTCGGAGGCTGCGCGCGAAGGCGTCATCCAGTGCGGCGATGTTCAACTCGGCGTCGTGACTCATGCCGCGGCTATTGAGGTTGGCGGAGCCGACGGTGGCCCAGCAGTCGTCCACGACGGCGACCTTGGCGTGGACGTAGATCGGGCGGTAGCGAGCATCGCCCGGTTCGCCATCCGAAGTCGCCAGCGTGTAGAAGTTGAGACGTCCGTCGCGTGCGGCGGTGGGCGCATGCTCGCGAAGCCACGCGATGCCCCCGCAGGTGTATTCGCGCCCGCAGTTGGGATGATCGGGCAGCACGAGGGCGAGGGCGACGCCGCGCTCGGCGGCTTCCGCTATGGCCTCGAAGAGCGTTTGCATGTAGTGGCTCTGCCAGCCCAGCCGGAGCATGTCGACGCCGTGGTAGCCTTCGAGCCAGAGATATTGGCTCTCGAGATAGATGAAGCGCTCGGCACGTCGCATGGCGAGCGTGTATGCCTGCACGATATCGTGGATACCCGCGGGGGCGAAGCGGTAGGTCAGCGCCGGGACGGTGCGGATGATCTGCACTCGCGCCTTGGCCCCGTCAACGGGCGATCCGGCGCCGGGGGGCATATGCCCCGCCTCTTCGCGGCGCATGGCGTGACGAATGCTGCGGACGCCGCCAGTGACGAATTGCCTGGCGAGGCGACGCAGCGGCGGGGTGGCGGCGCGCCAACGACTACGGAGGGCGCTGTGGTCGGATTCGTCCCAGCGTTGAGTGATGTTCTGCTCGACGTCGGCGGCGGGTGCGCCCGTCATGATCACGTGCACGTCGTGCCAGGGATGCGGCGCGTCACCCTTATCGGTGCCGCGCACCGGCAGATTGAAGGGGTGAGAGGAGATGTCCCAGCGGTCAAAGTCGCCCGTGCCTTGGACGGTGAGGTCGACGCCGCCGACGAAGGCGGTCTGGCCATCCACCACGGCGCACTTCTGGTGCAGTGATTGCGCCACGTGCAGCGGCGAGCGGCTGTTCTTATCGAGCAGGCAATGGACGCCGACGGCCTGCAGGGTGCGTCGCTGTTCGGCGGGATCGTTGACCATGTGGAACGTGCCGAACGGGTCATATGGTCCCCAGAGCAGAACGCGCACCTCTACGTCACGGCTCGCGGCGAAGCCGAGGACGTCTACCACTCGCAGGCGATCCGATTGCCAGAGCGCGAGGGCGTCGTCGTCCAGCCCGGCTGAGCGCAGGCGGTCGAGCAGCTGGCGTTGGCGCTCGGTGCCGTCAGGCCCGGCGCGTTGGTCGAGCCCGCGGACCATGCGCAGGTTGGCGTAGAGGTCCCAACCGGCGAGCCAAATGCTGCGTTTCGCGGTGAGGAAAGCGACGCACATGGCAAGCATTGCCGAACGGCCGTCGACGAGCGGGACGAGCGCATCGGCGACCCGCACCGGAAAGTCGCCCCGCGCCCACCACGCCGATTGGGAGCGCGGTCGCGAGGCGAGTAGCTGGTTTACGCGGGCGAGGGTTTGCTGTGCCACATCCACACCTCCGGCTGGCGGCTGACGCTCTCTCGAGGGATACGATTCCTGACACACCGTACGAGCTAAAGCCCGACGGGTTCTCGGTTCAGCGCCCCGGCCACCGCTGGGACTCCCCGAAGGCGCTGCCCGCGCCGTTGGATGTTCCGGGCCGCGTTCTCGTCGCGGTCCAAGACCAGGCCACAGGACTTGCAGACATGCGTGCGCACGCTCAGCGATTTCTGGGCGCGCTGCCCGCAGCCGCTACACTCCTGCGTGGTATAGGCAGGAGGGACCGCTTCCACTCGCTTCCCGGCGCATGCTGCCGTGTAGGCGAGGATCGACAGGAAGTGGCCCCATCCGGCGTCCTGGATGCTTTTGTTGAGGCCGGCCTTGCGGCCGGCTCCGTTCTGGAGATAGCCCCCGACGCCGTCCGGTTTCGGTACTGGACGACGGCTCAGGTGAGCGGCCTGGATCGCCTCCACATAGAGCGTGTCGTACTGGCGCACGAGGGCCAGCGCGGTCTTGTGGTGGAAGTCGCGGCGCTGCTGGCGGACGTGCTGATGCCGCTTGGCGCACTGGGCCGCCGCCTTCTTGCGGCGGTGGCTCCCTTTCGTGCGGCGGGAGACCCGTTTCTGCGCCTTCTGCAACTCGCGCTCGGCCTTGCGGTGGTGGCGCGGGTTCTCCACGATCTGCCCGTCCGCCGTGCTGAGGAACACCTTGAGACCGACGTCGATGCCGGTCTCTTTGCTGGTGAGTGGCAGCGGCTCGGCAGGCACCTCCGCGCACGAGAAGCACACATACCAGCCGTCCGCTTCTTTGCTGATCGTCACGGTCTTGGGCGTGCCCGCAATCGGGCGCGACCAATGGACCGCAATGCGCCCGATCTTCGACAGGACGAGGGAGCCGTTGTCGAGCGTGGCACCGTTGCCGTACTCCTTGTAGGTGAAGGAGTGCCAGCGAGTGCGACCTTGGAAGCGGGGAAACCCCGGCTTCTCGCCATTCGCCACCCGCCGGAAGAACGCCCGATAGGTCTTGTCCAGCCGGGCCAGCACGTCCTGCAGCACGTGGCTGTGGATGCCGGCGTACTCCGGGAAGTTCGCCCGGATCGCTTTCAGCTCGGCTTCCTGTTGATAGCGCGTGATGGAGACGTGGCAGCGTCGCCAGGCGGTGAGGCGCTGTTCCAGGGCGGTGTTGTAGAGCACGCGACACCGCCAGACCACGTCGTCCAGCGCCCGTTCTTGCGCGGGCGTCGGGCGCAGCTTCTCCTTGAAGGTCTTGCGCACCATCGCTGGCATGGCTCTCCATCTCGCTTCTGTCGCTGACGGGCACGGTAGTCCCGTCCCGCGCGCACGACCTCGCTGTTGATCGCACGGTCGTTCTCTGTCGCCAGTTGCGTGTGGGCCTCCGCTCCTTGGCGCGGGAAACGCATGGTGCTGCGCGTCTCATCCCGGCTCGTGCATGGTGCCAGTGTCGCACCATGCACGAGCCCAGCACAACGGCTCAAGGTGAGAGCGCCGTACCACGGCCGTTGAAACGGCGTGGCGTGCGGCGGGCTTATGCCCTCTCGTGTCAGCCGCTGAGTTCCCTCGCAGGAAAGATGCCGGATCGATGGTGGGCCGTTAGACTGCGGAGGTCAAGGTCGGCGCCTTAACTCTTGCGGAGCTGCATGAGGTTGAGCGTGTTTCCGGCGGGGTCAACAATGGAGAAGACCCTGCCGAAGGGGCGCTCGGCGAGCGGCTCGACGATGCTGACGCCTTTGCCAGTCAGCTCGGCATGCGCCGCGTCGGCGTTCTCGACCTCCCACCAGAGCTCGATGCCGGTATGCGGCGTGGCGGTGGGATCGGCCTGGAGCGAGAACATGGCGCCGGTGGGACGGCGGAACTGGACGAAGGTGGGGTTCTCTGCCTCGACCTCGAGGCCGAACGTCTCGGTGTAGAAGATGCGGGCGACGGCGATATCGGGCACGTGCAGCAGGACGAAATCGAGGTTGGTCTTCACGCGAGTGCTCCTCTTGCTAGTGTTTGACGCTGAACTTGGGTCCGTTTCGCGGGCCCATGCTCAGTATGCAAGAGGGGTGTGACACCGGTATGGCAACAGCGGATTGGGGTCATCCGAAGTGGGGGAAACTGGTTTCGCGCGCAGGTGCTCTCCGCGTATGCAGTGCTGTTCGAGGCGCCGCCCCTGTGTGCTCGGGTTCGGGGGAAGGAACACTAGGATGCTGAGGCGGTGGGATGTGTGGCGTCTGTGCAGTTGGCGGCGTGCGCCGTTGCGAGGGCCGTCGCTTCGGAGGCGATGCGCTGGCGAACGAAGTCGGGCGCGAGGACACGCATGTGGCGGCCCCAGCCGAGCAGCCATTGCAGCACTTCGTCCGCCGAGCGGACGTGGAGGGTGACGAGCAGGCCATCGGCAGTCTCTTCTTCGGCGACGGCGAAGAAAGAGGGGGCCTCGCGGACCCAGCGGGCTACCTCGGCGTCGAAGAGCACGCGAATATCGAAGCTGCCAGGCTCGAAGAGGTTGCGCCCCTGCGCCTGGAAGTTGGAAGGACGCACGAACGCGCGATCCAACACGGTGAGGTCCTCGATGCGGTCGAGGCGGAAATGGCGCACGGCGTGGCGCAGGTGGCAGTGAGCGGAGAGGTACCACGTGCCACTCAAGAAGCCGAGGGCGTAGGGATCGGCATCGCGGTGATGCGGCTGTTGGGGACCGTCGCCGGTATGCCGTGTGTGATAGGTGAAGCGCACGGTGCTGCGGGCGAGGATGGCGCGGCGCAGCAGCTGGAGCTTGGCGGCGGCGTCGGGCCGCAAGCTACTGCTCTGGTGGCCGAAGCTGATGCTCTCGCGCAGACCGGCGACCTCGGCGCGCAGCTTCTCAGGCAGGACGCCGGCGATCTTGCGACTTGCGGACTGCGCGGCGGCTCGGTACTGCGAGTCGAAGCTCTGTGCCATGACGTCACTGCCGAGCAGCAAGAGCGTGGCCTCGTCGGTGGTGAAGCTGAGCGGAGGGAGGAAATAGCCGTCCATCAACGCATAGCCGCGGCCCGGCGTGGAGATCAGCGGGACGCCGGCCTGGCCGAGCGCCTGGAGGTCGCGATAGATCGTGCGTTTGCTGGTCTCGAAGACGCCGGCAAGATCCTGGGCGCGGGCGTGGCGGCGCGCCTGCAGCTCAAGGACGATGGCGAGGAGGCGGTCGGTGCGGTTCATGAGGGCGGCTCTCGCTGCTCGATCGCGGACATCCGCAGTATACGATGTGCGATAGCGCCACCTTCGTCTCAGCCGAAATTTGTGCTGCTAAAATACTCCTCGATGGCCCACTTATCAAAGAATGTGGCGCGAAGACCCCGCGGTTCACCCACGGGGAGGAAGTGCCACGGGGAGGAAGCGCCGCGCGCCGTCAGGCGCTCCCGACACCCGGACAACCACCGACCAGGTGTGCGATACTCGCCCCCCTACCGCAGGGCCTGCGGGAATCGACGCGTGTGGAGGTGGCTTCGGGCCACGACATGACCGTGTACGACGCTCCTAGCTCGCTAGGTGAGCGGTGGTCAGCCCAAGAATCCCCCGGCTTCAGCCGTGGGGAGTGGTCAACAATAGCGCCGCCGCCAGCACGCAGTTCAGGACTAACGAGAAAGCTGCGACTACGGCGATTCGTGGCGACGCCTGACCAGACGACGGAGGTGGTGGCGGCAGCGGCGCGGCAGTGTGATCCTCGCTTGAAGAGGGGGGCGACATGCGCGGCGACCCCCCGTACGACTAACCGCCTAATGTGGCGGCGATGCTGAACGAGCGGACACAGATTCACCCAGTGGATGTACGTCACGATCGATCAGAATCTCGCGCACGAGGCGCATACGCGTCTGTCGAAGGAGGGTTAATGGTCCGGTCCCCACGTGCCCATGACCTGCCGCATGATGGCGAACTCGCCGAGGTGGTAGGCGTTGTGGTCGGCGACTACAAGCATCTCGCGCAAAATGGTCTGGCCGTCGCCGTGAGGGAGGGGCGCTTCGAGGTCGGTCGCCGAATCCGCCACGATGGCCTGAAGCGCCTCGAGATCCGCGCGGAAGCCGTCCAGCGTGGCCTGCCACTGCTCCGCTGTCGCGGTGCGCTCGCGCGGTGGCCAGTAGTCCGCGGGCCACTCGCGCTCGACATAGTCTGGATCACGGATGAAGTCTAGGATGTCGTTCTGGGTCAGGCGCAAGTGCTCCAACAAATGCCAGGCGGTGTAGGTCCCGTTGGGGAATGGGCTGTTGACGCTCGCCATGGGATAATCCGCCACGGCGTCTTCGAAGGACATATGAGCATTGCCGCCGCGCAAGAGGTACAAGACTTCGTCGCGGGCATGCGCATTCGCCTCCATTGCAAGCTCCTTTTATGCGTGCTCAGAGTGGGCGCTAGTGGCGGTCCCGACGGAAGAGGCGCTCGAAGAAACCTGGACGGTGCGTCTGCTTTTGCGTGAGGTCGTCGCCGTCGCCAGCCGGTCGGGCGGGCGTGTCACCGACAGTCGGATCGGTGAGGGGCGAGGCAGCGCCTTCCGGAATGTCGAGCGAGGGTTCGTCCTCGGAGAGGGTGATGACGCCACCGAGATGAGGCCGCGCATACGCGGCCGTGGCCGTCCCGCTCGCAGCGAGCGAGGGCGACACCGGCACATCGGTAAGCTGGGAAGAAGCCGAGCGCGGCGTCTCCGCAGCGGTGTCGCCGGGGTCCGCAACATTCGCCGAAGCTGGCAGTGGATGCTCGTCGAGCGGGCCGCGCGCCATGGAGCTGATCGGCGCAAGGACAAGCGGTTCTCCGGGAACGTGCGGCGCGAGGGTGATACCGAAATGCGCGAGCAGGCCCTCGTCGTCACCGAGTGCAGGGTCGATCTCCAGCGCGCGCTGCAGCTCTTCGGCAGCCGCCGCGTACTCGCCTCGCCGCAGCAGTGAGCCGCCGAGCGCCAGGTGAGGCTCCGCGGCGTCGGGCGAGAGATCGACGGCGCGCCGATACTCGGCATGCGCCTCGTCGCCGCGATCGGTGGCATCCAGTAGCTCGCCCAGGGCGAGGTGCGCGTCGGTGAGTCCCGATTTGAGGGAGAGTGCGGCGCGCATGCGCTCCTCCGCTGCCGTGAGGTCACCCCATTCGCGCAGCGCCATGCCGAAGTGGAAATGGACCAGCGCGTTGCGAGGGCCCAACGCCAGGGCGCGCTCGAATGATGCGCGCGCCTCCACTTCGCCGTCCAGCAGCATGGTGAGGACGGTCGCCAGCTCGAGGCGAGGATCAACGTCGTTCGGGGCGAGCTGCACGGCACGTCGGTAAGCCTCGCGAGCCTCGTCCCAGCGTTCGTGGCGCGCCAGGAAACGACCGAAGCCGATCTGCGGCCCGGCGGACTCCGTCTCGAGCTCGATGGCGCGACGGTAATGGCGCTCGGCATCCGCCGTGTGGCCCAGGCTGCTCAGCAGGATGGCGAAATGGTAGTGCGCCTCGGCGTTGCGGTCGTCCAGCATGAGGGCGCGGCGGTAGAGCGGTTTGGCCTCCTCGGAGCGTTCGTGGGTATCGAGCAGGTTCGCCAGGCCGATCAGCGCGTCATCGAGGTCCGGCTCAAGCCGCAACGCCTTGCGGTACGCCACCTCGGCCTCGGCAACGCGATCCAGCCCGGCGAGGGCGTCCCCGCAAATCAACTGCACGCGGGCGTCTTGCGGACGGAGCTGCGCGGCGCGCTCCAACGCGCGAAGTGCCTCTTCCTGCCGTCCCGCGCGATGGAGCAGCAGGCCAAGGTTGATCAGTGTGATGTCGTCGTCGGCATCCTGGCGCAACGCGCGACGATAGAGGCGCTCGGCTTCGTCGAAGTTATGCTGGCGCGAGAGCACATTGGCGAGGTTGACGAGCGCGCTCGCGTCGTTCGGCGACTCGTACAGCTCCTTGCGGAAGTAAGCCTCAGCGCCGATGGGGTCGCGTTCGGCGGCTTGTGCATAGAGCTCGGCGGCCTGGGCAACCTCCCCGCGCGTCTCGAAGAAACGGGCAAGCTCCATGCGCGGGCGGGCGAGGCCGGGGTCAAGCGCAATGGCACGGCGCAGCTCCGTTTCGGCCTCGTCGAGCCGGTCACGCTGCTCCAGCAGGAGCGCGAGATCCACGCGCAACTCGGGGTTCGAGGGATCGAGGTTGAGCGCCCGTTGATACTGCCGCTCTGCCTCTTCGAGGAGGTCACGCTCGATCAGCGCCTTGGCTAGCGCGCCCGCGATGGCGGCGCTCTCCGGGGCGAGGGCGGCGGCGATGCGTAGCTCTTCGTCGGCTTTGCGTGACTCGCCACGCTTGAGGAGGTTCAGTCCGTACGCGAGGTGCGCCTGCGCCTCATGGGATAGGTGCCGAGCCGCCTGCTCGAGGTACGGCGACGCTTCCTCCGCGCGATCACGCCGCTCGAGCAGTTCGCCGAGCGCCAGGGCGAGCCGCGCGTTGTCAGCATCGAGCTCGACGGCCCGACGCAACAGCGCCTCGGCCTCGCCCGGCCATCCCTGGCGACCGCGCAGGAGGGCGAGCTGCGCCAGGATGCTAGGCGTCTTCGGTTGACGGTCGAGGGCGCGGCGCAGCAAGAGTTCCGCTTCGCGCTCGCGGCCAAGGCGCGAGAGGGCGACGGCATAGCGCGCCTGCACGTCCGGATCGTCCGGGGCGCGATCGAGCGCGAGGCGAAGGTTTCGCTCGGCCTCGGCGAGCCGGCCCATCCGCAGCAACAGGACGCCATAGGCGGTCAACGGCAGCGGATCGTCGGGCGACTGGCGTATAGCCCGCAGGAAGAGCTGCTCCGCCTCGGCGTCTTGGCGATCCTCGTCGAGGAGCGAGGCTAGCGCGACCATCGCGGCGACGTTCTCCGGCGCGCGATCGAGCGCCTCGCGGCGGAGTTTCACGGCCTCATCGCGACGGCGTTCGTGCCAGAGCAACGACACTAAGTGCCCTCGCGCCTCATCGTCCGCGGGATCAAGCTCGATCGCCCGACGCAGGCTCCCCTCGGCGCGGGCGAGATGGCCAAGCTCGGCCTGCACGATACCGAACATGCGTGCCACGCGACTATCGTCGGGGGCGATGTTGAGCGCGCGTTGCAGTTGCGCCTCGGCGTCGGACCAGCGCCTCGCCGTGAGGTAGAGATGCGACAGGTTGACGAGCGCCTCCAGATCGCGCTCGTCACGCCGCAACGTCCAGCGGAAGAACTCCTCGGCCTGTGCGGGATTGCGGGCGCTCGCCTCGTGGAACAGGGCGACGGCATCTTCATGGGCGTCGAGCTCATCGAGCAAGGCGCAGAGCCGCAGGAGCATGGCGGAATCGTCCGGACGCAGCGCCACTGCTGCCAGCAGCTCGGGACGGGCCTCGGCGATGCGCCCCGTCCGCACGAGCAGCATGCCGTAGTGGCGATGGGCGCGGGCATTGTTCGGGTTCAGCGCGAGAGCACGGCGGAGCATGCGCTCGCCTTCGCGCGCTTCGCCGCGGTCGATGAGGGCCACGGCTAGCGTGCTGAGCATCGCGCCGTCGTCGGGGTTCAGCTCGCTGGCCAGGCGCAGATGCCGCTCAGCCTCGTCGCGCTGGCCGTCGCGGAGCAGCAACACGCCGAAGTTATAGTGGGCGACTGAGCTGCTCGGCGCGATCTCGATAGCGCGCTGATACCGCTCTCGGGCGAGAGTGCGGAGCTGGAGGTCATCGAGGATGTTGGCGAGCAAGACCTGCGCCTCGAGGTTCTCCGGCGCAAGACGCAGGACGTGCTCGACGTGCTTGCGCGCGCGGACGGAGTCGCCCTGACGCTCGAGGATGCGGGCCAGCGCGAGCAATGCGTCGATGTCGTCAGGATCGGTGGCGCAGACGTCGCGCAGACAGCGCTCGGACTCGGCCTCTTGCGCGTGTTCCAGCACTGCGGCAAGCGCGCGCAAGGCAGGGTTATCGTGCATCCGCTCAAACTCGCCGCGTAGGGCGCTTGCAATCCACAGGCGCCCGTGCAGGGCGCCGCCTTCCGCATCTGGTGCTGGCACCACATGCTGCGGGTCGAGCCACTCCGTGTCGCCGTCGCCATGTCGGATGTACCTGCCGTCTTGCTCTAGTTCCCAGGCCGCGGCGTACCAGTCGGGCAAATTGAGCGTATGGCCAAGGGCGCGAGCAGCGGCCAGCGCACGGGGGCGTGTCAACGGGGTGATGCCAACCGCCTCGAGGACGGCGAGCGCCTCGCGCAGATGCTGCTCGCGGCCTCCCGCCGACAGCGCCGGATCAATGGGAGGCTGCGACATGAATGGCCTACCTATTTCTGATGCAGCGCCGCGACGCGACGACGCATTGCTGCTGTAACGAGTGCGGAAGTGCTGGAAAGTGATGAGGCCGTGCGATACCGGCACGGGCCATTTTAGCCCTCGACATGGCTCATGGGCAAGAAGCGCACACTCTTCCATTCGGAGTGTAGCGTAGAGTGCCCTCAGGCGCCTTTCGGGCGTTGACCGAGAGGAGCGGGCACCGTATACTGAACCGCGTCGCGGGGCGTCCAGGCCGACCAGAGATACGCATCTATCGTGCCGATTTGTCTAACACCTCGCACCGATGAGCGCGCGGTCGCGTGAAGCATCCTGCCCCCCGGATCCCCCCGGGACGCAGCACGACCAAGGATGGCGAGCATGACCGAGAGCACCTTGGATCCCGCCGCGGCGCCCTTGGCGAGCAGCCTGGTGGACCGCGCCCGTGCGCGTTTGGCCGCAGAGCTTGCCGAACTGCCTCCTTCGGGATCACCCCTGCTCGCCGCGCGACTTCGCGTCGCCGACGGAGCGCAGTCTATCTCGCTCGGTGCACTGACGCATTTTCTGCGGGATGCCATTCAGCGGCAAGATCTGCTCGCCGCCCGCGATCTCTTCACCGCGCTGCTCTGGCGCATTGAAGGCGCGAACGTGCGATGGGCTGTGCGGACCGTGGGACGCACGCCGCGTCTCTTTGGAGAGACGGGGCACGCGGTGCGCGAGGATCTGCTGCAAGAGTTGGCACTGGCGCTGTGGCGACAGCTGGGACGCGAGAACGGCGAAGCATTTGAGTTGTTCTTCTTCCGCGCGCTAGATTATCAGCTCGCGCGGCGTGAAGACCCCTGGCTTGAGCCATGGGGAGGAAACGCCGCGCGCCGTCAGGCGCTCCCGACACCCGGACACCAAACGACCAGGTGTGCGATACGTACGCCCTACCGCAGGGCCTGCGGGAAGGTACGCGTGTGGAGGTGGCTTCGGGCCACGACAGGACCGTGTACGACGCTCCTAGCTCGCTAGGTGAGCGGTGGTCAGCCCAAGAATCCCCCGGCTTCAGCCGTGGGGAGTGGTCAAGCGCGGCAACACGTCGCCTCGGCGTTCATGGTGCAGCGCGGCTACTGGGCGACCGAAACGTCGCGCCCGTCAGCGCATATGGTGACGCTGCTGCTCTCCGAGCTCGCGCCGCGCAACGACGGCGATCGTCGGGAATCTCCCGCATTGGCCGATGGCGGCGTGCTACCCGTGCGGGCGTGCCCTTTGCTGCCCCGCTCAGGCGGCGTTGCGCCCCGGCCAGCGCACGCTCCTCGCGACGGAAGGAGCGCGGGTTGGCGATCGGCTCGCCGTGTGTCGGCATGGCGAAGGTTGCCAGGCCCACGTCTATCCCGACCGGCTGCCCGGTGGCCGGCAACGGACGCGGCTCGACGCCCTCGCACGAGCAGCAGACGGACCACTTGCCGGTGCTGCTCCGGCGCAGCGTGGCGGTCTTGGGCGTGCCCTCCAGCGGGCGCTGCAGGATGCCCTCCACCCGGCCGACGTCCATCACGCGCAGGCCTCTGGCCCCCGCGTCCAGCGTGCAGCCCACCGGCACCTGCGGGCCGGCACCTGCGGAAAGGTGCGGCGGTCGGAGCGCCCCTGGCCGCGAAGGCGCGGAGAGCCCGGCTCCTGCTCGCCCGCCTTGACGCGGCGGAAGGACGCCTGAAACGCCAGGTCGAGGCGCACGGCGACGTTCCGCAAGACCTGCGACTGTACGCCCGCCAAACTGGGCCGCTCCGCCGTGAGCGCGGGCAACGTCGCGTGCTGGTCGTAGAGGCGCACCGACTCCCCACGCGGCTCCCAAGCATCACGCCGTTCCGCGAGCAGGTGGTGGTACAGCCAGCGGCACTCCTCCACCTGCCGATCGAGGAGGCGCCGTTGCTCGCTGGTCGGGTACAGCCGGTACCGGAACGTCTTACGCAGGCAAACTCCTTAACACAATGCGCGTTAACACAATGCGCGCCACCTCTCAAGCCGGAGGGGCCATTCATCCCCCGCTTGAATGCAGGGGCTTCCTGGCCCCCACTCCGGTAATGCGCTTCTGGCAACAGGCGCCAGAGGCGGAGATCGCCACATCGCTCGGCGTTACGACGCGGACGGTGCGCAACCACTGTGGCACGCGTATAACACGTTGCGGGTGGAGTATGCTGGCGCGGGAGGTGGCGCGTGAGCGAGACGAGGCCGGACGCAGAGTCCCATGGCGCGGAGTTGGATCTCGACTTGGAGCTGCTCGCCATCGCGGAGCAGTTCATCGCAGAGTACGAGGCCGGAGCCGCGCCGCGACTGGCGACATACGCACTGCGTTACCCCCACCATGCCGAGGCGCTGGCGGCGTTCGTCGTGGAGTATCTGACGCCGTCGGGCGAGTTCGCCGAGGAAGGGCCGTCGGGCGAGGAGGCAGAGACGCGGCATCCCCTGGGAACGGGGACGCAACGCGCGCTCGACGCGATCTTCGGTGCGCGTCAGGAGGAGCACCGAGTGGCGGAGCAGGGCGAGACCTACGCGGTAGGCGATCCCACGGATGGTGTGAAATAGCGGCTGAGAAGGTGAAACGAACGGGCGCGTGACCCGGCGAATTGGAGCGCGCGCCCGACGGAGAGAGGGATTCTCACCCTAGGAGAGAGGGATTCTCACCCTACTCGAAGGGACTGAATGTTGACGGCCAGGACTACTTCTCGGTAATCTCGTCGTTCTGGTGCGAGTGCGCACGCTGACCGCCGATGCGCCCGATGCGCGAATAGTGCTCCGTGCCGAGGTTGCGCTTCGTCGATTCGCCGCCACGCCGGCCTATCTCGGTGTAGAAGGTCGATCCGTGGCGCTCGCGGACCGTCGAGCCGCCTTTGGAACCAATCTTGCTGTAAAATTCGCGGCCATACTTATCGCGCGCCGCCGTGCCACCGCGCTTGGCTGCTTCGGTTCCAGGGCGGGGTCCCGGCTTACGGCGAGTGGGCGCCTCCGCGGCAGTTGGCTTTTCATTCGCCGGACGAAGCTCTTCGATGGACACGATTCGGTCCTTTCTGGTCAGGCGCCGCTCGCACCGACGGCCCCAAGCGAGCGCAGATGGGGCGCCTCGCCTGCAAATGGCGCGCTGAATGGCGAGCCCCTGAGGAAGGGACTGGCTGGATGTTTGTTACGCTCCTAGCGTAACCACTGCACGTGCGCCACTGCTCGTGAATCCGTTGAATTGGTCGAATGTCGAACATTTGGTGAGAGAATTCTCAGATTTCCGCCAACTCGTTCGGGTATGATGACGGTCATACTAGCACAAACCATCTCGGCGAGTGGGCTAGATTGCGATGTAAGTGTGATACACCATGCGTTTTTGACGGAGAGTGGCATGTCGGTTCTATCATCGCCCGTGCCCAAGCCTTCACCACGCGAGGAGGAAGCGCTGCTTGGCGCACAGGCCGCGGCGCGCTATCTCGGGCTGCATCGCTCGACCCTCTTCCTGGCGGTGCGCGAAGGCATCTTAATACCGGACGCGCGGACTCGCGGCAGGCACACGCGGTTTCGCCGCGCCACGCTCGACGCATATAAAGCGCGCTACTCCGCGGCCTCTGCCACTGGCGAGACGGCGCTGGTGCCCCTGTTGCGGGCGTTGAGCGACCTGACCCGGAGTATCGCGAGCGCGCCATCGCTCCCAGATGCGGCGCGTTCGGTGGTGGAGCAGGTGCAACGCGCGCTGCCGGGCATCGATGGCGTGAGCGTGGCGCGTTCCGGCGTCACGCCCGGCGATCCATCGTCGGTCCAGTTGATCACGGAGCCGATGGTGCCGGAGCACGTACTGCACACGTTCGAGCGATTGCGACACACCTTTCGCTTCGGAACGACCACAGCATTGCGCACGCTGGAAGCCGAAATCTCCGAGGACACCGCCTCCGAGAACGCGTATACGGGGACGCGGAACATCGTGCGCACGTGGCCGCTTGGTGCGTACGCCATCTATCCGATCGTGGTGCGCGGTGAGGCGCGTGGCCTTCTGTTCTGCACCAGTTCGCGGCCACGCGGTTTCCCCGCGGCGGATCGCGTATTTCTGCAGGCGGTCGTGGGGCTCTTGACGCTCGCCTTCGAGCGATTCGAGGCGCTTCGCGCGTTAGGCGCCGCGCCCCAGAACGAAGAACGAAGCACGGCGAAGGAGCGATCGTGGGCTGAAGGGAGTCTGGCGCGGGAGCGCAATCGTGAAGGTACGGATCATGCATTCGGATAGCATTGAGGCGGTGGAGGAGCGGTTTTCTGGGGTGCGGGGAATCCGTCCGCAATTGGCTTCGAAGTGTGAGGAAGTTCTGAGGTGTCCCGCATGGCACGCACAATGGGTCCCGCTGATCTGTCGTGGAAGCGAACATATCCCGTGGAGGGTCGCTGTCAGGAATGTGGAGAGGACATCGTCACGGCGGTCGTCGTGACGGCAACGACCGATTGGGTCCGCCGCGTAGAATCGATCGAGCAACTCCGGCGCAGCATGCATCGCGCGGTCGCCGACAAGGTGATGGAGCGGCATGCGCGCGAGTGCCGCGGGCGCGGGCGGCGAGTATAGCGCGAGGCGGGGATGGTTGCCGCGTCGGGGATGCCACCGACGAGCGCTCGCCAGGAAGCGGACTTCGCTCCACTGGCGGCATCCACTCAACATGCGGGGCAGCAGGCCGCGCGACCAGCAACCAAATTTAGACAATCGGCTGTTGTGCCGAGCTGCTAACCTGACCCAGTTGGCCGGCGGGCATCTGCGAAGCGGCTTGCCGGCCGAGCTGCTGGCTCAACTGCTTGACACTCCCCAGGCTCAAGCCGGGGGATTCTCGGTTCTGCGCCGCGGCCTACGCCACGGCTCCCCGAAGGCTCTGCCCGAGCCGTTCTCTCTTCCTGGCAGCGTTCACGTCGCGGTGTAGGCTCGTGCCGCAATCCGGGCAGCAAGGCCAGCGGACGGATAAGCCTTTGGCGACGAGCACGCCACAGCCAGAACACGTCTGGCTGGTGTAGGCAGGATTCACCGCAACGACTCGCTTCCCGGCGCACGCTGCCTTGAAAGCAAGGATGCTCACGAACGCGCCCCAGCCGGCGTCCGCGATGGACTTGGCCAGATGGTGGTTCTTAAGCCTGTTGGCCGACCTGCAAGTCTTCGTGCTAGATCGCCTCGTACCGCCGCACGAGCTGAAGCGCAGCCTTGTGGTGGAAGTCTCGGCGTTGCCGCCTGACCGTTTGGTGAGCCTTCGCCAGCGAGGCAACCGCCTTCTTGCGGCGGTTGCTGCCTTTCTTCCTGCGGGACACCCGGCGTTGGGCCGTTTTCAGTCTGCGCTCGGCCCTGCGGTAGCAGGCAGGGGTATGAATCATGGTGCCGTTAGCCAAGGTGGCAAACGACCCCAAACCCAAGTCTATGCCCGTCGCGTGTCCAGTGAGCTCCAAGGGCTGTACTGGGACATCGACGCACGAGAAACAGGCGTACCAGCCGTCCGCCTCTTGTGCGAATGGTGACGGTCTTGGGTGCCCCTTCCAGCGCGCGGCTCCACCGCACCGCCACACGCCCGATTTTCGACAAGACGAGAAACCCGTTATCCAGGCGTGCGCCGTTGTCGGATTGTTTGTAGGTGAAGCTGTCGTCGCGGTTCTGTCCCTGGAAACGTGGGTAGCCCGGTTTCTCCTCGGCCCCGACTTTCACCCGCCGAAAGAACGCCTGGAAGGCGCGATCAAGCCGCGTCAAGACATCCTGCAACACCTGGGAGTGTAGGTCCTGCTCTTCCGGGCGAACGTCCTTGATCCCTGGCAACTGGGCGCTTTGCATGGCGAGGGTGACGCTCACGCCGCGCTTCTGCCAGGCGTCGCGGCGCTCTTGCAAGGCGGCGTTGTAGAGCTCGCGGCAGCGACGCACGACAAACGCCATCGCCCGCTCCTGTTCAGGAGTCGGCCGGAGTTTGTACGTATACGTTTTGCGTACGGCCTGCTCGTTCATGCCTATCTATTCTGCCCGATTGCCGCGACACCGGCAAGTCGAAAATGGGCCATTCATCCCCCCAGGGGCTTTCTGGCCCATCTCTGTAGCGCGCTGAAGCATCGCCTGCTCTTGCTGGAGATTTTGCTGCAAGAGCGGCGGGATGCAGGCATATATACCAGGTGGGACCGGGGCACATCTAGGAATGGGCTGCTTGCGCGCGTTCGCGGGCGGCGCGTCGCTCGCGCATGAGCCAGATGTAACCGTCCTCCAGGTTCGGGTCGGCGGCGAGCGCGTGACTCCCCCCATCGGGGACGCCGACGACGCGATACTGGACCGTGTCGCTCAGGTGCAGCGTCGAGACGACGGTGGCGTCGCCCGCCGGACGGCCCCCGAGCGGCGTGGTGACGGACCAGACGTGTCCGCGCGCTGCCTCGATCAATATTGATGTGGTGCCATCGAAGAGAATGCGCCCCTCGTCAAGCACGGCCATGCGCTGGCAGGTCTGTGCGATGTCTTCGAGGATGTGAGTGGAGAGTATCACCGTCCGCTCCGCGGCAGCGTCGGCGAGGACGTTGCGGAAGCGGATGCGCTCCTCGGGGTCGAGCCCGGCGGTCGGCTCGTCCACGATGAGGAGGCGTGGGTCGTTGAGCAACGCCTGCGCGATGCCCACGCGACGCTTCATCCCGCCGGAGAACGTCTTCAGTTTGCGGTTGGCGGCCTCCGAGAGCCCGACCATCTCGATCAGATGATCGACGCTCCGGGCACGCGCCTTCGCGTCGTCGAGGCCTTTGAGGATGCCGATGTAGTCGAGGAACTCGCGCGCGGAGAGGTCGGGGTAGACGCCCAGCTCCTGCGGCAGATAGCCCAACATTCGCTTGATGGCGGTGCGCCCCGCATCGGTGGCAGCATCGTACGCGCCAACGTGGACTCGACCGCTCGTGGGCCGCAGGATGCCCGCGAGGATGCGCATGAGCGTCGTCTTGCCCGCGCCATTGGGGCCGAGCAGCCCGAACATGCCCCGCGGGATGGTCAGCGTTACGCCGTCGAGCGCGCGCACGGTGGAGAAGGCGCTGCCGTAGATCTTGCTGAGGTCGGTGACGGTGATGGACATGCCTCGAACCTTATCAAATAATGTGGCGCGAAGACCCCGCGGTGCACCCACGGGGAGGAAGCGCCGCGCGCCGTCAGGCGCTCCCGACACCCGGACAACCACCGACCAGGTGTGCCATACTCGCCCCCCCTACCGCAGGGCCTGCGGGAATCGACGCGTGTGGAGGTGGCTTCGGGCCACGACATGACCGTGTAAGACGCTCCTAGCTCGCTAGGTTAGCGGTGGTCAGCCCAAGAATCCCCCGGCTTCAGCCGTGGGGAGTGGTCAAATTGCCAGTGCAAGCTCGCCCACGCCGCTGCGAGCGCCACGGCGGCGCAGCAGGCCAGGACGGCGATGCTGGCGACGCCTAAGGCGGGGTTGACGCTCGCGACGGGGTTCGTGCCCACACCGAAGAAATAGCCAGCGCGCTGCTGGCCAATCGGCGTCAGGAGCGTGTCGCTCAGCGTCGGGATGCCGAAGACCCGCGGTTTCAGGAGATTGCCCCAGAACCAGTAGCCGGTGAAGAGCACCTGATAGACCGGCACGGGCATGAAAAGCGGAACGGCGAGCGAGAACGCCGCGACGAAGAGCAGTCCGGGCAGGTTAATGGTGAGAAACGCGGCCAACGTCAGCGGCACCAGAGAGAGTTGCTGCCAGGTAAACAGGATGACCGCGAATCCCGCCGCCAACACTAGCAGGATGGGCGTCATGGTCGCCAGCGAGGCGCCGACATACTTGCCGAGTAGGCGAAGGCGCTGGGAAACGGGCAAGCCCGCGAAGAGCGCGTTGACCCGCAAGTGCTCGTCGCGCGGCAGGCGGTCCGCCAGCAGGATGCCGAAGGCCAGCGGCAGGATCGTGTTGACGGCGATAGCCCATGTGACCGACATGTTCAACATAGACGCATCGAAGCACAGCTTCAGGCCGCGATCGATGGTCACCCGCTGCGGGTGCACGACGAGCAGCGTGAGCAGGCCGAGGCCGAGCAGCACGATCCACACGGAGCGGCGTCGCACCTGCATGCGGTACTCGTACCGGACGACACCGCCGAAGGCTGGAAGCCACCTCATGTGCATGACCTCTTCTCGAAGCTGCAGCGCAAGCTATGCGATGGTCGGCAGGCGCTCTTGCCGGGGAACGTAGAGCACGGCGAAGGCGACGAGCGCCAGCGCAAGTCCGATCAGCACGGGCGATGTCTGCCAGAACGCCACGAGCGGCTGGCTGAGGCGGTGCAGCCACGCATCGCCTGCGGAGGCTATCGCGGCGGAGACGAGGCGAGAGAACCAGAGCACGATAGCCCCCGTCACAGCGGCCACGCCGCTGAGCAACAGCGAGAGCACCAGGCTCACACTGGAGAGCAGCAGTAGCGGGCCGATCCAGACGCCAACGACCGAGGTGAAACCGGCCCTGCCGCCGATCACCAGCACGAGACTGCCAATGATTGAGAGCGCCGCATCATACCCTATGACGAGCACCAGCCGCGTGAGCAGGACGAGACGCGGCGAGGTCGGCGTTGCCAGCGCCAACTCGAGTCCGGCGTCGGATTGGGGACCGTACACGTAGGCGGCGCCGACCGCGGCGACGAGTGGCGCGAAGATGCCGAGGATGATCGCCGCGTGCGCCGCGCCGTGCCCGTCCTGGGCGCTCAGCGCGACCATCAGCGAGAGACAGACACCGCCGAAGAGCGTCAGCGCAGAGGCGATCCAGATGCCACGCGGGATCAGCCGCACCTGGGCGCGAGCGAGCTGGCCGACGTGGCTGGCGTATCGTCGCAGCGCGGCCGGCACGATGGACGCGCGAGCCGACGGCGCATCGATCCGCGCCCAGACGGCATCCATGAGGGCGAGCGAAGGCAGCGCGGCTGGCTCGAAGGCGAGCGGCGCGGAGCTGGCCAGCGCCTTCCAATCGCGCAGCTCGAGCGCGCAGGCCTCGCACGATGCCAGGTGCCGGCGGACGCGTATCGCCTCGCCGCTCGCGAGGGTGCCGTTGAGGTAGGCCGGGAGCAGGGTCGAGACGTGCTCGCCGGTGGGGCGCGCAGATTGCGTCATCGGTCCGCTCCTTTCGCGGCGGGACTGGCTTGGAGGAGGTCGCGGAGTGCGATCTTTGCGTGATGTAAGCGACTCTTCACCGTGCCGACGGGTACGTCGAGCACCTGAGCGGTCTCCGCGTACGAGAGCTCTTGCAGGAAAATGAGCACGAGCACTTCGCGGAAGATCGGCGACAAGTCGCGCAGTGCGCAGGCGAGCTCGGCACGCTCCGCGGCGGCGAGCGCGGCTTCCTCCGGCTGGGGATCGGCGGCGGCCAGCATCTCCAGCTCCGCGACGTCCGCCAGCGGCAGGCCGCGCAGGCGCAGCGTGTTGTGTGCCTGCCGGCGCGCGATGCCGAAGAGCCATGTGCGCGCGGAGGAGCGGCCCTCGAAGGTGCGGGCGCTTTTCCAGACGGCGACGAGCGTATCCTGGAGCAGTTCCTCGGCGAGACCGTGATCGGGTGTCAGTTGCAGCAGGAACCGAAAGAGCGGCAAGCGATGGCGCAGGTAGAGCGCCGTCAGTGCCTGACGATCGCCCGCCGCGATGCGCTTCAGCGTTTGCGCGTCCTCATCCGCTGGCAGATCAGTCCGCCAGGCGATGTCGCTGTTCAACACCTGCTCCATGCGATTGTCGACCGTGAACCCTTCCATGCGCCGCGCTGTCGCGCTGGCATGACGCCGCGAGCTGCTTCATACGGTGAGTAGCTGCAGAGCGCGCGAAGGTTCACTTTCGAAGAAGGTCGTCGTGTTGGTGGAGTGGTGTGGCAGCTCTCACCTACGCCGCACAGTATACGCGGATCGGGCGTAGCGAGTGGGAGTTCAGGCGATGCCGACCTGGCGCGCCAGGGCTTTTCGATCGACGTCCGATAGTCATCGGCTCAATCACTAGAGTGGCCTCATGTCGTCTTGCCGATTGACACCGAACGGGCGTCGCAGTATCCTGGCGGAGTTCTCGGATGGGCGCGCAGGGACGGTCCCTACCAGTGGACGATGAGGGGACGAGGGGACATGCGATTCGGAAAGTCGCGGGGCAACATGCTCGCGAAGGGATATACGGGGACGATCGAGAGGGTGTCGGGACCGTGGCTACGCCGTCCATGGGTGCGAATCGGTCTGGCGTGCTGCGTTGTCGCGTCGCTGGCCATCGCGATCGGCACGCGCGTGATTCCCGCGAAGGCGCGGCCGCAAGCGGCGGCGGTAGCAACCACCTACGGTCCGAGCGACGCGGCGGTAGCGGCGGCCGTGAATGCCGCAGGCTGGCCGCAGGCAAGCGACAATTGGTGCGGCGTAGCAACAATTGCAGCGATCGCGCAGTACCGCACGCATCCAACTTCGCAACAGGACATAGCGAGCTACCTCAACAGCGACGCCGCGGTGAGCGAGTGGGGCACGCCAAGCGTAGTGAACGGCGCACCACCATTCAAAGGCGACATCGCGCGCGATAGCGGGACCGATCCGCGGTCGCTGGTGGCGAGCCTCGCGTACGCGGGCCAAGGGACGTATCACGAACTTGTCGATCTGCGGAGTAACTCCGACGCCACGCTTCATCTCATCCTCGATCTCCTGCATTCGAATGAGCCGATCAGCGTGATCGTCTATCATGGCCTCCACTCCGTGCTCGTCAGTGGAGTCGTCGCGACCGGCAACCCGCTGACGAACCCGTCAAGCGTCACTGGCTTCGAGGTCTGGGACCCTGGTGTGGGCTCGCCATTTGGTGGCATCCAGCCCGACCGCGAAGACTTCGTGCCGATAAGCACGTGGCTGAATAGTGCATACTACTGGGGCTTCGCGGCGTATTCGCCGAACTACTTCGGAAGCACTCCATACGACCCGGATCCTAGCGTCGGCCCGTACACCTTCGATCCCAGCAGCGGCGAGAATGGGCACCTCTGGATCGGCCACTACGTCTATATTCGGCCTGACGCCTCCACGGATGCTTTTACATCCGTCAGCCCGGACTGGGCGATCAATCAGTCCGGCGCGGTAATCGAAGGCTTCCACGGCGAGACGCCCAGCGGCTATACCGGCCCGGTCACCTCGATCCCGATCGTCACGCAATTGAGCGAGACGTCGTTCGACGCGCCCGCGTTCTGGTCAGAAGCGTCGTATCAGCCCATCTCGTCCGAGCTTCGCACCCACCACCGTTCTGTCATGGGTCGGCACCGATTCGGCTCACCATCTCAACGTCAGCGTCTCCACCGACGGCGTGAATTACACGAACAAGATCACCCTGGGCGAGACCTCGTTCACGCGACCAAGCGTCATCGTCGTGCCGAACGCGACGATGACCGCGAACGTTGTGGTGATCGCATGGGCGGGCACCGATACGCGTCACTCGCTCAACGTGATCTATGACGTCTACGGCACGCCTCAGAAGGTCACATTTCCCGAGACGAGCACGTTTGCGCCTTCGCTCGCCTATTTCAACGGGCAGATTTGGATGTCTTGGATCGGCACGGACCAGGGGCACACCCTCAACACGCGTGGGTTGGGACCGCAGGGACTTACGCTCGGTGCGAAAGAGGTCCTGTGGGGCAATAGCAGCTCGCAAACGCCCGATCTGGTCGCAGATCCCCAAAACAACCAAATGCTCTTAACCTGGCAGATGTCGGGATCAGGGCGCCTCAACCTGCTCCAATCGCCCGACGGCATCGCGTGGTCCTCGGTGCTGGGCGGACCCTCCGTCCAAACGAGCAACTTCACACCTGCGCTGCTGGCGATCAATCCAGCACCGAGCGATTTCCCAGCGTATTATTGGGCATGGACCGGAACGGATAGCGGCAGCTCACTAAACTTGCAGCGCGCCACGGTCCCAAACGCCTGGTCGTCGGTGTCGACGTACGGGCTTCCTAGTCTAGGTGCGCCGTTGCTCGGGTATGTCGGTAAGCCACATCAGATAGTGGAGGCGTGGACCGGCACCGACTACGCGCACCATATTAACCTCGCCATCATTCCAGTCTAAGGGGAGCGGCCCAGCATGCGATCATTTCATGCCCGGACTCTCGCCAATGTCGCGATGATGGGCGTCTTGCTGGTGGTGCTGAGCATCCTTGCGGCGTGCAGTTCTTCAACTGCATCACCCATCGTCCATCTCACGCCACATGTACCGACAAGCTCACCGACAAGCTCACCGACAAGCTCACCGACAAGCTCAGTATCGAGGACGGTTGAGGTCGCCACGCCGACCGTTGGTCCGAAGACGGGGCCATTCAGCCTCAGCGTGACGACGCAGTACGTTGTGGACACGTGCGGTGCGAGTCAGCCTGCCAACAGCACCTGCGTCGACACCACAGGCATGGGACAAGGCGTGATCGCAGGCACAACTCTGACAGGCGTAGGGCTAAGGCGCTCGTCGGCTTACACCCCAGGCGCGAGCACCGCGTGCGAAACGGCGACGACAAGCGGGACGCTGGAATTCACTCAGGTCGACACCATCACCTTCAACGGCACCGGTACCTTCTGCCGCGGACTCCAGACCGCGAACTTCACCTTCACGATTAACGGCGGCACGGGAGTCTACGCACATGCCAGCGGCACCGGCACGATCCACGTACCTCCGCCGAGCTCGCAGACTGACGATTCAGAGACGTGGGGCGGCACGCTGCTGACGTGAGCCGTGTTCGATGTGGGCGGTGATACCTCGCTGGGTCGTATACTCTCACTTTGGGGAGCCGCCGCGGCGGCTTCGGCGACCTTCGACTGAGCGAGGGCGGCGGGTGCACCGCGATATTCCGGGATAACTATGGACGACCTCTACCGGCAGTACATCCTCGATCACTACCGTGAGCCGCGCAACGCCGGGCGCATCGATGCGCCTGACATCAGCGCGGCGGATACGAACCCGCTCTGCGGCGACCGGGTGGAGATCGACTTGCAGCTCGACGGCGACCGCGTGCGCGAGGTGCGCTTCCGCGGGCGCGGTTGCGCCATCAGCCAGGCGTCGGCCTCGATGCTGACGGAGAAGATCGACGGCGCGACGCTCGACGAGTTGAAGGCGATCACGCCTGACGACGTGCTGGAGATGCTCGGCGTGGAGATCGGCCCGGCGCGACAGCGCTGCGCCCTGCTCGCCCTGCGCGTGCTGCACGAGGGCATCGGCGGTCCCTATACGGGGCGCGTGGACGATGACCTCGACGACGAGGCGGCGGCTCAAGCGAAGAACGAAGGGGCGAAAGCCGGGCTGTAGCACGGGAGGGCGTAGCAAGGAGCGTCGCGCGTGCGATTGGCAGAAGCCCTCATCCTGCGAGGGGATATTCAGAAGCGGCTGGGGCAGCTGCAGGATCGCTTCAAGCGCAGTTCATGGGTCCAGGAAGGCGAGAAGCCCACGGAAGATCCGGCGAAGCTGCGCCGCGAGGTGGACGCCGACATAGCCCAACTGCGGGCGCTGATGGCCCAGATCAATCGGACGAACATCACCACCCGGCTCGCAAGTGGCGAAACCCTCATGGAGGCGCTCGCGGTGCGCGACGCGCGACGCGCTCCACCAGAACATCTTGCGGTCGGTGGCCGACGCCGCCTCGGAAAGGGTCGATCGCATCGGTCGGGCCGAGATTCGGCGCACCCCCGCCATCGACGTGGCGACCCTGCGTGACGAGCTCGACGCGCTGGCCAAGCGGCGACGCGAGCTTGACACGGCGATCCAGGCGGCGAACTGGGCGACGGAATTGTCCGATTGAGGGCGGCATGAGTCGGTAATCGGCCAAGATTGCAGCGAACACCAGGCGGCAACTGCCCAAGTTGCGTGGTAAGCCTCTGGGGCGGGGCGAGCAGGTTCGATCCCTGGCATGTACCGAGATGCCTGGCATTGTTACTCTCGCACAGCGCATCGTGTATCTGGTACTACCGGGTGTTGGGCAATCTCGGCGGCGAGGGTGAGTAAGGGGATCTCATGCCGTGTGTCCTCTCGTGGTCCGCGGAGCTTATAGAATAGCCCGTAAAGCCGCTGGGCTTTAGGCCATGCGGATGGAAGGGCTTGCGTTGGCTTTAGCCGAAGTCTCGTGCAGTTGCTTCCATCGTATGGCGATGTGCTCTACTTTCTCCGTGAAAAAACGTACAACGGTCTGGCTTGATGAGGTTGATCGCGCCGCACTGACCACGATTCGTGAGCGGTACGGCGTGGCGAGTGATAGTGATGCCCTTCGGCTGGCCGTTCGCCTCCTTGCGGAGTCAAGGCGCGTCAATCTCGAAACGCCGGACAAGAGGACACCACAGCCGTGAGTGACGAGCGCCTGCGCAAAGCCTACACATACAAGCTCCAGCCGACGCCCGAACAAGCGCGCCAGTTTGAGCACACCGTGTGGCGCTGTCGCATGCTCTATAACACGGCGCTGGAGCAGCGCATCACCGCCTACCGCCGCTGCGGCGTCACCCTCACCGCGCTCTCAGCAGCACGCCGAGTTGCCCGACCTGAAAGCGGCATTCCCGGAGTATGGGGCAATCCATTGGCAGGTCTTGCAAGACGTGTTGGCGCGGCTGGACAAGACGTATCAAGCGTTCTTTCGCCGGGTGAAAGCTGGGCAGACGCCGGGCTTCCCGCGCTTCCAGGGGCGCAACCGCTACCACTCCTTCACCTACAAGCAGTACGGCAACGGTGCGCGGCTCGATAACTGGCTTCCTGGTCTTGCGCAAGATTGGCCGGGTCGCTCTCCGCTGGTCACGTCCCGTGGAGGGCGCGCCCAAGACCGTCACCATCTCGCGCGAAGCGGACGGCTGGTATGTCATCCTGTCGTGCGCCGAGGTGCCAGCGCAGCCACTTCCCGCCACCGGCAAAGAGACCGGCATAGATGTCGGGCTGAAGGTGTTCCTCATCACCGCGGAGGGGGAAGCGGTAGAGAATCCACGCCACTACCACCGTGGCGAGAAGAAGCTGGCGAAGGCGCAGCGGCGGGTGAGCCGCCGCGAGAAGGGGAGCCAGCGTCGTCGCAAGGCGGTGGGCTGGCTTGCTAAAGCGCATCAGGCGGTACAGCGCCAGCGCCGCGACTTCCACCACAAGACGGCCCTGGCGTTGCTGCGCCAGTGCGACACCATCTCTCTCGAAGACGTGCGGGTCGCCAACCTGGTACGGAACCCCCACCTGGCCAAGAGCATCGGCGATGCGGGCTGGGCCGCGTTTCGGACTATCCTCGAAGCCAAGGCAGCATGCGCCGGGCGTCGAATTGTGGCGGTCCCCGCGCAGTACACCAGCCAGGACTGCAGCGGCTGTGGGGCGCGCGTGCCCAAGAGTTTGAGCGTGCGCACCCACGTCTGCACCACCTGCGGCCTCGTCCTCGACAGGGATGAGAACGCGGCGCGCAACATCCAACGGGCCGGGCAGGCCCTTCGGGGACTCGCGGGGATAGCCTGCGGGGACGAACCGAGCATCCATCGGGCTTTAGCCCGTGTGGAGTGTCAAGGCTACGGCAGGCCGTGGGCGCGCTCATGACTCCGGTTCGGGATGGGCAGAGCGGCGGTGGCTCCAGAGCCAGAGGGCGCCGAGGAAGAGGATGAAAAGGGCGAGGACGATCCAACTGACGTTGCCCCAGGCGCGGGCGGCGGCCTCATACGAGGCGCCGAGGAGGTAGCCGAGCAGCGTCCAGGTGGCGATCCAGAGGAGGGAGCCGGCGGCGGTCGCCAGGAGGAAGAGGTTGAAGGGCATGCGCGCGGCGCCGGCGGGGTAGCTGATGAAGCTGCGGACGACGGGGATCAGCCGCCCGACGAAGACGCCCCAGACGCCCTGGCGACGCGCGCGCTCCTCGGCGGCGAGGAGGAAGGCCTTGGTGGGGCGGAGGCCGTAGAGCCAGCGACCGGGTCCGCTGGTCGGGCGCTCCTTCGGGCGGGCGAGGCGCAGCAGGTCGACGTGGCGGCCGATCCAGAAGGCGAGGCAGGAGGCGGCGACTTTGCCGACCAGGGCGACGAGGATGACGGCGACGAGGTTGAGCTGGCCGCGGTGGGCGAGGTAGCCGGAGAGCAGCAGCAGCGGCTCATCGGAGATGGGGAAGCCGGTGCTCTCGACGAAGAGCCAGGCGACGATGAAGGCATAGAGGCCGAGCGGTGGCAGGGCCTGCGCCCAGGTGAAGAGGCCGGTCATCGGTGGTGTCCCAACTAAGTGCTCTGGGTGCGTCAGCTCAGGTGTTGATCTTCGGCAGAGTGTACGCTGCGTATGTAAAGATGACGTAAAGGGGGCTGTGGGGCCGGATGGGGTGGCGAGTTGGTGATGGTGGCAGGCTGCCATGGCGAGCAAGCGTCGAGTAGCGGAGGGCGGCATGTATCCCGCCCCTACAGTGGGGGCGAGGTAGCGGAGCCTGCGGAGTTGCACGTGGCGAGGGAGTGGTGCTGTACAAGGGGAGGCGAGGGATACTCTCCCCGCCTCCCCGCCCTCCCTGTCGCGACGGGGAGGGGGCCGGATAGCGCCGGGCGAGGGTCTTACGAGGTGGGGGCGAGGGCGGTGAAGAGATGGCGGTTGAAGGCGACGGCGCGGGCGAGGTCGCTGAGGCGGATGTTTTCGTTGGGGCCGTGGGCGCCGCTGGCCCAGTAGACGGGGTCGCCGGGGGCGGCGAGGCCAGGGACGCCGACGTGGCGCTTGAGGGCGCCGAGTAGGGGTAAGGTGCCGCCACCGATGGGCGTGATGGAGGGCGGACGGCCCTCGAAGGACTCGGCGATCTGGAGCACGCGCTGGGCGAAGGGGTCTTCGATGGGGGTGACGACCGGCTCGGCGCGGCCGAAGACGCTGACGTGGACGTCGGTGTAGCCATGGGCGTCGAGATGGGCGCGGAGCTTGGCGGCGATGTCATCGGGGTCCTGATCGGGGACGAGGCGGAAATCGATCTTGGCGCTGGCGTGCGCGGGGAGGACGGTCTTGCTGCCGGGGCCGCCGTAGCCGCTGGTAAGCCCAGCGATGTTGCAGGTAGGCGTGAAGGCGAGGCGCTTGCGTAGCTCGAAGCCGCTGAGGTTGTCGAGGAAGTGATCGACCTCGAAGGACGCTTTCAACTCGGCGTCGGTGTCGGGCTGGGCGCGGATGGCGGCGAGCAGCGACTCGCTCGGCGGGCGAACGGCGTCGTAGAAGCCGAGGATCTGGATGGCGCCGTCGGGGGATTTGAGCGTGGCGAGGGCCTGGACGAGGCGCCAGGCGGCGCTCGGCAGAATCGGCGCATTGCCGGAGTGGGCGTCTTTGCCGGCGCCGTCTACGTCGAGTTGGACGTAGAGCAGGCCCTTGCTGCCGAGGCCGACGTGCGGGCGGTCGTCGGGCTCGAAGCCACCGCCCTCCCAGAGGCACCCGTCTGCGGTGAGCGTGGCGGCGTGGGGGGTGATGATCTGCTCGAAGTGGGGGCTGCCGATCTCCTCTTCACCTTCGATGAGGTATTTGAGGGTGATGGGGAGCGTGCCGCGCTCGGCCCGGAGCGAGCGGATGGCAGTGAGACGCGCGGCGATCTCGCCTTTGTCGTCGCAGACGCCGCGGGCGTAGAGCTTGCCCTCGCGGCTGGTGGGCTGCCAGGGGTCGCTCTGCCAGAGGTCGAACGGCTCGGCGGGCTGCACGTCGTAGTGGTCGTAGAGCAGGATGGTGTAGGGCGAGTCGCCGGGGAGGATGCCGAAGACGATCGGCGGGGCGTCGGGGATGGTGAAACGCTCGGTGGCGAAACCGGTGGCGCGCAGCTCGGCCTCGATGAGGTCGGCCATCTCGCCGGTGCCGTACTGCTGGGCGGCGACGCTGGGTTGGCGGCAGAGGCGTTCGAGCAGCGCCTGCGCGTCGGTGGAAGCGTCGGGGGCGGAAGTGCCTTCGTTGCGGGTCATCATGCGCCTCCTGTGGGGTGGTCGTCGGCGAAGTGGGATTGTCAGTCGATGCGAGGCGTGAATTTTAGCGGGATTGGCGGTGTCTGCTGGGGTGATGGTGTCGCCAGGTCATTTCCGTTTCCTTCCGCTTTTTCGTTTTGATCGGCCTCTTTGGGGGCTATTTTGGCGGGAATCCGGCGCTTTGCCCGAGTCGCGATTTCCGCTTTTTGCTGGGGGTGCCTCACCCCTAACGGAGGTCGCGGAACCTACCCATCTCCAAGCCCCCGCTCGTGGGGAACCCCCGCCTTCCCCGCGGGGGAAGGGGCCGTGAGGCGAGGGGATCGAGATTCCGCGAGGAGGGTCGTGCGCGGCGCGGAAGAGCTGGCGGAGAGGGCCGGGCTCGCGGCACCAGAGTGCCGGCGTACGCTCTGCAGGGCGGACTGACGTCAGCTTGGCGAGGGCGGCGATCCCCTTCCGTCGGCGTGTTCACTGGAGGGCAGCATAGCACATGGGTGGGTGGGAAAAGTGGTCGCAAGTACGGGCATGTACGGACATTGACGGCCAGGGACGGTCACGAGTTTTCCTTTTTGCTGGCATATCCGAGCGGCGAAAAAGGATGAGTGGGCGATCCCCGGCCTGAAGGCCAGGGGTAATCCAGTGTCGGGGTGTGCCTCGGCACGGGATGATGCACACGCGCGCATGGGGTGCGGCGGAGGGCGAGGCGGGCCCTTGCCGTTGGCGCAGGTGTGCATCGAAGAGGCGAGGGGTAGACGAAGTCGAGGTGAGGTTTGCTCTGACTGTGACTAGTGGGTCACTTGTGTTGGACATAGCCATGTGTGCGGCAGCGGAAGGAACGGGCCGCTTGGGCGCCGGAGCCGCCAAGGGCCTGGCGGCGCTGGCGCGCGCGGACTCGGCGAGCCGCGCGTTGGCCGCCCCAGGTGAACGGGGTCGGGTCGGCGTTCCAGGCGCGGGCGGTCGCTTCCAGCCAGTCGATCAGTTGCTGGGAGGACTGCGGGTGCTGCCCCTGCAAGGCACGGCGGATGAGGATGCGCTGCAGCGATTCGGCCCTGTTGAGCCAACTGCCTGCGAGCGGGGTGTAGAGCACCATCACGCCGTGGGCGAAGAGCCAGAGCACCAGCTCCGGCGTGTGGTGACCGGCCAGGTTATCCCACACGAGCAGCAGGCGCAGCGGTGGGAGCGCCGCCGGCAACGTGATGCGGACCCGCAAGCCCGCCTGCCAGCGCGTCCATTGCGCGCGGTGCGCGACGGGATCGGCGATCGGCTCTGGGTCGGGCAACGCCGCCAGCAGCGCCATCACCTCCGCCTTGAGCCAGGGATGCCGCACCGCGTTGGGACAGCGGGTCACCCCCTGGGCCCACACGGCGCCGGTCGCCGGACGGAAGAGGGTCAGCAACTTGGCGGTGCCCAGGCGCAGGTACTCGTGCGGCTGCGGCGCCGGATGCCCCGTAGGCGCCCAGATGGCCCCGGCCATCGGCGCCGTCTGGTAGGGGCCCGCTTCATCCTGGCCGGCCAGCGCCAATCCGCCCGCCTCGGCTTCGCGGTACGCCTGCTCAATTAGCCCTTTTTTGCGTCGGCGTCGGGGTCCGTGACCTGGACGCGGCCCCGCTGGCGCCTGCGCACGGCGGGGCCGGTCGGACCCCAGGTGCGGGTGCGCTGCCAGCGCCAGCCGGCGTCGTGCAGCACACACCAAATCGTGTACGTGCTCACCTGGGGCAGCCCGTCTGGGGCACGGCGCAGCGCCCGTTGCAAGGTCACCAGCGACCAGGTCGCCGTCCCGTCCCGCTCGTGTTCCGGCGAGCGTCGCGCCTCGGTCAGGAGGCGCTCCCGTTCCGCGCTGGTGTAGCGCGCCGGCTGTCCGCCGCCATGCCCGGGCGCCAGCGCCGCCAGTCCCGCGGTGTTGAAACGCGCCACCAACCGGCCCACCGCATCGCCCGACCGCCGTCCCGCGCCCCGCGCCGCCTCCGTCTACCTTGCCCCGTCGGCCACTGCCAGCAGCGCCTTGGCCCGCGCCACCACCGCGGCCGCCTCGCGACTCGAACGGCCCACATGCTCGAGCACACTCCGCTCGTCAGCACTGAGCGCCCGCAACGGCTCCTTTTGCCGCATACGTCACCTCCTGGCTGCACTCTCCTGCCAGGAAGCCTAGCAAATCCTCTACGGCCCTGTCCAACACAAGTGACCCACTAGCGGTGGTTGGTCAGGTTGGGAAAACGATCTGGAAAATTTGCCGATCCAGCCAACAGCAACCATTTGGCTCGATGTCCGATATTTTGAGCACTCTTCCCGAACTTGACCAACCACCGACTAGAGCATATCTGACGGGTCGAAGTGGTTGTGGTACACTCACCGCTCACCTAGCGAGCTAGGAGCGTCGTACACGGTCATGTCGTGGCCCGAAGCCACCTCCACACGCGTCGATTCCCGCAGCCCTGCGGTAGGGGGGCGAGTATCGCACGCCTGGGCGGTTGTTGTCCGGGTGTCGGGAGTGCCCGACGGCGCGCGGCGCTTCCTCCCCGTGGGTGAACCGAGGGGTCTTCGCGCCACATTCTTTGATAACCCGATCCATCCCTTGGCATGCCTCCTGCAGCACCAATCGTTCGGGCAGTCGTATACCCAGACGAGCGAGCAGGGGGAGCACCATGAGCAACGACGGCGTCGACGACGAGGAGCAGCGCATCGACGACGAGGAGCAGCGACAGCGGTGGGATATGGCGCATGGCGACGCCGGACCACTCCCAGAAGAGTGGTCGCGGGAGACATCGCCGCCAGGAACCTTCGGCTCGGAGTGGGATCCTGGCATGCCACAGACGAAGCCGGAGATAGACGAGCTGGACGACGTCGGCGACGACTCGCCTCAGGAAGAGAGCACGAGCTAGTCGTGGCGCGGCGGTGTGACGATAGATGACCATCGAAGGCGCTCGTGGCGGGCTGCTGCTCGGGTGACAGCTAGGCGTTGATGCATTTTGGAACCGGCTCTACACTGGTTGGGGAGTTTCGCCAGTTGGTGAACTGCGACGCAGGCGGCTGTGCCTGCCGTCCTTCGGCGCGATTATCAAAGAATGTGGCGCGAAGACCCCTCGGTTCACCCACGGGGAGGAAGCGCCGCGCGCCGTCGGGCACTCCCGACACCCGGACAACAACCGCCCAGGCGTGCGATACTCGCCCCCCTACCGCAGGGCTGCGGGAATCGACGCGTGTGGAGGTGGCTTCGGGCCACGACATGACCGTGTACGACGCTCCTAGCTCGCTAGGTGAGCGGTGGTCAGCCCAAGAATCCCCCGGCTTCAGCCGTGGGGAGTGGTCAAATCAGTGAGAACGATTGCGCGAAGGTGGCAATTAGGCAGGCAAAAGTGGCGCTTTCTCTGGAGGGTCCGCTGGCTGTGTCATGAGCGCGGGAAGCTCGCGGAGGTGACGGAGCGGAGAGGCGATGAGCCAGATCACGCCGAGGAGGCGACCGGCGCAGACGATGAAGAGGGTGACGCGGAGGCCGACGATGGTACCGAGCGCGCCGCCGAGGGCGATGCCGGCGAGGGTGGCGGCGCCTTCGATCATGCCGATGGTGGCGTGTAGGCGGCCCTGCAGGTGATCGGGCGTGACAGCCTGGAGCAGACTGAGACGGTTAATCATGTAGAGCGTCTGCGCGCCGTCGCCAAGCTGGGCGATCACGAGCAGGGCGGTGGCGAGGACGAGGGGTCCGGCGGCGAGGGGGACGAAGAACGCGAAGGGCGCGCCGAGCAGCGCCGTCAGCAGCATCGCGCGCCCAAGCCCGAGCCGTCGCACGAGCGGGGTCGCCAGGGTCGCGCCGAGGAAGGAGCTGACGCCGCCGACGGCGAAGACGGCACCCATGATGGCGGCGGGCAGGTGCAGCTCGCGGACGAGGTAGAGCACGATGATGGCGCCGAGGGCGTTGCCGAAGAGCTGGTCGATGGCGCCCGCGCCGGTGAGGGCCCGCCGCGTGGGGTCGGAGAGGGTGAAGCGCAGGCCGTGTGACGCCTCGCTCACCATCGTGTGGCGCTCGGTGTGGCGCGCCGGCTCGGGCTCTCTCGTGCGGATGGCGAGGACGGAGAGCGCGGAGGCGACGAACGATGCGGCGTCTACGAGGATGGCGAGCGGCGCGGTGAGCACCTGGGCCAGCACGCCGGCGATGCTCCACCCGGCGACCTCGGCCACGGAGGCGCTCGCGCCGAGCATGCTGTTGCCGTGGACGAGCTGCTCGCGACCGATCAGCGTGGGCAGGTAGGCGGGGTAGGCCACGTCGAAGAAGGCGCTGAGCACGCTAACGAAGAGTGCGGCGAGGTAGAGCTGACCCAGAGTGAGGGCGCCGAACACTGCGGCGACTGGGATCGAGCAAAGGACGACGGCTCGCCCGAGATCGGCGGCGATGAGGATCGGGCGACGGCGCAGGCGATCGACCCAGACGCCGGCGATCATGCTGACGGCGAGGCCGGGCGCCACCTCGGCGGCGGCGAGCAACGCCATCTGGGCGGCGTCTGCCCCCAAGAGCAGCGCGGCGATAAGGGGGACGGCGAAGCGGGTGACGAGCGTGCCGAAGATGGAGATCGTCTGGCCGGTCCAGAGTTTGAGGAAGTCTGTGTGGCGCCAGAGTGTCGCGGCGTGGGCAGGCGGCATGGTGGTGTGCGACATGGAGGGTGCTCCGTCATCGAGTTGGGGTGAATACAGGTTGGTTCGACGAGGAGCTCGGCGCGGAGGATAGGGGAGCGCATAGGGGCCAACACAAATCCGCTCGCGCTAGTGCAGGCGAGCGATGAGTGAGCGTTGGCGCGGCCTGCATTCGTGCGTTCGCGCGCTGGAACGTGGTGACGGTCAGCGCCGCGCGTCAGGCTTGGAAATCCGCCCTGGTAGCTGAAGCGCCGAGCTTACCGGGCGGTGAGGATGGGGGTTCCCATGCGAGGGAGGATACCTGGCGGCAGGTGGGGATGTCAAGCACTCGGTTAGAGCCAGCCCTTCTCTTCGGCGATGCGGGCGGCTTCGACGCGGTTGTGGGCGTGCAGCTTCTGGATGGCGACGGAGAGGTAGTTGCGGACGGTGCCTTCGGAGAGGGCGAGGCGGTCGGCGATCTCGGCGATGCTGGCGCCGGGGGCGGCAGCGGCGAGGACGTCGCGCTCGCGGTCGGTGAGAGGGTTGGCACCGTCGCTGAGGGCGGCCATGGCGAGGGTGGGATCGACGACGCGCTCGCCGGCAGCGGTGCGACGGATGGCGTCGGCCAGCTGCGTGGAGGGGGCATCTTTGAGGAGGAAGCCGACGGCGCCGCTTTCCATCGCGCGGCGAAGGTAGCCGGGACGGCCGAAGGTGGTGAGGATGAGGACGCGGCAGGTGGGGAGCTGCGCGCGTAGCTCGGTCGCGGCGGCGAGGCCGTCTATGCCGGGCATCTCGATGTCGAGCAGGGCGATGTCGGGGCGGGTGGCGAGCGCGGCGGCGACGACCTCATCGCCGCGACCGACCTCGGCAACGACCTCGATGTCACCTTCGAGGGCAAGGAGGGCGCCGAGCGCGCCACGGACCATCGCCTGATCTTCGGCGAGCAGCACGCGGATCATGCAGTCGCCTCCTTCGCGGCGGGAGGCGACGTGTTGGCGGGCGCGGGGGCATCGAGCGGGCGCGCGGGAATGGCGGCGCTCGTGGCGGATGGTTGGCCGCGCGTGTGGGGGAGCGCGACGGAGAAGCGATAGCCGCCGGTGGGCCGCGGTCCATAGTCGCAGGAGCCGTCCAGGGCGGCGAAGCGCTCGGCGAGGCCGCGGAGGCCGTTGCCCTCCTGGGGGGAAGGCACAGGTGCGGCGGTGCCGTCGTCGGAGATGGTCAGGCGGACGGCGGTGGCGTCGCGCAGGAGCAGGAGGTGGCAGTGCGTGGCGCGGCTGTGACGGATGACGTTGGTGATGCCCTCGCGGACGGCCCAAGCCAACGCCTCTTCGAAGGCGGGCGATTGGCCCTCGACGAGGCGGGCGTCTCCGGCGAGGGTGTAGGCGATGCCGGCGGCGGCGAGGATCTCGCGCGCGCCATGTAGCTCGCCGACGAGCGTCGGTCGGCGGTAGCTGGCGACGGTGTCGCGGACCTCTTGCAGGGCGGTGCGGGCGACGGATTCGATGTCGGCGATCTCGGACTGGGCGCGCTCGGGCGAGACGGCGATCAGGCGGCGGGCGAGCTCGCTCTTGAGGGCGATCAGCGAGAGGTTGTGGCCGAGCAGGTCGTGGAGGTCGCGGGCGATGCGCAGGCGCTCTGCGGCGATGGCGGTGATGCGCCCCATCTCCTCGCGCTCCTCCTGGATGCGTCGAAAGGTTCGTACGGCCCAGACCATGAGGATGGTGGTGATGCTGGCGAGGATGACCGTGAAGATGGCGGAGGAGATCTCAGCGGTGGAGAGTTCGGCGCGCCAGCCATAGATGAGGATCAGCAACTCGACCCCCGCGACGAGTCCCAACGCCTGGCGCACCGACAGGCGTCCCCCGGCGGCGGCGCAGGTGTAGATGAAGAGCGCGCCCCATGTGTAGCCGTGCGCCGTCGTCTCGAGGGTGGCGAGGACGAGCATGGCGGCGACCGGCAGCCAGAGCTCCACGACGGAGGGGGTGGGATTGAGCGGGGTGGAGAAGATGCCGTGCGCGTCCTGAAACGCGACCCAGACGTAAAGCGCGACGAAGAGCGCGACGCCCAGGAGGGTCAGGGCGAACTGAGGTGCGGGCATGCCTGATTGGAAGAGTTGCGCGATGGGCTGCACGAGGTAGAGCAGCCAGATCAGCCAGATCAGCGGGGCATAGTACGTCGATTTTACGGTGGCGGGCCGCTCGCGCGTAGGCGTCATCTCGTTCTCTGCCATCGCCGCTGCTCCTGCGTGGACTCGGTACGATTCGCGGGCGGTTGAGCCGTGCGCGGATGGTGGCCAGGCGTCCACCGGCCACGGGCCTCCACCGGGCGCCCCTACTCGGGTTCGGTCGATTCCGTCTCCGCGCGGTGTGTTTGAGAGGCCTCGAATCACTGCACCCAGTGAACCTCACTCGGGGCGTGGCGGCAAGTGACAAGTGTCATGTTCAGATGCTGACGGGCCTCACTACCGGCAAATTGGCTTCCACGGCACACTGTGAGCGTGAACGGCGGGAGTCGCCGGAGATTGAGAGGAGCGCACTCATGATTGATGCGATTGACATGCGAGAGCCGGCTGCGAAGCCGGCGGGGGCTGAGCGGAGGGAGGGGCAGGCGGTGCAGACGGAGGAGATCGCGATCCGCTTGCAGGGGCTGACGAAGCACTTCGGATCGCTGCGTGCGGTGGACGGCCTGGACCTGACGATCCGGCGCGGGGAGACGGTGGCGCTGCTGGGACCGAACGGCGCGGGCAAGACGACGACGATCTCGATGCTGCTGGGGCTGCTGACGCCGGACGCGGGGAGCGTGAGCGTGCTTGGGATGTCGCCCCGCGCGGCGATCCGTGGTGGGCGCGTCGGGGCGATGCTGCAAGAGGGCAGCCTGATGCCGGGGGTGCGCGTCGGGGAGATCCTCGACTACGTGCTGGGGCTGACGACGTCCGGGATGACGCGCGCGCGGCTAGTGACGACGGCGGGGCTGGAGGGGCTGGAGGCGCGACGCATCGATCGCCTCTCTGGCGGGCAGACGCAGCGGGTGCGCTTCGCTCTGGCGATCGCGAGCGAACCGGACGTGCTGGTGCTGGACGAGCCGACCTCGGCGATGGATGTGGAGGCGCGGCACGAGTTCTGGGCGAGCATGCGCGCGTATACGTCGGCGGGGCATACGGTGCTGTTCGCGACGCACTACCTGGAGGAGGCGGAGTCATTCGCGTCGCGAGTGGTGATCATCACGCGCGGACGGGTGGTCAGCGATGGGTCGCTGGCGGAGCTGCAACAGAGCTTCGGCACGCATACGGTGGGCTTCGCGACGAGCGATCCGGCGTCGGCGGCCATCGACCGGTTGGCGGGGGTCTCGACGGTAGAGTGGCAAGCGGCGGGACGCGTGATGGTGCAGACGAGCGACGCGGACGCGACGGTGCGCGCGCTGGTGGCGAGCGAGCTCGACTGGCGCGATCTTGAGGTGCATGGGGCGAGTTTGGACGAGGTATTTTTGGCGCTCGTCGGCGGCGGCGAGACGGGAGGCAATCGATGACCGGCTATCTTCGCTTAGAGGTGCTGCGCGCGCTGCGCGATCCGAAGTACATCATCCTGGCGGTCGGCGCGCCGATCGGGTTTTATCTGCTCTTCACGGCGCTCTTCGGCTCGGAGCCAGGCTCTGGCGGGCTGTTGACGGATGTGGCGTTGATGGTGTCGATGGGGGTGTTCGGAGCGATGTGGGCGGTGCTCTCGGCGACGGGGCCGCGCATCGCGCAGGAGAAGAGCATCGGCTGGCTGCGGCAGATTCGCTTGCTGCCGGTCTCGGGCACGGCGGTGCTGACGGCGCGGCTGCTGGCGGCGATGCTGCTGGCGGGTCCGGCGCTGGTGTTGGTCTTCATCACGGCGGTGGTGGCGCATGGGGTGTCGCTGAGCGTGGCGCAGTGGGTATCGCTGCTGGCGGTCTCGTGGGTGGGCGTGCTGCCGGTGGCGGCGATGGGCCTGGCGATCGGTTTCGCGACGGGTGCGGACGCGGCGTTCGGGGTGCTCTACGCGCTCTATCAGGTGCTGGCGGCGCTGGGCGGGCTGTGGATGCCGCTCTCGATGCTGCCGAACGGGCTGCAGACGATAGGGAAGCTGCTGCCGTCGTATCGCGCGGCGGACATCGGTTGGCGTATCGCCGGCGGGTATGCATTCGATTTCACGAATGTGGTGTATCTGGTGGCGTGGGCGGCGGTCTTCGCGGTGGCGGCGCTGTTCTTCTCGTCGCGGGTGGCGCGCGCGCGCTGAGCGAATGCGCGGGACTCGCTTCTGCCACTGAGTCGCCAACGCCCCGCGGCCTCTACCAGGTGAGAGCATTCTGACACTTGCTCTTGACATGGTAGGCGCCGCGAGCCTATATCATGTTATGAACTAACATATATTAGTCGCTAACAATTCACGGATGGGCCTTCTGAGCGGAGTGTAGTAGTTGTGAGCACCGCGTCGAGCCTGCGGGAGCGCAAGAAGGCGATGACCCGTGCCGCGATCCAGCAGCAGGCTATGCGTTTATTCCTGTCTAAGGGCTACGACGCCACGACCGTTGAGGAGATCGCCGCCGCCGCTGGCGTCTCACACATGACGTTCTTTCGGTACTTCCCGACCAAGGAAGATGTGGTGCTCTCGGACGAGTATGACGCGCTGATCGCCGTGGCGCTGATGGCGCGCCCCACCGACGAACCGCCCATCGAGAAGGTCCGGCATACGCTCCTGCAAGGTTTGGATCTCGTGTATGCCGCCAATCGCCACATCCTGCTGGCGCGGACGCGACTCATCATGGGTACACCGCAATTGCGCGCGCGCCTGTGGGAGCAGCAACGCGCGACGGAGCGTCTGCTTGCTGCAGCGCTGGTCCCCTCTGGTGATCTTGGTCGCGGCGAGCATGAATTACGCTCCCGCGTCGTCGCCTCGGCGTGTCTCGCCGCCGTCACCACGGCCGTCGAGGTATGGGCCGAGGGCAATGGCGCGCGCGATCTGCCCGATCTCATCGACCAGGCCCTTACTGTGCTTGCCAATGAAGTGAGTGCCAACCATGGCTAGCGCCATCGTCACCCGCGGCCTGACGAAGCGTTACGGCGAACGCGCCGCCGTGGAGCAGTTGTCGTTGCGGGTGGATCGCGGCGAGATCTACGGTTTCCTCGGCCTCAACGGCGCGGGCAAGACGACGACGATCCGTATGCTGCTCGGCATGGTCCAGCCAACCGCTGGGAGCGCCGAGATGCTCGGTGTGCCGGTACATGCCAATGCTTCCGAGCTGTGGGCGCGGGTCGGCTATCTCGTGGAGACACCGTATGCTTATCCCGAACTGACGGTGCGTGAGAACCTTGAGGTCTGCCGGAGGTTGCACCACCTTGCCGATCCCCGCGCGGTCGAGCGCACCATCGAGCGACTCGCCGTCGACCAGTACGCCGATCAGCGGGCGCAGACGCTCTCGCTCGGCAATGCGCAACGACTGGGGCTGGCGAAGGCGCTGCTCCATAGTCCGGAGTTGCTGATCCTTGATGAACCGGCGAATGGGCTGGACCCTGCGGGCGTCGTCGAGGTGCGCGAGCTCTTGCGTGAGCTGGCGCGCGAGCGGGGCGTCACGGTCTTCATCTCCAGCCATATTCTCAGCGAGGTCGCGCGTCTGGTGACGCGGATCGGCATCATCCACCAGGGGCGGCTCATCGAGGAGTTGGACGCGGGGCAGCTCGATCAGGATCGCCGACGGTGGCTGGTGCTCGACGCGCGTGACCGCGGGGCGGCGGTCAAGACGCTCGCCGGCAGCGGGTTCGCCGTCGATATGAGCGCGGACGGCGTTTTGACGCTGACCGACTCACGTGCTGTCGATCATCCTGAGGAGCTCGCGCAGCTTCTCGTGCATGCGGGGGTTGCCCTCACCCGATTGGCCGTGGAGCGAGAGGACCTTGAGGCCCATTTCCTGCGGCTGGTGGGGATGGAAGAGAGAGGCACATCATGAGCGGACTGTCCGCGGCGTTGTGGACCGAAGCACTCAAGGCACGCCGCTCGCGTGTACCCTGGGTGGCTGCCGTCGGGTTCTCGCTCGCACCCTTGATGGGCGGCCTGTTCATGCTGATCCTGAAGAATCCCGAACTGGCACGCCGCTTCGGCCTGCTCTCGACCAAAGCGCAGCTTTCGGCCAGTACCGCCGACTGGCCCACCTACTTCGGACTCCTGGCGGCGGCCACCGCGGTAGGCGGGGCAATCGTGTTTGGGTTGGTTGCGATCTGGATCTTTGGCCGCGAGTACAGCGACCGCACGATCAAGGATCTGCTCGCGCTGCCGACCTCGCGCGCGACGATCGTCGTCGCCAAGGTGATCGTGCTCGCCGTCTGGACTGCGTTGCTGGTGGTACTGATCCTTGGGCTTGGCCTGGGTATCGGCGGGCTCATCGGATTGCCAGGGTGGTCGGGAGGGGTCGCCGTGCGAGAGACGGTGCGGATCGCCGTTGTGGCCGCGCTGACGGTTGCGCTGGTTATTCCCGTCGCGCTGGTTGCCAGCGCCGGGCGGGGATACTTGCCGCCGATTGGCTTCATGGTGCTGACGATTTTTCTCTCCCAGGTGATCTCTGTGTTGGGATGGGGCGCCTACTTCCCCTGGTCGGTGCCCGCGCTCTTGAGCGGCCTGGCGGGTCCGGACGCGCGCGATCTGGGGATCGTCAGCTATGCGCTGGTTGTGCTCACGGCGTCCGTGGGGGTCGCCGGTACCCTTATCTGGTGGCAGTCTGCCGATCAGTCGTAATGCTTCCCCACTCACGTACATCCGTCAGAAATCTGTGTCTCGGGTTGGCGGTCGGTGTGGTATGCTGTGCGACGTGTGAGCCGGATGGGCTCGACACACGACCGTCGCTGATGCTGGCGACGGCGATTTCTCCCCACTATCCTCACCACGAGAGGACGGAGGGCCGATGTCTCACTTGCTTCTGATCGCTACAGCAGGCGGAAACGGCACGACGCTGACCAGCGTGCGCTAGCGCTCGTGCGCCTGCGAACTGGACTCGTTACCCCACCCACGCGCACGTTACCGGGGGCGCTCTGCGCCCATTCGCGTTTGCGCCGCTCGACGGCATGCGACGCCCGGTCGCTGGGGTGGGTGCTTTCCACTGACTGTACAACTGATCAGGAGCAGAGATATCTATGGCCACCGATGGCACGCCGGAGCCGGCGGCGAAGCGGTGCGGCGAAGCGATAGCGCAACTGCGGACAATGCGGCGCTGGTCTCGCGCGCACCTGGTGATTCGCCTCTACGATGAGATCTCCCCAGACGACCCGAACTACGACAGCATCAGCGAAACCTGGCTCGCGCGGCTGGAGAATGGCCGCATGGTCAAGGTGCCGCGTCAGACCATCGAGGCGCTGTGCCGCGCCCTGCGGTGCAACGCTCGCGAGCGCGCGCATGTTCTCTTGCATGCGGACCGCTGCGCGCTGACCGACGCCGAGTGCCGGCCCACGCCACCCTCGGAGGTGCTGGCGTACGTGATGGACCGCCTCTATTCGGAGGCCTATGAGGTGCTGAATGGGCTACTGCGCGAGCGCGGCGCGGCGGAGGTGGGCGAGTTGGAGGACGTCGATCTCTTCGAGATGACGGCCAGCGCGCTCGATACGCTGATTACGCGGCGCGAGCGGCAGCAGGCGCAGGCAGGCGGGACGCAGGAGGGGCGCGCGATGTCGATGCCCGCGACCGGCGGACGCGATGGGCGCATCGCGCTGGTGCCGCGTATGGCGGCATCCGCCGGTCATCGCTAGTTGCTAGCGGCGGCACGGGACCGAGGGCACGTCCGCATGCGCGAAGATGAACGGATCGCGGCGCTGAAGTGCCAGCGTAGGTTTGAACGGGCTGAAGCCCTGCATGACGCCTGAGTAGGGAGTATGTGAGATGACCTCGACGCGATTGGAGGGCTTTGTCGTGCGCCCGCCGACGCACGATGATATCCCGGCGATCTTGCAGCTTATTCACGATTTCGACATGGCGAAGATGGGCTTCGCCGATGCAATGACGCCTGATGACATCATCGCCGACTGGGGGCACGCCAACTTAGCGACCGATGCGTGGCTCGTCAGCGCGCCGGACGGCACGCTGGCGGGCTACGGCGCAGTGGGCGACCAGGGATCGGGACAGATCTGGATGGACGGCTACACGCGTCCCGGCTACGAGGGGCGCGGCATCGGCTCGGCGATCCTGCGCTTCAGCGAGGCGCGTGCCCACGAGCTGATGGCGAACGCGCCGGAGGGCGCCCGCGTGACGCTGGGCAGCGGGGTATTGCTGGACGACGAGCGCGCCGCCGAACTCTTTGCCAACCATGGGTTTGCGATGACGCGGATCCACTGGCGGATGCAGATCGAGCTGACGGAGGAGCCTCCGGCGCCACGGTGGCCGGAGGGGGTCGTGCTGCGCGACTTCGTGCCGGGCCGCGACGAGCGCGCAGTCTTCGACTGCATCGAGGAGGCGTTCACCGACCACTGGGGCCACGTGCCGCGCAAGTTCGAGGATTGGGTCGAGCGCACCACTCGGAGCGATTTCGATCCCTCGCTCTGGTTCTTGGCGGTGGACGAGGACGATCCGGCGACGCTGGCGGGGGTCTCGACCTGCCGGCAGAATCCCGATCAGGGCTGGCTCGGCACGCTGGCGGTGCGGCGCCCGTGGCGGCAGCGCGGCCTGGGACGGGCGCTGGTCTATCACACGTTCGGCGCGTTCTGGCAGCGCGGCGAGCGGACGGTGGGGCTTGGCGCGGACTCGCAGAACCTGACGGGTGCGGTGCGGCTCTACGAGAGCGTGGGGATGCATCCGACGATGCGCATCGCGAGCTATGAAAAAGAACTCCGTTCGGGGGTGGATCTCAGCACGCGCGAGCTTGTGTCGTAGCGCTGCCAAGGCCCGCTACCTGTTGATACGTCTCGTTGGTGTAAAGGAAGAGAACGTGATGACGACCGTAACGATGCCAGCGGGCTATGCGCTGCGCCGCCCGACGATGGACGATGTCCATGCCATGTTCGAGGTGGAATGCGCCTGCCAGATGGCGGAGTATGGTGAGCTTGATATGGTCGAGGAGGACATGCGCTCGGACCTGCAGAATCAGCACTTGGCCGAGGATATGTGGGCCGTGACGAGCGCGGGCGGCGCCATCGTCGCCTACGGCGGCGTGCATTCGAGCGAATATGGGCGCTTCTTTGCGCAAGTGCGCGTGCATCCGGAGCATCGCCGGCGGAGCATCGGGTCGACACTGCTCGGGCTGATCGAGACGCGCGGCGCGGAGCTGGTCGCCACCGTGCCGGAGGGGGTGCGCGTAACGCTGAACGGCTCGATCCATCACGAAAATGCCGAGGCGCGGCGGTTCGTCGAACGTGAGGGATTCGCGCAAGTTCGGTATTTCTGGCGCATGCAGATCGAGATGACGGAGGAGCCGCCCGCACCGCAGTGGCCGCGGGGGATCGTGGTGCGAACCTTCGAGCGCGGACGCGACGAGCATCCGGTCTTCGAGGCTACGGAGGCGGCGTTCGCGGATCACTGGGGCCACACGCCACATAAGTACGAGGAGTACGAGAACTGGACGTACAAGCGTGAGGATTTCGATCCGTCGCTCTGGTTCCTGGCCGTTGAGGAGGAGCATCCCGATACGATCGCCGGAGTGGCGCTCGATTGGCACGATCCGTATCAGGGATGGGTCGGTACGCTAGGCGTTCTGCGGGCGTATCGGCGACGCGGGCTGGCGGAGGCGCTGCTGCGGGAGTCGTTTGGTGCGTTCTGGCGGCGTGGCGAGCGAAAGGTGGTGCTGGGCGTGGACGCGCAGAGCTTGACGGGCGCGGTGCGGCTCTACGAGCGGGTTGGCATGCGCGCGGTACGGCAGTGGGACAATTATTCGAAGGAGCTGCGCGCGGGGCGCGATCTGGCCACGATGACGCTGGAGACTGAGTAGGCATGCTGGGTCGCGGCGCTAGGCAGAGAGGGAAGACCGCGACACTGAAGTGCCGGCATAGAGGGTGCGCGGACTGAAGTCCGCTGCACGCATGATTATCGGCGACGGGCGCGGCATGCCGCGCCCCTACGCTATTTCGACGATGTACGCGAAGAAAGATTAGGTTGCGCGGCGGCCTGTTCGGCGGGCTGCGCGGTAGCGCGTTGGGAGGTCCCTCATGCTAGCTATGGTCTTCACCTGGCAGACGACTTCGTCCGTCCGGCGGTGGAGACCGCCTGTTGCGTAATCGCGGAGAGGGCTAGCATGTCGCGACAATCGAATAGATCTGACCCGTACCGTCTGTACCTCGGCATTGAATTCACGACGGCGCTGTTTTTCGCGCTCTACGGCACCTTGGCGGCGGTGTATCGCGTGCGCTCGGCGGGGCTGAATCCGCTGCAGTTGGTGCTCGTCGGCACGGTGCTGGAGGTGACGGCGTTCGTCTTTCAGATCCCAACCGGGATCGTGGCGGACGTCTTCAGCCGGCGGCTGGCGATCATTGCCGGGATCGTGCTGATGGGCGCGGGCTTCGCACTTGAAGGATCGTTTCCTTCATTCGTGCCGATCCTGCTGGCACAGGTGCTGTGGGGCTTCGGCATCACGGCGGTCACTGGGGCGCAGGAGGCGTGGATTGTCGACGAGGTGGGCGAGGAGCGCGCGGGGCTGGCCTACGTCAACGGCTCGCAGATGGGGCTGATTGGGGGGCTGCTCGGCATCCCTCTCGCGGTGGCGCTGGCGAGCATTGGCCTGAATCTTCCGCTGCTCGCCGGCGGGATCGGCATGGTGGCGGTCGGCCTGGCGCTGATCCCGCTGATGCCGGAGCGCGGCTTCACGCGTAAACGCGGCGAGGCGCGCAGCTCGTGGGGCCAGATCGGGGCGACGCTGCGGACGAGCAGCGGGTTGGTGCGGCAGAGTCCGGTGTTGCTGACGATCCTGGGCATCGGGCTGTTTTACGGGCTCTACAGCGAGGCGGTGGATCGGCTCTGGGAGCCGCACTTTCTGCTGGATGTAGGCTTCCCGGCGCTGGCGGGGCTGACGCCGGTGATCTGGCTCGGCGCGATCGACGCGGCGGCGACGATCCTGAGCCTGGTGGCGACGCAGATCGTCAAGCGGCGGGTGGATACGTCGAGCCACGCGGCGGTGGCGCGGGCGCTGCTCATCATGACGGTGGGGATGGTCGCGAGCCTCGTCGTCTTCGGCCTGGCGGGGAGTTTCGCGGTCGCGGTGGTGGCGTTCCTCGTGTTTGCGCTCCTGCGCCGTACGCAGAATCCGTATTACACGGCGTGGGTGGTGCAGCACACGGATGCCAGCGTGCGCGCGACGGTGATCTCGGCGACCGGGCTGGTGGATTCGTTCGGGCAGATCGCGGGCGGACCGATCCTGGGCGTGATCGGCACATTGGGGTCGATCCGCGCGGCGCTGGTGGCGGCGGGGGGCATCCTCTCGCCGGCGCTGCTGCTCTTCGCGCGGACGCTGCGTCCCACGCGCGAGGTGGTGACGCCGTCGGGCGATGTGGTTGCCGAGCCCGTGGCGCCGGGCGTGGACACGGTATGATGATTCGGGATCGCGGCACTGCAGTGCCGGCATGGGGCAACGCGGACTGAAGTCCGTTGCGGACGCTGGGCGCGTTTCCGCTGCGCGAGGGCGCTAGGCGGCGCCGGATTGATCGGCTTTGCTGGGCTGGCAGGCGGGACAGGGACGGAAGCCCGCCTGCCGGGCGTCTTCGATGGAGCGCAGGAGGCGGTTCGGCTGGAGCAGGCGCGTGCCGGCGTGATCGCAGCCAGGAGCGCAGTAGATGCCGGCGCCGCGGATGCCGAGATACCACGTGGCGACGCCGCGGGTTGCCATGCGCCGCGAGACGCGCTCGACCCAAGGGACGTAGTCCGCTTCATCAGCGGGCATGGCGTCTTCCATCAGGAGGAGGGCGCGCTTGAGCGGGAGGCCGGGGCCGTAACCGTGGAGGGTGCCGTCGCTGGCGGGGACGCGGTGGCAGGGGACGAACGGCGCGATGGGGTTGGCGGCGTTGGCCGAGCCGACGGCACGGGGCGCCTGGGGGCGTCCGACTTCGCGGGCGATCTCCAGATAGGTGCGGGTCTCGCCGTACGGGATGGCGGCGACGGTGCGCCAGGTGTGCTGGTAGAAGTCGCTGCCTTGCGGGTCGAGCGCGACTGTGAAGTCGCGGCGATCACCGGCGAAGAACTCGGCGAGCTGTTGTAGCGCGGTGCGCAGGTGTGCTTCGGCAGCGTCGGAGGTGGCGTACTCGACGCGAATCTCGGCGTCGGGGGTGCGCTCGAAGTCGGAGACGCCCGCCGGGACGCGAGGCAGATGTGCTTCGTGGACCCCTTTCGGGGTGGTGAGGATGCGTGTGGCGCCGGCCCAAGTCGTAAGGGTGCCGAGGGCGACGGCGGTATCGGTGGGACGCGATTGCATAGGAGAATCCTGTCCGCTAGGTGATTTCGCTGGGTGACGGACGTTTATTGGCGGTGCGGTACACGGTTGATCAGGAAGCCAGGCTTGCCTCAGCGCTGTGTAGGCGTGCGGTTGGAGTGGCGCGGGAGGAAGGATAGCTTGTACTTGGGTCGTCGTGCTTGCCGTCACGAGTGGGTATAACACGACCAAGGATGGGGGGGTTGCGGAGATACAAAAAGCCCCCGCAGGGCCGACGGGCGCCGGGACTGCGGGGGCTTCGTGCGCGTGCAGGCTACTTGACGTCGGCCTTGGCGCCGGCCTCTTCGAGCTTGGTCTTGGCGGCGTTGGCCTCGTCCTTGGTGACGTTTTCCTTGACGGCGGCAGGAGCGCCGTCGACGAGGTCCTTCGCCTCTTTGAGGCCGAGGCCGGTCAGCTCGCGGACCGCCTTGATGACGTTGATCTTGTTCGGGCCGATCTCCGTGAGGGTCACGGTGAACTCGGTCTGCTCCTCAACGGCGGGGGCAGCCTCACCACCACCAGCGCCGGCGCCGGCAGCGGGGGCAAAGCCGGCGGCCATCACCGGCGCGGCGCTGACGCCCCACTGATCCTGCAGCGCTTTGCTGAGCTTGACGAGATCGAGCACGCTCATCTCGCCCAGTTGCTTGATTACGGTATCGACTTCGGTCGCCATGTTCGTTCTTCTTTCTTGCTACTGGCCCCGCGCCGCGGCGCGGGCCGATTCGTTCACGGGGCTATTGCGCTGCCCGAGGAGGCTGGTTAGGCAGCTTCGAGCTGGCGAATGCGCGCTTCAAGAACATTGATCATGTCGCGCAGCGGCGCGGAAAGGACGCCGTAGGTCTGGTTGAGCGGCCCCATGATGGTGCCGACCACCTCGCCGCGAAGCTGATCGCGCGGTGGCACCTTCGAGAGCGCTTCGACCTGGGATGCTGGGATTGGCCCGCGCTCCAGGATGCCGGCCTTCACCGTCACCGGCTTGACCGTCTTGACCTGACGCAGGTAGTCGCTGATCGTCTTGGCCGGGGCCACCTCGTCGTCATAGCCGAGGGCGATCGTCGTCTGTCCCTGCAGGATGCTGGAGATGTCCTTGTACTCGGCCCGCTCCGACGCGATCCGCAGGAGGGTGTTCTTGATAACGTGCAGCTCGACCTTTTGCGCGCCGAGGCGGCGGCGCAGGTCACTCATCTCGGCGACCGTCAAGCCCTCCGTCTGGAGCAGCACGGCGGCGCGGGCGCGCTTCAGCTTCTCGGTCATCTCCTCGATGACCGCTGCTTTGGCATCAGTTGGCATCGTTGGTTCTCCCTTCCAGAGCGCATGTCGGGGAACGGGCCGGGTTCGCACTTGCCCGGCGAGCGCTGGTCTGTTGATCGTGGACCACGCCCCCGCGCGTCGTCGTTCAAATCGCCGCCGAAGCAGGTGGCCACGAAGAACATCCGAGGCCAACAAAAAAGGCCCCCGAGTTCGCCGACTCGAAGACCTGTCTCCCTCCGCGACGCGCATGGCGCACGAGAGGGGTGTATGTACTTCGCCTCGGCAGGCTGTTGCGCTTAGGCGCCTCCAAGGAGGCGCGCCTGCTGTCTCTGGCTCGATATGCGATTGTACGACTTAGACAGTATACTCGCTGCGCCGGTCACACGTCAACGCGAGTGGGCCACACAGCGGGCGGGGGACGCTTAGCTCACCTTGAGGGCAAGCGCCGAGGGTACGTCCAGCCGGACGGAGGGCGACATGGTGGAGCAGATCACGACGCTCCTGACATACTGCCCCTTGGCGCCGGTCGGCTTGGCGCGCACGATGGCGTCCACCGAAGCGGTGAGGTTCTGCATCAGTTGATCTTCGCTGAAGGAGACCTTGCCGATCGGCATGTGGATCAGGCTGGTCTTGTCGACGCGAAACTCGACGCGACCCGCCTTCACCTCGCGCACGGCACGGGCGATGTCGAAGGTGACGGTGCCGGTCTTGGGGTTCGGCATCAGGCCACGGGGGCCGAGACGGCGACCCAGGCCCGCCACCTTGCTCATGACGTCAGGCGTGGCGACGGCGACGTCGAAGCCGAGCCAGCCCTCGTTGATTTGCTTGATGTAGTCGTCGAGGCCGACGAAATCAGCGCCGGCGGCCTCGGCCTCGGTGGCCTTCTCGCCCTGGGCGAAGACGAGCACCTTGACCTCTTTACCGGTCCCGGCGGGGAGCGTCGCGGTGCCGCGGACCATCTGGTCGGCGTGGCGCGGATCGACGCCGAGCTGCATGTGCAACTCGACGGTGGCGTCGAACTTGACGTAGTTGAGCTTCTTCAGCAGGTTGACGGCCTCGTCGGGCTGGTAGAGGCGCTCCTCTTCAACCTGTTTCGCGGCCTCGACATACTTCTTCCCATGTTGCGGCATTGAAATGCCCTCCTTGTGGCACGTGCCCAAGTGACTAGTGGGCCAGCAATTCTCTGAAATGTGCAACGAGCGATCGGACGCTCGCGTCGCGCGGCTAGGCGACGGTGATGCCCATCGAGCGTGCGGTGCCGGCGATGATATGCTCGGCCGCCTCGACGCTGTTAGCGTTCAGGTCCTTCATCTTGGTCTCGGCGATCTCGCGCAGTTGCTGCTGCGTGACGGTCCCGGCGTTCGCCTTGCCCGGCGTGCCGCCGCCCTTGCCGATGCCGGCGGCCTTCTTGAGGAGGTCGGCGGCGGGAGGGGTCTTGAGGATGAAGGTGAAGGAACGGTCCTCGTACACGGTGATGACGGCGGGAACGACGCTGCCGGCCTGATTCGCCGTGCGCTCGTTGTATTCCTTGACGAAGCCCATGATGTTGATGCCGTGCTGGCCCAACGCAGGACCGATCGGCTGTGCAGGCGTTGCCTTGCCCGCGGGGATTTGCAGTTTGATGACTGCACGAACACGCTTTGCCATTGGTTCTCCTCTGAGGTCACGGGATGGTCCGCGCTTCGCCTGGCGAAGCCGGGGGCATCCTCCCTCGACTATGCGGCGCCTCGGCGGTGCGGCGTGATCCGCGGGCCCGGTTCGAGGCGCCATTCCTTCATTATCGCACACGGCTTCAAGGGGGGGATTAAGGGAGCCTCACCCCCTGCCCCTCCGCGGAACGACTCGGAGAGACTGCGCTGCGCTGCTCCTCGCCCCGCGGGCGAGGGGTGCAGATATAGGTGAGATTTGTCGCTGTGTCGCTGTGTCGCTTCGCTGGAAACGAGGGGGGACCACGATGAGGCCGATATCTGGCGACAGTGCGCCGCGTGATGTTGGTGACATGCGGAAGGGGCGCCGGTGGGACGCCCCTTGCCATGATGTCGCGCCGGATGAGGTCAGACCTTCTCGACCTGGAGGAAGTCGAGCTGCACCGGCGTCTCGCGCCCGAAGAAGGAGACGAGCACGGTGACTTTGTTGCGGTCGGGATGGATCTCGCTGACCGTGCCGATGAACTCGGCGAACGGCCCGCTGATGACCTTGACGTTCTGGCCGACGGTGTAGCTGACCTTGGTCTTGGGCTTCGGCTCCTCACCTTTCGGGGCGGGGGCCTTGAGGATATAGCGCAGCTCGCTCTCCTGCAGGGGCACCGGCTCGGTGCTGGTGCCGCCGACGAAGCTGGTGACACCCGGCGTGTTGCGGACGACGTGCCACGTGTCGGCGTCGAGGATCATGTCCACCAGCACGTAGCCGGGGTAGACTTTGCGTGTGACGGTGCGGCGCTGGCCGTTGCGGATCTCGATCTCTTCCTCGGTGGGCACGACGACCTGGAAGATCTTGTCTTTGACGGCCATCGAGATGATGCGCGCTTCGAGGTGCGTCTTGACCTTGTTCTCGTAACCGGAATAGGTGTGAATGGCATACCAGTGGCGACCGGGCTGCTTCTCGTCCGTGGGCGCGGTCTGCTCGGAGGTCGCGGCCTCCGTCTCCACTGCGTCTTCTGGCTCTAAGGTGGCGGTATCGCCCTGCTGGTCACGAGGATCGCTCGCCATGCGGGGGCTCCTTGAACTGTGCGTGCTGAGGCTCCGTCCGGCTGATCCCCTGGGCGGCGCGGGAATGGTGGCTACTGGCTACTTGCCGAGGCCGACGATCCACTGGAGGCCCTGGATCAGCACGAGATCGGCGGCGCCGAGCACGATGGCGAGGGCGGCCGACATGGCAACCACGACCAGCGTCATGTTCCAGGCTTCGCGGGGCGTCGGCGCCGTCACTTTGCGCAACTCTTGCGCCGATGCGACGACAAAACGCGCGCCAGGGATCAGCAAGAAGAGGTGTATCACGAAGCCGATGAAGCCGCTGCGCACGGGCGCGGCAGATGCACGGCGGGTGACGCTTCCGGCGCTGGTACGCGCGACGACGAGCTCGCTCGCGTCGTCGTCTCCCTCGATCAATTCGGCGTCGTCTCCGTCGGCGGGCACCACGTCAAGCACCTCGATCTCTTCTTCGGCCTCGGCGACCGCCACGTCATGATCGACGGGTGTGGTCGCCTTGGCGGCTGCCGGCTTGGCGGCGCCTACTCCAGAGGTCTTGAGGCGAGAAGCCGCCGCGGTTCGCGCCGAGTTGGTCGGGCGCTTGTCCTTGCCAATCGTATTTGCCACGGAGCTTCTCCTGTTGCCGATGCCCGCTCGGATGCGGTGTCACCCCGCCGGGAGCGGGCGCGTCAACGCACGGCGTCGCGCGAGCTACTTCGTCTCGCGGTGTGGCCGAGGCGCCCGGCAGCGCGGACAGTATTTGCGCAACTCCAGGCGGTCGGGGTCGTTCTTCTTATTCTTCTGCGTCACGTAGTTGCGCGACTTGCACTCGGTGCAGGCCAGCGTGATGACGATGCGGTTTTCTTTGCCTTTGGCGGCCATCTACCTTCAACCCTTCAGCGCGGCGTGGGCCGTGCGATCTTCCGACGAGCAGCGTGCTGACCGTGAGAACATCGCGTAGCGGACACCACTCTCCGCTATTCTATACTATGCCCTTCGCCCTGTCTAGCGCGCTGACTCTGGGGCTACCCAGGGGTGCGCCGCGTTGAGGCTTGGGACGTGGGATGTTTATCGCTGTGTATGACACCGCGGCATCTCCGCCCATATCAGGACGAGCGGAGACGCCGCCGCGCTAGGGGGGGTGCCCATGGGCACCCCTGATCACGTCAAATTGACCGGAAGGACTACACCTCGACGGCGGTGACGGCGCCGGCGCCGACGGTGCGGCCGCCCTCGCGGATGGCGAAGCGCGAGCCTTCTTCGAGGGCGACGGGGGTGATCAGCTTGACCTCGATGGCGATGTTGTCGCCCGGCAGGATCATCTCGACGCCGGCCGGCAGGATGATCTCGCCGGTGACGTCGGTGGTGCGGATGTAGAACTGCGGGCGGTAGCCGTTGAAGAACGGCGTGTGGCGCCCGCCCTCCTCCTTCGACAGCACGTAGACCTGCGCCTTGAAGGTGGTGTGCGGCTTGATGGAGCCGGGCTTGGCCAGCACCTGGCCGCGCTCGATCTCGGCGCGCTCGATGCCGCGCAGCAGGCAGCCCACGTTGTCGCCGGCCTCGCCCTGGTCCAGCGTCTTCTGGAACATCTCGACCCCCGTGCAGACCACCGTGCGCGGCGCCTCGGTGAAGCCGACGATCTCGACGTTCTCGCCGACCTTGACCACCCCGCGCTCGATGCGCCCCGTCACCACCGTGCCGCGCCCCTTGATCGAGAAGACGTCCTCCACCGGCATCAGGAACGGCTTGTCGGTCGGCCGCGGCGGCGTCGGGATGTAGGCATCCACCGCGTCCATCAGCGCCCAGATGCTGGCCGCCGCCGGGTCCTCGCGCCCCAACGTCCCCGCCGACTCCAGCGCCTTCAGCGCCGAGCCGCGCACGATCGGCACGTCGTCGCCGGGGAACTGGTACTTCGAGAGCAGCTCGCGCACCTCCAGCTCGACCAATTCGAGCAGCTCCTCGTCCTCCATCACGTCGACCTTGTTCAGGAAGACCACCATCGCCGGCACCTCGACCTGGCGCGCCAGCAGGATGTGCTCGCGCGTCTGCGGCATCGGCCCGTCCGGCGCCGACACCACCAAAATGGCCCCGTCCATCTGCGCCGCCCCGGTGATCATGTTCTTGATGTAGTCGGCGTGCCCCGGGCAGTCGACGTGCGCGTAGTGCCGCGCCTCCGTCTCGTACTCGACGTGCGCGATCGCGATCGTGATGCCGCGCTCGCGCTCCTCGGGCGCGTTGTCGATCTGGTCGAACGCCTTGTACTTGTTCGCCTTGTTCGCGCTCGCCAGCACCTTCGTGATCGCCGCCGTCAGCGTCGTCTTGCCGTGGTCGATGTGCCCGATCGTCCCCACGTTCACGTGCGGCTTGCTCCGCACAAACTTCTGCTTCGCCATGGGTTGTACAACCCCTCCTCAGTGGCGATGGGCGCTTCCTGACGGGCGCTCATCGAGTTAGTGATGCTCCGGTCAGCCGGACCGGCTCGTCGGCGATCAGCGCCGAAACGGCGTTGCGTGCTGGACGCAAAACGTCCCACTGCGCAACCGCGCCTCTGGTGCGAACACGAGAGTGCGGAGAAGCAGCGGGACCAACGGAGCCCGAGACGGGAATTGAACCCGTGACCCCAACCTTACCAAGATTGTGCTCTGCCCCTGAGCTACTCGGGCGCACGACACACCTTCATGTCGATGCCGCTTGACAGGATACAAATGAACGTTGCGTGGTGTCAAGCGCGACGCGGCATCGGCGCGTTCGTCCTCGTCAGCAACCCTCCCCTGACACTGATCCCTCATGGGTGGGAGCCGCCGCACGAGCCGAAACGTTGGCGATGGTGTGTTGCTGGTGGGCGGTGGAGGATTCGAACCTCCGAAGGTTTCCCAACTGATTTACAGTCAGTCCCATTTGGCCGCTTTGGTAACCGCCCGGACCCGAACAATTATCGCCCGCGGCCGCCGCCGGTGTCAAGGATTGATGCCGGGACTTGCAAGCGCCAGGCGAGACGGGGTTACAGCGCCTCGAAGGTAAATTTGTGGAGTGCCGCGAGGTGTTCCACATCGTACCGCCGCAAGACGGCGCGGGCGCGGTCCACCGTAGCTTCGTCGGGCGCGTAGACCAGCATGAGGCTGTGTCCATCGCGGAGGCCATTCATGTAGGTCGCGCGGTCGACGCCCTCATCTTGGGTCAGGCGATCCAGCGCCGCGTCCAAGCGGCTGAGGGGCGTCTCGCGTTCTTGGATGCTGCGGAGACCCTCAGCGCCGTGGAACAGGACAATATCGCCCACGTCGAACCCCGCGGCTATGAGTGCGGATTTCGCCGATTCAGCCGCCTCGCGGGATTCGAACAACGCAACGACGTTGTCGACTGGGTAATGTGTGGCATCGGGCACTTCATGCTGGTGATGCGTCATGGCGGGTCATCCTTGCCGAGCTAGGTCCCGGTGCGCGAAGACGCACGGACGGACTAGCCGCATAGTATCACAGGCGCGAGGGTCCGGCGGTGATCGTCGGCGCCGAGGAAAGAAGAGCGTGCGAACGAAGACGCGTTGTGGCACACACTCCACCAGGCTCGCGACCCAGGCCGCAGACATCGTGAGTTGAGCGCTAGACCGTTATGCGGGGGAACTTGCATGTGAGCGTGACCCACGCCGAGCGACTGAAGACTTGCTGCACCGTCTTGCTGGGTTGGTGCAGCGCGCAGACGCCATGCGCCGTGGCGGTCGTGCTGAAGGCGTCGAAGTGGCAGGATCCCGCGGCCTGCCAGCCGGGGCACCTCTATCTCGCGGGCAAGTCGCTCTGCCTCTGATTTTCTGACACTCCACGGGGGCAAAAGCCCCATGGGTTCTCAGGCTACGGGTCTGATGGGATGATTGTATCCACCCCTGCCCGTTCGCGCCCGAAGGCGGTGCCCCCGCCCAAGCGGACGTTGCAGGCATCGCCAGGCGAGCTAGGCTCTCGAACAAACGCTGGCTCAACCGCATGGCACCGCGTCCAAGGCCCGTTGCTGCTTTTGCCCGTGGGAACGAGGTACCACGGAACCGGCAAACAGCATGCACTTGGCGAGGTGCAAAGAGTCCGCTGAGGTCGTCTGCCTGATGGGCAGGAAAACGGCAATGCCACCAGGCTGCGGGCGAAAGCCCTGGACGCCGCACCGCCCGGGTTAACACCCAGCGGCTTGCGGCGGGCTAAAGCCCTTTTCTGTCAAAGATGCGCTTCTTTCTGCCGCGTCCACGACATATGGTGAGTACGGCGGACTGAAGCATCGAACGTTCCTGGACGTGCCAAACTCAGAGCATGTTCGACGGAGCTCATACCACGGTTGGTTCGGTGTGGCTGCTCGATGAGACTGGGCTGGTATCACTAGACTAAGAAGTTAAGAAGGACCGTTCTGAATCGCCTGATCGATTTTGGGAGGAAGGACCGCTTTGATGCAAGAACATACCCTGCAAGGCCAGACGGCGCTGGTGACCGGCGCGACCTCTGGCATCGGGCGCGCGATCGCGCTGCGGCTGGCCAGCGACGGCGCGGAGGTGATGGTCCACGGTCGCGACGCCGGGCGGGGCGCCGCGGTGGTCGAGACGATCGTCGCGGGAGGAGGCCGGGCGCGCTTCGTCGCCGCGGACCTGAGCGAGCCGGACGAGCCGCGACGGCTGGCGGACGAGGTGGGCGAGATCGACGTGCTGATCAACAACGCTGGATTCTCGATCTTCGGCGCGACGGCGAGCTTTGCGGTAGGCGACTTCGATACGCTCTTCGCCAGCAACGTCCGCGCGCCGTTCTTCCTCGTCGCGGCGTTCGCGCCGGGGATGGCGGCGCGAGGCCGCGGCAGCATCGTCAACGTCGGCAGCATGGCGGGGCAGATCGGGCTGGCGGGCGGCGCGGCGTATGGGGCGACGAAGGCCGCAATCGCCTCGCTGACCCGCGCCTGGGCGGCGGAGTTCGGCGGCAGCGGCGTGCGTGTGAATACGGTCTCGCCGGGTCCGGTGTTGCTCGATGAGGTGAGGCGCGAGCGGGTCGACGCGCTCGCAGCTACGACACTGCTCAGGCGCGCGGCGGGGCCGGACGAGATCGCAGAGGTGGTCGCTTTCCTCGCGTCGCCTCGCGCCAGCTACGTAACGGGGGCCATCTTCGCGGCGGACGGTGGGCGCACGGCGGTGTAGCGTCGCGGGAGCTGCACGCCAGCGGGTTTTTGTACGTGGCGGCGGCGTCTCGGGCATGCGAGACGCCGCGTACTTCGCGCGACGATGTGGACGCTGGCGAGGCTTACGCCGGATGCTGCCCGAGCGCCGCTCCACGGTGTTTCGATCCGGCCGGGGCGAGCTCGCGAGGTGTGGATTCCGTCGCGGTGGCCGCGCTGAGGCGCACGCTCTCGCGCACGCGAATGGCGACGGTGTGGCCGAGCGCGGCGCCGGCGGCTCCGGTCAGGCAGGCGAAGGGGAGGGCGCCGGCAGGCGTCGCCGGCACGACCTGGTGTGTCGCGTTCATGAGCGCGATGCCGCCGTAGAGGGCAAGCGCGGCGACGAGGCCGGAGAGCGCGGCGGCGATCACCCCGGCGCGCGGGAGGAGCGCTGGCGCGCGCTCGGCGAGCATCGCGCCGGCGACGCGCGGGCCGAAGAGCAGCGAGAGATCGATCACGATGCCCATCGGCACGACGTACCAGGCCACGACGGGATAGGCCTGGTGGACGGCGACGAAAAGCGTGCGGAACGCGAAACGCCATACGAAGAAGGTGAGGGCGAGCGCGGTCGCGGCGCCGAAGGGGAGCGGCCAGACGTCAGGGCGCGGATCGCTGGCATCGCGCCGCCCCAGCACGAGCGCGCCGAAGGTCAGCGCGTAGGCGAGCGCGAAGGCAAAATAGATCAGGTAGAGCCAGTCGGGGACGCCGCCGATGACGAGCTGGGCGGCTCCCCCGCCGGCGAGTTTCAGGAGCTGGGGATCGACGTACCAGGGGAGCTTCCCGGTGTGCTGGAGCGACGCCAGGGCTACCGAGCCGTACTCCTGCTGATTCAAGGCGAAATGGGTCGTCAGGATGTTGCGGAAGCTGATCGCGAAGACGATCACCCAGGCGCCGAGGCCACGCGCGGCGGGCGAGGCGAGCAGGGCGGTGATGACGCAGACGTTGTAGACGTCCGACGGGAAGTTGAGCATGAGATGGGTCGGTGACCAGGTGGTGATGTCGATGCCGAAGGTGATGTGCCAGAGGAAGTCGAACGGCATGTCGGCGATGCCGATCGCGAGGGCGACGGCGCCGACGAGTAGGGCGGTGCGCTCGAGCCCGACCACCCGCGCACGCTCGCGGACGAGCGCCCAGTAGAAAAGCGCGACCATCAAGCAGACGCCGGCGAACGAGGTGAGGTGCGAGGGGGAGATCTCGTCGAAGACGTGCCCGAAATGCCACGAGACGTCCAGCGTGGAGCCAATCTCCGTGCCGGCCATGGCGACCAGCCAGAGGGCGTAGTATCTGCGCGGCACCGGCTGCCTCCCTCGTCGTCAAGTCGCCGCGCGCGATCGGGGCGACGGGATCGATCCCGCTTCGACCCATGCTTAGGATACACCCTCCGGCGCAAGTGTCACAATCGACGCGGGTAGCGACCTATTTTCCCGTGGCGAGGCAGAATTTGGCTGTACGTTTCATCGCGGCGGTGGGCGCGGGTGGCGCGCCGGCCACTGTTCGACCTGGGGTGCCGCGGGACCAGTCGTGCCCGCCAGGTCAATTGCCTGGCGGGCACGATACTCTCTGCGATCCCGTTGCCGGGAATGCCGCGAATGCCTAGTGTTGCCCTCCCTCACGTCCGATTTCGGACATGTGCTCGCGGTCTTTGCTGACCTCTTCGCCGCCCTTCTTGCCGATCTCGGACATGTGCTTACGGTCCTTGCTGACCTCTTCGCCGCCTTTGCGCCCGATCTCGGCCATGTGCTCGCGGTCCCGGCTCACGGCCTCGCCGCCCGCCTGCCCACGTTTTTCTTTCTGCTCTGCCATCTTCGTACTCCCTTGTACTCGGTAGCGTCGCGCAGAGCTATCGGGCTCCACGTGCTTTGGCAGCGCTTCGCCGCCTTTGTCCAGACAAAATTTCTGTGCCTCAAGTTCTGTGCCAGCCCCCATTGTCAGGCACATAGGATTTGGGTTAGGGCGCCAGCGTCGAGGCGACTGGAGCGATCGGGCCGAGCAGCGCGGGAAGGAGCATTCGCAGTTCGTGCACGAGCGCCTCGAAACACTCGGCTTCCAGCCAGTGCCGCGCCTGCTGATAAACGGTAGACAGGTAGCGCCGAGGCGCCCCCGTGCGCGCCAGCCAGCGGCAGGCGTCGAGCACCTCGCGCAGCGCATGCGTGTGCTGCGGTGCCTCGGGCTTCATCAAGGTCACATACGGCGCGACGAACGCCCATTCGTCGTCGCGCACATCGCTGGGATATGGTTTTCGTGCGTGTAGATGAGCAGACTTAACTGAAGGCTACTATACCCTCCCACTGCAGTTCACAACAGGCTTTGGGCCGACGTTCCGGTTGGCGGGGAGCGGCGCGCAACGCTAACGGGTTGCTGTGGACAGCCAGGCTATAATTGGGTCAGTGTGAGCGGATGGTCGCTAGCACGAGTGACAAACCCGCTCGATCGAGGTCGCCAACGTAGAGGCGCATGTGGGCCGTCCGTTGCGGCGGTGCGATTAGGAACCGCCGCGAAACGAAGCGTCGGCCCCACCGTATACGGACATGCTATGCACGACCGCTGCAGTTAGAGGAATTCCGAAGAGTGGCAATTGCGTGCTTTCGATTGCGCCAGTACATGTTGAGGCGCTCCGCCCATGAAGCCTGAGACACTCAAGTTCGCGCGGTGTGTTGCGCCGGGAGTAACTCCGCGAGCGCACGGTCATTCTGCGGCGAAGGGCGATCCTCCGAGATGTGGCGGCAGGTTATTGCTCTGCGACGACGGCGAGCACATGGTATGTCTTCGCTGCGGGGAGACGTATTTCGTTGTCGAGCGGATACCGCATATCCTCCCGGAGTCGTCGGGCGACAACCACTACCGCGATCCACAGATCGTTCGCACGTACTACGAGGCCCATTACGGCCCATTCATCGCCGTGACGCCGCAACTTAAGGCGCGACTCACTTTCCCCCTTGCCCATCTCGCCAAGCGGGCAGATGGGCAGGACCCGATCGAGTCGGCCGGGGCATTGCGCCTGCGGCGCGGCGAACGAGAGCAAGAACGGCTGCGCTCGTTCCAGTGGAACGTGGCGCCGTTTTTGGACGAGCAGGCGCTGACCGAAACCTTCTATCAATGCATGTTGGAACTCTGTATCCCGTTCGTCAATGCTCGCACAACGATACTCGATGTGGGATGCGGACTAGGCCGCATGACCGCTGAATTGGCGCGGCTCGGCGCGAAGCACGTGATCGGGCTTGATCGTAGCCCCTCGATGGTCGAGGCTGCTGCGCGGGTTCTCGGCGACCACGGGCCCATCTCCATCGCCCTCAACGGAGTCGGCCGTGGCCACGTTGAGGCGCTGATCGAGCTGCCGTGGGCGCCGCCAAGAAACCTCGACTTCGTCGTGGGTGATGTCAATTGCCTGCCATTTCGAGCGGGCGCATTCAACCTCGTGACCTGCCTCAACGTGCTCGATCGCGTCGCCCAGCCCCGGCAAATGGTGGCAGAGTTGGGGCGCGTCCTGCGTCCCGGTGGGCACCTTGTGATCACCGATCCCTACCACTGGGAGGAACAGTATACCGAGCGCGATCATTGGGTCGAGGACATGACGACGCTCTTTGCGGAGAGCTCGTGGACGCGCGTGCGCGAGATCGACGGTGTGCCGTTCGTGATGCGCTATTACAATCGCCGGATTTCCATTTACATGAATCACTGCGTGGTGCTGCAAAAGGTCGGCGCGTGACGCGGTCGCGAGCGACGGCCGCGGGGAGCTCGCCCGCGGAGGATTTCCCGCGGTGAGGGCCGATCGCGCCTTCCCACCCCCTAGCAAAATCCTGGCTTTCATCCCCCTGCCTCGAGGCAGGGGGATGAAAGCCAGTCCGGTCCAATTGCCGTTGCTCTACCCGTTCGGTAGACGAGTGCCCTGTCCGGCCGAGCAACGTGGCCTCTTCGGACGCCACCCCGTACCATCGGGCCGGGCAGGCCCGTCAGGCGCTAACGCAGTGGGGTACCCCATGGGGTACCACATACGTAGCCTGAGCATCCCCGGCGTTTACGCCTGGGGAGTGTCAATCCCGCAAGCAATCGCGCACGAGGGCGAGCGCCTCGTCGACACGCTCGCGGTGCGTGCGGAAGCTGAGTATGGCGAAGCGGAGCAGGAACCGACCACCCACATTCGTGCTGGAGATGAAAATGCGCTGCGAGGCGTTGAGCCGCCCGAGGAGCTGGCGTGCCGCGTCGTCGCCCCCCCGCCGCGGTCGGAAGGTGACGATCGAGAGTTGCGGCTCCCACGGTACTTCGAGCTCTGGCATGGCTCGCAGGTTCTCGTATGCCAGCCGCGCCAGATCGAGCTTCTCATCCAAGGCCGCGCGAAAGGACCCGACACCATGCAGGTGCAGGGGGAGCCAGAGGCGCAATCCGCGAAAATCTCTCGTCAACTCGGGCGAGTATTCGCTGAAGTTGGGGAGGGCCGCGGGATCATCATCGAGGTCTTGCAGGTAGGCCGCGCTCTCGTGCGTGTGTGCTGAGCGCAAAAGCGCGCCATCGCGCACCAGCAGCGCTCCCGTGCCATATGGCAGGAAGAGCCCCTTGTGCGGATCCACGACGATCGAATCGGCCCGCTCAAGGCCGTCGAGACGTTCGTGCCCCCGCTCGGTCAGGCGGAAGAATCCACCGTACGCAGCGTCGGCGTGTAGCCAGAGCCCCTCGCGCGCGGCCAGCTCGGCCAGCGCGGGCAGCGGATCGATTGCGCCGGTGTTGGTGGTGCCGGCGGAGGCGACCAACGCAAATGGACGCAGGCCCGCGGCGCGGTCAGCGTGAATCCGTGCGGTCAGCGCGTCAACGTCGACCACCAGGGCGGGCGTGCACGGTATGGTGCGAATTGCCGCCGCCGGGAAACCGGCCAACCGCGCTGCCTTCGCAACGCTGTGATGCGTCTCTTGCGAGGCGTAGACCGTCGCGTCAGCGAAATTTTCACCGAGGCGTGCCTCGCGCGCGACCACGAGCGCACTGAAATGTGCTAGCGACCCTCCAGAGGTGAGAATGCCGCGGGCCGTGGACGGATAGTCGAAGAGATCTGCAAGCCATCGCAGTACACTGGCCTCAATCTGGACGAGCGCCGGCGCCAAGCTTGCCACTCCTACGTAACGGTTGGTGACGCAGGCCAGAAAGTCTGCAAGCGCCGAAGCGTAGAGGCCACCACCCGGGATGTAGGCCATGTAACCGGGACCGGTGGTGTCCGCCGCGAGACCCATCGCCGATTCGAGTACATCGAGCAGCACATCGAACGGGCGCCCGACTTCTGGCGGGGCGACGCTGAGTCGCGCTGTCAGCGCCTGCGCGTCGTCGAACTGCTGTGCGGGAGCCCCCGAGCGAGAAGCGAGGAAGTCGGCGACGAATTGCAACACCGCATCGCCCTGGGCTCGAATCTCTTCAGAGCTCGGCTCTAGGGATGACCTGGATGACATTGGCGCGGCGAACGGCGCGCCAAAATGGCGGCGTACGCCCGCTCGCTGTCGCCCATCGGAGGGATCGAGCATGCACTTCCTCATTTCGATCGAACGAGCGCAACACGTGTACGTGCCGTGCGGGGCTTCGCGATCGTCACCGTTCGGGTGAACAGCGCAAAGCCATCGCTTCCTCACGATGCACCATACGCCGCCGGGTAAACTTGGGCAACCATTCCAGTCACGATCGGCGCCGTCACGTTGCAGCTAACTTCGCAACGATGCAACAGGGCGCAGGACGCCGCAAGGGCAACGAGGGGGCTTGACAACCGGGGGCAAATCAGGTACTACGGGCAGGCGGCAGCCGCGAGACGCAGTGATGCGCGTCCGGACGGACACGCTAGCGATATTCCCAACGAGGCGGTGCGTGCCGCGTGGCGTTGCGAACGTGCGACAGGGGCACATTGTTGGCTCTACCTCACCCCGTCAGCGCGGCATGTCTTCTTGACATTTCCGGCTGCTCCTTTCGAATGTTGCTGACGTAAAGTAGTCGGAGAGGACGATGGCACAAGGTCCGGATACTCGCTATACGATATTGCTCGTCGATGACAATCCTGATCTATTGAAAGCGCTGACAATCACCCTGTCAGCACTCGGGAACTTCAATGTCGCGACCGCAACCGATGGTGGAGAGGGGCTAGAACAATTCTATTCCGTACGCCCGGATTGCATGGTGATAGACATTCGTATGCCCGGAGTCGACGGCTATCAGTTGGTGAGGGCGTTGCGTGGCGATCCGGAGACGTGGGACACGCCGATGGTCATCTTAACCGCGCTCGCTCAGGACCGCGACCAATTTGCGGGCTTCGCGGCGGGTGCTGATGCCTATCTCGTCAAACCCGTAAAGCCACAGGACCTTGCGGCAGCCATCCGCCATGCCATCGCCACGACCGCGCAACAGCGCGAGCAACGCATGCGCGATCTGGTCGATAAGGCGCCCCCAGATGAGTAGGCCGAAGGGGGCAACTCCATCGGCATCGGCCCGCTTCGGTATAGAACGGCTTTAGCCCGCCGCACGCCACGCCGTTTCAACTGCGGTGGGAAGGCGCTCTCGGCCTCGGCCCTTGCCGGTTCCGTGCCAATCAGACAGAATAGAACTATATGAATCAGCCAACGGTGCGCAAGACCTACAAAGAGAAACTGCGCCCGACGCCTGCCCAGGAGCGGGCGTTAGACGAGGTGCTCTGGCGCTGTCGCGTGCTCTACAACACGGCGCTGGAGCAGCGCATCGCCGCCTGGCAACGCTGCCACGTCTCGGTCACGCGCTACCAGCAGGAAGCCGAGCTGAAGGATATCCGCGAGGCGTTTCCGGAGTACGCCGGCCTCCACAGCCACGTGCTGCAAGACGTGCTGGCGCGGCTGGACAAAGCCTATCAGGCGTTCTTTCGCCGCGTGCAGGCGGGCGAGAAGGCGGGGTTCCCCCGCTTCCAGGGGCGCACTCGCTGGCACTCGTTCACCTACAAGGAGCATGGCAACGGCGCCCGGTTGGATAATGGGTATTTGGTGTTGTCGAAGATCGGGCGCATCCCGGTGCGCTGGAGTCGCCCGATCGAGGGCACGCTCAAGACCGTCACCATCTCCAAAGAGGCCGATGGGTGGTACGTCTGCTGCTCCTGTGCGGACGTGCCCACCCAACCCCTGCCGCTCAGCGGACGTGAGACGGGCATCGATGTGGGGCTGAAGGTGTTCCTCAGCACGGCGGACGGGCAGATCGTCGAGAACCCGCGCCACTACCGCAAGGCCGAGCGCGAGCTCAAGACCGCGCAGAAGCGCGTGTCCCGCCGCAAGAAAGGGAGCCACCGCCGTCAGCAGGCGGCAGCCCAGTGCGCCAAGAAACACCAGCACGTGCGCCGGCAGCGCAGCGACTTCCACCACAAGACGGCGCTCGCCCTCGTGCAGCGGTACGACACGATCTACGTGGAGGCGATCCAAGCCGCCAACCTGAGCCGCCGTCCGGCTGCGGTGCTGGACGACGGCGGGGGCTACGGACGCAATGGGGCCAGCCGTAAGGCCGGCCTCAACAAGAGCATTCACGACGCCGGCTGGGGCCAATTCCTGTCGATCCTCGCTTTCAAGGCAGCATGCGCCGGGAAGCGAGTGGAAGCGGTGAACCCGGCGTTCACGTCGCAGGACTGTTCAGGCTGTGGGACACGCATCCAGAAAAGCCTCTCGGTGCGTACCCATGTCTGTCCGCACTGCGGCCTCGTCTTGGACCGCGACGAGAACGCGGCCAGGAACATCCAATGGCTCGGACAGAGCCTTCGGGGAGTCCCGGCGTTGGCTGGGGCGATGAACCGAGAACCCGCCGGGCTTTAGCCCCGGTGGTGTGTCAGTACGAACATTCCCACGCTTTCGGGACGGACGATCACGACCTTGGACAGTTCTGTTGCAGTCAGTGGAGGCGCAGCATGTCGATTGCTACCGGGTTGCCCAGAGCCAAGACCTCGGCAGGTCCACAAATGGCGCCCTCTCGCACGCCCCTCGCGCGGCTCCGTGGTTGGCCGTATTGGGCAATTCCCTCGGCATTGCTGATCGGGCTCTCTGTCTACCTCTACCTACTCGCGACATCGCCCATGGACCCGATCACCCATCGGCAGCTCGTCAGTGAAGGCGGGCAAATCGCCAGCCTACTCGTCGCGCTCAGCCTCTGCATTGCCGCGAGCTTCAACGCACCGCCCGGACGCACGCGATGGGCCTGGCGCTGTTTTGCGCTCGGTTTCACCACGTACGCCGCCGCGGAAGCGGTCTTTGGCTATGAATCGATCGTGACGTTTGCGGGGCAGGCCACGCCGACGCCAACCATCGCAGACGCGCTCTACCTGCCCTTCTATCCATTGATGATTGCCGGATTGCTCTTGCTGCCGTCGGCGTCGTTGTCGGGTAGCTCACGCGCTCGCGTAGTGTTGGACGCCGGCATCACCACCAGCGCGCTCTTCGGCTTCGCACTGATTTACCTCATCAGCCCATACTTCCAGGGGGGCACACCGCCGTTCGAGCTCGCGGTGCTCGTCGCCTACCCCACTGGCGACAGTGTTCTCGTCCTGGCACTGATCCTCCTGCTAGCTCGTGGCGTGCAGAAGAACTATCGCCCCGTCGTGTTCTGGTTGGTGCTGGGGTTGGTCTCGTTCGTGTTCGCAGACGTTGGCTTCGATCGCGCCAGCTTCGCCAATGACTATGTCGTAGGCGCGATCAACATCGATCCTTTCTGGGCCGTCGGCGAGTTGCTCATGAGCCTCGCTCCCCTTCACCTTTTGATATATGGCGACGCCACGCCACGCATTTGGGATTGGATCGAGAGGCTGGCGCCGGAAGGCGAGGGTAGCGCCCTCGGCGTCTCGTTGCGCCGCGTCCTCCTACCATACTTATCCGTGCTCGTATTGCTGGCGCTGCTTTTTTTCAGCCTGCCGCACAACACCGGCGATAGCTCGTACCTAGCGCTAGAGGCACTCATCGTCATGGTGGTCCTGCTTGTCATCGGGCGGCAAGTGCTACTCGGGCGCGATCTCGTAGACGCGCAGATCTCATACCGGCGCGCGGAACAACTCGACGACCTGAAGAACCAGTTCATCAGCAGTGTCAACCATGAGCTGCGCACGCCGCTGATGACGATGCAGACATACATAGAGTTGCTGCGCGAGCGCCACGCGCAGCTCGCCGCGCCCGAGCGTGGAACGGTTATCGAAGAGGTAGGGCGCACCAGTGACGCCCTCGTCGACCTGGTGCAAAGCATCCTCGAGGTGCGGCGGCTGGATCAGGAAACGAGCGATTTCGCGCGCGAGGCGGTGTCGGTGCGTGCCGTGCTTGCGAAATCTGTCGCGCTGGTCAATCCTTACGAGACCCAGAAAGCGCAGCGCTCGCTCCACGTCGAGATGCCGCAGGAATTGACGATCTGGGGCGAGTCGGTGCGCTTACAGCAGATCCTGACCAACTTGCTGACCAACGCGGTGAAATACTCACCGCCCGGCACTGAGATCGAGGTGATTGGATCGGTGCTCCCCGCGGACAAGAAAGGGCGACGACGCGGCGACAGCAAGCCAATGGTCGAACTTATCGTGCGCGACCATGGTTTCGGCATTCCGCCCGATGAGGCGCCGCTGCTCTTCAATCGCTTCGTGCGCCTCCCCCGCGACCTGGCGTCCAACGTGGTTGGGAGTGGCCTCGGCCTCTATTTATGTCGCACGCTGACGGAGGCGATGGGCGGGCAGATCTGGGTGGAAAGCACGGGCATTCCCGGCGAGGGATCGACATTCCACGTTGTCCTTCCCTCGGCCAACCCCGCAGAGATCGCCGCGTCCGGTGAGCGTGATCGTCACGTGCGGGCGCGAGAGCAAGTCATGCCCGCCGCAACGTCAACCATGCCCGATGCTGCGATGCCGGGCAGCTCTTATTTAGCCGCAAATCGATCGCATAGCGCCGTCGCAAACCAACCGTATACGAGCGCGACGAGCAAGCCCGTTGCGGACGCCACGAGGCGACCCTACACCGGCGCCGCCAGTCAGCCCTTCAACAGCGGCCCGAGCCAGCCATATCAGGGCGTCGGGCAACCAGATCACATCGATCCCAGAGGAGTGAACTTCTCCGGGCCAGTCGCTTCGAATCGAGGTGCGCTCTCCCCGCAGGCGCAACCGTCCTCCTACCCCGATCTGGGGGCGCTGCCCCCTCGTGGAGACGAGCGCTACCCAGCCGTACCCGACGAGGACTTGCCTGACTGGCTACGCGAGCAACTTCAGTCGCACGACTGAGCTCACGTCAACTCCGACGGCCTTCGCCGCGGGGGGATCGTCCGGCCGTGCCCTGCTGACCGACGCGCAGTTGCAGATGGTGGTCGGGCAGCCCTTCACCGGGCTTCCGGTTCCATCCGTGTAGTAGTCGCTCGGACGCCCACGTGTCGTGCCCGAAGGTGCAAACTAATGGCCCTGCTCATCGGTAGAGGCGGGGTCGGCAAGAAAAGCCAAGACATCGTGATTGTACGTGTCGGCGCACTCCTTTATCGGTATGTGGCCGATGCCGGGGTATTCGATATACCGAGCGCCGGGGATCGTGCGCGCCAAGTAGCGCCCATTCTCCACCGGCACCAGCGGATCGAAGTCGCCGTGGATGATCAGCGTCGGCGCGGTGATGCCCGCCACGCGAGTCGAGGCATCGTGCCCTAAGACTGCCTGAAGCTGTCGTCCGTACGCCGCCGCGCTCATCGGGCGGTAGCGCGCCGTCGCCGCGACCTGTTCGAGAGCTTCGGGATGGGCCTGCACATAGGCCGGGGACATGATCTTTGAGTAGTTGGCGATTGCCCGCTCGCCAATCTCTGTCTCGGCCTGCGGCGCGAGGATCGCCAGTATCTCCGGCTTCGCGGAGACATGCGTGACGCCGACCGCAGAGGTGGAGGTGAGCACAAGCTTCCCGATACGCTCAGGATGGCGCAGCGCAACCTCAATCGCGACGAAGCCGCCCAGCGAGATGCCGACGATGTTCGCCCGCCCGATGCCGAGCGCCCCAAGGAGGTCGGCCACGTCATCGGCGAGGTCCGCGACGGTGTAGCCCGCGCTCGCCTCATCGCTGTCGCCGGTGTCGCGGTAGTCCAAGGCGAGCGTGCGATACGTCTCCCCGAAGACCGCGAGTTGATCCGCCCAGCCGAGCCGCTTCGAGGCGAGCCCTGTCAGCAGGACGATGGTGCCTACCGGGTGCTCTGGGGTCACTTCGTCATACGCCAGTCTCCGGCCCCTAACGGCCACGAACGAAGGTGTCTGCACCTGCATCGGCCTATCCCTTCATCGCGCGAGAAGCTGGTCCAGCATCTACCAGCCGTCCCATACGCAATTGCCTTCCTACGGCATGCATACGCGCCGGACGACGCCAGGGGGCCGAGTGGAAGCGCAGTTGACACGCCCCACTCGGCCCATGCCCAAGACGAGCGAAGACCGCTAGAACTGCGACTTGGTCGCGCAGGAACCCGTGAAGTCGCCGCTGAGGTCCTTCAAATTGTTCGGGATCGACGTATCGATCCCATAGACGTTGCTGTCGCGGGTCGGCACGCGCTGGTTCGGGGACGAGCCGTAGAGCGCACCGGCGCCGTAGAGTCCGCCAAGATCCACCATGCCCAACGAATTGAAGGCGTTCAGCAGACCAGCGCGAGAGACGTCGCCCGACTCAATCGCTTTCTTCAAGATGGCACCGGTGACCATCGCCTCAGCGTACCCGAACTCGAAATAGCCGTCCGGTTGTTGGCCAGGAGCGTATTGCTGGAGGTCCTTCAGCATCTGCGCCATGCCGGGGACACTCGTATCACCCCAGGTCGCGCCCTGGGCGACGACCAGAACGGTCTGCTCCAACAGGCCGGTGAACTGGGCCGAGACTCCGAGCAGCGCGTTCGCCCAGGCCGGGCTATTGAGGATCCACTTCGGGAAGTAGTTCAGCGCCGCCGCCGCGCCGATGATGCCCGCCGCGTAGGTCGGCGTGGTAGTGAGGGCGACGAACTGCGCACCTGCTTGCTTCATCGCGGCGGCCTGCGTGGTGAATGCCGTATCGGTTAGCTCGTACGTCGCCCGCCCGACATCCTGGAAGTGGTAGCACGCCTGGGCCTCTTGATAGCCGGTCAGGCCGTCCTGCCCATAGGAGTCGTCCTGCGAGATGATCCCGATCTTGGCGTTCGTCACGCCGAGCTTATTGACCACATAGTCGATGCCGTTCTCGACCTGCAAGCGGTACGGCGTGCCGATGAGCACCATGTACTGTTGCCGCGCGAGGTCTGAATCCAGCGTGGCGGCGGAGACCAGCATGTGATCGTTGTTCGATAGGCTGACAAGCGCCTGGGTCGGCGCCGTGCCGAGGCTCTCGCCGATCATCGCCACCTGATTGTGGATCTGGTTGTACATCTGCACCGCGATCTGCGGGCTGTACTGCGTGTCCTTCTCCACCAGATTGATCTGGAAGCCGTCAATGCCGCCGTTCGCGTTCGCGGCCTTGAAGTACGTCTCGATGCCATTGGTCAGGGGGATGCCGATTGGCGCGGCGACCGGGCCGGAGAGCGGGGTGAGGATGCCGAGATCAATGGTCTTCCGAGATCAATGGTCTTCCGAGATCAATGGTCTTCTTGGAAAGGTCCACGCCGGGACCGCCCTTGATGCGCCGCTGCCGCCACCGCAGGCCGCGATGAAGGACATGCTCAAGATGACGGCTAGGCTCAGGGCACGCATGCGTGGGTGGAGGGTCGTGCGCGATGCCGAGGCGGACGATCCGGGTGGCGTCGAGCGTGTCGATGCGCATACTGTCGAACTCAACGGTGCCGCGCGTGATGCGCCCGCCGTGGAAGCGCAGCATGCCGCCGATTGCCCGCAGGATCGTCGTCTTCCCGGCGCCGTTCGCGCCGAGCAGCGCCACCACTCCGCGATCGGGCACCTCAAGCGAGGCGCCTTGAACGGCGATCACGGCCCCTTGATAGCAGACTTCGATATCCCGGACGGTGAGCATGCCGGCTCCTCCTCGCACGCCGATGTGCGAATCGGTGGAACGCGGAAATCAATGCGAGCAGTCGGGCTGATAGACGATACGCGCTTGTTGGAACAGCCAAGGACGCCGCGGAGTGGGCGTGAGAGACGCGAAGAAACCGCTAGCGAGCCGCTGACGGGCGGGTGTACACTGGTGAGGTGAGTTACTTTCCGGCTAACCGGTAGCGTAATAGTAAACGACATGCACAAGGGAGTCAAGCCCACGACGCCAGCCCGCCAGATTGCCAACTTGGGCGTGAAGGGTGAGATGCCATGGGACGACGACTCCCCCGCCTGGGGATTCGAAGGGCAGGGCGATGCGCCACACTCTGCTGGTGCACTGCGTGAACCGCGACCCTGAGCAGCGCGACCCGTGAGATCGCAGCGCGGGCGAGGCGCGCAGCAGGCACCGCGATGCGCGTCAGCTACATCATTGCTAAAGGGACCAGCGCGGCGGATCAGCACGAGGCTTCTATCCTCTCGCGCGCAGCGGCTAGACGCGTCGAGCCTGAATGACCTCGCCGAAGACGGCATCTCAAAGGCGGCATCTACCACTATTTCAAGTCGAAGCAGGACGTGTACTACACCATGAGCAGCCGGTTCAGAAGCGTTTGGCGACCACCACGAGCCGCGAACCCGCGCGAGCAGGTGCGTGCATTCATGATGGCACACGCTACCTTCTTCGAGCGCAATTATTGGGCATTCTGCTGCATGCTCGTAACGTTCAGCGGCATGTCGGAGTCCGCGTCGCGCCAGGAAGCCGCAGACCTGCGTGAGCGCTACGAGCACCTGCTGCGTGACATCATCGTCGAGGGTATACGGCGCGAGCAATTTCGCGCGGTGGACCCCGCGGATACGGGCAGGGCCGTCCTCTCGATGCTGAACTGGATGGCGCGCTGGTTCCATCCGGAAGGACCAAAGTCCGCGGCGGAAGTCGCCACAGGCTATGCGGATCTCCTCTCCCGGGGGCTGAGCGTCTAGCCGAGTCAGACTATATCGTCCTCATGGTGGTACCGCCGGTGATCGTCGCAGCGCTTCCAGCGACCGCGCGCCCGCCAGCGCCGAAGCGTGAGCCGTACTCGGTGCGAACGCGCTCGACGAGTCGCCGACGTCCGCGCCAACTGCCAGCCGAGGCTCCGTCGGCGGCGCCCCGCCCTCTCCATGCAGGAAGTCCGCGCAGCGTGGGAATCCATGCGATTAACTCAAGTATAGCCGTCCAACCCGGCTGACGAAGATGTCGCGGGGCTTCCAGCGTCCGTGGGCCAGCTGGAGGCGGTCGCGCGCCGGTCCCGGCGGACATCAGGCGTCCTGGCCTTTGCGTCGAGGGACCGAGAGATGGTATGTTGGCGCCAGGAGCGCCGAGGCGCCCGAGCCCTTCTCGCCCGAAGGGCAGCGGCTGCACACCTGGGAGTTAGAGCGGCGGAGCTGGAGGCAACAGTACATCGCCGCCGCGCTCGCTACCCGCGACCAGGCGATGTGCGTCCAGCTTGGGGCGCACCCATGCGGAGGAATCGCCCATGCGGAAGATCGATGCGTTCGCGCACATCCTGCCGCGCGCATATCTCGAGCGGCTGGAGCGGCAGCTCGAGAAGACCATCGCCCCGAGCCGGCTCGCCTACTATCGCGAGGGTGTCTTCTCCTTCGATCCCGTGCTGACCGACCTAGACGCGCGGTGGCGGAAGGTCGAGCCGTACGGCGAGTACGCCCAGGTCCTGGTGCTCGCCGTGCCGCCGCTCGAAGAGGTCGGGCCGCCGGGAGTCGCGGCGGAGTTCGCCCGCATCGCCAATGACGAGATGGCGGACCTGGTACGGCGGTTCCCGGACCGCTTCGTCGGATTCGCGGCCGCGCTGCCGATGAACGGTGTCGACGAGGCCGCGCGCGAGCTCGACCGGGCCCTGACGCAGCTCGGCGCGCTCGGCGCACAGATGTACACCAATGTCCTGGGCGTGGCGCTTGACGATTGGCGCTTCGAGCCGCTGTTCACCAGGCTCGAAGAGGCAGGGCGCGCGGTGTGGTTGCACCCGACGCGGAGCGCGGCGTGGGCCGACTATCCGGCCGAGAATGCGTCCGACTATGGCCTGTGGTGGTCGATCGGCTGGCCTTACGAGACCGCCGCCGCGCTGTCACGCCTCGTCTACTCCGGGCATATGGAGCGGCACCCGCGCCAGCTCGTGATCGCGCACCACGGCGGCGGCATGGTGCCGCACTTCTCGGCCCGACTCGCGATGGGTCCCGGCTATCGGCAGGTCAAGGATACGCTGAAGCTGCCGCCGCTGGACTACTTCCGGCGGTTCCATGTCGACACGGCGCTGTTCGGCGCGCCGCATGCGGTCCGCTGTGTCCTCGACTTCTTCGGTCCGCGCAATGTGCTGTTCGGTACCGACATGCCGCTCGGGCCCGCGAATGCCGTCGAGGCGACGATAGCGGACGTCGAGGCGGCCGGTCTTTCCCGTGAGGACCTGCACGCAGTCTACTCGGAGAACGCCGTACGTCTGCTTGGGCTGCTGGCTGGCTGACATGATTTGGGCTTTAGCCCGCCGCAAGCCGTCATCCCTTGAGGGTGTGCGGTGAGGCGTCTGCGGCTTTCGCCGGAAGTCCCCTCACTTGCCCTGACACTAAATGCATGCTATACCAGTGTCATGGATACCCGCCAGGAAGACACTCGAATCACCCTGCGCCTACCCGCCGATGTGGCTGAGGGTATGAAGCAGTCCGCACACGAGAACGACCGCTCCCTCAACGGAGAGATCGTACGGGCGTTGCGGGAATATCTCGCCAAGCGGAAGCGGGACAAGCAGTCATGAGCGTGCCGGGTGTGCCGGGTGTGCCGGGTGTGCGCAAAACCTACCAGGAGAAGCTGCGGCCGACGCCCGCTCAGGAGCGTGAGCTTGCTGAGACCCTGTGGCGTTGCCGCGCGCTCTACAACACCGCGCTTGAACAGCGCCTCACCGCCTGGGAGCGCTGCCACGTCTCCGTCACGCGCTCTCAGCAGGAAGCGGAGGTGCAGGCGATCCGCGCCGAGTTCCCGGCGTATGCCGCCATCCACCGCCACGTGCTGCAAGACGTGCTGCAAGACGTGCTGGCGCGGCTGGACAAGGCCTATCAAGCGTTCTTCCGACGGGTGCAGGCGGGGCAAGCGCCAGGCTTCCCGCGCTTCCAGGGGCGCACCCGCTACCACTCCTTCACCTATAAGGAGTATGGCAACGGCGCTCGCCTCGCTAACGGCTCCCTCGTCCTGTCGAAGCTTGGCCGCATCGCCGTCCGCTGGTCGCGCCAATTGGGAGGTATACCCAAGACGGTTACTATTCGTCACGAGGCCGATGGCTGGTACGGCTCCTTCTCCCGTGCGGATGTGCCCACCCGGCCGCTTCCTGAGACGGGATGCGAGACCGGCATTGACGTGGGGTTGCAGGTGTTCCTGATGACGGCGCAGGATGACGGCGCAGGGCGAGATCGTCGGCAACCCGCGCCACTATCGCAAGGTATCGCAAGGCGGAACGACAGCTTGCCAAGGCCCACCGTCGGGTATCCGGGCGCGAGAAAGGCGGTGCGCGTCGCACGAAGGCGGTGGCACTGCTGGCGAAGCAGCATCAGCACATCAAGCGCCAGCGCCGAGACTTTCGGCACAAGACGGCGCTCATGCTCGTTCGCCGGTACGACACGATCTAGCACGAGGCCATTCAACCCGCCAACCTGACCCGCCGTCCCGCGTCCAAGCTGGATTCAGATGGCGGGTATCTCCAGGACGGAGCCCGCCGTAACGCGGGTCTCAACAAGAGCATTCACGACGCCGGATGGGGCCGATCCCTCTCTCTCCTCGCTTGCAAGGCAGCATGCGCCGGGAAGCGGGTGGCGGCGGTCAATCCGGCATACACGTCGCAGGATTGCAGCGGGTGTGGTGAGCGCGTGCAGAAATCACGCTCGGTGCGCACCCACGTCTGCACACATTGCGGCCTCGTGCTCGACAGGGATGAGCACGCGGCCAGGAATAGCCAATGGCGCGGACAGTGGCGCGGACAGCGCCTTCGGGGAGTCCCGGCGATGGCCGGGGCGACGAACCGAGAACCCGTCGGTCTTTAGACCGTGCGGAGTGTCAGGATCACCTCTGTTGCCGTCGGCCTGGCCGGCGTTCCTGAACGCCGACTCCGCCGCAGGCGGCGTCTCGGACGGTGTGGACACGCCGGTGTTCCAGGACGATCTGAATCCAGTACCAAACCATCCACTCCACCCTGGTCCCGAAGCCTTAGGCGCATCTCAGGATGTGGGAAGCTGCCAGCTCCATCCATGAGCCCAGGCGCGAGGAGACAACGAGAGCAGTGGCCGATGCCTCTGATGACGCTGCTGCTGGGCCAACTGCACCGCCACTCCAAGAGAAGCGAGCGGGTGACAAACGTCAGCGCGTCCAGATGCAGCACCGTGGCTGGTGTCCGGTGTGAGGCTGGTGGCACTCTGTTCAGACCTGCGCCAAGCCGCCGTCGACGAAGAGCTCGATCGCGGTGATGTAGCTGCTCTCGTCCGAGGCCAGGAACGACACTGCGCTTGCGATGTCCTCTGGTTGACCGACGCGGCCGAGCGGGATCCGGTCGCGATAGAGCTCGTCCAAGCCCTCGGCGTTCGCATGCGAGAGGTCGCGCAGCCCGGGCGTATCGATGGTTCCTGGGCTCACCACGTTCACGCGGATCTTGCGGCGCTTGAGGTCAGTGGTCCAGGTACGCGCGAATGAGCGCAATGCCGCCTTGGTCGCGCTGTACACGCTGCGCTCGGCGAATCCCTTCGAGCCGACGATAGACGACGTCAGGATGATCGACGCACCATCCGACAGTAGCGGCAGCGCCATCTGAACGGTGAACAGCGTGCCCTTGACGTTGACGTCGAACGCGCGATCGAACTGCTCCTCGCTGATGGCACCCAGCGGAGCGGCTTCGGCGATCCCCGCGTTGGCAAAGAGGATGTCGAGGCGGCCCTTGCGCTCCCGCACCGTTGCAAACAGGCGGTCGAGGTCGGTGAGCTTGGAGACGTCGCCCGCAACCGCCGTGACGTCGCGGCCGATCTGCGCGACGGCAGCGTCCAGCGCACTCTGGCGACGCCCCGTGATGAAGACGTAGGCGCCATCCGCAACGAGTCGCTTGGCCGCCGCCAGTCCGATGCCACTATCGCCTCCTGTGATGAGGGCGACCTTACCCTCAAGTTTGCCTCCTGTGCCCATGGTCCGTCTCCCCCTGTGTCGTGCGATCTCCACCGCCCGCCCAACAGCTTCAAGCGGTACCCCGTCGTGCCCACACAGGAAGTGTGGCTGGCGGGGCTTACCAGGAAGCTACACTGGTGACACGATTCTTGCCGTTTTCTGTGCGCGGCATACGTGATCCGTATCCTCAAGGGGGCATTGGACGTTCGGAAACGCCCTCAAGAGCCTGTTATAGGTTTGACGTTGAACGCGACAGAGGGCCGTAGAATAGGCATGTTATACTGGTGCGACTAGCGCTTGCTCGCCTACAAAGAACATGATACGGCTTTCCTCCCAGATGGCAGGTAGCGCCTCACAAGCGCCGCCCTCAAACGATACATAGAGATCCAGCAAGCGGCATCGGGAATGAGTGCAGAATGCAGACTGAACGGCCTGATTTGAAGCGGGTACTTCTCATCGACGACGATCCTATATTGCTCCTCACCGTCTCCGAGGGCCTGGATCTCCTCGGTGGATTCGAAGTCTTGACCGCCAAAGATGGTGCGTCTGGACTCGAGCGCTTCTTCACGGGACGGCCTGACTGCGTCGTAGTTGACGTCCGAATGCCCGGCTTGAATGGGTATCAATTCGTGCGAGCATTGCGAGGTGATCCGGAAACCGCGCAGACTCCCGTTGTCGTTTTGAGCGCCCTCGTGCAAGATCGCGAGCAGGTCGCGGGGCTGCTCTCTGGAGCAGACGCTTACTTGATCAAGCCCGTGAGACTCGCCGATCTGGTGCGGGCGATTGACCGCGCGGTTCATCTCACACCGGAGGAACGGCTCCTGGCTGGCCAGAATTTGCTCGATTCGTGAGACGAGGGAGCAGGGGAATGTCAACACAGCGCGACCACACGTTTCTCCAGTCGCTCGCTCGTCGCTTTGCCAAGCCAGTGACGGTCTCCGTTACAATCGTCGATCCCGATCTGGAAAGTTCCCAGCGCCTTGCAGGGGTGCTGCGTTCGGCCTGTACCGTTCAGTCTTTCCGGAGTGCTAGAGAAGCCGTGGCGACGTTCGAGGGGCATGGCCCAACGTTGCTGGTGACCGAATTGGATCTGCCGGATATGTCGGGATTCGATCTGCTCAAGTTGGTGCATACGAACCCAAACTTCCGCCATATGCTGCTCATGGTGGTCACCTCTCGCAGATCGGTGACGGACAAGATAGCCGCTCTCCAAGCGGGTGCCGATGACTACTTGGTGAAGCCTTTGGAGTCCCGGTTGTTCGGGGAACATGTCGAGCGCCTCAGCCGATTTCGTCAGGTCATCGTTCCGGAAGAATAGGTGCATCCTCACAGAGCCGCAGAAAGGAGGATGAGCTGATGTCAAAGAATGACGGGGCGGCAGGTCGAGTCATCAGGCGACTCACGACATTCTATGCCTTGGCACTCGTGCTCATTGGCCTCATCGTCCTCGCATACGCTATCACTCGCGAGCAATTCATCATTCCGCCCCTGCAGCGAGCGAGCGACGCGGTCGAGGCTGCCAGTGGCGAGAACGCATCCAGCCAAGAGATCACGAAGGCCGCATCTGCGCTTCTTCTCAGCAATGACAGAGGCTCGCAGGCGATCTACATTGAAGAGCTACGACAGGTCCTGCCTATAATCGCTCAGGATCATGCGCGGCTGTCGACACTTATAGACGCGACTGCCGAAGCGCGACCACTCTTGAGCGTGGCGGAGCCGCACTATAATGCGATCTTGGATGCCGCAAATGGCCTACTGACGACGGATGCCGCTACACAGGACGTAGTCAGCGAGCAGCGCCTCACCGCACTGCAACCGTATGTCGTGATGATCCTCGCAGAGGAGCAGCCACTGAGCTATACGCTCCAGCAGATAGCCGCGCTTTCCAGTGCTCGATCGGATGCCATTGAATCGTTCGAGGGTGCGCTCGACAAGGGCCTACTTGGTTCAATCTTGCTCTCGCTGGTCCTCGTTGGTGTGTTTGTCTTCCGACCCGCGACACTGCAGGCCGCGAAAGGACTACGAGAATTGGAACGGGCGGAGGAGCAGCAGCGCGAACTCGCCGCACTGAAGGATCAATTCATCATCGATGCCAACCACGAGTTGCGCACACCGATCATGGCGCTTTATAACACGTTGGAATTGTTGGATGCGGTTGGCCAAGACGGCAAGCCGGAGCGGCGAGCCCAACTGCTCCATCGCGCGCTCAACTCCGGCGACACCGTGCTGCGTCTATTGACCAATGTGCTCGACACTAGTGCGCTAGAGGCGCGGCAACCACGACTAACGCTCGCCACTTTGTCGCTGGCCACGCTTGTGCGCTCTGTGCTCGAAACGTTCGACCCACGGGAAATAGGCGAACCAAATCTCGCGCTCTCGATCGATCAGACGCGCGCCGTAACAATGAATGTGCCTCCCGACCTCATGGTGAGGGGAGACGAGCTACGTCTGCGTCAGGTCCTCATCAACCTCATATCAAATGCGCTGAAGTATTCCGAGCCGCAAACCCCGATCCAGCTCACCGCTGCTCCGTATACCGGCCCACGGTCGGCGAGGCACCAGGGGCATGTACGGCCTGAAGCTGGCGAGCACGATCTGCGCGACCTTGTGGTTATGCATGTGCGCGACTTCGGTCTTGGAGTGCCTGCGCACGACGCGCCAAAATTGTTCAACCGTTTCGTCCGCCTGGAGCGCGACATCGCGGGAACTGTGCGAGGGACGGGTGTCGGCCTCTATGTGTCGCGGATCCTTGTCGAAGCGATGGGTGGACACATTTGGGTCGATAGCAGCGGAGTCCCTGGTGAAGGCTCGACTTTCAGTTTCACGATACCGCTAGCTACATCGATGGGGATATACGGCAGCGCATCGGAACCTGATGCAAGCGATGTCGCGCAAACCGCTGCTCGTGCGGCCCTTCACTGAAGGCGCCACGAGAATCAGGGCTGAAGCCGGTAGAAATCGGGTGAGAGCACGGCGAACTTGAGTTCAGTCATTTCTTCGATGGCATAGCGCAGGCCCTCGCGACCGACGCCGCTCTCCTTTACCCCGCCGTATGGCATGTGATCGGCGCGATATGTCGAGACATCGTTAATGATGACGCCGCCCACCTCGAGCTCCTCGATGGCATACAGCGCCTCCGTCAGGTCGTGGGTGAAAATTCCGTGATTGAGGCCCAGGCGCGAGCGATTGACTTCGTCGATCATGTCGCGGAAACCGGTGTAGCGTTGGACGGCGACAATGGGGGCAAATACCTCCTCGCAGACCACGCGCATGCGCTCCGTCGCCTCCGTGAGCACCGTCGGCGACAAGTAAGCGCCGTCTCGGGTTCCACCCACGAGTACCCCCGCGCCTTCGCTCACCGCCTCTCGAATCCACCGCTCGGCGCGTTCCGCGGCATCCTGTGAGATCATCGGGCCGACATCGACGCCATCTTCCAATGGGTCGCCCACCTTCAGACGGCGAACAGCCCCGGAGAGGAGGTCGAGGAAGCTGTCATAGACCTCGTCATGGACGAAGATGCGCTGCGCCGAGATGCACGACTGCCCAGCGTACATGAAGCCGCCCCTGGTGATCGCCGCCGCCGCCGCCGCCAGGTCCGCGGACGGCGTCACGATGTTGGCGGAATTCGATCCGAGCTCCAGCGCGACACGCTTCAGCCCCGCGCGCTGACGGATATGCCGCCCGACCGCGCCAGAGCCGGTGAAGCTGACCATCGCCACCTGTTCGCTCGTGAGCAGGATATCGGCAACATCAGTCGAGCAGGGCACGAGGTTGAGGACGCCGGCTGGCATGCCCGCGCCCTCGATGATTTCGGCGAGCTTGATGGCGATCAGCGGCGCCTCGGTCGTCGGGCGCAAAACGACCGTGTTGCCCGCTGCCAGCGCCGGTGCCACTTTATGTGCCACCAGATTGAGCGGGAAATTGAACGGCGTGATGGCGGCAATGACGCCGATCGGTTGGCGCAGAGCGATCCCTCTCCTGTCCTCGGAGCCCCTCAAAATGTCGAGAGGCACGATCTCACCATAGATGCGCTTGGCTTCCTCGGCGGCGAGCAAGAACGTGCTTTGCGCGCGGGCTACCTCCAATTGTGCGGCTCCGTGCGGCTTGCCGACCTCTTCGGCGAGCAGCGTAACGAATTCACCTGCATGATCGCCGATACCCTTCGCGACGGCGCTGAGCAGCTCGAATCGCTGATAGGCGGGCGATCGTCGGAACGAAGAGCGATATGCGGTATGGGCCGCCGCGATCGCCTGTGTCATCTGCGCTTCACTCGCTTGGCCGACCGCCGCAAGCACACGACCGTCACGTTGGCTGTGCTTCTCGCGTGTGCCCGCATCGCCCGCCACCCATGCTCCATTGATCAAGAGTTTGGTTCGCTCTACCATGTGTTTCCTCTAGGCACGCGTCTCGCCGAGCCGCTTGGCCGCTCGACGTATACGTGCCGACCTAGGGCCTCTGCGCTGGGTGTGGCCCCCGTGCCTCCGTGGAAGATTCTGAAATTGTGCCCCCGAGATAGAGCTGGCTGATCTCAGGATTGTTCAAGACCGCGTCGTGCGATCCTTCAAGGCGCACGCGCCCGCTTTCCATCACGACCCCGTGATCAGAGATCGCCAGGCCCGCGCGCGCGTTCTGTTCGACAAGAAGCACTGTCTTGCCGCCTGATTGCAGCGTCGTAACCGTTTGCATGACCATGCGAAGTGTCTTCGGGTCGAGGCCCATCGAAGGCTCGTCCAGCAATATCAATTGGGGATCAAGCATCAGTGAGCGGGCGAACTCGACGAGGCGCTGCTGGCCGCCAGAGAGGCTGCCAGCCCTCTCGTCGGCCCGTTCTTTGACGACCGGGAACAGCGCCTCCACCTCGGCGAGGCGTCGATTCGTGAGGGCGCGATCGTTCAGCATGTACGCGCCGAGTCGGACGTTTTCGCGAACGGTCATCCTGGGGAAGAGGCTATGATTCTGGGCCACCTGCACGATGCCGAGCGACAATATCTGGCGCGGACTTAAACCGCCAATCGAGCGCTCGTTGAAGGCCACTACGCCGCTCTTGGGCTTGAGCAATCCACTCACGACGCGGAGGACGGTCGACTTGCCCGCGCCGTTCGGCCCCACGATACAGGTGATGGAACCCTGCTCTACGGTGAGATTCACCCCTTGGAGCACGTCACCACCGCCGTATCCGGCCACTACGTTCATCAGCTTGAGCAGCATACGTATCAGTCCCCCAGGTATGCTTCTAGCACCGCTGGGTTGTTGCGCACCTCGGTGGGCGAACCCGCTGCGATGGTCGCGCCACGGTGCATCACGTTGACGGTGTCGCAAAGTCCCATGACGAACTCCATGTTGTGCTCGACGACCAGGAAAGTGAGTCCGCGCTGATTCAGCGTCCGTATGTGCCCCGCGAGGCGGTTGATCATCGTGGGATTGACGCCGCCAGCGGGTTCGTCGAGCAGGATCACTTGCGGCTCCGCGATCAGAATACTGGCGAACTCCAGCAGCTTTTTCTGACCATATGAGAGATTCTCAGCTGGCTCGTCCTTCAGCCGCTCAAGGCCGACGAACTCCAGGAGATCGATGGCCCGGCGCTGCTCCTGGGAGGAGCTCCAGCGGCGCAGGAGGCCCAACCCGGCCCGGCGCGAGGGGACATGGAGGTTTTCAAGCACGGTTAGGCCCGGGAAGATGCGCGTGAGTTGAAACGTTCTCCCAATGCCCAGTCCAAATACCTTATCTGGTGACGAGTTCGTGATTCTGGAGCCGTCGAAGATGACCTGCCCACCGTCTACGCGCTCGTACCCTGTCACCACGTTGAAGAGCGTCGTCTTGCCGGAGCCATTCGGGCCTATCAGGCCGGTGATCTTGCCTCTCTCCGCAGTAAGCGTACACGCGTCGAGCGCCTGTATCCCGCCATATGCCTTCGAGACGGTTTGCACCTCGAGCATGCTCATCGGCTGCCACCCTCTCCACGTACCGCGACAGCGGGGCGACTCGGCTCAGGCGGCGTCCCGCCTGGGGACGGTTGAGCGGTATCCCGGCGGACGTTCCACTGCGCCCAGCGCTTGCGCACGGTGGGGATGATGCCCTCCGGTAGCAGGAGGATGACGACGAGAAAGACACCGCCGTACAGCGGCAGATACCATGGACTGAGCTCTTTGTTAGAGGCGAGTAATTGTTGCGCAGGGATAATGATGAGCGCCCCGACGACCGGGCCAGAGAGCGTGCCGATGCCACCCAAGAAGCCCGCCAGCGCGACCGTGACGTCGAAGAGGGGCGAGAAGGCATACTGCGGGTAGATCGATTCTAGGTAGTATGCCCACAAGCCGCCGAGCATTCCGACGAACGACGCCGAGATGACGAACGCAAGGAGCTTCGAGGGGCCGGTCCGCACCCCCAGGCCCAGCGCGCGATCCTCATCATCTCGAATGGCGAGCAACCCCAGGCCGAACTTAGATCTTCGAATCCACCAAGAGGTGGCCAGCGCGAGCAAGAGAATGATCAATCCGCCGTAGTAAAACGGCAGGTTGTAGACGTCGAAGGTCCATGAGGGGATAGGCAGCTCCAAACCCTTCGAGCCCTGCGTCAAGTCACTCAGGTTATAGGCCAAAAGCTGCGCGATGAAGACCATGGCGATGGTGATCACCACGAACGTGTGGCTCCGGGCGCGCAGAGCAATCGCGCCAAGCGGCACAGCGACGATTACGGCGAAGAGTCCGCAGAGCGGCAAGAATACCAGTGGCCCGAAGTCGCTCGTGATGTGCCAGCGCTGGCACATGATGGCGAGTGCATAGGCCCCCACCCCGAAAAAGACTGCGTGACCGAGCGCGATGTAGCGGGTGTAACCGGAGAAGATGTTCCATGACGTCGCTGCGCCGGCGTAGATCAGCGTGAGCACGGCGATCGATGTGACAAACGGGTCCGAAAATACCAACGGGAACCCCACACCCGCAGCCAGCAGCACGAGCAGCGCGATGGGCCGGTACTTTGGCCAGAGTTGCGTGATCACTGTCTCCTCCCCGCGAGTTGCCCAAATAGTCCCTGCGGACGCACGAGAAGCACAATGATCAGCAGGATGAAAAAGACGGTGTTGGCCCAGGTCGCCGACCAGATGGCGGCGGTGACATCTTCGACGACGAGCATCGAGAATGACGCGACGAGCGCGCCGCTCAGGCTGCCCATGCCGCCGAGGACGATGATGACGAGCAACCGCGATATCAGATCGTAGTGGCTGCCGGGGTTGAACCCGCCGTTAATGCCTGAGTTCGCGCCGAAGACCATGCCGCCCGCCGCCGCGAGTGCGACGCCGACGCCGAAGGTGATCGCCGAGACGCGCTCCACGTCAATGCCGATGAGCTGGGCCGCCGTCCGGTTCTGCACCGTCGCGCGCAGGCTGGCGCCGAATCGTGTGCGGTAGAGCAGGATGTAGAGACCTCCGAGCAGCGCGAGGCTGAGAAGGAATCCGAAAAGATAGATATAGGTGATGTAGAGGCTGCCCACTTGAAACGTGGCGGTGGTGTACCACGCGTCGAGCCTCACAATGGTCGTGCCGAACTTCTCCCCTAGCAAGCCTTCGATGATGATGGCAATCGCATACGTCACCAAGATCGAGAGCATCGTCCTGTCGCGCTTGAGCGGACGGATGAAGGCCCATTCGAGGAAAACCCCGAAGCCGAACATGATCGGCATGGTGATGAAGAGGCCGAGGAAGAGATCGATGTGCAGGTTTTGAGAGAGGACGTAGCTGAGGTAGGCGCCCAGGATGACGAGGGCGCCCTGGGCGATGTTGATGATCTCCATCACGCCGAAGATCAGTGTCAGTCCCGATGCCATGAGGGCGTAGACGGCGCCCGCGAAGATGCCAAGGATGACGTTGTCGACAACAAGACTGAGGTTCACTGGTCACGCTCCTGGGTCGACAGAGGAAGAAACGACGCGTCCGTCGGAGGCGAGATGACCACCGGCGGGCGCGCGTTTCAGGCGTGCGCGGCTATGCGGTGGTTACGGCCAGTTCGGCTTCGGGAACTCCGGCGGCGCGCTCGCCACGGCGGACGGTAGCACCGGGATGAGCTGTCCGTTTTGCCACTGGAATTGATAGGCCATGGCGGCGGTGTTCTGTCCCGTGCTGTCGAACTTGACGTCGCCTTGGACGCTGGTGAAGGTGCCGCTGTGCAGCGTCGCGATCAGCATGGTGTTATCCAGGCTATTGTTCTTTGCGATGGCCTGCGCCACGACCTCGCCGACCGAATAGGCCTCTGGGACGTCCGAGCTGATGTCGGCCGCGGTCCCGCCGTACTTGGCGATATAGGCGGCGACCATGGCCGCGTTTCCGGGTGCGTTGAGCCCGGGATACCAGCCGTTCGGCACGAAGATGCCCTCAGCGGACGTGGCCCCGCCGATGTTGGTCAGGAACTGCGAACCCTGATCCGGCCCAGCGGTGGCAATGATGGCCTGCGGATTGTAGTGCTGCGCTTTCATCGCCTGGATGAATGCCGTGACATCGGGCAGCAACGTGCCGAAGACGTCGACCTGGGCGCCAGAGGCGACGACGCCCTGCGCGATCGGCGTGAAGTCCGTCGTCTCGGCCGGATAGACCTTGTAATACGACGTCGTCACGCCACCCGCCTCAAGCAGTTGCTTGGCGAGATCGACCTGCGGCTGCGTGAAGGGATCGTCCTGCGTGGCGTAGGCCGCCGTCTTCGGACGCTGGCCCGCGGGGAGCGAGAGGATCCACTGTGCGAAGCTGACGAGGTTGTTCGCCACCGGCAGCGAGACGTCGAAGACGTTGTTCAGCCCTTGCTGGAAGACCGACGGGCCACCGCCGGAGCCCTCGGGGAGGGCATAGCCATAGCGGTGCGCGACGACCGACGCCGGCTTGGTGAGGAGCGTCGAGAACGGCCCGAAGGTTAAGTCCACCTTATCAACAGTGATCAACTTCTGATAGTCCGTGGTCGTTTGGTTCGGGTCGCTGGCATCGTCGAGCATGTCAAGCTGGACCTGACGCCCCAAGATGCCGCCGTGGGCGTTCACGTTGTCGGCCCAGAGCTGATAGCCCTGCTCGATGGCCTTGCCGTCGGCGGAGAAGTCGCCGGTCAGCGACACCGTGAAGCCGATCTTGATGGGTGTCGTGTTAGTCGCGCCGCTGCTCGATCCTCCGCAACCCGCGACCGCCGCGAGGAGCAACGTTGCGATGACGGCCACGCCGAGGGTTCTCATGAGTCGCGCGAAGTTGGATTGGACCATAGTATGTCCCTCTCACTCTCGCCGAGGTCACCTACTCAAGCGCCTCTGCATCCAATCGGCCTGTTGTGGCCGATACTTGTAGGGGATGTTGTTGCAGACGTGATTCCCATCCTCAAACATCCACAGCTCCGTCTCGCCAGAGGCTGCGGCGGCCATGCGCTCTGCTTCCTCAGGCGGCACGACCCTATCCTGTCGTCCCATGATGACGAGAAGCGGACACCTCACTTTCTGCATGACATCATCCAGGTTGAATCTCGCAAGGGCCGCACGTGCCTCCTCCTCGTCACGCATCTTGAGCCGAGCCACGAAGGCCTCGCGCGTGAGCAGTGGGGCGCTCTCGAATCCCCGCGTGATGGTACACCACCCCGCAAGCGCGATCGCCGCCCGGACGCGCGGCTCGAACGCCGCCGCGCGCGCGGCGAAATGGCCTCCGAGACTCACCCCCAGGATGCCCACGCGATTGGCCGCCACGTCGGTCCTGCGCTCTAGGTAGTCGATGGCATAGCGCAAGGGGACCTCGTAGTCGAACCGTAGGGGCTGGTCGAATTCCATCTCGCCTTGTCCCGGCCCGTCGATCGCAAGCACGGCCATGCCGCGCCGTAAGAAGTCGTCACCGTAGGCATGCAGCTCTTCTTTGACCGAGTCAAGGCCGGGAAGCATGATGACGACCGGCGGTTTCGGCGTGTGCCACGGCTTGCGCAGAACGCCCCACAGGGTAGCGCCGTTCTCATAAGGGATGGCGACGCGCTCTCCTGGGAAGTCGAAATATGGCAGGGCCCTTTGGTAGGCCCCGACGGCATTCGCATGCGCCGCGCGCATCTCGTCGGGATGCTGAAAGAAGAAGAACTTGCCGAAGTGGTATTCAATGGCGGCGTGGAAGAAGTGCTCGCCCGCAGAAACGTAATGGCCGGTGGCTTCAGCGTCGTTGCCCATACGCTCATGCGCGGCGGCGGAGGCCGACCATTCGCGGCACCAGTCGTCCCAGCGCTCAATCCGCGTGGTGAGCCTCTGGAGATCGTTCAGGTCGACGCCGTTCGCCACGAACCTGGGCGCCCAATTGTCCATGGCAACACGTACGCGCTCGTCAGTCGCCACCTGCACCCCCTCATCCCGTCGTCGGGCGTTTAGGAGACCGTTGCCACACTGCTTTGGTCCACAAGAGGCTGGAAAGCTGCAAACTATCACGCATAGACAAACGATTGTTCATGGTGAACAAACGATTGCCTGGTACTGTAGCATCCCATTTTGGACGTGTCAATACTCCAAAATCGACGGAGAAGTATCTCGAAGCTACGATGTCCCGCATGCCCCTCCGAGAGACCATCGGCCGGAATTTCCAGAGGAGATCGGCAACCTGCGGCACTTACCCCCGTTCGCCGCTCGCACAGTCCGCCCGCGATGGGAGTCTGGTTGACAGGTAAGAGGTTCGGTGCTACATTTGGGGACAATCGTTCGTCCAAAGCCCACGTATCGCGCGAGTGAGCTCTGCCCCGTCGCCCGACATCCTCAAAAGAGGCGTATCGCATGCCCGTGACGCTCAAACAACTCGGCCATCTCGCTGGCGTCCATCCTTCCACCGTCGCGCGCGTCCTCAACGACGACCCGCGCCAGCGTGTGAGCGAGGACGTTCGCCAGCGCATTCTCGCACTGGCGATGGAGCATGGCTATCAGCCGAATCACCTCGCCCGCTCGTTGCGCACGAAGCGCAGCCATGTGGTCGGCACACTGATCCCAGACATCGCGAACCCCTTCTTCGCCCTCATCTTTCGCGGCATCGAGGATGCGCTCGCAGAGCATGACGTGAGCGTGATCCTCGCCAATACCGACGATGAGCCTTCGCGCGAGGAGCGCGGGGTGGCGATGCTGCGCGGTCGGCAGGTGGACGGGTTGATCCTCGCGACGGCCAGGCGCCGCGATCCCGTGATCGAGCGGCTGATCGCCGAGCGCGTTCCGCTGGTCCTCGTCAATCGCCACACCGATCCGCTGGCGGCGAACTCGGTGGTGCCGGCGGACTCCACCGGCTCGATCACCGCCGTCGCCCACTTGGTAGGCCTGGGGCACCGGCGCATCGCCCACATCGCCGGCTCAGACGAGATGTCGACCGGCGCGACCCGCCTTCGGGGATACATTGACGCGCTGGCGAGTCACGGCATCGCCTTTGATCCGGATCTGGTGATCCAGGGCAGCTACCGCGAGCCGGGCGGCTACGAGGCCGCGCGAGCGCTCCTTGCCCTCTCGGAGCCTCCGACGGCCATCTTCGCGGTGAACGATCTCGCCGCCGCGGGCGCGATCCGCGCGGTGCATGAAGCCGGGCTTAGAGTGCCGCAGGATATCTCCGTCGTCGGATTCAATGATCTCTCGACGGTTGCGCCGACGACGCCGAGCCTCACCACGCTGCATCTGCCGCTCCATGCGATGGGGATGGCGGCTGCCGAGCGGCTCATTGCGCAGATTCAGGGCCGGACGATGTTCACCGAGCCGGTGATTATGCCCGTCACGCTGATGGCTCGCGGCAGTACGGGTTCCGCGCCTGCGGGCATCAGAGAGCGGGTGTCGAGACGCCGCTCGTCCTCACTGACTGCAGGCGTTCGAGGCATGGGGTCGGCATCGTGAGGCGCCTATTCGGACGGCAAGGGAGGACCTCCCGAGACGAAAAACGACAGCCCGTGGACGATCAGGTCGATACTCGGAGGTTCCGCATGGCGACGTTGGGATTCGTAGGCCTCGGCGCAATGGGCGGTCGCGTCACCAAACGACTGCTGGACGCCGGCTACAGCGTCACGGGCTACAACCGCACCCGCTCGAAAGCACAGTGGCTGATCGACTCCGGCCTGCGCTGGGGCGAGTCGCCGCGCGCCGTGGCTGAGTCCGCCGACGTGGTCTTCACGATGGTGACGAACACCGCCGCTCTCGAAGCCGTGGTCGAGGGTCCCGACGGGATTCTCGCGGCGCTCGGCCCCGGCAAGGTCTACGTGGACATGAGCACCGTCAGCCCGGCCAAGTCGCGAGCACTGGCCGAGCTCGTCGCGGGCACGGGCGCGCGCATGCTCGATGCCCCCGTCTCCGGCAGCGTCATTACCCTCGAGGAGGGCAAGCTCTCGATGATGGTGGGCGGCGACCGCGGCGTGCTCGACCAGGTCAGGCCGATCCTCGAAGCGATCGCGCCCACGGTCAATTACGTCGGCGAGAACGGGCAAGCCGTGCTCATGAAGATCGCCGTCAACCTCAACCTCCAGGTGCAGGCGATGGCGTTCTGCGAGGGCCTGCTGCTGGCGGAGAAAGGCGGCATCCCGCGCGCGACGGCGATAAAGGTGCTGCTCGACAGCGTGATCGCCTCGCCGTCGCTGAAGTATCGCATGCCGTTCATCCTCAACGAACCGGACGAGGTCTGGTTTGACGTCAACATGATGCAGAAGGACATGAACCTGGCGCTCGAAATGGGACGTCAGCTCGCCGTGACGCTCCCCACCGTGGCGGTGAGCAACGAATACCTGACCGCAGCGCGCGCGCAGGGCCTTGCGGGGCACGACTTCTACATCGTCTACAAGGTCCTGGCGAAGATGGCCGGGCTGGAAGAGTAGCCCACGTGCAGAGCAGGAGTGTGTATGTCGAGAGCGAAGACATCCGAGCCGCGAGCGGAGGATCGAACCTCTGCGCCGAGTGAGCGGGATCGTTTGCTGCACATGCATCGGCAGATGCTGCGCATACGGCTCTTCGAGGAACAAGTCAACGACCTCTATAAGACCGCGCGTATGCCCGGCCTCGCCCACCTGTACAGCGGCGAAGAGGCGGTCGCCGTCGGCGTCTGCGAGGCGCTCCGCCGCGACGATTACATCACCAGCACCCATCGCGGCCATGGGCACTGCCTGGCGAAAGGCGCCTCAATCGACCGCATGTTCGCCGAGCTACTGGGTAAAGAATCAGGCTACTGCCGCGGCAAGGGCGGCTCGATGCACATCGCCGATCAGGACACCGGCAACCTCGGCGCCAACGCTATCGTCGCCGGAAGCGCCGGCATCGCGACCGGTGCGGCGATGTCAAGCAAGATGCGCCATACCGGTCAGGTCGCCGTCTGCTTCTTCGGCGACGGCGCGCTGGGCCAGGGCATCCTCTACGAGGTCATGAACATGGCCGCGCTCTGGCAACTGCCCGTCATCTACGTCTGCGAAAACAACCTCTACACCGAATACACGCACGTCCGCGAGACCGCTGCCGGCGACCTGAGCGCCCGCGCCAAGGCATTTGGCATCCTCGCCGAGCACGTCGACGGCCAGGACGTACGCGCGGTAAACGCGGCGGCGCAGCGGCTGGTCGAGCGTGCGCGACGCGGCGACGGCCCCGCGTTCCTCCTCTGCGACACCTATCGCTACTACGGCCACCATGTCGGCGACATCCAGCGCACTTATTACCGCTCCAAAGAGGAAGAGACCTTCTGGCGCACCGAGCGCGACCCGATCACCACGCTCGAACAGTGGCTCTCCGAGCAGGGCCACGCAGCCGCGGAAAGTTTGGAGGTGATCCGCGCCGAGGTGCAGGCGGAGGTCGAGGCCGGGGTGCAGTTCGGGCTTGACGCGCCATTCCCCGACGCGAGTGAGGTTGACCAACATGTCTACGCCTAGCGCCACCCTGAGCCCAACACATGCCAGTACCGAGCGCGAGATCACGCTTTCGCAGGCCATTCGTGAGGCGCTGGCCGAAGAGCTACGCCGCGACCCCACGGTGTTCGTCATCGGCGAAGATGTCGCCGAAGCGGGAACGCCGTTCAAGGTGCTCTCTGGCCTCGTGGAGGAGTTCGGGCCGCAGCGCATCATCGACTCGCCGATCTCCGAGGCCGGCATCACGGGCATCGGCGTCGGCGCCGCGATGACCGGGATGCATCCCGTTATCGACATCATGTTCGGCGACTTCCTCGGCATCATCATGGATCAAGTCGCCAATCAGGCGGCCAAGATCCACTACATGTCCGGTGGCAAGCTGAAGGCGCCGATGGTCATCCGCACGACGCTCGGCGCCACGCGGCGTAGTGCGGCGCAGCACAGCCAGAGCCTCCACGCCTGGGTGAGCCACATCCCCGGCCTGATGGTGGCACTGCCCTCGACGCCGTACGACGCCAAGGGATTGCTGAAGACGGCGATCCGAGAGAACAACCCCGTCGTCTTCTTCGAGGACAAGATGATGTACCAACTCAAAGGGTTGGTGCCCGAGGGCGAGTACACGATTCCATTCGGCGTCGCGGATGTCAAGCGGGTGGGCACCGACATCACGCTTGTGGCGACCAGCAGCATGGTGCAGGTGGCGCTGGCGGCGGCGGACGCGCTGGAGCAACTCGGCATCAGCGCCGAGGTGATCGATCCGCGCACGACCTTCCCGCTTGACAAAACGGCCCTGATCGAGTCGGCCAAGAAGACCAGTCGCGCCATCGTGGTGGATGAGGGCTACGAGCGCTACGGCGTGACCGCCGAGCTCGCCGCCGTGATCGCTGATGGCGCTTTCTATTACCTGGACGCTCCGGTAAAGCGGATGGGCGCGATGGATGTCCCCATCCCCTTCTCACCCGTGCTCGAAGACCAAACAGTTCCGACGGCAACGGCGCTCACGGACCTCGCGAAGACGCTCTGCGGTCGCGTGTAGCGCCACTGGCATACGACCGATCGCCTATGGAGTGAGGACATGGCACTCAAGACCTACGGCACGATAGGTGTGGACTGGGAACAGCGAACCGACTTCGAACGGCTGCGTACCGAACGACTCAGCCGCATCAAGCGACTACTCAAGGAGTCGGAACTCGGCGCGTTGCTCTGCTTCGACATGACCAACATCCGCTACATCACCGCGACACACATCGGCACCTGGGCGATGGACAAGCTTGCGCGCTTCACCCTCCTGCCGCAGGACGACGAGCCGATACTCTGGGACTTCGGCTCAGCCGCCCGGCACCACCAACTCTACTGCCCCTGGTTGGGCGATGGGCGGTCGCGCGCGGGCATCTCGACGTTGCGCGGCGCGATGCTGCCCGCCGCCGGACGCGCCGAGGCGGTTGCCCGCAAGATTCGCCTGGAGCTCGAAGAGCGCGGCCTATTGAATGAGCCGCTAGGCATCGACGCGGTCGAGCTGCCGGTGCTCTTCGCCTTGCAGGCCGAAGGCATCAAGGTCGTCGATGGCCAGCAACTCATGCAGGAGGCGCGACTGATCAAGACGCGCGACGAGATCACGTTGCTCAATACCGCCTGCATGATGGTCGATGCCGCCTACGACGACCTCTACCGCTTCATGAAGCCGGGCGTGCGCGAGAACGAGTGCGTTGGCCTGGTGAGCAAGACGCTCTACGACATGGGCTCGGAGCACGTCGAGGGCGTCAACGCGATCTCCGGCGAGCGATGCAGCCCGCACCCCCATGTCTTCAGCGATCGCGCGCTGCGCCCCGGCGATCCCGCCTACTTCGACATCCTGCACAGCTATAACGGCTACCGCACCTGCTACTACCGCACGTTCGCCATCGGCAGCGCCTCGCCGGCCATGGTCGACGCCTACAAGCGATGTCGCGACATCCTCGATACTGCCGTCAATGCCATTAAGCCGGGCGTGACGACCGCGGACATCGTGAAGCTCTGGCCGAAAGCTGAGGAGTTTGGTTTCCCGGACGAAGAGGCGGCGTTCGCATTGCAATACGGCCACGGCGTCGGCCTCTCGATCTGGGAGAAGCCTGTCTTCAGCCGACTCGTCTCGCTCGACCACCCCGAGGTCATCCAGGAGGGCATGGTCTTCGCGCTCGAAACGTTCTGGCCTGCCTCCGACGGCTGGACCGCCGCGCGAATCGAGGAGCAGCTTGTCGTCACGAAGGATGGCTGCGAGGTCATCACGCGCTTCCCCGCCGAGGAGCTGCTTGTGGCCGGTACGCACTACTACACCGTCGATGGCCAACTTTCGACCAGGCGCGAGGCTCAGTCCAATTTGAACGTCCATGCCAACGGCAGCGGTGGCAACGGGCGCAAACCTGCCTCTGGCGCGCGCGGCGTCAAAGAGCGAGTGTAGGTCACGGGAGACCCCACATGCCGACGAAAGTCATCTTGCCGGCGCTGGGCATAGCCCAGGACACGGGCAAGATCATCGAATGGCTTAAGGCCGAAGGCGAGACCGTCACCGAGGGCGAGCCGCTCGTCGTCGTCGAGACGGACAAAGCAGCCGTTGACCTCGAGGCCCCCGCGAGCGGAGTACTCGCCCAGGTAAGCGCGAAGGTGGGCGATGAAGTGCCAGTAGCGCGGGTCATCGCCGTGATCCTTTCGCCGAACGAGGTCTCCGGCGGCGTGGAGCTTCCGCGGCAAACGGCCACGCCTTCGCTCGCGCAACCCAGCTCGCCCGAAGTTGCTGCTATCCCCACCGATCGTCCGGCGCCAGTCGCGGCGACTGCGGACGCGTCACCCCTAGGTCACAACGGACGGCGCGCATCGTCCCCCAAGGCGCGGCGGATAGCGGAGGAGCGCGGGATCGACGTGGCGGCGCTGCGCGGTTCCGGCCCAGCCGGGGTCGTCCTTGCGGCGGACGTGCTCGCGGCGTTGCCTGCTTCGCGCTCCACGATTGCACCCGCATCGAACGGCGTGTCGCACGCGCCACAGACGCCTCTCGCGGAGCGAGCCATTTCGGCGGTCACGAAGTCCGTAGAGAGCGCGCAAGCATCCCTGGGCGTGAACACATCATGGCGACTGATGGCCGAGCGGATCACCGAAAGCTGGACGAGCGTACCGCACTTCTTCCTCGTGCGCGAGGTGAACGCCTCGAAACTGACTGCCCGGCGCGAGCGCGCCATCCAGCACGCAGTTGAAAGCGTCACGTATACGGACCTCCTGGTCGCGATGGTGGCCGAGTCCCTACGCGCGCATCCTCGGCTCAACGCGAGATGGGCGAATGGCACCATCGTGACGAATAATGAGGTCAACATTGGCCTCGCCGTCGCGACCGATGATGGCCTCGTCGTACCGGTGATCCACCAAGCCGACGATCTGTCTTTGAGGGGCATCGCCAAGCTGCGTATGGACCTTGTGTCACGCGCCCAAGTAGGCCAATTGCGCCTGCACGATGTTCAAGAAGGCACATTCACGATCAGCAACCTCGGAATGTATGGGGTCGATGCCTTCAATGCCATCATCAATCCGCCACAGGCGGCGATCCTTGCTGTGGGACGCATCGCGGAGCGCGTCACGCCGGTTAACGGCCAACCCGCAGTGCAGCCGATGATGACCTTGACCCTATCCTGTGATCACCGGGTAGTCGACGGAGCGCGCGGCGCGCGGTTCCTCGATCACCTCGCTCACCTCATTGAAGATAGTGCAGAGTAGGAGAGTCCAGCAGGTGACATGCTCCCCATCCCTAAAGGGAAGGGGCTTCTCGGTTCAGCCCCGCAACCAACGCCGCGAGTCCCCCAAAGGGCTTGTCCAGCCCATTGAATGTTTCTGGCCGCGTTCTCGTCGCGGTCCATGACCAGTCCACGGGAGGGGCAGATATGGGTGCGGACGCTCAAGCTCTTGGGCACCCGCTCCCCACAAGCCGAACAGTCCTGGCTGGTGTACTGGGGCGGGACCGCTATCACCTGACGCCCGGCGCATGCTGCCTTGGCTTCGAGGATGGTGCGGAACGCAGACCAACCCGCACCGGAGATACTCTTGGCACGGTGGCGGTTCCGTACCAGGTTGGCGACCCGCAACTCTTCAAGATAGATGGTGTCGTAGGTGCGCAGCAGCGCGAGCGCGGTCTTGTGGTGGAAGCCCCGCCGCTGCCGTCGCACCGTCTGGTGGGCCCTGGCGAGCATCGTGACTGCCTTGCTCCTGCGCTTGCCGCCCTTCTTGCGGCGGCCCACCCGGCGCTGCGCTTTGGCGAGCTGCTTCTCCGCTTTCCGATAGCGGCGGGGGTTCTCGATGACGGCCCCGTCCGCGGCGTCGATGCCGGTCTCGCGCCCCGTCTCAGGGAGCGGCTGTACGGGCACCTCGGCACAGGAGAAGGAGACGTACCAGCCATCGGCTTGCTTGCTGATCGTGACCGTTTTGGGGGTGCCGTCCAGGGGGCAATGCAGCCGGACAGGAATGCGCCCGATCCTCGACAGACTGAGGATGCCGCCATCCAGCACGGCGCCGCCGTGGTACTGCGGGTAGGTGAAGCTGCGGTAGCGGTCCTTGCCCTGAAAGCGCGGATAGCCGGCGTTTCGCCCGCCCTGACGCGCCGGAAGAACGCCTGATAGGTGCGGTCCACCCGTAAGATGACGTCCTGCAAGACCTGGGCGTTGATCTCGGCGTACTCCGGGCACGCCGCCTTGAGATCAGGTAACTCCGCCTTCTGCTGATAGTAGCTCGCGCTGATGCCCTGGCCGCGTTCCCACCAGGTCTTGCGCTGCTCCAGGGCCGTATTGTAGAGCACACGGCAGCGCCACAAAACGGTCTCCAGTGCCTGCTCTTGCGCTCGCGTTGGGTTCACAGTCGGTACTGATAGGTCTTGCGCACGCGGCTCTGTTCCATGCATCCCTATTCTGCCTGATAGGTGAGCAAACGGCAAGGGTAGGCGCTCTCGTGGGCCTCGCAGGCCACCCAGCTTTCACCCCCCTGCCCGAAGGCAGGGGGCCTCAGCCGTAATCTCTGCTAGATAGGCGTGACCAAGAAGTTACCAGAGTATGGGTCTGTGATGGTGGCCGGCGCATGTTCCCTGGATGCAAGAAGACTATGACGGTTCTGCCTGACAGAAAAGGGATCACGCGGTCGCGGCGATGGATGATGTATTGCACGGGTAATTGGTTTGGGCGCATCAGCCACTAATCGAAAACACAACCCGTGAGATGCTATCTGTTGGGCAGATCAGTTCGATTTCGTGATCCTATGGCTGACTGCATTAAGTCCACAGATGTTTTGTCAGATGAAGTTCTTAACGGCGTGTGGCTGTCAAACGAAGGAAGAAACGAGCAAGTGGCATTGAGCCATAGTGCTCAAATCCGCTTCATTTCAGGGATTCTAATGGAGCCGACGGTGGGATTCGAATCCACAACCTGCGGTTTACAAAATTGCGGCGGCCTGCTCCGTTGTGTCCCACTAGCCCATGATTCCAGCAACCATTGTCCCGTTACGTCCCGTTGCGTCCTGTTCAAGTCGAGGGCTTTGCTGTCAATCTTGCTGCCGCTCACATTTCCAGTACGGAATCCGCCTCGGTCATCATACGCTGGTGCTTGGCAAAACCGCCGGAATTCAGGGTTTGCCCCGGACACTTCATGGCTGCCTACGCGATGTTGCTCTCAGATCGTCCCGCACGTTCGCTGGTGAGTGCTGGCGTTGGGGGCACACGTGGGCGTCAGGTCAGATCAGATCAGGTCGTCCCGCCGATGGGGGCACCAAGCTGCTCTCTTGCTCCGACGAGGAAGGGATGAAGAGCTGGAACGGTGCTGCAGCGAGTGGACCAGACCCCCGGCACCGGATCAGTCGTGCGGTTGGCTGCGCCACACGCGCTCGCGTGACCAGCGAACGCGACCTCCTACCGCTTCGGTTCGGCCGTGGTGAGGTAGCCGGTGACCCACTGGTCGTTTGGAAACGCGCCTTGGGCGTCCTCCCTGAGGCCATGGACCCAGCTGCGCAGCTTGTAGGAGGTGGTGTACGCACTCGTCGGGCAGACGCCACCCTGGTCGATGATGAGCTGCTCGGCCTGGTTGTACAGCTGCAGGCGCTGATCCTGCTGCGACGGCAGGAACAGCTGGTCGGCAGCCGTCATCATCTGGTCAGCGGCAGGGATGCTGACGTTGTCGAGGTTATACGGGGCATTCGTCTTGAAGAGCAAGCTCAGGAAGTCCTGTGGATCCGGGTAGTCGGCCAGCCAGCCGAAGCGGAACAGCTGGATAGTCTTCACGTCTTCCTCTTGCAGGATGGTGTCAGGCGGCGTGTAGAGCTGGACGGTGATGCCATTGAACGCCGCCTCCCAGGTGGACTGCAGGTACGCGCCATACGTCTTGTTCGTGCTCACGGCGAAGTTGAGGGACAGCTTCACGGTCGGCACCGGGGCGCCATGCAAGGTCGCCAGGTACGCGTTCCAGTGGGCTTGCGCATTCGCCAGGCTGCCACTGGTCGGCGTGTTGTCCGGCCCGTGCACGTTCGGGTTGTAGCCGGGCATGCCCTGCGGCACGATGTGCCAGGACGGCTGGATCGTGCCCTGCCAGATGGTCGTTGAGACCGAGTCGCGGTCGATGACTTCGCAGAGCGCCAGGCGGGCGTCCTGGTTGTCGAACGGCTTGATCTTCCAGTTCATCTCAAGGCCGCCGAACTCGAGGATCGGGCTCGTCTTGTAGTCGGGGTCGCTCGTGGCCGCGGCGACCTGGGCGGAGGGGATGGCGTCGGCGAAGGCCGCCGTCGGGTCGGATTGGTAGGTGCTGTAGAGGGAGTCGCCGTCCTCGAAGATCGTGTAGTCCACCTCGGTGAAGGTGATCTTCTTGCCGGCGGCCGCGCCCCACCAATCAGGGTTCGGGACGAGGTCAAGGTGGCCGTTGTGGTCCCAGGTCTTGACGTTGAACATGCCGCTGTTGCCCATCGGCGTGGCCAGCTTGTCGGTCCATGTACCGTTCGCGCCCAGGCCGTCGCCCAGCACGCTCTGCTCGATCGGCGAGGCCGTCGAGGAGCTCAAGGCCACCTCGAAGTAGCCAGCGGGCTGCGACAGCTTCAGCGTCAGGGTGCTCGCGCTGTCGTCCGCGATGATGGAGTCGCCGATCAGGGTCTGGAGCGAACCGACGACCGTCTTGCCGTCGCTGCCGCAGGTCTCGCCGAGGAAGGTCGGTGCGTCCTTCAGCGGGGAGAGATACCCACCGGTGGGCGAGGCCAGGCAGGGATTCGCCGCGCGGTTGAGGGCGAAGGCGTAGTCAGAGGCCTTCACCGGCGTGCCGTCGGAGAACGTCTGATGCGGACGAATATGGAAGGTATAGGTGAGGCCGTCGGGGCTGAGCGTCAGCGTGTCGGCGCCCCACAGCTCCGGCGTGAGGTTGGCGTCCAGCGTCACCAACTGGTCGAAGACCTGATTGACGATCGGAATCGCCGAGGTGTCCTGCGCCGTGCCAGGGTCCATCGTGGTGATGTCCAGCGCGCCGCCGCCGTTGTCGGCGGTCCAATCCAAGACGATCTTCTGGTTCGCGCCCTTCGCGACGAGCCTCGGGGGCGGGTTGGTCGACGCCAGCCGTACGCCGATGCCGACGCCGACGCCGACGAGGAGCGCCACGACTGCGACGACCGCCACACCCCGACGGCGGCTGACCAGGGCGCGTTCCGCGGAGCGGACCGACAGGAATCGCTTGGCCATGACAGCACCCCTTCGTCCTTGGTGCCAGCTTCGCTGGGAGCACACGCAGTCCGCCCCGTCTCGTGCAAGGGAATCGCAAAGGGGATCGCTGGCCTCCCTCTACGTGCCGTGACGTCGCGACCAGGGGAGGATTTACCAACCTGTCCGCCTCGTGTCCCGACGCCACAACGCCGTGGCATGAAGGTGCGTACTTGCGGTTTACAAAGACGCGGCACCCTCGCTCAAGCCGCCTCATGCGGTCTCGCTGTCATACAGAATCGGCCTTCCTCGTCCACAGCGGTCTCGCTCCATCTCTTTCGGTCTCGCCTTCCTGCTGTCAACGATGACTCGACCTTGGCCCTTTTTGTCGGTGGTCGGGACCCACGCCTTTCGGGACCGCTTTCGAAGCGGATGCAATTCGCCCTATGCGCCAGGGGCCGGGAGATGGCCAATTCGAGGTCGCCTACACCTGGCTTGAGGAGCGGCCTGGAAAGCGCCCAACGGAAAAAGGCCAAAGTCGAGTCACTATTGGTGTCAGCCGCTCACTTGCGAAAGAGCAATTGGGCCATTGCAGAGAGCAATGGCCCAATTATTCAGGGTTTGTGATGGAGCCGACGGTCGGATTCGAACCGACAACCTGCGGTTTACAAAACTGCACCGGTTTGTCTACAGGCGTCTCCCGGCGTCGCTGAAGCCTAATTTTTCAGCACTTTGCTGCCGAGTTTGTCGGCTCGTGTTGGTCAAAATCGGCCTGGGTTTGGGTATCGATTTGGGTATGAGTTCGGCCGACTTTCCCACAATTGCAGGCCTTCGTGAATCTCACTGACGCCGAGTGGCCCTAGCTCCAGCGCGTTAACCTTCGGGCGCCACCACGAGGCAGACCTCGCACACACCCGTTGTGCCGCACCCTCGATGCCATCTGCTCTGTGCGGCGCACCAGCTCTGCTTGGCGCGCGCTCCCGTCCGAATACCCTTCCTGGCAAACGGTGTTCTGCCATTTTGGCGCTGTCGCCGGCATGGCGCCTGGCACCTACTATATTCGGCCCTGCCTCACGCCATCCATGACCGCAGTTGCCCTCGTCACGCCTCAGAGGAGCCCAGTGTCGAAAGGTCGGTTGGCCCGCGCCACACACAGCCATACACAGCCACACACAGCCGGGGTGTGCCCATGGAACGCTCGCAGTACACACAAACGGCCTGTTGGGCGATGGCGCGCACCACAGCGAATCCGCGATGGGGCATCCGTGCAACCGGTGGTAGATAGGCAAAGTTGTGCTTGCTATACTGTCCCCAAGCTCAATGTGACGCGCTAGTCGTCTATCCAGGGTTGTGGGAGGAAGCCGCCATGGCGTTCAAGCGGCACATCGCCCATCTCCTCGTAGGGCTCCTGCTCGTCATCCCGCTTGCCAGTTGCGGGACGAGCGCGGGCGGGACTCCAACGGCCACCGTCTCGCCGAGTGTGCCGACATCTGCCTCCTGCCCAACGACCGCCACCAATACCGCGCATTCTTGGGTGACCGCCGACCGGCAGATCGCCGGTTCGATCAACGGCGGCCCGGTCGGCAAGATCAGCAACTTCACGTACCCCCTTGGGTTGCCGGGGCAAAACGCCGCCCAGCCCGACAGGCCCGGCTACACCACCTGGGCCCCCGATGGGAAACACCTCGCGACGCTGATCGAGATCGTGGGGCAGGGCCTGGTGTACTCCTATCCGTACATCGTCGATACCGCGAGCCATGCCGTCGCTCGGGTGAAGCTCCCCCCAACATGCAACTGCTGTCGCCCACCGAGATGGAGTGGGCACGAGAGCGCAGCATCGCCTGGGCGGATAATAATGATCTGTTGATCTTCGCGGCAATGCCCGTGCCGGGCGAGATCGGGGGCACGGGCGCCTTGCAGACGACCAGCTATCGCTATAACCTCACCAGCGACACGCTGACACCGCTGCCGGGGGTGACCTCCGCGCTGCAAGGGGCCGTGCGGTGCCATACGCTCTACTACCTGGAGCTGTCGCAGATGAAGCAGTTGCAGTTCTGCGTCAATACCGGGAACAATCAAAACGCCTATTGGTTCATCGGAGGCGCATATCTGCGGCGCTATGACCTCACCACCCAAACGCAGGTGGGGCAGCCCTACCGTCTCGGCAACACCTCATCCTGCCCGGTCTACTACGACGGCGCGGTGGATGCCATGGGCTGGGATGTCACCGCCGATAGGAAGGCCCTGGTCGATCAGGCCACGTTCGTTTTGGCGGGGTCTTCAAGTATCGTCCCGCCCCTCAATACCACCACCGTGCAGACTGATTCAAAATCCATGCTCGTGGACCTCAGCAATCCTGGCTCGCCCACCCAAATCCTCACGGGGGCGAAGTCTATCGCGAATGCCTATCTTGCCATCTCGCCCGATCAGCAGACGGTGGCGGTGGTGGCAGCCGATACCGTGGACATTGCGTTTCCCAGCACTGCCCCGGTCTATACCGGCCCCATCAACGGGGGCTCCGCGATCTCACATACTCCGTCCGCCGGTGGCCTGCCGGCGTGGTACGCGGATGGCTCAGGATTCGACACCTCAGGGACACGGAGCGAGATTCCTGGCACGTCCCAACCGTACCTCGAACAATGGCAGCTCGGGATGCCCAATGCCATCGCGACGATCGACGGGGAGCATCATCCGGCGAGTCTGCCATAGCGAGTGCTCCGCCAGTAACCGCAAGCTCAGACCCACGAGCGTATGCGTCGTTCCTCAACGATGGACGTCTTCTCCCCAGAAGGTCCCGGCGCTGACGGAGAATGCGTCACGTCTTTGCGACCGCTCGCGCTATGGAGGAATGAGGCGGAACTCAGCCGACGGCGGCATGGTGGGCTTCGTAATAGTCATTGTGGCGAGAGGTCGAGAGAGACTGCACATGTAGGTTCATGTGGGTAGCTCGCCTCGCCAATCGTGCTTCACTACTGCAAGCCGAGTTCCCTGGCTTTTAGTGCCGCCTGCGTGCGGTCGTGCACGCCCAACTTGCCCATGATGTTGCTAAGGTGGTTCTTGACGGTACCGCCGGCGATAAAGAGACTCTGACTGATCTCGCGATTGGAGGCCCCACGTGCCAGCAAGGCCAAGATCTCTCTCTCCCGCTCGGTCAGTTGCGCAACCATGCCCGCGGTGGCGGCCACATCGGGCTCGCTGGGCACCGATGAGACGGATGGGGAGGATGCGAGAAAGCTAGCGAGAGAGCTGAGGACGGCGCTGGCCACCTCGGGATGCAGGAGGACTTGCCCTTGGGCGACCGCCCGGATGGCGGCGGCGAGTTGCTCAGCGCTGATGTCTTTGAGGACATACCCCTGTGCGCCTGCTTGGAGCCCAGCGTGGATGAGCTCGCGATCGTCGAAGGTGGTGAGGATAACCACATGGACCGCAGGCCAGCGCTCCTTGAAGATTCGCGTCGCCGCGATACCATCGAGGCGGGGCATGCGGACATCCATCAGGACCACATCGGGCGTGCTGCGGGTCTCTGCCAGGCGTTCGGTGACAGTGATCGCTTCCTCGCCATCGCCCGCCATACCAACCACCTCTAAGTCGGGCTCCAGCTCAATCAGCTTCCGAAAGCCCTCGCAGAGCAGGCGCTGGTCATCCACGATTAACACGCGGATCGGCTCGACCATCACTCCCCCTCATCTTTTAACTGCTATGTGGCCTTGGCGCTCGCCGCAGGTTGCCCTCGCGGCGTGAGCGGGAGCATCACCTCAACGTGCCAGCCGTGCTCCGATCCAGGAAAAGCCCGCATTGTGCCACCCAGGAGCGCGACGCGCTCGCGCATGCCTCGCAAGCCAAAACCAGGTGTCCGCTCGTCGCTGTCAGCAGGGGACCCCTGACGGATGCCTCGGCCATTGTCCAGTACGTTCAGTTCCACCTGCTCGTCTGACCCTTCGCTTGTGCTCAGGGAGACCAGCACTTTGGTGGCATGGGCGTGTTTGCGGATATTGGTGAGCGCCTCCTGTGCACAGCGATAGAGGGTCATGGAGAGCTCGGGGGGCAGCGGCTGCGTCGCCTCCTCGACATCCAGCTCGATCGCCGTCTCACGGCAGGTCATGGCAAATTCCGCCACCAGCTCGCGCAATCCATCTTGAAGCGAGCTCGCAGTGGCATCATCCGGGCGGAGTGCCGCGACGGAGTGCCGCACGTCCGCCAGGCAGGCTTTTGCCACCCGCCGAGCCTCCCGCAGTTCAGCGTGTAGGCCCGGATCGCCGCGCACCTCGAATTGCATCGCTGTTTCGAGCTGGACCGCGAGTAAGGTCAGCGAGTGGCCGAGCGTGTCGTGAATCTCGCGCGCAATCCGGTTGCGCTCGCGGATGGCCGCCATCTCCTCTACCTGTGCACTATACGCCTGCAGTTGGCTGTGAGCCGCGGCTAGCTCAGTGTTCGAGCCTTCCAGCGCCTTATGCGCGAACATGAGTCCGCCAAACATCACGCTGAACCCAACGAAGGAACTGAACGAGAGCAGGAGCGTCAACTGGGCATTGAGATCCCAACCATGCATGATGACAGCAAACGCGAGGCTGGAACTCAGCCAGAGGCCTCCAGTCGCCACCAGGCTGAGATATCGCGGGGTGATTCCCGTCATCAAGCACGCTGTCGTCGTCGTCAAGATTGGGAGCCAGGCGAGGCTCGTGCTCGAGAGGGCGATGAATTGGGACGCGCAGGCCAGGGCAAAGAGGGCACAGCACCGCCACCCGCGGGGCGGGCGTTCGTCGAGACTTCCTCCCAGATAGGAGATCACCAGCCAGGCGCCATAGGTCACTGTGAGCAGCAGGAACCCGATCAGGGTGAGGTGCGCAGTGGTCAAGACCCTGGAGAGGTAAGCGATACCAAGGACGAAATACACGATCCACCGGCGGGCGACCCATCGAGAGACCCAAAGGCGTGATGGCGCTAGAGTCGTTGTCACCCGGTCTTGCATGGCGGTCATGAGAATACCTGCGTAGTAGGCAAACGTGCCGTCTTCTTTTCAGTACCCGCACTGATGCAGTATATGGCTCCAAATTACGAACTCACCAGTGACTGAGGTCACGCTATGGCGCTCGAGAGACCTATAAGCGTTCGATGGCGGCCTAGGCCGTCGGTCATGGGAACCTGCGCCGGTAGCGTCCTTCAAAATAGGCCGTGAGACGTGACCGCGAGCAGATGTGCCGTCGTTCACCTGCCGACTATGCTCAGCGCGTCAAGCGGGTCAGCGAACCCAGCAGACGGTCGAGCCGCGGGCAGCGGAACGACCAACGCCGGCAAGAAAGGACCGTATCATGGCATCCCGAAGTCTCACCGAAGCGCGCTTATACCATCCGCGGAGTCAGCGGGCTTTCCGCAGCGTGAAGGTGCTCGTTGGCTGCTATCTGGGCATCAGCATGCTCACCCTCGCAACTGTTGTCTTGCTGCGCAACAACGCCACCATCGTGCCCGCCTCCGTCTGGGTCCGTGGCAGCATTGTCGTCGTCCATGCTTGGGTCACGCTTCTTTTCGCCATCCGGGCGGCTCGTGGCTCGCGCGCTGGGTATATCCTGCTTCGGCTTAGTTCAGCCATCATGGCGGTGGCGGTCGCGGTCATCCTGGCGATCCCTGGCGACTTTCCGCTGTGGTTCAAGATCGACCAAGGCATCTGCGGGCTGCTCTTGCTTGGCGTCGCCGCGGTCGTCAATGGCAAGCAGTTGCGGTCGACGTTCGATAGCAAGTAGCGCCTTGCGTCTTTCCTCAACGATGGACGCTTACTTCGCGGCCGGTCCGGCCGCCACCGGGCAAGACTCCTCGCCTTGGCACGAGCAAGCGAGATTGAGGAACGACGCACGTCCCTCTTCTGTCAGGTTGGGAGCGCCAAGCGGGAGGTGTCCACCAAGGAACCAAGCGCGGCGAGGCCGGTCTGGACGGACTGGCCATGCGGGAGTGGGACCAGATGGAGCCAGGGCAGCAGCAGGCAAGAACAGACGTAGGGCTGTCGGAGCAGCCGCAGGTTGTTGAGGTGCTGTTTCCACCCGATGCGAGTGTCCCACGCGGGATGCGCCTCGAGCGGGGGCAGGCGCGGGCGCGAGGTGGGGATGGGGCGCCGGAGCGACCTGGCCGATGGCGGCGCTCGGCACGCTGCAGGCTCACCAGCGTAGAGGCACTCCTGACCAACTCCCACCAGCGCTCGATGGCGGCCGCGTCGGTGAGGCGCTAGTCGGTCCAGCCCAGATCATCCTTGGCGTGCTTGCAGCCGTACGCAATCCACGTGCGCAGGCCGAACGTGTTGCCCACCGATGCTTCGATTTTGCCAGGTTGATTGGTCATGAGATCCCACGTGGCCTCGGGCGGCAGGGTGGCGGGGTCGGTGGTGATCCAGTGGTGATCCAGTGGTGATCTGGTAGTAGCGCACGGCGTGGCGCGTGCCAAAAATGGGCTCGCGGATGAAGCGCTCTTGGCTGGTGCCATCGGGGTAGACCCGCTCAAAGGGGCGCCAGCGCGTGCGGCGAATGCGCTGGCCCGGCAGCATCCAGACGCCGTGATTGGACCGAATGGCCACGACATACGGCACGCGCAGGCGGTGCAGCGCGCTGAGAAACGGGCCGCTGTCGCCAGAGCGACTCTCGGCCAAGACGACGCTGAAGCGCAACCCCACAGCCAGGAGTCCCTCGATGATCGCGGATGATCGGATCCGGATGATCGCGGATGATCGCGGATGATCGCGGATGATCGCGACCGCCCGTTGGGGCTTGGTCTTGTAGACGTCGCCCGCTTTGCGGCGGGTCTGGGGTTTGAACATGCGGAAGAGGAGCGGGAAGGTCGTGATGCCCACCACGCCGTTGGCGTTGACCGAGACGATCCCGTTGGCCAACGCAGGGAGGGTACCGATGTACTGGCTGGCGACGTAGTCGGTGGTATGGCCTTTCTTGCGGTCGCCCGTCTCGTCGAGGCACCGGATGAACGGCGTCTGGCCCAAGGCCTGGCGGAGCAGCTCCAATCGTCGCCTGCAGACCGCTTCCACCGACCACTCGGCATGGGCCAGGAAGTGGTGGAGGGCCTGGGAATCGGCATGGACCGTCTTGCCCAGCCGCGGCAGCGACTTGCGCCGCGTCTCCGCCAGCATCCCCAAGTGGATGGCGGTGAACTGCTCACAGTGCCGCACGTTGATGCTCATATACCGTCGACGGGATGCCTGCCGGGCAACCGTTGGGGCAACTGGATGCCTGATGGACCACGCGAGCGCATTCGTACGCGTTCATACTATGCAGCCGATAGTTGCCGAGTGGTGGGAGAGCCACGGCTGTCCGATGTCGCGGATGATGGACGTCGGCACTGTGATGATGGAGCGTTCTTGGGCCGAAGAACGGGCGGGCTCCTTCGTGCAGGTTGACCCGGTGAAACAGACTTAGGGAAGATCGTTCGCCCGGGGTCCTATTGGAGCGAGCCCGATTCCTTTTGGAGGTCGGCGTGCGAAAGAGTTAGGCCGCAGTCTGGTCATCGCCGAAGGCAGACGGGAGCACGACGCCGTGCAGTCTGTTGACCGGTCGATGGTGGGATGTCGGCCATACAGACAATCCGAAGATCAATATTGGTAGCTACTCCGTGCGTGTGAGAGTGAATCTGGCGCGAGGATACGTACCTGTCCTTTGGTCGCAGGTACGTATCCTCGCACTGAGGAGGGAATCATGTCGAAGACTTCCGCCGCGAACTGGGACGTGACCTATCCGGCGTACTACAAGTTCAGCGCCCCGCGCGACGTCATCGCCAAGCTCGGCTGGCACCTGGCGGAGTTGGGTGTTCCGCGCCTCTACTGGGTGCAATACCCCGAGCGCGAGCGCGCCGTCCTGCTGTGCACCATCGGCCTCTGGGATCGCGACCGCCTCAAACAACTCCTCTTTCGGCGCGGCCTGACACGCATCGGGCGCGAGGAGGTCCCGCCCTATCACCCGGAACGCGAGGAGGAGTCGCATCTTCGGCCATTCTTGATGCACGACGCCGTGGCGCAGCAGGCAGACAGCGCTCCCCGAAGGGATGGAGGTGTCCGATCGCTCAGCGGTGAGGGACGGCTCTACCGCTTCGTCACCTCGCGACCGCGAGAGTGGCGCGAATGGCTAGAAGCTCGCCATGCGCGCGTCGTAGCCGAGGTGTCGATGTCGAACGCGACGGCATTCTATCTGACCCTCGATTGGAATCACGCCAATCGATTGCGCAAGCAGCATGGCCTGTCCACGCTTCGGCCGGCCAGCGGAGTGCCACGCAACGACCAGAACGGCGAGCCCATGTGACCCAACAGGAGCGCACCACTCGTCATCGCAGTCCTCAGGAGGATCCAGGAACCCTCGCCCCAGGCTTCCCAAAGGTCTCCCCTCCCGCGTGTCGTCGCGTTCCCCCCACAGTGGGGCTCGAGCGCGGATGCGCAGCGACCTCGCGTTCACTGAGATGTCTGCGGCGCATCTCGGGTGTTGAAGGAGCAAGTTGCACCGAGTAACGCCGGGGAACACCCTGGCTCCTGGAAGCTCAGGACGCGCGCACAGGCCCACCTCGGATGCCAGGAAACCTCCACGCCCGTGAGTACCTTCGCGGCAACGTGCCCGGATTTGCTCGATTGGACACCGGCCTCCACACTCCTCCATACACGTCCCTGCACGTGCAACCACGTTGACCACCCTTCACCGGCAGATTTGGGCCGACACGTCGAGGGCGGCACGTCAACCACCGAACGTACGAATGCGAGGAGCCTTCCATGACAACCACGCGAGGAGCGCCCAAGTCCGCGGCGACGCACGCTGCCGTTATCGCCCCAGAGCAGGAACGCCCGTCACGGCGACGAACCCGACGAACAAGTACGCGACCCACTGGTTCGCGGCCAGCCCCTTCCCGATCCGGTCGCGTCAAAGCCCGCACCAATCGACACCAGCGCCGCCGCGACGGCCACGATCAACGTCCAGCCGACTATCTCCGTCCCCCAGGACGCCGTCAACGTCACGCCGGGAGCCTAGTGTGAAGCTGCGCAACCCCTTCAAGCGGGAGGCCAAATCCCCCTTGCTCGAGGAGCTCATGGCCCTCAACCAGATCTCGACGAAGGGCCAACTCTCCACCCGCCAGATGGCCGACTCATCGTCGAGACGGTGCGCCAGGACGTGACGGCGTGTTTACGCGAGCAGCGACATTTGTTCACGCCGATGGTGGGCGATTCCATCGACCGGCGGTCCGCGCTGGAGAACCTGGCGCGCACCCTCACCGCCGGGGAATGGGCACCTATCGGCATCGATCGGGCGGAGATCGACCAGATCCCGCTGCGCATCCTCGAGGGGCTGACCTTCTCCCTGTTGGGAGGTGCTCCCGTCGGCGGCTACGAAGAACGGATTTACCGGATCCCCCAGGACTCTCATGGTGAACGGCTTATCCCGAACCCTGTCCCCTCTGTCAGGGGCCGGGGCAAAATAGACCAGCCCCAGTGCCCGATGAGCCGGTCTGGATCGTCGTCTGTGACGCGTGTGGCCACGAGTGGCACGAGGCGGGCACGATGGCGGCGATGGACTCGTTCAGGGCGCAGCTCGGCGACGACTTCAGATACGTGACAAGTGCTCGAATCAGACATCGCCCCACGGGGTGAATGTCTAATTCGAGCAGTTTGAGGAGGCCACATGGTCCATCTGTGCTGGCACTGCGGCGAGGAGACGACGGACGTCTGCATGTGCTGCCGCCTGCCGGAGCTCTGCTACCGCTGCGGCACGGGCCCCCGATTTCGCCGCTCCACACTCCCCCGAAGGTTACCACGCCGTCCCCCACGCTATTCCAAGCGCCGGTGCGCGCACCGGCGTCCACTCCGCGGCTGTTCCGGCGCAACCAGCGGGAGTGGGCAGGCGCGCCGCTGTTGCGCCGGCGCAACAGCGGCGGCGGGGGTTCTGCATCTTACCGGCTTCCTCGCACGGTTCCATGGATCGATCGGGGTTCTCTGAAGCCCGGCGCGGCGAGACGCGAGAAAAGCGCCGAGTCGCGTCATCGACCGCCGGTGAGGACGCCGCTCGATCTCCGGCGGATCTCCGCCATGTGCGCTGGCGAACGCGAGTGGGGCTGCCGGCGCAGGTGCGAATGAGGGCTCCAAAAAGCGTCAAGCGCTCGTGGGGAATGTGGGCTGGAGCAAAGAGCACCAGCCAATCCGCCCGAGTGCCGGAGTCTAAGTCTTGACGTTTTTCTGACCCGCCCGTACTTCCCCTGCGTCTCGACAGACTCTCTGCAGATCTGCGCTGGAGTACACTCTTTGTGCAGCGGGATATCTGTAACGTGGCATTCGACGGAGATCAACGGTAGATACGCCATACGCCATACGCCATACGCCATACGCCATACGCCATACGCCATACGCCATACGCCATAAATGCCCTTCGCTTTTGGGAACGGGGGAGGACCGTGTGGAGATGGGAAAAGCAGCCACGAGCGATGCGGCACGGTGAATCAGGTGGAGCATAGGGAGCAATAAGGAGCCACTGGATCTATGACACAAGTTGTTTCACGCGTGGTGAAGGGCGATCCTCCAGCGAACCACGCTGCTTTTCCGACATGATAGAAGAAACGCATCAGGTAGTCGCTTCACTGAAACAGAAAACGTTTGTCGTGAAATTCGATGCGGAGTACTTTCGGAATACCCAGCACGCTGTGCTGCAAGACCTCATCTGGCTCCATGACCTCGGTGTCAAGGTCGTCCTGGTCCACGGTGGGGGGCCAGCTATCACGGCTTCGCTCGCCAGAAATTGCATATCCCGACCCGCTTTGAGCGAGGTCTGCGCGTGACCGACGCGCAAGTCCCTCGAAGTGGTGCAGATGGTGTTGTGTGGCCAAATCAACAAGGAGCTGGTGAGCCAAGCATCCGAGATGGGCGGAAACGTCGTCGGCCTCTGTGGGACGGATAGCCACATGGTTCACGGCCCATATCGCCGACTACCGTCTCGGTTTCGTTGGTGAGATCGACAGAATCGACGCCAGTCTGGTGCTGCATTTGATCGATCTCGGCTATCTCCCAATTATCGCCCCGCTTGGTTCGGGACCAGATGGAACATGCCTCAACATTAATGCTGATCTGGTCGCATCACAGCTTGCGGGTGCGCTCAACGCCGAGCGACTCATCTTTTTGAGTGATGTGAATGGTGTTCGCCTTGCTGACGGGACGCATCTGTCAGAACTCGACTCGGCACGAGCCCACACCTTGATTGATGAAGGCGTCATTTATGGTGGGATGATCCCGAAAATCACTGCTTGCTTAGATGCTCTGGCCAACGTGCCTCGTGTTCATATTGTCAATGGCAGCACCCCGCATGTGC
>CAWJCH010000039.1:0-23826 GCA_963841205.1 uncultured Chloroflexia bacterium | reverse complement strand
GGGCCTCGTGTGTGGTGCGCTGCGCGTGCGCCCTCCGGCCAGCGATCTCCACCGTTGCGCGGTTAGTGCCGCGCTCCGTCGCTTCCCCTTCTATCTAAGGAGCATCTCCGTGGGCGCACTTCCCAAGAAACGAGTCTCGAACCGGCGGCAGGGCAACCGCCGCGCACACCACAAGATTAAGATCCCGCAGCTACGCATCTGCCCACAGTGTCGCCAGGCACGCCTCTCGCATCACGTCTGCCCGAACTGCGGCACGTACCGCGGTCGACAGGTGATCGAGGTGAAGTCGAAGCGCGCCGCCGAGTAGGTGCGTGACGTTTTGACGGTCGTCGCCGGCGCGGGCCTGCCGCATGCCGGCATTGCCAGCGGCGGAGGGTGCAGTGGCCGACGGAGCCGATCGGATCGCGTTCGTCTTCCCGGGGCAGGGCAGCCAGGTGGTCGGCATGGGCGCCGACGTGTACCAGGCGTCGCCCGCCGCGCGCGCGATCTATGCCTTGGCCGATGCGGCGGTGGGCTTCCCGCTCTCGAAGCTCTGCTTCGACGGACCCGAGGAACGGTTGCGCGAGACGATCAACACGCAGCCGGCGCTCGTGGCGACGAGCCTGGCGCTGCTGGCGGCGCTGCAAGAGGCGGCGGGCGCGCAGCTCCCCGCCGGGGGCGTACCCGAGCTGCGGGAACCGCTGACGCCTCGTTTCGTCGCGGGGCATAGCGTCGGCGAGTATGCCGCGCTGGTGAGCGCCGGCGCGCTCGATGTGGCGGAGGCGCTGGTGCTGGTGCGCGAGCGCGGGCGCTTGATGCACGAGGAGAGCACGCGGGTGCCGAGCGGTATGGCCGCCGTGCTCGGGCTCGACGCGGAAGCCCTCGGGGCCGTCTGCGCGCAGGCCACCGCGGAGACGCTGGCCGCACTCGGCGACGAGGCGACCGCGCCAGGGGCGCATCCGGGCTTGGGCCGCGTGGTGGTGGCGAACGACAACGCGCCGGGGCAGATCGTCATCAGCGGCGAGCGGCGCGCCCTCGACCGCGCGATGGAGTTGGCCCGCGAACGCGGCGCGAAGCGCGTCCTGCCGCTGGCCGTCAGCGGGGCGTTCCATTCGCCGGTGCTGATTCCCGCCGCGAGGGGGTTGGCTCCCGCCGTCGAGGTGGCGCCGATCCGCGACGCGACGATCCCACTGGTCGGCAATATCGCGGCGCGCCCGCTGACGAGCGCGGCGGATATCGCGTCTGAGCTAGCGCGGCAGATCGAGTCTCCTGTACAATGGACGCAGACCATCGCGTACATGGCGGACCAAGGCGTGACCACCTTCGTGGAGATCGGCGCGGGCCAGGTGCTGGCAGGGTTGATCAGGCGCATCGCCAAGGGCGCGACGATCGTGAACGTCGGCAGCGCCGGCGAGATCGCCCCAGCGGCGGATCTTTTGCGCTCGACGCTGGCGCGCTAGCCGTCGCCGGCGCCGCGGTCGCGTATACCTGTAGCTTGTCCGCCACGCGGATTCCAGAATGTCGGAGAACGATGTCGCTCAGCGCTCGCCGGCAGGCGCGCATACTCGCCCTGCAAACCCTGTATGAACACGACACCGCGCACCACGCCGCGACGGAGGTGCTGCGGCGTCACGATGAGGAGCGGACGCTCACACCGCGCGTGCTTGACTATGCGCGCGAGTTGGTGGAGGGGGTGCTGGCGCATCTTCCGCAGCTCGATGAGGCGATCGAGGGCGCGGCGCACGAATGGCCGCTCTCGCAGATGGCGAGCATAGACAAGAATGTGCTGAGACTTGCAATCTTTGAAATGCTGTACAATAATGCTGTGCCAGCAAAGGCCGCTATCAACGAGGCCGTTGAGCTCGCCAAAATGTTCGGCGGCGATACGTCGAGTCGGTTCGTAAACGGCGTCCTTGGCACGATATTGCTTCGGTCCCAAGGATCGCCAGCATCCTACGCCGAAAATGTGAGGTAGCACGCATGTCTAGCGCATCCAAAGAAGATATCCTGGCTAAGCTCCGCCCGATCATCGCGGACCAACTCGGCGTGGACGAGGCCGAAGTGAAGGAAGACGCGTCCTTCACGGAGGATCTGAACGCCGACTCGCTGGATCTGGTCGAGCTGATCATGTCGCTGGAAGAGCAGTTCAAGCTGCAGATCAGCGACGAGGATGCCGAGAAGATCACGACGGTCGGCGAGGCGGTCGACTACATCTCCGAGCACGCGAACTAGCCTCGCGGAGTCGGCACCGAGCGGAAGAGGCGCGACGCCACTGCGGCGATCGCGTCTTTCGTGTTGTCTGGCGGCGGCAGCGGCATCCAAAGGAACGCGGCACCACGGCCGTTGGAGTCGGTTGCGATTGAAGAGGAATGTCAACAACCCCCTCTCAGGGGGGTGAAGAGTGCCCACGAAGGATACCTCGATGGCTGCGGGGAACGTGCTCGCGACGCCCCCCGATGGCCCTCACCGACCTGACTCATTGGCAACACCACCCACACCAAGCGTCTCAGCGCCGCAATCCCCGCTAACTACGCCCCAGCCCGACGCAGCATCTCAGACTCCCAACCTCACCCTTGCACTTCCAGCCGCCACGTGCGATATTGTATGAGAACACATGTTCTCATACTCCTCGGAACCCTCACCGCCTCCCTCAGGCACACGCTTCCCACGCACTCCCAACCTCCGTGCGCGGCCCCTTCCCCCGCGAGCGAGTGCGAGGTAGCGGGGTAGGCGCCCACGCCCACTTCCGCCCCAAGCGACGACAACCCTCGCAACGCCTTTAATCCCCCGACAGAGCCTCACCGGAACGGAAAAGCGGAAGGAAACGGAAATGCCAGGCGCGCGGATCATGTGGATTCCTTGCCCATTCAACGATCCCATCAAGCCAACCAATGCCCAGATATTCAGCCTTCACAACCGATGTCCGCCCCTCACGCGCCAAAGAAAGGGCATGTGCAGCCACCAACCCAACGCCTACGCCCCGTCCCCCTCGGTTACCTCCGTCGCCCTCCGTATTTCCTCTGCTCTCTACGAACCTTCGCGTCTTTGCGGCGCATCTGTGTTGCAGCGCATCCATCCGCCACCCGCATGGCATAATACAAACGCTCGCGACCGCCCGCACCCCGTCGTCGCCCACAGATCGAAGAAGGTAGCCCCCATGCCCGATTCCTCCGCCACCGCCGCCACGCTCGACCCCGCCGCCGTCCGCGCGCACTTCCCATCGCTCGCGCTTGAGCAAGACGGCCAGCCCGTCGTGTATCTCGACAATCCCGGCGGCACCCAGGTCGTCCGGGCCTGCATCGACGGCATCACCAGCTACCTCACCACGGCCAACGCCAACACCCACGGCGCCTTCCTCACCAGCCGCCGCACCGACGAGATGATGGACCGCGCCCACGCCGGCATGGCCGACCTCCTCAATGCCGCCGACCCGCGCGAGATCGTCTTCGGCGCCAACATGACCACCCTCACCTTCGCCCTCTCGCGCACCCTCGGCGCCACGCTCAGCCCCGGCGACGAGATCCTCGTCACCGCGCTCGACCACGCCGGCAATGTTGATCCCTGGGTCATGCTCGCCGAGGATCGCGGCCTCACCCTGCGCATCGCCGAGGTCGATCTCGCCACCTGCACGCTCGACATGGACGACCTGCGCGGCAAGATCACCCCGCGCACCAAGATCGTCGCCGTCGGCTACGCCTCCAACGCCTCCGGCACCATCAACGACGTCAGCACCATCATCGGCTGGGCCAAAGCGGTCGGCGCGCTCACCTTCATCGACGCCGTGCAGTTCGCCCCGCACGGCCCCATCGACGTACAGGCGCTCGGCTGCGACTTCCTCGCCTGCAGCGCCTACAAGTTCTTCGGCCCGCACCTCGGCATCCTCTATGGCCGCCTGCCCCTGCTCGAAAGCCTCCGCGCCTACAAGGTGCGCCCCGCCAGCGACGAGCCACCGGTCAAGTGGGAGACCGGCACGCAGAACCACGAGTGCATCGCCGGCCTCGTCGGCACGCTAGACTATCTCGCCGATCTCGGTCGCCCGCACGTCGCGGAGTACGCCGCCCGTTTCCCCACCATGTCAAGCCGCCGCCTGGATCTGCACGCCGCGATGGCCGCCATCCAGGAGCACGAGCGCACCCTCGCCGCGCAACTGCTCACGGGCCTGCGCAACCTCCCCGGCGTCCACGTCTACGGCCTCACTTCGCTCGACGATCTGCCGCGCCGCGTGCCCACCGTGATCCTCACCGCCGAGGGCCACACCCCGCGCCAGCTCGCCGAAGCGCTCAGCGAGCGTGGCATCTTCTGCTGGGACGGCAACTACTATGCCCTCAACGTGATGGAGCGGCTCGGACTCGAAGCCAACGGCGGCGCGCTACGCATCGGCGCCGCCCACTACAACACCACCGCCGAGATCGACCGCACCCTCGCCGCCCTCCGCGACATCATCTCCGCCTAGCGGCCTCATCGTCACACCACCGTACGGGCGCGACATGTCGCGCCCGTGCCCCCATCGAGAATCATCCCATCACAAAGGCAATACCCAGCGCCGCATCCCACGTCTCTTACACGCCCCGCCAACCAGCTCGACAGGAGGCGCCGCCCACATGTCCACACCGTCCGAGGCCACCATCAGCACCCAATCCATCACCTTCCCCTTCGGCACGCGTGCCAGCGCGGCCTACCTCGCGCGCCCCGCGAGCAAGGGACCCTTCCCCGCCGTCGTCGTCATCCACGAGATCTACGGCCTCAACGACAACATCCGCGACGTCGCCAACCGCTTCGCCGCCCTAGGTTACGTCGCCCTCGCCGTGGACCTCTTCTCCGGACGCAACCGCCAACTCTGCATGGCACGCCTCATCGGCCAGCTCGTCACGCGCTCGCCGCAGAACAGCAGCGTCTCCGAGCTCAAAGCCGCGCTATCCTACCTCGCCGCGCAGCCGGGCGTCGATCCGGCACGTCTCGGCGCCGTCGGCTTCTGCATGGGCGGCAGCTTCGCCGTGCTCTGGGCCTGCACCGACGATCGCCTCAAGGCCGTCGCGCCCTTCTACGCCCAGAACCCTCGCCCGCTAGAGGCCGCCCGCCGCATGTGCCCCGTCGTCGGCTCCTACCCGGAGAGCGACTTCACCGCCAAGTCCGGCCGCACCCTCGACGCCGCCCTCACCCAGTACAACATCCCTCACGACATCAAAATCTACCCCGGCGCCAAGCACTCCTTCTTCAACGACCAGGGCAAGGCCTACGATCCCGCCGCCTCCGCCGACGCCTGGGTGCGCCTCACCTCCTTCTTCGCTGACCGGCTGAAGTAGCCCTTAGGACTATCTTCCCATGCCGCATGACGCATGAGGTAGTGTGATTATGTCCGCTAACCGGGGCCACAATCGCGGGGCCGGCTGGCGGGCGCGCGAAGCGGACTTCCGTCCGCGTCCGTGTGCGCCGGCACTGCAGCACCGCGATCCGCCGCGTACACACCGGTCAAATCTCTGCCTCCCTTTCGTGGCCCGCATGCTGCGGTTACAAGCGCGGCTAACGCCCTCTCGCCGACTGGATGGCGCCAGTTCCTCTATGCGAAGGATTCGTCTATGCTCCCGCCGACCCGTCTCCTCGGCTACGTACTGGTGGCGCTGATCACCTTCATCGGCGTGCGTCTCTTCTACTACTACGCCAGCTACTTCTTCGCGTGGCGCCGCTATCGCCAGCTCGCGCCAGTCACCACCGCCGATCTCCGCGCCCTGCGGCACCTGCCCTACGTCAAGATCCAGATCACCACCCGCGGCGCACCCGGCACCACCGACGTAATCCGGCGCGGCATCCAGAACATCGTCACGCTGGCCGGCGAGGCGCCCGATCTCTACACCTCCCGCCTCAGTATCGAGGTCGTCACTGAGTCGAGCGAACAGGCTCGGCTGCTCAAGGACGAGTTCGTGCTGCTGCCCGTGCCGCTGGAGGCCGACGCGCTCGTGCTCCCCGCCGGCTACCGCACCCCGCGCGACACGGGACTCAAAGCCCGCGCGCTGCACTACATGGTCGAGCAGCGCCGCCGCGGCTACCACCACAAACCGGGCCGCACCTTCATCGTCCACTACGACGAAGAGAGTGTGATGGAGCCCGACGAGCTGCGCAAGCTGCTGGCCTGCCTCGCCACCACCGACAAGCAGATCCTCGAAGGGCCGATCTACTACCCCCTCGAATTCAGCGACGCCAGCGCCATCTGCCGCGCGATGGAGTGCAACCGACCCATCGTCTGCTACGAGTGCCGCCATGTGATGGAGGACGGCCACCCGATCCACATCCACGGCTCCAACCTCGTCGTCGACGAAGCTCTCGAAGACCAGTTTGGCTGGGACTTCGGCACGCTCGACGGGCAGCCATTCGTCGCTGAGGATTACGTCTTCGGCACGCTGGCCTACCTGCGCTACGGTCCCAGCATCTTCGGCTGGCACGGCTGCGTGATGCTGGAACAGCCGCCGTTCTCGATCCAGAGCGCCTTTCGGCAGCGCGTTCGCTGGATACAAGGCGTCTTGCAGGGGCTGGCGATGCTGAAGCGCCAACCGGCCTACCACAAGCTCCCGCTGAAGGAGCGCGTGCGCCTGACGCTGCCGACGCGCTATCGCATCCTCACCTTCGCGCTGGGCTGCCCGACGGGCGCGCTGGCTGTGCCGTTCCTGCTCTATCAGACGGCGGTGGTGCTCAGCGGCCAGACCTTCATCCCACTGCCCTTCCCGCTGACGGCGTGGCTGGCCTTTGTCGGCTTCCTCTGGCTCAACTCGATGCTGATCGGCGTCTGGTACAACCTCGCCCAAGCGCGCGACTTGACGCCGCTGCAACGGCTCACCGAGGGCACGCGCGCCTTCGCCCTCACGCCGGTGGCGAGCTTTGTCGAGACCGCCGCCGGCTTCTGGGCCGCCGTCAAGTGGGCCACCGGCGACCGCCGCGTCACCTGGCACACCACCCCCAAGACGATCGAGGCCGACCGCGCCATGAACTGGAGGGCTATCTCCCTATGAGCTTCGTCGTCTATCGCGCCCCCGACCCTTCGACGCAACCCAAGCCGCAGACGCCCCTCCCCGATTTCACGCCGGACTTCGCACCAGAGCCGGAGCCGTCGCCCGCGCGCCCCAAGCCGCAGGTTCGGCGCACCCTCGGCGCGTTCGCCTCGCGGCCTTCGGGAGAGATGCCTGCTATCCAGAAGCCCCCGGTACAGCGACCTCCGATGCAGCGACCGCCCATGCAGGGGCAGTCGGCGCAGATGCCATCCGTTCAGGCACGGCCTGTGGTACGGCTCACTTCGCCCAGGACCGCGACGGCGGGGGCGACGCCCAAACCCGCAGTCGCGGCGCAACCGACCACCGGCGACTACCTGCGCCTGGCGGCATTCGCGCTCGCCGGGGGCATCATCGCCACGCTCTACGTCGTACTGCCGCTGATGGTGACGCTCCACGCGGCGCTGCCCTTCCTGCCGAGCGGCCTCGCGCTCTTCGTGCTCGCCTTGGTCGTGGTCGCGCTCGGCGAGTTCGCGGTCGTCCGCGTGCTGCTACGCACGACGCCGCAGCGTCAAGTCGTCGAGGTCCCGCGTCGCGCCCCGGCCTTCAGCAGCCCGATCGGCTTCGACGTCGAACTCTCGGTCGTCGACGGCGACGAAGGGCCGCACGAGTTCCCCTCCCTGGGGCGCGGCATCCCCGCAGGACCCGACCGTATGATCCTGCGCGTCGGCTCCGCCCGCTGGCGCGACCACCAGGGCCCCGTCGCGCTGAGTGCCTACCTCTCCGGCCACGTTGTCTACGCCCAGGCGACGATCCTCCGCGCCGAAGACGCCGCCGCGCGGGGCAGGCAGCAGTGCATCCTCCACCTGCGCCTCTTCGGCATGAGCCCCGAAGACGAGCGCCTCTATCGCGCAGTGCTTGCGTAGGCAGTGCTTGCGTAGATAGAGCATACCGCACGTCGCGGTGCATTCTGCTTCCCGCGCCGCTCCGTTGACAGCGCCGCGCCCGTTGACATACCATTGGCGGCAAGCAGTCTTGCGGGCGTGTGGCAGTGGGCTATGCCTGTGGTGTTCTCCCCCGCACCTAGAGAAGCGTTGTCCCGATGAATCGTGAGTATCAGTGTTGGTTCAGCCCCATGCTTGGCCGCGATATGGAGCTGCTGGTCTTCGGCCACGGCGGCGCCCGCATGATCGTCTTCCCCACCTCGCAGGGACGCTTCTTCCAGTGGGAAGACCAGGGCATGAACGAGCCGCTGGCTGGTCAGCTTGAAGCGGGGCAGCTCCAGATCATCTGCGTGGATAGTGTGGACGCCGAGAGCTGGTACGCCCGGTGGAAGTCGCCCGGCGACCGCGCGCACAGGCAGGTCGAGTACGACCTCTACGTGCAGCATGAGGTGCTGCCGTTCAGCAAGTCGCGGAACGGGAACCCGTTTCTGATAACCGCCGGGGCGAGCTTCGGCGCGTACCACGCCGTCAACTTCGCGCTACGCCACCCCGAGCTGGTGGACCGCACGATCGGCATGAGCGGCCTCTACAACATCAGCAGCTTCGCCAACGGTTCCACGGACGACGACGTCTACTTCAACAACCCCGTCGCCTTCATCGCCAACGAGCAGGACGCGAACCGGATCGCGGCGCTGCGACACATAGACATCATCCTCGCCACCGGGCACGACGACGCCAACCGGGCCAGCAATGAAGCACTCTCCGGCCTGCTCTGGGGCAAGGGCATCGGGAACGCCTTGCGCATCTGGGACGGCTGGGCGCACGACTGGCCCTGGTGGCGCGATATGATTCGCATGTACGTCGGCGGCCACGACTGATCCCGCTCGCGTCCGTCGCGCTTCGACCGATCCGCTCACCCCGTAGGAGGTAGGCGCATCCACACACGCGGGTGTACCCCACACGAGACGCAGCAGCACGCCAGAGGGAGGATCGCCATGACGCTCAAGGTAGGACTCTTCGTCGGGCGCGAATGGTCGTGGCCGCCGGCCTTCATCGAAGAGGTGAACAAGCGCAACGAGGGCGTGGTCGCGGAGTTCGATGCAGGTCGGCGGCACGCGCATGGACGAGCCGTGCGACTACGCCGTGATCATCGACCGCATCTCGCACGAGATCCCGTACTACCGCACCTACCTCAAATATGCCGTGCTGCAGGGCGTCTCGGTCGTCAACAACCCATTCATGTGGACGGCGGACGACAAGTTCTTCGAGGCGACGCTCGCCACCAAGCTCGGCATCGCCAGCCCCAAGACGCTAGTGCTGCCCAACAAGGACTACGTGCCGGGGATCGTGCCGACCGAGAGCCTGCGCAACCTCACCTTCCCGCTCGACTGGCAGGCGATCACGGACTACGTGGGCCTGCCCTGCATCCTGAAGGACGCGCACGGCGGCGGCTGGAAGGAGGTCTACGTCTGCCACAGCATCGACGAGCTGATCCACCACTACGACAACTCCGGCCTGCTCACCATGATCGTGCAGGAGTTCATCGAGTGGGAGCACTTCGTCCGCTGCATCTGCCTCGGCCAGCAGGACGTGATGCCGATCAAGTACGACCCGAAGGAGCGCAAGTACCACGTCGAGCACCAACACCTGACGCCGGAGTTGGGCGGGCGCATCGTCGCGGAGTCGCTGACGCTCTGCCGCGCGCTGGGCTACGACATGAACTCGATGGAGTGGGCGATCCGCGACGGCGTACCCTATGCCATCGACTTCATGAATCCGGCGCCGGATATGGACGTCTACTCGCTGACGCCGCACTACTTCGACTGGGCCGTGACAAAGATGGCGGACATGGCGATCCGCCTGGCGAAGCATCCCCGCCCCCAACTGCGCGAGCTGCGCTGGAGCGCGTTCTTGCAGAGCGATCGCGGTCCCGGCCTTGCCAGCAACGGTGCAAACGGCTCCAACGGCGCGGCGAACGACGAGACGGTGGGCGAGCTGCTTGGCGAGATGTCGTCCGAATCGCCCAGCACGATCTAGAGTCCTCTCCACCAACCCTCCTCGCCGGGGGCAGGGAGGAGAGCCTGATACCCCACTCGCAAATGGGATGCGGCGGCAGGAGGCGCGTATGGCGGAGACCGCGCTGCGCGACGTGATCGCTACCTATCACGATCTGCTGACCGAGCAGATGGCGGCGGACTCGTGGGCACAGCTTGAGGACCAATTGCGGAGGCGCGGCCTCTTCTTCGGCGAGCGCCCGCTGACGACCGTGCTGCGCCCGCGCTTCTTCACGCCGGAGCAGTACCTTGCATTGCAGCGACGGGTCGGCGTCCTCCTGAGCGCCTTCGGGAAGGCGTACGCCGCCGCGCTGGCGGACTCCGCCGTGCGCGCGCAGCTCGCGCCGACGGAACAGGAGGAGGAACTGCTGCGCGACGACCCGGGCTTCGCCGCTTCAAGCCCGACGGGCCGGCTGGACACCTTCTTCATGACCGACCAGGAGGGCGAGGATGCCCTCAAGTTGGTGGAGTACAACGCGGAGACGCCCGCCGCACCGGCTTACAACGACGTGCTCACCGAGGTCTTCCTGGGCCTGCCGGTGATGGGGACGTTCCTGCACCAGTATACGGTGCGCCCGCTGCCAGCGCGACATAACGTGCTGCATGCGCTGCTGCACGCCTTCGCGCAGTGGTCCAAGGGGCGGGAGAAGCCGCGGATCGGCATCCTCGATTGGCGGGAGGTACCGACGTATAGCGAGCACCTGCTCTTCGCGGAGTACTTCAACTCGCATGGCGTGCCCGCCGTGACCTGCGACCCGCGCACCGTCGAATATCGCGACGGCAAGCTGATGGCAGATGACTTCCACGTCACGCTGATCTATAAGCGGGTGCTGATCTCGGAGTTGTTGGGGCGCGAGGGGTTGCAGTCGCCCGTGGTGCGGGCGGTGCGCGACGGGGCGGTCTGCATGGTGAATCCCTGGCGCTGCAAGCTACTGCATAAGAAGGCGAGCCTGGCCGTGCTCAGCGACGAGCGCAACGCGGGCCTCTACTCCGCCGCCGAGTTGGCCGCTATCGCGGCGCACGTGCCGTGGACGCGCCGCGTGGAGGAGCGCCACACGGAGCACAACGGGCAGCGCGTCGATCTCGTGCCGTTCATCGTGGAGCAGCGCGAGCGGATGGTGCTGAAGGCCAACGACGAGTATGGTGGCAAGGGCATCGTGCTCGGCTGGCAGACGCCCGCTGCGGAGTGGGAGCAGGCGATCCAGACGGCGATGGTCGAGCCGTTCGTCGTGCAGGAGCGCGTCGCCATCCCGGAGGAGCCGTACCCAACCTACAGCGACGGGAAGCTGCACACCTTCGACCGTATTATGGACACGGCGCCCTTCGTCTTCGACGACGCCTTCGCCGATGGCTGCCTCACGCGTCTCTCGACGGAGGCGCTGGTCAACGTGACGGCGGGTGGCGGCTCGTCGGTGCCCACCTTCGTCGTCGCCAAACGCTGATCCGTAGCGCGTGGGGCCGCCGTGCAGGCCCGCAGAGGAGAGCCCACCATGCAAGCGCCATCGCTGACCATCGGCGTCGAGGAAGAGTATCAGATCATCGATCCGGAGACGCGCGAGCTGAAGTCCTTCATCACGCGAGATCCTGGATGAAGGGCGGCTGATTCTCAAGGAACAGGTGAAGCCGGAGCTGCACCAGTCGATAATCGAGATCGGCACAGAGGTCTGTCATACGCCGGCGGAGGTGCGCGCGGAGCTGGTGCGACTGCGCGGGGCGCTAATCGAGCTGGCGGGAAGCAAGGGCATGCGCATCGCGGCGGCGGGGACGCACCCCTTTTCGAGTTGGCTGCAGCAGGAGATCACTCCGTTCGAGCGCTACATCGGCGTGCAGAACGACATGCAGGACCTCGCCCGGCAACTGCTGATCTTCGGCACGCACATCCACATCGGCATCGAGGATCGCGAGTTTCATGGTCGAGGCGCTGAACGTCGCGCGGTATATGTTGCCGCACCTACTGGCCCTCTCGACCAGCTCGCCCTTCTGGATGGGCCGCAACACGGGCCTGAAGTCGTACCGCAGCGTGATCTTTCGCAACTTCCCGCGGACCGGCATCCCGCGGGTCTTCCACTCGTGGGGTGACTACGCGTACCTGCTCGATACGCTGACGGCCACGCATTCGGTCCCCGACGGCTCGAAGATCTGGTGGGACCTGCGCTTCAACCACAGCTATCCGACGATCGAGGCGCGCATTTGCGACGTGTGCACGCGGGTGGACGAGGCGGTGTCTATTGCGGCGATCCTCCAAGCGGTGGTGGCGAAGGTCTGGAAACTGCGGCGCGACAACTACACATTCCGCGTCTACCCCGCCGAGCTGATCGAGGAGAACAAGTGGCGCGCGGTACGCTACGGGCTTGACGGCAAGCTGATCGACTTCGGCAAGCAGGAGGAGATGCCGGCGCGGGAGCTGATCCGCGAGCTGATCGACATGGTTCGTGGACGACGTGGTGGATGAGCTGGGCAGCCGGAAAGAGGTGGAGTACGCTTTCACGATCCTCGAACACGGCACCAGCGCGGACCGGCAGCTGGCGACCTTCGAGCGAACGGGCGACCTGAAGGCGGTGGTGGATCAGTTGATCGCGGAGACGGCCGAGGGGGTGACGACGCCGATTCCGGAGGTCCAGAGCGCACCGGCAAAGGCGAAGAAGCGGGGCGCGTGAGGTCCCTAATCCCTACCCTTTCCCTTCGCGAGGGGGAAGGGGCCGCTCGCGGAACGAGCTCGCGGATGGTGATTGTCGCTTGCATTCAGAGATACGGCGCGCACGGCGCACGTCCCTTCGCGATCCTTTTCCGTTTCCTTCCGCTTTTGCGTCTCACTGGGGCGTTGGAGCCGGCATTCATGGTGTTTGGAGGGTGAATACGGCCATCGGGGCGGAAAGCGGAAGTACGACGGCGATCCGTGCCACGGGCTGCTCCTTTCAGGTGCTACTCTGCCGCAGGGCGAGGGAACGATGAGGCGCGTCGAGGAGGCGTGGGCAAGTAAGAAATTTTGTTCTACAAGTATACTACGGCTCACGGGTACTTGCAAGGGGTGGAGCGACGACGCTCGGGAATGGGGCCGAGCGACACGAGGGGAGTGTGCTATGCGTGCGACGGCGCTTCTAGCGCGGCAATTCACCAGCGTCAACCAGATCCTTCATGACGTGGCCGACGATCTCGCACCAGAGGAGTTGACGACGCGCATCCTGCCGGAGACGAACTTGCTGGCCTTTGATCTCTGGCACGTCGCCCGTGTGCAGGATTGGGCGGTGTGGACGATGGCGCGCGGGGTGCCGGAGCTGGTCGAGGAGTCGCGCTGGCAGGGGCATGGGCGCTTGGCGACGCACGGCATCGGCGTCGGTTTCAGCCGCGAGGAGGCGGACGAGCTGGCGCGCGACGTGACGCTGGCGGACGTGCTGGCCTACGCGGACGCGCTGCACCAAGATACACTTGCATGGCTCGACGCGCTGCCGGATGAGGCGCTGGACGAGCAGCCAGACCTGCCCGCGCGACTGGGACGTTACCCCGTTTACCTGGGTGCGGCGATGCGCGAGGAGGTGCCGTGGATGTATCAGCAGCCGCCGGTGTGGCGCTGCCTCGCCCCGGCGATCGGTCACAACCGCGATCACCTGGCGGAGATAGATCTGCTGAAGCGGCAGGCTCGCGCCCTGTGACCAACATAACTTGACGGGGTCTCCTTCTCCCGATAGACTCCCGCTTGCCGCTGCAGGCTGGCGGTCTCAGGGGAGGATGAGGCGCGATGCATCGAAGACGATCTCACGGCCACGTGTACCTTGCCGTGGCAGCGGTTACGCTGCTCGTGGGAGTGGGCGCGATCGCCTGGCTCCTACCGTCCCCGCGCACACACGCGAAACCCGTCTCGTCCGCCAGCTCGGTGGTGATCTCGCCGGACACTGGGCTGGTGGGCACGCACGTCATGATCTCTATCCATCCCGATCCGGCGGTGACCGCGACCGGGACCTATACAATCGGCTCTACAACTACCGAGCCAACCGGGCAGGCATGCGCGGACCCGCAGCCGATTGAGGGCCTTGAGCCTCTCGCCGTCCCGCCGGGCGGGGCCGAGACCGCGCTGGATTGGCCCGCGTCGCTCGACGGTGGGCCGTACTGGCTGTGCGCTACTCCGACCGACGGCGCGAGTGGCCTGCCGGGCTATCGCTCGTACGAGCCGTTCACCGTGGTGGGAGGGACGAATCCCATGCCGACGCCCATTAGCGTCACCATCACGACGCCCGTTGCCAAGATTCGCCCTGGCACGATGTTGACGATAGAGGTGGCGCACTGGCAGGGCTACCGGGGTGCAGATCCAACGCGGGTCAACCTGCTCACCACCGATCCGGCGACGCCGGTTGATCGCGGCACCTCGAACGTCTATGCCACGCTCAACGCCTCCATCGTCAGCCAGGATGGTCAGGGTACTTACACGCTGACCGCAGCCTTGCCCGATCCTCTGTTCGCGGGCACCTTCTGGCTGGAGATAACCGACGCATTGACCCCCGCCTATTCGGCTCCATTCGTCGTCATCTCGCCCACCCCGACGCCCGCGCCGCAGGCCACTCCCACATCGTCACCTGGGGGTGGCGGCTCGCCGGACACATCCTCCACGAACACGATCATCATCGCGGCGCTGGTCGCCTTGCTGGCGGTGTTGGCGGGCGTCTTTACGGTGACGCGGCTGCGCAAACTTTAGCGATCGGCGCTATCCGCGTGGGCTGCGATCGTTGCCGCGCTGATCCGGCCCTCGGCCACGGTAGCCGCCGTGCTGGCCTCCGCCGCGCCCGCCGCGAGGGGAGCCGTCTTGCCGGCGAGCGGTTCCCGGCGGTGGGCCACGACGTGCGGGCGGGCGTCCCGGTTCACTGGGACGTGGGCGCTCGCCGAAGATGGCGTTGACCTCGGCGGCGTGGCCGTGGGTGAGGAGCCAGGTGCGGGCCTCGTCGTGGAGTTGAGGCAGCGCTTTGCTGGTGGCGATCATCATCCACATCGCCGCATCCACGTCGGTCTGCGCGTCGGCGTCCCATTGCCCTTCGGCGATGAGGAATTCGCGGAGCAGCGCGGGATCCTTGCGATACAGCACTGCGTCCAAGCGCTGTCGGAAGGCCGGGTAGTTGCCGGTGGATGGCTTGTCGCCGCTGTCGTTGGTCATGGTGGTGCTCCTTGCCTCTGCGTGCCGGCTCGCCTGTATTCTACACGCACCGGCGCGGCGCTGCATGTGAAGCAGGAAGGAATGTCTATCGAGATGGGACTCTCTCACATCTGGCTGCTGGTGGACGATGTGCCGCGTGCGATCACGTTCTACCGCGATACGCTGGGGATGACGCTGGGAAGCGACCTCGGCGAGTACGCGGAGTTCAAGGTGAGCGAGGAGTTCTATCTGGCGCTCTTCACGCGGGCGGCGATGCGTGAGGGAGAGCCGGGGATCGCGCTCGATCCCGCCGACGGACAGCGGACGGTCTTTGCCTTCGAGGTCGGCGACCTGGATGCGTACTACGCGGGGCTGCGCGCGAAGGGCGTCTCGTTCGTGAGCGGCGAGGCGAACCACGCGGCGTGGGGGCTACGCACGGCGTTCTTGCACGATCCCGACGGGAATCTGATCTGTGTTTACGGCGGCATCCCGGAGGCGGAGAGCGCTGGGGAGTAGGCGTCTATGGCGATGGGCAGGCAGCATCAATCGCCAGTTTCTGGACGCGCGTGCCAGATCGCCAGTTCACCGCCAGGCATACATATCACGCGTCGCCCATCGCTATTCGTGCATTGGCGATGTGGCTTGGGACGCGGAAGGTGGCACCATCGCTGAAAACGACGGTAAGCGTGCCGTCCTTCGCCGCTTGAGCCGCATCAACAGTACGCGCAATCACGCCTAAGGCTGGCCCAAGCTCCGTCCGGCGCTGCTCGGCGTCGAACCACGCACTGTCTCCTGCGGAAAGGCGAGGTGCAGGATAAACGCATAGTCAACAGTGATGTTCATCACGGTGAATCCGGCGATGCCTAGGTCCGCTTTCTTGTCAGAGTCCAGCATGCTCACTTCTCCGCCACGACGTACGCTGTCCTCAAGTTGCTTGCGTTGTATCATAAGCGGCCAGTATGTTCATGCTTTCACGCCAATTCCTCTGCCGCAATGCGGGAGTGGTCAAGATTTGAGGCTCATGGTGGGACGGTACGAGCAGTATTACCGCCGGCTGGCGGCGGCGTATGTGCGCGGGCGGCTCGGCGCGATGGAGGGCGATCCACTATTCGCGCGAGGGCTGGAGACGCTGACGGACGACGAGCTTGAGATGGTGATGCAAGTGGGCATGGAAGCCGGGCTGCGGCTGCATCGCTTCAAGCGCGCCGCGGATCTGCCGCGCGTGCGGCGGGTACTGGGCATCTTGCAGGGGATGCAGCCGGCGGAGCTGCTCGACATCGGCAGCGGGCGCAGCGTCTTTCTCTGGCCGCTGCTCGATGCGTTCCCGACCCTGCCGGTGACGACCGCCGATGCGCTCGATTTTCGCGTGGGGGATATGGAGCAGGTGCGCGACGGGGGCATCGCGATGCTGGCGCCCTTCCAAGCCGACGCCACGGCGCTGCCGTTCGAGGATGGCGCCTTCGATGGGGTGACGCTGCTGGAGGTGCTGGAGCATATCCCGGAGACGGAGCGGGCGCTGGCGGAGGTCTGCCGCGTGGCGCGGCGGTTCTTCGTGCTCTCGGTGCCGAGCAAGGCGGACGATAACCCGGAGCATATCCACCTCTTCGACGCGGCGGGGCTGACGGCGTTGCTGAAGCGCGCGGGCGCGGGGCGCGTGAGCGTGGAGTACGTGCTCAACCATATGATCGTGGTGGCGGGGAGATAAGCAAAGCAGATTCACCGCGAGGACGCGAAGAGCACAAAGGCTCGCAAAGACAGAGGCAGAAGAAACGCGGAGTTCACGGAGGTGGGCAGAGGGCACAGAGTTTATGGGGTTTCCGAGGGCGTGATGTGATGCGTGCGGGGAGTGTGCCGTTCGGATGAAACACTAGAGGTGGGGGAGCGGCGGAATGGATGTGATCTTCAAGTACCCAAGGACGGCGCATATCGAGGGATCGGGGTTGCAAGCGGGGGATGATGATCTCGACGTGTTGTCGTTCCGCGCGCTGGAGGGGCGGCATCTGGTCGTCGAGGAGAAGATGGACGGTGCCAACAGCGCGGTCAGCTTCACGCCGCAGGGCGAGTTGCGGCTGCAGAGTCGCGGGCATTACCTGACGGGCGGGCCACGCGAGCGCCAGTTCGATCTGCTGAAGGCGTGGGCGCGGCGCTATGCGGGCGAGCTGCGGGGCGTGCTCGGCGCGCGCTACGTGCTCTACGGCGAGTGGCTCTACGCCAAGCACACGATCTATTACAGCGATCTGCCGCACTATTTTATGGAGTTCGCGCGGCGTGAAGACCCCTGGCTTGAGCCATGGGGATGCAACGCCGCGCGCCGTCAGGCGCTCCCGACCACCGGACACCAAACGACCAGGTGTGCGATACGTACGCTCTACCGCAGGGCCTGCGGGAAGGTACGCGTGTGGAGGTGGCTTCGGGCCACGACAGGACCGTGTACGACGCTCCTAGCTCGCTAGGTGAGCGGTGGTCAGCCCAAGAATCCCCCGGCTTCAGCCGTGGGGAGTGGTCAAGGAGTTCGATGTGCTAGACCGAGAGACGAGCGTGTTCCTGGATACGCCAAGCCGGCGTCGGCTGTTGCAAGATGCGTCGTTCATAGTCTCGGTGCGGGTGCTACACGAGGGCGCGATGGCGTCGCTCGACGCGCTGCGGGCGCTGATCGGCCCCTCGGCGTTCATCGCGGGCGATCACCTGGCGCGACTGCGCGCGGCCTGCGCCGCGCGCGGGATCGACGGTGAGCAGGCGCTGGGCGAGACAGACCCTTCAACGGCGATGGAAGGGCTGTACGTGAAGGTGGAGGGGGACGGTGCGGTCACCGAACGCTACAAATACGTGCGGAGCAGCTTCTTGCAGACGGTGGTGGACTCTGGCAGCCACTGGATGGACCGGCCGCTGGTGCCGAACGGCCTGCGCGACGGGGCGAGCCTGTTTTGATCCGGGGGTGAAGCAATATAGCTGTGATGCAGAGCGCCGGAGTATGCAGTTTCCACCGCATGCGGGTAGAGCAACGCAGCCGGAAAGCGTGTGCCTAGAAGCGCCGGAGAACCTGGGACGAAGTAGAGCCGCACAGCTAAACTCGACCAACCGCGGAGGTGTCGACCATTCAAGACGATATCCGGGCAACTTACCGGAGATTTTACACATGGAATGGTCAACGGATGAGCCTGCGCACAGCATCACGTGCTATATCGTATCTGTACCATCCGCTCGGTTCTGTGCCTCCGATCCTGCTTTCCGCCTTCAAGGATCCTCGGCCCAGACAGCGCGTCTCACATGCAAGAGCAGCTGCGATAGGGCCTCACCCTCGAGCCGACAATGGCGTGTCCTTCAGCGTCGCACGAGTCGATGTACATGGGGGGCAGATCTCGCGAAGACGGCGTCATTGATTTCAGACTGGGCTGTGCCTGTGCTCGTCGGGGGCGCGGCGTGAAATGATGCGACGGTGCGGGCACAGACCGAAGCCCGCCGCGCAAAGGGTGATAATCGAGCAGGGCGTGGTATCGGGCGGTGTGTCAGCGAAGACACCCTCACAGCGTCATGGGCGATGCGGGCGGCGTGTATGTGGCAGGCGGAGCCGAAATGCTGCGCGCTGACTCTCGCGGGTGCGCGCGAGGCTTTGAGTGCGGAGGGGACGACCGTGACTCACGAGGGCGCCGTGACGAAAGCTGGCATGATGGTTCGCAGGAAGGTGTTCAAGCGGATAGCCCAGAATTTCCCGTTGAACTCGGTGCGCGTCTGGGCATTGCGCTTCGCTGGATACCGCGTGGGCAGGCAGGTGTACGTCGGCGAGGGCCTCGTCGTCGTGGATGATCTGGACCAGGACCGCGAAGCGTGCGTGCTCACCATCGGCGATCGAGTGGCCATTTCCCCGCGGGTGACGGTCGTGCTGACCTCGTACCCAAACAACTCGCGACTGCGCGGCGAACTGGGGGAAAGCCTGGGCAGCGTTACGATCGGCGCCGACTCGTGGATTGGCACTGGCGCCATCATCCTGCCAAACGTGGCGATCGGCGAGCTGGCGGTAGTTGCCGCCGGCGCCGTCGTGCGCGCGGATGTGTCGTCGCGGGTCGTCGTCGGCGGCGTTCCCGCCCGCGTCATTCGGAACCTTGACGCACCCCACGCGGAGGCTGAGTTCGAACGAGTCGATGTGGGCTGCTAAACGTTCCGGTCGCCCCGCTCCGTTGCCGTCATATGCCGGGCAGTGTATGGGGTGTGTAGTGGCGAGGGGCGGTGGCAGGCACATCCGGCATCTCGATCCGACGGAAGCTGGGTAGACACACCGGGAACTGGCCCTGTCGTCATCACTCCTTGCACGCCGCTCGCGACTCAGACAACACCAAAGCGGAGGTGCTAAGGCTCTGAGCACTTGAGCGGGCAACAACCTTGTGGAATCCTCTGATAGTCGAGTGACCATCATGGTGTGCCCCAGGCCAGCCGCAGCGACACACGCCGCATCGTTACTTGAGCGTTGAATTCTCGTTTACGTGTACAGTAGCAGTTTTGGGCATGATGTGCGTCCGAATGGTCGCAGCTCCCCACCCAAATGTACGGCCCCTCGCCGGAAGCGCGTGCAAGCGACAGCAGATTATCCCGGCGCAAAGGCGCTCGAAGCTGTCGCGATCGCTCGGAACGCGCACCTGAACATCGGGCAGCCCGGCACCGTAGAACAGCGATGCATGAGGCTCAACATCACGACTCCGCGACGTCCCACGGGTCTGTGGCACGGGCCACGAAACGTACCGCGCTTTCTCGGTTCTTCCAACTTATTGTCTTCGGCATCGGAGGCTATGCCTCAGTGGGGATGTAGCGGCATGTATACGTCGAAACGCTCTTCGCGCGGCAATCCGCCGATTGTGGAACGCAAGCGGCGCCGGCGCGGCGTGCCGCACCTGATCGCGATGTTGCTCCTGGTGAGCGGCGGATTTCTCTTCACGACGACGCAGCAGCCGAAAGTCGCGTATGCCGCAGGCTCGAATCCGATCGTCGTGGAGAACCAGCAGCCGGGGACAACGAGCTGGCAATTCGACAATTTCAATAAGGAATCGCGACACGAGATCGAAGGCTATACCTCGCTGACCAGCGTCAACAAGGGCGGCCAGATTAGCTTCATGGTCTCGCTCTCGGCAAACGCGCAGTACACCATGAACGTCTACCGGATGGGCTACTATGCCCACGGCACCAATCCCGACGGCTCGACCTGCACCGGCTGCGGCGGGCGATTGATGCAGAGCATCGGGCCGCTCAGCGGAGGGCCACAAGCCGCTTGCCCCACCACCACCTCCGGCACGGACTTCGGCATGGTCGAATGCCAGTGGACACCGAGCTATACCCTCACCGTCCCTACAACCTGGACGACCGGCAATTACATCGTCAAGCTGAAGCGCCTCGACGATGGCCTCGAAAACTACATGACCTTCGTGGTGCGCGACGACAGCGACACGGCCGACATCGTGTACTCGATGGACGTGACGACCTGGCAAGCCTATAGCTACTGGGCCGGCGCCGGGAACAACAACATCGGTTACGACCTCTATGGCAAGTTGAATGATGTGACGCAGGCCTCCTTAGGGGATACACGCGCGTACACGGTTTCGTTCGACCGCCCCTATATGGATCAAGGCTCCGAGGACGGCGCGGGCAACTTCATGGTCTGGGATTACCCCATGATCCACTGGATGGAGTCGCAGGGCTACAACATCACGTATGTCACCGACGTGGACCTGGAAAGCAACCCAAATCTGTTCAACGGGCATAAGGTTTTCGTGAACACTGGGCACGACGAGTATTACTCCGACAACATGCGCGCTAACGTGCAGAACTTCATCACCTCTGGTGGGAATGCCGCCTTTTTCAGCGCCGATGACATCAGCCGCCGCATGACATGGGCAAGCTCGATCTCGGGCCAGCCCGACCGACGCGAGCGCTGCGACAAGGGTGCGCTTCCCGGCTCTACCAACGTGGATTGGCGCGGGGTGACGCCGCCGCAGCCCGAAAACCAGATCACCGGCTCGCTCTCGAATGGCGCCGCGGCCGCGCGGCCTTTCCTGGTCTACGATGCGAGCAGCTGGGTCTTCGCGGGAACCGGCCTCGTCAACTACAATGGGACGGCCATCACCAGCGGACCGGGGCAGAATGCCATCAAGGGCCTGATCGGCTACGAGTTCAGCACGCGTGCCGTCAACGATCCGACGCTCTCCGCCTACAAATCCTATGAGCCCGCCGGATTGCAGCAGGTCGGTCACTCTTTCGTGCCAGCCTCCGACAACGGGGTCAATTCCTGGGCCGATACGACGGTGTATACCACTCCGGCCGGCGGCGTGGTCTTCTCCGCAGGTACGATCGAGTGGAGTTGGGGAGTCGACAACGGGTTCAATGACGGCTTCTGTGATTGCAACCTGAACTTCGGCAACACCGACAGCCAGATCATCACGGCCAATGTCCTTAATCGGCTGGTCGGCGGCCCGGCCCCAGCCGTCAATGTGAGCCCATCGACTCTCGGCTTCGGCAACCAGAACCTGGGCACGACAAGCGCCGCGCGGACCGTCACGCTGACGAACACGGGCTCAGCGCCTCTCACGATCACCGGAATCGCCGTGACCGGCACGAACGCCGGTGACTTCCCAGAGAACAGCACCTGTCCGCTCAGCCCCAGCGTGCTCGCGGCCAGCGGCAGCTGTTCGGTCAACGTCGCATTCGCGCCCAGCGCCAACGGGGCGCGGAGCGCAAGCGTGAGCATCAGCGACAATGCTCCGGGCAGTCCCCAGACGATCCCACTAAGCGGCACGGGCGTCACCGCCGCGCCCGTCGTCACGCTGAACCCCGCGAGCCTGGGCTTCGGCAATTGGAATGTCGGCGTGACGAGCGCCTCGCAGACGATCACGCTCTCCAATACGGGCACTCTCCCGCTGACGGTCAGCGGCATCGCGGTCACTGGTGCCAACGCTGGCGACTTCGCCGAGGCCGACACGTGCCCGATCGCGCCCAACACCCTCGCCGTCAACGCGAGCTGCGCCCTCACCGTGACCTTCACGCCGTCGGCCAACGGGCCGCGGAACGCGAGCGTGACCATCACGGATAACGCCGCGGGCAGCCCACAGGCGGCGCCGCTTTCCGGCACGGGCGTGACGCCCGCACCGCTCGTCACGTTGAATCCGACCGGACTGACCTACGGCAACCAGAACGTCGGAGTGACCAGCGCGGCACAGACTTCCACCCTGACGAACACGGGCACCCTCCCGCTGACGATCAGCGGCATCAGCGTGACCGGCCCGAACGCCGGCGACTTCGCCGAGGCCGACACGTGCCCGATCGCGCCCAACACCCTCGCCGTCAACGCGAGCTGCGCCCTCACCGTGACCTTCACGCCGTCGGCCAACGGGCCGCGCACGGCGACCATCAGCATCAGCGACAATGCCGCGGGCAGCCCGCAGGCCGTTACGCTCAACGGGACGGGCGTGACGCCCGCGCCGAGCGTCGGCCTGAATCCCACGAATCTCACATTCGGCAATCAGAACGTGGGTACGACCAGCGGCGCGCAGACTGTCACGGTGACCGACACCGGGACGTTGCCACTGACGATCACCGGCGTGACGGTGGGTGGCGCGAACCCCGGCGACTTCGTCGAGACGAACACCTGCCCGATCAGCCCGAGTGCGCTCGCGGTCAATGCGACCTGCACAATCAGCGTCACCTTCGCGCCGAGCGCCTCCGGGCCGCGCAGCGCGACCGTGAGCATCAGCGACAATGCGGCAGATAGCCCGCAGGGCATCACCCTCGCCGGCACGGGCGTCACGCACGTCGCGGGCGTCAGCCTTATCGCGTCCGCCAACGCCAATGGCAACTTCGGTGGCGGCGTCAAGATCAAGATCCCCACCGTGCAGGCGGGCGATCTGCTGATCGCGGTGGCCGGGACCAATGGCTCGCCGGCGAGCTGGACGACCCCGACAGGCTGGACCGCGGGGGCGGGCGCTGGGCACCCCGACGGGCAGGGCCTCAACTGGTGGTGGAAGATCGCGGCCAGCACCGATTCCGGCGCCACGCTGACCCTGAAATCCGCCTCGTATGCGGACGGAGGTGGCGTCGTCCTCGACTACCGCGGCGCGGCTTCTGCACCGATCCAGGCCGTCGGCACGCTGGCCACCAACGACAACGGGGGCAACGGGAAGGTGACGTCGGCGCCGTTCAACGGAGTCCTGTGGAGCGGGCAGGCGAACGTCGTAAGCCTGCTTCTCATGAGTTGGCAGCCCGCCGCCGCGACGGTCACCTGGCCCGCGGGCTACGCCCTGCAGGCGACGGCCACCGACGGCTACGGCTACGTGACGGTGGGGGCGAACCTCACGCCGCAAGTCGTCAGCGGCCTGGGCGCACAGACCGCCACGCTCTCCGCCTCGCAGGCGGTCGTGCCGACGCTGCAAGTCGCCATCCTCGTCGGTCCCTGACAGAAAAGGGCTTTAGCGCGCCGCACGCCACGCCGTTTGAACGGCGGCGATGAGGCGTGCTCGGCCTCGGCCCTTGCCGGTTCCGTGCCAATCAGACAGAATAGCACCACATGCAGCAACCAACGGTGCGCAAGACCTACAAGGAGAAACGCAGGCCGACGCCCACCCAGGAGCGGGCGTTCGACGAGGTGCTGTGGCGCTGTCGCATGCTCTACAACACCGCCCTCGAGCAGCGCATCACCGCCTGGCGACGGTGCCACGTCTCCGTCACGCGCTATCAGCAGGAAGCCGAGCTGAAAGCGATCCGCGCCGCGTTCCCGG
>CAWJCH010000038.1:0-17596 GCA_963841205.1 uncultured Chloroflexia bacterium | reverse complement strand
TGGGTCGCCGGCCCTACCCAGGTGCCGCCGAAGCCTGCCCCACCGAAGGGGTGGAGCACGACGAGCACCGCGAGCACCGCGGCGACCACCGCGCCGATGGTGAAGTTGCGACGTTGCTGTGGGTTCGCGGGCGGTGCGGCTGCGCGCCATATCCGGGATAGCCGAGCGCAGGGTAGCCTGGAGCTGGGTGGCCTGCGCCGTAGCCCGGCGGCGCATACGGCCCCTGCGGCGGCGGCGCGTACGGCGCCTGCTGCCCATAGGGATCGTATGGTTGACCGGCGGGCGCGTACTGCGGCGGATACTGATTAGGATCGTAGCCGCCTTGCTGATACTGTTGCGGCGGCGCGTACGGCTGCTCTTGTTGCGACGGGTATGGTTGCTGATTCTGCTGGGGGTCGGCGGGCTGGTCCCATGGATCCTGCGAGGGCGGATACTGGTTCATCGGCTGCCAGCCCTTCCTCCGCCCGCCCAGCGGCGACGGCACGATGGTCACCACATGTGGTGAAGGGCCAGCCGAGGCTCGCCTGCGGAGCGCATGCGGCCCTTCGAGAAAGTCTATCATGCGCCGGGGATCGCTACAAGGCTGGCATGCGGCTGGGCCACGGGGCGGCAGTTGGCATGCCCCTAGACGGTGACGCTCTTGCAGTCGCTGGTGAATGCGGCGTGGCTGCCGTGCTTCAAGGTCGAGGAGTAGTAGCCCGAGGCATCGGTGGAGTTCAGCACGAGCGTACTATCCGTACCGCGCCCGGTGACGCTCTCGGTGCTCGTGCTCGCCGCGCCCGGTGAGCTCCCCGCGAGCGTCCACGTCATCACCAGATTATGGCCGGTGAATGTGCCCGACACTGTAAAGGAGATGTTGCTCGTGCCCACGCTGCACAGCTCGCCGGAACCGGCGAGTTTCGTGCCGTCCTGCGTGAGGCTCAGGAAGGTCTCCAACTTGAACGTTTCGGCGTCGGTGCCGGTGCTGCCGGTCGTGCCCCCGCCGTACCAGGTCCCGCTGACGTTCGGGTGTCCGAACGAATAGAGTGCCAGCACCACGACGACGGCCAGTATCGTGACCGCGGCGACAACGCCGAGGATGAAGGGAGTAGCAGAGCGACGGCGCCGCGAGGCCTGCGGCTGCGCTGGAGCGCCATCGGGAGAGGCGTACCCTGGTTGCCAGTGTGGGGGAGGATACGGCGCCGAATATGGCCACGTCGGCTGACCGTTCGGGTCTTGCGAGTCCTGCCTAGGTGGGTACTGGTTCACACGCGCTCCTCCGCCGCTCTCCCGCGCCGGGTGAGCGGGTGCCTGGTGCGGCCGCACGAGTCTGGCGACCGATATGACAACTGTCAATCCGCGCGGCGTCCGCGGCGGGCATCAGCGTATACCAACGCATGGGGTCCTGGGGCAAGTGTACAAAAGTACCCCCGGCGCGTTCGGCCCGTGTCGCGCAACGCAGTGTAGGGAGAGGGGCATGCGCGCGGGCGCGGTGGGCGTGCCGCTTACGCCGAAGCTCGACGATGGTGGCCGCCGTGGACCTTTGGCTGTGGATGGATCAAGCGGTCAAGCAGGGCCAACTCGCACCGTGTGTCGCGCGTATATAGCATAACCGTGTGCCCGATTGGGCGCGAAATCTCCGGAACGCAACTACTGTGCTCGGCTGACGTGCTGTGATATACTGCTTGAGAGGCGCGGCCATGTTGCACTCTCCCCGAACGTGGCTAACCGGAAAGCAGTCTACTTGCACTTCGCGCGTTGCAGGCGCAGCGGCAATCAAGAACATCTCGCAGGATGTGGGAGTTCTCCGTCGCTCTCTTCTGCATCTTGCTATCCGGTGACACAGCCCGCCACGCAGCGTTCAGCTTCGTTAGGAAACACGATGGCTCCCCGAAAGTCCAGCACAGGGACTCGTGTTATGATGCGAGCAGGGACGAACGAGCAGCGAGGCGCGTATCGCTCGGAGCGGGGGCTTCGGTGTAAGGAGATCGCACATGACTGCATCGGCTTCCTCCCCTGAGGACAACTCACTCTCCGATCGCCGACCACAAGGATTCCCAGGTAAGCCAATGGACACTCTGCTCTGCCAATATTGCGGCCGCGACCTGCGCGAGCTCGGGGAGTATTTCGTCAACCCCGCCGGTGAGCTAGTCGGTTGCGAGAGCTGCGCGGACCAGCGCGGCCTGGCCGGCGAGGTGCTCCCGCAGGACGAGTGGAACACGCCCGCGGTGGTTGGCGACGTGCTCGAACAGTTCGGCGTGACGAGCGCGGAAGTCCACAAGCCCGCGCCGACGCCCACGCAGCAACCGCGGACGCACTATTGGGAGGTGCTCGCCCCCAGCGGACGCTACTTCTTGCGGCGTTTTTACAGTTGGTATCCCACCAGCGCCATCCGCCATATGCACAGCGTGACGTCGCACCTGCTCCGCGCGAGCTCCGCCGTCCCCGCACCGCAGTACGTCCCCGCGCCGAACAACCTGAGCTACGTGGAGGCCGGCGGCACGGCATGGGCACTCTACCGCGCGCTCGACGGTCGCGGCGCTACCCCGCAGGATTGGATGTGGGGCCGCCCCAAGGCCGCCGAGATGCTGGCGCAGCTGCACGTCGCCATGGAGGGCTTCACGCCAGAGGGCGAGCCATTCCGCCCGTGGGGCGCGTGGACGATCGACACCGTCGATCGCGTGCTCGATAGCTGGCACCCGCACCCCGACCTGACGCCCGAGCTCTTGGGGCACATCCGTGAGCGGCTGGCCGTGCGCTACTTCGACGAGCTCTACCCCGCACTGCCCAAGCTCGTCGTCCACGGCGACTATGTCTCCGCCAACGTCCTCTGGCGCGGCGACGCCATGAACGCGCAGGTCAGCGGCGTCCTCGATTTCGAGAAGGCCCACCTCGACACGCCATTGTTCGATTTCGCGTGGGGCCTTGGCGACCGACGCCCGCCGCTCGTCCGCGCCACGCTCGCCGCGTATACCCGCGTGCGCCCGCTCACCAACGTCGAGCGCGAGGCGTTGCCGGAGTCACTACTGCTCGGCGCACTGATGGGCATCGACATGCAGATGACCTATTTCAATAACATTGATGAGGTCTCGCGCCAGGCACAAGACTTGCAACTGCTCGTCCGTGACATCGAGTCCATTCGCAAGGTTGCCGCGCCGAAGTAGCGCGCGGCCCGTCCGCGTATTAGGCGAGTTCGCGCCGTCGTGCGCGTGCGTCATACCGGCACCTTATCAGCTAGCGCGGCGTGAAGACCCCGGCTTGCACCCACGGGGAGGAAGCGCCGCGCGCCGTCAGGCACTCCCGACAACTGGACAACCACCGACCAGGTGTGCCATACTTGCCCCCCTACCGCAGGGCCTGCGGGAATCGTACGCGTGTGGAGGTGGCTTCGGGCCACGACATGACCGTGTAAGACGCTCCTAGCTCGCTAGGTGAGCGGTGGTCAGCCCGAGAATCCTCCGGCTTCAGCCGTGGGGAGTGGTCAACCGATGCATCTTCGCTTCAGGGGGGACGTCCGTAACGGCGTCCCCTTTCTCGTGCACCGAGGATGACGATTCGCGCGCCGGGAAACCGAAAGCCATGTAGCAACGTCACGGTTCCATGAGACGATTCACATGATTCTCATACAGCGTTCTCATTGACCGTTGCTATTCTAGAGACGAGCATGGGAATTGACAGGCCCTGTGCCGTCGCTCGCAACGAGTGACGCGACGCAGCCAAGCATACCGAACAGGGATTCTTTCATGGCGACCGCAGTACGGACCGTACGGCCACAACCGGCAAGCGACAAGAAACATCTCGGAGTGCACGTACTCACGGTCGCCCCCGCCGCGCGCGACACGATCACCCTCGGCCTTGCGCTCCCCGGTACGCGCCGCGCGCCCGCGCCGTATCTCCCTGGCCAGTTCATCACCCTCGCGCTCCCCGCCGCGCAGGGCACACTGTTCCGCTCGTACTCGTTGACCGGCGACGGCGACCCGAACAAGCCGTGGGAGATCACAGTCAAGCGGCAGCCGGGTGGCGTCGTCTCCGGCCACCTCCACGCGCACATCCAGCCCGGCATGACGCTGAACACGAGCCTGCCGCAGGGCCGCTTCACCCTCCCCACGCGCATGCGGCCGGGAAGTGCGATCGTCTTCGTCGCCGCGGGCAGCGGCATCACGCCGATCTACGGCATGCTGCGCTCCCTCGCGCGCCTCGCACCAGCGCAGCGCCCCCGCGTGCTGCTCCACTATGCCTACCGCACGCCGGAAGACGGCATCTATGCCCGCGAGCTGGCCGCGCTGGACCCCGATCGCGCCTGGCTCACGCAGTACCACTACGTCAGCGCGAGCGGCCACCGCCTCAGCGCGTCTCACGTGCTCTCGACTCTCGGCGCCGGCGCGGCCGGCGCGGAGTGGTATATCTGCGGTCCGGCAGCCCTCAAGCAGAGCGTGCAGGCCGCGGCGCTGGCTCAACGCGTGCCCGAAGAGCGCATCCACGTCGAGACCTTCGCCAGCCCGGCGAAGCGCGTCGCGGCGCCCGCGCGCGGCGGCAAGGTCGCCGGGCTGGTGCACGTGGCCGACACCGGCGCCGTCCTCGCCGCGCGACCGCGCGAGACAATTCTCGAAACGCTAGAGCGCAACGGCTACGCGGCCAACTTCGAGTGCCGCGCGGGGGCCTGCGGGACCTGTAAGCTGCGGCTGCTCTCCGGCGAGGTGCGGAACGGCGACGGCAGCGGCCTCACCCAGGCCGAGCGCGCGGCGGGCTATATCCTGAGCTGCGGCGCGGAGCCGGTCGGCAACGTTACTCTCGCTACCGCGGGGAGGCGCAGCGCGACGGGGCGGCCCATCACCGGTGTGCCGTATCGCGCGGGCAAGAACAAGCTGCGCATCGCGCTCACTGGCGCCGCCGCCGCCGTCTTCCTGACGAGCCTCGGGCTGGCGAGCAACGCTATCTCGATCCACCTCGACGATTCGAGCAACAACTCCTCGATCTCCAACGGCGGCGACGGCGGTAGCTCCAACTCGAACCAGTATCCCTCAGGTTCAGGCTCCTTCACCACCAACCCCGGCCTCGGATCGAACAGTTCGTCTGGCGTCTCCTGATTCGCTCGTAGTCGCATCCGGAACCTCCGGCGCGCGTCGCCGATCACGTATTCCACGGGGACTCGCTCCTCTGGGAGGGAACCGCTCGCCATGCACATCGTCCTGGGCGCCGTTGCGCTCACGCGGGCCACCGTCGCCTCAAGCTCCGGCTCGCCGCTCTGGTATCTCACGCGGGCCGCCGCGGTCTCGGCGTACGTCACGATCACCGCGGGCGTCATCCTCGGCCTCTCGCGCTCGATCGCGGGGCTCGGTCGCATCAAGACGCCGTGGACGCTGGACGAGGCGCACCAGTTTCTGGCCGTGCTCACCGCCGGATTTGTGCTGCTGCACCTCGCGACGCTGCTCTTCGATCACTACAACAGCATCGCCTTCTCGCTGGTCAACCTGCTCCTCCCACTGAACGAGCCGTACGCACCGCTGGCCGTCGATCTCGGCGTGGTCGCGCTCTATGGGCTGGCGATCGTGCTCTTCAGCTCGTGGCTGCGCCGCCGCATCTCGAACGTCACCTGGCGCGCGCTGCACTACATCAGCTTCGGCATCTTTGCCCTCGTGACACTCCATGGCCTGCTCGCCGGCAGCGACAGCAGCTCGGCGTGGATGCGCCTGATCTACATCGTGGCGGTCGCCGTGGTGGGGCTGATGGTCTTCATCCGCTTCTTCGCACCACCCTCGCAGACGCCCGTGCTGCCACGCCGCTACACCGCGTCGAGGCGCTGACGGACCCGGCGCATTGCCATTACTCGCCGCCGCTACGTCCTTCACCCCTCGTTCTTTTACGAGGTGCTCGCCGTGCTGGCGAATGTCGGCCCCAGCTGACGTCTCCTGCGGCAAGGTTGGGCGAAGGTTGGTTCATGGAGGATGCGCGCCGATCCTCGGATCCACACCTTTTCATCCGGGGAAGATGATGCCTCGCAGGCGTAGCTGCTCTCTCACCGGCCCCTCGACAGTTGTCCGCCAGAAGGCACGTGTATTCACCCACAACGGTAGATGCGTCACCGCTTGACCATTAATCGCCGCGACGAGCCAGTGTAGACCTGCCGCCTTCACCTGGCACGCAGGCAAGCTCGTTTGCAGCGCGATAACGCCCGGTAGGTCGCCACCGGCAGGCGGAACGAACCGAACTGGCTCTTCATACTCTACGAGCGGTTCCGCCGCGTCCGAAGCGGCAACGAAACGCATATCCAGCGAAGCAGCGCCCGTTCCATAGGCGACGAGGTACACATTCAGATCGATGCGAGCAGGCAACGCGTCCACGAGCAGGATGTTCCCCAGGTTCTCGACCTGCCGACCTATGATCTGAGGCCACCACTCCGACTCGTCGCTTGGACCACGAACACCGCCCATATGCGATCCAAGCAAAGTCGCTGCTCCGCGTTGCTCGCCTGGACAGAACTGGATGGACGAGATCCAGTACTCCCAAGGCGACGACGTTTGTATACCAGCCATATCGGTTCTGCTCCGCATGCGTAACGCTCCCAGTAGTCCAGGGTGAAGATAGCACAGCTATGAAGCGTATGCCTCCAACCGGCGACAGGCCTGCTGGTAACACCCTGGCAATCGCGGGAGTGCGGTCGCCGGTGCGGCGGGCATCCGCGATCCAGCGCAGTGTAGTGAACACCTCGCGACGCCGTAGCGCAGCCGCAGCGTGCGTCCACGCCACCGTCGCCGTGCGGCGTCGGCGCCACGCCGACGCTCTCTTCGCACAACTGGCCGGGTCCGCGGCCCGAGCGCCTGCACTCACGCACGCCTCTGCCGCGCTCCCTGCACCCGCTCAGAGCAGCGAGCGCGGATCGACATCCCCAGGCTCGGCTACGATCTCCACGACCGTGTCCGTCTCTACGCCGCTGTCGACGCACGCCTGAGTGAAGATGCCCAGCGCTCTCTCGATGGCATCACTCGGCGACGAGGGCTCCGCGAATACAATCACCGCGGTGACGCCCGTACGCGTCGCGCCCGCAACGCCACCAACGTTGACAGATGCGACGTTGGAGTGCTGGCCAAGCGCCACTTCGACGCGCTTGAACGCCAGCAGCATGTCATTCCAGGTCGCCTCGCTCGGCTCGCCCACCAGGCGACGCGTGATCCGCACCTCCCACCACTGCTGAGCGTCGTTGAAGTCCTGCATAGCTGCCTCCAAGATGCAAAGGCGAGTCGACTATTGCCCCACGCGCGGCGGACTTCGGTCCGCGTTCCCGTGCGCCGACACTGTAGTGCCGCGATCCCCGCAATAGCGCCGCGTGACCGCGGGTGCGGCAGCTGATCGAACAAAGGTGAGAGAAGCCTCATCAGACTCCCATCTTGATCGAATGCACGTGCCCTACAGTGAGATTCAACCCGACAACGCCGTCGGTTTAGATGTTCGCGACGTGCGCTCACGCTACGGTTTTCTCCGACACACCCGCGAAGGCGCGGCAGTGCTCTCATCCCGACGAGGAGCTCCCTCCCATGGCTACCGACAGCGCGCCGCTCTCCGGCGCATTGGCGACCGATCCGCCCGCGCGAAGTGGATTGCGCATCGCCTACGAGCGCGTGCGAGCGTACATCGAGCCGTGCCGCCGTCAGGTGCTCGGCCTGATCCTGCTGCTGGCGGCGTTCTGCAACTTCTGGGAGCTGCAGCGCAACGGCTTCGCCAACCTCTACTACTCCGCGGCGATCCGCAGCATGCTGGAGAGCTGGCACAACTTCTTCTTCGTCGCCTTCGATCCGGGCGGTTTCGTCACGGTGGATAAGCCGCCGCTCGGCTTCTGGATCCAGGCGGCAAGCGCCAAGATCTTCGGCTACAGCGGATTCAGCATCCTCCTGCCAGAGGCGCTGGCCGGCGTGCTCTCCGTCGGCGTCGTTTATGTGCTGGTCTGGCGCATCTTCGGCTCCGTCGCTGGGCTGCTCGCCGCGCTCTTCCTCGCCATCACGCCGATCAGCGTCGTCACCGACCGCAACAACACCATCGACAGCTTGCTGGTGCTGACCGTGCTGCTCGGTGCGTACTGCGTCAGCCGCGCGGCGGAGCATGGCGGCCTGCGCTGGCTGCTGCTCGCCGCGGCCGCCGTCGGCCTCGGCTTCAACATCAAGATGCTTGAAGCGTATCTCGTCGTGCCCGCTTTCGGCGCGGCCTACCTTTTCGGCTCGTCGCGCGGCTGGTGGACGCGCATCTGGCACCTGCTCGTCGCGGGGGCCGCGATGCTGGCGCTCTCGCTCGCCTGGGTCCTCGCCGTGGATCTGACGCCCGCCTCCGCACGCCCCTACGTCGGCTCCAGCGGCACCAACTCAGAGCTCGAACTGGCGATAGGCTACAACGGCCTCCAGCGGTTGCTCGGCAACCTCTTCAACTTCCGCTCCACGGGCAGCGGTGTCACCATCACGAATAGCGCCGCCGGTGGCCCCGGCGGCGCCTCGGAAAACGGCGCGCAGGGCTTCTTCCGCCTGCTCGACGCGCAGCTCGGCGGCCAGGCGAGCTGGCTCCTCGCGCTCGGCCTCATCGGCCTCCTCGCCGCAGGCTGGGGCCTCCGCCCACGCGGTTTCCTGCGCGCCCTGCCCGGACGCCTCCGTGCCTGGTGCACTTCGTCCGAGGCCCGTGCCGCCGCGCACCTCTCGCCGCAGCAGACCGCGCTGGTGCTCTGGGGCCTCTGGACGCTGACGATGGCGGTCTTCTTCAGCATCGCCGGCTTCTTTCACCGCTACTATCTCACGATGCTCGCGCCCGGCATCGCCGTCCTGGCCGGCGTCGGCGTCGTCCTCATGTGGCGCGACCATCGCGCGTCGGGCTGGCGCGGCGGGCTCTTGCCGTTCGCGCTCGTCGCCACCGCCGTCACCCAGGCGATCATCCTGCAAGACTATGCCGACTACAGCCGCTGGATGACGCCGCTGATCGTCGTCGGATCGCTCGCCGTCGCCGCGCTGCTCGTCTGGCAGCGCACCCAGCGCGAGCGGTTGGAGAACGAGGCAAAGGACGCCGACGCCTACGCGCTTTCGCCCGCTGATGTGGAGGGCAGCGCGCGCATCGTCGATGCCGCTCCCACGCTGCCGCCGGTCGGCTCCGAGCTGCCCGTGATTGCCAGCGATGCGGCGCGGGCGTGGCCCTGGTGGCGGCACGCTCCGCCGCGCCTCTCCACCCGCCTTGCGCGCTATGCCTCGGTTCCGCTGCTTGCCACGATCCTCGGCGTCGGCCTGCTATTGGTTGGACCGACGACCTGGGTTGGCGCATCGCTCGCCAGCGGCGCGGGCGGCACGCTGCCGGGGGCGGGCCCATCCACCTCCAGAGTCGCCTTCACGGGCGGCGGCTTCACCGGTGGTCGTGGCGGCTTCCGAGGCGGCCTACCGGAGGGATTCACGCGGCCGAGTGGTGGTTTCGGCGGCGGCGGCTTCGGTGGACTCGCGGGCGGCGGCTCTGGCGGTGGCGGGGCTCCCACTGGCAGCGCAGCCGCCGCGAGCGGCGACGGCCTCTCGGTTGATTCCGTGCTGCTGAAGTACCTCGAAGCCAACCAAGGCTCGGCCAAGTACCTCTTCGCCACCACCAGCTCGCGCACTGCCGCGCCCTACATCATCGTCAGCGGCAAGCCCGTCATGGCGCTCGGCGGCTTCTCCGGCTCCGATCAGATCCTCACGCTCAGCCAGCTCAAAGCGCTGATCCGGGAGGGGCAGATCAGGTACTTCCTGCTCTCCGGCGGCGGCTTCGGCGGCGGAGGCGGCAATAGCGCGCTGATCTCCTGGATCGAGGCCAACACCACCACCGTCTCGTTCAGCGCCTACGGCGGCTCGGCCATCGGCAACCTCTACGTCGTCACCAGCGCGACGTTGACCGCCGTCAACTCCTGAGCGCCCTGGCACTTTCTCTGCCCGCGATGCGCGGAATCTTGGATGAAGTTGCCGCGCGGGAGGCGCACCATGGCTCTCTGCGCCCCTGATATTCCCGATATTCCCGATATTCCCGAGTGCGTCCCGGCAGGCAATGCCGTGGCCAACTCGTCTCATGCACTCGTCAGTGACCCGCCGGCGAATCCGGGTGCGGCGCGCCCGCTGCGCTTCATCCTCGTCGGCGGACTGGCGACGAGGATGAAGCTCGCCCTGCTGGCGCTGCTGCTGCGGCTCGACTGGTCAGCGAGGATCGCTAACGCCGTCGCGCTCCCCCTGCGCTCCCCCTGCTCTTCCTCGGCGCCGTGCAACTGATCTGCGTCGGCATGCTCGGCGCGTATCTCGGCCGCGTCTACGACGAGGTGCGCCCCCGCCCGCGCTACATCCTCCGCGAGACCATCGAAGGGCTGGCCGCCGTCTCCCGACCCGCGCGCCGCCGACTGCCGTCACCGCGTAGACTCCGTGTGCCACCGCGACCCCTCCGGCGTATCCTCTACCACGATGCTGGCGGCGGCGAGCGCGTCGCGTATTCGGTCGGCGAAAGCCCACTGCTTCGCAGCGCGAAGCTGCGAGCGGATGGTCAAGAGCGAATCGACCAACGCCCCCGGCACTCCCGTCGCCTCAGCCGCCGCTTCGAGGGGATCGCCGCCCGCCACATCGTCAGCCGGGAAGGGCGAGCGCGGCGTCCAAGCCTCGCCCTCAAGCGCCTCTGCCGCTTCGCCGTCGCGGAGCAGCGCCAGGGCGTAGGACCCTCCCGACGCGAACGTCCGCGCTCGCCCCTCGCGCAGCACCTGCGCGCCGCCGGTGCCCAATACCTCCATGCTGCCCGAGGCGAAATCGAGGATGCAGCCGGTATGCTCGTCGATCGCCAGCACCGTCACATCCGAAGGCAACTGTGCATAGAGCGCGGCGAAGCGAGCCTCACCGAGGAAGCAGTGGCTCGTATCCAGCTCCGCGCCGCCCTCGCGATTGTTCCAGTGTGGCGCCAGCGCCAACCGCAGTCCGTACTCGCCGAGCAGATCCAATCCCTCCCACCAGGAAGGCTCCTCTCCCGCCTTGAAGATCTCGTAGACCGGGATGGTCTGAGCACTCGCTGCCAGCGTCGCCGCGCTGGCGAGGCAGATCGCCGTCCCGCCCCGATACGCGCCACGAATCGCCTCCCAATATGGCGTGCCGCGCAACTCGCGGATCATATACGTAGGGCTACCCGGCCCGGAGACGATGCAGCGCGCGGCGGCGATCGCCTTCAGCGCCGCCTCTCCTGCAGGCGTACCCAGCGCCGCGCGTCGCGTCTCCACCACCTGCACCTGCGGCCGCTGTTCGTCGAGCGTATCCGTGATGAAACGCGCGAGCTTCTCCGCCACTAACCGCGCGTTCGGTTGGAAGCCCGCCGGCGTATCCAGCACCACAACCGTCCGTGGCTCAGGCAGCGTCGCCAGCACGCGGCCCAGCACGCGCCGGCCCGCGACCGCCGTCTCGCCGGAGCCCAGCAGCGCGACGAGGCCAGGCGCCCCGCGCTCCCCGCGATCGAGCGACGAAGGCATGACAACCTCCCTGCGACACATCACCGTGCACGCCATGTACAAGCCATAACGACCGAATGGTCCGCATGCCGCGACGCCTACCCAGCGACAAGCAGCACACTCGGATTCCCTGGTAGAATAGCAACACCAACGCGACGCGCACCGGCGGAACGCGCGATGTCGCGGCGCGCCGCACGGGATGTCTTGCGCGGCGAGCGGACTTCACTCTGCGGACCTGTATGTCGGCACTGCAGTGCCGCGATCCGCCACTCGTCCCTACGCCAGCACGTCAGCGCCGCGATCCGCCACGACACCTCAGCCGCGACACGTACCCTCACCACCAAGGAGCGGCGCCGATGCATCCCAATAGGCCGGAAGCGAATCGCCACCTCAGCGTCCCCGGTCCCGTCGCGCTGGTTGGCTCTGGTGAATATACCCCCGCCATGGCCGACACGGATCGCGAACTCCTCTCGCTGATCGGCGGCGCGGCGGATGCGCGCGTCGCGCTGCTGCCCACCGCCAGCGGACTCGAGCCGGGCCGCCCCGCGTACTGGAACAATCTCGGCCTCGATCACTTCCGCAACCTCGGCGTGCAGGATCTGCGCCCGATGGACCTCCTCAACGCCGACGACATGCACGACCCCGCCAAGATCGAGCCTCTGCGCGACGCCACCTTCTTCTATCTCTCCGGTGGCAACCCCGTCCACCTCGTCGAGGCCCTCCGCGGCTCACCCGCCTGGAACCTGATCCTCGCCGCGCATCAGCGGGGAGCCGTCTTGGCGGGGTGCAGCGCTGGCGCGATGGCCCTCGGCAGCTTCACCACCTCCCCGCGCCGTGCCTTCTTCGGCGACCAGATCGACTGGCAGGCCGCCCTCGGCATCGTCCCGCGCGTCGCCATCCTGCCCCACTTCGACCGCATGCGCGCCGCCTGGCCCGACACCCTCCCGGCGCTGCGCCGGGCCTCCGCCAAAGACATCATCGTCCTCGGCATCGACGAAGACACCGCGCTCACCTCGCCCGGCGGTGGCAGCGCTCGCTGGCGCGTCTCTGGCCGCGAGACCGTCACGATCAGCCGTGGCACTGGACCCGATCAGGTCTACCGCCCCAGCGACGAGCTCGACCTCTAGCGCAACCGACCGTTGCCCTCGCTACCGCCGCGCTCCTCCACTCCACCGCCCCTTCTCGAAGCACCGCAACACCTCACGATGTCCTCGCCTCACACCCCTCCCCATCGCGACGGGAAGGCGGGGTCACCCCATGGGCCTGGTTCGGTGGGGGTGAGGCCGCCTTGCATTCCCCACTACCACATGCTATGCTGCATTAGAACTTTAGTTCCCAGTGACCCACCCCTCCCTCGCGCTCTCCACCCCTTCTTCTCCCTCCTACCCCTCGCCAGCTCCCCAGGATTCTGCCATGCCCACCGTCGTCCCCAGCCCATTCGAGAACATATATGCTCTGCCTCCCCTCGCCCCGCAGAGAGAGAAGGGATCCCCTACTGGGGGCTTGCCGGAGGTGAAGCCTCCTACTCCCCCATCCCAATTTCCCCTTTCCGTCTCCGGAAACCGTCCGCCCCCGAACATCCAGCCCCGAAGTTCCGATCAAAACGCAAAAGCGGAAGGAAACGGAAAAGGACACATGCCCGAATACTTTGCCATTTGACTTGCCGGTCACTTTATGGTATCACCGGTCACAGACTATCTAGCGGTCCGCGACGCGTGGCAAGCCAAAGGGGAACGCGATGACATCCGAGGCACATCCCCTGCCCCTCAAAAAGCGGCAGCGCGACGAGCTGAAACAGGCGCTCAAACAGGTGAAGGACAAAGCGGAGCTTCATCCGACGTATTCTCGCCTCAAAGAACGCCAACGCGTCGAGCGCGAGCATCTGATCCTCCAGGCAGCGGACGAGTTGCTCTTGGAGAAGGGTTACCATGACACCTCTATAGAAGACATCGCCGCGCGGGTGGGCATCTCTAAGGGCACGATCTATCTGCACTTCGCCAGTAAGGAAGATCTTGTCTTTGCGCTGCTCGAGCGTGGTGTGCGCCAGTTGCAAGCCACCCTCGACGATATCTTGTCGTCCCCCGGCACGCCGCGCGAGAAGCTTTATGCGGTCATGCAGCAGATGTGCGCCGGCATGATGAGCCGCCAACGCCTCCAGCTCGCCGAAGCGCTGTTCCACGACCCAGAGCTGCGTGGGCGGCTGATGGAGCGGCGCGAGTCGTTCGGCGCGCTCTGGGACGTGCCGAGGGAACGCATTTCCGCGCTGCTGGAGGAAGGCAAGGCGCTGGGCGAGTTCGACGCCGACACGCCTACGCCGATCATGCTCAGTTTCTTCTGGGGCGCGCTGAGTCCGCACCATTTCAGAACCCTGATCGTGGAGAAGCAACTGCCGAGCGACCTCGTGGTGGCGCACTTGGGTCGCTGCTTCTTCAAGGGCATCGCCCCAGGCGGCGCGTGCCCAGCCATCCCCGCGGAATCCACAAGTGAAGGGGGTACACGCGCATGATCCGTCTCTTCCGCTTCCTGAAGCCCTATCGCTGGTATATCGCCATCGTGCTGGTCTTCGCCGCCTGCAATCGCTCGCGAACCTCTATCTGCCGAACCTGAACGCCGACATCGTCGATAACGGCATCGTCAAGAATGACACCGACTATATCTTGCGCCTGGGCGGCGTGATGCTGTTGATAACCGTGGGTGGCGCGCTCTGCGCCGTCGTCACCGCGTATTTCGCCTCGCAGACCGCCGTCGGCTTCGGGCGCATCATCCGCGCCAAGCTCTTCACGCACGTCGAGCAGTTCTCGCTGCACGAGTTTGACACCGTCGGCACTGCCTCGCTGATCACGCGCACGACCAATGACACCAACCAGGTGCAGCAGGTGACTGGTGATCATGCTGACGCTGCTCGTCACCGCGCCGATGATGGCGATCGGCGGTATCATCCTGGCCATCCGGCAGGACGTCACCCTTTCCTGGGTGCTGGTCGTCGCCGTGCCGATCCTGGTCGTCTCCATTCTGCTGATCATGACGCGGGCGATACCGCTTTTCCGCGTGATGCAGCTCAAGCTCGACAAGCTCAACCTCGTGCTCGACGAGGGGCTGACCGGCGTGCGCGTGATCCGCGCCTTCGACCGCACCGCGCACGAGGAGCAGCGCTTCGATCAGGCGCAACCTCGACGTGACCAACGTCGCCATCACCGTCAACCGCATCGTCGCCGTTCTCTGTGCCGGTCCTGATGCTCGTGCTCAACCTCTCGACCGTCGCCATCCTCTGGTTCGGCAGCATCCGCATCGACAACGGCGAGATGCAGATCGGCGCCCTGATCGCCTTCCTGCAGTACGCCATGCAGATCCTCTTCGCGATGCTGATGCTCTCGTTCCTGTTCATCCTGCTGCCGCGCGCGGCGGCCTCGGCCACGCGCATCAACGCGGTGCTCGACATGGCGCCAGAGATCAACGACGCCAGCAGCCTGCAGCATGCTGGCGATCGCAACGGGCTACGTCGATTTCGAGGACGTCACCTTCAGCTATCCCGGCGCCGAGGAGCCCGCGCATCTCGCACATCTCGTTCAGCGCGCGCCCCGGCCAGGTGACGGCCATCATCGGCGGCACCGGCGCGGGCAAATCGACGCTGGTCAACCTGATCCCACGCTTCTACGACGTGGATAGCGGACGCGTGCTGGTGGACGGCGTGGACGTGCGCGAGATGTCGCAGGAAGAGCTGCGCGCCAAGATCGGCTTCGTGCCGCAGACGGCCGTGCTCTTCTCTGGCACCGTCGCCGAGAACATCCGCTTCGGCAACGAGGACGCCACCGATGACGAGGTGCGTCACGCGGCGGAGGTCGCGCAGGCCACCGAGTTCATCAGCGAGATGGGCGACGGGTTCGATTCCTCGATCTCGCAGGGCGGCACCAACCTCTCCGGCGGCCAGAAGCAGCGCCTCTCGATCGCCCGCGCGCTGGTGCGCCAGCCTGAGATCTACATCTTCGACGACAGCTTCTCGGCGCTCGACTACGCGACCGACGCCCAGCCTGCGCGCGGCGCTGAAGCGCGAGACGACGAACGCCACGGTGCTGATCGTCGCCCAGCGCGTCAGCACGATCATGGACGCCGACCAGATCATCGTGCTGGACGAGGGCCGCATGGTCGGCATCGGCACGCATCGCGACCTGATGGAGATCCAACGAGGTCTACCGCGAGATCGTGTTCTCGCAGCTTTCCGCGGAGGAAATCGCATGAGCAAGCTGGTCCAGCCCAGGGCAGCGAGCGCCCAGGCGGCCCGATGGGTCGAGGCCCGATGGGCGGCGGCCCGATGGGCTGATCGGCATGCCGGTCCAGAAGGCCAAGAACTTTCGCGGAACGCTCTTCCGCCTGCTGGGCTACTTCCGGCCGCAGAAGTATCGCCTGCATCGTCGTGCTGGTCGGCGGCGATCCTCGGCACGATCTTCAACATCGTCGGCCCGAAGATCCTGGGCCTGGCGACCACCAAGCTCTTCGAGGGCTTCGTCGCGAAGTTCGCGGCACGTTCCCGGCGCGGCCATCGACTTCGACTACATCGGCCACATCCTGCTGATCCTGATCGGGCTCTATCTCATCAGCTCGCTCTTCAGCTACGTCCAGCAGTATCGTGATGGCCGGCGTGGCGCAGAAGACGGTCTATACGCATGCGCCGGCAGGTGGACGAGAAGCTTGCGCCGCTTGCCGCTGAAGTTCTACGACTCGCGCACGCACGGCGAGATCCTGAGCCGCGCCGTCAACGACATGGACAACATCAGCACGCACGCTGCAGCAGAGCCTGACGCAGCTCATCACCTCGGTCGTCACGCTCGTCGGCGTCATCGTCCTGATGCTGACCATCAGCCCGCTGCTGACGCTGGTCGTGGTCGTCACGCTGCCGCTGAGCATCCTCGTCACCACGACCATCGCCAAGCGCTCGCAGCGCTACTTTGCGCGCCAGCAGCGGGTCCTCGGCGAGCTGAACGGCCACGTCGAGGAGATGTACAACGGCCACAAGATCGTCAAGGCCTTTGGCCACGAGAGCGCGTCGATCGCCAAGTTCAACGACCTGCAACGACAAGCTCTACGAGGCTGGCTGGCGAGCGCAGTTCGTCTCCGGCATGATCATGCCGCTGATGATGTTCATCGGCAACCTCGGCTACGTGCTTCGTCGCCGTCATCGGCGGCATCCTGGTGACGCAGAACGCGCATCGCCATCGGCGACATGCAGGCGTTCATCCAGTACGCGCGCCAGTTCACTCAGCCGATCACGCAGCTGGCCAGCATCGCCAACACGATCCAGTTGACCATCGCCTCAGCCGAGCGTGTCTTCGAGCTGCTCGACGAGCCGGAAGAGACGCCGGAGCCTGCCGACGCGCCGGTGATCGCGAAGCCGCAGGGCGCGGTGCAGTTCGACCATGTCGACTTCGGCTACGAGCCGGATACGCCGCTGATCGACGGACATGAACATCGACGTGAAGCCGGGCCAGACCATCGCCATCGTCGGGCCGACCGGCGCAGGCAAGACCACGCTGGTCAACCTGCTGATGCGCTTCTACGAGCTGAACAGCGGCGCGATCTCGGTGGACGGCGTAGACATCCGGAGCTGCGGCGCGGCGATCTGCGCCGGCATGTTCGGCATGGTGCTTGCAGGACACCTGGCTCTTCAACGGCACGATCCGCGAGAACATCGCCTACGGTCGCGAGAACGCGACCGAGGAGGAGATCGTGCGGGCGGCGAAGGCGGCCCAGGCCGACCACTTCATCCGCACGCTGCCGGAGAGCTACGACACGGTGCTGAACGCAGGAGGCGACCAACCTCTCGCAGGGGCAGAAGCAGCTGCTGACCATCGCCCGCGCGTTCCTGGCCGACCCGGAGATCCTGATTCTGGACGAGGCGACCAGCAGCGTCGACACGCGCACCGAGATGCTGATCCAGAACGCGATGAGCGAGCTGATGAAGGGCCGCACCAGCTTCGTCATCGCGCACCGGCTCTCGACCATTCGCGACGCCGACCTGATCCTGGTGATGAACCACGGCAGCATCATCGAGCAGGGCACGCACGAAGAGCTGCTGGCGAAGGGCGGCTTCTACGCCGACCTCTACAACAGCCAGTTCGCTGCACAAGCCGAGATCGAGAGCGCCGTCGCGCAGTAGCTGATCTC
>CAWJCH010000037.1:0-65172 GCA_963841205.1 uncultured Chloroflexia bacterium | reverse complement strand
CCGCACCAAGTTCGCGAGCGGAGCAAGCACTGCGTCGACAGGTGGCGGCACCGAAATTTATGGATTCCCGAGACGTCTCTTTTCGCCGACTCCTCTGCCGGGCGGCGATGTCACTCCAGTAAGAGGCCGAAGAACTGCGTGACTCCTCGTTGCCGCCTTCTCCGCCCGCAATGCCGCCCGCACGACAATAGCGCGAAAAAGGGACCTGCTTCAGGTTGTCCGTGCGCGCATGGAGTGCACCGAGGAACTATTGCTGGTCCCCTCACTGAGATACTGAAGGGCTTCTACGTCGGCGCCGATGCTGAACGCTCATCCCGCACTCTGGTTGGCTCATGGGACCGCCATCAGGAGCGTGACACACCCCACGGCTAAAGCCGGGGGCTTCTCGGCCCCGCTCGCGAGGCCGAGCGACGTGCCGGGTGGCCGCCGGAACGACGACGCGGGTGTTGCCACGGGCGCCGATACGTGCTGTGCTGCGGTACCGCACGGCCTAGGAGCATCGCACCCTGTTGACCGAGGCTTCGGATATTGACCGCGCCGATGGCGTCGCGGGGACCCGTGGCGCCACACGACGGGCAGCGGGAGATCCTGCGCTGCTGGCTCTGCTCCCCGCCGACGGGGCACGTCAGCGAGGAAGAGGCCTCGCTGCGGGTGATCGCCCCAGCCGTCTTGGCGTCGAGTTGTTGGATGATCTGGCGGGTACAGACCTGGCGTACCGGTTGTGCCTGCACGCGCCTGCACGCGCCCGAGGCGTCCTGCCGCCTCGTTGAACGGCTCACCGACCTAGTCACCGACGGCGTCACCGACAGCGTCACCGACAGCGCAGGTGGCGCCAGGGCATGCCTCGGCAATCTGGTGTGTCGCCTGCTGGCACAGGTCACGGATGCGGCGCTTCGTCTTGCCCAGGAGGCGGTATTTGCGGCGTTGCCGTCGCGTGGAGCGGCGCGAGTGTTGCGTGCACCGGGATTGCCGTTGCGCGAGGCTGGCGAGCCGCTTGGTGCGGTACTGGACCGCGCTGGACCGCCGCTTTGGCCGCTCGACCACTGATGAGGATCACCCGCTGCCCGTCGGTGGCAGCCGCCAGCGTGTTGCCCCCCAGAGCCACCCCGATGATCGCCTGCTGGGGGCGGACGGCATCGGGCACCGCGCAGATGCGGCACACCCGCCCGTACGACAGGCGGACGTCCAGCAAGCGCCCCGGCAGGGTGATGGCCTCCGGCAGGTGGATGCGCGGCGTGCCGCTCTTGCCGGGCGGCAGGATCAGCCGCCCGTCACGCATACGGGCGTCCTGATTCGTGCCCACCACATCGTGCTAGCGCGGCGTGCGCCACGGCTACCGCGCTCCTGCCTGGCCATGCTTGCGCAGTTGGCGACACGAGTCCACCGCCGCGCAGGACTCGCCGATGAGCTGCTGCGCGCGCTGCGCCGAGAGGCCCGCATGGCGTCCCGTGGCCCAGCGCTGCCAGCGTGCCTTGCGTGGCCAGCGCCAGTTGAGCCGCCGGATGCGGTGATGGCGCACCACGAGGTCGCCCCACAGCCGCGCCGCCTCCCGGCGACTGTGCCGGTGAAGGTGGTCCATTCCGCGTGACGGCGTGGGGTCCACGCGATTTCGATCGTGCGATAGCTGGCAAGCGGAGGGTACCATACCGGCGAGCGCTTGTCACGGTCACCGTCTCAGCGCGTCGCCCGAGCAGGCGACGCGCCTTTCACCCCCATGCCTGACGCCAGGGGCACTCAACCGGCATTCTTCGTAGAGCCTTCACTCTATGCAACTTCCACGGAGAAGGGAAGACCGTCGCGGTTCGTTGTAGGGGCGGACCTGCCTCGCCCTTTCAGCCAGGCACAGACGAGTACAAATCTCCCTCGCCACAGCCGAGTTGGCGGCGTCCAGGACCGTGGTGATAGACTCTGCGAGGGGTAGTAGAATCACAGAGCCAGCGAACGCCCGGCCTTTATCCTGGGAGGGAGCGCGACGAGCATGAGCCAACCACAGAACAATGGTGCGCGCAAAGCGCCGATCTTCGGCCAGCCGCACGCGCTGGATGACGAAGAGGCGCAAAGCATCACCGAGATGATCTCTGGAGGCGCAAGGCTCGTCGCGCCAGCTCACCATCCCAGCCGATGATCTCGACGCCCAGGCCACCACGAAGATGGACGCCCCCACCGCTCGCGTCGTCAACGAGAGCCACGTCCGTGACATCCTGCAGAAGTTCAACCGCGACTACCTCTACGGCCTCGGTCGCTTCGACGAGTATCAGTACGGCCTGCTGCTCAAATGGGGTGATGGCTACTCGCGCAAGCATATCTGGCTCACCGTCGAGGGTGACAACCTTCTCTTCGAGACGAGCCACGAACGCAGGTGCGACAAACCCTACTGCCGCGACGGCCACCATGTCTTCGCCCCCGAACAGTGGCACGACATCCGGTTGATCAACCAAGAGCTGGCCGAACAGTTCAAGCGCCCAGTCTACGAGCCCTCCGAGGATTAGCGCGTCGCACGCGTGCCAACACACCGCCGCCGTGGAGAAGCAACCGTGAGCGAAGAAGTTGAGCCGGCGTCAGGAAAGACGCAGCAGAACGGCCAGCGCGCCCTGCTCCTCGAAACGGACCTCTTCTTCGCCGTGAAGGTCGCGGACGCCCTCAAGCACGTCGGCTACACCACGCGGACCGTCCGACGGTTCGATGCCTTCGCCTCCGCGCTCGAAGCCGACCCTCCCAACGTCGTGCTCGTGAGCTCGGCGACGCCCACCGCGGACTGGCTCGCTGCGATCCGAGCGGCGCGCACCGCTGGCATCGCCACCGTCGCGTATGGCTCCCACGTCGATGTCGGAGCGCAACAGCAGGCGCGGGAGGCCGGGGCGAGCGCCGTCATCGCCAACTCAAAGCTGGCGCAAGACCTCCCAGGTGTCGTGGCACGTGCGTTGCGCCGCAGTGCTGCGTCAGCAACCGACACCTCCCCACCAACAGACGAGGGCGAAATCGAGAGTCCATGAAATGCAGCGCATGCACACCTGAAGATTGACAGTGTCGCGCGAACAGCGTCCGCAGCGCATGAGGAGGACAGCATGGCGTCACCGCAACAATGGCACGAGCTCGCGCAGCAGCTACGCGTCGATAGCATCCGCTCCACCACCAAGGCAGGCTCCGGCCACCCGTCATCGTCGATGTCCGCGGCGGACCTGATGGCCGTACTGCTCTACGAGCACTTCACCTATGACTTCCAGAACCCCAAGAACCCCAACAACGACCACCTGATCTTCTCCAAAGGCCACGCCGCGCCGCTGCTCTATGCCATCTACAAGGCCACCGGCGGCATCTCGGATCAAGAGATGATGACCCTCCGCCAGTTCGGCAGCCGCATCGAGGGCCACCCGGTCCCGATCCTGCCGTACGTGGACGTCGCCACCGGCTCGCTCGGCCAGGGCCTGCCCATCGGCGTCGGCATCGGCCTCGCCGGCAAGTACCTCGACAAGCTGCCGTACCGCATCTGGGTCGTGCTCGGCGACAGCGAGATGTCCGAAGGCTCGATCTACGAAGCGCTAGAGCTTGGCGGCCACTATAAGCTCAATAACCTCATCGGCATCCTCGATATGAACCGCCTCGGCCAGCGCGGCCCCACCATGCTCGGCTGGGACGGCGACGCCTACGCCGCCCGCGCGCGCGCCTTCGGTTGGCACGCCATCGAGATCGACGGCCACAACCTCGACCAGATCGCCGCCGCCTATCAGGAGGCCCTGCAACAGACAGATCAGCCGACGTTGATCATCGCCCGCACCATCAAGGGCAAGGGCTTCCCCGAGATCGAAGACCAACTCGGCTGGCACGGCAAGGCGCTGCCGCAAGACGCCGCCGACCGCGCCATTCAGGGATTGGGCGGCGTGCGCGACATCTACGTAGAAGTGCGCAAGCCCGAGACGTCGCAGGGTCCCTCGCGCCCCGCGCCCCAGCCCGTGCAGCTCCCCAGGTACACCGTTGGCAGCGGCGTGGCGACCCGCAACGCCTATGGTGACGCGCTCAAGTCGCTCGGTGCCGCTCGTGCGGACGTCGTCGCCGTAGATGGTGAGGTCAGCAACTCCACCTTCGCCGAGACCTTCGCCCACGCCTACCCCGACCGATTCTTCGAGCAGTACATCGCCGAGCAGCAGATGGTGTCGAGCGCAATCGGCCTCGGCGTACGCGGCTACTCCTGCTTCGCCTCCACCTTCGCCGCCTTCTTCTCCCGAGCCTACGACTTCATCCGCATGGCGGCGATCTCGCGCGCCAATATCAAGCTCTGCGGCTCGCACGCCGGCGTCTCCATCGGGCAAGACGGCCCCTCGCAGATGGCCCTCGAAGATCTCGCCATGATGCGCGCCGTCCACAACAGCATCGTGCTCTATCCCTGTGACGGCAACCAGACGGCGCACCTCGTCGAGTCGATGGCCGACTTTCGCGGCATCTCCTATCTGCGCACCACCCGCGAGAAGACCCCGGTGATCTACGGCCCCGACGAGTCGTTTCCCATCGGCGGTAGCAAGGTGCTGCGCCAATCGGCCAACGACAAGGTCACCATCGTCGCCGCTGGCATCACCCTTCCCGAGGCGCTCAAGGCCTACGACCAGCTCCAAAGTGAGGGCATCTCGGTGCGCGTCATTGACGCCTACTCCGTCAAGCCCATCGACCGCAAGACCCTGCTCGATGCGGCGCAGGCCACCAGCGGTCGCATCATCACCGTCGAGGACCATTGGATCGAGGGCGGCCTCGGTGACGCCGTGCTGGAGGCTTTCTCCGGCGTCGAAGGTTCGTGGCCTTCAGTCGCCCTACCGCGCGTGGTCAAGCTCGCCGTGCGCGAGATGCCCGGCTCTGGCGCGCCGGAAGAGTTGCTCGACGCCGCCGGCATCACCGCCAAGCACATCGTTGCCGCCGCCAAACAGGTCACCGGCTAACGAAGGCCGTTCTGCGGCGGAAGCATACGGATCGTGAGGCTGAAAGCCGGGGGCTTCTAGGGGTTGAACCCCACGCCATGCTGCCCCAGGGCGAGAGCGAACGCTCGCAAGTAGTGTAGCATCCCGGCGTGGAGATTGCCAGGGACCATTCACCCCAACCCCTCAAGGGCGGGGCCTTCTGGCAGAGAGGGGGAAACGAGCGAGGCCATCTCGAAAGGGACCAGACCTCGCCCGTAGTTCGTGTGCCTTCTCGCAGTAACTCGAATCCGGTCATGGTGTCCACGCGGGCGGGATTCGCCACGGCCTTCTGGCCGGGGGCCGGAGAACGAGGACGATTCAGAGGGGTCTTGTGATCACCCGCCAACGGAGCCTCCAAGCATGCCGTCCGCCTCTCCAGCCTTGCGGCTCATCGCCAACGTCGAGCGTACCGTGAGGCTCGACGCCACCCGGTACGCCCAATGGACGCCAGGCGCAACACTCGTCGTCGGCGTCTCCGGCGGCCCAGACTCGCTCTGCCTGCTCGGCGTCCTACACGCCCTCGCGAAAGGCAAGTCCACCGTCACCCCGGGCCGCATCGTCGTCGCGCACCTCGACCACACCCTGCGCGGCGACGAAGGTCAGCGCGACGCCGCCTGGGTCACCGCATTCGCCGAATCGCTCGGTGTCACCTGCATCCTCGACTCCGTTGACGTGCGCGCAGCGGCGCGAAGGGACCATCGTTCCCTCGAAGACGCGGCGCGCCAGGCACGATACGCGTTCCTTCGTCGCGTGGCGACCGAAGTCGCCGCGCAGCGAGTCTGCGTCGGCCACACCCGCGACGACCAAGCCGAGACAATCATCATGCGCCTCCTACGCGGCAGCGGCGTCGACGGACTCTCCGGTATGCGCCCCTTAGATGGGCTGATCGCGAGACCGCTGCTCACCCTCTACAGGTCCGAGACTGTGGCGTATTGCGCGTCGAAAGGCTGGCAGCCACTCCAAGACCCCTCAAACGAGGATCTCGCCTTCACCCGCAACCGCATCCGCCACGAACTGATGCCGATCCTCGCGCACTACAATCCGCATCTCACGAGCACGCTTTCCAACAACGCGTCGCTCATCGCCTCCGACCACGACTTCCTCGAAGAGGCGACCACCACGGCCTGGCGCAACCTGCCCACGCAGGATTCGGCGGAGCAGGTCACCGTGGCGCTCGCCCCCCTGCTCGAGATGCCGCTCGCGCTGCGCCACCGCGGGTTTCGCCGTGTCGTCGAGCGCCTGACGGCGGGCGAGCACCTCCCAGAGGCACGTCACCTGCTCGCCCTGGACGCTCTGCTCGGGCGCCATACCGCCGGACTCTCCCTCGACCTCCCCGGTCACATCCGCGTCACCACCTCGTACGATGCACTGCGCGTTACCCACCAAGTCACGACCAGTGCGCCAGGTACCGCCGCGTTCGATCTGCCGCTCGCGGTGCCCGGCGAGGTCGATCTCCCCGGCCCCGGCTGGCAAGTTCGCGCCTGGATCACCGATCGCCCCGCCGGGCTGGAGGCCGCCAACCCCGCACCACCGCCAGCGCGCCAACCCTTCCCGCACTCGGGGACGCGCGCCGATCTCGGCAGGGCCGAGCTGCGCGCCTATCTCGACGCCGATCTCGCCGGCGAGCCGCTGACCGTCCGCTCCTGGGCGCCCGGCGATCGCTTTCAGCCACTGGGTATGGCGCACGAGAAAAAACTCCAAGACTACTTCGCCGATGCCAAGGTGCCTCGAAACCTCCGCTCCAGCCTACCGATTGTCGTCGGCCCGCGCCACATCCTCTGGATCGGCGGCCAGCGCATCGACGAGCGCGCGAGGATCTCGCCTTCGACGAGGCGCGTGCTCGTGTTGCAACTCGAGCCACTTGCGGTAGACTATTGACACTCCCCTCGCCTAAAGGCGGGGGATACTCGGTTCATCAAAATCGCGGCGCGGATACCCCTGGCTTTCGCCACGAGGAGGAAGCGCCGCGCTCCTTCCTGGTTGCTCATTCACACGCTACGCACTACAATGTGAGCATGCGACAGAAACGCGCCTATCGCTATCGGTGTTACCCGACGCCCGAGCAAGCCACCGTGCTGGCCCGGACGTTTGGCAGCGCGCGCTATGTCTACAACTGGGCGCTGCGGCTGCGCACGGACGCGTATTATCAGCGCCAGGAGCGGGTGAGCTACGCGGACACCTCGGCGGCGTTGACGATCCTCACGCGGGAGCCGGAGACGGCTTGGCTGCAAGAAGTGTCGAGCGTGCCTACCCAGCAGGCGTTGCGCCATCTGGATCGCGCCTTCCGCACCTTCTTCGCGGGCCGCGCCAAGTACCCCATCTTCCACAAGAAGCGCTGGCGCCAGTCGGCGGAATATACGACCTCGGCGTTCCGTTGGGATGCGCAAACCCAGGCGCTCACGTTGGCCAAGATGGACACCCCGCTGGAAATTCGCTGGTCGCGTCCGCTGCCAGTTGGAGCCATCCCGAGCACGGTGACGGTGAGTCGGGATGCGGCCGGACGCTACTTCGTGAGCCTGTTGGTCGAAGAGGAGATCGCGCCCCTGTCGCCTGTCGCGCCAACCGTCGGCCTCGATCTGGGCCTGCACGATGCCGTCGTGCTCGATACCGGTGAGAAGGTCGGCAACCCCCGCTTCTTCCATCGCGATGAGAAGCGTTTGGCAAAAGCGCAAAAGCGGCTGGCGAAGAAACAACTCGGCTCCAAGAACCGTGAGAAGGCGCGCCTGGCCGTCGCCCGCATCCACGCACGCATTGCGGATCGGCGCGTGGACTTCACCCACAAACTCTCGACACGCCTGATTCGTGAGAACCCAACGATTTGCGGGGAGAGTGTGGCCGTGAAGGCGATGGTCAAGCATCCGACACTGGCGAAGGCCATCCACGACGTCGGGTGGGGCGAGTTCGTGCGCCAGCTCGAATACAAAGCCGCTGGGTATGGGCGGACACTGGTCGCGATCGACAAGTGGTACCCGAGTAGCAAGCGCTGCTCCGAGTGCGGCCCTGTACGCGACTCGCTTTCGCTGGATATCCGTCGGTGGGCGTGCCCCGCATGTGGCGTCGTCCACGATCGCGACGTGAACGCGGCCAAGAACATCAAGGCGGCCGGACTAGCCGTCTCCGCCCGTGGAGAGGCGATAAGACCGGGAGGGTTCGTCCCGACGCGGCACGCCTCAGTGAAGCAGGAATCCCCCGGCTGTAGCCGTGGGGAGCAGTCAACACGGCAGCCTACGCCACCGCTCCCCGAAGGCCTGCCCGCCCGAGAATATTCTGTGCCGCGTTTTCATCGCGGTCTAGAACCAGTCCGCAGGAGGTGCAGACATGGGTACGCACGCTCAAACTCGTGGGGATGCGTGCGCCACATCCGCTACAATCCTGCGACGTATAGGCAGGTGGCACGGCTACGACCCGTCGCCCGGCGCATGCTGCCTTGGCTTCGAGGATGGTGCGGAACGACGCCCAGCCCGCATCACTGATGCTCTTGGCGAGGTGCCGGTTCTGCACCATGTTGGCGACCCGCAAATCTTCGAGGTAGACGGTATCGTTCGCTCGCAGGAGCGCAAGCGCGGCCTTGTGAGGGAAGTCGCGTCGCTGGCGTTGGACCTGCTGGTGGGCCTTGGCGAGCAGTTTGACCGCCTTGCGACGGCGGTTGCTCCCCTTCTCGCGGCGAGAGACGCGGCGCTGCGCTTTGGCGAGGCGCTTCTCTCCCCGGCGATGGTGCCCTGGGTTCTCAAATACCGCGCCGTCTGCCGTGATGAGAAAGACCTTCAACCCAACGTCAATGCCCGTCTCACGTCCACTCGGGGGAAGCGGACAAACCGGCACCTCAGCACAGGAGAGGCAGACCTACCACCCGTCCGCCTCTTCAGAGGTGGTGACGGTCTCGGGTGTGCCCTCTATCAGAAGACTCCAACGCACGGCAACTCGGCCAATCTTGGCGAGGACCAGAAACCCGTTGTCGAGACGGACGCAGCCATGCGCTCCTACCTGAGGGTAGGTGAAGGAGTTGGAGCGGTCACGTCCCTGAAGGCGCGGGTAGCCGGGTGTTTGTCCCGCTTTCACGCGCCGGAAGAATCCTTGGAAGGCGCGGTCCACGCGCAACACCACGTCCTGCAAGACCTGGCTGTTCACCTCGCCGTATTCCGGCAGGGCCGCCTTGATGTCGGGCAACTCGGCCTTGTGCCGGTAGTAGTTGACCATGACGCCACGCATGCGCCACGCGTCGCACCGCTCGGCAAGCGCGGCATTGTAGACGTGGCGGCAGAGCATCAAAGTCCGCTCAAGCACCCACTCCTGTTCGAGAGTCGGCTTGAGCTTGTACTTGAAGGTCTTGCGTCCCGTCTGCTCTGCCATTGCCTATTTGCCCTTCTGATTTTCGACGTACCGCTTCGGCGTTTCCAGTGTTACGCCACCAACCGTCGAGCAAAAATGGCTGTTCGTCCACAGCGACGGCAAACGGCGTTTGAGTGCGGGGAACTCCGCGCGCAAGGCGTGCGAACTATGCCCTTTGAGCAGCTTCACCAGCCGGTGGATACCAAACTGCGGGGCACACCCCACGAGCAGATGCACATGGTCTGGCATGACCTCCATCTCAATGAGTTCCTGCCCCCAGCGTTCAATCTGCTCGGCAAGGAAAGTATTGAGCCGTTCATCTATCGGCGGCGTCAACACCTTGCGCCGGTACTTGGGGCAGGACACCACGCGATAACGGCAGATATAGACGTCATTGTTGTTGCGGCGCATGTCTCCCATGCAAGCAGCATAATATGATAGATAGCGCAGTGCCAACTATCGATACCATTGTGGCCCTTGCGGGCCACCCGGCTTTCACCTCCATGTCGAAACCCAGGGAGCCTCAGCCGGGCTTTTCGCCAGGTCATGTGTCATAAAGGGAGAGCTAGCAGTGCCCGTATCGTCCAATTTGCACGACGACATCGAAGAGGTCTTGATCACAGAGCATGCCCTCAGGGCGCGCGTCGCCGAGCTCGCCGCCACCATCTCCGAAGACTATCGCGGCAAAGACCTGCTCCTGCTCGGCATCCTCAAAGGTGCGATCATGTTCATGGTGGACCTGAGTCGCCAGATGCAGATGCCGATCGAGCTGGAGTTCATGGCGACGAGCAGCTATGGCAACGCCCGCGAGAGCAGCGGCGAGGTGCGTATTCTCAAAGATCTCGACGTTCCGATCGAAGGCAAGCACCTCCTAATCGTCGAGGACATCATCGACACCGGCCTTACGTTGCGCTACCTCATGGAGAGCCTGCAGCAGCGCAAGCCGGCGAGCATTCGCGTCTGTTCCCTGCTTGACAAGTCCAAAGCGCGCGACAAAGTGCTCGCCCCCGACTATCTCGGCTTCGAGATACCAGACCGCTTCGTCGTCGGCTATGGCCTCGACTACGCCCAGAAATATCGCAACCTGCCGTACATCGGCGTGCTCAAGCCCGAGGTGTATCACGATTGACACTCCCCACGGCGAAAACCGGGGATGCTCAGTTCACCACGGCGGCCAACGCCACCGCTCCCTGACGGGCCTGCCCGGCCCGTAAGATGTTCCTGGCCGCGTTCGCGTCGCGGTCCAACACCAGCCCGCAGGAGGGGGCACACATGGGTACGCACGCCCAGCGATTTGGGCACGCGCGCTCCACAGCCGCTACAGTCTTGGCTGGTGAACGCCGGGTTGACCGCTTCCACCCGCTTGCCGGCGCATGCTGCCTTGAAAGCGAGGAGGGAGAGGAAGCTGCCCCATCCGGCGTCTCGGATACTCTTGTTCAGGCCCGCCTTGCGGCTGGCCCCGTTCGGCACATACCCGCCGCTCCCATCCGATAGCGAGGCGGGGCGTCGGCTGAGGTTGGCGGGCTGGATGGCCTTATGATAGATCGCGTCGTAGGCCCGCACCATTGCCAGCGCCGTCTTGTGGTGGTGGTTGGTACGTTGGCGCTTGACGTGCTGATGGGCTTTGGCCAGCAACACCGCAGCCTTCTTGCGGCGGTTGCTCCCCTTCTTGCGCCGCGAGACCCGCCGCTGCGCCTTCGCCAACCGCTGCTCGGCCCGCCGGTAGTGACGTGGGTTCGCGACCACCTCCCCCTCCGCCATCACCAGGAAGACCTTCAACCCCACGTCTATTCCCGTCTCCCGGCCCGTCAGAGGAAGCGGTTGCGTCGGTACCTCCATGCACGAGAAAGAGACGTACCAGCCATCCGCCTCACGCGAGATCGCGACGGTCTTGGGCGTGCCCTCCACTGGGCGCGACCAGCGCACCGCCATGCGCCCGATCTTCGCCAGCACGAGGAAGCCGTTGTCCACCCGGGCGCCGCCATGCTCCCCCACCTGCGGATAGGTGAAGCTGTGATAGCGGTCCTCGCCCTGGAAACGCGAATACCCGGGTTTCTCGCCCGCCGCCACGCGTCGGAAGAACGCCTGGTACGCCTTGTCCAGCCGGTGCAACACGTCCTGCAACACCTGGGCGTTGACGTCCCGGTACTCCGGGCGCACCTCCTTGATGCTCGGCAGTTGTGCCGATTGCCGGGCAAAGGTGACCGAGACGCCACATTGCTCCCAGGCCGCTTTACGCTCTTCCAGGCCCGCGTTGTACAACTCGCGACAGCGCCACAGGACCACCGCCAACGCCCGTGCCTGGGCAGACGTCGGCTTCAACCGGTATTTGAAGGTCTTGCGTGTGTGGTCACGTTCCATACTACCCTATTCCGCCTGGCGGCTAAAAATCGGAAGGGTCCTGGGGGAGTGGTTGCCTACCAAAGGACTCGGCAGAGTGCCCCTGCCGAGTCCTTTGGTAGGCGAACGTCAACGCCCTGGTGAGAACGTCCCTCCATCGCGCGTAGATCTACTCAGGCCGAAGGATGACAGGCGTGGCGTGAAGAGAGAAAGCCGCCTGCTCTTTGGGCGATGAGTGGAGGCGGAGCATGGCAGGTGACGCAAAGAATCGCAGGCCGGCAGGAAGCTTGATCACAGCGATCATCTGTATCGGTATTGCCGTCGCGCTGCTCCTCTTCAGTCCTTCATCCCCAATCAATTCGACGCATGCCAACCAGGTTACAACACCCGGCGCGATTTCGCTCCCACCAACCGCCGTCCCGCCTACCGCCACAATCGGCCAGTAGCACTCAATGAGGACGGTGCCCATGCACGCCAACCATCTCGCCCAACCCGTTCCCCGAATGAGTTGCATCGCGAAGCCGCCCCGGCGCATGCCCTCCACGAAGCTAATCGTCGTGTCGCTGGGCACGCTTGTCCTCCTCGCCCTGGCCGCGTGCGGAGGCTCCTTCACGGTTCGTCCGGGGTACACGCCGACATCGGCTGGGGCAACGCCAACTGAAGGCACGCAATTTACCGCCACGCCCGGCCCCACCCACTTCGCCTATCTCTACTCGCGCATAGATTATCCGCTCCAGGTAGCTATCAGCAGCGGCGACACCGTAACGCTAACGCTCTCGCCGCGGAGCAGCATCCTCACGGTCACGCCCGCGCCAGGTCAAGGCACGGGAACGGTTGGCACGCCGATCCCGCTGCCCACAGATATCCAGGACTATCAGGACATTGCCGCCTCGGTGGACACCCAGACGACCGACACCGGTGCGTTCACCTGGGCGCTCGTCTCCCCAGAGCGGCAAAGCCTGCTCACCGCAGGCACCTTAGGCACCGCACGCGATTATATGGACTCCGTTGTCTTCAAATGGCAAGTGCAGGCGGTATCAGAGGGGCAAAATACCGCTCGGATCGTGCTTCATCTGATCTACGTGTACCTTGACGGAAGTGAACACGACGGCAGTATTGAAGTATCGCAAGCTCCAATCCCGATGGTGGCAGTGCAGGCTTCAACGTTGAGCATCGCGCTCGCGCAAATACGCTTACCGATCGTTGGCGTCTCGGGGTTCGCCGGCGTAATTGCCCTTCTACGCTACATCTACAACGCGTTGAAGACGGTCAGCGACATGACGGGGCAGGTGAAGGGCGCGGTAAAGGTAGCACAGGCGGTCAAGGGGCGCGTAGGAGGATCGCCATCCGGAGATGACCTCGCTTCGCAGTCAACCGCGTCGCCAGTGGCGAGGTCGCCTCAGAAAATAGCGCCTGGGCGATCACCCACCCAGAGCCCGACCATTCCCGAGCACGCGAGCGACGCGACGTGGCCCGCCCGCCGTGGATCAGTAACTCCGCACTGGCCAGAGCGACCCTGGCCGCCGCTTCCATCCGATCCGAGCTAATCCCTGAGCCTTGGTCACCGGTTAACCCGTTGGACTAGGGCACTATCCCCTCAGACACGCGGCGTAAGCGGCACGACCCAGAGCGCGTAGGCCACCCGCGCGGGCAGCGCCACCACGCCACCCCGCGCCGAAACCTCTACAGGCTCTTCATCCGGCGATGTGCTGGTGGGCTGGCGCACGAGCGAGACCTCGGTGCCTGGGGTCAACCCGCGTTCGTGCAGATAGGAGATAAGCTCTTCTTCGTCCTCCACGACCTCGGAGATCAACAGGATGCGCCAGTGGCTTCCCGCTTCGGTCAGGAGCAGGCGCACCGCGCCCTTGTCTTTGAGGTAGTTGCGCGCGTCAGGCACGTAGCCTGGGATGGGGTTCCCATGGGGGCACGTCGTCGGCGCCAGCAGTGTCTGCGAGACCCGCTCGGCGACCGCGCCGGAGATATAATGCTCGAGCCGGGTTGCTTCGTCATGCACCTCGTGCCACGGCATACCAAGCATGTCGACCAGAAACCGCTCGGTGAGCCGGTGACGCCGCAGCACCTCTTCCGCAATCTGCAAGCCCTTCTCCGTCAACGTCACCTGCCGACGGGCGTCCATCTCGACGTAGCCGTCGCGCGTCATCCGCTTGAGGGTTTCCGTCACCGTCGGCGGCGATATGCGAAACCGCTCGGCCAATCGCGCGCCTATGACGACATCACCCTCCATCGTCATGTTGTAGATCATCTCGAGGTACGATTCCACCACCGGCGTTGCGCTCATCAGCATCCTCGGTCTATCACACACGTCCACGCGGACGACGAACAAGTGTGCTCATTATTGCACGTATCAACATCCTGATCGGAGCTCCATCGCCGAAGCCAGTTCGACGCAAGGGAGACGCCATGCAGATATTCCGGTTCGACGACCTGCCAATGCATACCATCGCGCAGTTCGGCAGCCTCCACGCCGCGATTGGCGGCATAGCACGCGGTAACTCACCATTCCAGATCGGCTACTTGCGGCTTGAACCAGGAGGCGTGCTCGGTATGCACCCGGCCCTCTCGGCTCAGCTCCTGCTGATCCTCAGCGGCGAGGGATGGGTGTCCGGCGACGATGGCGTTCGGCGAGCCGTGTGCCAGGGACTCGCCGTGCACTGGCAAACGGGAGACATGCATGAGACGGCCACCGATACCGGCCTCACCGCCCTCGTGCTCGAAGCAGAGGACTTTGAGGTGCCGTCAGTGACCGAGAATGGATCGCCAAATCCGCCCTGACCGAGCAGGAGACGCGATACCCCGCGACCCCGTTCAGTCGGCGGAGATCGGGGGACTAGCGCGAAACGAGCTGTAACTCTGCTTCGAGAAGCGGGATTACCTCGCGAATGGAGTCGTCAACCCCAAGCGGCAGCGAAAACCCAGCCGCGCGCACGTGACCGCCCCCACCGAAGTGCATCGACATGCGCGCCGCGTCATATGGCGCAGCCGCGCGCAAGCTCACCTTCGTCGTTCCATCCGCCTGTTCCTTGAAGAGCGCGGCAATCGCCACGCCTTCAATATCCACCAAGTAACTTGGCATTCCGTCGTCCATATCCGCAGTGGCACCGGTCTCTACCAGATATTCCTGTCGCAACGCGGCCCAGACCAGGCGACCATCGGCGGCCGTGCTGAGCGTCCGGTCCAGCGTGACATTCCATAGCCGCACCTTCTCGATCGGCCGAAGGCGATACATCGGCTTGATGATTTCCTCGGGCACGGCATCGCATCCCACGAGGTATGCGCCCGCCAGCAGGGTACGCGACGTCGTGGCGTCGAACTCGAACGATCGCGTGTCGGTGATGATGCCGGCCAGCAGACACCGTGCCGCGTCGGTGTGTATCTCGACGCCCACATGCAGTAGGAACAGAGTCAATAGCTCAGCAGTGGCCGCAGAGCGCGGATCGATGATGCTGATCCTGCCGCAGCCGGTCGACGTCACATGGTGGTCGATGTTGAGCACGGTGGCCGCGTCGAAAAAGTCTTGGTACTGTGTATAAAGTCTGCCGTAGCGGCTCAGTTCGCCAGCGTCAAGCGCGATGACAAGGTCGACGCGGTCGGTTTCGAACGTGTCGACTACGCGCTCTCGACCGGGCAAGAAGGTGTAGTTCGATGGAACGGGATCGGGGCACGCCACGATGCAGTGCTTGCCAAGCGGTTCCAGCGACAGGGCCAAGCCCAGTGCCGACCCGAGCGTATCGGGATCGGGATGCTCATGCGCGAGGATCACGATCCGCCTGGCGGCCGAGATTAACGCCCACGCAGCCTCCGCCAGCGCCGGATCGATCTCGGCCGCCAGCAGTTGGCCCATCGCGGGCTGCCGTTCCAGTTCACCCGACGCGGCTACCCGAGCCTGCATACACCTGTCCTCCGCACCACATTCTGTTATCTCTAATATCTCTAATATCTCTAATATCCCTAAAGCCGCGCCCATAGCTCCATAGTCATCTCGATACCCGCACTCAATAGGCTCGCGCGACTCGCGGCAATCTCAGTCATGGTCGTCAGGCGACGGAGGAGCGATCTCTTGCGACAACGTCTCGGCTGCGTCAGTCTGCGTCGACGCGGCGCGTGATTCTCTGCCGACCTTGTTCATCAGATCAACCAGATGCACGCCCCGTGCGATTGACTGGTCGAGTTTGAACGACAACTCGGGGGTATGACGAATCGTCAAGCGCTGCGCAAGCTCATGTCGCAAGAAACCAGTCGCTCGGTTTAGGCTATTGAGCGACTGCTTCTGCTCTTCCTCGCTCCCCATCACGCTCACGAACACCTTGGCGTGTCGGAGATCCGCGGTGAGCTCGACGTCCGTGACGCTCGCGAAGCCAACCCGCGGGTCCTTCATTCGCGTCCGAATTAGATCGATCAGTTCCTGACCGATCACCACGCCCAGTTGATCCTGTCGCCAAGCTTTCGTCATGGAGTCCTCTGACGATCCAGCGCCCACCACATCGTGGCGCCGCAATTCAGTGGTTCACATGCTGGAAATCGCTCGTTCGGCGACGAATCGCGCGAGCACGGCGCTTTCCAATATGCCGGGTTGCAACCGGCACGTCTCGACGTGCCGAGCGTGCACGGCGCCGCCGGTTCGCTCACCGGTCGCCGCCGCGACTCGCGCACAACGAATCTAGCGGGTCGCTAGACCCGTACCATGCTGAAGACCTCGACGATGTCACCCGCCTCGACTTCGTTGAAGTCCTCGAACAGTATGCCGCACTCGTAACCCTGGGCGACCTCACGTACGTCGTCCTTGCCACGCCGTAGCGACTCGATCAGCCCCGAGAAGACGATCTTGCCGCCTCGCTGGATGCGCACCTGAGCCGACCGCGCGATCTTGCCGTCGGTCACCTTACTGCCGGCGATCACGCGCTTGCCCGCCTTGAAGGTTTGGATCACTTCGGCGTGTCCGTCGATCTGCTCTTTGTAGACCGGCTCGAGCAGGCCACTGAGAGCGGCTTCGATATCGTCCACAAGCTTGTAGATGACGTCATACGAGCGAATGTCGACGCCTTCATTCTGCGCCACGCGCTGGGCAGGGCCATCGACCTTGACGTTGAACGCGATGACGATGGCGTTCGACGCCGCCGCGAGATGGACATCTGTCTCGCTCACGTTGCCTACGCCATCATGGATCAGGCGCACCTTGAGGTTCTCGTCGCCGGCTCGTGAGAGCGCATGCTTGAGCGCCTCGATGGTGCCCTGCACGTCCGCCTTCACCAGCAGGTTCAACTCCTTGACCTTGCCCTGCTGCATCTGGATGTAGAGCGTGTCAAGCGTGACGCTGCCTTCCGCCGCGTCCCGCGCCTGAGAGCGATGGCTCTCGACCAACGCGCGGGCGGATTTCTCGTCGGCGACCACCTCGAGTCGATCACCAGCGTCGGGCACCTCTGGCAAGCCAAAAATACCGACAGGAGTGCTCGGCGGCGCTTTCTTGATGGGCTTGCCCGCGTCATCGAACATCGCGCGGATCGTACCCGAGATTGTGCCAACGACGACGATGTCGCGCAGCTTCAGCGTGCCCTCCTGCACCAGCACAGTCGCCGTGGCTCCACTGTTCTTATCTAGCCTCGCCTCGATGATCGCGCCGATCGTGTGGCCGTTGGGGTTAGCCTTCAGATCCTCGACGTCGGCAACAAGCAACAGCATTTCGAGCAGTTCGTTAATGCCGGTGCCCTTCTTCGCCGAGACCGGTACGCAGATCACGTCGCCGCCGTACTCCTCGATCACCACGTCGTGATCGGCGAGCTGCTGCTTCACCTTGTCCGGATTCGCGCCCGGTTTGTCGATCTTGTTCAACGCCACCACGATCGGCACCTTCGCCGCGCGCGCGTGATCGATGGCCTCTTGCGTCTGCGGCATCACGCCGTCGTCGGCGGCCACCACAATCACGGCAATATCCGTCACCTGCGCGCCGCGCGCGCGCATCGCCGTGAAGGCTTCGTGGCCCGGTGTGTCGAGGAACGTGATCTTTCGACCGTTCACCTCGACCTGATAGGCGCCGATGTGCTGGGTAATGCCGCCCGCCTCGCCCGCTGCCACGCGAGTGTTACGGATGGCATCGAGCAGCGAGGTCTTGCCGTGGTCGACGTGCCCCATGATGGTGACGACCGGGGCGCGAGTGACCCTGCCAACATCAGTGGCGTGCGCCGCTGCACCGATGTTGGCCGCCTCTGGTCGCGCGCCGGCCGCGGGCAGCGGCGCCGCTGCGGTGGCTTCACTAGGCTCCATTCCAAGCGCGACGGCGACCTTCGCCGACGCATCGTAGCTCACCACCTGGTTGACATTGGCAAAGATGCCGTTGGCGATCAGGGTGCGGATGACCTCATTTACCGAGGTATTGAGGACGTCGGCGAGGTCCTTCACCATGATCTGCGACGGTATGGTGACGGGACCACTCGGCTTCACTGGAGTGGTTGGCCTCGCGCTCGTCGGCGCGCCCGGCAGACCCTGGCGTGGTGGCATGCCGCGCTGCCCCTGTGGGCGCCCGCCGCCCGGGCGGCCACCGTGTGGCCCGCCACCAGGCCGCGTTCCCGGGCCCGCGGGTCGAGCGCCGGGAGCTGCCGGCGGCCGGTTGAACGTCCCGGGACGTTGGGGAACGCCACCGCCACCGCCAGGGCCCCCCGCAGGGCGCGAGACCATGCCCGGCACGGGGTTCACGGCCGGACGCTGACCCGGCCCGGGGCCACCCGCAGGGCGCGAGACCATGCCCGGCACCGGCCGCACCGAGGGGATAAGCCGTGGTCGATCCTTATCCTGCGCGCCTCCAGAAGAATTTGATGAATTAGGGCGGGAAGTGGTATCCGCCATGAGAGCCTCCTTCGGGACGCGCCCGTCAGCACTGCACAACACAAAGAAAGAGGCTGGCTCCCTCACACCTGAGGAAACCAGCCCAACGCGGGTGCAGTGTCTGTGTCTGGGCCAGAGAAAGCGACTCGCGATCACGGCCACTGTCGGCTGGCCGGGCCTGCGAGCGCCCTGGTTAAGCACACATAGCAATGCTCTTCTTGCCCGCGTCGGGGACTTCTTCGACTTCGACAAATTGGAGAAGTATGCTGTTGTCATGGTCCGAACCCCGTCACGGCGCCCACGTGGGTCGAGCCAATCACTGGGGGAGATGCGAGACCACAACTAGATTAGCATGACTCAGATACGCACCAATGTCAACAACCTGGCACAATTGGCAAACCGCCACGAGCATGTTCTCGCGGAGTAGTTGTACGCGTGACCCCCTGGAAACGAAGGAACCCGCCTCGCAGCGGGTTCCTCGGTGGCGGAAGGGGAGGGATTCGAACCCTCGAAGGATATTTCTACCCTTAGCGGTTTAGCAAACCGCCGCACTAGACCGACTATGCGACCCTTCCACGGTGCCAAAGGGGGGACTCGAACCCCCACGCCCTTTTGGAGCACAACGCCCTGAACGTTGCGTGTCTACCGATTCCACCACTTTGGCAAGGCCTGCGCCCTCTCAGGGCAGCCATTATGATACTCTACGAGTCGGGGAGTGTCAAGCGCTCGCATGGGCTTTGATCCTCCTTGCGGTCCCGCCCGCGTCGCGTCGGCGACCCAACTCCGTACCACACTCGCGCTCGAAAACCGTTCAGCATCGAACGCTTCGCCATGGAGGTCACACATGCCAGCGACGCCCCGACGGTGCGCCGCCTTTGCTCGTTTCGCGCTCCGAGCTGCCTTCTGCTTTAGTTTCCTCACGCTCGTCGCCTGTGCGAGCCGCAGTACGACCCAGATCACCCCCCCGACTCCTACCACCGGAGACATCGCGCTCACGCTGAGCAAGGCCACCTACACCAGCCATCAGCCGATCGGCGTGATGGTGAGCAACAACAGCAAGACATCCTACTATGCCAAGACCGGCCACTCCGCCTGCACGTATCTCCAACTCGAGTACTACGACACGACCAAGAAGGAGTGGCTCGCCATCGACGGATGCACTGACGTTCAGACGCCGCACATCCTGCTGCTCGCCCCGACATCGTCGTTGCCGTTCACGTTTGCCCCTGGCGACTCCTCGACCGATCCCAACGCGTGGCTGCCGGGCGTCTATCGCCTCTCGCTGCGTTACGGCACAAAATCAGACGGCACTGACAACCCCACGGTCGTCTATTCGGCCGGGTTCAAAGTCACGAGTTGAGTCGAGTTCCAATGTGCACATGAGGTCCAGAAATGCACGACCTAGCCGAGGCTGAACGCACGACTCCCCGTCTGTTCGCCAGCGACTTCGCCTTCGCCGAGCCGGAGCGCGACCGCCTGCGCGGCGTCCTGGGTGACGACCACGCCGAGTTTGTCGAGCGCGGCGAGCTGCTGGCCGCATTGGCGAAGCGACCTGAGGCCGACGCCGTCTGCACCTTCGGACCACCCGCAAATCTCTACGAGGTGGCGCCGAACCTGCGTTGGCTCGCGCTGCCGAGCGCCGGCGCGGAGATCGCGATCACGCGCGGCCTCGTGCGCCCTGGTGGCCCGGTGGTGACGACGGCCAGCGGGGTACACGCCGTCTCGATCAGCGAGCACGTCTTCGGCATGCTGCTAATGTGGGTGCGTGGCTGGCCAGAGTTGCTCGATCTCCAGCGCGCCGGCGAGTGGCGCGGCCAGCAAGGCTGGCCCCCGTTGGAGCCGCGCGAGCTCAGCGGCTCGACCCTCGGTATCGTCGGGCTGGGCGCGATCGGGCGCAGCGTCGCGCGGATCGGGCGCGCCTTCGGCATGCGCGTGCTCGCCACCCATCGGAACGCGCATGCCGGCGACCGCGACGACGATGTCGATTTACTCTACCCTCTCGCCGAGCTGCGCGCGCTTCTCGCGGCCTCGGAATACATCGTGCTCGCCGCACCCGCCACCGACGAGACCCACCATCTGATCGGCGTGGAGGAGCTCGCCTTGATGAAACCCAAGGCGTTCCTCGTCAACATCGCCCGCGGTTCCCTCATAGACGAGTCCGCGCTGGTCGCGGCTCTCGAATCGCGGCGCATTGGCGGTGCGGGGCTGGACGTCTTCGAGCGCGAGCCACTACCGCCGGAGAGTCCGCTCTGGCGCCTGCCGAACGTGATCCTCTCGCCGCACGTGGCAGGTGCCAGCGACAAGTACGGCCAACGGCTTGCCGATCTGCTCGTCGACAACATCGCGCGACTTCGTGCAGGGCAGCCCCTACGCAACCTAGTGGACCCCGCGCGCGGCTACTGAGCAGGACCAGGGCGGTGAAGCGCCCTGTGTACGCATTGTGCGACAGCGTCTCGTACACGGTTCGAGAGATCAGGGTCCCGGCGACGTTACTCGCCTCCTGGCCCGGCGTCATACCCGATAGACCGGGCACGTTGTACGATATGTTGTGACAGCATCCATCGAGATGAGGCGAACTTCATCGCCGCCTCACATGCTGTCCGAGACTGAGATGCTGGAACGAGGCCTTCAACGTTGAGCATCGCACAGCAAGATATACCCGTTACTCGCCGCCACACCCAGCACATCGTGTATGATCTCGCTTGCATCATCCGCGAGCGCGACATCATCACCTATGAGCACTGTCGCCGCGTCGCGCTCTACGTCAATCGGCTGGCACGCTCGATGGGCTGGTCGCGCCGTGCCGCCCGCGACCTCGCGCTCGCCGGCCTCGTGCACGACCTGGGCAAGATATGGATGCACAACACCGTGCTCCACAAAAAGACGGCCCTCTCCACCGGCGAGCGCGCCGAGATGGAGCGTCATCCACAGATCGCCGCAAGCATCCTCGCGGCGTATGGCGCGCCGGCGCAGCTCGTCGACATCGTCAAGCACCATCACGAGTCCTTCGACGGCACCGGCTATCCCGATCACCTCGCCGGCTCGGCGATTCCGCTCGGCGCGCGCCTGTTGACCGTCGCCGACGTCTTCGATGTGCTCACCTCCGATCGTCCATACAAGTTGGCCTTCGACCTCGATACCGCTCGCGAGCGCATCGTCGCGAGCTCCGGCACCCATTTCGATCCGTGCGTGATCGACGCGCTGCTCACCCTGCTCGATGCCACATCCGACTTCATCTTGCCGGCGCGTGTCTCACCCCTGCCAGTGCGCATGGCGGCCAACCCCTCGTGGTCGCGGCACGACGCCTTCGACGAGTAAGTTGACGCGATCTGGCCGCTACTCGCCGCACTCGCGTGAACCCTCCTCATCGATTGGTCCGTCGCCCCGCTCGCGTCTGCAGCAAGAGGCCTGCAAAAGCATAAGGTCGCAGGTGCAGGCGGTGGCCACCGCCTTCCCCCGGGCGACTGTGGAACTGTGGGCCACCGACGAGCATCGCATAGGCCTCAAGCCGCTCCTCCGTCGCGTCTGGACGCCGGCCGGGCCACGTCCTCACGCGGTGGTGCAGCACCGCTTCGCCTGGCGCTGGCTCGTCGGCTTCGTCCATCCCGCCTCCGGCCGCACGGTCTTCCACCTCGCCTCGTCGGTCAGTCTCGAACTCTTCGAAGTGGAACTGGCTGCCTTCGCCCGCGTCGTCGGGGCCAGTCCTCTGAAGCAGATCGTGCTCGTCCTCGACCGCGCCGGCTGGCATGCCAGCGCCCGGCTGCAGGTGCCGGACCACGTCCACCTCCTGTTCCTGCCGCCCTATTCCCCCGAGCTACAACCCGCCGAACACCTGTGGCCGCTCACCAACACCGTCCTCATCAACCGCCATTTCGCCGATCTCGAGGAACTCGAAGACACCCAAGCGCGCCGCTGCATGGCGCTGCGGCGCCGTCTCGACCGCATCCGCTCGGCCACCCGCTTCCCTTGGTGGCCCCTCCGCATCAAGAAACGCCAAGGACCGAGGGCACTATGATATGACACGAGAGGGCTTTCGCCCGCCGCACGCCACGCGGTGTCAACAGCAGTGGTGAGGCGCTCTCGGCTTGAGCTGTTATGCTTGCTAGCTCATGGTGCTATAGTGGCACCATGAACACGACACGGGATGAGACGCGCAGCACCATTCGTTTCCCGCGCCAGGTAGCGGCTACCATCAAGCACCTGGCGACGGAGCACGACCGCTCGATCAAGAGCGAGGTCGTGCGCGCGGTACGGGACTACAGTGCCCGTCAGCGACGTACGCGAGCTGGATAGCCATGTCAGGGACGGTGCGCAAGACGTACAAGGAGAAGCTGCGCCCCACGCCCGCCCAGGAGCGGGCGCTGGACGACGTGCTCTGGCGGTGCCGCACGCTCTACAACACCGCGCTCGAACAGCGCAGCACGGCCTGGCGACGGTGCCACGTCTCCGTCACGCGTTACCAGCAGGAAGCCGAGCTGAAGGATATCCGCGCCGAGTTCCCGGAGTACGCCGCCCTCCACAGCCACGTGCTGCAGGACGTGTTAGCCCGGCTCGACACGACCTATCAGGCGTTCTTCCGGCGGGTGGCGACCGGCGAGCAGCCGGGGTTTCCCCGCTTCCAGGGGCGCACCCGCTGGCACTCCTCCACCTACAAAGAGTATGGCAACGGCGCTCGGCTGGACAACGGCTTCCTGGTACTGTCCAAGATCGGGCGCGTCGCGGTGCGCTGGTCCCGCCCGCTGGCGGGCACGCATCAAGACCGTCACCGTCTCCAAGGAGGCCGATGGGTGGTATGTCTGCTGCTCCTATGCGGACGTGCCCGCAAGCCGCTGCCGCTCACCGGCAAAGACACCGGCGTCGACGTGGGCCTCAAGGTGTTCCTCAGCACGGCGGACGGCGACGCCGTCGAGAACCCGCGCCACTATCGGAAAGCCGAGCGCGCGTTGCAGAAGGCGCAGCAGCGCGGGTCCCGGCGCAAGAAGGGGAGCCACCGCCGCAAGAAGGCCGCCCAGCACTGCGCCAAGCAGCACCAGCACGTCCGCCGGCAGCGCAGCGACTTCCACCACAAGACGGCACTGGCCCTCGTGCGCCGGTACGACACGATCGACGTGGAGGCGATCCAGGCCGCCCACCTGAGCAGACGCCCAGCACCGAGGCCGGACGGTGCCGGGGGCTACGGACACAATAGGGCCAGCCGCAAGGCGGGCCTGAACAAAAGCCTGCACGACGCCGGATGGGGCCACTTCCTGTCGATCCTCGCGTGCACGGCAGCATGGGCCGGCAAGCGAGTGGAAGCGGTCCCTCCGGCGTCTACCTCGCAGGACTGTAGCGGCTGCGGGCAGCGTATCCAGAAAAGCCTCTCCGTGCGCACCCATGTCTGCCCGTCCTGCGGACTGGCCTTGGACCGCGACGAGAACGCGGCCAGGAACATCCGATGGCGCGGGCAGCGCCTTCGGGGAGTCCCGGCGTTGGCGGGGGCGATGAACCGAGAACCCGTCGGGCTTTAGCCCGCGCGGTGTGTCAGGCGTATGATCCCCAGTGTTAATTCAGGCCGTCGCGGATCGTGGGAATCGCAACGAGGCAGAGAAGGAGCGCGCATGGAGACGATCCGCGACGAGGGCCTGACCCACCCATCAGGCCCCGATCGGACTGTACGCGACGTCCAGCGCGTCGCCCAGCGCCTGCGCGACAACGTCGCCCGCGTCATGGTCGGCAAGGACTCGGCGGTTGAGCTGCTGGTGATCGCCCTCCTCAGCGAAGGGCACGCGCTGATCGAGGATGTGCCCGGCCTCGGCAAGACGGTGATGGCGAAGTCGCTCGCACGGTCCTTGGACCTCTCATTCGCGCGCCTCCAGGGTACCGCCGATCTGCTGCCGAGCGACGTCACCGGCCTCAGTTTCTTCAATCAGAAAGCGGGCGAGTTCGAGTTCCGTCCCGGACCCGTCTTCGCCAACATCCTACTTGCCGACGAAATCAACCGCGCCACGCCGCGCACCCAGTCGTCGCTCCTCGAAGCAATGCAGGAGCGACAGGTCACGGTCGACGGCAACACGATGCCGCTGCCAGCGCCCTTTCTACTGATCGCCACCCAGAACCCCATCGAGCTTGAGGGTACCTTCCCGCTGCCGGAGGCGCAGCTCGACCGCTTTCTGCTGCGGCTCCGCGTCTCGTATCCTGGTCCTGAGGAAGAGCGCGCCATGCTCTACCGCTTCAAAGAGTCCCAACCCTTGGAGACGCTGCGCCCCGTCGTCTCCGGCGCCGACCTGATCGCCCTGTTACCGCTGGTGCGTGGCGTCACCGTCACGCCCATCCTCGCCGACTATCTTCTCGCGCTGGTGCGCTCGACACGCCAGCACCCGGCCATCGAGCTCGGCGCCAGCCCCCGCGCCGCTCTCGCGCTCTTCCGCGCGGCTCAGGCCCGCGCGGCGATGGATGGGCGCGCCTTCGTCAAGCCCGATGACCTGAAGCGGCTCGCTGTGCCGGTGCTCGCCCATCGCCTGGTGCTCAATGCGCAGAGCCGGTTGCGCGGGCAGAGCGCCGACGATCTCATCAGCGACATCGTGGCGAAGGTGCCTGTGCCCGTCGAAGACGTGGATACACACGCGGATGCGCCAGCATGAGATCCTTCGAGATAGAGCCTGGCGTGAACGTCCAGACCATCCTGCGCACCGGCGATCTGGAGGTGTCGGCGCTCTCGGCTGGGTCACCCGTAGAAATCGACTTGAAGCAGGCTCGCGACGCCACGCTCGCCCGACGTCGCCCGCTCTACCTCATCGCCCTCGTTCTCGCGCTACTCAGCATCCCCTTCGGTCAGTCGGTGCTGCTCGTCGCCGGGGCGTTGGTCTTCGCGGTCGCGTTCGTGCCGGAGGTGTGGTACCGCTGGGGACTGCGCGCGCTCGCGATAACTCGGCATCCCTCCTCGAATCGCGCGGAGTTCGGGGATATCGTCGAGGTCGTGGTCACGGTCGAGAATCGCAAGCCGCTGCCATTGTCGTGGCTGGAGATCGACGACGAGTCCGCCGAGGCGCTGCTCGCGACGGGCGCCTCGGTCCATCCGACCTCCGGCGACGGGCGGGTCGTCCTGCGCCAAACCATGGCGATTTGGGCATATCAACGGCTGCGGCGGCGCTTTTCGCTTCACGCCGTCGCTCGTGGCATCTACGCCTTCGGACCCATGACGGTGCGCCTGACCGACCCGTTCGGCATACTCGAGCGCGAAGCAAAGGTGCGAACATTCGAGTATCTGCTCGTCCACCCACTCGTCGCCCCGCTCCAGCGCTTTGGCCTCCCGCCCAACGCCCCATTCGGCGAGCGAAAGTCCCCCATGAGGCTCCTCGATGATCCCCTCCGGATCGTCGGCGTCCGCGAGTATGAGCAGGGGGACGAGCCGCGCCGCATCCACTGGAAAGCCACCGCGCGAACCGGCTCACTGCAGAGCAAGGTGTACGAGCCGGCCACGCGCCACTCGCTCGTGGTGTTGCTCGACATACGGACCCTCTCGAACCCGTTGATGGGCTACGATCCTAACCTCGTCGAGCTCGCCGTCACCGCAGCCGCCTCCGTCGCCACCTGGGCGAGCGACCAACGCTACGCCATCGGCATCCACTCGAATGGGACGCAGGCGCTCGCAGACGTCGAAGAGACCTCTCCGACCGGCGGCAGTGCGGGCTCGAACTCCGTGGAACGGTTCACACGAGCGGCCCCCAGTCTGCGGCTGCGCATCCCCGTCTCCAACGGCTCGGGCCAGCTCACGCGTGTCCTCGACGGCTTGGCCCGCCTGTTGCCCTACTACGCCCTTCCCATGGACCAACTGATCGCCGCGGAGCTGCCGCACCTTCCCTTCGGCGCGACGGTGGTCTACGTCGGCGCGGAGTCAGTCGTCGATGTACCGCTGATCATCGCGCTGCGCCAGCTCAAACTGCGGGGGCATGCGGTCACCCTGTTGTTGACGACCAATCGGTCGGACGCGGGCGACCAGGCCGCGGCGACGCCCTATTTCGCGGGTCTGCCGACGCACACCATCGGCGGTAGGGCGCTCTGGGATGACCTTGTCGCGGACGTCCTCGGCCCGCGGGAGTCGCGGCGCAGCGTCGCGGCGCGTTCGCTCCGCGTTCCCGACGTGACCGGCGCCGCGCAGAACCCGACCGCGACGAATGCGCGACCTGCGACGGGTGATCAGACGTCGCCCGCACTCAACGGACCTTCCAATGCAACAGTCGATCGGGCGGACGACTCCGCCGCAAACTCAGCGCTCCGCAGGCCGCGTCCGTTGGTGGTCGAGTAGCCGAGCGCATGCCGTCTTCCTGGCGGCCTCCGTGTTGGGACTCGAGCTGCTGCCGGTGGAGGCCGTGCTCATCGTGATCGCCGCCGGCGACGGCGTCGTCATCTCCGACGTGGCATTGCCGCTCTGGTACGGCATCCTCCTCGTCGTGTTGGCACGATTGATCGGTCTCCGGCTGCGCCGCTCTGGCTCGGTCACGGTAGCGGCGCTCACCGCTCCGCTCGTCGTGGCCTCGTGGGTGCTGCTGCTTCGGATCTCACCCGCCGAGTACGGACCAACCTCAACCAGCCTATCTGACGTCACGTGGGTGCGCACGCTCGTCGGAGATGTCGCGAGCGGCTCCGACAGGGCCGGCCACGCGCTCGGACTCCTCCTACTTGTCGCGTATCTGTGGTTTCGCGGCGTGAGGCTCGGCACCCGTCCGCCGCTCTTGGATGACGTACTGCGACGGTTCAAGGTCGGCATGGCCGTCCTCATCTTCGCCATCGCGGCGCTTGCGCTAACCCAGACACCAGTCCGCGGACCGGCGATCGGAGCCTTCACGTTCTTGCTGCCCGTCGAGGTCTTCTGCGGCCTGGCGGCGAGCGCCCTCACCCGACTGGCCGAACAGGCGCTGAGCGGTCCCGAGTCGGAGCGTCAATCGCCGTGGGTCTCGAGCGCGATCGGGCTCGCCGGGGGCATCGTCGTCTTCGCGCTCGTCCTCGGGCTCATCTTTAACGGCGGCGATGTGAGCGCGCTTTTGGCACATCTCGGCCCCGTCGGCGCGGCCCTGAATGACTTCGGGCGCTGGATTACCGACGCCATCGGCCAGCTGTTCGGCTTCCTATTCGGCGCGCCGCTCCGTGCGCTCAAGTCCGCGAGCGCACACCTCACCAGTACGCCTATCACCACTCCGTCGACCTGCAAGAGCAAGAACTGCCAACAGCCCGCCAATCCACCCCCACCACTTTTCCTGGTCATCCTCGGGTTGCTCTTTACGGCCTTCGTCGTGCTCTTCCTCGTCCTGATCTTCGTCAGGCTCTATCGCCTGTTTCGCCAGTGGATCGAGAAGCAAGCACATCCCGAGCAGCTCGACGCGACCGAGGAGCGCGAGTCACTCGACGGGCGGAGCCTGCTGCGTAAGCAGCTCCGCGACCTCTTCAGTCGTCGCCGACCGGCGCGCGTACGCCGCGCCGAAGAGCCGCTCGACCCGCGGTCGACCCGTGGACTGTACCGCGATGTGCTGCGCGCCGCCGCCCGCGCGGGCGTGCCGCGCCTTTCCACTGAGACGCCCGACGAGTTCGCGAGACGCGCCGTAGCCGTGCAACCGCTGGCGCTGAGTCAAGTCGAGAGTTCGTCCGACCTTGCGGCGCTCAGCGAGTCGTACGATGCGGCGCGTTACGGTGGTGCGGCTGAAAGCTCCGGTGATCGGGCGAACGCGGGCGAGCAGGCGCGTCGCCTCTTGGCACGCCTGCGAGCGCGCGGGCGCTGACGACGAGCGCGAGCCGTGCGACGCGTAACGCCAGCGGCTAGGCCTCGGCCGAGACCGCCCGCCCATTACCGATGTGCTCCTTCACGCGCTCGGCGGCGTCGCGTGTCATGCCATCCACGGCAGCAAGCTCCTCGACGGAGGCGGCGGCGATAGACCGCGCGGAGCCGAACTGTCGTATCAGCGCCTTTTTGCGCTTCGGACCGATCCCCGGTATCTCGTCAAGAACGGAGCGGAACGTCTTGCGCGAGCGCACCTCGCGATGGTACGTGATGGCGAACCTGTGGGCCTCGTCGCGGATGCGCTGCAACAGGTAAAGACCCTGCGACCCGCGCGGAAGCACCAGTGGCTCGGGCGTTTCGACGAGGTAGATCTCCTCGTGCGTGCCGATGCTGCCGTGATCCTCCTTGGCGATGCCGATCACCGAGACGCCCACTTGCAACTCGGCGATAACGGCGAGCGCTGCGTTCAATTGTGGCCTTCCGCCGTCGACGATCACCAGATTGGGCAGCTGCGCCCACGGGTCGCCGGCGCTATCCGGGCTAGCTCCTTCTTCATTGGGCAGATCCAACTCCGACGGCGCCGCGCCGTCGCCGCTGGCGGGCTCGCGCTCGACGACGAGCGGATCTGGTTGGGTGTCCGCCCGGAACAGCCGGCTAAAGCGTCGGCGTAGCACCTCTTGCAACGAGGCCACATCGTTCTGGCCCTCGACGGACTTAATGCGAAAGCGTCGGTAGTCGCTCGATTTGGGCCGGCCGCCCTCGAAGACCACCATCGATCCGACGGCACTGGTCCCCTGGATGTTGGAGATGTCGTAGCACTCGATGCGCTGCGGCGTGGCGGCCAGGTTCAAGGTCTCGCGCAGCTCGTCCAGCGCCAGCGCCGTCTTCTGCGTGTCCGAGAGCCACTTGATGCGCTGCTGCTCCAACACCTCGGCCGCGTTCTGCGCCACCATCTCGACCAGGCGCATCTTGTCACCACGTTGCGGCGTCGTGAGCGAGACCGCGGAGCCGCGCTTCTGCCGCAGCCACTGGTGCAGCGCCTCGGCGTCCTCCGGCTCGTGCTGCACCACAACCTCGCCTGGGATGTGCGGCGCCGAGTCGTAGAACTGCTGCAGGAACGACCCCATGATCTCCCCGGCGGGGGTGTCACGCGTGCCCTGCAGAAGGAAGTATTCGCGCCCGGCGAGCTTGCCGTCGCGGAAGAAGAAGATCTGCGCACAGGTCTCGTCGTCGGTGGAGGCCAGTGCGACGACATCTTGGTCGCCTGGGCCGGTCGTGTTGACGATCTTCTGCTTCTCCAGCACCTGCTCGACGGCTTTGACGCGGTCACGCAGGGCGGCCGCCCGCTCGAACTCAAGGTTCTCCGCCGCCTCGTCCATCTGCCGTCGGAGGTCGGTCAGAACCTCGTCGTGTTTGCCCTCTAGGAAGAGCAGCACCTGGCGAATCACGCCGTCGTACTCGGCTCGCGATGCGTTGCCGACGCAGGGGGCGTTACAGCGGTGGATGTAGTATTGCGTGCACGGGCGTGGCAGCCGCTTCAGCTTCCAGTCCACCGGCGGGTCATCTTCGTGGCCGCGCGGTGGCGCCCAGGTCGAGCCGTCGTAGCGGCAGGTGCGGAACGGGAAAAGCTTGTTCATCAGGTCGAGCGTCGCGTCCACGGCGCCGGAGTTGGGATACGGCCCGAAGTAGCGGTTTCGGTCCTGCTTGAAGGCGCGCACGCGATAGACGCGGGGGAAGTCTTCGGTGAGCGCGACTTTGATGTACGGATAGTTCTTGTCGTCGCGCAGGCGCACATTGTACTTCGGCTGGTGGCGCTTGATGTACTCGTTTTCGAGGATCAGCGCTTCGATTTCGCTGCCGACGACGATGTAGTCGATGTCCGCGATCTTGGCGACCAACGCGCGGTTCTTTGGGCTCAGGTCGCTGGGATCGACGAAGTATTGTCGCACGCGGGCGCGCAGGGACGCCGCCTTGCCGACGTAGAGAATCGTGCCTTCGGCGTCCTTGTGGAGGTAGATACCGGGCCGCGCCGGCAGCGACCCGAGAATCGCCTGGAGGCGCTCCGAAAGCTCCTGCATTTCCGCTCCTGGAAAGTCTGGCCGAGATCGGTCAACCGGCGTGACGATCGCGAGCTTCGCAACGTCCTGTGAAAGGGTACGACCGGGGAGAACAGCCCCGCCCGGGCCTTGTACAGTTGACCTATTCGGCGTGTGTGCGTATTATACGCTCACGTCGTCGTGCGCATCACGCCGTGGATGGATGCGCTCAGGCGGCCTGTTTTTGACCCTTTTTTCGTCGCGTCTCGCGCCTACGAGCGCTGCGATGTGACGTGCGAACGCCGCGCGGCGCCATGCGCGGCCCTGCATGCAACGAGACGCCCCGGAGGGAGCACGGTTTCCATGCCGAAGACAGCGAGTAAGCGAGCGGAGGCGCGCAGAATTGCGCACGTGCAGCGGGCGCACGAGGTTCGGCCACCCGTGGCGGCGCCAGCGGTAAATCGCAAGGTGCCGCTCGCGCAGGGGCGTGCCACCCGTCGTACCCCGGCCAGATTAGTCCGCGACTATCCCTGGGGCACTAGTATCTTCGTGCTGCTGCTGATCGGACTCTTCTTCCTGGTGATGTACAACCAGCATCTCGGCCCCTGGACGAAGAAGGCGGCTCCCACGCAGGCGGTCTGCAACCTGACGACGCATACCTGCAATAAGGCGCCGTTGATGACCATCAACGCCAAGGACTACTACTCGGCCACGATAACGACCAAGTATGGCGACATCGTCATGAGCCTTGACGCGGTCAATGCGCCGATCGCAGTCAACAATTTCGTGTTCCTGGCGGATCAGGGCTTCTACAACGGCCTTACATTCAACCGCGTCGAGCACATCGGTGACGTCAGCCCGGTCACGAACCAGCCCTCTAACCTTAACATCATCCAGGGCGGCGCCGGGGGGGCGAAGGACTTCGGGCCGGGCTACACCGCCAAGTTCGAGTCCAACACCGGCAACTACAGCATGGGCACGGTCGCCGTGGCGAACTCGTCCCAGTTCTTCATCTGCCTTACAGACATGTCGCAGACGATCGGCACAGCGTTCGACATCTTCGGCCAGGTGACGGCGGGGATGAATGTCGCCAGCAAGATCAAGCCCAACGACGTCATTCAGAAGGTGACGATCGGTGTGTCCACGGTGCAGCCGACGCCGGGACCGTCGCCCATCCCGGGCGCAACGCCGACCCCGACGGCGTAGTGCTCGCGGCGAGGTCAGCAGCGGCACCGGCGAAGGCAATTGGACGGGAGCGGCTATCGGGCCGCTCCCTCCGGGTTTTCCCGCTCCATGCGCTCCGGCGCGGTCATGCCAAGCAGGGTGAGCGTGCGTGCGAGGCCAGCCTGCGCCGCGCGGAGCAGGCGTAACCGTGCGTTGCGCACCTCCGGTGTGACGCCTGCGCCCTGTTTGAGTATCGGGCAGTGATCGTAGAACAGGTGGAAGGCGTCCGCGAGGTCCATGCCATAGCGCGTCAGGTGGTGCGGGGCAAGGTCAAGCGCGGCACGCTCGATCACTTCTTCGAGGCGCAGAATCTGCCGCATGAGGGCCAGCTCGTAGTCGCGTGGCTCGACGGGGTCCAGGGCTAGCACGCGCACGTCTGCGTCGCCGTAGTCCTCGGCGGTGATGCCCTGCTCGCGTGCTTTGATGAAGACGCCGGAGGCTCTGGCATGCGCGTACTGCACGGAGAGGCCGGGGTTGTCATCGGTCTGCTTGCGGGCGAGCTCCAGGTCGAAGTCCAGGGGAGTGTCGCTGGAGCGCATCAGGTAGAAGAAGCGCGTGACGTCGGCGCCGACGTCGTCGTAGAGCTCGTCTAGCGTCACGCTATTGCCGAGGCGTTTGCCCATGCGCATAGCCTGACCGTTGACGACCAGCCGCACCGACTGGTAGAGCAGCACGTTGGCATCATCCGGCTGGTGACCAAGCATCTGGGCCAGTGCCTTGAGCCGCATGATGTAACTGTAGTGGTCAGCGCCGAGGACGTAAATCAAGCGTTGGAAGCCGCGGTCAAACTTATTGCGCATGTAGGCAACGTCGGAGGCGAAATACGTCGGCGACCCATCGGTCTTGCGGATAACCCAATCCTGCGTGTCGCCGAACGGCGTCGTGCGCACCCAGACGGCACCATCGCGCTCTTCGGTGTGGCCGGCGGCCTCCAGCGCGGCGAGACCCTCCTCGCGGGCGTTGCTGACCACGAGGTCGGCCTCGTTGAACCAGACGTCGAAGTGGACGCGGAGCTTGGCCATCGTCTCGCGGATGTCTCCCATGATGATCGCGGCAGCAGCCTGGCCGATCGCCAGCGCGCGGTCGGACTCTGGCAGCTTCAGCAGCTTGCGTGCGGCGGGCTTGGGCACGCGCGCCGCCACGGTCTCGTAGTATGGCCCGAAGTACCCCGTTTTACGTCCAGGCGCCTGCGGCTCGGATAGCGCCCCTTCGGCGAGATCATCGGCGTCTTCGGCCGATCCCTCGGGCTGCTCCGGCGCGGCGCCTGCTTTGCGGTACTTGGCCGAGCTCGGCTTCTTCTCCTCGGCGGCATCGGGGAGGTTCGCGTAGGCCTGCTCGGCACGCTCCACATCGCCCAACGCGCCCCACAGGTAATACTCCATCGAGCGGCCAAGCTTGACGATCTGCGAGCCGGCGTTGTTGAAGTAGTACTCGGTGGTGACGTTGTAGTCCGCGGCGCGTAGCACGCTGGCGAGCGCGTCGCCGATGAATGCACCGCGACCGTTGCCGACGGTGACAGGTCCCGTCGGGTTGGCGCTGACGAACTCGAGATTGACGCGCTCTCCGTGGCCGAGCTGGATCGAGCCGTGGGCGTTGCCGGCATCGATGACGGTCGCCGCCTGGGCCAATAGCCACTCGGGCTTGAGCCGCAGGTTGATGAAGCCGGGTCCTGCCACCTCGATGGCAGCGACGAGATCGTACGCGGGCACCAACTCGGCGGTCTCGCGGATCTGGCCCGCGATGAGTTCGGCGAGCACGCGAGGGGTCACCTTTTCGGCGCTGGCGGCTCGGGCGGCGGCGGCAAGCTTCATGGCGATGTTGGTGGCATAGTCGCCGTGTTCGGCGATCTGCGGGCGGCTGATGTCGATCTGCGGCATCTCGACGGCGGGCAACTCGCCGTGCTCGTGGAGGGCGGCGACGGAGCGCGCGACCAGCTCGGCGATAGTATCTCGAATCATCTTATTTAGTCCCTGCAACGCATCCCTAGTGAGTGGCGCGATGGCGGCTGGCCGCGCTCGTCCGGTAACGACCTCGCGGCATTATAGCACAGGTTTTTTCGGGGCCGAAGGCTGATCGGAGCCGCATGTGGGCGCCCCCTGCGTCTGGGTGCGTCCGTGGCGGATCGCTCGCCTTCAGCCCCGAAAGTGGGCGTTGCGCGGGATCGGATCGCGTTGCTTAGGGGGACGGATGCTTCACTACGTTCAAAGTCCGGCCTCCCTCCCTCACGCCTCGAAGCGCCAGCGCGTCGCACCCTCCGGCTCGGTCGTGGCGTTCCCGATGGCGGTGTGGAAAGTGAAGTGGTAGAGGTGCCAGGGCGCCGGGCCAGCGCTCGGGGCGTTGTAGGGGCCGGTGATGGCGTCGCCCTCGGCCTGCACCGGCCAGCCGCCCTCCCGGAAGCGAGCAGCCACCAGCTCCAGCGTCGGCCCATCGGTTACCCTGACCGCCTCGCCTTCGAGGACGATGTCGATGGTCGTCAGCTTGGTGGAGATCGTGCAGGCCGGATTCGTGGCCAGATTGCGCGATTTGCGCGTCCCCGGTCCGCTCGTGAAATAGATGTCGCCGTCGAGCCAGACGGCACCGATCCCGGCGGCGTGGGGGCGACCGTCCGGCCGCGTCGTGCCGAGGAAGGTCGTGCCGAGGAAGATGCCATCCGCGAAGAGATCATGCGGCCTGCTCCACGGCAGCGGGGCGTGGCCGTACATGTCGAGATTCTTGGTCTCAATCGGTGTTCGATCGGTCATCTGGATACCTCCAATCCCGCGCAAGGTGTCGTGTGGCGTGGCGCCAGTCGGGCGCGCTCCGCACACGACCCGGCTATTGCCGCCGGGATCGCTGAACGCGAGGAATGCGTTCCGCGGGCCGAGCCTATCACGCCACCGCACCACACGTTTCGGAGAGGCTCTTAGCCCCAGATCGACGGCAGTCCATTGCCGCCGAGGCCGATGGCAAGCTCGCCGCCATGGTGCATGTCGTGACGCATGACGTGGAAGAGGATCTCCTGGCGCGTGGAGGCGCTGAAGATCTCGCGCTCGCGCTCGGTGAGCATCGCGGGCTGATCGAAGACGTGATCGAGGTCGTTGGTGGTGTTGCTGGCGAGGGTTGCGGCGACCATGTCCCAGGTCGCTTGCAGCCCGGCGACCAGCTCATGCGCCATGTGGACGGAGCGGCCCTCAGTCTCCTCGTCCCAGTGCATGAAGGCCGTCACGTCTGGGCCGCCCTCGTTCATCCAGCCGTTGAACCACCAGATGCGGTCGTTGATGATGTGCTGGGCGATCATGCCAATCGGCCACTGTCCCGGCGCGACGGGCAGGGCCAGTTGCTCGGCGGTGAGCGGTGCGATAACCTTGACGAGATCCGCTTGAAACTGGTCCCAGCCGCAATAGACGTCGGTGAGCGGAAGCGCTTGGTCTGGCATGGTGGCGTGCTCCTCAATAAAGGCTCCAAGGTCCGACTGATCGCTCGGACCGATAGTACCTTCTCACCCGGCGATCGAATGGCGGAAATGCTGCTCCGAATGTCTCAGGACCGGGGATTGGTGGGTGAACGACGCCTAAGGCCCGCGCCCACGAAGCCCGCGCAGGCAGGCTTCGATGGTGCACTATCTTCGGCCAATGGGCGGAAATGGAGCGCTCAGGGCAGAAAAATTGAGGCTTTGTGGGTTTTGGAGAGACGGGCGTGGCGGGAAGGGGACACAGGGGCTGACGAGCTCATGTCGGAATTTTCAGGCGTTTGTTGCATGTAGGGAGCGGTGCGCGGTGTCGAAATCATTTCCGCTTTCTTCCGCTTTTCGCTTTTGTCGCATTGAACTCGCCGATTGACGCGCGAACCGAGGCAGAAGCGGTCGGGGGCGGAAGTGAGGCGCTGCGCCGGTGTCTGCTCCTTCGGAGGTGTGGACTCTGCGTTTATGAGGCGTGTTGACCAGCACATATGTTCTATCTGAGAGTATACTATGCGGAAAGTGGAACCGCAAGGAATGCACGTGCGTGCGTGGAAAACGGGGAGACTCTTGGGCGGCATGAAGGTGCGGCGAGTGCGGTGTATGCGAGGCGATGTGGTAAAATGTACGGGCTTGGATGCCGAATTATCCTACGATCCGCGCGTTTCTGAGGCGGCGCGGCGAGGGTATACATCAGACCAGTGGGCCGGCGCGGGATGCTGGAGGGAACGCCGTGGAGGATGAGCAGCGCCCGCGACGGCTGGCGAGATACCTGCACCGCTGGCTCCGCGAGCGCGCCGATGTTGCGGATGGCGAGGCGACGCCGCTTGAGCTGCTGGTTGAGCAGCTCGGGCTGGATATCGCCGTCTTCCACCCCGAGAGCCGCCGCGGCGGGACGCTTGGCTGGCTTGAACCGGATGAGGACTTGATATACATCCGCGAAGGGCTGCCGGATTCGATCCGACGCTTTACGCTGGCGCACGAGTTGGGGCACGCGCTGCTGCATCGTGCGCGCCCTCTGGGTGCGCTTGGCGGGGGGCAACGTGCCGACGATGGGGTTGCCTTCGGTGGCAATGTCGCTGAGGATTGCCGCGAGGCGGACCTACAGGGCGCGGGCGAAAGCTTCGACGTGGGCGAGGAGCTGCTGCGGCCCGGCGAGGCGTACAGCGCCCGCGCACGGCGCGAGAGCGAGGCCAACGGCTTTGCCGCCGCACTGTTGCTGCCACCCGGCCCGTTCCGCGCGGCATATGAGGCAGCGGTAGCCAGGGCGGAGTCGGCGGGCGGGCGCGGGGATTCGATTCGCTCCGTGGCGCGCTCCTTCGGCGTCTCGGAGGAGGTGGTGCTGCGACGCCTGACGAGCCTGCTTGTGCCGACGAGCGACGCCGACGACGAACAAGTGTCCGCTGCCACGGATAGCGGCGCGACGGAGCGCGTGGTCGGACTGGACCCGTGGCAAGAGGCGGCGGCGCGATCCGAGACGCCAGCGCTGGTGATCGCGGGTCCCGGCACGGGCAAGACTAGCACGCTGGTCGGGCGCGTGGCGTACCTCGTTCGCGAGCGCGACGTGGCGCCGGAGCACATCTTGGCGCTGACATTCTCAAACAAAGCCGCGCGCGAGATGCGCGACCGGCTCGCGGCGCTGCTGGCGGCGCCGCTGTGGGACGATGCCGATCTGCCGCGCGAGTTGGCGCCCCGCGCGGCGCCGCCAGTGGCGACGATCCACGCCTTCTGCGGCGATCTGCTGCGGCGCTATGCCCCGCTGGTCGGGCTGCGTCCCGATTTTCGGCTGATCACGGGGACGGAAGGCTACCTGCTGCTGCGAGCGCTGGTCGCCGATCTCAATCTCGACCAATACCAGTCGTTGGCGGAGCCGGGCTACTTCTTCCCGACGCTGCTCAGCACAATCTCGCGCGCGAAGGATGAGCTTGCGGGGCCGGAGGAGTACACGCAGGCCGCAGCGGAGCTGGCGGCGAGCGCCGGCACGTTGGAGGAAGAGGCTACCGCGGCGCGGGCAGGGGAGGTTGCGCTCGTCTATGCACACTACCAGGCGGCGCTCGCGCGGCGAGGGGATCTCGACTTCGGGGATGTAGTGCGGCTGGCAGTGAAGCTGTTGCGCGAGCAGCCAGAGGTGCTCGCCGAGGTGCGGACGCGGCACTCGCAGATCTTGGTTGATGAGTTCCAGGATGTGAATCGGGCGATGGGCGTGCTGTTGCGCACGCTGGCCGGCGAGGACGGGCCGCTCTGGGCCGTGGGCGATGCCGATCAGGCGATCTATCGGTTCCGGGGGGCGTCGCCGGCCAATCTGGCACGGTTCGCGACTGAGTATCGCGAGGCGCGGATACACACGTTGCGGCGCAACTACCGCTCGTTGGCGCCGATCCTGGACGCAGCGGCGGGTGTCGCCACCGCGCTGCTTGGGGCGAGAACTGGCGAGCCGCTCGAGGCGGTACGGCCCGCGCCGAGCGGGTCTGCCGTTTCCCTAGCGAGGGCCGAGGACAGCGGGGCCGAGCTTACTGGAATGGCGCACGCGATCCAGCAGCGGCTGGCGGAGGGGCGCTCGCTCGCGGACCAAGCCGTTCTCTGCCGCACCCGCAAGCATGCGCAACAAGTCGCCGCTGCTCTCAATGCCGAGGGAATACGCGCGGAGCTGGCCGCGCCGCTGCTGGAGCAAGATCTCGTTAAGGATGTGTTGGGGGTCTTCTCGTTGCTGGCGGATACGAGTGGCGCCGGGCTGCTGCGCGCGGGGCAGCTGGCGGATCACACCTTCACGGCGACGGACGCGCGGGCGCTGATCGCCGAGGCGCGCGTTCGCGGACAGACGCCGGTTGCCGTACTGTGGAAAGGTGTCGAAGGCATAGGGGGCATCGCGCCGGCGGGGGCGGTGGGGATGGCGACACTGGCGGAGGCGTTGACGGCGCTGCGATCTGCGCCCGATGTGGCGACGGCGCTGACGCGCTATATCTTCGGGCTGACGTCGCTTGGGGGCCGATTACTCACGGGCATCGCACGCGGCGATGATGGGGCCCTCGCGGAGGCGGCGCAACTGGCGGAGCTGCTGCAACTGACGCGGAGCTTCGACGATCTCCGCGCGACGGGCCGTGAGAGCGCGACGTATGGCGATGCCGACGGGTCGCGTCTCTGGCCGGACTTCTTCGACTATCTGCGCATTGTGGGTCGCCTGCGGCAGGAGCCAGGGCGCGCGGGAGGCGAGGTGCAGCGGGGACGCGACGCGGTGCACGTGCTGACGGTCCATGCCAGCAAGGGGCTTGAGTTCTCCATCGTCTATCTGCCGGGGCTGGCCGAGCGGCGATTCCCGACGCAGAAGCGATACGAGAGCGCGCCACTGCCGGGGGCACTGATCGAGCGGATGGACGGAGAGCAGGAGGAGCGCGACCCGCACCTGCTGGAGGAAGCGTGCCTCTTCTACGTCGCGGTGACGCGGGCGCGCGACGAGTTGGTGTTGAGCGTGGCGGAGCGGTACGGCCGCGTGCGCTACAAGCCTTCGCCGTTCCTCGGGCCGATCGAGCGGCGTCTCGGCGCGTCGCTTCGGCGAGTCGTGTGGGCGCGTGCGGAGGCACAGCCGCGGCTGCTCTCCGCCGATGAGGATGGCGAGGTCGTCGTCGCCGACGCGGCCCCCGTGCCTCTCGGCTCAGATGGTCAGGGGCAGCGGAGTACCATGCGGTCGTCGGAGATCGAGGCGTACGCGCGCTGCCCGCGCCAGTACGCCTACCGCTACGTATATGGCCTGCGACCGCGCGAGGTGGGCGTCGCAACGCTTCGTCGGGCACTGCACGAGACGCTGCGGGCGATCGAGCGAACCGGCGCGGCAACCGCCGAAGACACCAATTGCCCACCGCTAGCCGAGGCGCTGCGGCTCTTCGAGGCCAATTGGGAAGCGGCGCTGGCGAGCGAGATGGGCACTCCGGAGCGCGACTTGGCCGCGGATGTCGCCCACGTGGAGTCGCCGCCGTTCGATGCAGTCTATCGCCGGCATGGGAGGGCCGTCGTCGAGCGGGCATGGCATGCGCTCGCGCGACGGGTGGAGGCGGGCGAGGGAGAGCCTCGGCGGGCCGCTGCGGTGGACTTCGAGCGGACGGTGAGCGTGGACGTGGGCGGCAAATCCGTCAACGTCACGCTCGACCGCGTGGAGCCGCTCATCGCCGATGCGTCGTCGGAGGGCAATGGGCGGACGGCTGGGCGCACGCCGCAGCCGGCGGTCTTCGTGCGGCATCGGCTGGGGCGTGCGTCTCCTCCGCAGGCCGATCTGCGGGCGCTCTTCTACGCGCTGGCCGCGGAGCAGCATCCCGGCGAGGCGCCAGCGACGCTGCTGCACCACAACCTCTCGACCGACGAGCGGACGCCGGCCGCATTGAATCCGCGGCAGCGCACCCGACTAACCGAGGAGCTGCGCGACGCACTCGACGGCATGGCCCGCACCGACTACGCGCCGAGGCCACAGTCCGGCGCGTGCGAGAGCTGCCCATTCCTCCTGATCTGTCCCGCGTAGCACCGCGCACCGCCGAAGGAGCGTTTCATGGAGACCGCATCCAGCGAGCAGACAGTAGCTTGCTACATCGAGCATTTCCCGCATCAGTTGCCACATCGCGCCGACCCGGTCATGCGGCCCTGCGGCCACATGGCCTGCGATCCGCACACCATCACCTACTACGGCACCGGCGATGAGGGCGATCAGCGCGAGGGCGACTATTGCATGGTCTGCTACGAGCGCACGTTCCCCGGCATGTGCCCAGACAAGGTTCTGCGCGCGTCCCTACATGGGCAGCAGGTGTAGGACAAGAAGAACGCCGGGCCGCGGTTCATCAGACCGGCTGGCGAGGCGTCTGCTGTCCAATGCGGAGATGGTGAAAGCGACGCGACGCGGAAGCCATGAGCATGAAGCCGACCCCATTGGGCTGGCTCGAAGGATTGCGGCGCGCCCTCAGCTCGCGGCTTTCTTCACAAGTGCGCCGATCCTCGCTTCGTCGGCTGCGGTCAGCTCCGTGATCGCGTATTCGACCGGCCATACGCGGCCATCGTCAAGATTGGCCGCGTCGTTGAAGCCGAGCGTCGCGTACCGCACCTTGAACTTGCTGGCAGGCTTGAAGAAGCAGATGGTCTTGCCGTCCTTGGCATAGGCGGGCATCCCATACCAGGTCTTCGGCGTGAGGTTTGGCGCGCTGGCCATGATGATCGCATGCAGCCGTTCTCCGAGGGCACGATCGGGCGCTGGCATCTCGCCGATCTTCGCGAGCACGGCGCTTTCCCCATCCGCCTTGTCCGCCTTCAGTTCTTGGACGCGCGCCCTCATCGCACCTCGTTCCTCGTCGGTGAATCCCGTGGACGCCTTGCCGTCCATGATGGTGTTCTTGGCCGACTTCTTCGTTGCCTTCTTGTCTTCCGCTTGCATTTGAGGATCTCCGTTGCGATGTCCGGCGTATGAGCGCCGTCGGGAGGTTGAATGAGCGCCGTTGCTCCCTTATACAGGCCTATTCTCTCTGTGGACGCTCCAGCCGGCAGCACGAAATGACGAGCTGAGGCTTTTAGACCTATGCTGCAATTTCGCCCTGAAGATGGAACGTGCCGTTGCCCACCGCTGTTTCCGGCAGGCTCGGACACTGCGGGACGGTGAGACGTTCATGCAAAGATCGGGAGATCAGTAGTCGATACCGTTTGGAACCACCGCGTAGCGAGCCATGCGGCACGCCCCCCTTCCCCGCGGGGAGGGGACCAGAGGGTTAGATCCACCAAGATCGCACGCGGCAGACGGCAGACGGCAGACGGACTACTGCTGGAGACCGCTGACGACGCGGGCGTACTTGTCGGCGAGTGCCTGGGCGGAGTCGCGCGAACGCGATTCGGCGAGGACGTGGAAGAGCGGGCGATCGGCGTCGGGGAGCACGAGCACCCACTCCTCGCCGAGGTCGATCTTCACGCCGTCGATCGGCTCCTCGCGGCGCTCGCGGTACTGCTCGCTGAGGATGCGCATCACCTTGCCCTTGTATTCCCACGGGCAGTTGACCTGGGTACGGATCAGGTGATACGGCGGCAGGCCACTCACTACCTCCGAGAGCTTGGTGTTGTAGCGGGCCAGTGCCTCCACGAGCTTCATGGTGGCGAACATGCCGTCGAAGGCGGGGTGGAACTCCGGGAAGACGAAGCCGCCCGCGCCGTCGCCAACGAGCACCATGCCTGGCGACGAGGCCGCGCTGGTGAGGGCGTGGGGCATGACTTTGGTGTAGACGACACTGCCCTTCAGCTTCTCGGCGACCGTCTCAACGACGCTGGGCGCCGTGACGGGGACGGCGACGGTGCCGCCATGGTCGCGCAGCATCAGATCGGCCATCGCGGCGAGCAGCTTCCCACCGTCCAAGAGTTGGCCGCGGTCGTCCACGACGTAGATGCGCTCGCCGCCGGTGTCGATGCGCACGCCGAGGTCGGCCTTGAGCGTGCCGGTGATCGAGGCGAGCACCTGCATGTCGCGGTCGAACTCTTCGGCGGAGCGCGAGTAGCGCGCAGGGTCGCGCGTGGCGTTAAGGGCGATCACGTCGGCGCCGATCGCGTTGAAGATCGGCGAGAGCACGTCGACGCTGGCACCCTGGCCGTAGTCGACCACCAGCCGGTAATGTCGCTTGCGCATCAGGTCGACGTCGATGTGCTTCAGGAATGCGGCGGTGTAATGATCGTTGACCTTGGTGGCATAGGCGATGTTGCCGATGTCGTCCAGGTAGACGCGGCGAAAATCCTCGCGGAAGAAGAGGTTCTCGATCTTGCGCTCGGTGTTCTTGCTGATGTCGAGGCCGTTGCTGTCGATGAACTTGACGTCCACGATGCGTGGATCGAAGGGCGAGAGGCGGATGTGGACGCCGCCGACCGCGTCCGTGGTGCGGACGTAGTAGCGAGCGACCGGCAGCGGCACCGTCTCCAGGTCGGAGACGTTGATGCCGGCCGAGGGCAGGCCGGAGATGATCGCGCGTTTGACCATGCGCGGGGTGCGGTGGTCGTCGCGGTTGACGGCGACGGTAGACCCTTTCGGCAGCACCGCTCCGTAGGCGGCGCCGAGCTTGGCGGCGAAGTCTGGCGTGATGTCGACGTTGACGAGGCCCGTCACGCCAAAGCGACCGAAGATTGAGCGGCGGCCCGCCGAGCCCCAGATGATGCTGCTGGTGATGACGGCGCCGGTCTCGATCTCCTTGTTCGGCCAAATCTTGACGCCCGGCTGGATGATAGCGCCCTCGTCCACGACGGAGTGATCGCCGATGACGGCGCCCTCGAACATCACGGCGCGGGCCTTGATGCTGGTGGAGGTGCCGACCAGCGCGCCGCGCAACTCCGTCCGCTCGCCGATGTAGGAGTTGTTCCAGACGACGCTGCGGTCGACCTGGGCGCGGTCGTCCACGATGGTGTAGTGGCCAACGGCGCTGGGGCCGTGGATGACGACGCCGTTCTTGACCTTGCAGTCGTGGCCGAGGAAGATCGGCCCGAAGAGCTGCGCATCGGGCGCGATCTCGACGCCGTCCTCGGCCCAGACGCCGCCGCCGAGATCGGTGCCGGGCAGCTCGACATTGACCTTGCCCTGGAGCACGTCGGCATTGGCGCGCATGTATTCGGCGAGGTTGCCGACGTCGCACCAGTAGCCCTCGGAGGTGAAGCCGTAGATCGGGTCACCCTTCTTCAGCATCATCGGGAAGAGCTCTTGGCTGAAGTCGAACGGTTTGTCGCGCTCGAAGTAGCCGAAGATCTTGGGATCGAGCACGTAGATGCCGGTGTTGATCGTGTCGCTGAAGACCTCGCCCCAGCTCGGCTTTTCGAGGAACTGGCGGATGTGGCCGTTGTCGTCGGTGATGATGACGCCGAATTCGAGCGGGTTGGGCACGTGGGCGAGGGTGATCGTCGCCATCGCCTTGCGCTGGGTGTGGAAGTTGATGATCTCGGTGAGGTTGAAATCGGTCAGGGCGTCGCCGCTGATCACGAGGAACGGCTCGTCCAGCAACTCCTCGGCGTTCTTGACGCTGCCCGCCGTGCCGAGCGGCACCTCTTCGCGCGAGTAGGCGATGTTCATGCCGAACTGGGTGCCATCGCCGAAATAGTCCTCGATGGCGCTCGCCATGTACTGCACCGTCACGACGACATCGGTGATGCCGTGCGTCTTGAGCAGGTTGAGGATATGCTCCATTACCGGGCGCCCGACGATGGGCACCATGGGTTTGGGCCGCGTCACCGTTAAGGGGCGCAAGCGCGAGCCCTCACCTCCGGCCATCACGACGGCCTTCATCGCGCATCCTCCTGATCGTTCCTCTGGTCTGATCAATTCAATGGGTCCGAAGGCGCTCAGGCATCCCCTCGCGAACGTGCTGCGGCATCGCTGGCAGGTGCCGCGCGATATCAGCGCTCGGTCGCACGCCTCCTCGACTTAAGGGCGCTCGCATGCCAAGGGCCCTAGTATCTCACCGTCTGAGGCGCGACGAGGTCCACCGTAGCTGACGCGATGCGGCAGAGGTAGCAAGTGAACGGACAAGCACGAGCGACGCGCGAGAGGAAGGGAGCGTGAGTCGAATCGAGCGAGCACAAACACCCATACCCTCCAATCTATCACTAGCCCGGCTGATACCGCAACCCGCGCCAATGCAAGGTCGCGTTCGTATGTATGGCCTGGGCGTTCGCTGCCAGGCGGGTGGGACGATAAAAAAGGAGGACGAGATGTGCTCTCGTCCTCCCAATAGTCTGGCCGTCTATTCGCCTTGGTCGATGATGTGGTTCATCCAGCGAGCAAATCGTGCTCGCTCTTCCTCCTCGCGGCGCTCGCGCTCGACGCGCGCCTGCAGCTCGACGAGACGCTCCGCCTCATCGACGGTAAACCCACGATCCAGCAGGGCATCGACCAGCAGGTCCTCGTAATGATTCATTGCGACACCTCCCGCTGCTCAAAAACATGTTATGGCAACCAGGAGATCAGGGCGCTGAACCGATGCGAGCGCTGCTTCGCGTTAGGCCGACTCCTCACCTGCGCGGAATCGACAGGAACACCGCCCGGTTAATATCCCTGAGTCTGAGGTGCCTGAAATGCGCATCACGCTCTCACATATCGCCACATCGGAACGTCCATCTGTACGCGACTGCATAGCAGATGATGTGCCAGCGGCACATTGCGCCTGACCGCGGCGCCGGACTACTTCCTGCTTTGGCTTCGCGCGGCTACGTCGCCGCGGAGGCCGCATCGTCGACGCGGTGACGGACGCCCTGCAAGGAGTCTCCGTAGGGGTCCACGACGACTCAATCTGTCCTTGATACGTCGCCTCGTGGTCCTGCGTTGCGTGATTCCCCCCTTACGACCGTCGAGCCGCTGCAGATGTAACACTTGGGGTACTCCCTGGCGTCCGCGACGAGGATGCGGGCAGCTTAGGCACCCGGGACGCAACCGAGAGGCGCCGCAGCATGGCGTCGTGCGCCCGATACTCGGCGGCGTCCTCGAGCGGGGCGAGCGTCGTGGCGGAGGGTCCGAATTTGCGGGCGATGGCGATACTGAGGAGATGGTCGGCGAAATGTGGATTCTTCGGCAGCAGCGAGCCGTGAAGGTAGGTGCCGAACGTGTTGTGGTAGATGCAGCCCTCGAAGCCGTCCTCGCCGTTATTGCCGTGGCCAGCGAGCACACGCCCCAGCGGGCGCGCCTCAGCGCCGAGATAGGTGCGGCCCCCGTGATTCTCGAAGCCGACGATGGTCTGCGCTTCCCACTCCAGCGCAATGTTGCCGACGCAGCGCACCACGTCTTTGCCTTTGTGGATGGTCCACGCGTCGAAGATGCCCGCGCCTTCGAGGTCGGGTCCCTGGGCGGGTCGGTAATAGCGGGCTAGGAGCTGATAGCCGCCGCAGACGGCGAGCACCGGCATATCGGCCTCGACGGCGGCCCGCAGCGCGTCGCCCTTGCGCTCGCGGAGATCACGCGCAACCTCGGACTGCTCCTTATCCTGACCGCCGCCGATGAAGAGCAGATCGAAGGCCCGCGGATCAAGCGGCTCGCCGAGATCGAGCGGGACCACGCGCAGGTCGATACCCCGCCACCTGCAGCGCTGCCGCAGCACGAGAATGTTGCCGCGGTCGCCGTAGATGTTTAGCTGATCGGGGTAGAGGTGGCCGAGGGTCAGGCTCAACGCCCCGTCCGCGCTGGCTGTGTTGGGCTCATGCATCGTGCTTCCCGCTTATTCCCAGTAACGGCGCGCGTGGCCGCGCCGCTCTAGCTCGCCACGGATCTCCAATAGCGCCGTGTAGGTCGGTACAACGTAGAGCGTGCCGCCGGCCGGCGTCGCGTTGAGCGCGTCATCCAACGCCGCAGTCGCATCGTTCGAGACGAAGGCGACCTCGGCCTCGGCGTATTTGAGACGCAGCGCGAGATCGTAGGCGCGCGTCCCGCTGACCGTCACGCGCTCGGCAAGCGAGGCGACTTGCTCGAAGTCAGCGTCCCAGATCCACGAGACATCTTCGCCGTCGGCGGGGCGGTCGTTGAGCAGCAGCAAGAGGTGCTCGCGCTCATGGGAGCTGGCGAGCGCGCGCAGGACTTCGTTCAGTCCCGTTGGATTCTTGGCGAGCAGCAGATGCACCGCCCGATCGCCGACCTGTATGCGCTCGCCGCGTCCGAACGCCGCGCGGAAGGATGTCAGCGCTTCGATGCTCGCCGTCGCGTTGCCGCCCATGGCGAGCGCGGTGGCAACGGCGCCGACCGCGTTGTAGACGTTATAAAGCCCCGGGCAGCGCCAGCGTGACGGATGCTACGTCGTCCGGCGCGGCGAGGGTGAAGTGCACTGCGGCCACTCCGAAGGACTCGACGCCGCGTGCGCTCACCGCGGGCTCCGGTCGCGCCAGGCCGCAGGCGTCGCAGCGCCAGTGGCCGATGTGACTGTAGAATCGCCGCGTGAAGGTCAGGACGGCCTGGCAGCGCGGGCACGTCCGCGAGTCGATCACCTGCTCGGCCCGCTCGCCTTCTCGTCCCGACGGCGCGACCGACTCGACACCGAAATAGGTGACGCGGAGATCGTCGCGCAGCCCAAGTGCCAGCGAGGCGACGCTCGGATCGTCAGCGTTGAGCACGACGGCGGCACCCTGTGGCAGGTACGCCAGCGCATTGCGCCAGCGATCGAGGACGGTGTTGACCTCGCCGTAGCGATCCAGTTGGTCGCGGAAAAGGTTGGTGACGAGCACGGCGCGCGGGCGTACCTGCGCCAGCACCTGCGGAAACGCCGCCTCGTCTACCTCGAAGACGGCGGCGGCGTCCCCGCCCCAGCGCAGGCGACCGTCGGGCCGAGCGCGTATGACAAGCGAGGTTGCGACGCCCCGCGCGAGGTTGGCGCCCTCGCGATTGCGCCAGACGCGCGTGCCCGCCGCCCGCAGGGCTGACGCCACCATACCGCAGGTGGTCGTCTTGCCGTTGGTGCCCGTCACGACGGCGCTACCGTGGCGAAGCTGGCGCGCGAGGTGCGACGCGATGTCGCCGTCCACGCGCTGGGCCACGAGACCCGCGACACTCGTGCCCCCGCCGAGGTGGAGCCGCCGCGAGAGCGCGCCCGCGGTGCGTCCGGCGACGACCGCGCCGGCCACGAGCGCCTGCTCAGCTGGTGAAGGGCGACCGACTGGCATGGAGGAGTCCTTCTGGCGAGCGAAATCTGGCGGCATGGACATCATGAGCGAACGACCGCCGGCACCAGCAGGGAGCGGACCGTCTCCAACAGGAGATCCTGCGGGCAGGGCTTGATCAGGTATGCGGATGCGCCGAGCTGCGCCGCGCTCTCCATGTGCTCCTGGCTGCCGCGCGAGGTCAGCATGGCCACGCGCATACTCTGCGGCCAGCGCCCGGCCAGCACCTTAAGCAGCTCCAGCCCGCCCATGCGCGGCATCTCGACGTCCAGCAGGACGACGTCGGGCGAGTTGGCCTGAATGTACTCCAACGCTTCGATGCCGTCGGCGGCCTGTTCGACATCGTAGCCGCCGCGAAGCAGGATCACCTCGATCGCGCGGCGCACCGCCTCCGAGTCGTCTACCACCAGCACCCGGTGCGACTTACTCGACTGCGGCCGATCGTCGGAGCCGTGCGCCGCATGTGCCACATCGGGGCTCCCGGTCAGCGCGCGCTCGATCAACGCCGCCGCATCCACGATGATGGCCAACTCTCCGTGCGGGGTGATCGTGGTGCCGCGCAGCGCTCGCCGCTGCAGGTGACGCGGCAGGGTTCGTACCAACTCCTCGCGCTCGTCCACCAGCGCATCCACCAGCACGGCGGCGCGCCCCTCAGCGGACTCGATGACGACTGCGTAGCCATTGCCGGCGGCATCCTCGTCGAAGCCCAGCAGCTCGCAGAGAGTGTAGACCGGCATCTCTTCGCCGTCCACTGGCGCGCTCGCCGACTCTGCAGACTCGCCGTGGGCGAACGGCACGCGTTCGATCCGCTGGGCCCGCGCGGCGCTCGCATCTGCGGATACGTGTAGCCGCGATTGACCATTACGCGCAGGCAGCAGCACCGTGCGCGCCACGCTGCCGAACGGCACGGCGTACACCGCCCCGCAGGCGACGACGTGCAGCGCTCGCATCGTCGTCAGCGAGATCGGCGTCTGGATGCGGAAGACACTACCCTTGCCCGGTTGGGTGCGGGCGGAGACGGTGCCGCCCAGTCGCTCGATCGCCGTGCGCACCTCGTCCAGTCCGATGCCACGCCCTCCGAGGAGCCGCGCCTCCGAAGCTGTGGTGACGGCGGGCTCGAACATCAGCGCCAGCGTGCGCGACGCGCTCATGTCCTCCGGCGTCTGCGGGTCGAGCACGCCGACGGCGACGGCGGCGGCGACCAGGCCTTCCGATGAGACGCCGCGCCCGTCGTCGCCGACCTCGAGGACGAGCTCGCTGCCGTCGCAGGTCGCGGTGATCGCGATCTCGCCGCGCTCAAACTTTCCCGCCGCGAGGCGCTCCTCGGGCGACTCGATGCCGTGGAGCACCGCGTTGCGCAAGAGCTGGGTCAGCGGCTCGCGCAGAGCCTCGCAGACGCCGCGGTCGATCTGGATCTCCTCGCCGCGCATCGTCAACGTGACGTGCTTCTCCGCCGTGCGCTGTGCGCGTGTCACCTCGAAGGTGAGATGCGGCAAGAGGTCGCCGAGGGGAACTAATCGCATGCGCATCACGGCGCGCTGCAGATCCTCGGAGGCGCCCGCCTGCCCGTCACTAGCCTGTGCGAGACGTTCGAGCGTCGACCGTAGCGAAGCGCTTTCGGCGGCAAGATCGGCGGCGATCTCGTTCAGCGCGTTGGCCGTCTGACTTAATTCGCGACGGCGCGCAATCTCCCAGGCCGACGGCTCGGTACGCCGGACGGATGCGGAGGGATCACCACCCGCTGTCGCGCTCGCCGTAACCGCGGATCCATGTGCGCCGTCCAGCGCCTGCCGCGGCCGCGTCGTTTCGCGCGTCATCACGGCCTCTGACGGTTCGAGATCGCCGAGCTCGGCGCCGACGCGCCGCAGGCGATCGACGATGCGCTGTAGGTCGCCCTGCACAGTGAGGGCATCCGCTTGCGTCGCGGCCAGCCCCGCGCGGGCGAACACGAGCGACTGCACGTGTGCCGTCAGCTCGTCCACCTCGCGGAGCGCGAGCTTCAGCATGCGCTCGTTGCCTAGCTGCGCCGGCGCGCGAAGGGCACCCGTCTCCACCGTCGTGCTGACCGATGAGTGGGTGAATCGCGCACCTGCAGCTTGCGCACCGCCATCCGAGGGGGAGAGCGCCGGTAGGGCGTCGGCGATGAGTTGCTCACCGCTCACCGGTGCCCGCGCGCCGTCCATCACGTCGAGCAGCAGATCCATCTCGCGAATGTCCGCGGCGGAGGGCAGCTCGTGCCGCCGTTCGAGCTCGCGCAACACCTCCTCCAGCGCCAGCGCCGCCTCCGCCAACGCGGCGAAGCCGAACTGCGCGGCGCTGCCCTTGAACTTATGCACGCAGCGGCGCATCTCGGCGACCGCCTCGCCGTCGTCGGGGTGCTCATCGATGCGCGCGACGAGCAGGCGCAGGGTGCGCAGATCGTCCTCGGCCTCATGACGAAAAAAATCGCGCAGCTCAGGCGGGATGTCGTCCAACTCGGCGAGCGATGCCTCGAGAAGCTGCGAGGTCACTGCCGACTGTTCTTCCTCACGCGGCGGTTGGGCGGGTATGAGGTGGCTCGACTGGAAGGCGCGAATGACGTCCCAGTCGTGCGGTTCCAACTCGTGCTCGTCGACGCCCTCATCGACCCCATCCTCCAACCGTCCGGCCCGGAATGAACCGCTACTTGGCGGCTCAAACGACTCGTAGTACGTCACGGCGCCGGCCACCGTGCTCGGCCCAGATTCGTCAGCGTCGATGTATTCAGGGATATCGAGATCGGAGAGCGAGCCTTCGATCGCACTCTCGCCAGAGGCGTCCCGAATGACCCCAGACCGCTCCACACCCGAGAGGAGCGCGACCAACTGCTTCTGCGCCTGTTCCTCCTCGACGGTCGGGAGGACCACGCGACGGAAGCGGGAGAATATCCTCGCCCGCGCGGCCAGATAATCCAGCGAGCCCGCGATGGCGGGGATGCTCATGGCGACTCGCATCCGCTTTTCGCTATCCGCGACGAGGTGCAGCAGCGCCGCGCCGATCATCGCACAGTCCGTCGCGTGATAGGCGGCGCTGAGGTCTGTCACCGCCTGCAAGAGCCGCCGACACTCGCCCTCTGCCCGGACAAATTCTATCGCGTCCGGCGTTTCCCACCGCGAGGCCAGTGTGGTGAAGTGACCGCGTAACAACGGAACGAGCGCGGTCACCTCGCTGCCAAAGAGCGCGATGCTGTCGCGGTCATCCATCGCGCCCCTCCTCGGACAACAGTCGCAGGAGATCATCGAGCAGCGGCGCGACCGCCAGCACCGGCAGAACGATGTGCTCCGGCTCCGACATACACATCGCAGCGATGTAACGGTCGTCGATGGACTCCGGCGATTCGGCCAGCGCCTCCGGCGAACGTAGGTAGGTCGCTTCTGAGACGAACGTGACATCGAAAACGCCGTCAGCGCGGAAACCGAGGGACCGTTCGCCACTGCCCACCAGAATCGTGGGCGGGACGCCGCCTGACGGCGGGTACGTCGAGTCTTCTCGCGCGAGCTGCGGCTGGGAGCGTGCGACAGTTGCCGCGTGGCGCCCGTGGCCAAGCAGGACGGGGAGCGGGTCTACCAGCGCAAGCAGCTCCGCCCGGAAGAGAAAGACGCCGAACAACCATGGCGGCGAGAACGGGAAGCGCGTCAACTTCGGCGCCTCGGTGAGGACACCGCGCAGCTCGCTGAGCGGCAGCAGGCATCGAACGCCCGCGAACTGCACCGCGACGTGGGGGACGCCCAGCGGCAGTGGCGTCGACTCATCCGTGACGCGAGCCGGCGGTTCGGATTCGACGCGATCTTCCGCCGCAAAGTCGAACAATTCCGTGTTCACGCCACCCGGCGCGACTCCCCTGAGTCGGGGTGTCGGCCGCTGGTGCTCGCTCGCTGATTCGGCCATATGAGTCTCACTTCAAGGCGTTGCCGAGGTTGACAAGCTCACGGCGATTGGCGACCAGTCGGTGCGCACTCATGCGCCATTCCCAGCGCGACGGTGGAGGATCATCGATCAGGGGAGCGGCGCACCCATGCCCGGATAGCCCTCTTCGCCCTGGCCGGGCACGCGCAAATTGAGGCAGCCAAATACCTCTTGCACCACGCTCGCCACGCGAAACGGTTTCGTGATATAGCCCTGCGCGCCCACCAGCTTGGCGCGTACCCGATCGATGACCCCGTCGCGCGCCGTTAACATCAGGAGGACGGTCTGCTTAAATGCCTCATGTGCACGGAGGAGAGCCGCCACCTCGTAGCCGTTCATGCGCGGCAAGCCGAGGTCGAGCAGCAGCACCGACGGCACCGGAACGTCCTCGCGCGTGAGTGCCCTCATCGCGGAAAGGCCATCCTCGAACGCGGAGACATCGACGCCGACGCGTCGAAACGCGATCTGGATTACAGTGCGAACCGCCGCCGAGTCGTCGATCACCATGATCGACGGCCGCCGCGGGCGCTCGGGCGCAAGGTCATCGCCGCGCGGCTCCTGCGCATGCGAGTCATCGGGCGAAATCTCCGAGAAATAGGATGACAATTTCGGTTCCTTTCAAGCGCCGCGCCGGAGCCTTGTTCCTCGAAATGCGCGACAGCGGACGGCTTTTGGTGTACGACGTCTCGCGCGGCGGGTCCGCCGCACGGATCGAGGCTACTCCAACACCGCCACCTCGCCGCGGAAGGTCGAGAAGAGCGCTTCCCACGCTTCCTGATTTTGCTCGCGCTCGACCGGCGAGGCAATTCTGCCGTTTACGGCATGAAACGCAGCGCCAAGTGCACGGAGAAGCGTCTCCATGGCATGCTCGTAGAAGACTTTTGCCGTGCCGATGACCTTGCGCGATGAACCCTCAAGCGCGCGCCGGGCGTACGCCGCGAAGTCATCTATATTGATGTGATTCTGCTCGATGCGAAACCGGTAGTCGCCGAATCCAGTTACGCCTTCGCGAGTCAGGATCCCCACAAGCGTGTCGCCGGATAGCTCCAAGCCATTGAATTGGCATGCTTCTTCGAGCGCCTGCATGGTGTAGTTGATGAAATTCGCCAGCGCCACCAGCTGATCTGCGGGATTCTTGCGTTTGAGCCAGTCCTGCTCCAGGCCGATTAGCAGCGTGAACAAGTCGAAACGGTGCAGGCTGAGTCGTGCCGCCTCCTCGGGCAGGCCCGGCCGCCCCGCCGCGCCCACCGGGATCAGCAGCCCTTCTTCGACGAGCGGGCCGATCATGCGCGCCACGTCAAGCTCCGGCACGCGCAGCGCGGTGGCGATGCGTCGCACGGTGCGCTGTGAGTTGATCTTGCCGATCACGCGCCACGCCGACGCGTGAAAGACGAGTTGGTGGTCTCGCGGCGGCTCGAACGCCATCGTGACGTGCGTGCGCATCCCGTTTGGCAGATACGGCTGCAAGCTCTCCCATTCGTGCTCGTAGCGCAGCACCTCCATCACGGCGCGCTGCGAGTCGATCGCCAGCGTCGACGAATCGGCGGGGAGCTGCTCACCGGGGTGGAATTCGTAGCTACCCTCGCGCCAGAGCGACAACTCGCGCGCGGTCCACAGCGTCTGCGTCTTCAGCACCTGCTGGAGCTGCTCCTCCGAGATGATGCGCTGGTCGACCAGTCGTTCACCGATGCGCTTGCCGAGCGGATCGTGCGTCTGCTGCTGGAAGGCCTGCTCGAGGTCGACGGCGCTGGCGAGGCCCAGCTGCTGCAGCACGTGGCCGAGCGTGAGGGCCTCGGTGTCAAGCTCGGTCGCGCTGACCAGCGACCCTTCGATAAAATAGATCAGTCCGGTGCGGCCGCTCTCGTCGTACAGGTGCAGCGCGCCGGAGTTCGAGCCGAGCCCCATCATCTGGAGCAGCTCGACGAGGCGAAACGCTTCGAGGCGCCCGCTGAGCACGCTGCCGTGTGACACAACCGCTTCCTGTCGCATGGTGGCCTGGAAACGCCAGATTGCCTTTCGTCGCGCTCATTTCGCAACGAGAATAGACCGGTGAAAAGCGTAGCACTTCTCGCGGATCGGGCCGAGGGGATCGTTCCGAGCCATCTTCGGAGCCGCACCGCTCGGCCTCCGGGGGAGAGGATGGCTGCCCGGCGAATTATACTCTAGCTTGCCGCCCTTCACAAGGGTCCGAGACGCTTAACGCCGGCCCGATCGACGCCGTTAAGTAACACGGCGATGGGTACGCTGAGCGCGGGAACTTGCAGGTCCGGCGCGATCTCGGCGAGCGGCTCCAGGACGAACGCGCGCGTTGAGATGCCGGGATGCGGGACGGTCAACTCGGGCGACGAGAGCACCAGATCGTCGTAAAGCAGGATATCGATATCGAGCGGCCTAGGACCATAGCGCGGCCCATCCACGCGCCCGACCGCGCGCTCGATCGCTTTGAGGGTGCGGAGCAGCGAAATCGGCGCCAGCGCGGTGCGCCCCGCGCACGCAATATTGAAGAACCTCGGCTGATCGGTGACGAGGAGTGGCGCGGTGTCATACAGCGACGAGACCCGCTCCACGGCGACCCACGCGCGCAGCGCGTCGAGCGCCCACAGCAGGTTCGCGCGGCGATCGCCAAGGTTGCTCCCCAGCCCGAGGTAGATCTGGTGAGTTGCCGACATCTGCGGCTGTCCATCTCGCTCGCGCATGGCTGGCCCCCCGTCAGCAGGCAACTGAAAAGAACCTTACACGTTCAAGCGTCTCCGGAATGGCGCGCGCTTTGAAGATACGCTACAGTAGGAGAAACAGCATCCGCGGGCGCTTGCCTCTCAGCGCAACGCCAAGTACGTCGGAAGTGCGGGCATGTTGGAACTGCTGGGGTTGGATTACCAGGATACACCGGCCGACGTGCGGGGTCGCCTCGCCTTCGCCGGCGATGAGCTGGCGGCCGGCTTGCGCGCGCTCGCGGCCTCTCCCGCCGTGCGCGAAATCGCCATCCTCTCCACGTGCAACCGCACCGAAGTGTATTACGTGGGCAATGGCCCGGAGGCGGACGCGGCGATCCGTACATATCTCGAAGGCGTCGCCGCGCGGCCCTCGCTTGCCGGTGATCTACCGCATGGGGCGTCGGATAGCTCGCTGGTGAGTGCCCCACCGAGCTCTGTCGCCGCTCCCGGCGCGCTCGCCCTCTACGACCGACACGGCACGGAGGCCGCGAAGCACCTCCTCGAGGTGGCCTCCGGCCTGCGATCGATGGTCATCGGCGAGGCGCAGATCCTTGGTCAGGTACGGGACGCCCTCGCAGCAGCGGAGGTCTCCGGCACGGTGGGCGACGAGCTGCGGCTAGCGTTCTCCTCAGCTGTCCGGGCGGGCAAGCGGGCGCGAGCCGAAACCGAGCTTGGCCGCGCCGATGTCTCGGTAGTTACCTTGGCGGTCCGTGCGGCGAGCGAGGCCCTCGGCGGTGTGACCGGGGTACGCGCGCTGGTCGTCGGTGCCGGGCGCACCAGCAGGCTCGCCGCGCAGACCTTGCGCGCGGCGGGCGTCGGCTCTCTGGTCTTCGCCAACCGCACCCCAGAACTTGCCGCCGAGGTGGCCCGCGAGCTCGGCGGCAGCACCGTCGCCCTCGATGAGATCCAAGGATGCTTACCGGACGTGGAACTCGTGATCTCCGCGACCGCGGCGCCGTTCCCCGTGCTCTCGACGGCCACCCTCGCCGCCGCGCGCAAGGGCGCGACGATGCCCTTGGCAATCATCGATCTGGCGGTGCCTCACGATGTCGAGGAGGGCGCAGGGTCGCTGCCTGGCGTCACCCTGATTACCGTCGACACACTGCGCGGAGACGCCGACGTGCTGGCGAACGTGCAAACCGACACCACGCTCGCGCAGGTCGAAGAGATCGTCGCCGAGGGGCTGCGGGCCTATCAGCGCGAGCGCACGGTGCGCCTGGCCGTGCCGGGCATCACCGCGCTCCGCCGCCACGTCGACCGCTCGGAGCGCGTCGAGCGGGCCAAGGCACTCGCGGAGCTTGCGCATCTTTCCGTGATCGACCGCGCCGTCGTCGAGCGCTTCGGCCAGCGGCTCGTCGACAAGATGTTCCACCACCTCGTCTCCCGCATCCGTTCGCTCGCCGAGTATGACGAGGTGCCCCCCGAGCTGACCATGCGCGTGCTCTCACGACTCTTCGCCGACCCCGACGCTCCGGCCCCTGCCAGCGCGATAGAAGATGCCGGCGAGCTCGAGTAGCCCATACCGAATCCCGCGTCCGAACCGCTCCCCCTCTCGTCCGCGGCAACTGCCACTAGTCCTTCATGCCCGTTTTCGTTGACTCCCCGGTGGAGACCGCGCTATACTCGCCGCGCCAGGCTGGCGACGGGCGAAAGGAGCGGGACATGCGCGCGCAACGAATGGCGGTCGTCCGGGAATCGCGGGGCGGGGCCATTCACCTGATCCGGCGCCGGGCGTTCGCGCCGGCCGGCTTGCTGCTCGCTCTGCTGCTCGCCGCGTGCGGCGCCAGCACACCGGCGCTACCGTCGTCGCCCGGCGGCACGTACACGAACGCCCAGTTCCAATTCTCCGTATCCTACCCCAGCGGCTGGCTGCCGAACGAGGTGAGCACGCCGCTCGGCTCGCCGCAGGCGACGCCTTCCGCGTCGCTCGCGATTCCCTTGACGGTGGTCATCACGCAGACCAGCACAGACCAGATCGAAAGCGCGCTGCTCTCGTCCTTCACCATCACCGTCCTCAACGTCGACAACCCGGCCATCGCCAGTTCCATCGCGGCGCAGAAGGCACAGGCCAGCGGCGCGAACCCCACGCTCAAAACCATCACCCTCACGAGCCAGACCGCCTGGCAAGCGCAGCCCGTGACGCAACAGCTGCCCAACTCCGACAAGAGCGCGACGCACACGGACTATTACCTACTCCACGGCACGTATGAGTTCCAGCTAAGCACCGACTCCATCGTCGGCGGCGGTGCCGACGCGGCCCTCGCGGCAATGTTGAAGAGTTTCGCCTTCACCGCGTAGCAGCGTCTCCGCGGGGGTCAGACGTGATGGCGCGCGGCGGGCATGGCATTATGCTCGCGCAGCCGCTCCACCAGCCACGCCTCGTCCTCCACCGGGACGCCCAGCTTGGTCGCCTTCTCCAGCTTGCTCCCGGCGGCCTCCCCGGCGATCAGGTAGCTCAGCGACTTGGTGACTGAGGAGGCGATCTTGCCGCCAAGTGATTGGATCGCCTGCTCGGCCTGGCCGCGTGTCAATTCGGCAAGCGAGCCGGTCAGCAGGAACGTCTCGCCGGAGAATGGGCCGTCTATGCTCGCCCCGGCGCCGTCCTCCGGCGCCTCCATGCGCAGCCCGGAGGCGCGCAGCTTCTCGATCAGATCGCGATTCGGCTGCTGCTGCGTCCACTCGTGCAAGCTCGCGGCGATCTTGGGTCCGATGCCGGGCAACGCGGCGATCTCCTCGGTGGTGGCGTTCAACAGCGCGTCCATCGTCCGCAGGCCGCGCGCGACACTCTCCGCGGCCTTCTCGCCGACGTAGCGGATGCCGAGCGAGGTGAGCAGTCGCTCGAAGGGCTGCTGCTTGCTCGTCTCGATGGCGTTGATCAGATTGGTGGCGCTCTTCGTCTTGAAGCCCGGCAGCTTCAGCAGATCATCCGCCGTGATGGCGTAAATGTCAGCCACGTCGGTGATCAGCCCAGCGTTAGCGAGCCGCACGACGATCTCGTCCCCCAGGCCACGGATGTCCATCGCGTGGGCGAAGTACTTCAGCTGTTCCATACGCTGCGCCGGGCAGAGGCCCTTGACGCCGTTCGAACAGTAGGTGACGGCCTCGCCCTCCTCGCGGAAGAGCGGCGCGTGGCAATACGGGCACTCGGTCGGGGGGACGTACGGCACCTGCGAGCCGTCGCGCAGCTCGACGAGCGCTTTGGTGATGCCGGGGATCACGTCGCCGTGGCGCTGCACCACCACCGTATCGCCGACGCGCAGGTCTTTGCGCGCTATCTCGTCGAAGTTGAAGAGCGTCGCCGCCTTCACCGTCACGCCGCCGATCTGCACCGGCGCCAGCCGCGCATTCGGGATCACCGCGCCGGTGCGCCCGATGTTGACGAAGATATCGAGCAGCTTGGTGTTGGCTTCGATGGGGACGAACTTATAGGCGATGGCCCAGCGCGGGTCATGCGCGACGAAGCCGAGCTCCTGCTGCTGCCAGCGGTCATTGATTTTCACCACCGCGCCGTCGATCTCGTACGGCACCTCGAAACGGTGCTGCTCGCGCTCGTCGCAGTACGCCTGCGCCTCTTCGAGCGTCGCCGCGCTCCTGACCAGCGGGCTGACGGGGAATCCCCATGACGCAATCCAGCGCAACACCTCGGCCTGCCCGCTCGGCTCGGGCGCGCCCTCGATCGTGCCGATCTGATACCCGAGGAATGAGAGGGGCCGTGACGCGGTGACGCGCGGATCCTTCTGACGCAGCGAGCCAGCCGCCGCGTTGCGCGCGTTGGCGAAGAGTCGCGGCGTCGTCCCCGCCCGTTCGGCCTCTTCGCCCAGGCGGGCGTTGAGCGCCTCGAAATCGTCGCGGGTCATGTAAATCTCGCCTCGCACCTCGACCACCTCGGGTATCGGCGCGTCGCCGGCGGCAAGCTGACGCGGGATGTCGCCGATGATGCGGACGTTCGCCGTGACATCCTCGCCGATGGTGCCATCGCCGCGCGTCGCACCAAGGGTGAGCCGACCTCGCTTGTACACGAGGTTCATGCTGAGGCCGTCGATCTTCGGCTCGCAGATGTAGGTGAACGTGGCGTTGGGGAGCAGGCGCTGCGCCCGTTGCTGCCACGCACGCAGCTCGTCGGGCGTGCGCACGTTGGCGAGGCTCAGCATTGGCGTCAGGTGACGGACTTTGTTGAAGGTAGAGGACGCCTCGCCCATGACGCGCTGGGTCGGCGAGTCGGGCGTCACCAGCGCGGGGTACTCTGCCTCGATGCCCTGCAGCCCGCGCATCAACTCGTCGTATTCGGCGTCGGACATAATCGGGTCGGTGTTTTGATAGTAGGCGTCCGACGCGGCGCGCAGCCGCGAGCGTAGCTCTTCCACCCGTGCGACTACCCCGGCGCTCACCTGGTCGGCGACCGCATTGCCATTCTTGCCGCTATTCGTGTTTTCGGCGCTGCCGGTCTCCGCAGTCGCTGAGCTATCCTCTAGTGTCCTTCGCTCTGGCACGCCGATCAGCCCCTTTCGCGTCACGCGGCGCCTGCCCTCGCCATAGTTCCCGCGAGTGACAACACGTGTCATAGCGCCTGAGATGCGCCTCGACGGCGGCAGTGTAGCACACCAATTCGCGGGGTTCCGTCTATCCATTCCAAACGGGCTGCGCCAGATCGGCTATGTGTTGGAAGCGGGCACGCGCACCAGGAGCGCGCCGGGCAACATGCGCGCCTCGAACCGCTGCGCGCGTACGATCTCGCCGTCGAGCTGCGCGAAGGTCGTCTTCGACGACTCGAAGGTGACGGTTTGCACGAGGCTGCGGTGGACCTCCGGCTCGCTGACGTGCTCGCCCTTCTCCACCTTCGGCAGCAGTCGCAACGCGCGAGACTTGCGCGGCTTATCGATCAGGCAGACGCTGAAGAGCCCGTCGCGCGGATCGGCGCCCGGATTGATCTGGAAGCCGCCGCCGTAGGTCGGCCCGATACTCACCGCTGCCGCGGCATAGATCTGGCCGGGCTGCGGCACGCCGTCGAGCGTCACCGTCAGGAACGGGCAATCGCCGTAATGGAAGAGCAGCTCGCGCAGGCTGGCGGTGTAGTACAACACCTGGCCGCGCATGAACGGCAGCTTCTTCATGCGCTCGGCGGCCGCCGCGATGTTGGCATCCAGGCCAACGCCCATCGAGTTGAGGAAGTAGCGATCGTTCATCCGCGCGGCGTCCATCGCCACCACCTGCGCGCCTTCCCCGCCGAGCGCGACCTCCAGTGCGGCCAGCGGATCGTGCGGCAGCCGTGCCGTCTCGAAGGCATAGTCATTGCCCGTGCCACAGGGCACGATCCCCATCTCGACGCTCTTCCCCGACGCCAGGATGCCGCTGCCGACCTCTAGCACCGTGCCGTCGCCGCCCACCGCGATCACGTCGCGACCTGCCGCCGCCGCCTCGCGCGCTAACCGTTCGGCGTCGCCTCGCGCCTTTGTCAGCACCAGTTCGCCACGCCCGCCAACCAGGCGTGCCTCGATGCGCCTGCGCAGGCGCATCGCCTTTCCGTTCGCCCCTGCTGGATTGAGGATGACGACGGGCGGCGTATTCGCGGCCGAGGGGGTCGCCTCAGCGCCACGGGTCTGCATCGGCTCGGGCTGGCTCACGGTGATACCTCCTGGCAGGGCTGCGCCAATGGCGGCGCTCAACAGTCGCCACCCCGCTCTCGGCGTCGAGATCGGTTCGCGCAAGTGTACCGCCTGAACGCGACTGCGTAAACCAGCTAACACACTGCTCTCGAAATCTTCCACATAACCCGACGAGCGCCGACCGATCTTCCGATTTCACCTCCCGTTCACTTATTCTTAATACCTTCTGTGCCTTGACCGACGTTTCCCGGACATGACAGGAGATGCCAATTTTTCAGGGTTTTCGAGACGCGTATTCGCGAAGCCGGGCGCCAATAGTCGTCAGATTCCGATCGTTTTGTCGTCAAAAACGTGCCGACGCCAGCTCGTTATAGGGTAGGGTATTCAGATTTGACAAGAGACCTTATCCTCCAGGGTTGGGATCCGCCCAACGCCTAGTGAGGAGGGCTCGTGCAGGGGATTATCTCTCTGACGGACCTCGAACTGCTCCTTGAGGGGTTGTTTAACCGCGTCCTGGAGCCGATCGTCAGGATGGAAAAGCTGATCATGACCACCATTGCGGAAGAGGCCGCCGCCATCGACACGCTCGCGACGAACTACACTGTGCTCCAGCAGATCGTCGCCGAGATCGAGGCGAACTACAACGCCCTGAAGAGCAACCCGGCCACGGTGATCTCGCCGGCGGACCAGGTCCTGCTCGACGCGTCCTTCGCCAAGGCACAGGCGCTGAACACCCAGGTCGTCGCGGACACTGCCACTGCCACCGCACCGACGCTTGCACGAGCGCCGCCCCGGTTGCCTCGACTGCCCCGGTTGAGACGACCGCTCCGGTCGCGGCCACGACCGCCCCGGCTATCGCTCCGGAGACCACCCCGACCGTCGCGCCGGTGATGATGTAACACCCCTCTCACCCCTCGGGCAACCTTCGGGTTGCTCGGGGGAATTTTTTGTTGCCCGTGAGCCTGACACACTCTTCAGTTACTCAACATATACACTGGCAAGCAGTGAATCGGAGAGCAGGAGGGGTGTCTGATGAGCGAGGCGCAGCAAGAGAAGCCAGCAGATTCGTGGGGGCAGCCCATCAGCGAGGAGCGGCAGATGAAACTGGCAGCTTCGAAGTGGGCGAAGGTGCTGCGCGACGAGCCGGCCCGTGAGGTCGCTGCACTCTAGCTTTTTGGCCCACTTTCTGCTGGCACAGGGGCCCGCATGATGTCGCACTCATGCGGGCACTCTCTTGCCTGGAAACCCGCAGTCGCCGAATCGGTCACGCGCGGCGGAACTTTACAGAAGAACTTTACAGAAGAGTAGTGATCTGCTAGGCTGCCGCCACGGTCCCGCTACTCGGCTCATTCGCCGTTCTGCACCCTTGGGGGTAGCGCCATGAGTATGCCCGATCCGCGCCGAACTGCCGCTCCGTACGGTGTCGCCGCCCCCGTCTCGAGCATTCTGCTCACCTCGCCGTGAGGTCCCAAGGCGAATCCACGGCGCAAGCGACGGGCTGAGCAAGAAAGCCAGCCCGACCACGCGGCCCCGTGATCGCCACCAGCCGCCACGTGCTCCACTGGCAGTCATGGAGCCGGATGAAAATCATGAGCAGCGCGATGAGCGCCAAGGCGTTGGTGCTCTGATCCCAATCGCCGGTTACCTCCAGCCAGAAGAAGACAGGAGTCACCGCAGAGGAGGAATCCCGGCGACCAGGCCGACCTTGCGATTGAACCGGCGGCATCGCGCACCAGTGACGGAATCAAGGCGATCCCCATGGAGCTGGCACGAAGACCCCCAGGAGCGACCGGCCGACCGCCCTGTGGTAGGCATCGGGACCCGCGACCCGGTAGATCGATCCCAGCAGCACCGAGTACACAGGGCTGAGGTAGGCTGTATCACCTGAGCCATCGAAGAACGCATCCGCGAGCCGGCCCTGCTCTGCCCAGCAGATCGCTACGCGCTCCATACTCCTGGGGAATGTGCTCGGCTTCGTTTAACATTCCTTTTCGAACCAGGTAAGTCCAGCGGAGCCCAAAAGCGACCAGGAAGATGAGGCTGAACGTCAGCAAGGATTTGCTTCGTGATGTCCAGAATTTTGCCATGCGAGACCCTGACCAAACGTGATTCATCGGCACTGATGTCGAGATCGCGGAAAAGACGCGAGGACCATGCAGATCTTAGAGAAGTCCAAATGCCAGTGTAAAGCCCGGTGCCTCCCGGCCGCAGTCAGCCCGCACCCCAGGGCTCACGCATCACAATAGGATGATCGGGCCGAGAAAGCACAGTGCCGAACTCCGCCTTCTTGTGCTGGTAGGGTGTGCGGAGACACTGCCGGGACATGCATTGCGAGTGCCTTTCAACGGGGAACGTCACCAATGCGCATTCCAGTTGCGCCTGTTCCCAATTCTGTAAGCCCTTCGTTTGCTGGGACATCGATCGACAATCGGCCCGCTGCCTCGATCGGCAATCGTTTTATGTGCACAGAATGATGGTGCGTGGAGGCGTGGACTGCGGAGCGTGGACCTTGGCCGATCGGCGCACCCAGGATATCGGTTGTCTCTCGGCCGTTGACGGGCACAGGAGCCCATTACCACCAACTCATGTTGAAGTCCCAGCCGCCTGACAACCGGCACCTTCTCGCCCGCGACGAACAACTCCCGTCGAGGTTCCAAACAGGGCTGTGTACACTAATGGACATTCGCTCGAAATAGGTCCTAGAATTCTCACTTTTTCTCACTTTTCAACCCGTCCGGCGCTTATCCCACGTGTCGTGGCTCGAGCAGCAAGCCGTTTTATACCAAGCAGATCGGTCCTGACTCGTGGTCTTCCCGAGCGAGTAAAACACCATGTGGCACGTGGAACCCGAAATTCTCATATCGATTTTCACTGATTGTTCACTATCTCAACCCGTGGACCGTGGGCCGTGGGCCGTGAACCGTGGACCGTGCAATGGGCGATTGGCACTCTCACAGCGGTCGCTTACGCCTCCCGGAGATTTCCTTCGCAACAAGAGAGCGATGCCGTCATTCCCACCGGCGATAGACCCTCAGGTCGTATGGCTTCGAGCCCCCGAGGCGCGCTCTGATTCTGTCTGCTGAACTCCCGGGATCGGCGGTGTAGCGGGCGACGAGGCGCCAGGCTCCTCCAAAGTAACGGAGGGTCTTCTCTTCGGTTGACGGCTTCAGGATCAGGACTCCGACCCGCCCTCGCTCCCGGGCGCTCATGGGGGGCGTGACGCCTTCCATCTCAGGGATCAGGCCCGCGTAAGGGGGAAGGAAGAGCACCTCGGCGGTCTTCTTGGCGGGATAATAGGCCTCGAACTCGCTGTAGACCCAGTCGGTGGGCCGGATGTTCTCGGCGACGAGTCTGGTTGACGGGATCGGGAGCCCTGAGATCCCACTCCAGGCACGTGATGGCAAGCCGCGCCGGCAGGCCGACGGCACACGCGAGCAAAACAAGTGACGGCACAGCCGACCTGAGAATCGGGATCGTTCGCACGGCCTGGAACTGGGCTGCCACGCAGGCGGCCATGGGGATGAAGGCCATCCATGAGTAGTAACGCATGTATTTCCCGGCAAACGCCATGAGGCACGGCACCAGAATTCCCACGATCAGGCCGGACCCGGCAAGAGTGCGCATACGGGAGTCGGCTCGTTTCCAGGCCGCCGCCAGGCAGAGGCAGAGCAAGGCAAGAAGCACGATGCTGCTCGGCTCCGAGAACGGGGCATGAATCGCGTTTGCAAGCCGGGTCCGCGATCGGTCGCCGCGCCCCGCCCAGGATCGAGACCGATTTCAGGAACTCGGGCCAGACTCCGTTTTCCTGGAGGATCATCCAGAATGTGATCAGGCCCAAAAGGCCACCACATGCTGCCGCCAGAAGGTCCGGAAGCGCCGAGCGTCCCCGAACGAGCAGCGTGAGAAGAGCCATGAAGCCCAGGTAGGGAATCAGTTGCAGTCCCGCGAGCGGCACGAGCGCAGCCAGCAGGAACAAGGCCATGCGCCACGGTCTGGCTCCAGGCACGCCCAGGGCAGCAAAACATGCCGGCGACGATCAACATCCCCAGGCAGTCGTACCGGCCGCTGCGATAGGAATAGGTCACGCCGTCGGCACAGAGCACCAGCAGGGCGAAGACCAGCCGGCCGGCCCGGTCACGCACCAGGCCAACCCGGTCGAGGGCCAGCCAGCAGGTGACAACCACGCCAAGGATCAGCACGTAGTTGAGCGCCCGGACCGCGGTCACGCTGAATCCGAACACACTGATCCAGGGATACAGGCAGAGGGAGTAGAGAGGAGAGTTGCCCGCGAAGACGGTGTCGCGAGGTTGAAACCAGGCCGAGGTCGTGAATCCGTGGCCCAGGTAGAGGTTGACCGCGGGGTCGGCGAACATCACCTCGTCTTGCCAGATGACCGGGCTGCGGGCCGAGGTGACCAGGTTGGCCGCCAGAAACGCCGTGAACAGAATCGAGTAGAGGAGGAACTCCGCGCGGCGAAAATCGTGCAAACCCTGCATCAGAAAGCTCCCGGCATCCATGCGGTCAATCGTCCCGTGACCGTGCCTTCGCCTGCTTCAGCGACTGCTCCTCGGCTCCTGGCCCGCCCAAGTCTATGGAGTGGGGCTTGATCCGCCTAGAGGGAGATTGCGAGCGCATTGCCTGCTGGGCCGCGACTCGATGCCCGGCTACTTGGGTTGATTTCGCTCTCTGGGTCTGCCCACAATACTCATTCCTCGACCGACCGACTTGCCCCCTCACCCCAGGGCGAGCCAGAGGGCGTCCTTGATCCTCTGCCCATTTCGCCACCCATGACCAAAGCCGGAGACCTCCGCTGATGGCCTCATTCAAGCCCCAGGATCATGGCTTCGGTTTCGAGGAACCGCCGCCGCGGCCCACGACGCCTCCGGTCCGACGGGGGTTCTTGATCATTCTCTTCGTGCTGTGCATCGCCGCGCTCGTCGTCTATGGCGTGCCCTATGCGGCCGAGCGCACCGGTCATGCGTGGGAGGCGGGCCGTGCCCGGGCGGCAATGGAAGCGCTCGCCAAGCTCGACAAGGCGGGCGCCGTGAGCCAGTCTTCCGCGTCTTCCGGCTGTCGGTGACCGCTGTTTCTCCCGCCGTGGTCAATGTGCAATCTCAGCGTGCACGCCACGGCGCCGAGGGCGTGCAGGGCCTGGGAGTGGGGGCCAACCCGCTCGGGCCCGGCTATCAGAGTCGAGAGCTGGGGTCGGGGGTCATCATCGATAAGGCAAAGGGCTACGTGGTGACCAACTACCACGTCGTGAAAGAGGCAGACCGCATCCTGGTGCATCTGGGCGGCCCGCGACGATGTCACCGCACAGCTGGTCGGCTCCGATCCTAAAACCGACCTCGCCGTTTTGCGGGATCAAGGCCCACCTGAAGGTACAAGCCGAATGGGGTGATTCCGACCAGCTCGATATTGGCGACTGGGTGCTGGCCATCGGCAGCCCGCTGGGCTTCGACCATTCCGTGACGGCCGGAATCGTGTCGGCGACCGAGCGGAGCGACGTGCGAATTGCCGAGTACGAGTCATTCATCCAGACGGACGCCGCGATCAACCCCGGGAATTCCGGAGGACCACTCATCAACCTGGCAGGCAAGGTGGTAGGGATCAATACGGCGATCATCACCCAGACGGGCGGTTACGAGGGCATCGGCCTGGCCATCCCCGCGTCGCAGGCCAAGCGAGTGGTCGAGGGACTGATCAAGCAGGGCGAAGTTGTTCGCGGCTACCTCGGCGTGCTCATCCAGCCCCTGAACATGGCGGCGGCCCAAGATTTGAAAAGCCCTGCCGAACAACCGCGGTGTCCTTGTGGCCCAGGTTCAGCCCGGAAGTCCGGCCGAGGCTTGCGGACTGAAAAACGGCGACGTGATCGTGCGGCTTGCCGGCCGCGAGGTCGCCGGTCCCGCAGAACTGCGCAACCTGACGGCGAACCTGGACGTGGGCACCAAGGCCCCGCTGGAGTTCTACCGCGATGGAACCCCCCGGACGGTGACCGTCACCATCGCCGAGCTTCCCGACCGGCCCGAGTTCGCGACCCTGGGCTTCCGGGCTCAAGGAAACCCCGCGCGGCCCGACGGCAGGGGCACGGTGCTCGAAGTCGAACCAGGTGCGAGCAGGCAGCCCCGCGTTTCAGGCCGGCCTGCGGCCGGGAATGAAGATTCTCGGCGTCGCCCGGCGGCCCGTACGGTCTCTCGCCGAATTTGATGCCGCAGTCAACGGGTTCAACTTCGAGCGAGGTCTGCCTCTGTTCGTGCGCGACTCCTGAGGGGCAAACACGCGGAGTCTGGGTCGGTGGCCCCATGCCCGAACCGGCGCAGCAGGGACCGAAGAAGGAAAAGGAAATCGCAGAGGCAATTCAAACGGTCCGGGTCGAGATTCTGTGCGCCTCCTCGGACCCCTTGAAACACGAA
>CAWJCH010000036.1:0-8060 GCA_963841205.1 uncultured Chloroflexia bacterium | reverse complement strand
CAGCGGCGAGTTGCTATAGACTTGCGCCAGCGGACGCGGCTGAGCGCGTCGGTGCATGAAGAGGCAACACTCCGTGGCGAAGTCTGCTCAACGCGCGTTTCTTTGGATCTGCACGTTCGCCGTCGCGGTTGGCGCGCTTGCGTTCAGCTGGTACGTCCACCTCAATGCCAGCGATTGGGAACCGTTACTCATCGGCGTTGGGGTGCTCGTCGCGATCGGGGGATTTTTTGGGTGGCGGCGTGGGCCAAAGCACCTTCGGTGGACAGCGGCTGGCTTGGGGTGGTTCGGCATCATATCGGCGACGATCTTTGCCTATGACCACGGATGGTCGTTCGTTGCGGAGGCAATTGTCGTCACGGCCGTGCTTGCCATCACTTCCACTGAAATATCTCGCCTTCGCCGCACGGTGGGTACGCTGATGCAGGAGGCTTCTCCAGTGCCGCCAGAGCTGGTGTTGGAGGCTAGGCAACCCATCGTGCCTAATCCTCATGACGACATGAGTGCTGAGAAAGTGTATCCCGATAAGAGGCGGCTGGTTCGAGTCGTGCTTTCAGGTTTGGGTGGATGTGCCCTCTTCGGTGGGGCCGCATATCTCATTTACCGGAATGCAGAGTCGCCGACGGATTCGGCACTTGCAACGTTGGGCGGCGCATTTCTTTGCGCGGTACTCGCGGTTCCGACGCTTAATGCCTTGCTTCTCCTAGCCAACACCAGACCGGTCGTATTCATCAGTGAGGCAGGAATACGCAAGAGAGGTCTGGCGCTCGTACGCTGGCGCGAAATCGTCGGCATGAGCATTCGGGGGGCTGGTAGCCCGAAGTCCTGGCTCTCGAGGCGTGAATTGCGCCTGATGGTTGCGAATCCCCCAGCCATGCGCGCTCGACAGCCAGGGTGGCTTCGGCTACTCATGGGCCTCGGGATACTCCATGCATCGTTTCCTGTGATGATTTTCGAGCGGTCGCTGCCGATATCCCTCGAAGAGCTGCAAGACACGATGCGCCCGTACCTCAAACGGGCACACGGCCACGATTGGGACGATGGCGATGGCCCGGATGATGACGCCGACGAAGGGCGGGACTAGCTTGTGCGATGCGGCGGGCGTCGCTACAAAGGAATCCTACTGAGCACCCCTGTTTTGAGACGTGGGAATGAAAGCCGGACTGCCCCAACGCGGCGATCCGTGTGTGCCCGATTGACTCTCAAGGATCCAGTAGGTTATGCTTTTTATGAACGGCATGACGGGGGCACCGCCAGCGCGTAAATGATCGGTCCTCAGGGCTGGATATCGTTCTCCAATAGCCTTGCCGAGAGGGACATCCCGAAACGGTGTCAGGTCGCGAGAAGCCCCGGCCATTAGGCCAGGGGAGTTGTCACAATAGATCAATGCCGGTCGTGCTGGTAAATTCCAGCGCGACGGCACGATCTCAGCCTAGCAGATACCGCACCCAACCGTATGAGCAGCGTACGCCACCTCGGCGCCTTCGCCCTTCGTCTTCGGAAAGGACCGCAGCCCCATGACGCCGACCCGTAGCGCGAAGCCGCTGGTAAGCGCGGCGCTGGCGCTGTGTTTCGTCCTCGCCTTCGTCGTGCCCTTCCTCCAGATCCAGAACCTCGGCCTGAAGAACCCCAACACGCCGTTCGACGACGCGCAGGCCGGATTCATCCGCTACGCCGTCATCGGCGGCATCGCCCTCGCCTGGTTTTTCGTGCAGCTCTTCTGGCGCGCCTCCACCGAATCGACGAAGCTCGGCCTCGCCGTCTCGGCCACCATCGTCTGGCTCGCCATCGCCTTCTTCTTCGGCTTCCGCGACACGGCGCACTATGACGAGGGCACGCGCGGCGCCGTCGCCTTCTTCACGCTGATGGGCGGTTTGGGCATCGTCCTCCTCTGGACGCGCTTCCTCGCCGACGACATCACCTTCTATTAGGATCGCCAGGCCGCCGCTCCCGAATGCGCCAGCCGCCGCGCTGGCGCATTGTACTATGCTCGCAACTGCTAAGACCCTGCACGCTTGCGTTCACGCCGGTTTAGTGCTAAACTAATGCAACTTATGACATGCTACGCGATGTCGTGAACGACAGGAGGTAGTAGCATGCAGCAATCCGCCGCGACGTGGCTGCGCCTCGTCCGCTTCTACCACAAGGCGGAGCGCCGCCTACTGGCGAACCTGCGCTGCTACGATCTCAGCCTCGCGCAGTTCGACGTGCTGGCGCAGCTCGGCGCCGCCGAGGGCATCACCCAGCAGGAGCTTGCCGATAAGCTGCTCGTCACCAAAGGCAACGTCACGCAGCTCCTCGACCGCATGACCAGTGGCGGGCTGCTGACGCGCCGACAGGATGGCCGCGCCAACCGCCTCTACCTCACCGAGGCAGGGCGCTCGCTCTTCCACCTCGCCGTGCCGAGCCAGGAGGATGAGATCGCGCGCATCCTGGAGCCGCTGACCAGGACGGAGCAGGCGCAGCTTTCCGCCCTGCTGCGCAAGGTCGACCGTGGGCTCGACGCGCGTCCGGAGCCGCCGATCGTGCTGGCGCCCGCCGATGACGCCACGCCGCCCGACGAGTCCGGCTGCGCGTCAGCCTAGGGTCGGAGCAGTGGCTTGCGGGCGATCCTGGCGCGGGATGGGGGAGAACGCATGCAGCATGACGATCATGTGCGCCTGCTCCAAAGCGGCGTCACGGAGCGCGGCGGCGTCTGGGCAGACCTCGGCTCCGGCAGTGGCGCATTCACCCTCGCGCTCGCCGATCTGCTGGGGCCGACCGCGACAATCTACTCCATCGACAAGGATCGCCGCGCACTCGGCGAGCAGGAGCGCGCGATGCGGGCGCGCTTCCCCGCCGTGACGGTCGAGTATCGCGTCGCGGACTTCACCAAACCGCTCGTTCTGCCGCCACTCGACGGCCTCGTCATGGCGAACTCGCTGCACTTCGTCCGCGAGAAGGCGCCCGTGCTGGCGCTGGTGCGGCGCTACCTCAAGCCTGCTGGCCGCCTGCTGCTCGTGGAGTACAATGCCGATCGCGGCAATATGTGGGTCCCCTATCCGATGTCGTATCCCACCTGGGAACAGCTCGCAGCGCGAGCGGGCTTCCTCGCTACGAGGCTGCTCGCCCGCGTGCCGAGCCGCTTCCTCGACGAGATCTACTCGGCGGCAAGCGCCAACCCCGCCTGAAGGAAAGAAGGAGGTGCGCATGAGTATCCTCGGCTTGCACCACATCACCATTGTCAGCGCCGACGCCCAGCGCACGCTGGACTTCTATACCCGCGTGCTCGGCCGCCGCTTGATCAAGCGGACCGTGAACTTCGACGATCCCGCCAGCTATCACCTCTACTTCGGCAACGCCGAGGGGCGCCCCGGCTCGGTGATCACCTTCTTCGAGTGGCGCGGCGCGGCGAAGGGGCAGCCCGGCATCGGCGGCACGCACCACTTCGCCATGCAGGTGGCGGATCGCGACGGCCTGCTGCAATGGAAGCGACGCCTCACCGATCTCGGTATCGCGGTCGAAGGACCGTTGGATCGCCACTACTTCACCTCGATCTACTTCCACGACCCCGACGGCACCATCCTCGAGATCGCCACCGTCGGCCCCGGCTGGGCGATCGATGAGGAGCCCGACCACCTCGGCGAGGCCTTTCGCGCTCCGCCAGCGGAGATGCTGATCCGCAACCGCGATGAGGCGCGCATCGCCGCCGAGACCTGGCCGGAGCCGGTGCCCGAGATTGTGCCGTCCATGACGCTCGAAGCGGGCATGCACCACATCACCGCCATCGGCGCGAGCATCGATCGCACGCAAGCGTTCTTCGGGGACCTGCTCGGCATGCGCCGCGTTAAAAAGACCAGCAACTTCGACGACCCCACCTCGGCGCACTGGTACTGGGGCGTCGGCGACGGTCGCCCCGGCACGCTGATCACCTACTTCGAGCGCGATCCCGCCAAAGAGCAGCGCATGCGCATGGGCGCCGGGCAGACGCACCACTTCGCGCTCGCCGTCGCCGACGACGCCGTACAGTTGGAGTGGCGCGAGAAGATCGTCGCGGCGGGCATTCGCGTCTCACCCGTGCTAGACCGCGTCTACTTCAAGAGTATCTACACCAACGACCCGGACGGGCACATCGTCGAGCTTGCCACGCTCGGCCCTGGCTTCGCGGTGGATGAGGACGCGTCGGCGCTCGGCACGTCGCTCAAGCTGCCGCCCTGGCTGGAGTCGCAGCGAAGCGTAATCAGCTCGTCGCTGGAGCCGCTCACTGTGGCCGCCTATACCGGGCCGACCGCCTAATTCCCGCGCGATGTGCAATCACAAGACGAAACGAGATCATCATGGAGCTAACGTCCCTCGAAGTCACCGGACCCCACGCCGGCCAGCCCCTGTTCTTGGCGGGCGCGCCACTGGCGTCGGCGCGCGTGGCCTTCGTGCTGCTGCACGGGCGCGGCGCCGGCGCGGCGGATATCCTCTCGCTCGGCGAGGAGTGGGCCAAGCCGGGGGTCGCCCTCGTCGCGCCGCAGGCCAAGGACTGGACCTGGTATCCGCAGCGCTTCACCGCGCCGTTCGCGCAGAACGAGCCGTGGCTCTCGTCGGCGCTCGATGTGGTTGACGCCTCGCTCGCCACGATCACCAAGGCCGGCGTCCAGCTCGACCACGTGATCGTCCTCGGCTTCTCGCAGGGCGCCTGCCTCACGCTGGAGTATGCCGCACGCCATGCGCAACGCTACGGCGGCGTGGTGGCGCTGAGCGGTGGGCTGATCGGGCCGGACGACGCATCACGCGACTATCCTGGCTCGCTAGCGGGCACGCCTGCCTTCCTAGGATGCAGCGACGTCGACCCGCACATTCCTGCCGAGCGCGTGCAGTTGAGCGGCGAGGTCTATCAACGGCTGGGCGCAGAGGTGATGGTGAAGCTGTATCGCGGCATGGGCCATACCGTCAACGCCGAGGAGATCCTCGCGGTACACGATATCCTCGAAAAACTGGACGGTTACGGCGTTCGCTCCGCCCACCCGGACGAATAAGTTTACGAATAAACCCTTACCCTTGACAGCGCTCAGCGCCCATGCTATACATTTTGCAGTTACTTCGCGCCGTACAAGTTTAGCGGTAAACCACTGTACCACCCGCGAGAAGAGGAGCATTTCATGGCCTGGGAATTTGACAAGTCACACACGAGCATCGGGTTTTCCGCGAAGCACATGATGGTTTCCACCGTCCGCGGTCGCTTCGAGTCATTCGACGGTGTGGTGGACCTCAATGAGCCGAATCCCGCCGACTCTCACGTCGACGTCACCATCGACGCCGCTAGCGTCTCCACCAACGACCCACGTCGCGACGGCCACCTCAAGTCGGCGGACTTCTTCGACGTGGAGAAGTACCCCAGCATCACCTACAAGAGCACCAAGGTCGAGAAGCTCAGCGACGAGAAGTATCGCGTCACTGGTGACCTCACCTTGAAGAACATCACGCGCGAAGTGCCGCTGAACGTCACCTTCGAGGGTGAGAGCCGCGACATGCAGGGCCAGCGCCGCGCCGGATTCACCATCACCACCACGATCAACCGCAAGGAGTTCGAGCTGAACTGGAACGTCGCGCTTGAGGCTGGCGGCTGGCTGGTCGGCGACACCATCAAGATCGAGATCGACTCCGAGGTTTTCGAGCCGGCGCAGGTCGCCGCTCCCGCTGCCACCGCGCAGGCGTAGGCTCGTTCGATCACGCTCGGCACGGTAGCACGGGGCAGATTCCATCACGGAGTCTGCCCCGTCTCGCTTTCCGTCCGCCGAATGCGTCCGCCGAATGCGTCCGCCGAATGCGTCCGCCGATTCCCTGGACGCCGCGGTTAGCAAAATCAGGGCTTTCATCCCCCTGCTTTTAGGTAGGGGGATGAAAGCCCTGTCGCCCGCAGGCGAAGCCAACGGTACTGGTAGTTGTCGAATCGCTATCTATTGTTGTGTACTGCCTGTATGAAAGACCTGCGCAGCCACAATAACGTCGTCTCTATTTGTCGGTATCATGTGGTGTTCTGCCCGAAATACCGGCGCAAGGTGTTGACGCCACCCATAGATGAACGGCTCACGGTGATGCTTGCTGAGCAGATGGAACGCTGGGGGCAGGACCGCATTGAGCTGGAGGTCCTGCCCGACCACGTGCACCTGCTCGTCGGCTGTGACCTCCCATTCGGGATGCACCGACTGGTGAAGCTCCTGAAAGGTCACTCGTCACCTGCGCTACGCGCCGAGTTCCCCGCGTTGAAGCGGCGGCTCCCGTCGCTGTGGACCAACTCCTACTTTGTCGGCACCACGGGCGGTGTGACCGTGGAAACGCTGCAACGCTACGTGGAAAGCCAAAAGGGACGCTGAGTCGTGGACGAACAGGCAACGCGCAAGAGCTAGCAAGAGCGACAAGTACAAGCTCACGCCCACGCCCGACCAGGCGCCGATGCTTGACCGTACCCGCATGCTCTGTCGTCACGTCTACAACGCCGCCCTTGGCGAGCGTCGTGAAGCGTGGCGCCCGCGCGGCGTCTGGGTGCACTACTCTCAGAAAAGGCCGAGTTGCCCGGCATCAAAGAGGCCATGCCCGACTACGCCGAGGTCCACTCTCAGGTCTTGCAGGATGTGGTGTTGCGCGTCGAGCGCGCCTATCAGGCGTTCTTTCGCCGGGCAACAGCGGGCGCAACAGCGGGCTATCCGCGCCTCCAGGGGCGCAACCGCTCCCACTCGTTCACCTATCCGCAGTACGACCACGGCGCGCGGCTCGACCACGGCGCGCGGCTCGACGATGGTGCGCTCGCGTTGTCGCAGTTCGGCCGTATCGCGGTGCGCTGGTCGCGCCCGTTGGAAGGCACCCCCAAGACCGTCACCATCTCCCAGGAGGCGGATGGCTGGTACGCGGTCATCTCGTGCGCTGAGGTGCCAGCCCAGCTACTTCCGCTCACGGGACGTGAGACGGGGATTGACGTTGGCTTGAAGGTCTTTCTCATCACGGCGGATGGCGAGGCCGTCGAGAACCCACGCCTGCATCGCCGTGGCGAGAAACGTCTGAAGAAGGCGCAGCGCGTGGTAAGCCGTCGCAAAAAGGGCGGTCACGGCGGGCGCAAGGCCGTGGGGAATCTTCAGCGGGCGCATCAACACGTCAAGCGGCAACGCGCCGACTTTCACCATAAGACCGCGCTTACACTACTCGCGCTTACACTACTCAGGCAGTACGACATCATTTACCTCGAAGATGTGCAGGTCGCCAACCTGGTCCGGAACCATCACCTGGCCAAGTCCATCGCGGACGCCGGCTGGGCGCAGTTTCGTCGCATCCTCGAAGCCGAGGCAGCATGCGCCGGGCGTCGGGTGATCGCGGTCCCTGCATAGTACACCAGCCAGGACTGTAGCGGCTGTGGGGAACGCGTGCCCAAGAGTCTGAGCGTGCGTACCCATGTCTGCACATCCTGCGGGCTCGTCCTCGATAGAGATGAGAACGCGGCCAGGACTATGCAATGGGCCGGGCAGGCCCTTCGGGGACTCGTGGCGTAGGCCGCGGGGGTGAACCGAGAATCCCCCGGCCTTAGCCGTGGGGAGTGTCAAATGTCCTTCTGCATCGAGGTCGCCACGACGTAGTAGCCAGCGGTGTCGTAGAGGTGACGCGCGACGGTGTTCTTGCCGAAGACGTTGAGCGCGATGCGCCGCACGCCCATCGGGCGCAGCGTAGATTCCAACACCTGGAGCGTCTGTCGCCCGTAGCCCTTGCCGCGCTGTTCCTCGGCAAGAGCAATGTCGTAGATGAACGCGCGACCCTTCGCCGGCTCGACGAAGACCCAGAGCGAGCCGATGCCTATGCCGCCCTCATCCGCCACCGTCCAGAAATAATGGTCCGGCGTCGCGAGCCCCTGCGGGATGAGCCCGTCGATCTGTTTGTTCGAGATCTCGCGCTCCTCCTCAATCGGTGTCTCGCTGCTCATCGCGCGCTCCTGGGCATAATCTTCCCGCAGATGAGCGATATACGGCGCGAACTCGGCCTCGGTCATCGGACGCAAGGTGACCACGGGTGTGCTCCTCCATTCCACGATTACGGCGATTGTCTGCACT
>CAWJCH010000035.1:0-43218 GCA_963841205.1 uncultured Chloroflexia bacterium | reverse complement strand
AAAGAGTTCATATCGGATGTCAACCCTGTGGCGCCGGCGCCACAGGGTTGATGGCGGCAGGATCGTAGGAGGCACCGGTACGGAGCAGATGGTAGATGACGGTGAGCCGCTTGCGCGAGAGGATGGTGAGGGCCTCCTTCTTGGCCCGCCCGCGGTCCAGCAAGCGCTGGTAGCGCGCGTGCCATTCGGGCCGGAAGCGGACCGCGACCAAAGTCGCCATGTAGAGCGCGTGGCGCAAGGCGCCAGGGCCGCGCTTGGACCGCCGCCGCTGGCCGGCGAAGCGCCCGCTGTCGTGCGTGCGCGGCTCCAGGCCGGCGTACGCCACCACCTGATCCACGCGGCAGAAGCGCGTGACGTCGCCGAGCTCCGCACGGATGGTGGCGGTCCAGGTCGGGCCTAGCCCAGGCACCTCGGCTTGCAACTGTTGGCTGGGCGAATAGTGGCGTAGCAACTCCGCCAGCGCGGCGTCCAGTTCCGCCACGCGGGCGTGCAGGTCGAGCAGGTGCAAGGCCAGGGTGCGCACGACGACCGAGCGCGCGGGGACCGCACGTTGACTGGCCGCCGAGTGCCGGGCGAGGTCCTGCAGCGCCTGCGCGTGAGCGCACGTCCAGCGGCATCCACTGACCTCGTCCAGCACCCGGCTCAGCGCGTCGAGTGGCGCCTGGGCGAACGCCTGGGCCGAGCTGTAGGTGCTGAGCAGGCGCAAGACCGCCGCGGCGCCCAGGTCGGCGTGAGCGGGCAGGTGGCCGACCAGTTCGGGGAAGACGGGCACCAGCTCGTCGTGCAGGCGCTGGCGTGCCGCGCTCTGGCTCGCAATCAGGTCACGGCGGGTGCGCGTCAACGTTCGCAGGGCTTGGACCGTCTCGTCGGGCACACTGCTCGCCCGTGCCCAACCAGCCAGCAGGCCACGTGCCAGAGTGTGGGCGTCGATGCCATCGGTCTTGGCACGCAGCCCTAAGCTGGCCGCCCACGACGCCGTCTGGTGCGGGTTGAGCAGCACCGCGACGTAGCCAGCGTGGCGCAGTGCGTCGTAGAGCGGTTCCCACAGACTGCCCGTCGACTCCAGCCCGATCCACAAGGCCGTCGGGTGATCCGCTCCCGCGGTCCACTCCTGCAGCCAATTGATCAGTTGCCCATAGCCGTCGGCCGTCGCCGGGATCGGCGTGCTCTTGAGGCGCACGATGCCACTGGGCGCTTCCAGCGCGCAGACGACATGCGCAGACTTGGCTACGTCGATGCCCACAACGTAGCGGATCTCGGGCGGCAACATGCCATCCTCCTGTTCACTCGGCTCACCGAGCGCTGTGGACGGCTGGGCCAGCCTGGCAGCCACCTGGCCTCCCGGGCGCGGTCCCCTTCGCCATGGGCGCTCACTGGGCTGCGGTTGCAGGTGCGGTGCGCTACACCCAGGGCGCAGTCGTTCGGCCATCGACCGTTCGCTGACGAGAGGCAGGCACGGCAGTCTTTCAAAGTCGGTCATGCCGAAGGGTGAAACAACGACCGTTTCCTGCCAGTTCTCCGGGTAGAGGCCCAGCCAACTCCCTACCCCAACTCCAATATAGAAGGGTGAAGACTGCAAGCGCCCTCCAGTGGATGCCCTGACCAAAGCGTGTCTCAAGCACCGTTCAGCCGGCACCGCTAGCAGGGCACTCCCCGTCAATCCTAGGCTGCCTCGCAAGAGGCGCGAAGGGCAGAGGGTGCGGTTCCTGGGCGGTTGTGGCTGGTAATATTTGGGCGGGGAGATGGTATGCTGGGGTGCGCGCAAGGAGGCGTGGTGCATGTGTGGTGCAAGGTGAAAGTGAGCGTGGGTGGTGGCTGAGCATTCGTCGACTCCAGCGGATGTCGACTTCGTCGGGCGACTGCGCGCGCTGGCGCTGGAGATTCGCGAGGCGGTGCTGCGGGCGACGCGGGGCGTGTCCATTGAGGAGCTTTCGCAGGCGGTGGCCGAGCAGGGCGGCGACACAATCTACCGGCTCGACGTGCATGCGGAGGGTCCGTTGTTGGCGCACTGCGAACGGTGGGGTGCCGAGACCCCGTTCCTGCTGATCGCGGAGGGACTGGAAGGTGGTCAGCGGCGATTTCCGCAAGGCGCGGAGACGGAGGCGCTGGCCTTCACGCTGATCGCCGATCCGGTGGACGGCACGCGCGGGCTGATGTATGGCAAGCGTAGCGCATGGACGCTGCTAGGGATCGCGCCGCCGCCGCGCGGGGGCTGGTGGCCGACCCTGGCGGACGTCTCGGTGGCGCTGCAGGCGGAGTTGCCGACGCCACGCGCCGCGCTGGCGGATGTGCTGTGGGCGGTGCGCGGGCAGGGCGCGCACGTGGAGACGCACGATCTGCGGACGGGCGAGATCGTCCCCTTCACGGCGCGGCCCAGCCAGGCGGCCACGCTGCTCGGTGGCTTCGGTGGGCTGGTCAAGTTCTTCCCTGGTGAGAAGGTGGCCGCCGCGCAGTTGGAGGATCGGCTCTTTCTGGAACTGCTCGGCCAGCCGCCGGATGAGACGGCGCAGGTCTTCGACGACGAATACATCAGCTCCGGCGGCCAGCTCTACGAGCTGATCGTCGGGCGCGACCGCTTCGTGGCGGATCTGCGGCCATTGCTGGCGGTCGCGGGCGGGCGGCGCAGCCTCAGCGCACATCCCTACGACCTCTGCACGGCGCTGATCGCGCGGGAGGCGGGGGTGATCGTGACGGACGCCTGGGGCGCGCCGCTGGCGGTTCCGCTCGATACGAATTCGCCGGTGGCGTGGATCGGGTACGCCAACGAGAGCCTACGCGGGCAGATCGAGCCGGTGCTGACGCGGCTGCTGCGCGAGACCATCGAGATCGCGTGAGGCGCGCCGAACCATGCGGCGAATGGTACACTGGGGACCGATGATTCCAGTGCGCCGATGCACCCTCCGGACAAGGACACGCTCATGTTCGACTTCTCACTTTCCCCAGAGTTGGTCGACCTCCGCGACCGCACAACGGCATTCATCCGCGATGAGGTGATCCCGCAGGAGCGTTTCGTCGCCGAGCACGATGGGCTGCCCGCCGACCGGCTGGAGGCGCTACGGCAGAAGGCGCGCGACGCGGGCCTCTACGCGCCGCACGTGGAGCGGGAGTGGGGCGGCCTGGGGCTGGATATGCGGTCGATGAGCGTCGTCTTCGAGGCGGCGGGGCAGAGCCTGCTCGGGCCGCTGGCGCTCAACTGCTCCGCGCCGGACGAGGGCAACATGCACCTGATGGAGCTGGTGGCCTCGCTCGAGCAGAAAGAGAAGTACCTGCGCCCGTTGGTGGCGGGAAGTAGTCGCTCTTGTTTCTCGATGACGGAGCCACCGCCAGGAGCGGGAGCCGATCCGGCGATGCTGAAGACGCGGGCCGAGCGACGTGACGGCGGCTGGGTGATCAACGGCGACAAGTGGTACATCACCGGCGCGGACGGCGCGGCCTTCACGATCTGCATGGCGCTGACCGGCGACGGCGGCGATGGGCGCGCGCGGGCGACGATGTTCCTGGTGGATGCCGGGACGCCGGGCTTCCGCGTGGTCCGCCAGATTCCCTCGCTGGATAGCGGCGGGCAGGGCGGCCACTGCGAAGTGGAGTTCCGCGATTGCGTCGTGTCGGACGATGCGGTGCTTGGACAGGTTGGCGAGGGCTTCAAGTACGCGCAATTGCGGCTGGCGCCCGCGCGGCTCACCCACTGCATGCGCTGGCTCGGCGTTGCGCAACGCTCGCTCGACATCGCCGCCGCCTATGCCACCGAGCGGTCGAGCATGGGCAAGCTGCTCGGCGAGCACCAGCAGGTGCAGGCGATGCTGGCCGACTCAGCGACGGAGATCCACGCAGCGCGGCTGATGATCTGGCACGCCGCCTGGGTGCTGGATACGGGCGGCCAAGGGCGCCACGAGACCTCGATGACCAAGGTCTATGTCTCGGAGGTCGTCAATCGCGCGGTGGACCGCGCGCTGCAGATCTGCGGCTCACACGGCGTCTCGAACGATCTGCCGCTGGCGAGCTTCTACCGCAACGCGCGCCCGTTCCGCATCTACGACGGCCCCTCGGAGGTACATCGCGCCGTGATCGCGCGCGACGTGCTGAAGGCTGCGGCGGGGAACTCGGCGCTGCGCAAGGAGGCCGAGGTGCGCGGCGCGGCGGAAGGAGCGCGCTGATGAGCCATGCCGACGGCGCGCACGATACCGAGGCGCAACTGCTGAATCCCGACGCGCTCCGCGACTATCTCGACCGTATGCTGCCCCCCAGCGCGGCGGGCGGCGAGCTGAGCATCGAGCGCATCCGCGGCGGGCACTCGAACGAGACGTTCTTCGTCACGCGCGGCAGCGGCGAGGGCGAGGAGCGCTACGTGCTGCGTCGCCCGCCGCTGGGTCCACTGCTGCCGACGGCGCACGACGTGGGCCGCGAGTTTCGCGTGCTCTCGGCGCTCTACGGCACGCCGGTGCCCGTGCCAAAGCCGGTGCTCTTCTGCGACGATCTCGCCGTGATCGGTGCGCCGTTTTACCTCATGGAGCGCGTGCCGGGGGTGGTGCTGCGCACGAAGCTGACGCCGGGCTTCGAGGCGGACGTGGCGGCGCGCGCGGGACTCGGTGAGGCGCTGATCGACGCGCTGGCGGAGCTACATGCGGTGGATTGGGAGCGGCAGGGGCTGGGGGACTTCGGCAAGCCGCAGGGTTACCTCGAGCGCCAGATCCGCCGCTGGAGCGGCCAGCTTGACGCCTCGCGCACGCGCCCGCTACCAGACCTGGACGCGGTGACGACGTGGCTCTCCGCGCACCTGCCGGAGTCAGGCCCCGCGACCATCGTCCACGGCGACTACCGACTGGATAATCTGATGTTCGCGCCGGAGCCGCCCGCGCGCGTGCTGGCGATCGTAGATTGGGAGATGGCGACGATCGGCGATCCGCTGGCCGATCTGGGCTATTTGCTCTCGTTCTGGCGCGAGGCCGGCGATCCGGACGCGGCGCTCGGCGACGCCGCCTGGCGCATGACATCGCAGCCGGGCTTCTCGACGCGCGCCGATCTGGTGGAGCGCTACGCCGCGCGGACGGGGCGCCGCATGACGCACGTCAATTTCTACGTCGCGCTCGCCGTGTGGAAACTGGCGATTTTGCTGGAGGGCAGCTACAAGCGCCACTTGGCCGGCACGACCGACGATCCTTTCTTCGCCACGCTCGATCTGGGCATCCCGTTCCTGGCGGCTCGCGCTCTCGCCATCTGCGACGGCCTCCTCGCCTACGGGTGACGTTGTATCGTGGTGGACTGTTGCCGGGTGATCGCCGCACTTAGGCGCCCACGCATAAAGAACGCGGAGTGGGGTCCGCTCGGCATTGGGCGACGAGCGCGCTGAATGCTGCGTAACACCATGCACGCCTCGGGAACGAACCGCATTCTGCGATCGCAAAAAGGAGGGCCCGCTCCCCGCGAGCGGGCCCTCTGGGGACGAGAGGCGCTAGATCTTTTGCGTTGCGGGCTTGGTTGGGATGGAGAATGCGGTGGCAATCGCGATCACCACCATGAGGAACGCCAGCCATGTGCCGCTTCCAGGCCCAGGCGCGAAATGGATCAGTTCGGAGCTGTGGAAAGACTCCGGGGCGGCGGCGATATACACCGACACCAACGCCAGCTCGAGGAAGATGGGGACGATAATCAGGAGTTTGGCGATGAGGGGCTTGAACCCGATCAGCGCGACGAGGAGTGGGACCAGCAGCATGATCAGCGCCAGCGGCAGGAAGAACCTGAGCGGCGAGAACCTGAAGGTTAGCGTGGGGGTCGTCGTGAATGTGAGGTGGTTGTTCACCACCACCGTTTGAGTGCCGTCGTTGGACGCGGCGGGCTGGTGCGGATCAAAGATGCCGTCGTTCGCGGAGTAACCGTCCTGTACGGTCCCTCCGGGCGTGTCGATCTGCGCGGTGCCGGTAGAGACGTTGACGTGGTTGTCGGCCGCGAGGTAGTAGCCGTCGACGTCATTGGGGCCTGGCGCGATGGAGGCCGCCTTCAGCGAACAGCCTTGGTCCTCGCACGCGATGCCGACGCCGAACCAGGGCAGGCCGAAGCTCACGATAGCGAGGAGAGCGGCGACGACGATGATCGCGCCTCGATAGCCGAATCGGCCCCAGATTGCCTGCGGACCGAAGCCTTTGCCGTCGACTAGGGCCGCCAGCCCTGTCGGCTTCACTTCCTCTTTACCTTCGAGGACCTTCGCGAGCGTCGGCACGGCACCGTTCGGGTCGCCCTGCGCGTCGAGGCGCCGCGCTTGGCCCCAGAGATATGGCAAAGATTCGGTGCCTACGGGTCGGGCCGCCACCACCACCGGGGGCTGCATCGCGCCGCTCTCCGCCCTACCGGACGCGATGTACAGCTCGCGGTTGACGCGGGTCGATGCAAGGGCATCGGGGGAAAGCACGGCCACCATCGCATCGCGTTGCCCCAACGCCTGGTTGAGGCGCTCAAGGTTGTCGGAGGTGGTGAGGTCGAGGGTGTCGAGCTCCGGCGGGGAGGTCTCGACGTCCTCTCCCGCCGCGCGGAGATCATCCCGAAGGTGCGACGCAAATGCTTCGTCGGCGGGGGCGTAGCTCAGATAGACACGTACCGGCATGGCGACCTCCGTTGGCTGGCGCTCGTCTTCCTCTTCGTAGAATTCCGCTGGCGAGCTGGCCCGTGTGAGGAGAGGAGTAGATTGTACATCGCGCGCCATCCGCGCAGAGGGCAGGGAATCCGCTCCGGTAGGGTGCAGGAAGCATAGCGCACCGCCAAGAAACCTGTCAACGTGTCGCCTGCATTCCCGCGAGCGCGGCGCCGCGATGGTGCATGCGATCCAACGCGATTGAAGCGCCACCCGACGGTGCTTCCGCTCGATCCACCGCGCCCGGCGTCGTGTACGATCTCTGCATGCTGATTGTCTACGCTTCATGTGAACGATATGGGGCGGGCGAGTGAGTGGTGGTGTGTGGGCTACATCTGAGACGAAGCTCACATTATCAAAGGATGTGGCGCGAAGACCCCTCGGTGCACCCACGGGGAGGTAGCGCCACGGGGGAGGAAGCGCCGCGCGCCGTCAGGCGCTCCCGACAACCGGACAACCACCGACTAGGTGTGCGATACTCGCCCCCCTACCGCAGGGCCTGCGGGAATCGACGCGTGTGGAGGTGGCTTCGGGCCACGACATGACCGTGTCAGACGCTCCTAGCTCGCTAGGTGAGCGGTGGTCAGCCCGAGAATCCTCCGGCTTCAGCCGTGGGGAGTGGTCAAGACCTCTACGGTGCGGAGTCCTCGTTCCGGGGAACGATACGAGCGCGAGTCTTGCGCGACAGATGGTATCGCGAGGCGGCGAAGCGCCGTATCGGCGGAAACCCGGTGCAGAACCTCTTTCAGCGAGACGGGCGTTGCGGTCGCATGGCCGCCGACTTCTTGATCGGGCGGGACCTGCACGTCGAGCGCTCGTGCTTCGGTCCGACGCCGGCGATCTCCTGCAGTTTTCCGAGATCGATCAATTCGACGGAATGATCTAGGTCGTCGTCCTCCGCATCTCCTCGCGCCGGCTGTTTTCCGCCGGGGCGAAGAAGACCAAGATCGCCAGCTCCTCCTGTATAGTGTGGAAGTGGTGGGCGGCGCGTGCCGGCACGAAGATGATCGAACCCTCATGCACGACGCGACTTTCGCCGTCCACCTCGATCTGTCCCCTGCCGCGTACGACGACGTAGACCTCGTCTTCGGTATGCGGCTGCTGCGGATCTGCCCCGCCGGCGGGGAGCACGTACAGTCCCGCGCTGAGGTCGGGCACGTGCAGGAACTCGTGATACGCCGCGCGCGTTGGCTCACTCGCGGACGCAAGATCCGCCAGGTCGAATGCCTGCACCTTCATCGCCCCTTTCAAGATGGACGCTGCTACCCATCACGTCGAGATCACCCGCGATTTACAGAAATGGGCCAGAAAGCCCCCGCCTAAAAGCTCCCGCCTAAAAGCAGGGGATGAATGGCCCTCCTGCCTTATGAGCACGCATGCTTTATGCTAGAATAGAGGCATGCGTAAGACGTTCAAGTACCGCCTGTACCCGAACAAGCAGCAGCAGCGCCTCCTCGAGCGGCAGTTGGAGGAGTGCCGCTGGCTGTACAACCACCTGCTGGCCGAACGGCGCGACGCCTGGGAGCAGCGTCGGGAGTCGGTGCGGCTCTATGACCAGCACGCCACGCTGCCCGCGCTCAAGGTGGAGCGGCCGTCGCTGGCCGGGGTGCAGTCGCAGGTCGTGCAGAACGTCGCGGTGCGGATTGACCTGGCGTTTCAGGCGTTCTTCCGCCGGGTGAGGGCGGGCCAGCAGGAACCGGGCTATCCGCGCTTCCGGGGCCAGGGCCGCTACGACAGCCTCACCTTCCCCCAGGTGCCGGTCGGCTGTAAGTTGGACACGGACGCCAAGCGCCTGCGCGTGATGAACATCGGCCGCATCAAGGTCATCCTGCACCGTCCATTGGAAGGCACCCCCAAGACGGCCACCCTTCGGCGCAGCAGCACCGGCAAATGGTACGTGTCGTTTTCGTGCGAGTGTGCGGAGCCGTCGCCATTGCCGGAGACTGGTCAACGCGTTGGCATTGATGTGGGCTTGCTGACGTTTGCTGCACTCTCCACGGGCGAGGCGATTGCTAACCCACGCTTCTTCCGCCATGAGGAGCAGGTGCTCGCCAAAGTGCAGCGCCGCCTCAGCAAAGAGGAGAAGGGGACGCCCGCGCGTGCCAGGCGACGCCGCGTCGTGGCCCGTGTGTATGAGCGCATCGCGTGGCGTCGCAGTGACTTTGCCCACCAGCACAGCCGCGGTATCGCCAACACCTTCGATGTGATTGCCGTTGAAGACCTTGCGGTCAACCGGATGGTGCACCACCATTGTCTCGCCAAAAGCATCCATGACGCGGCGTGGAGCCAGTTCGCGGACCTTCTCTCGTACAAGGCAGCATGGGCCGGTCGGAGGTATGTCGCCGTGAACCCCGCCTACACGTCGCAGGACTGCTCGCAGTGTGGACATCGACAGGCGCTCTCCCTTGCTGACCGTACCTACACGTGCCCCTGCTGTGGGGTGGTGATGGACCGCGATCTCAATGCGAGTCTGAACATTTTGAGACTGGGGCAACAGTCTCTGGCTTCGGCCTAGAAGCTCCCGGATTGATCCGGGGGAGTTGTCACAGTCGGGTCAGCTGAACGGCAGCTTCGGGTGGAGGAGTGGCCTACGACATAAGCGATCCTAAATGTTTCCACACAGGGAACGATAGCATTCCTTGGCATGGAAGGTGCATGAAAAGGACTTCGTCGAGGTTGGCGACGGCTGATAACGCCGCCTCCCACGCAGCGTTCCGGCTGTTTTCGGGCGCACAGCATCTCTATGACGAGCAGGCTGCTTCTGCTCATCCGCGCGGCGAGCTGTTTTTCGCTGGCGGCGATACGCACGGCATCGGGGCAGGCGCAGTCCTGCCCCTTCCCCGTTTCCCCCTTGCTCCCCATCGACCCCGGCGCTTTCGCGATGCGCGAAAACTGCCCGTAATCTTGCTATAATGGTGCAGGATGCGGCTTCATACGCATTTGCCGCTCCCATCCTCTGCAAAGAACACACGAAAAAGCTTCCATTTGGGCGGTCATCAGGCAGAATGACTCTCTGGAAGCAACCCCATCCTCTCCTATTCTGGCGCCGCGGCTGAGGCGGCCTGGAGCAACACCGTGATGGAACAATCCAACAAATCCCGCGGGAAAACGCCCGCGAGGCCGCACGGCGTGCCGAGCGTGGCAGCCATGCAGGAGGAGCCGATGCCGACCGTAACGCGTGCCGCGGTCGCCCCTCCGCGCGAGGCGGAAGCCACCGACGAGGCGGCGCAGTTGCTCGATCCCCGTGATCCGAGGGTGCAGGCGCGACTGCGCATCCGCACCGAGTCGGGTGGATACGAGATCCCGGAGACCGCGCTCGTGCGAGCGATTCGCGCCTGGGGCCAGCGCGGCGAGACGGAGCACGTGCGGCTGCTCTGCGGCGTGCTGATCGAGCGCTGCATGCCGGAGTTCAAGCGGCGCGCGGCGGGTCTGCGCCATCGCCCCCAACTGATGGAAGATGCCATCGAGGGGATGATCGAGCAGGTGCTGCGCGAGGCGCAAGACCCGCACGAGGTCTTCATGACGCAGAATTTCATCCACTACCTGCGCTGTTGCGCCGCCGACAACTTCGGGCGCGTGCTGCGGCAGGAGGGGCTGAGCTACCGACGCGACGAGCAGGGCCGCCCAGCCGGACGACCGCTCCACGTGCCGCAGGCGCTTGTCGAGCGTATCGATGTGAGCGCTGAGGATCGCGAAGAGAGCGGCGGGGCGGGCGCTGTCATCGCGGACCCGCGCGACGCCACCGAGGAACGGATGGCGGCCCTGGAGGCGCAGCGCATCCTGGGCTACCTACCCGACCCGATGGACCGGCAGATCATGGTGCTCCGCGCGCTCGATCATCAGCGCTGGGACGACATCGCCAAGTTCTGCGGAAAAACGGAGCGGACGATGCGCCTGCGTTACGAGAAGGCCGTCGTCCGACTGCGACGGTGCATAGAGGCGGAGACCGCGGCATACGCGCGATAGCGTTGCGTTGGAGGAGAAACGATCATGGCACAACAAGCGAAACGTGCAGGGCACTCTCCCCGCAGCGCATCTGCTCGCACGGGGAGCCGAGAGACGATGATGCGCGCGAAAATGGCGTTGGTCGCGGCGGGTGAGCGTGGAGAGCCCGGCGCGCTGGGCACGATCCTCGCCGAATACCCGACCCAAGTTAGTGAGTTGACGGAGTTCCGTGCGGCGCTGTTGGCGACGAGCAGTTATGAGCATGAGACGCCGACGCCGGAGGTGGACGCGATCGCGGATCGGGCGATGGCCCGCGCCTTCGATGTCATCTTCCCGGTGCGCGTAGCCGTGCAGTCGGTGCCGGTCGCGGTGGCGGCAGCCTCGTTGCAGGCGCTGCGCAAGGCGCGCAACCTGACGCCGCGTGCGCTGGCGAACAAGCTCGGCCTCGGCATCGACATCATCACCAGCCTGGAGCGTGGCTTCATCAAAGCGGCGACGGTGCCGGAGCGGCTGGTGCGGGCGCTGGGCGACGCGCTGGATACCTCCGCCGAGCAGGTCCACACGATCCTGCGCGCGCAGGCGATGACGGTGCCGGCATTGCAGCGCAACCCGACGGGGGGGCAGCGCATCGATGCCGAGGCGCACCCGGAGCTGGACTTCGAGCGCGCGGTGGCGATCAGCCCCAATATGACCGCCGAGCAGAAGGCGGCGTGGTTGGAGCACTAGCGACATGGGCGACCCAACCCTCGCGCGGCTCTTGCGCATCGCCACGCAGATGGCAGGTTTCCCGACGCCGTGGTTCGTCGCGGGCGGATGGGCGCTCGATCTCTTCCTTGGGCGCGTGACTCGCTCGCACGCCGACGTGGCGATCTTTCGCACCGACCAGGCGGCGTGGATGAAGGCAATTTCTGGGGAGCGCGGTAGGCTGGAGCTGTGGCTCGCCGGCGAAGTACTGACGCTCCCGGTTCATGAGCTGCACGGGCGCAAAGCGACGGATATGACGGACGCGATCACGCTCGAAGCGGATTTCCTGCTCAACGAGTCGGATGGCGAGCGGTGGATCTTTCGGCGCGACCCAAGCATCACGCGACAGATCGAACTGGTCGGGCGGTGCTCACGTGTTGGCATCCCTGCCCTCGCCCCGGAGATCGCGCGCCTCTACAAAGCGCCGCGTTTCAAGCCGGAGGACGATGCGGACCTGCACTCCGTCGCGTCCGCCCTCGACTACGAGGCGCGAGCCTGGCTCGTCAATGCCTTGAAGCGCCACCAACCGGGGCACCCGTGGTCGCGCGTGCTCAAGGAAGGTCAAGGCAGGTAGATGCAAGAGGGCTGGGAGCGGCGCTCGCCGCACATAGAGATCGACGCGGCGGCGCTGGCGGCGATGATCGGCGCCGCGTTGCCGAGCCAGGAAGTCGCGCGGGCGGAGGGGCTCTCCGGCGGGCTGGCGAACACTAATTACAAGGTGACGCTCGCCGGGCGCGATGAACCCCTCGTACTCCGGCTTTACACGCGCGATCCCTCCGCCTGCGCCCGCGAGACGGCCATCGCGCGGCTGGTGGGTCCGCGCATCCCCGTACCCGACGTCCTCTACGCAGACTGCACGGGCGGGGCCCCCTTCGCCTTGACGAGCTGGATCGAAGGCATCAAGCTCGACGTGCTGCTTACCGGCAAGAGCGAGGACTCGATTCGCTCGTCGGCGGTCGCAGTCGGGGCGGGTCTGGCCGCGCTGGGCGACTTCCCCTTCCCTCGGGCCGGCTTCTTCGGTCCCGATCTCAGCATCGCAGAACCGCTCGCTGGGATGCGCGATGTGTGCCTCGGCTATGTCGAGGAAACGCTCTTTGCGAAGGGCGCTGCCGAGCGATTGGGCGAGGAGCGGGCGCGGCGCGTCTGGGCGTTGTTAGACGAGCACGCGGCTCTGCTGGACGCGGCGGATGGCGACCCGCAGCTCGTCCATGGCGACTACAAGGCGCAGAATCTGCTGGTGCGGCAGGGTTCGCAGGGATGGGAGCTGGCCGCCGCGCTGGACTGGGAGTTTGCCTTCGCCTGCTCGCCGCTTTTCGATCTGGCGATCCTCCTGCGCTACGCCGAGAGGCTGCCGCGGGCGTTCGAGTCGGGCGTCATTGCGGGGTACACCGACGAGGGGCGCACGCTGCCCGCCGAGTGGCGGCGCATCACCAAGCTGCTCGACCTGATGAATCTTTGCGACTTCGCCGCCCGCGCCGAACCAGGCGGCGCGATGCTCGCCGACGTGGCAGGCCTCCTCGACGCGACGCTAGAAGGATGGGACGCGCTGTGAAGCACTGGAGCACTACGGCCGGTGGGCGATCCCGTGCGCCTAGAGGCTCCTTCGCGGGAACGGAGTCGTATAACGCTCGATAGCGCAGCGAGCGCGACGGCATCGGCGGGACAACTATGCTAGCGGCCAGACTCAGGGTCCGGCACAACCGGCGGGAACGGGCTACTGAACTCGGTGGACAGGCACTCCATGTAGAGCGTGTCATACGCACGACCGCCGATCTTCCACGACTCGCGGCGGCGACCAATCTCCCTGAATCCGGCGCGGCGATACGCCCCGATTGCGCGCTCGTTGTAGTCGGCGGTCCGCAGCATCACGTTGTGCAGGCCCAGAGCGTGGAAGGCGTAGTCGAGGATCAGCGTGGTCGCCTCAGTGCCGTAGCCTTTGCCCCAGTAGGGCTTCTCGCCGATGGAAATCCCCATCTCGGCGGTGCCTTGCACAGGCCAGATCTCGCGCAGCACGACGTCGCCAATCGGCTTCAGTGTGGAGAGATCGTAGATGATGAACCCCACGCGGTCGCGGCTCTCGCCCTTGAGATCTTCCTCCAGGTGCGCGGTGATCGCCTCCAGCGATCGCGGTCGCATGGGCGTCCCCGAATAGAAGCCGGTCGTGAAATCGTTCTCCCAGCGGGTGAAGGTCGGCAGGTGCTCGCGCGTCAGCGGACCCAGACCTACCTTCACGCCGCGAATGTTGATGATCGGCTCGGCACTCGACTCCTGCGCGGGCGAAGACGGCGTTTCGCTGCGAGTATCGTTGCGGGGCATCGTTCCCGTCGCTTTCTCTCGTCTGTCTGGCTCGAACATGTTACCTAGAGGCTCAGGGACCATATGCGCAATGGCCGCTTGGGTCAAGGGAGAATTCTGCGCGAGATCGCTCACGTGTGAGCGTCGAATTGACGCCAGCTTGCCGGGAAGATATCATGAGATAGAGGCTCCCGGACGATACAAGGTTACATGCAAATGGCTGATGCGACGGCGCGCGATATGCCCACATCCCCGACGTGGGAACGCGTCCCACGAGCGGAGGGATCGCTATTGCGAGCCTGGGCAGCTGTCGCGCTTCCGAGGCGTGAACAGGCGCGCATCGCGCATTCGCCGCATGGGCCGCGACGATGACGCGCACGCGCATCGCGTGGACGCTGCTCACCGCCTGCGGGATCGATCTCTGCTCCGGCCTCATCGGCCAGTGCTACCATGTCACCCACGGGCGGGTATCGCTCCATGCGCCTGGCGTATACAACCTCCTCATGATAGGTACAGGACCTATCCTTCACTTTACAGAAAAGGGCCATTCAGCCCCTGCTTGCAAGCGGGGGCTGAATGGCCCGCTCCCCCACGAACGCGCAAGCTTTGTGCGATGGTGCTGGCAGATGCTGGCAGATGCTGGCATGCGGAAGACGTGCAAGGACCGCCTGTACCCAACCAACGAGCAGCGGCGCCTCCTGCAACGGCAGCTTGCGGAGTGCCGTTGGCTGTACCACCACCTGCTCGCCGAGCGGCGGGATGCCTGGGAGCAACGGCAGGAGTCCGTGCGGCTCGACGACCAGCACGCCACGCTGCCCGCGCGCAAAGCCGAGCGGCCCACGCTGGCGGGGGGGCAGTCGCCGGTGCTGCAGGACGTCGCGAGGACGTCGCGAGGACGTCGCGAGGACGTCGCGAGGACGTCGCGAGGACGTCGCGGTCCGCCTTGATCTGGCCTTCCAGGCGTTCTTCCGCCGCGTGCAGGCGGGTGAGCCAGCGCCGGGCGCTCCGCGCTGCCGGGGCGCGGGGCGCTACGAGAGCCGCACCTTCCCCCAAGTGCCGGTGGGCGGCACGCTGGATGCGGAGCGCAAACGGGTCTGCGCGATGACCATGACCGTCGGATGACCGTCGGATGACCGTCGGATGACCGTCGGATGACCGTCGGACGCCTCCAACTGGTCTTTCAGCGTCCCCTGGAAGGCAGGCCCAAGACGGCGACGAGCCGCCGCGGCAGCACCGGCAAGTGGCCCGTCACCTGCTCCGGTGCGCGTGTGCCGAGCCTGCGCCATGGCCCGAGACCGGGCGACCCGTTGGCCTTGACGTGGGCCTGAAGACCGTTGCCATGCCGACGCCGGGTGAACCCATCGCGAACCCGCGCTTCTTCCGCCGCGACGAGCACGCCTTGGCCGGGGCGCCGCGACGCTTGAGTCGAGAGGCAAAGGGCGCGCCCGCGCGCGGCGAGCGCCGCCGGGTGGTGGCCCGCGTGCAGGAGCGCCTCGCGTGGCGGCGCGGCGCCTTCGCCCACCAGCACGGCCGCCGCCTCGTCAATCCGTGCGACCTGCTCGCCGTCGAGGACCTGTCGGTCAACCGGATGGTGCACGACCATCGGCTCGCCAAGAGCCTCCATGACGCGGCGTGGACCCGGTTCGCGGACCTCCTCTCCTCCGAGGCAGCATGGGCCGGTCGGAGGTAGGTCGCCGTGAACCCCGCGTAGACGTCGCAGGATTGCTCCGGCTGTGGAGATCGGCAAACGCTCACCCCGGCCGATCGACCGTCCCACCGCCCCTGGTGCGGGCTGGTGTTCGACCGCGACCTGAACGCCGCCCGGACTATCCTACGGCTCGCGAGACACTCGTTGGGATTGGGGCAACAATCCCTGGCGCAGGCCTAGAAGCCCCCGGATTGATCCGGGGGAGTTGTCACAGAGTTCGTTACTATCGTCCTGTCCGTAGCCGCGCTCGTCAGCGCCTTCGGCTATGGATCATTCCGGCGTCGCCTCGAGCAGATCCTCCGTCCCTGGGCGCTCGTACAAGTGCCGATCGCCGTCGCGGGGCTTTGGTTTGTCATCCTGAACCCGATTCTGCAGCCGAGCCTCCACGATTTCTCATTTCTCGCCGAGCTTCGGAGTGGTCTCGGCTGGGTTCAGGGGGTTCCAAGCTACTATGTTGCGGTTTATCTCGCCCCCAGCGCTCTCGCCGTCGGGGCTTACCGGTTCACACGCGGTTGGGTGGTCACGCTCGTCGCTTTTCTCACGTGAGTGGCGGTGTACTTCGGCTACTTTGCGCTAACGGGTTGGATCGAGCATGCCTTGCGGATTGGCGGCTCATGAGCTCACGGTGATAGGGAAGCGCGCGGCCAATGCTGTGGTGTACGATGCGGAGAGGCCGCGAGGTGCGGAGGCGTGCCTCGTGAGGACGGGTGGGAAGGATGTGGGACTCATGTCGAGCGCGAATCGGGATAGGGTCACGATCGAGCCGCAGAGCGTGGACGCGCCGCTGTCGAGCGCGGCGGTATTCCTGGTGGTGACGATCGCGGCGGGCGACGAGGCGATGGCGCGCGTGCGCGGCGTCATCGCGGGGATCGGTGGCCTCGTGCGCACGGTGGGCTTCCGCGACTTGGGCGCGCACCTCTCGTGCAACGTCGGCATCGGCAGTGCTGCGTTCGACCGGCTGGGGCCCGCAAAACGACCGGCACGGCTGCACGAGTTCGTGGAGGTGCGCGGGCCGGCGCACACGGCGGTGGCAACGCCGGGCGACCTGCTCTTTCACATTCGCGCCGAGCGAAGCGACTTCTGCTTCGAGCTCGAAAAGCTGCTGCTTAACGCACTGGGCGATGACGTCACGGTCGTGGATGAGGTGCAAGGGTTTCGGTACTTCGACGCGCGTGACCTGCTGGGATTCGTGGACGGCACGGAAAATCCGACAGGGCAGCTGATGTACGAGTCCTCGGTCATCGGCGACGAAGATGCCGATTTTGCGGGCGGCTCATACGTCGTCGTGCAGAAATACCTGCACAATCTTGCAGCGTGGAATGCCCTCTCGGTGGCAGAGCAGGAGGCCATCATCGGGCGCACCAAGGCGGACAACGTCGAGCTCGACGACGGGGACGGGCGGAAGTCGCACAAGAGCCTCAATACCATCGTCGACGCGGATGGTGACGAGCGCAAGATCTTGCGCGACAACATGCCATTCGGGCGGCCAGGCCAGGGTGAGTTCGGCACGTATTTCATCGGCTACGCGCGTGATCTGACCGTTATCGAGCGCATGCTGCGCAACATGTTTTTTGGCGATCCGCTCGACGCATACGACCGCATCCTCGACTTCTCGACCGCCGTCACGGGTACGACGTTCTTCGTCCCCTCAGCCGCCATGCTCGAAGCGCTGGCCGAGCAAGGGGATCGCGGCACTGAAGTGCCAGCGTAGGGTCACGCGTACTTCAATCCGCTCCGCATCCGCGACCATCAAGCTGGACGCGGCATGCCCCACACCGTCGCGGGCGACGCGCGCCCATGCTCAATACAGCACTGGGACGACGAAAAACATCGCCAGCGCGGTCGCGCCCAGCAGCGCGGCAAAGGCGTTGCGGACGCGCGGGGCGAGCGAGGTGGCGAGGATCAGCGCGAGGATCGCGGCGGGCGCGATGAGGCGCGCCGAGGCCCACGTATCGGCCCACTCGGCGTAGGCCGTCAAGCTGACGAGCAGGCAGTAGAGCACGACGACCAGCGGGACGGGATCGCGCAAGATCGCGCGCAGACCATTGCGGCGCATCCACAGGATGGCGACGAGCACGGCGGCGAGCAGCGGCACCACGACGAAGAGGATCGTCTGGGTGAACTCCGGCCCATTGGGATGCTCGAGCAGCGCCATGAACGGCCAACGCAGGCCGCGCGTCGTCGCCACGCTGCCCGTGAAGCCGAAGCGATGATAGATGGCGAAGAGCGCCGTCTGCCACGCCATGAACGGGACGAGCGCCGCCGTCAGGAATATCGCGAGCGCGCCCCAGCGCCGTTGCGCAAGCCACGACAGCCCCAGCAGCGGAAGAACGAGCACAAGCTGCTCGCGCGTCAGCATCGCCGCCGCCACGGCGAGCCCCGTCAGCAGCGGGCGATTCTTGCGGAGCAGGTAGACCGCCAGCACCGTCCAGAAGACAGCATACGGGTCCGCCAGATCGCGCAAGAGCCCCTGCACCTCGCCGATGAAGATACCCGCGGCGACGGCAAGCCAGCGCGAGGCGCCTGCCTCCACGCACAGAATGCCGACGAGGACGACGGTGAGTAGGATCGCGATGAAGTCGATCAGGAAGAGCGCGAGGTGCAGCCCGTGGGGGCTGCCGCCGGTCAGTAGGCGCGCCGTCATTGGGTAGAGGATGCGCTCCTCCCGAAGCGGCGAGGCGTCGATGGCACAGTGCGGCGCGGAAACCTCCGCGCAGCGCAGAATGACGCTGGGGTGGCGCGCCATGTAGTAGTAGAACTGTCCGTCATAGCCGGAGAGTGGGACCGCCTCGCCCGCGTCGTCGGCGATGGTCGCCCATTTATAGCCGAGATCGTTGAAAGCCAACGTGAGCGGCACGGCAGAAGGTGCGGCGTGACCGCCCCAATACCGGTCACCGAAGTCGAAGCGCACGTAGTAGACCGCCGCCAACACGATGAGCAGGCAGCCTACCACGGCCGCCGGGGCTACGCTCGCGGCAAGTGCCCGCAGGCGCGCCCAGGCGAATGCAGGCCGCGCCTCCGCTCCCGATGGGGCATGTGACGCGCGACGACCAGCGACACTCATTTCCATCCCTCCCCGCCCGCGAGGTGGCCTATGCCGCCGCACTCGCATTCAGGGAGTCTGCTACCTGCACGACCCGTTCCACCTCGCCGCGAGATGATCGTGGCGACGGGGCAGGCCGGCGTTAGGCCATGCTTTTCGCCAGCGTCTCGACGAACTCGTCGTTGCTGTTCGTCTTGCGGATCTGGCCCATCAGGCGGTCGAGCGTCTCGACGTTGTCTTTATCCTGCTCGGCCAGGGCAGCGAACATGCGGCGCAGCGCCACCACCGCGCGCAGCGTCTTCTCGTCCAGTAGCAGCTCCTCGCGGCGCGTGCTGGAGCGCGTGACGTCGATGGCGGGGAAGACGCGGCGCTCGGAAAGCTTGCGGTCCAGCGTCAGCTCCATGTTGCCGGTGCCCTTGAACTCTTCGTAGATCACGTCGTCCATACGGCTGTTGGTGTCCACCAGCACCGTGGCGATGATGGTGAGGCTGCCGCCCTCCTCGACGTTGCGCGCGCCGCCGATGAAGCGCCGCGCCGGGTTGATTGCCGCCGGGTCGAGACCGCCGGAGAGCGTGCGGCCGCTCGGCGAGATCGCCAGGTTGTAGGCGCGGGTCAGTCGCGTGATGCTGTCCAGCAGCAGCACGACGTCGCGCCCGGCCTCGACCAACCGCTTGGCGCGCTCTAACGCCATCTCGGCGATGTGTGTGTGCGCCTCCGCCGGCTCGTCGAAGGTAGAGCTGAAGATCTCGGCGTGCACGCCGCGCCGCATGTCGGTTACTTCCTCTGGGCGCTCGCCGATCAGCGCCATCATCAGCGTCGCATCGGGATAGTTCGCTGTGATGGCGTTGGCGATGGCCTTCAGCAGCAGCGTCTTGCCGGCCTTCGGCGGCGCGACGATCAGGCCGCGCTGGCCGCGCCCGATCGGCGCGATCAGGTCGATCAGCCGCGTCGAGAGGTTCTGCGCGTCGGTCTCCAGGCGATACATACGGTCGGGGAAGACCGGCGTCAGGCTCTCGAAGTTGGGGCGCCGCTTCGCGGCCTCCGGGTCAATGCCGTTCACCGCCTCCACGCGCAGCAGGCTGAAGAACTTCTCGGTCTCCTTCGGCGGCCGCACCTGGCCGGAGACGCTGTCGCCGGTGCGCAGGCCGAATCGCCGGATCTGCGTCTGCGAGACGTAAACGTCGTTGGGGCCGGGTCGGAGGCGCTCGCCGCGCAGAAAGCCGAAACCTTCTTCGACAATTTCGAGAATGCCGCCGCCGAATTGAACGCCCTGCCGTTCGGTATCGGCCTGCAGCAGAGAGAAGATCAGGTCATTCTTATCGAGAGCACCATAGCCGGGCAGCTCAAGCTCGCGCGCAATGTCGCGCAATTCGGGCAAGGATTTGGTCTCTAGCTCGGTGATATGCATGGTTCGTCGGTCGGCGCTTCCACGGGGAAGAGCGGCTCGCGGGGAGGGCAAGCGAGCGCACTGGTTGCGCCGGGCTCCTTTCGATGCGGTGCAAGATGAGGTGGGGTGAGAAAAGGAGGGTGGATAGAGGGGTGCTCGCGAAGAAAACGTCGCGGCGACGTGGTAGACGGCTGCATTCGGCGGCGCGGCGACGAATGGGCACGTTGGAGGGCGGAGGTTGCGTGTTGAGGTGTCGCGAGGAGGGGCGGCGCTCCCTGGTAGTGGAAGCAGTCACGAGGATGAAGCGGAGCCCGCGGTGGGCAGCCCCACTTTCGTGTATATCATGCCTCGCCGATGCTGTCAAGCGGCAGGCCTACGTGTGACAAAGTCACCCAACGGGCGACGCCGAGCGACCCGGTTGCCCCATGAGGAACCGGTGGCACCTTGCCGGCCACACGCGACCGTGGAACACCCCCGCGATCACATCAGACTCGCTTGACGCCCGCGCCAAGCCCGTGTTATCCTCGCCTGTGACATGAACACCACCAATCAGACTGGCCCGCGCAACACCGTTCGCGCGCCCAAGGCCTACCACAACCCCTACATGGACCTCGGTTCAAGCACGTCAGCCGCGTAAGCCCGGCGCACATCGCTTACGCGGCGAGGACGTAAGAGCGCCGCATGCTCACGCCGAGGGAACCTACTCGTGCATCCGTTCGGGCATGGCGCTCGCTGATCCTCCGCCGCTCCGCTCGTCAGCATCCTCCCCTTTCGCCTCGCCGGGTATCTCTTCGATTCACGATCCGCATTCGCGCTTAACGTGCGCCGAACGCCTGAAGAGAAAGCGCCGGTTCCCATGTTCCCCTCGCAGTCCGAAGAGATCGCCGCCGAGAGCTTTGCCGCCGCGACGCTCGCCGAATCCGCCACATCCTCCCCAACCTCCGACACGCCGACGTCCACCACGGAGGCACGCGCGACGCAGCGGCGCTGGCTGCTCGCCTTCGGCCTCTACACCGTCGCCACCAACACCACGTTCTCGCAGGCCGTGTGGGTGCTCTACCTCGCCGCGCGCGGCTACAATCCCTTCGCCATCGGCCTCTTCGAGACCTGCTTCCACGTCGCCAAGTTCGTCGCCGAGATCCCGACCGGCATCTTCGCCGATCTCGTCGGGCGGCGCGCCAGCCTGATCGTCTCCTGCGCGATCGGCGCGTTCGCGATGCTGCTCTACCTCTTTCCCTCGCCGCCAACCCTGGCACTCGCCTTCGGACTGCAAGGGCTGGCCTTCGCCTTCCGTGGCGGCGCGGATAGTGCGCTACTCTGGACCCTCGCCGAGCGCTCCGGTGCACCGGAGCAGTCCGCGTGGTACAGCCGCGTCTTCAGCCGCATGTTCGTCCTGACGCTCTTCGCATCGACGATTGGCACCGCGTCGGGCGGTTTCCTCGCGGGCGTCAATGCCGTGCTGCCTTTCCTGGCGACTGGCACGGCGGTCGCGCTGGGCATCCCCGCGCTCCTGCTGCTGCCAGAGCCGAAGCGCGAGGGCACGCGTGTGCGGCGTCCCCATCCGCTGGCGCATCTGCGCGCGGGTGCAGTGGCGGTGCGCGCCGATCCCGTGCTGCTGGGGCTGCTGCTGCTCTCAGGGCTGACCTCCGGCGTGCTGACCACCACCGGCTACTATTCGCAGCTCTACTTCAACGGGCTGGGCTTCACCATCGCCGCCGTCGGCATCATCGTCGCCGCCACCGTCGTGCCGGCGGCCTCGTTCGCCGCACTGGCCCCGCGCATCCTGCGGTGGCTGCCGCGCCGCGCCGTGCTCGGCGTCTTCGTGGCGCTGGAGGCGGCGGGGCTGCTGGGGCTAGCGTCGGGGCAACGGCTGCTGGCGCTGGTCGGCTTCGTCGTGCTGCTGCAAGTGGGCGACGCGGTGCTCTACCCGGCGATCAGCACGTATCTCAACGAGCGCAGCCCTGAGGAGCAGCGCGCAACGGTGCTCTCGCTGGAGACCGGCCTCTTCAGCGCCATCATGATCGTGATCTTCCCGCTCTTCGGCCTCGGCCTCACGCACGTCTCCTACGGCACCGCCTACCTGTGGACCTTCGCGGCGCTCGTCGGCGGCACCGCGCTGATCGTCGGCGGCGTCATGGCACTTCGGAGGCGACGTTGGGCGAAGCATGCTCCCATGCTTGGCGGCAGCGGCGAGTTGCGATAGACTTGCGCCGGCTGCGTGGGCTGGCCTGACAGGCGGGAGGTAGCGATGGGGCGATCCAGACTACGGAGGATTGCTCGCGCAGCACTCACCTATCTCGGCTATCTGGTGGCCGCTCTGATCGTCATGGTCATCGGCATCTATGTGGAGACAAACGCCCGCGACCTGGAACTGCCCCTCGCAGGTGCTGGTGCGCTGATCGCCATCATCAGCGGTGTGTTGGCGCACCCCCAAGCGCCTGCGATGGCTCCCCGCTGGGGCGGCATTGCTCGGCCTCGCTGTCTTATTACTCTTCGGCACATTGAGCGGGTGGGGCGGCGGCGTGGTGATTGTGTATAGCCTCTCGGTAACTGCCATCTTAGTGGCAGCAACGGTGCTCCAAATGCGCGCCCTACGCAGGCTATTTCCCGTGCCGTCCGAGCTTGCCATCGAGGCCAGTCAGCCGTTTTCACCAGATGACCAGGACGAGATGAACGCGATACGTGTATACCCCTCGAAGAAGCGGCTCATCCAATTTCTCTTGGTAGGTATAGTCGCGCTCGCCGCATGTGGCGGCCCTGGCCTCTATGCATACAAGCAGCCGATGGTAGATGACGCGCAAGGAGTGGTCGTACTCAGTGCTATGGCATGCGCCTTCTGCCTCCTCGCCATACTCATCAGCATCCACCCACTTATCCGCCCGCAGCCGCTCTTCACCCTCAGCGATGCGGGGATCCATATTCGCAAGATGACGCTTGTGCGCTGGCGCGAGATCATCGGCATGTACATCGTGGGCGCAAGGGAGCGCGAAGTCGTGGTCCCCGCGGCGCTACGCTCGTCCTGCGCGTCGCCAATCCCGAGGCGGTCGTCAGTCGCCAACCTCGGCGGTGGCAATGGGCCTTACGCCTGGGAAACTCGATGTTTGGGTCGCCGGTGGCGAGAAGCGAGCAACAACTCCCCATGTCGCTGGAAAGCGTCGAGGAGATGATCGTGCCGTACCTCAAGCGCGCCCACGGCGACGACTGGGATGATGACGACACTCCTGACGAGCCCGATAACGAGAGCCCCAGCGGCGACAGCGACCCGACGCAGGACTAGCTTGCGCGATGCGGCGACCGTCGCTACAATAGATCAATGCCGGTATGCGCGTGGAGATGCGCGCGGCGGCACCATCTTGGCCTTGCAATCATTGCATCAACCCTGACGAGCAGCGTACGCCGCCTCGGCGCCTTCTCCCTTCGACCTCGGAAAGGACCGCAGCCCCATGACGCCGACCCGTAGCGCGAAGCCGCTGGTAAGCGCGGCGCTGGCGCTGTGTTTCGTCCTCGCCTTCGTCGTGCCCTTCCTCCAGATCCAGAACCTCGGCCTGAAGAACCCCAACACGCCGTTCGACGACGCGCAGGCCGGATTCATCCGCTACGCCGTCATCGGCGGCATCGCCCTCGCCTGGTTTTTCGTGCAGCTCTTCTGGCGCGCCTCCACCGAATCGACGAAGCTCGGCCTCGCCGTCTCGGCCACCATCGTCTGGCTCGCCATCGCCTTCTTCTTCGGCTTCCGCGACACGGCGCACTATGACGAGGGCACGCGCGGCGCCGTCGCCTTCTTCACGCTGATGGGCGGTTTGGGCATCGTCCTCCTCTGGACGCGCTTCCTCGCCGACGACATCACCTTCTATTAGGATCGCCAGCCCGCCGCTCCCGAATGCGCCAGCCGCCGCGCTGGCGCATTGTGCTATGCTCGCAACTGCTAAGACCCTGCACGCTTGCGTTCACGCCGGTTTAGTGCTAAACTAATGCAACTTATGACATGCTACGCGATGTCGTGAACGACAGGAGGTAGTAGCATGCAGCAATCCGCCGCGACGTGGCTGCGCCTCGTCCGCTTCTACCACAAGGCGGAGCGCCGCCTGCTGGCGAACCTGCGCTGCTACGATCTCAGCCTGGCGCAGTTCGACGTGCTGGCGCAGCTCGGCGCCGCCGAGGGCATCACCCAGCAGGAGCTTGCCGATAAGCTGCTCGTCACCAAGGGCAACGTCACGCAGCTCCTCGACCGCATGACCAGTGGCGGGCTGCTGACGCGCCGACAGGATGGCCGCGCCAACCGCCTCTACCTCACCGAGGCAGGGCGCTCGCTCTTCCACCTCGCCGTGCCGAGCCAGGAGGATGAGATCGCGCGCATCCTGGAGCCGCTGACCAGGACGGAGCAGGCGCAGCTTTCCGCCCTGCTGCGCAAGGTCGACCGTGGGCTCGACGCGCGTCCGGAGCCGCCGATCGTGCTGGCGCCCGCCGATGACGCCACGCCGCCCGACGAGTCCGGCTGCGCGTCAGCCTAGGGTCGGAGCAGTGGCTTGCGGGCGATCCTGGCGCGGGATGGGGAGAACGCATGCAGCATGACGATTCATGTGCGCCTGCTCCAAAGCGGCGTCACGGAGCGCGGCGGCGTCTGGGCAGACCTCGGCTCCGGCAGTGGCGCATTCACCCTCGCGCTCGCCGATCTGCTGGGGCCGACCGCGACAATCTACTCCATCGACAAGGATCGCCGCGCACTCGGCGAGCAGGAGCGCGCGATGCGGGCGCGCTTCCCCGCCGTGACGGTCGAGTATCGCGTCGCGGACTTCACCAAACCGCTCGTTCTGCCGCCACTCGACGGCCTCGTCATGGCGAACTCGCTGCACTTCGTCCGCGAGAAGGCGCCCGTGCTGGCGCTGGTGCGGCGCTACCTCAAGCCTGCTGGCCGCCTGCTGCTCGTGGAGTACAATGCCGATCGCGGCAATATGTGGGTCCCCTATCCGATGTCGTATCCCACCTGGGAACAGCTCGCAGCGCGAGCGGGCTTCCTCGCTACGAGGCTGCTCGCCCGCGTGCCGAGCCGCTTCCTCGACGAGATCTACTCGGCGGCAAGCGCCAACCCCGCCTGAAGGAAAGAAGGAGGTGCGCATGAGCATCCTCGGCTTGCACCACATCACCATTGTCAGCGCCGACGCCCAGCGCACGCTGGACTTCTATACCCGCGTGCTCGGCCGCCGCTTGATCAAGCAGACCGTGAACTTCGACGATCCCGGCAGCTATCACCTCTACTTCGGCAACGCCGAGGGGCGCCCCGGCTCGGTGATCACCTTCTTCGAGTGGCGCGGCGCGGCGAAGGGGCAGCCCGGCATCGGCGGCACGCACCACTTCGCCATGCAGGTGGCGGATCGCGACGGCCTGCTGCAATGGAAGCGACGCCTCACCGATCTCGGTATCGCGGTCGAAGGACCGTTGGATCGCCACTACTTCACCTCGATCTACTTCCACGACCCCGACGGCACCATCCTCGAGATCGCCACCGTCGGCCCCGGCTGGGCGATCGATGAGGAGCCCGACCACCTCGGCGAGGCCTTTCGCGCTCCGCCAGCGGAGATGCTGATCCGCAACCGCGATGAGGCACGCATCGCCGCCGAGACCTGGCCGGAGCCGGTGCCCGAGATCGTGCCGTCCATGACGCTCGAAGCGGGCATGCACCACATCACCGCCATCGGCGCGAGCATCGATCGCACGCAAGCGTTCTTCGGGGACCTGCTCGGCATGCGCCGCGTCAAAAAGACCAGCAACTTCGACGACCCCACCTCGGCGCACTGGTACTGGGGCGTCGGCGACGGTCGCCCCGGCACGCTGATCACCTACTTCGAGCGCGATCCCGCCAAAGAGCAGCGCATGCGCATGGGCGCCGGGCAGACGCACCACTTCGCGCTCGCCGTCGCCGACGACGCCGTACAGTTGGAGTGGCGCGAGAAGATCGTCGCGGCGGGCATTCGCGTCTCGCCCGTGCTAGACCGCGTCTACTTCAAGAGTATCTACACCAACGACCCGGACGGGCACATCGTCGAGCTTGCCACGCTCGGCCCTGGCTTCGCGGTGGATGAGGACGCGTCGGCGCTCGGCACGTCGCTCAAGCTGCCGCCCTGGCTGGAGTCGCAGCGAAGCGCAATCAGCTCGTCGCTGGAGCCGCTCACTGTGGCCGCCTATACCGGGCCGACCGCCTAATTCCCGCGCGATGTGCAATCACAAGACGAAACGAGATCATCATGGAGCTAACGTCCCTCGAAGTCACCGGACCCCACGCCGGCCAGCCCCTGTTCTTGGCGGGCGAGCCACTGGCGTCGGCGCGCGTGGCCTTCGTGCTGCTGCACGGGCGCGGCGCCGGCGCGGCGGATATCCTCTCGCTCGGCGAGGAGTGGGCCAAGCCGGGGGTCGCCCTCGTCGCGCCGCAGGCCAAGGACTGGACCTGGTATCCGCAGCGCTTCACCGCGCCGTTCGCGCAGAACGAGCCGTGGCTCTCGTCGGCGCTCGATGTGGTTGACGCCTCGCTCGCCACGATCACCAAGGCCGGCGTCCCGCTCGACCACGTGATCGTCCTCGGCTTCTCGCAGGGCGCCTGCCTCACGCTGGAGTATGCCGCACGCCATGCGCAACGCTACGGCGGCGTGGTGGCGCTGAGCGGTGGGCTGATCGGGCCGGACGACGCATCACGCGACTATCCTGGCTCGCTAGCGGGCACGCCTGCCTTCCTAGGATGCAGCGACGTCGACCCGCACATTCCTGCCGAGCGCGTGCGGTTGAGCGGCGAGGTCTATCAACGGCTGGGCGCAGAGGTGATGGTGAAGCTGTATCGCGGCATGGGCCATACCGTCAACGCCGAGGAGATCCTCGCGGTACACGATATCCTCGAAAAACTGGACGGTTACGGCGTTCGCTCCGCCCACCCGGACGAATAAGTTTACGAATAAACCCTTACCCTTGACAGCGCTCACCGCCCATGCTATACATTTTGCAGTTACTTCGCGCCGTACAAGTTTAGCGGTAAACCACTGTACCACCCGCGAGAAGAGGAGCATTTCATGGCCTGGGAATTTGACAAGTCACACACGAGCATCGGGTTTTCCGCGAAGCACATGATGGTTTCCACCGTCCGCGGTCGCTTCGAGTCATTCGACGGTGTGGTGGACCTCAATGAGCCGAATCCCGCCGACTCTCACGTCGACGTCACCATCGACGCCGCTAGCGTCTCCACCAACGACCCACGTCGCGACGGCCACCTCAAGTCGGCGGACTTCTTCGACGTGGAGAAGTACCCCAGCATCACCTACAAGAGCACCAAGGTCGAGAAGCTCAGCGACGAGAAGTATCGCGTCACTGGCGACCTCACCTTGAAGAACATCACGCGCGAAGTGCCGCTGAACGTCACCTTCGAGGGTGAGAGCCGCGACATGCAGGGCCAGCGCCGCGCCGGATTCACCATCACCACCACGATCAACCGCAAGGAGTTCGAGCTGAACTGGAACGTCGCGCTTGAGGCTGGCGGCTGGCTGGTCGGCGACACCATCAAGATCGAGATCGACTCCGAGGTTTTCGAGCCAGCGCAGGTCGCCGCTCCCGCTGCCACCGCGCAGGCGTAGGCTCGTTCGATCACGCTCGGCACGGTAGCACGGGGCAGATTCCATCACGGAGTCTGCCCCGTCTCGCTTTCCGTCCGCCGATTCTGTCCGCCGATTCTTTGGACGTCGCGGTTAGATGTCCTTCTGCATCGAGGTCGCCACGACGTAGTAGCCAGCGGTGTCGTAGAGGTGACGCGCGACGGTGTTCTTGCCGAAGACGTTGAGCGCGATGCGCCGCACGCCCATCGGGCGCAGCGTAGATTCCAACACCTGGAGCGTCTGTCGCCCGTAGCCCTTGCCGCGCTGTTCCTCGGCAAGAGCAATGTCGTAGATGAACGCGCGACCCTTCGCCGGCTCGACGAAGACCCAGAGCGAGCCGATGCCCGTGCCGCCCTCATCCGCCACCGTCCAGAAATAATGGTCCGGCGTCGCGAGCCCCTGCGGGATGAGCCCGTCGATCTGTTTGTTCGAGATCTCGCGCTCCTCCTCAATCGGTGTCTCGCTGCTCATCGCGCGCTCCTGGGCATAATCTTCCCGCAGATGAGCGATATACGGCGCGAACTCGGCCTCGGTCATCGGACGCAAGGTGACCACGGGTGTGCTCCTCCATTCCACGATTACGGCGATTGTCTGCACTACTTACGCCGTGATCAGCACGTCGTTGGGATATTGCAGCGAGGACGACTGGATCGTCGCGACGACGCGGTCGGTGGCAGTGTCGATCACCGAGAGGTTGCGGCTGACGGTGTTCGCCACCACCACGTAGCGCCCATCGGGCGTCACCGCCACGCCATGCGGATAGCCCTGCGTCGGCACGATAGTCCGCACGGTGGGCTTCGCCGGGTCGGCGCCGATATCGAGCACGTGGACGCCTGCCGAGGCGCCGTCCGTGACGTAGAGCGTCTTGCCGTCGGGCGAGCGCGCGATCAGCGCCGGACGCTGGCCGACGCCGACTGAGCCCACCACCATCCGGCTGGCGGTATCGATCACGTCGAGGCGGTTGGCGAAGTTGTCCGTGACGTAGGCGTAGCGCCCGTCGGCACCTATGGCGATGCCGTATGGCTCCGAGCCGGGAATCGGTATCGTCGCGGCGAGCGACGCGGAGGCAACGTCGATCACCGCGACCGCAGCGCCACCGTAGCAGGCCACGTAAGCGTACGTGCCATCCGGCGAGAGCGCAATGCCGTGCGGGCTAGCCGGTACCGTGATGTTCTTCACGCGCGACCACGTCGCCGTGCTGATCACGCTGACCGACTGGCCCGCGAAGTTGGTCACGAAGAGCGTCGCGCCGTCGCGCGAGCTAACGACATGCACCGGCTGCGTCCCGACGCCCGCCGCGTGCGCCACCGCCGGTGTGCCCATGCCGGTGGGGATAGCGTCGAGTGCGTTGCCGGCGACGTTGGTGACATAGAGCGTCTTGCCGTCGGTAGAGAGGCCCAGCCCATGTACGCTCTCGGCCACATGGAAAGTGTAGCCGTTGAAAAGCGCCAGATCGCCCGTCACGAGGTCCGTCACATAAACGTGGTAGGGCGTGAGCATCGAGGGTGCCGCGATCACAGACAGTTGCGCGCGCGATGTCGCGGTGGCGCGGGCGGTCGCCGTGGTGCTCGATCCACCACAGCCGGTGAGAACCGTCAACAGCGCCAGCAGGCAGAGCGTCGTCGCCCGCGAGGGTCCACGCCACGGCGAGCGACGACCGATCATAACAAGCCCACCTCTTCCCATCCGCTCCGCCGCGCCTGCCACGCATTGTAGCGGCTCAGGCGCGTTCGGGCGGGCGGCAAGGTACTTGTGGCGCGTCCGATTGAGCGGGCACGGTGAGGCAGGCGCTACTGCCCCTTCGCGGAGGCGACGGCGGGGACCTCCTGTGTGCAGAAGGCGCAGCGGCTGGCGGCCCGGGGGATCTTGCTGAGGCAGTACGGGCACTCGCGGGTCGTCTCCTCGACCGGCGTGTCGGTCTTGCGCAGGTTCATCAGCGCGTTGACCGGTCGCACCACGAGGAAGAACACGACGGCGGCGATGATCAGGAAGCTGACGATGGAGTTGATGAACACGCCAAGTTTGAACGTGCTGTGATGAATCGTGAACGCGATTGCGCTGAAATCCGGCTGCCCGCCGATCGCCGCAATGAGTGGCGTGATCAGGTCGCTTACCAACGCGGTGACGACAGAACCGAACGCCGCGCCGATGACCACGGCGACCGCTAAGTCAACGACATTGCCTCGGAGGATGAATGCTTTGAAGTCGTTCAGCACTTTCATGACCGTCTCCTCGCATCATGCGGACAGCACCCCTCGATTGGGCGCTTGTGCACTGTTATGCCATACCACTCAACATCGCGCAATCCTCCTGCAATTGTTAGACAAGGTAGTGCAGCGCGGATCGCAACCACGGTCGCGGCGACGCATCGCTACGACGCGGGTGCCGCCGCGATGACGGCGCGCAGGAACTCTGGCACCTCCGCGATGGAGGCCAGCGTCACGTCCGCCTCCTCCGCCAGCCCCGGCGGCGTCTCCTCGTGCAGCACGGCGACCGCCACGCCCTGGCACACGCCCTCTCGCGTCAGCCGTCGCAGCGCGCGAAAGGCGTCGATATCGGTGCGGTCGTCGCCGAGGTAGAGCGCGCCTCGCAGGCCGTGCACGCGAACCTCCTCCGTCACCGCTACCCCCTTATCCACCTCGACCGGTGGCCGCAGTTCCACGATGAACTTGCCGCGCGTCACATGCAAGCCAACCGCGGTGGCCTCCACCAACGCGGCGGCGTAGACCGCCTCGTCGGCGGTGGGTGGGTCCATCGTGCCGCGCGTGTGGATGCTCGCGGTGGCGCCTTTCGGCTCGACGAACATGCCGGGGAAGCGCGGCATCAGCTCGCGCCCCAGCCGATCCGACGTCGACGCGATGGCCGCTCGATACGGCTCGGCGGCGGGCAGTACCGCGACCGTCCCGTCCGGCTCGATGCGGTCGAAGCCGTGGTTGCCGATGTACGTGATCGCCTCCACGCCGACCATCTCGCGTAGGTTCGTCGCCGCGCGCCCCGAGACCGCCGCCACCACCGCGAAGACACTCCGCGCCTCGATCAAGAGCTCGCGCACCCCCGGCAGCAGCACGGCGGTCCCCGGCGTCGGCGCCAGCGCGCTCAACGTCCCATCCACATCGGTGAAGAGTCCGCTCGGTCGCGCGCGTACCGCCGCCTCGATCATCGCGCGCGCGGAGGGCGGCAACCTGGCAAGCGCATCGCTCATCTGCAGTGCCTACGTCCCATGGTCGCAGACCGCGGGTCATCCCACCCGTAGATTCAGTATAGCGCGAACCACAGCGACCATCCTTGTCGCGCCACTGCCACTACTCGTCCCCCTGCCACTACTCGTCCCCCTGCCACTACTCGTCCCCCTGCACCGCGCGCGGCAGTGCGCCAAGCGGCGTAAGCAGCAGCTCGGCGGCGACGCGCAGCCTCCGCACATAATCCGGCGGCGCGTCATGTGCCGCGAAGACGTGGATCACGCGTGGCGCGGCGGACGGCGTCTCCACATAGCGGAAACCGGAGGTCCTACCCAGCGCTACCGGCGGCAGCCTGCGCGCAGCGCGCGACACGATCGCCTCGACGATCACGTCATGCGCCGGCAGGGCGGATTGTAGGGCGAGATGCGCCTCCAGTTGCAGCCGCTCGCGCCACGAGACGATGAGCGCCGGGATCGCCGCGTCGGCCGCGGGTGCCTCGGCCTCCCAGACGCAGCGATGGTAGCGCGCCTCGCCCGCGCGTACGCGCTCTACCAGCCCCGCCAGCCCGCGATGTAGCGCGCGCCCGAGCAATCGCAATGCCTGCACATCCGTCATATCGAAGAAGGCATCCGAAACGATACCGGTCGAGGTGCCGAGATCGACGGCCTTGCGCAGCATCGCGTGCGCGGCGAGGTTCCGGTGCCCTTCATGCAGGAACCTGTACACCATGTTGCGGTCGCGCAGCCAGCCGAGCGCCTCCGCCTCCACGCCCTCTTGGAGGTACGTGCGATCCGCAGCGGTCGCCGCCGAGGCCGGCATCGAACGCAGCCCGCGCGCCAGCGCCAGCGGATCGTATGAGGGAAAGCCAAGCCCGCCCGCGCGCAGGAACCGCGCGACGTTGTCGGCGTTGTCGTAGTCCAGGCGTCCGTTGAGCAGTGCGCCACGCCCATCCTCGCGGCCAACGATCAGCCGTGCCACATCGTCCCAGTTGAGCCAGGACGGTTGCGCGATGTCCATCGCGTCGATTGCCGAGCGCACCTCGCCCAGCAGCCGCGCCGAGCGCTGCTCATGGTCCTCGCCGAGCCGCTCGCGCATCAGCGGCTCAGAGAGGTGCGAGAAGGGTCCATGCCCCAGGTCATGCGCCAGCGCCGCGACGTGCAACGAGCGATCCTGCGGACGCGCCAGCCGCGCGAGGTGGTAGACGCCCAGGGTATGGTCGAGCCGCGAAGGGAAAGCGCGCCCGAAGAGCAGCTCGCCGGGGACGTCGGAAAGTGAGACGCCCGCCAGGCGCTGAAAGGGCGCCGTGGCGAGCATCGCCGAAGCCCAGCTTGAGACGCGCAGCGCCCCGTAGAGCGGATCGACCAGCGAACGTGAGCGCGGGGCGCGCTGGATGCCGCCGGAGATGGCCGCCCGCTCTACCGCGCCCCGATCCGCTATGACGCGCCCCACATCCTCAGCCCCGACTCTGGACACGCCTAGGCTCCTACGCGGTCACCCGCACCAACCAAATCGCGCTCCCGCTCATCGGCGGCGGGCAGTCGAGGCGGCCCGCTCACCACCACCTGCCTCACGCGCGTGGGCTGGGCCGCGGGGCGCTCGCGCGAGCAGATACCTAGTTCGCGCAGCCCGGAGAGACCATAGATCATCGCGGGCAGCACCGGCAACCAGAAGAGCAGCACGAGCCGCACCACTACGCGCCAATTGCGCTCGCCCCAGGCCACGCGGCGCACCGCCGTCACGAGCGAGGCTACCAACGCGAGCGCGCTGAAGAAGACAAAGCTGACGACGAGCCCTGCGTCGTCAAGCAGGCTTGCATGGGACGAGAGCGCCACCAGAACCAGCATCGCCAGCGCCACAGACGCAAAAACAAACGAAAGCAGCTTACCCATATGAATCGTTCGAGCCTCCTTGTGCCACCGGACGAGTCCCCGGTGGCTCGCTACCAGTATCGCAGATGCGTGGATTCGACCGCAAATCTCAGCGCGCCTCCTTTTATCCATTCCGTACCGCCCCATCTGTTGCGGCAACCTGAAGGCGCTGATTTCCTCTTCCCCGTTTCCAACAGCACGCTCGATGCGCCGCGCTCCCCTTGATGCTCGCGAGAATTGCGCCCGGCATCTCGCCACGCTGTCCCAGACAGCACGGCCTCCATGCTAGTATTCGGAGATGGTTTCACGAACATGTTCGTTAAGTACTTGTTCGTAGCGAACATGTATGATATACTCCAGGCATGAAGAGTTCATCCCGCAGCCCGATCAGCAGGCGTGAGCGCCCCGCCAAGCCCGCGCTCACCCGCGAAGGTATCGTCGCGACGGCGATCACGATCCTTCGCGCGGAGGGGCTTGAAAAGGTCACCATGCGCCGCCTGGCGCAAGAGCTCGACACCGGGCCGGCGTCGCTCTATGTCTACGTCCGCAACGTGGCGGAGCTGCATGGCGCGATCCTCGACGAGCTGCTCGCCGCGGCAGACCTGCGCATCGACGCGCGGGCATCCGACTGGCAGCAGCAGTTGATCGATCTGCTCACCGCCTACATCTTCGTGCTCTTCGAGTACCCGAGCCTCGCGCGGTCCGTGCTGTTCCTGCGGCCCTTGGGGCCGCACTACCTTCGCCTGATCGATTCCATCGTGGCGCTGCTGCGGGCCGGCGGCGTCTCCCTACGCGACGCGGCGTGGGGCACCGATATCTTGCTGCAATACGCCGTCGCCAACGCCGCGGAGCATGGCACCCGCAGCGAGTCACCCGAGACGCCCTTCGAGGATGACGCCCTCGCCGCCACGCTGCGCAGCGCCTCCGCCGACGACTACCCGAACATTGTGGCCGTCCGATCCGAGTTCTTCTCGGGCACCGGCCCCGAACACCTCGACTGGGGCCTGCGCACCCTCCTGGCAGGCATCGCAGGCGCCCACACCCCGTAGATACGAGCCGCCGCCGATTGGCCCCCGATTGGCCCCCGATTGGCCCCCGCTCCTTCCACTTCTCTCCATCCTTCGCGGATAAGGAGCTCACTCCCCATGTCTTCGCTAACCCTTGCGGTCGACAACAGTGCCAAGCTGACGCCGCGCCTGATCGCCCTCCTCGCCGTCGTGCTCGTCGCCGACGTGCTCGACCTGATGGATTCGACCATCACCACCATCGCCGCTCCCGCCATCGCCCGCGAGATCGGCGGCGGTGAGTCCCTCATCAAGTGGCTGGGGGCCAGCTACGCGCTCGCCCTCGGCGTCCTCCTCGTGGTGGGGGGCCGGCTCGGCGACCGCTACGGCAAGCGGCGCATCTTCTTGATCGGCATCGCGGGGTTCACCCTCGCCTCCCTCGCCTGCGGCCTCTCGCTCAATCCGACCATGCTGATCGCGGCGCGCCTCGTGCAGGGTGGCTTCGGGGCGCTCCTTATTCCGCAGGGCATCGGCATCCTGCTTGCCACGTTCTCGCGCGAGCAGCTCCCCGCCGCGTTCACCATCTTCGGTCCCGTGATGGGCGGCTCCGCCGTGCTCGGGCCGATCGCCGCGGGCTACATCATCAGCGCCGACTTCGCCGGACTGACGTGGCGGCCCGTCTTCCTCATAAACATCGTGCTCGGCACGATCGGCTTCCTCGCCGCGCTGCGCCTCCTCCCGCGTGACGGGCAGACGGAGCGAGTGACGATCGACGGCCTCGGCGCCGGCCTGCTCGGCCTCAGCATGGTGGGCTTCATCTATGGCCTCATCGAGGGCTCGACCGACGGCTGGGCCAATGGGCCGATCCTGAGCCTCGTCGCCGGGGCGGTGGCGTTCCTGCTCTTCGCCATCCGCCAGCGCACCGCGAGCAACCCGCTGATCCTCCCCAGCCTGCTCGCGAACAAGGGATTCACCTCCGGCCTGCTGCTCGGCCTCGCGTACTTCGCCGCCGTGAACGGCTTCGCCTATGTCGTCTCGCTCTTCTTCCAGCTCAACCTTCGCCTCACGACCTCCCGGGCCGCGCTCGGACTCGCCCCGATGATGGTGGGCATCATCATCGCGTCATTCCTTGCCCGTCCCTTGATCCCGCGCCTTGGACGCGGCCTCGTCGTCGCCGCGCTGGTCGTCTCGCTCGCAGGGGCCGTCGCCATCTTCGCAACCGTGCTGATCGCCGGCAGCGCCGTGGTGGCGCTCCAGACGGCGCCCGCGCTCCTCATCTTCGGGCTTGGCATGGGCGCCTACTTCAGCAGCATCTACGATGTCGCGATCGGCGATGTCGCCCAGGCGGAGACCGGCAGCGCCAGCGGGGCATTTAGTGCGGTGCAGCAGCTCGCCAACGCCCTCGGCGCCGCCGTCGTCACCACCGTCTACTTCAAGCAGGTCGTCTACGGCGGCATCCACGCCGTAACGGTCAGCGTCGCCGTCGTCGGCGCCGTCGTCCTGATCTGCCTCGGCCTCGTCTGGCTCCTGCCGAAGCGGGCTCCCGCCGAGAGTCGCGAAACGGCCTAACCCACGCCAACGCGTGCCGCGCCGTAGAGGGGGTGCCGGGAGGGGTGAGGGGCCTTCGCTTCACGGAGTCGCGGGGTGTCGGACGATGTCCGGCGGTTCGCTGGTAGTGATCGGCGAATGCGTGCAGACACCCCACTCTCATGTGATCATCAATCGATATGATCCCGTACCGCACAGGCGATCTGCACGTTGTCCTCGAAATCCAAGCCCGGGAGCAGAGGAGCAGCACCACGCGATCGATCACAACAAGCTCGAGGCGCCGCTGGATCATCACTCAGTGACGCTTCATCCCCCTGCCCGAAGGCAGGGGGATGAAGCGCCTCCCCCTTTCGTGCGCTGACTTACACGCTACGTGATACGCTGTAACCATGAGGCAGAAGCGCGCGTACCGCTATCGGTTCTATCCGCCCCCCGAGCAAGCCGGAGCCCTTGCGAGGACCTTCGGAGCGGCGCGCTCTGTCTACAATTGGGGCCCGCGACTCCGCACCGACGCCTATTACCAACGACCGGAGCGCGTTGGCTATGCGGAGACCTCGACGGCGCTCACCGTGCTCAAGCGCGAACCAGAGACGGCCTGGCTGAACGAGGTCTCCAGCGTGCCGACGCAGCAGGCATTGCGGCACCTTGACCGCGCGTTTCGCAATTTCTTTGAAGGTCGCGCCACGTACCCGGACTTCCACACGAAACACGGTCGGCAGTCGGCGGAGTACACCACGTCGGCGTTTCGCTGGGACGCCGAGACCGGGGCATTGACGCTCGCCAAGATGGCGTTGCCCTTGGCCATCCGCTGGTCGCGCCCATTGCCAGAAGGGGCCACGCCCAACACGGTGACGGTGAGTCGCGATAGCAGTGGGCGCTCCTTCGTAAGCCTCGTGGTCGGAGAAGACAGCGCGCCCCGGCCACGAGTTGACGCCACGGTTGGCATTGACCGTGGACTGCACGAGGTCGTGGTGCTGCACACGGGCGAGCAGATCGGCAACCCCACGTTCTTCGCCGAGGACGCGAAGCGCTTGGCCACTGCCCAGCGTCGCCTGGCGAAGAAGCAGCGTGGTTCCAAGAATCGTGAGCAGGCCGGTCGCAAAGTGGCGCAGGTGCATGCGCGCATCGCTGACCGTCGCCCGGACTTCCTGCACAAGCTCTCCACGCGACTGATCCGTGAAAACCAAACGACCTGCGTTGAGAGCATGCAGGTGAAGGCGATGGTCAAGCACCCGACCCTGGCGAAGGCCATCCACGATGTGGGCTGGGGCGAGTTCGTGCGCCACCTGGGGTACAAAGCCGAGTGGTATGGACGCACGCTCGTCGCCATCGACAAGTGGTCCCCGAGCAGCAAACGCTGCGTTGCTTGCGGCCACGTGCTCGCCAGCCTTTCACTCGGTACGCGCCAGTGGACGTGCCCAGCGTGCGGGAGTGTCCACGATCGTGAGGTCAACGCCGCGAAGGACGGGTTGGCCGCCGGGCTGGCGGTGTCCGCCTGTGGAGAGGCCGTGAGACCGGGACGGGTTCGCCCGCGCCCGGCTGGCCCCGATGAAGCAGGAATCCCCCGGCTGTAGCCGTGGGGAGTCGTCAAATGTAGTATCCTCATCCTCGCAGGCGAGGCGGATGGGGCGCGTGGACGCGACACACGCCAGGAGGATGTAGCGCAATGACCCAGAACTCGAACGTCGTGCTGACCGGCTACCGGCCCCTCGGTGCCGTGACGCCCACGACCGCCGCCGGCGCCCCGCGCGAGTGGCGCTTCACCGCGGCGGACGGCGCCCGCGTCTCCGTCGCGCTCCTGGCTCCCGACCTCGCCCGCGTCCGCTACCTACCGCCAAGCGTCGAGGCGGCGCGCTCCTGGGCCGTCGACCGCATTGAGCCACGCGACTGGCCCGACTTCCTCGTCGCCACCGATATCGGCGAGAACGGTTGCCTCCTGCTGACCACCGCCGCGCTGCGCCTCGAAGCCGCGCTCGATCCCTTCCGCCTATGCTGGTCCTGGCCCGACGGGCAGCCTTTTGCCGAGGACGATCCCGCCATGGGCACGGGCTACGTCGCGCCGCACACGCCGACCGACATCCCAGACGTGAGCCTGCCCGCCGGATCGGTACGCTGCCACCTGCGCCTGGCCCCCGGCGAGCGCATCCTCGGCGGCGGCGAGCGCACCTCCGCGCTGGATAAGCGCGGCGAGCGGCTGGTCTACTGGAACGTCGATCCCGAGCAGCCGCACGGCCCCGAGACGGTCAACATGTACAGTTCCTTCCCGTTCTGGCTTGGCCTGCGCAACGGGCGCGCCTACGGCGTCTTCCTCGACACCGTCCGCCGCGCGGACCTCGACGCCGGCGCCACCCGCCCGGAGGTGCTCAGCTTCGGCGCCTTCAGCGGTGACCTCACCTACTACCTTTTCGCCGGGCCAACGCCCGATGCCGTGCTAGCGCGCTACGCTGACCTGACCGGCCATACGCCGCTGCCACCGCTCTGGGCGCTCGGCTACGGCCAGTCACGCTGGAGCTACTATCCCGAGTCCAAGGTGCGCGAGGTCGCCGAGCAGTTCCGCGCCCGCCAGATCCCCTGCGACCACCTCTGGTTCGACATCGAATACATGGACGGCTACCGCGTCTTCACTTTCAGCCCGCGCCGCTTCCCAGAGCCCAAGCAATTGATAGACGACCTCAACGCGCAGGGCTTCAAGGTCGTCACGATCACCGACCCCGGCGTGAAGGCCGATCCCACCGATCCCACCTTCGCCGACGGCCTCGCCAACGACTACTTCGTGCGGCGCAGTGACGGCACGCTCTTCACCGGCGTCGTCTGGCCCGGCGAGAGCGCCTTCCCCGACTTCAGCCGCGCCGACGTGCGCGCGTGGTGGGGCGAGCGCCACCGCCTGCTGCTGGACGCCGGCGTCACCGCGATCTGGGACGACATGAACGAGCCCGCGCTGACGGATCGCTTCGTCCCCGACGGCGGCACGCCGCGCGGCACCAGCCTCACCACCTATGGCGTCCATCATCCGGACGGCCCCGGCGGCGCGCCCCTCTCGCACGCCGCTTTCCACAACGCCTACGGCGCGCAGATGGCGCGGGCCACTCGCGAGGGCTTGCTGCGCCTGCGCCCCGACGAGCGCCCCTTCGTCCTCACGCGCTCCGGCTACGCCGGCGTACAGCGTTACGCCGCGATCTGGACCGGCGACAACCGCAGCGAATGGGAGTACCTGCGGCTCGCGTCGCGCATGTGCCTCGCCTTCGGACTGGCGGGCGTGCCCTTCTGCGGCTTCGATGCCGGCGGCTTCTGGGGCGGGGTCACCGGCGACCTGCTGGTGCGCTGGACGCAGCTCGGCGCCGTCTTCCCCTTCTTCCGCAACCACAGCGCGTTGGAGACGCCCCCGCAGGAGCCATGGGTCTTCGGCCAGCCCCACGAGGCGCTGATCCGCGATGCCATCGAGCTGCGCTACCGCCTGCTGCCGTACCTCTACACCGCCTTCGAGGAATCAAGCCGCACCGGCGCGCCCATCGCTCGCCCGCTGATCTTCTCGTACCCCGAGGACGAATCGCTCGCCGCGATTGATGATCAGCATCTCCTGGGTCGCGACCTGCTCTGCGCCCCCGTAATGGCAGAGCGCGACCCCGCCCGTTCCGTCACGTTCCCGCGCGGTGCCTGGGTCGACTGGCAGACCGGCGAGCGCATCGTCGGCCCCCTACGTCGCCGCGTCGATTCCCCGCTGGACGTGCTACCGCTCTTCGCCCGCGAGGGGTCCATCCTCCCGCTCGGCCCCGTCCTGCAATACGTCGGCGAGAAGCCGCAGGACCCCATCAGACTCGCCTGCTACCTCGGCCCCGACGCCAGCGCCACCGCCGAAGGCACCCTCTACGAGGACGACGGCGCCACCCAGGCCCATGCGGATGGTGCATGGCGCCGCACCCGCTTCACCGCGCGCCGCAGCGAGCACGGCATCACCTTCACTGCCGAGCAGCCCGACGGCGCCTACGACGCCCAGCCCCACGAATGGGTCATCGAACTCCACCTGCCCTACACGGGCCGCCTCGACGGCCCGCGCCCCGCCATCACCGATGCCCGCCTCGCCGACGTGCCCCTCGAAAGCGGCGAAACCCAGCCCCGTCGCCACGAGAGCGTCCTACGCCTGCCCCTGGGCCGCGTCGCCGCCCCTTTCACCGTGGAGGTGACGGTGGCGTGAGCGCGCTCAGTTCAGCGGATAGACGGCGAAGTTGCTGAATGAGGCATCGCCTCCCTCGGCGTAGAGGCCGAAGTCGGCGCCCTCATATGCGGCATCGTGGAATCCGCCCATATAGTGGCCGTTGACGAACAAGATGTATTGGCCGCCCTGAATCAGCAAGGCAAGATGATTCAAGCACCGCCTCCCTGAGAGATCGATGAGCTGGAACCCCAGGATGAGGCTGAGGATGAGAATGGCGAATTATCGAGGAAAGCGTCACGAAGTCCCCTCGGTTTCCCCACGGGGATGCAGCGCCGCGCGTCGTCGGGCGCTCCCGACACTTGGACACCAACCGACCACGCGTGCCATCCTTGCTCCCTACCGCAGGGCCTGCGGGAATCTACGCGTGTGGCGGTGGCTGCGGGCCACGACATGACCGTGTAAGGCGCGCTCGGTTCGCCGAGTTTGCGGTGGTCAGCCCAGCATCCCCCGGCTTGCAGCCGTGGGGAGTGGTCAACGGTATAGACAGCGACCCTGGCAATGGAGGTACTGATCACCGCCGCTTGAAGAAAGGGCACCCAGAAATCGCTCCAGTCGCCACCCTCCCATACATGCATGAGGGCAAAGACGGCGAAAATGAGTCCTCCGAGATAGAAAGGACCTGTAGCGCATGTAAGTGTGATGATACTGCGCCGTTGCCGATGCTGCGTGCTCGCAAATGACCGATCCGAGCGCCGTAGCAGATCGAGCACGTGATCCATACTTGCCACGCAACCCTCCCTCCATCTCCCCCTCTCCCCTACCATAGACCCTCGGTGCAAGGCGCGGCGCATGGCTGATTGCGGAGCATTTGCTGCGCTTCTCCGGCGTGAGATGATGAGCACAGACAAGGTAGCGTACTGCACGCGCTCAGTGAGGAGGCGCCCATGCCTCGAGACACCGAATCGGCGCAGAGTCAGTTCGGCGCTCGCCACGACGCTCAGGTCGCCCTCGCGGACATGGACGAGCGCGGCGCCTCGACGCTGGCCCGCGCTGCTGCTGCTCTTCTTCCTCGCGCCGCTCTTCGGCGAAGTCCTCTCGACCTCGACCACGCCGCTCGATCTCGTCTACGACCCCACGCGGCTCTTCTGGACGCCGGCGCTCTACGGCTCCGGCGCGATCCTCATTCGCGAGCTGGCGCGGCGGCGCGGCCTGGGCTGGCCGAGTCTGCTGACGCTCGGCGCGGCCTACGGCGTCTTCGAGGAGGCGCTCGTCGTCAACACATGGTTCAGCCACGCCGCGAATGTCGGCGCGCTCGCCGTCTACGGGCGCGTCTGGGGCATCAACGCCGTCTGGGCGCTCGAGCTGACCGTCTTCCACGCGGTGATGAGCGTCTGCGTCCCCATCGCGCTGGTCGAGGCGGCCTTCCCGCGCATCGCGGCGCGTCCCTGGCTGCGGCGGCGCGGCTTCGTCCTCTTCAGCGTCCTGATCGGCCTCGTCGCCATCCTCGGCCTGCTCGTCTGGGGCTTCCCCAAAGGGGACGCAGAGCTACCCGCACCCGCCGGTTCCCCAGTACTTCGTCGGCGTCGCGCTGGTGCTCATCCTCGTCGTCATCGGCTTGCGCCTCGCGCCGCCTGTCCACAGACCGACCGACGCGAACGCGGCTCCCACGCCACGCCGCGTCTACTGGTCGGCGCTGGCGACGATGTTCGCCTTCATCCTCGTGCTCTACCTCTTCTCCGGGCTAAAGCTCCCCGCCGCGCTGACCTTCGGCGCGATGGCCGCGATCGTCGCGCTGGTGGCCGTCGCGGTCGCACGCTGGTCACGGCGCGGGGGCTGGGGCGAGCGGCACGTCCTCGCGCTGGCGGCGGGGGCGCTCACCTACTGGCTGATCTTCTCGCCGCTGATCGAGCTGGCCGGGCATGACGTGATCGACGCAGCCGCCAGGCCCTGATCGCCGTGCTGCTGACGATCTGGGTGCGGCGGCTGCTCCGGGCAGGCCACAGCTGCGCGACGCACCCGTGCCCCACCGCGTCTACGCTGTAGCCTGCTCCGCCAGCAGCGGCCCACGATCTCATCCGCGAGGCGCTGCACGCCGCCCTCGGGGTACGGGTAGCGCATGCTGAGCATGATGTGGTTCGCGCCCGCCGCGATGAACTGGCGAAGCTGTCCCGCGTCGCGGCGAGATCCTCAAAGTTCGCCATCATCCTGGATCGAGCGCCGGATCGCCGCCGGATCGCGGCCAATCGTCGGCGCAGTGCTGGTCGAGCACCGCCGACTTGTGCTGGAAGGTCTCGACCGGCCCACGGCGAAGTTCCAGATGTCCGCATACTGGGCGACGATGCGCAGCGTGAACTGCTCGCCACCGCCGCCGATCGTGATCGGCGGATAGGGCTTCTGTACCGGCTTGGGATTGCTCATCGCATCCTTGAGCTGGTAATACTTGCCGTCGAAGTTGGCGCGGTCCTCGGTCCAGAGCAGCCGCGCGACCTCGCAGGCCTCGCCCATGCGGCGAATACGCTCCCCCGTCGTATACATCGGGATGCCGTAGGACTCGTGCTCAAGCTCGTTCCAGCCGGCGCCGATGCCGAAGTCGAGCCGCCCGTTGGAGATGATGTCAACCGTGGTCGCCATGTTCGCCAGCACGGCGGGGTGGCGATACGTGTTGCCCGTCACCATGATGCCCAGGCGGATGCGCTGCGTGCGCGCGGCGAGCGCGGCCAGCAGCGTCCACCCTTCGAGGCAATCGCCGGTCGGGTCGGGTCCGAGCGAGGTGAAGTGGTCGAAGAGCCACGCGTGCTCGAAGACGGGGATGGCGTCCGCCTCTTGCCAGACGCTGAGCATGGCCTCATAGGTGGTGAACTGTGGTGCGGTCTTGATGCCGAAGCTGAGACGATTGGACGACGGAGAAGCTGTCACGCAAAAGCTCCCTCTGCTACTGCGACGCGCTGGGCTGTTATCGGTGGTCGCGACGGTGATACCCCACGTGGATGATGCGGGATCGCGGCGCCGACAGTGTCGGCGCAGGGCGTGGGTGCGGATGAGAGATCCGCTCGACGCACCAGCCACGAAGGACACGAAGAAGTTGTAGAGCAAACGGCGCGATCGCGCCAGTGCGTCCGCTAGCATTCACGCGGCTTTCATCCCCCTGCCCAGAGGCAGGGGGATGGAAGCCGAGATGACCGCCAGGGCTACGATGGACTAGTAGTTGATGCTGCTCCGCCTATCATGTACTACTGCCTGTATGAGGGAGATACGGAGCCACAACGGCGTCGTCTACGTCTGCCGGTATCACGTGGTGTTCTGCCCCAAGTACCGGCGCAAGGTGCTGACGCCGCCGATAGACGAGCGGCTCACGGTTATCCTGGCCGAGCAGGTGGTGCTGTGGGGCAGGACCTCCAGCTCGATGAGGTCCTGCCCGACCACGTGCACCTGCTCGGCGGGTGTGCCCCGCAGTTCGGGATCCACCGCCTGGTGAAGCTGCTCAAGGGCTACAGCTCGCACGCGCTGCGCGCGGAGTTCCCGGCGTTCGAAGCGCCGCCTGCCGTCGCTGCGGACGAACAGCTCCTTCGTGAGTACGGTGGGCGGGGTAACGCCGGAGGCGCTCAAGCGGTACGTGGAAAACCAGAGGGGCAAGTAGGGGAGGCGCGCGGAAGCGACGGTGCGGGGCGCAAGACCTACAAGACCTACAAGACCTACAAGACCTACAAGTACAAGCGCAGGCCCACGCCGCAGCAACGCACAGGCGTTGGAACGGGTCTCGTGGCGCCGCCGCACGCCCTACAATACGGCCCTGGAGCAGGGCAGAACGGCCTGGGAACGCTGCCAGGTGTCGGTCAGCTACTACCGGCAGAAGGCGGAATTGCCGGACGTGAAGGCGGCCTTCTGCCGATATCGCCGAAGTCAACGCGCAGGTCTTGCCGGATGTCATCCTGCGGGTCGACCGGGCCTAGCACGCCTTCTTCCGGCGGGTCAAGCCGGGTGAGCAGCCGAGCTATCCGCCTTCCAGGGGCGCCCCCGCGGCAACAGCTTCACCTACCCGCAATATGGCGGCGGCGTGCGGGACAGCAGTGCTGAGCCCGTCGAAGATCGGG